>NZ_PGVF01000035.1 GCF_002860285.1 Bacillus sp. M6-12
ATGCCGGGCGCACAACAAAAATGACCCCGGCAAAATACCGGAGTCATCTGTTAGCTATCTTAAATTTTCAGGTGCCTTTTAAATCCTTCCCTTTATCTGGTATAGTTCAAATAAAAGACTTTCCTGCTTACCTTTAATTTACGTTTTATTATCATCATACATAGATAGGTCGACTAATTTAAGAATCGAGTCATCAATCGCTTTACCAAAAGCATCGGGATTTGTCATGGCTTGCCATCTCTCTTTTCTTACGGCAGTAAGAGCTTCTTCAAGAGCCTCATCTCGTTCTCCAAGTTCTTGAAGTAAGCACAGCGCCCTTTCCATTGCATCAAACATTCGCATCGCACCGTAGCTTTGCGGTTCACGGTATAGTCCTTTGGCGCTTGTCAGCGCGTAAGCAACATAATCCCGAAGATGCTCCTTGATTTGCTGCTCAGTTTCTAAAGGACCCAAAACGGTCATATGAGATCACCTCCTGTGCAGGTTTGCCGGTTTTTGGACGTGGAGGCTGGTCAGCATAGCCCAAGCTGATAAGAAGCTCTGGTTCTATGTCCTCCGGCAGATCCAGCAGTTTTTTGACTGCTTCGCGGTGGAATGAACGTATTGGGCAGTTCCCAATACCCAATGAATGGGTGGCTAATAGTATGTAAGCAGCAGCTATGCCTAGGTTTACAAAACGCAGAACTTCTGCTGTATCCTTCCCTCCCCGAATTAATGACTCGGTTCCGTTAGAACAAAGCACTACCACAGCTGCCGGCTCTCCGGATAAACCTGGAGCAAAACGTTTAAGCCTCTTTAATTGCAATTTATCTTGGACTATCACAAAATGGGATTCTTGTGCATTACTCCCGGACGGGCTATTTAAGATAGCATTCTCGATTTCTTGTATTATTTCTTCAGGGAGGGCCCGTTGTTCGAAGGACCTGGCACTTCGCCTTGTTTTAACGGCTGCGATTACTTCCACTTTTTATTGTCACTCCTTTTCTAACGAATAGTAAATCCGATTTCTTCTAAAATTTGTTTTAAGTTTTCTCGTAAACTCGCGGAAGCAGCAATTGTTTCTGGACGTGTGCATCTGCGTGCAGTATGCTCACACCATCCATACTCGATTCCCTGCTTCTCCGGCTCACCCGCCAGCGAAACCCGCCGTCCATCGTAGGTTCTGCGGGAAATCATCGTTTGGTCATATGCTTGTAAGTGTTGTTCGAGTGCCAGAGAAGAATAAGTTTCATTGTGAACGGTTACTTGTTCAGGCAGCCGGGGCTTTGTCCCTCTCCTGACTCCCTCGCGTTCAAAACCTATTGCCAGCCCAGCAACAGCAAACACACCCACCGGCAGTCCTACTTCCTCGGCTACAGCCTTAGGATCATTTCTGATAGAACCTACTGGTACAGCGCCCAGCCCCAGTGATTCAGCAGCTACCAAAGCATTTTGCAAAGCAAGCGAGGCATCAACTGCTGCCAGAAGAAACATCTCAAGTGTATCTGCAGAAAACTGATATCCCTGCCTTGCCGTCACATACCTCAATCTGAATATGTCGGCACAAAATATAAGGAACGCAGGAGCCTCGCTAATAAAATTCTGATTGCCGGATAGTGCGGCCAACCGCCGCTTCCTCTGTTCATCTTTTACAATTATGATGCTGTATGCCTGCAGATTGGACGAGGTTGGAGCGCTTCGGGCAGCAGTGGTAATGGCCTGCATTGCACCTTCAGGCAGAGGTTTTGGCAGGAAACCACGGATTGATTCGTGAGAAGTGAGTACGTTAATTGTGTCATTCAACATGTTTTCAGGCAGCTGGATTCCTTCCAGTTCCAAACGGTTGGATGGTTTAATTTTTTTATTAATAAAAATCTCCTCCGCTTCAACGCCTGCTTGGCCCCTAAATTTTTACTGATGTACTATGGGTACTACTGCAATTCTCCGTTTTTGATATATAATTTATCATCAATATAGATATCAGGTTTATTCACCACTCCATCAATATGTACGCCTGCCGAAATGTTTCCTCCAAATGTGTTATTGCTTCCAAAGGCAACATGTATGGTGCCGAATACTTTTTCATCCTCAAGCACTACTCCAGTGATCCTGGCTTTATCATTGGTGCCTATGCCAAATTCACCAAGCAATCTTCCATCACTGTCGCCGAGGATTTTCAGTAATTTTTCGGAAACATCTCCTTCTGCAGAAATAATACGACCTTTTTCCAGTGTCAGAAGGATAGGGGAAGCTAGCCGGCCAATTCCTGCGACCGAGCCGTCTATTAAAATTTTACCCGACGCTGTCCCTTCGACTGGCGCTATATATGCTTCACCGGAAGGCAGGTTTCCTGATTCACCTGGGTTTAAATACATTCCGGTGCTTGGAACCCCTTTACGGTCAGCAATCGAGAAAGAGAGTGTGTAACCACCCTTTTCTATTCGTATATTTCTTCCTGCTGTCAATGTTTCCGTTACAGCTTCTGTCAGCACTTTTACTTTTGAATAGTCAGCGGAAATAGCACCCTCCAAAAACATATCTTCTGTAATCCCGGGCATTGTAGCCAATCGGGTGCCAGATGCAGCTGCATTCTTTCGAGCATGGGTATGGGTTAACGAATGTTCTGTTACGCATACGGCAACATCTGCCTGAATCATTGCCGCAGCAACGGAAGCTGGGGGTTCTTGACCCGATTTTTCGCGTTCCTTCATGATAAGAAACATCGCTTCAGCCCCAATTAATTTTCCTGCTTCATACAAAGCAAGTCCAAGGTCTTTTTTAACGTCATCTGCCACGACAAGAAAATTTTCATTTTCTTTAAGGCCCAAGCACTTTTCCAATACATTCTTGCTGATTTGAACCATTTGGTCATTCATTGTTATCATCCTCTTATTTAAATCATCTCTGACACTAATTTCGCCATTATGGCATTTGACAAAATAACTGGCAATCCCGTAGCTTTCACAACCAAATCTCTGGATTCTTCGGTGTACCCCATACAATCCAGCAATATGATATCAACTTTATCCTTCAGTTCATTTGCTGCAGTTTTATAACTTGCCATATCATTTTTATAAGGCGAAGCAACCGCAAACTTTGGATCCAGCCCAAAAGGTGAATACTTCGGATGCAGGAGGTCTTTTTGCTCATCGAGTGGCACAATCACTCCAAAACGGCGGTCTGCAACAAGTGCCTTTACTGTTGGAGGAATGATATGATCAGGCTCGATCAGATAGGAAGTTGTAGTAGTAAGCCCAGGGAACACCCCTGTGCAAAGAAGCAGAATATTTTTAATTCCTTGCTGCTCCAGTTGATTGATTTTTTCCTGTAAAATCGGTTTGATTTTCTCACGGGACATAACGACTGAATCCCCTGTTACCAAACGGGACGTTAACACATAGTCATCAGCTTCCGGAAACAATTTCTGTTCAATATACTCTTTCGTCATCCCATCCAGGACACCTGCCTGGACAAGCTCTGCACGCCCATCCACAAATTTCTCAATTATAGGTGCCACATCGGTCCTGGGAGCCTGGCCTATAGTAATCATTCCTAGTTTTTCCATCATCCTACCTCCAATTGCTTAATAGAAAAGCGCAAGCGCACCAAAAGAGGCAACGGACAAGTTGCCGCCTAATATATCGCTGCTGAAGCATTCCTTCTCCAGTGTATCGCGGCTTTATTTTACTTCGTAAAAAAAGCTGCTGCGATGCATTACTATAGTGGTGCTTTCTATTAAAGAATAAAGGAGGGACTTCTCCCTCCTCTTTTTTTACTGATGAGAAGCCTTTTTACCCATGGTTTGCAGCATTTTCATAGAACCATAGAGTTCAGTTATTCTCTCAAATTCATCCTGGCTATATAACTGGCATGTACCATTCGTTGATTCCTTTGCTACCTCAACGGCAAAGCGGACAGCATCGGCGATGTCTGTTTCATGACTGGCACCTGTACCGCAGCCAGGCACTACAGACTGAGCTGTAATTGCTAGTCCCACGACAGGAGCATCTGTAGCTACAGCCGGCTGAAGAATGGAGTTAATATGATAAAGATCGTTACCGTAAGGTGTAATATCTTGAGTCGTAATCGGAAAAGTCACTGCGAATTTTCCTGTTGTCATTTCCATGATTCGAAGTAGATCATCACTTATACGGAGGATATATCCCTCCTTAACAGTTGGAGAAATTGCAATTCCTTTATGATTGATTACACGATTGCCCTTGGTTGTATCAATAGATAATAACGCGTCCATTTCCGGTACAACTTCATACTGGTTCATTGTTAAAATGTCAACCGGCGAATCCATGAAGTCCACAGGCTCATGCGGACGGGTTGGAGCATCTGGACAAATGTGAGTCGTAACGATTACATCCCCCTGGAGTGTATCACCTTTCGTTTGCATTTCCGCAAGCTTCAAGGCCGAAGCAACGGCTGCAACAGCTCCGTCTGCATCCGATACTAAACCGATGCGGCTAGGACGGGCACCGATTCCCCCAAGTCGTCCGATAATGCCAAAAGTAGGAGTGTTTCCGCCATTCAATTTACCATTAGATCCCGGAATCACAATTTTAATAAAATCAGTGCTGCCTTTTTCACCGGTAACTGTTGTAACAGTTACATCTACATTTGGAAACTGAGTGAACAATTCTTTGACATTTTTCCCCGTTACAAAAGCGCTATCAAGGGTGTCGATTGCGATTAACGTTTGCTTAAGTACCATTTTTAAGATCCTCCTGTTCGGTTATTAGAGATATCGAATAATCGATTTTTTAATAATTTCTTCTACTGGTTTCATCAATTTTTCATTCCTCATCGTACTGCTAAGGATCAAGTTTTCCTTTGGAACAGAAATCACGGCTATTTGCTGGCCTTTTTCAATTGCAGCTGACACAATCGGCCTTGCCGTTTTGGCATCTAGAGTCATGATCAGATCCGGGAATGTGCCAAAACGTTCTCCATCCTTTTCAATGGTCATGTATTCATTCCAGAATGTCATGTAATAAGAATCATTGATTGTTACAGTTCCTACATCAAAACCGCCTGTTGTTTCAAGCACAAAGTCTGTAACTGTTCCTTCAACCACTACTTTTCCACCGAGTTTTTTCACGGCTGCATCAATGGCTGCTTCCCCTTTTTGGCTAAGCAGGGCCTCTCCTACTGCAATAGCCTGCTGAATTGCACCTGCTGCACCATTTGCCTTTGCATAAGCGACAGTGACAGGGTTTCTTGCAACTGCCAATAAACCTCCAGCTTCAATCGAAGCTTTTCGAATTACGGTAGATGCCTTGTCCAGTGAGCCCGAAATGCTTAATTCCATATAATTAGCACCCTTCCCTCCGACAGCAGCCTGGTGGGAAACATAATCGCTCAGTTCTGATAAATTCATCGATCCCATTGATCCCGTCGGATGGGCACGGCCATTACATGGAATGTCAATGATAGGGATTCCTGTTACTGCTGATTGGAACCAGCCATTCACTGTTGTTCCGGCTCCATTCTCATTTGTAATAATCCCCTGGATCGGTTTGCCAATCTTTGCCGAAAGAATTTCCAAAGCTTTTGCATAATGGATCGGTTTTACATATTTATCCTTAGCAGCCGGGGCTCCGACCAATGAAACAGTAACAAGCAAATCCTCGTCCTGGAGCTCATCAACTGTCAATAACTCAGGCTGTCCGATTTCAAACGCAAGACGCCCTATTTGAAGGCCATCCTCGATCCAGCCGCCACCGCCGCCGCCAAGGACAGCACCACCGTAAACTGCGTACTCTACTGTTTTTTCGTCTAATTTAATTTTCGCCATAGAAACTCGCCTCACTTGTTAAGTTTAAATACTGAATTGAAGAAGCTGAACAATGCATCACCCGCGATAAATCCAGCTGCCATAATGCTCATCGGTGTGTCCGCTTCTTTGCCCTTTGCTTTCTTCCAGATCAGACGAATTGCGATCCCTGCCAACACAGCCCAGCATGCATTTGGAGTCAGGATGAGAAGACCTGTCGCAAACATGACCCCGATTTGACGGCTAGGACCTCCAATTAATTGAAGGATCGCCCCTGGTATAGCCCAAAGCAATAGCTGCATGGCAACTTCTGAAGAAGTGCCAGCTTTAATAGTTGACACATACACGGTGTCGATCGGTGGAACAAGGTTTTGAGCAAAGTATCCTTTGTAAGTTACAAGAACAGTCAATAAAGCTACTCCAAATGCAATCATCGCCGTAATGTATTGAGACTTTCTTCCCGCTAATTCGTATGCCTTGTCTTCACCATTGCCTCGCAAAATGTGTCCTGTTTTAAAGTCATAACCCATATCAGCGAATGCAGGTCCAGTTGCAGCGCTGAAACCTGCAAGCAGAGCAAGAGCTAACGGCGGGAAACCAATCATCATTCCTATCAAAAGAGTGATAAATGCTACTGCAAATGCCGGGAACCAACCGGAATGCATCGCTGCAATCCCTACAATGATTTCGTGTACAAAAGCAGCAAACGCGGCGAAAATGATGAATCCAATTAACATGCCAGAAGACATATCAGTTATAATTCCACCTGTTATCGCTATTACCACAGCAACTGCGGCATATGCTAAGAATCCTAACCCCAACGCTTTTTTTGCTTCCTTGATTGGGCGGGTGTGAACAGCATCTTCTGCAGCCTCCAATGCCGCTGCAACTTCGTTATTAGCATTTGCAGCCGAACCTGTTGGTTTCTTGAAAAGCAGGATAGACACCTGTATTAAGGCTACAATCCCGGCACCAATCATGATTCCATGAGGGATATAAAGAGCGTTGACATCTACGCCGAACACCGGAATAGAATATTGGCGGAACAATAAACCTATTCCAAACATCGATAGTGCCCAAATATTACCAATAAACGCGACACCAAATGCTGACATAGGTATATGCAGGTAAGCGCCCAGAATACCGATGCCTGTCCCAAGTCCCAGAAGCCCTGCCCGTTTACCGCCTTTATCACCCGCAAGGATAGATTCGGCAGTTGCTACGCCAGGCGCCCATGTTCCGCTTGCCGGAAACAGCTTTGAATCGAAAATTTTATAAAGGATAGCTGCGTCAACAAACATCGCTAAAGCAGCACCAATAAGCATAGGTATGATTAATTCCGGGGCTCCCATTAAGAAAGGAATACCGATAGGAATTAATAGACTGTTGGCAGCACCAAATGTCGATGCCGAAATGGATGTTTGAACCAGATTTTGGCGGTGAATAGATTTATATTTTCGAAACAATGTCACAGGAATTCTGGCAATAAGCATCGCAATAAGTGCACCAATAATTGAGGTATTCGGTGTAACCCCAAGAGTAGTAATGATTTGCATCCCGATGATTGCTCCAAAGACGGCCGTTATTACATTTAGCAGTAGCGAGAATGGTTCAAAGATACTTGGATGTTTCTTTTCTTTTTGTTCTTGATTCACTGTTGTAACCCCCCTATTATGTTTTTCTTTATATGTGCAGCAGATTTTGTTATGTGATAACCCTTCTGAAAACAGTGTTAACTTATCCATTCGGCAACTTTAACAAATTTAATTCTTTTTATTTCTCAATCAAACTGCCGTTTTATCCTAACCATGACCTATCTTGATGAGCATGCAAATATTTTGAGATAGTTGAAAAAGCTTAACTTATTTCCTTCTTGCTTATTTCTTTATTTCCGACGTCATTTTTTATGGCCTGTTTATGTATGGAGATACCATTTTGTGCCGTGCTCAGGAGAATCCCGGCAAAAACAAGCGCTGCACCAAACATTTGCTTAACTGTAACAGTATTATGAAAAATCCAAAAGTTTAGCAGCATGGTCATTAAAGGCTGCAGATTAAGAACAATAGCTGATCTTGCTGCCCCAACTGCATTCATCGCCTTATTCCACATCATCGTGGTAATGCCTTGCCCTATTATCACTGACATCAAAGCGAATACCCAGAAATAAAATGATTGCTTCCAATTAATCGCAGTGCCAGCCAACACAAATGGATCGAAGAGTATTGCGCCTATGATAAAACTATAGGTAGTAATAATCATCGAAGACAAACGTCTGGAAAGCAATCTGACAAATATTAGATTGCAGGAGAATGTAGCCGTTCCCCCAAGCAGAAGCAAATCACCAATGTTAAACTCAAAGTGTCCGTTAATTGATAAAACCAGGTAGATACCTACAATAGCAATCACACTGCCAAAGATCATCTGCCTTGTAATTTTTTCTTTAAGAAACACATTAGCTAATACAGCTGTAATTAACGGTGCCAAACTAAAAATCAGGGAAGCATTGGTGGCTGATGAATATTTTAAGCCAGTAAAAAGAAATATCTGGTTTGCAATCAATCCAATTAAACCTGCAATACATAGGAGAATAATTTCATTCCGCTGCAACCGTACAAATGATTTTGTTATTAAGGCCAGACTGAAAAAGAAAATGGAAACCACGGTTAGGCTGAAGGCAGAAAGAAACAATGGTGAAAATTCTGTTAACAGGAATTGCCGTGCCAAATAATTCCCAGCCCATACAAACACACAGAAAAATAAAGTTATATAGGATTTTGCCAAAGGGAAACCTTCTTTCAAAGCTTAAAACTTGGTTTAAAGCTTCCCGTGTTACCGGGAAGCTTCCAAGCTTCTATTGCAAAACGGAAGCAGATTGCTTATAAAGCGATGATGCAAACAATCCTTCTGCTTCTACTGCATCAATAATCGGAACGTTAAGCTCACTTCGCAAAACATCCGCCAGTCCAATAGTTGAAAAACCGGTGCAAGCAAATACAATAACTTTTGCTCCTTTATTCAATAATGATATAGCAGCCTCAATACCTTTTTCGCGGCCAGCTGGGGTCATCAAATCTGTTGTGTTGGCTACACCTTCAGGGCTTGCATATCCGACAAGCAAGTTCCCTAACAGATTCTTGATTACTGCCGGAGGAGTGTCAGTGATACCCAGTACACCTACCGGCTCCCCTATAGCTAAAGCTGTAAGAGCGGCAGCACTCCCTGCCCCGATTACCGGAATAGATACTTCTTTTCGAAGCTCATTAATCGCTGGATCCGCTGCACAGCTGATTACCAGGATGCTGCACCCTTCCTTTTCCATGGATTTCCCTAACTCAACAATTTTAGGTATGGCAATCGCTTCGGTCTCATCATTAAAAATACCTAATGGCTGATCAGGTATGCATTTATTCACTGTGTTAATCCCGTAAAGACCGGTAATAACCTTCCCATGCTGCTCAAGAATTTCTTCTTTCTCGGTTGTAAAAACTCGTATTACTCCAATCATGTTTTGAATCCTCTCTTCCATATAATTGAAAATATTTTCTGAATAAAAAGAATGTAATGAATGTTGTTTATTATTCTAATTATTTTAGTGGCTGACAACAATGTCCCCATTCACTAAAAATAAGAAGGATCTATTGTGCTCAGAGCACAATAAATCCTTCTTATTCCATTTTCTTTAAAAAATGGTATATTAAACTGAAGTAATATACGAATCGTTCTTGAAAGTTTTCCAGATCAATCCCCGCTATTGCTTTTATACGATCAATACGGTATTTAACTGAATTTCGGTGAATATATAATTGCTTAGCAGTATCCAGCAAGCTGCCTCCAGTTGCTAGATAATAATAAAGAGAAGTGACTAATTCTGTACCATGGTCTGTATCATATTCACAAAGCTTTCCAATTTTTTTTTGCACAAATGCGTCCATGATAGTATGATCTGAAGAATCTACCAATAATTGGAACATTTCGATTTCTTCAAAGGAAAAAATCTTTTTATTTTTATCCAGTCTTATTCCGAGCCTAATTGCTTTTTTGGCCTCTATATAACTTCGCTGCGCTGTCCACAGAAGACATTCTCCCCCATAACCTATTCGAAAACCTTTCCAATTACTAATTAAAGGGTTTAATAATTTCGGCCAGCGTTCCTTTTCCTTAAAGCGAAAATCATGTTCCTCGGTAACTACCTCCTGATTAATAGAGGCAAGCATTAGGACTATTCGGTTCCCTTGCTTATGAAAGAGAGATTTGACTTTCCTTTTTTTTGATTCTTCCTCAATTAGTTCACCAAGATTAATCATATATGCGGAATTCTCCTCAATATGAAGCTGGTCTGCTTCAACGATAGCAATTTGCCATACACAATCTGAAGTTAATCCCAATTGACGCCCCTTATTCACCACTTCCTCTTTTGATAAAGGCAATCCGGTTAATAATTCTTCAATAAAATCTCCGCGCAGTTTTATTTCTGTGTCCAAAGCCGTTTTTCTTCTCATCAATTCTAAAGAAAAAACCAAGCGTGCATGTTCCACACATATCAATTCCAACTCATCTAAATGTTCCTTTTCTATGATAAGCTTACCAACAAATTGCTTATCTACAGTTATGTCCCAATAGCGTTTATCAACTGAGACATCAGGGACAACAGCTGGCGGAGACGAAACAATTGCTGCGCCCGTTTTATCAATTACCCGGATTTGTGATTTCAGCAGCCCTGCAACAGTATCCGCCACTGCCTGGATCCCTCTATTTTCTAACACAAGCTTTGTAAGTGTTTTATATACCTCATCAGACCTTCTCAGCAGACTTGCTTGTTTATCAATAATCTGTTCCATCACTGCGTGTGTGATATCCATGTAAGGAATTCCACTTGGTATTTCTATAATCGGCAAGTTATATTCGTTACTCATTCTCAGCATCTCAACCGGCATATCCTGAAGAAATCTTTCTGGTTTAATGGCCAGAGCGGCAGCTCCTGCTTTCGCAAGCAGTTCCACTAATTCAGGAAGCTGAGAAAGATCATGGCGCATAGAATAGGCAGTAGTTAATAATAATTCGCCCTCTCTTAGCCAGTCCTTAACATCAGGGACTTCCATAATATCAATAAAACGAACAGCGCGGTCCAATCCCTTCTCACCACTAATGACCTTTGCGTCTTTTAAAACTGGAAGGCGAAGTAATTCTCTTAAAGTGATACCAGCATTATCCATTATAGTCACCTATTTCATTTGCTAATAGCCTTGATATAATCTAAGAATACAGCATTTAACATGTTCATAAATTATTTTTTTCCTTAGATAAAGAGAAACAGCATTTTCCATGGCGTAAATTGCTGATGCTTCTGAACCCACGCTTTTACCCATTTATCCCTCGCAGCCCCGAATTCACCACCCCAAAACCATAATAACAAGTTTACGAAGATATTCGGATGAATTCCCTTTCTGGTCATGCGTTTCACTTATTGCCTTCCTCCCACAAAGCATATCCCTCATCCATCTGCCCTAGCCAGTTTTGTTTCATTATTTCTGATGCGAGCCGCGGATTTTTCCCTAGGAACGCCTGAATGATAATCTGATGCTCGTTTACTGAGTTCTTTTTCAAACCAATTTGATGGTTTAAGATGTTATGAACCCGGCGGATATGCAATTGTAAAATTGAAGAATAATCTAAAATAAACGGGTTGTCGGCTACCCTTACAATTACACTGTGGAATTGTTCATCTAGTTCACTCGCATCGAGGACATTATTCTGAAGTATTGCCTCTTGATATTGCTCATTGATTATATTAAGCTCTTCAATCTGATTTGGAGCTATCTTTGCTGCAGCCTCTTCCGCAGCCAGGGAATGTAGGGCTGCAATTGTGGGATATATTTTTAAGACATGCTCTTTCTCAATAACCTTGACAATTGTTGCTTTGCCTGGATTGACAGATACCAATTGTTCGCGCTCAAGAATTTGCATCGCTTCTCTGATCGGTGTCCTGCTCACTCCTATGCTTTCTGCGATTTCTTCATCATATAATTTTTCTCCCGGCTCCAATGTTCCATCAACAATCCAGGTTCTTAGCTGTTTTAATGCCCGATCCTTTGCGGACGCACGCCTTTGAAGCTTAATATTTTTAGGAATTGGCACTCACTTTTACCTCCGATATATTTCTAATTTATCTGAAATATATCGTATACAAGTATTCATTTCAAGTAATAACTCTCGTTTTCCAAAGATCCTTCAAAATGCTGATCCCCTTCCCTTCATTATTCTTGGCATCCGGGACAATAAAAAGATTTTCGTGATGAAATTTCGATTCGCTTAATCAATGTTCCGCATCGTTTGCAAGGAAGATTTTCGCATTCATATACCAAGAAATGATCATTGTAGGATCCAGTTTTCTTATCATTTTGATATAAAGGATAATCCATATAACCGCCAATTTGAATAGCGCGTGATAAAGTAGGCTTTATTGAACTGAAAAGAGAAATTACCTGACCCTCAGATAGATCCGCCGCTTTATTCGTTGTCCGCAGCCGCGCCTCGAAACAAATTTCATCCGAATAACAATTTCCGATGCCCGCAATGAATTTGGGATCAATCAATATAGATTTGAGTACTCCCCGCTTCTTGCTTAATCTTTCCTTAAAATCTTCTAGCTGAAATTCAGGGTCAAAAGGCTCCGGTCCCAAGACAGACAGCTTCTTATGCAATTCCTCTGAAGTTAATAAATGAAGATATCCCAGTCTTAAGCCTATGAAAAATAATTTTGTGTTACCGAATGTCAATATCACCTGTTTTGTCCGCTCCGGACTGACATGCTCATTTCCTATAAACATCCAGCCTCCAAGCATTAAGTGCAAAAGCAGGTGTTTTCCTGAACTTAAATCAAAAATAATATACTTTGCTCTCCTTCTTATTCCGGAAATCGTACTGCCCAGCAGTTCTTCTGTAAATTGAGAAACCGGCACATTAATCGACTTTTCCCGGTTTATCTCGACCCAAGTTATTTGTTGTCCTATAAAATATTTACTTAACTCTATGCGATAAAGCTCCATTTCCGGCAATTCTGGCATTTTGTCTTCTCCTTGTCCTCACATTTTTATTAGTATCCTAATAGAACAAGTGAATTATGTGGAATTGTATTGGCTATACCCTGACCCTTTAGCGATAAAATATTATAAAAGGCTAATACTGGGGCGGAGGGTAGTTCATTATATTCTATCGAGGTTACTGCTGGCATAAATGTAGCTGCTTTTTCATTTGCGATTTTCTTCATTCCCAGGGTGTTTTCGATTTATCAGCAAATTTCTACTGAAAGCTGCTTACCATGACGAAAGCGCTCGACACTCACTAAAAGCACGACACTAGAACTTTTTGCATATTCCCAGAATCATCACCTAAATCATTATGCTTTTTTTAAACCCCTTAGCTTTTACTACAAAAAAGAAGCTGCTCTTAAAGAGCAGACTTCCGTCATTTTTAGCTTATCAGGGTCAAAATCCATTCCTTTAAATTCACCATGCGCAAATGTACTGGTTTTGTATCGGTGCCGTTTACAATCATTGGCACTAATGTATCCTGCTGATGCAGCCCTCCATGGCCCGCACCCCCGACATGGGCCGGGGATCCTTCACCGATAATTTCGTAGCCGGGTTTGGCACTTACAACCAGGAAATTCCCATCATGTGAAAATAGACTGCTTCGAAGTCTGGCCAGGGCATCCGGGTATTGGCCATATTCAATGCCTTGATCACTTTGCTTTATATCCAGCAGGCTGGGATTTCCGAAAAGCGTCCAGGACTGGCCATATTTATCCCGATATTCACCATTGGGCTTGAATAGAAGCTCCCCCTGCCGCTCCCCTGAAAGGACTGAAATAAACTGTTCCTTCTTCCATGCAATTACGTCAATTCTTTTATCCTTTTGCAATAATTCCGCAAGCCGCTCGACTGGGACATTGCTAGGATCGAGCGTATAAATATAGGCCATTCTATCATTCACGGCGAGAATCAGCTGATCACTTTCCTCGACTCCTTTACTTTCCTTCATGATTCGTAATGGCTGGAGCAATTCCCGCAAATCGATTAGCGCCTCATCTTTGTCAGCTCCGACCCAGGCTTGGCCATTATCCCCCATCGTTATCCAAATATTTTCATCTAGTGCTGCTTCCCAAGACTCAAACAGGTTAAATATCTGCTGCAATTGCTGATCCACCTTTTCAATGCCCTTTACATCCATCCGTCCATTTTTATGTACCGCTTGATCAAGATCAGGGAAATACACAATTGAGAAATCTGGCAGACTTTGATTTACAATCAGCTGAGTTAACTGCTGAACTGTAGACGAATTGTTGATCCCAAGCTTTTGAAAAAAATGCTGATACCGGTTGGAGGGGGTTATTTTAGACAGCTTGCCAAATGAAAAGACCATTGGGGCCTTCACCAGCCGGTTTTTCCGGATATTAGTAAGAAATGTTAACGTTCTTGGCAGTTTAAGTTGGTGCTCTGTATTGGCGCGATAAATCAGGGCATTAATTGAGGCGGATTCTCTTCCGTTATTTTGAAGTTCCTCATGTATCGTCACGACCCCGTGGCTAATATGCTTTTCATTCATATTAAAAAGAACGTCTTCAATTGATCGTTCAAGCCCCAGTTTCCACAATTCCCGATAATGGCTTCCGTAGTTAATCAGCCGGTTTTCCTGCTGGTTGAACCAAACCAGCCCTGGCAGTCTGTGTTTATCGCAATATGTACCTGTTAGCAATGTAGTATCACAATTTACGGACATGGTCGGAAACGGAGCAACCACATCCGGAAAATACTGTCCGTTATCAATAAGAAATTTCAGCAGCGGAGCCTTATCTTGCTGTATGGCTTCCTGTAATGGGGCATCCATGAGCGTATCAATCATGAGTAACAGTACTGGTTTGCCAGCATCTAGCTTTTTTCCTTTTTCCAATTTATCCACCCTTTTTCAAATTAGCTTACAATACACTTACTATCTACTTTTTCAGTGAATCTCATGATTTTTTTAATAAACTTTTTGAAGCTTGAAAATGCTATAAAAGCATATTTGAAGGAATAGGTGGTGACTTATGGAGATTAAAGTTATGTCATTCAATATCCATCAAGGGAGAGGAATCGATAAAAAGCTGGACCTGCAGAGGATAGCAGAAGTAATTAAGTATTCACAAGCTGACATTATTGGCCTTAATGAAGTGGATCGATTTTTTTCAGCCAGAAGCCGTTTTGAAGACCAAGCGCTTTATCTGGCAAATGAATTAGAAATGAATTATGTATACGGGCCTGCCGTCACGATTGATACGCCAGCTGAAAACAACCCACGGCAATTCGGCAATGCTATACTCACCCGGTTCCAAATTGTAAAATCGGAGAACCACCCATTTGATTTTTTGCCGAAAGTCGTTGAAGACAGGGCTTTGCTTGAGGTAACTGTTAAAGCAGGCAAGCAGGAAGTGACCGCGTTTACCACTCATTTAAGTTTGACACCATTCCTGCATCAGAGACAAGCCACCTTTATTGTTAATGCAGTTAAAAAAAGCAAGGGTCCCTCATTTGTTATGGGGGATTGGAATATGACTCCCTACTCAATTGCGTGGAGAAAAGTAACCAAATCTCTGAAGGACGCCTGGCTTGAAACTAATCTGAGCTTGCGCGGCGGAAATACCTTCCCGTCAGCACGCCCCTTTCGTAGGCTGGATTATATTTTCACAGGAAAGGAACTGGAACCTGTAGATTGCCGGATAATAAATTCCGACATTCAAGCGTCAGACCATTTGCCAGTTCTGGCCACCTTACAAATAAAACCAGATATAAAAAAATAATCATTATCCACATTAATAATAAAAACAAAAGAGGAAGAGAAATATGAGAGGATATGTTTTATCTGTTTGGAATGTGTTAGATCCTATCTACTTTAAATTTACCCGTCTTTGCTATCTTCCTGGCCTGGACGAAAGCGAAAATATCTTAAGGGTTCGTTTGACCTCCTACAAGGGAAGGGATATAACTCTTTCAGACGGCACACTAATTAAAAAAAGTGATAAGTTGGTGAAGATTCATTTACATAATGCCAGATTATTGAATGAAATAAAGCATATTAACAGTGAACTAAGAAGAGCAAAAATAGTGTACGAAAGAGTTCGGGGATCCCTTCCAGCTATTGAGGCATATATCGGCAACAACAGGTATGCAAATGACATTAAGGGCATCATTGGCATCACTACTTTAAATAAAGGCTGTGATCGTCTCGGTTTTGAGGTTTTCAGTATTGGCCATCCCGTCTATAAATGGCTTAAATGGGCTTCATTTTTACCTATTATGTACCTGTCTGTCTCCAAGCCCTCTTTGAATAATTTTGTGAAACAAGGCCCTCCCAGTTATTTGTTTATGTCAAAGGAAAAGCTATATCAAATTTATAGGGAATAGCATATGGTAAGCAAATGAATCATTGCCTAGTTATCATCTGGCCCAAGGTTACTTATGTAGGCAATTTTAATGTCTAGTAAACAACAGAAAGTTTACCGTAGCTTTGTTATGTAAAGTAATAAAATGACCCATATCACATCTTTTAGTGAAAATGGGTCATAAACAAATATTTACAGTTGTAGGCAAAGTTACATAGCGGGCAATGAATCATTTTGGGCTTCCGTAAGAGAAAATTGATGCAATGTGATTTCGGGACGGCTCCCAACCCGGATATTTACTCCAGTTTGGCCCAATCCTTCATTGATATAAAAAGGCTTTCCATCTTGCTGATGCAGCCCTTTAATCATATTCATCTTTACCAGCTTGCCCATTTTAACAAGATGGTAGGCTTTAGGGTAGCAAATTTGGCCTCCGTGAAAATGGCCGGCTATTAAATAATCAAAATGATAGTCCTTCATATGAAGCACAAGATTTGGATCGTGGGTCAGTACTAGATTTGTTCCAGGGACTACACCTGAATATGAAGCTTCCAGATCACTTCTCTTCGTGCTGAAATCATCAATACCGATAATATTTACAGGTTTTCCGTCGACATGAATCGTTGTGTTTTCATTCCGCATTACCGTGCAGCCGTTCTGTTCTAAAATCTCTCTAAGTCTTTGGAAATTTTCACCGCGCAGCACATAATCATGATTGCCAAAAACAGCATATATTCCATGTTTGGCATTTAATCTATTGAGCACTTTCAAATATGGAGCAAGCTTAGGAAGTGTACGTTTACGGTCTAAGAAATCGCCGGTTAACGCTATAATATCGATCGGTTCGCCCTTTAGCTTTTCATAAAGCTCTGAGGGAGTAATGGAGATGTTTTCAAGATGAAGGTCGGAAAGCTGGAGAATATTTAAAATAGGACCGTGATTTTCAATTGGAATACGATTGATAACTATATCGGTTGTATTTTGGTAGGCCCGCCGAATTATATAAAATATTATTGCAACAAAAGCTGCAACTAGTAAGATTTTCACTTTATCACCCCTCCTACAACATTATACATGAAAAACAGCACCGGTTAGCCCGGTAATTGATGGAATGGAAGGGATTTGTTTAAGCATGAAGAAACCGGGGTGCTATATATGCAAACATACGAAGCGAAGAAAACTGTTTTGTTCCTGCCATTTTTACGCATCTCCTCTGGCCATCACCAGGTGGCAGACTCCTTAATATACGGCCTTAAGAATAGACTGAATACTGTCCATTGCGAAAAAATAGACATTCTTACGTATGGCTACGGTAAAACTGAAGCCCTCATTTCCAAAGCATATATTAAATGGATTACTGCTTTTCCAAAATTATATAGTGCGGTTTATCGGAGCAGTGTATACAGGGATTTGAAAAAAAACAAACGCTTTAGGCTTTATGAATCATTGTTTTTGAGGTATATGAGAAAGCTTATTGCAGAAATGCAGCCTGACTTGATTGTCTGTACACATGCCCTGCCCTCTTATATGCTTAGCCGCCTGAAGGTAAATGGAGAAATAAAAGTGCCGGTCATCAATGTTTATACAGATTATTTCATCCATCAATTTTGGGGGATTCAGCAGATTGATTATCATTTCGTACCAACTGCCGGGATAAAGGATTATTTGCTGAATAAGGGGATTCACGAAAAACGGATATTTGTGACCGGTATACCGATCCATGAAGATATTTCCAAACACTTCATTCAAAAGCGGGATCAAGATGCCTCCCCCTTGTCCATTATGATTTGCGGAGGAAGCCTGGGAGTTGGGGCCATCGACAAGTTGGCAAAAAAGATGGATGGAAGCAGCAACATTAAGTTTTACGTGCTCTGCGGAAAAAATCGCAAACTCTTTCACAAGCTTCAAAACCTCCAGGCTGGGAATATCTTTCCGCTGGATTATGTTGAATGCCGAAAAAAAATGAATGACCTTTATGAACGAATGGATGCCATTATAACCAAGCCAGGCGGGGTGACGATCAGCGAATGCCTTTTTAAGAGGAAGCCCATTTTTATTTATCATGCCTTGCCCGGACAAGAGGAAATCAATTTGCAGCAGCTTACCAATTTAGGATTTGTATTTAAATTAAAAGATCGGCAGTTACAAAGCACTTCTTTGGAGAATCAATTGCTTGCAATCTTACAGGACCAAGGCAGGCTGAAAGCTTTTCAAGATCAATTATCAAAATATCATGATGGTTTAACTGAATCAGATCCGTCTCAAATTATGTCAGAAATCCTGGCCGGGAGAACAGTATAGCCATATAGGAGCCATAAAGCAGAGCACAGACATTATCTGTGCTCCGGTCTATGACTTCAAATTTGAGATTTGAAATTAAAGGACCTAAAAATCCTCTCTAAAAGTTCGCAAAGCCGCCAATTGCTTACTCCTTTTTCCTTATTTCCGATACTATTCCATCTTGCTGGGAAATAACAACCTCATCGCCGATTTGATAGTCTAGATATTTGTCACAATCCAAAATTAAAATTTGTCCGCTGCTGAATTTCATCGCGCAGGTTGGGCCTTTGGAAGACATATGTATTTCAGCCGCTTCGTTTGTTTCTATACCAATTGCTTTTTCCTCCGGGTTTGGTGAATAGTATTTTTCTAGAATCGTAAGCTGCTGTTCAGAGAATCCTCCAGAACCTTTCAGCCACATGAATACCAACGCTCCGAGGACGGTGGTTAACAAAATTAAAATAATTGCTTTCGCTTTTAATGATTTCATTTCTCTCTCCTCTATGTTCTTTTCATATGAAGTATTTTATTATCGGAAAGATTTGTTTATGACTTCTTTACCCAAAATCGAAGTATTTAATAGAGCTAATTGGGAGACTGATGATAAATTGTCCTTTACAAGTAAAAAACCGAAACAGCTTGCGTTCCGGTTAGGTATAGAGCAAATTACATTGCTTCAATTGCCTGTTTTACGTTAGCGTATGTTCGAATTGAAGATAAATCAATCCCCGCTCCTACAACCGCCTTCGCAAGCTCAGAACGTATTCCCGTTATTATGGCTCGAATGCCGAGCAGCCTCAGCGCCGAATGGATGTTAAACAGATGGTTGGCAACTGATGTATCTATAGTTGCAAGACCTGAAAAATCGATTATTAAGCATTGTATATTTAACTGTACAACTTTTGGTATTGCCTTCTCCATCAAAAACTCTGCACGTTCTGTATCAATAGCACCAATTAGCGGCAAAACCGCTATGCCATCCTGAATAGGAACAACTGGAGCTGACAATGAGATTACTTCATTTTGCGCTTTTTTTATAATTTCATCTGTCAGAGTTTCAAACGCTTTAATCGTTTCGCTAATGCTTATATCGAGCATATAGTTTAACCGGGTGATAATATAAGCCATTTGTTTAATCGATAATTGATATTCTTCACTGATCCGGGTGATGTGTTCTGTAAATACGGCTCTTGTTTCAGGATAACGCCTTATGATTTCCGAAATCCTGCCCCCTGAAGAAGCTTCACGTTCTCCATTTGTTTTGCTCCATTCAATAAGCCCTTCAGGCACCCTATCATGTTCCCCGAATGAAAGTGATTCACCTAAAAAACCGATAAAGTCGGTATAAACGTTTACTGCAAGCTCTTTTTCCCATTGAGGTATATCCAAGTTTATCTTTATTAGAATGATGTCTACAATTTCGGCAGACAAGGATTGTGCATTTTCAGTAAAATATTTTGCAACTTTAAGAATAGGGTCCAATTTCGCACTCTCCTACCAAAAAATAATATAACGATTATGCTGTCTGGCAGCATATACCGGATAAATTGATTATATCTTAAATCACTAATGTATGTCAGTGATAATACTCTTATGTTTAACTATGCCGGTCCAAAAAGTTCTTTGTGACTGTAAATCTATCTCAAAAAGATTTTATTTTTGTTAAAACAATAGCAAGGGATATCCTTACTTTTCTCTTATCGTTATTTTTGCATTTGAATGAATTTAAAGACTCTAATTCGCACCACAAAAAGACGCCTGCACAGCAGGCGTCTTTGATGCGTTTTGAGGCGATAAACCGTTTGGCCACATCCAAACGTTTAACCCTAAGGCTTGTCTATCGGCTTATACAAATTAGCTCATCGCAAAGTTTATTATATCATCTTTTTAAATCTGGAGCAAGCTTTTCCTGAAATAGAAAATCTGATTCAGCCGAAAAATTATGTAGTACAAGCATAATTTTCTGAATAGAATTGTACGAGCATATCGAAGCTTAAAGCGGGGGGAATTTATGAGTGTATTAATTGGATACGTATTTTTGGGACTGTCACTAGCTGCGCCAATTGGGCCGATCAATGCAGCACAGCTTGATAAAGGTATTAAAAACGGTTTTATGCACGCCTGGATCCTTGGACTTGGTGCTGCCCTTGCTGATGCAATTTATATGGCATTAGTATACTTCGGCGTTGTCCATTTTCTAGAGACTCCCTTTATGAAGACTTTCTTGTGGCTGTTTGGTTTTTTCGTGCTTTGCTATTCTGGGGTGGAAAGCATCATCAGTGCTGGCAAGGTTCAGGCCGATCAGCGAAAAAAAACCGATTCTCTTTTCAAATCATTTTTTTCCGGCTTTTTCATGTCACTGTCTAATCCGCTTACCATCCTGTTTTGGCTGGGGATATACGGATCGGTTCTCGCCAATGCTGCTAATTCATATGATTTCAGCCATTTGTTATTATACAGCGGAGCGATATTTTCCGGTATCCTGCTGTGGGATATTACAATGGCAAGTGTTGCAAGCAGCTTCAGGAGATTATTGACCACCCGTCTACTTACAATGATATCTGTTATATCAGGGCTTTCTTTAATCGGATTCGGAATTTATTTTGGCTATCAGGCATATAAGGTGTTTGTAAGCTAATATCTCAGCAAAAAACCTTGCACTGGGCAAGGTTTTTTAAACTCAGGACTGCTGCTCCGTTTCATTGCTGGGCCATTTGCGTCTCATTATCAGGGTGGCTGCTCCGATCACGGCAAGAAAGGCAAGGCTTATGAAAAATCCCGGTCGGCTTGCATGTTCCACAAGCGTTCCGCTTACAGCAGCTAAAATCAGAAGTATCCCCACAATCCTTTTGACCTGGTCGAATCCTTTTATTTTCATCAGCCTGGCAAAAGTAAATAAAATGAACAGCCACGTATACAGCAGCATTAATCCGGCAGCCGTAGTGATGTGTTCAAAGAGGTTTTTCGGCAATAACAGCGCCAATACTATAGAAATTATTAAGCCTATAGCTGTAATAATCAAGGCAGGAAATGGGATTTTGCGCTTTGTTGCTTTTTTAGCAAAAACTTTTGGAGCGTCTCCATCTTCCGCAAGATTAACTAACATATCAGTTACTGAATACAAAGAAGCAGACATTGTGGAGAAACCGGCAATTATCAGAATAGCATTGAACACATGCGGTACAAAAGGCAAATTATAGCCATCTAGTGCGGTTACAAAAGGGCTTTCATTCTCCCGGAACAGATTCCATGAAACCAAAAGCACAGCTAAGCCGATGGATAAGACATAGATAACCGCCAAAATCGAAAGCATTACTTTTCCAGCCTTCGGTCCTTCGTCGGGATTCTTCAATTTTGTTGCCATTAAAGCCATAATTTCAATTCCGCCAAAGGTATAGAACGCGTATATCATAGCTGCCCATAACCCTTTAAGGCCATTCGGGAAAATCATATCCATGCTGGCAGGGACCGTCGGGTGCTTTTGGCTGCCATCAATGAAATGAAATACCGCCAATGCAGCTATTATGATAAACATAAAAATTCCCAGTATTTTAATAACCGCCATTATGTTTTCTACTTTTTCAAAAGCATTCAAACCGATCATAACGACCAAGAGTCCAAGAACAGCATATACAGATGCAAATATCCATAAAGGAATATGCGGGAACCAAAAGCGAGTAAATAACCCAAGAGCGGTCAGCTGACTCCCCATAATAAGAACTTCTGCACTCCAATAAACCCAGCCATTACTGAATCCGGCCCAATGGCCATAAGCTTCTTTCGCATAGGCACAAAATGACCCTTTTACAGGATGATCAGCATTCATTCGTGCAAGGGCATCATATACCACATATGTACCAATGGCCGCAAACAAAAATGCCAGTAGAACTGCAGGTCCTGCTTTCTTAATTGCAATCCCAGAACCGAGAAAATAACCAGTCCCAATGATACAGCCGACTCCGATTAAGGAAAGCTGCCACCATTTAAGGTTTCCCTTTTTTGGTTCGCAAGGACTGCTTGTTTTTTCCGACATGAGATCCCCGCCTTTTTGATGCTATTTGAATATAGCTTTTGAAAAACGGAGAAAGATAATACAGCAGTATTTTTTGGCAAATGCAAAGAATCGGAAATCGTTACTCCTTGCTGTCAAAAAAAATGTGTTCAGCTTTTAATTCTTCCCCTATTGTTATCACACCATAGGAATAGCGGGGCTGCCGCCGTTTGTCGGTAGGTGAACCGGGATTGAATAGCAATGTTTCATCCGTATAAGATAAAGATGGTATGTGGGAATGGCCAAAAACTATAACATCAGGTTTTTCACCATCAAAAGCGGCAAGCGCCCTCTTTTCAGTTGTCAGCCTTTTTCCATGCCCATGGACTATTCCTATCTTAAAACCTTCAATTATTAGAAGCTTTTTTTCCGGGACAAGCTGTTTAATGTCTGGGCCATCGACATTGCCTGAAACACCCTCCACTCGCCCATATTGCTGGAGTTCATAATAAAGGTCTGCAGTCCGCCAATCACCTGCATGAATGATAAGGCCGGCTCCTTTCAATCCTGAACGCAGTGCTTCTGGCAGCTTTTTTGACATTCTTGGCATATGAGTATCAGCCAGCACAATAATTTTCAAGATAGTATCACTCCCCGTTATAGTTTGTACGCTTAATCCTTTATGATTTTTGATTTTACAGGTATAATCGAGTAATTGCATAAAATAACCAGAAAGAAGGCGATTGGATGCTTCCAATAACTGGCCATACTCTTGAATTAATTAATGACCCGTTTGGCATTTTGCCTGGAAACCGTTTTGAATTCTTGATTGATCTTGATGTACCCGATGATGATGAGCTTTATTCAGAAAAAGGCGTTTATTTAAAAGTGATATATGTTCTTGAAGATGATAAGGCTTATATTGCAAAATATGACTTTTATGAAAATGAAACTGAAAAGTATTTAGATTTTGCCCTTGAAGAAGAAGAAGAGGCACAGATAAATGCCTATTGCCGTGAAAATTTAATCCCTAAAACTGAATAAAAGCATGAAGAAACCCTGACACCTGTATGGGGTTTCTTCTCTTTTATATCTGTTTTTATTTATTTACTCCATTCAAGCTTTCATCGATTGACGAACGTAAAGCCATTTTCTATACTTGTGAAAGCGAAAAATTAGAAACAAGGTGAATAACATGGATTTTGATATTAAGTTCCTTTCCTTCTATGTCGTGCAAGTGGAAGGAAAGGGAGAACAGACTGATAAGCGGTATAAGCATTTCCAGACGCTTGATACAGCTGGATATGAAAACAGCCCTCTTAAGGAATTTCTGGATGGGGAACTGATGAAGATTGCAAAACGCAAGGTTGACCGCCAT
This sequence comes from Bacillus sp. M6-12, assembly GCF_002860285.1. Classification (GTDB taxonomy): domain Bacteria; phylum Bacillota; class Bacilli; order Bacillales; family DSM-1321; genus Peribacillus. The sequence continues at coordinate 23,828 of NZ_PGVF01000035.1, forward strand.
CCAAAAGCTGAACAGGTTCCGACAAAGATTGGCCATTTTATTGTTGAGGGAGGACATAGTCTCGATTCAAATCCCAACTACAATTTATTTAATCGGGTTCGGTATGCGGAAACGATGGAAAGCTTTCAGGCAGAAAACGAAAAATTCGTCATCTCCTATATCGATACAAGTGCTGTCCGCGGCGGAGTGTTTCTCGTTGCTTCCGCAAAGCTGAGCAAATATTTCGATCAACCTTTCGTTTTTATTATGAAATGCGATTTTGAACCAAAGGTTGCTTCGATTGCTGATGAATCTAGCCTGATTCGAAATGTAGAAATGGCAATAACCACAAAAAACATGAAATCAATCCAATTTCCCTTTATGCCGGAAGAAGGAATGATTGAAGAACATGAGTTAAAGATTCACCAGGCATCACATGCCCGTTATTTCGAGGATTTCCTTAAGTTTGTTGAGTATGGCGAGTCCATCCCTGAAATCTTGAAATCGCAAGTCATGTCGATGGTGCAGGAGCATGTGTTTGAAGAATTTGAAGAAAGCAGTGAGGAGCGTCAGCATTTTGAACAGGCAATGGAAATCTGGGAAGCCAGCCCCAAACGGGAGATCCAGGAAAGGCTGACCACCCATCAGGTAATCGAAGCTTCCGCACAAATCATCGAACATACGCCAGAGGCAGAACTTAAAATGAAAATAGGACAAGTCTCAGTAAGCGGATTGCTGGCGGATTTTGGCGATACGATCCATCTTGCAAAGGTAAATGGACGGTATGTTCTGCTGATTGAAGCTGATACTGTCTCTTTTGAAAAAGGCGTATCTCCGATTGAGTTTCATAAACCGGATGAGCTTCAGGAGGTTATTGAGAAGATTCATAGAAAAAGTCTGGGAGATTACTAGCCCGACTGACCGGGCACCCGAGAATGGGTGCCCTTCTTCTAAAGCTTTCTGGTGGATGTGTTTTCGACACTTGAGAATTCTGTACCAAATCGGCCCGATGAGCCAGCTTGATTTTCGGCCGCTTCTGCCTGATTGTCGCAAGTTGCGCGTGCGTCAACTCCAGGTGCGTATTCCTGATTTTCCAAGGACTGAGCGATACAGGACGCATTACGATTTTGCCTGTTGTCTGCCATTGACCTCACCTCCAGGTTATTAAGGTAACCATTATACCTATCATGTATCTAAGTTAATAAAAGCCAACGTTCGCATGATATAAAGAATTAAATGCGGTGTATCATTTTTCCCATTCTTCGCAACCTACTTTCAGGGGGTGAAGTCATGGATTATCCGAACCAAAATGTAATAAATAACGCAAATCTCCAAAATGAAGGAATGACTGACCTGCAGCAAGGATTTATTGAAATCTTCGGGCAGCCAGAAGCAGAATCTAGCATTAGCCTTGATAGCGACCGCATCAATAAGAAAAATAATTTTCCGGCTAACAACCGTTAAAAGCTTAATGCTCAATCAGCAGTGTTGAGATTTACTGAAAAAGCCGGATAATTATCCGGCTTTCCTATTTGTATTTTTTTCCTCTTCTCCTGTATGGCATCTTGAATATCCCCTTATATAAAGTAATTAACTTGTTCGCGGTCTCCATGATACCCATCAGACATATCCTTATTTTCTTTAACTGCCTTTTGTTATCCCTAAGCCCTTTTAACAGACAATTTTAGAAAAGTTCCAACGAAAACAATTTTTTCCTTTAGCGGTTCTTTGCGATATACTAAAGTTATCAAAAATTTTGAATTGTTTGGAGGGTTTTTTATGGGAAAGGCTGACGCAGTTTGGTTTCCTCAAGATGAATACATAAAAAACACAAGGCTATATCAATGGATGAACAAACTTGGATTTTCCGATTATGATGCTTTTTATGATAAATCCATTGAAGATATTGGATGGTTTTGGGATGAAGCTGTGAAAGAGCTGAACATTTCCTGGAAAAAGGATTATCAGAAATCACTCGATCTGTCACACGGCTTTAAGTATCCAAGCTGGTTCCCGGGAGGCAGGATGAATATTGTCCACAACGCTGTTGAAAAATGGGCTGAAGCTGAAGATACTAAAGATCAGCCTGCTTTAATATGGGAAGGAGATAATAATGAGGAAAAAACATTTACCTTCGCAGAACTGAATCAGGAAATCAGCCGCGCAGCAGCCGGACTTTCAAGAATTGGCGTTAAACCTGGCGATGTAGTAACCATCTATATGCCAATGATCCCTGAAACTTTAATCGCCTTGCTTGCTGTTGCCAAAATCGGGGCTATCTTCTCTCCAGCCTTTTCAGGATATGGAGCCGAGGCAGTATCTGCAAGGATAAATGCAGCCCAGGCCAAGGTATTGATTACAGCAGACGGTTTTTTCCGCCGGGGCAAAAAGGTGTCGATGAAAGAAGAAGCAGATCGGGCGGTCATGCAGTCACCTTCCATTGAAAAAGTGGTTGTCGTGCGCCGCACAGGAGCTGATATTCCATGGGACAGTTCCCGGGATATCGATTGGAATACAATAACCAAAAATGAAAGCACTTTCACTACAGCAGACACCGATGCGAGTGACCCTTTCATGCTGATTTACACATCGGGAACAACCGGAAAGCCTAAAGGGGCGGTCCATACTCATGCAGGTTTTCCAATCAAGGCAGCTTTTGATGCGGGAATCTGCATGGATGTAAAACAAGGTGATACCCTTTTCTGGTACACAGATATGGGCTGGATGATGGGACCTTTCTTAATTTTTGGCGGTTTGGTTAATGGTGCCTCTGTCTTAATGTTTGAAGGTACTCCTGATTTTCCTGACCCAGGAAGGCTTTGGGAAATTGTCAGCAAGCATTCTGTCACCCATCTTGGAATTTCGCCTACCCTCATTCGCAGTTTAATGAAGTATGATACGGACTATATTTACAAACATAATTTATCGTCACTCCGGGCAATCGGTTCAACTGGCGAGCCATGGAACCCTGAGCCATGGATGTGGCTGTTTGAAAAGGTCGGGAAAAACAAGGTTCCTATCATCAACTATTCTGGCGGCACCGAAATCTCAGGCGGGATCCTTGGTAATGTATTGATTAGACCAATTACACCCATTACATTTAACTCACCGATTCCAGGCATGGATGTCCATGTTTACAACGAAAAAGGCGACCCTGTAACAAATGAAGTTGGTGAACTTGTTATTTGTAAGCCTTGGGTTGGAATGACCAACGGATTTTGGAAGGAAAATGAACGTTATGAAACAACATATTGGAGCCGCTGGCCAGATACATGGGTTCATGGGGATTGGGTAATCAAGGATGATGATGGCTATTGGACGATCACTGGGCGATCCGATGATATTCTAAATGTAGCCGGCAAACGTCTTGGCCCAGCTGAAATGGAATCGGCACTTGTTGAGCATGAATCGATTATTGAAGCAGCGACGATTGGTATTCCTGATCCCGTAAAGGGCGAGGCGGCAATTTGTTTTGCGGTATTAAAACCAGGTGTCCAGGCTGATGACACACTCAAGGCCGAGCTGTACCAGCTTGTCTCAAAGCATCTCGGCAAGGCGCTAACTCCAAAAGATATTTTATTTGTCGAGGAGCTGCCAAAAACCCGCAATGGAAAAGTGATGCGCCGAGTTATTAAATCAGCCTACCTTAACCAGGATTCCGGAGACCTTTCTTCTCTTGAAAATCCGGCAACTGTGGAAGCAATCCGCTTATTTTGGGAAGGAACGAAAGCTTAAATTAGCTTAATTGTTTTTCTGGATCTCAGAATGCATTAACAAAAGAAAGCAGCCCGCGGAACCGTTTTCCGCGGGCTGCTGCCATCATTGTACTTTGTACGTATAAATTTCCTTAGTCGCTTTGTTGTATATAATTTTCACTTTTTTTCCTGATATTTCCTGAAAGGTTTCCCCGCTTCTATTTGGAACCCTGAATACCTGGTATTCATTGCCAACCTTAAATTCAACAGAGTTTGCATCTGCTGCCCCAATTACCATAGCTGTTGTTTCGTCCATGGTTCTAATATGAAGTTGTTGGCCAATTTTTACTGTGTTGCTGGTTATTTTATTGTCCGCCTTCAGCGTCTGGACCGCTGTTCCGAAATGTTTGGCTATGCTCCAAAGTGTGTCTCCCTTGGAAACTGAATAGGCTGCTGCAGTTCCAGGGAGCACATTAATGCGCTGTGGATTTTTAGGCAAGGTATTTTTTCCTCCAGGCAGAACAATCACTTCACCCGCTGCAAGAGAAGTATTTTTTTTACGGTTGAGTTTCATTAGCTCGTTTGCAGGATAACCTGCATTCTTGCTGATCTGGCTCCATGTTTCTCCCTTTTTTACCATGTAGCTGCTGCTAGCCAAAGCCTGCCCGGTGAATAAGATTTGGCAAAGTAAAACTCCTCCAGCAATTCTGGCTGCGAATCTAAATGGTTTTCCCTGGTTACGTTTCTGTATTTCTTTTGATGGCCTAACCATGTAACGCACCCCCATAGATGTATAAATTAGAATTGAAAACCTGTTGCTTTTTACCTTCACTTTCATGTTTTCCCTTTCTTACCTATATACCCCTGGAAATAGATCCCCACTCTTGGTTTTTCAATTATTTTAAAATGATGAAAATATATTCCAGGCACTCAGAATAACAAAAGCGCAAGCGCCCTAAATAATTCCTAAACAATAAAAAATAGCCGCCAAAGGTGACTGGCAGCTTAAGATATTCTTTATTTCCACCAAGTATCATAAACAGAGATAGCATCATGCCGTTTATGCTCGGTTTTTAAATACCAGCCTTCAAGCGTTTCTGCGCTTTTAGGATTGATTTCTTTTCCTTCCAGATAGTCATCAATTTCATCGTAAGATACTCCCAGGGCAACCTCATCTGGAATCTGCGGTTTATTATCCTCCAGGTCGGCAGTAGGAATTTTTAAATACAGCCGTTCAGGGGAACCTAAATATTTCATAATAGCCCTTCCCTGGCGTTTGTTTAGACGGTAAAGCGGCACAAGGTCAGCAGCACCATCGCCGTGCTTAGTAAAAAAGCCGGTAACAGCCTCTGCAGCGTGGTCAGTGCCCAGGACAACTCCTTTATAAATACCTGCAAGGTCATATTGGACCTTCATTCGCTCACGGGCTTTTACATTGCCTTTAAGAAAGTCGCTCAAGCTCTCGCCAGTGCCCTCTTCCACTGCCTTAACACTCTGATCAACAGCAGGCTTGATGTTAACTGTAACGCTCTTGCTTGGCTTGATCCAATCAAGTGCAGCCTGTGCATCTTCCTCATCCCTTTGCTCCCCATATGGCAATCGGACTGCCACAAATAAATATTCTTCATTGCCATTTTCCTGATTCAGTTCGTTAACTGCCGATTGGGCGATATAGCCGCATAAGGTTGAATCCTGTCCGCCCGAAATACCAAGCACCAGGCTTTTCAGAAAAGGATATTTTTTTAAATAGTCCTTAAGGAAATCCACGCTTTTGCGGAATTCAGTTTCCGGATCAATCGTTGGCTGGACTAAAAGTTTTTCGATGATTTCTTTTTGTAATTGTCTCATGAATATCCCCTGCTTTCTTTTGAGTGAGTAAGCTGAACAATTATTTTTTAAGCTGTATTATGCGCTGAAAAAATGTATAATGGTAAACTGCCGGTCTATTAAAGATCAGCAACCTTCTTTCTTATTTCTTCTATATTCTCCATTTTATTGTCCCAGCATTTTTGGCTAAGATCGACAGGGTATTCTTCCGGATTGAGAGACCTCCTATATTCAGGCCACAGCTGAACCAAATTTTCCTGTAAGAAGGAACGGACTTCTGCCAGCGAAGGTATGTTATACACCAGCTTGCCATCCCGGAAGATCGTTTCATGTAACTCCCGGGCTGTAAAGTTTGTCACAAACTTGCTGATGTATGTATGGACAGGATGGAACATCTTAAGATGGTCTTCTTCCTGCGGATTTTCATCCTCCATGGCGATATAATCCCCCTCAACATGGTTGTTTACTGAATTAACAATCCGGTATACCTTTTTTAAGCCAGGTGTTGTTACTTTTTCAGGATTTCCAGAAATTTTTATAGTATCTACCATATTCCCGTTTTCATCCTCAATTGAAACTAATTTATAAACAGCACCCAAGGCTGCCTGTTCAAATGCAGTAATCAGCTTCGTTCCAATGCCCCAAACGTCGATTTGCGCTCCTTGAGACTGGAGGTTTATTATGGTGTATTCATCCAGATCATTGGAGGCAATAATTTTGGTTTCTGTAAATCCTGCTTCATCAAGCATTCTTCTGGCTTCCTTAGACAAGTAGGACAAGTCCCCGCTATCAAGGCGAATGCCTATAAAGTTGATTTTGTCGCCAAGCTCCTTTGCAACCTTGATGGCATTGGGGAGACCGGACTTTAGGGTATCATATGTATCAACAAGGAACACACAGTCTTTATGGCTGCTGGCATACTCATGGAAAGCCCTATATTCGTCTCTGTAAGCCTGAACCAGGGAATGGGCATGAGTACCGGAAACTGGGATACCGAACAGTTTACCGGCACGGACATTGCTTGTTGAAGCAAACCCGGCGATATATGCCGCTCTTGTGCCCCAAATAGCGGCATCCATTTCATGCGCCCTTCTTGTGCCAAACTCCATGGCTACCGATTCTCTGATAACTTCCTTGATTCTTGCGGCTTTTGTCGCAATGAGGGTTTGATAATTTACGATATTCAGCAATGCTGTTTCAATTAGCTGGGCTTCTCCAAGCGGAGCATCAACCCGCAGTATCGGCTCATTGCCAAATACTAGCTCCCCTTCCTTCATGGAATGGAGTGTTCCAGTAAAGCGAAGGCCGCTTAAATATTCTAAAAAGCCATCTTCATAGCCGAGTTCATCACGCAAATAAGCGATGTCACTTTCTGTGAAGCGGAAGTTTTCCAGGTAATGTATGATTTTTTCCAATCCTGCAAATACGCCGTAGCCGTTTCCGAATGGGAGATGGCGGAAATATAACTCAAATACCGCTTTTTTGTTGTGCTTATTATCATTCCAATAGGTTTGTGCCATATTAATTTGATAAAGGTCAGTATGCAGCATAAGACTGTCATCGTTATATTGCGAATTCATCATTAAACCTCCATATATAAATGCTATTAAAGAGTAGTAAAACTATTATATTACTTTTGCACCGAGAGATCCTTCAAAGTGTCCTAAAGCCCATTCATGGCCATTTGGATTAAAAGAGGCAACCGCATCTTTATGGACAACAATCGAAAAGCCTTTATTGTAGGCATCCACTGCTGTGTGAAGAACGCAGATGTCAGTACAGACCCCAATTAAATGAACCTCTGTAATGCCCCGCTCTCTTAATTTTAACTCTAGGTCCGTACCGGCAAAAGCCGAGTAACGGGTTTTATCCATATAAGAAACGTTGCTTTTCATTTTATTAGCTTCATACAAGGTCTCCAAAGATCCGTATAAATCTCGCCCTTTAGTACCTTTTATATTGTGAGGAGGGAAGAGCGGCGTTTCCGGATGGTATTCATCATTGGCTAGATGGAAATCTACGGCAAAGACGACAAAATCCCCTCGTTCGATAAACTGCTTTGTCAGGAGAGTTATGCTTTCCTCTATCGCCTGGCCAGGCTTTCCGCACGTAAGCGCTCCATGTTCAGCAACAAAGTCATACGTATAATCAATATTTATCAAAGCTTTCTTGGTCATTAGTTCTCCTCCTCCTATTCTTATCCGGAATCAGCTGATAAAATTGCACTGAACCGTTTTTGTGAGATCATTCACTTATTGTCTTTATATTAATAATATATCCTTCCAAGGAAAATTCAACCATTACCACCTAAAGTCTTTTCATTGAAAAACCCCCGCCAGTATGACGGGGTTCCTGAAATTTCCCTGTTAAACCGGGTATACTCCATGTTTGCGCTCTGTAAAGATTTGCATTTTGCTCCGGTAAGCATCAAAACGGGCAATTAATTCATTCCGCAAATTGTTTGGCTGGACAATTCCATCCACAATCATTTCAGATGCAAGGCGATAAATATCAATATCTTTCTTGTACTCATCTCGCTTTAACTCTATAAAGGTACTGCGTTCCTCCGGAGGCAAAGCGTTTATTTTGTTGGCATAAACCGCATTTACAGCTGCTTCCGGGCCCATAACCGCAATGGAAGCAGACGGTAGCGCCAGGCAGCAGTCTGGCTCGAATGCCGGTCCGGCCATAGCATAAAGTCCTGCCCCGTATGCTTTGCGGACAACAACAGAAATTTTCGGCACGGTGGCCTCACTCATCGCTGAAATCATTTTTGCTCCATGCCGGATAATGCCTGCCTGTTCAACCTTTGTGCCAATCATAAAACCTGGTATGTCAGCCAGGAACAGAAGCGGAATGTTGAAAGCGTCACAAAGGGCAATAAATTTTGCCGCTTTATCGGCAGAATCATGGAAAAGAACGCCTCCCTTCACCCGCGGCTGGTTGGCAATAATGCCGATTGATTCTCCATTCAGCCGGGCAAGGCCTGTGATAAGCTCTGGGGCGAATAGCTTTTTGATTTCACAGAAGCTGTCTTCATCTATTAACCTTTCAATGAAATCATGCATATTAAATGGCGCATTTTGGTTGGCCGGGATTAATTCCTCAAGGCTTTTTTCGAATTCTTTAGTAGTTTTCGAATCAAAAACTGGCGGCTTTTCGCGGAAATTTGCCGGGAAGTAGGAAAGGTAGCTGCGCGCATAATCAATCGCCTCTTCTTCAGATTTAACCAGTACATCTCCGCAGCCCGATATTGAACAATGCATTTTCGCTCCGCCCATCTGTTCTTCGGTCACTTTTTCGCCGATGACCATTTCTGCCATCCTAGGTGATCCAAGATACATGGAAGCATTCCCTTCCACCATTACGACTATGTCACAAAAAGCCGGAATATAGGCCCCTCCTGCAGCGGATGGCCCAAATAGCAGGCAAACTTGAGGTACTTTTCCGGATAGTTTAACCTGATTGTAAAAAATCCGTCCTGCCCCCCGCCGCCCAGGGAACATTTCAACCTGGTCTGTTATCCTTGCTCCGGCTGAGTCCACTAGATAAAGCATTGGCACATTCAATTTTTCGGCCATTTCCTGGATCCTGATTATTTTTTCGACCGTTCTAGCTCCCCAAGACCCTGCTTTTACGGTAGAATCATTGGCCATGACACACACGGTTCTCCCGCCGATTTTGCCAATTCCGGTGACAACACCGTCGGCTGGCAGCCCTTCCTGCATGCAGTTTGCAAAAAATGCATCTTCTATTTCAACATCGTTGTCGAATAACCGCTTTAAGCGATCGCGAACAAACAGCTTTCCTTTTTCTGCATTTTTTTCGTGATATTTTTCAGAACCGCCCTGATTTATTTTCTCAACGGTTTCCATCAGTTTTTCCTGTAACGTCATGGTCTGTTTATCCCTCCCTGTTACTTTCCTGTATATATCGGCTCTCTTTTTTCTTTAAAAGCTTGAAGCCCCTCTTTTCGGTCTTCACTATGAATAGTCGTTTCATAGCACATTTCTTCTATTCGCAAACCGGTAGCCAAGTCTGTTTCTGTTCCGTTATTGATTGCTTTCTTCGCAGCCTGAAGCGCAAGAGGAGCATTCTTTACAATTTCCCTGGCTAGCTCCAATCCAGCGGAAAGCAATTCATCTGCTGGGACTGTTCTGCTGATGATACCTAATTGTTCGGCATCACGGGCTGACAGCCGCCTTGCTGTAAAGATTAATTCCTTCGCAGCCGAAACACCGATAATCCTCGGCAGCCTCTGTGTTCCCCCAGCTCCCGGAATAATTCCAAGCGAGGTTTCTGTAAGGCCCATCTTGGCTTGTTCGGCCGCAATTCTGATATCACACGCAAGCGCCAGTTCAAGCCCACCTCCAAAAGCTGCTCCGTTAATGGCTGCTATTACTGGCTGCGGCATTTTTTCCACTGCATTGATAGCATCCCGGATAGATGAGACAGCCTGTCTGACCTCTACCTCATTCATCTCTAAGCGTTCCTTCAAGTCTGCACCGGCACAAAATGCTTTTTCACCAGTCCCGGTAATAAGTACACAGCGAATACTGCTATCCAGGCTGATTTTCGCAATTTCTGCTGTCAGTTCACTCAGCAATTGTTTAGACAGGGCATTTGCCGCCTGTGGACGATTTAAAACTAAGAGCAAAATTCCTCCTTCGTACCGATGAACATCTATTAACTTATCCATTCATTTCACTCCCTGGACAATTCAGCTAGTTTCTTGGAATGTTGTACACTGCCATTTGATGGCTCGGCAATTTCGTGTTTAGTTTTTCCTGCAGCAGTGAAGCTGCCTCCAGCAGTTTTTTCTCATTAATTCCGGTTTTGATATTCATCTTTTCAAGCATATGGACCAGGTCATCGGTTGCTACATTCCCGGATGCTCCAGGGGCGTACGGGCATCCGCCAAGTCCTCCAAGGGCAGAGTCGAATGTCTCTATGCCAAACTCCAAGGCCTTTAACACATTGGCAAGTGCCATGCCCCTTGTATCATGAAAGTGAAGGGCTAGTTTTTCCCTTCCATACCGTTTAAGCATGGCTTCCAAAACTTCTTCAACCTGCCGGGGATTAGCTGCACCGATTGTATCTCCGAGTGACAATTCACCGATTCCCATGTCAAATAATCACTCACTTACCCTGATAATCTGGTCAATAGAAACCTTGCCTTCATAAGGACAGCCGAACACAGTAGATAAATAGCCTCTAACTGACTTACCTACTGTAATCGATTCCCGGGTAACTTCAGCCAAAACCGGGTAAGTTTGTTCTTTCGTTTTGTTTATATTTTTAAGATTATGGGTCTCGCTTGCTGACATGAACACTGAAACCTCGTCAAGCGGAACAGAAAGCGCTGCTTCAAGCCCCTTCATGTTTGGGACAAGGGCTGCGTAAGTAACATTTGGATTCCTTGTTATCCCGCTGGCTACCTTAACAGAATCGCTCAGCTGGGGTATCCACTTTGGATGAACAAACGAGGTTATCTCGATGTACGATATTCCAGTATCTGATAAGGCATTGATCCAGGCGATTTTATCCTCAGTGGTTAAAATCTCTTTCTCATTTTGAAGTCCGCGGGCCCACTTCTTTAATTATGATAGAATCCGGCCATTTCAAAATCAGTCACCTACTCGATCACGGCGAGAACATCGCCTTCGTTTACGAAATCTCCTTCAGCTACTTTTAACTCCTTAACAGTACCATCTTCTTCAGCAGCGATCGGAATTTCCATTTTCATTGATTCCAGGATTATGAGATCCTGGCCGTTCGTCACACTGTCTCCCTCAGCTACTACGATTTTCCAAACGCTTCCTGCCATGCTTGCTTTTACTTCAGACATTTATGATTCCTCCTAAAACTAAGATGATATGGTTGATTGCTTATAATACTTTTCTACAAAGTCAGTAGTTGTGTCTCCATTTTTAAACGCTGGATGGGCGGCTACCTTCTGCAGCATCGGAATATTGGTTTTGATTCCTTCTACTCGGTAGTCTCCCAGAGCTTTTTCCAGGGCAGCAATAGCCCTTTCCCGATTTTCGCCCTTTACCACTAATTTCGCGATCATCGGATCGTAAAAATGAGTAACTGCCGAAGTTTCCCCAATTGCCAGCTCGTGCCGGACCCCTGTTCCACTAGGCAGCTTAAGCCCGGTGATTTTTCCGGGAGATGGGTAAAAGGTTATCGGGTCTTCCGCGTAAATACGGACTTCAATCGCATGCCCGTCCAAGGTAATGTCTTTTTGGCTAAACCGCAGTTTTTCGCCTGAAGCAATCCGGATCTGCTGTTCAACTAAATCCAGTCCCGTAATTTCTTCTGTTACCGGGTGCTCTACCTGAAGCCTTGTATTCATTTCAAGAAAGTAGAAATTTTTCTCGCTATCTACTAAAAATTCAATTGTGCCTGCATTGCTGTAACCAATGGCCTTGGCCGCCTCGACTGCCGCTTCCCCCATCTTTGAACGGGTCGCTTCATCCAAGAACGGTGAAGGTGCCTCCTCGACAACTTTTTGGTGACGCCGTTGAATTGAACAGTCGCGTTCCCATAAATAAACGGCATTTCCGTGTTCATCGCCCAAAACCTGAATCTCGATATGTCTTGGCTCCTGAATCAGCTTTTCGAGGAACATCGCCCCATCTCCGAAAAACATCTGTGCCCGTTTTTGATTTCCTTCATAGGCCCTGCGCAATTCTTCTTCATTATTGACTGCCTGCATGCCGATGCCTCCGCCGCCGGAAGATGCCTTAAGCATAATCGGATAGCCGATTTCCTGTGCAACATTGGCTGCTTCGTCAACATCCTTCAATGCCCTGCTGATTCCAGGAACAAGTGGAAGCCCTGCTGATTCCATTGTCTTTCTTGCCTCAACCTTGCTGCCCATGCTCTGGATAACTTCTGGTGAAGGACCAATAAAAGTCAGGCCCAGCTCCTTGCACCTTCTTGCAAATCCGGCATTTTCGCTTAAAAATCCGTAACCGGGGTGAACAGCATCACATCCAGCAGTTTTGGCAATTTCAATTATCTTATCAGCATTCAGGTAGCTTTCCTGAACACGTGGACCGCCGAGCAGGTAAGACTCATCCGCCTTTGAAACAAAAGGAGATTCACTGTCGGCCTCCGAATAAACAGCCACTGACTTGATTCCCATTCTTTTACAGGTTCTGATGACCCTGGAAGCAATTTCACCGCGATTGGCAATCAGGATTTTTTCGATCATTCTTTTACACCCCTAGTTTGTTTTTTCGGTTAATAAATCTATCGACTGCTCTTTCAGCTTATACTTCTGGATTTTACCTGAAGCTGTCATTGGATACTGATCCGTAAATTCGATATAACGCGGAATTTTATGGCGGGAAATTTCCCCCTCGCAAAACGATCTGATATCTTCCTGCGACAGTTTTGTTCCTTCTTTCGGAATAATCCAGGCCATTACTTCTTCTCCGTATTTTTTATCAGGGACCCCGATTACCTGGACATCCAAAACTGATGGGTGCTGATACAGGAATTCTTCTATTTCGCGCGGATAGATTTTTTCACCGCCGCGGATAATCATATCCTTCAGCCTGCCTGTAATTTTGCAATAACCGTTTTCATCCATCACTGCAAGGTCCCCTGTATGAAGCCAGCCCTCAGAATCGATCGCTTCACGTGTGGCTTCCTCGTTTTTGTAGTAGCCCTTCATGACTTGATAGCCCCTTGTGCATAGCTCGCCCTGGTGTCCTCGCGGCAGTTCCCTGTTGCTGCCAGGCTCTACAATCTTAACTTCCACGTTTGGAAGCGCCCTGCCTACTGATGAAACACGGAGCTCAATCGGATCATCTGTCCTGGTCTGGGTAATTACAGGTGAAGCTTCTGTCTGCCCGTATGCTATAGTGATCTCCCTTGCGCCCATTTTTTCAACCACGTTTTTCATTACTTCTATTGGGCAATTGGAGCCAGCCATAATGCCGGTACGGAGTGTCCGCAAATCATAGGATTCAAAATCTTCGCTATTCAGCTCGGCAATAAACATAGTCGGTACACCATGGAGCGCTGTACATTTTTCTTCCTGGACAGTCTGCAGAACAGTTTTAGGGTTAAATTCAACGACCGGAACCATTGTGGCTCCTACGGTAACACAGGCCATTGTACCGAGAACGCAGCCAAAGCAGTGGAAAAACGGGACCGGAATGCACATTCTGTCTTCACTGCTCAGCTCCATGCAAGCTGCAATATTAAAGCCATTGTTAACAATATTGGAATGTGTAAGCATGACTCCTTTCGGAAAGCCTGTTGTGCCCGATGTATATTGCATATTAATTACATCGTCAAAATGGAGGCTCTCCATCCTCACGCCAAGCAGTTCCTCACTGACAGAAGCGCTCCCGGCCATTAATTCATCCCAAGAAAAAGTTCCAGGGTATTTCTTATCTCCTAGGACAATGATATTTTTTAATTTTGGCAGTTTCTCAGAATGCAATTTTCCCGGCTTGGAAGTCTTTAATTCCGGAACGATCTCATAAAGGGTGTCTATATAAGAATGATCTTTAAACTTTTCCATTAAGATTAATGTTGACGAATCAGACTGCTCCAAGAGGTAAAAAAGTTCACTTGCCCGGTAGTTTGTGTTGACAGTTACGAGTACTCCGCCCATCTTTCCGGTCGAAAATTGGGAAATGAGCCATTCAGGCTTGTTGGTTGCCCAGATCGCGATATGGTCGCCCTTTTCAATCCCGAGGTTCATAAAACCCCGGGCTGCCTGGCGGCAAACCTTCTCAAACTCGGTATATGAGTATCGCACACCTTCCTGATGATAAACGACCGCATCCCTGTCACCTTGCTTGCTGGCCACTTCTTCCAATAGCTTTCCTACCGTCAACTGCAATAGTTCAGTCATTGATATCCCCCTATTTGAATGTGATAGTTACAAAAATAGGTGAACGCTATTCATTGCGGCTCATTGTTTGCGTGCGTTCAGAGTATTCCTTTAGCAGCCCAGCTGCCTTGCAATTACAAGCCTCTGAATCTCTGAAGTTCCTTCTCCGATTTCCAGCAGTTTCGCATCCCTTAAGTACCGCTCCACTTCATATTCTCGCATATAGCCTGAGCCGCCATGGATCTGAATTGCCTGGTTGCATGCACGGAAAGCCATTTCCGAAGCAAAAAGCTTTGCGTAGGCAGATTCTTTAGTAAATGGCTTCTTCTGATCCTTTAGCCAGGCTGCCTTATATACCATGTTTCTTGCCAATTCAATTTCCATAGCCATATCGGCAAGCTTAAACTGGATCGCCTGGAAATTTGAAATTGATTTGCCAAATTGGACTCGTTCCTTTGCAAAGGCAAGCGATCTTTCCAAAGCAGCTTGAGCCAGCCCGACAGCAAGTGCTGCTATGGAAATTCGGCCGCCATCCAAAGTGTATAAAAATTGCTTAAAGCCTTTTTTCGAATCACCAAGAATATTTTCCTTTGGAATTCTAACATCCTCTAAAACGATTTCACATGTATTGGAAGCCCTGACACCCATTTTTTCATAATTGCAGTTAATGGTGACGCCTTTCGCGTCAGTAGGTACGATAAAAGCTGAAATAATATTCTTGCCTCTCTCATCTTGGCCGGTCACCGCTGTAACGGTGATTGTTCGGGCATACCCGGCGTTTGTGATCCAGCACTTCTCTCCATTGATCACATATTCTTCGCCATCCAGTACAGCTCTGGTCCTGGTTCCTCCTGCATCTGATCCTGCATTCGGCTCCGTTAAGCCAAAAGAAGCCAGCGTTTCACCCTTCGCAAGCGGTACAAGATATTTCTGCTTCTGCTCTTCTGTTCCAAAATAATAAATTGGACTTGATCCAAGCGATACTGCCGCTGCATAGCTTAACCCCGTGCCGCCGCATGCTTTCCCGATTTCTTCAACCGCGATTGCATAGGATATCGTGTCGCCGCCGCTGCCACCATATTCTTCAGGAAACGGTATTCCGAGCAGCCCAAGCTCTCCCATCTTCTTAAATACGTCCACCGCAAATCTTGATTTCTCATCCAGCTCGATTGCAATTGGCTTGATTTCTTTTTCGGCAAACTCACTTACCATATCTTTAATCATTTGCTGTTCTTTTGTTAATGCAAATTCCATTGCATACCCTCCTAAAATTTTTATGTAAGCGCATTCATATTGCCGCATCAAAACAACCTTAGACCGACTGGTTGGTCTGTCCTGGATAAAAATCATTACTTTTACTTTTACTTTTACTTTTAACCGCCGACTCTCTATCTGATAAAAAGTATGCACGGCTGGTTTTGGAGCGCTTTTTTTCTTCTGTAAGCAATGACTGGAGGACAAGATCCACATAAATATCGGCAATTTCCTCAATGGTATACTTTCCTTCCTTGCGATACCATTTTTGGGTCCAGTTAACCATACCCAGTATGCTCATACCGGTAATTTCCACAGGCAATTCATTTCTGAATTCCCCTGATTCCATTCCTTCCCTCAACACCTGGAACAGGACGTTTTTGTAGGAATCCCGTTTAGCTTTTATTGCTTCTTCATATTGAGGATTCAAATAAGTGCTTTCTTGGTAAAATACTGTTAGATGCGGTTTGTAAAGGTCGAATACTTTTACAAATGATTTTATGATTTTCTGGAGTTTTTCAGTGGGGTTTTGACTGGTTGCGTTTGCTTCCTGTGCTTTTGTTAAAACATAAGAAATAAAATAATCATGAATGACATACAGAAGCTCATCCTTAGAATGAAAGTGATGGTAAAAACCACCTTTGGAGGTGCCGCTTTCTCTGACAATGTCGTTAACTGTAACACCGTGAAAGCCCTTTTTCTCAAAAAGAGACAGCGATGTTTCGATAATCCGTTCTTTAAGGTCCGTAATATCTCCCTCCTTTCGAATCATTTTATGTGCAGAAGCTAGTTAGATTTTAACAATTTATTCAAAATTTTGTCAACATTATAAGTTCACTCTGATATCTGGATTGATTTTCTTTAATTCAGCGGCAAACGCTTCTTGATCCTTAGGTGAAATGATCACAGCATCATACATATTAAAGACCACTTCTATTCTGTCTAAAGACAGCGCAGGACTTGAAACTGGATTGCGTGTTTTACTAATTGACCGAATTGTATAAATATCAATCCGTTTCCTAATTGGTCCTGCTGAAACCAGAAGAATATTTCCGATAATTTCATAATAGGTTGTCAGCCACATCCAGCCTATGAATAGCGCTAATAACACTGCAGTGACAATCGGGCCCAGGCCTTCATCATGAATATCCATAATCCCCGTTATAAGTATGGCTGCCGCGGTTCCCCAGAGTATGATTGATAAAATAATTCCTTTTTTTGAGTAAAATCTCATTTATTCACCTCCATTATGCTTAATATATATTTCTCCATATATTAATAGAACTCCTTCAACAAAAAAGGACATTTTTTGCAGGCTGCTACACCTTCAGTCAATGCTAAAAAGCCCTGCTGCAGGACAGGGCTTTTTATACTCTAATATTTGTACTCAGATACCTCCTCGGCGTACCAAAATGCAGGATTTGATCATACTCAGGAAAAATTGATTCAAAATGTATACAAATGGGGCTATCCAGCAGCCACGGAAAATGAGAGAAAAACAAAAAGTCTCCCTGTGTAATTGCCTGAAGCGCTAAATCCATTTCTTTTCGAAAAATCAAATATCTCACCTTTGTGATATTTTCGTCAAACTCTCCCCCGTTTACATACACTTTGCCTGATAAAATATACTGTCCCATTTGAGGCAGCCATTCGGCTAATAACTCATCTCGCATGTCACCATTAATCCGCGAATAATCAAACTGGCATCCGATGCTTAGAAAAAGATCTCCCGCCAAATCTGAATGTGTAACGGTATATTTGCGTCCATCAACGGGCATACATTCTGTTGCAGGCGGAAAATACATTACAGACAGCTTTTCAGGACTGAGCTTAGACATAGGAAGAAAAACTCCCTTCGACAGATTTTCTTTCTATATCTTATGATAAAAGCCTATAAATTGTGCCATTACAGCAAGTCCCTATTCAAGCGGTTTTACAGATGATTTTACCATTCTCCACTCTCCATCCTTATAAAACCAGACGGATGCAATATCTGCAAGTGCATCGGCATGATAGGCTCCGCTTACCCTCTGGACCCCTTTTAGCCCTTTTCCTCCTGGCAGCCTGACAATTTTCATCACAGAGTAAGGGTCAACCATTAATTCTGTAGGTTCATTCAGCTTTCCTTTGTTGTATAAACCCAGCCTGGCATAATCTTCTTTCCTGCTGCTCACATCTATTGTTACCGGTTTTTTTCCTCCTACTGCAATGGAAGCTTTATAATCTTCCTCAAACTGGGCAGTAACAGACACCGGCGGAGGGACGGTAAGATTTTTTGTACGTCCTCCCGCAAAGGAATACACATAGCTGCTAATTAGTCCTCCGCTTCCGCCTGTACTGACTGTTACTAAAACATCCTTTATCCTATCATGATTAAAATCTGCAAAGTTTATTTTCGGTTCATATCCGCCCTCTAGCGGAACCTTTACTTTCCTGCCGTTTTTCTCCTTCACAATAAGATAAATGTTTTTAAAAAAGGAGTTGTTATCTTCATAAGGCACTCCAACCAGAGAAATCTTTTCCCGCCGATTATCGCCTGTTACGTCTTTTTTCAAAGTTTTGATAGGAATTACTTTGGAGTCCTGTTCGTTCGCCGCTTTTACATGCTGCAGCCCAATAACTGAAATGACAGTGATAAACAAATAAACAGATATCAGAATTATTTTTTTCATATAATCTTCACTTCCCTTTCCACAATAGCTCCCATCTATTCATTCGCATCATGCCCTAAGGCATGATTTATGAAATACCGACTGTTCCCAGGGAAAGAGCTGCAATATTATTTAGTGGTTTGCCTCTGCCGCAAATATTTTTTGTCATGCATAAATAGACTCCAAAAATAAACGAAACCTGGGAACAAAATGGCAAAGCCAACTACATAAGTTGCAAACACAGCGCGAAACGAAGCCGGGTCAGTAAACCCGGACTGGATCGTTACATCCGGATATACCATATAAGGCAAATGCGCTTTTCCATACACATAGCTTGCAATTAAGTATTGGATGCAGACAGCCACTACGGCTAACCGCGGCATCCCTCTTACGTCTGTTTTTGTTAATGAGGGCAGAAAAAGCGCTATGCCGCTAACCACAAAAAAACCGAGTGATACAAGGAGCAGCGGTAAATCATCCATCATCCGATCAAAAAGCCACCTTGCTTCCCGCTGCAGTGTCAGCATGATCGTAAAAGCCATCAGTATCGATACAGGGCCAAGGATCATGGCATCTCTTCGATACACCCGATACGCTTCTGGAGCATTAGACGTTTTTGAGTAATCCGAAAGCAACAATGATGACAAAAACAGTGTGCTGCTCACAGCAAAAGCAATGAACGCATACTCGTTAGGGCTTGTAAACAGTTTTGCCATGTTCAAGGTATGGGCGCCATCAATCCGTTCGACAAAACCGCCGTGTGTAATCGGAAGAACACTGATCAGCAGCCCGGGAATTATTATGCCGGCTATCCCTGAAATATATGTTAGGCCCTTCTTGTAATCCTCAGCCGTATGGGAAAAAACCAAAAATGCACTTCGCAGTGTAAGCAGAAGCAGAATCGCACTGCCAGGTACCAGCAGGATGGTACCAAGAGTATAGGCGGCACCTGGAAACATGCTGTAAACAGCAACGACCAGGGCCACAATGAATGTGTTTGTTACTTCCCATGTCGGTGATAAATACCGGTTGGCAATATTCGTTGCCTTGGTTTTGGTTTTATTAAGATAAAACATGGACCAAAATCCGGCCCCAAAGTCCATGGTTGCCATAACCGAGTAGATGAAAACAAATCCCCATAGCACTGTAACGGCCAGTAGTGCATCTGACATATCCTATCTGCCTCCTTATGAGTTTGAATCAATTGAAAACGGTCCATTTTTTTCATCTTTGGCCAAATCATCACTAACTGTATGACGTTTGAAATAATAGAGCAGTACAAAAACGACTGAGGCTGCAAGAATTAGATAGACAATCACGAATAAAATAAACAGCAACCCCAGATTACCAGCGGTCGTTACCGATTCCTTTGTCGATAGAATATGGTAGATATTCCAGGGCTGGCGGCCCGTGCACGCAAAAATCCAGCCACATTCAATGCTGATGACTGAAAGCGGACCAGACAGGATAAAAGCCCACATAAATAGTTTTGGAAAGTGATCCTTCTTTAAAAACTTCCTCCAGAAGATTCCGGCAGCAGACAGGAAAATCAGGAATGTCCCCATTAAAACCATGGCATTAAACAGTGTGTGAACAAATAGGGGAGGCCAGTATTCCTCAGGAAAATCATTCAGCCCAACCACCTTGGTATCGAAGCTGTTCCCTGACAGAAAGCTTAAAGCCCAGGGAATCTCAATCCCCCATTTCACTTCCTGCGTTTCCTTGTCCGTAAAACCGCCAATCGTCAGCGGCGCATGTGTCTGAGTTTCAAAAAGTCCTTCTGCAGCAGCTAGCTTCTCAGGCTGCCTCTCATGAAGCATTTGTGTTGTTTCATGTCCGTTCAAAGCTGTTGCGAGAGAGAAAATCAATCCAAGGACAAGGCTGAGCATGAGCGCTTTTTTATGAAAATCATAGACACGGGTACTGATGCCTTTTTTTAGCATTTTATAAGCCGAGACGGACGCAATGACAAAAGCACCCACCGTATAAGCAGAAAACGAAACATGGAGGGCGGAATCTAGAAAACTCGGATTAAAGAACGCCGCCCACGGGTCGACATCGACAATCTGGCCATTTTCCATCCTAAAACCTGCCGGTGTCCCCTGGAAAGCATGGACATTAGTAATCAGTACGGCAGAAGCAAGGGCACCAAATGCCACTAGGGACAGTGCTGCAATCCTCATCCATGAGGAGATCCGATTAGCAGCATAGAC
Source organism: Bacillus sp. M6-12 (assembly GCF_002860285.1). Classification (GTDB taxonomy): domain Bacteria; phylum Bacillota; class Bacilli; order Bacillales; family DSM-1321; genus Peribacillus. Next base: position 44,307 of record NZ_PGVF01000035.1, read on the forward strand.
GTATATCGACATAAATAGAGCTTCAACCAAGAAGGCGTAGATTTCAATCTGGAACGGCAGCGCCATTACCCGCCCGATGACTTCCATGAATCCCGGCCACAGTAAAGACAACTGTACTCCAGCGATTGTACCGGTCGGAATGCCGACCCCTAGCAGCACGGCAAATGCCTTCGTCCATCTGTTTGCCATGACCGCATAGTCGCGGTCCTTTGTTTTTTGATACAGTAATTCGGCAGCCAGCATCATCATCGGAAGCCCGACGCCAATAGTGGCAAAAATAATATGAAAGGCCATGGTCGTCCCAAACATCGACCTGGCAATCACTAAATGATCCATCTTTTTCATCCTTTCACTGTTTATGTAACTCTTAGCGTTACCATATACCGAAAAAATATCTATAATTTGGTCAACAAAATTGAAGATCATAAGTGAAACTTCAAATAGCATTAGCTAACTGTTTCTTTGGTACCAGAGTAATTCGGCTCTCTTTACAAAATTATTCCTGTATACTATCATGAGTTGAATATTTTAAATAAAGATCCATCAAAATTATTTCCGGAAAACAGTTCAAAAAAGAAGGAAAGAATTGGTTCCGTCTTAAATGAAAGGAAGAAAAAAGATGGGGAATAAACATGAAAACTCACAGCTGAACAGAGGGCTGGAGGAACGGCATATTTCCTTGATGTCGCTGGGAGCTGCTATTGGGGTTGGGCTCTTTCTCGGTTCCGCATCAGCTATTAAGCTGGCAGGCCCCGCCATACTTTTAGCCTATGCCTTAGGAGGAATGGCCATTTTCTTCATTATGCGTGCTCTTGGTGAAATGGCGATTAAAAACCCTGTCGCCGGTTCCTTTAGCCGTTATGCCAGAGACTTCATAAGCCCGCTGGCAGGTTATTTAACAGGCTGGAATTATTGGTTTCTCTGGGTCGTCACCTGTATGGCTGAAATAACCGCCGTTGGCATTTATATGGAATTCTGGTTTCCTGAAACAGAACGATGGATGTGGGCCCTTGCCGCTTTAGTCATCATGACTTCGGTTAACTTTCTTGCCGTCAAAGCCTATGGAGAGCTTGAGTTCTGGTTTGCGCTCATTAAGATCGTAACCATTGTGGCAATGATCGTCATTGGGGCCGGAATGATTTTCTTTGGATTGGGTAATGGAGGAGCCGCTACCGGATTTGGCAATCTCGTCAATAATGGAGGATTTTTCCCAAATGGCATATCAGGTGTCCTAATGTCACTGCAAATGGTGATGTTTGCTTACCTTGGAATTGAAATGATCGGTGTCACGGCTGGAGAAGTAAAAAATCCGAAGAAATCCATTTCTCGGGCAATCGATACAGTGTTCTGGAGAATATTGATTTTTTATGTGCTCTCACTAACTGTCATTATGTCTATTTATCCATGGAATGAAATTGGCTCGCAGGGAAGCCCGTTTGTATTGACATTTGAAAAAATCGGCATTCCAGGTGCCGCTGGCATCATCAATTTCGTTGTCCTTACCGCAGCGCTTTCTTCATGTAACAGCGGTATTTTCAGCACAGGCCGAATGCTTTACAATCTCGCTGAGCAAGGTGAAGCTCCAATAAGCTATGGAAAAATAACGAAAAACGGTGTTCCTGGCAACGCAGTTCTTGCTTCTGCGGGTGCGCTGCTGATCGGTGTTTGCTTGAACTATATTGTTCCGGCAAAGGTGTTTACATGGGTAACAAGCATTGCGACATTTGGGGCTATTTGGACTTGGGCAACTATATTAATATCACAAATGAAATTCCGTAAAAGACTAACGTCTGAAGAATTGGACAAACTGGAATACAAAATGCCGCTCTTCCCATACAGCAATATCCTAGCATTATTGTTTCTCATCTTTGTTGTCGCTGTCATGGCATATGTTCCTGATACAAGGATCGCTCTTATAGTCGGCCCGCTCTGGTTTATCATATTAACAGCAGTGTATTACAGTAAAGCTCTGCATAAGCGATAGCTCAAGCAAATAACCCTTGCCTGAAATGGCAAGGGTTTTGCATATGATAGAAAATGTACTTTTACTTTTATGTTCAATTATATTCTCCATGAAACCAGCAATCTGATTACTTGTTGAAATGACATTTATGTTTTTCAGAATATAAAGAACGCTTATTGGTCTCTTATCAGCGTTTCTATTTGTGCAAACCAAAGGCGTTCAGTACATATTTAGATAAAAAATGTTCAAAATTGACTTTTCTTTATCTATAAGAGTCCAGTTCAATACCTCGACTCTAGTAAAGGACAAGCATTATATTATCCTCCCCTAAACACACAAAAAACCCTGCACGCTATTAACTGCGGCAGGGCCTCTTAGTATCAATATCACTCCGCAGCAGGGTTGTTTTCGATTTCCTGGACGGTTTTCCACAATTCTATTACTTTCCCGCTTTCGGCTTCATCAATCAGGTAGGAGCCGTTCATATAGCGGTCGCTGTTTTTCAGCTGTGCAACCGGTATACTTTCGATTGTACCCTTTTCTGACTCAATAAAAACTGTATCGCCCTTTTGGCCCATAATAACACCGATAACTCTGTGCGGATTGGATTTCAATTCACGAAGCATAACAAGACCTCTTTTCGCCCTGCTTGCTTTTTCAAATTCAGCCATCTTCATTTTCTTAACAGCTCCGCGCTGTGTGGCAATGATAACTGATTCCGCCTGGGAATCTTCAATGACTTTCCCGCCGACGACAAAGTCTCCATCCTTCAGGCTAATTCCTTTTACCCCGGCGGCACGGGCACCAACTATGCTCACTTCTTCTTCATCAAACCACAATGCATAACCAAAGTATGTGGCTAAGAATAACTCTGACTTGCCATTTGTGAGGTGAACGTCGATCAGGGAATCATCTCCCTTTATATTCACAGCCACCAATGGCTTCGAATATCGCTGTGCTTTATAGGCAGCTAACTCCGTTTTCTTAACCATGCCGTTCTTTGTGATAAAGAGCAGATATTGTTCGGAATCAAATTCCTTTATTGGAATCGCCTTAACGATCTGTTCATCCCTGTCAATTGGAATAATATTGGCTATATGCTGTCCAATATCTTTCCACCGGATATCTGGAAGCTGATGGACAGGACAGAATAAATAATTGCCCTTGCTGGTAAACAGCAGAAGCACATCGGTCGTGTTTACCTCAAATTGTCCTAAAAGCCTGTCCGACTCCTTCATTCCGAATGATTGGCCGCCAGAGGCTGCATATGAACGCAATGAAGTCCGCTTCACATAGCCTTCTTTCGTGACCGTGGCCAGTACATCTTCACTGGCAATCAGCACTTCAAGATTGATCTTGATTTCCTCGATTTGGTCCTCAATTCGTGAACGGCGCTCATCATTAAAGCCTTTTTTGACTTCCTTTAATTCTTTTTTTATAACATTCTGCAGTTTCCGTTCACTATCCAGAATGGAAGTTAGTTCGGCAATTTTCTTTTCCAGCTCTTCAGCTTCTGCCTGGAGCGCAGTAATATCTGTATTAGTCAATCGGTAAAGCTGGAGGGACACAATGGCTTCAGCCTGTGGTTCTGTAAAACTAAACTTGGCAATCAGGTTGTCCTTAGCATCCCTTTTGTCTTTGGAAGCGCGGATGGCGGCGATAACCTCATCTAAAATCGATAGCGCCTTCATCAAACCTTCTACGATATGTGAACGGTCACGAGCCTTTTCCAGCTCATATCGTGACCTGTTGATAATAACTTCCTTGCGGTGGCCAATATAGGCATCCAGGAGCTTTTGAATTCCCATCAGCATCGGCCGTTTTTTATAGATGGCAACCATATTAAAGTTATAGGGAATTTGAAGGTCTGAGTTTTTGTATAAATAGTTCAGTACTCCAGTACCGTCTGCATCCTTTTTCAGCTCAATTACAATCCTCAAACCTGTGCGGTCAGTTTCATCGCGGACTTCCGAGATTCCTTCGACTTTGCGGTCAAGGCGGAACTCATCAATTTTTTTTACAAGGTTGGCTTTATTGACTTCATATGGAATTTCTGTAATTACGATTTGCTGTTTTCCGCCGCGGATGTCTTCAATCTCCGCTTTTCCGCGAATAATAATTTTCCCTTTACCCGTTTCATACGCCTTTTTTATCCCATCGACACCCTGAATGATTCCGCCTGTAGGAAAATCAGGGCCTTTAATGACCGTCATCAGTTCATCGACTGAACATGCCGGGTTTTCAATACGCATAATCGCTGCATCAATCACTTCGCCAATCTGGTGAGGCGGAATTTCAGTTGCATAGCCTGCGGAAATACCGGTCGAACCGTTCACAAGCAGATTCGGATAAAGTGCTGGAAGGACAACTGGTTCATTTGAGGTATCATCAAAGTTAGGGACAAACTCAACCGTCCGTTTATCAATATCCTTAAGCATTTCTCCAGCTATAGCAGAGAGCCTTGCTTCCGTATAACGCATGGCAGCCGGAGGATCTCCATCGATGCTGCCGTTGTTTCCATGCATCTCAATCATCAGTTTACGCAGCTTCCAATCCTGGCTCATCCTTACCATAGCGTCATAAACCGAGCTGTCTCCATGAGGGTGGAAATTACCGATTACATTCCCAACTGTTTTAGCGGACTTTCTAAACCCTTTTTCGTGCGTATTTCCTTCTTCATGCATTGCAAATAAAATACGCCGCTGAACAGGCTTCAATCCGTCGCGCGCGTCAGGAAGCGCGCGGTCCTGGATGATATATTTACTATAGCGGCCAAAACGGTCGCCCAATACCTCTTCGAGAGGCAAATCACGAAATTTTTCAGTTGCTGACATCTGTTGGGTTGACCTCCTCTATCATCGAAATATTTTCATTATCCAAAATATTCGAATCCTCTTCGAGACCAAAGGCAACATTCGATTCAATCCACTTTCTGCGCGGTTCCACCTTGTCGCCCATCAGGGTAGTAACGCGGCGCTCCGCACGTGCAGCATCATCAATCCGTACTCGGATTAATGTTCTTGTTTCCGGATCCATTGTGGTTTCCCATAATTGGTCTGCATTCATTTCTCCAAGTCCTTTATATCTCTGTAGCATATAACCGCGACCGACTTTTTTGATTACATCCTGGAGATCATCATCACTCCAGCTGTACTCAATTACTTCCTTCTTCCCGCTTCCTTTGCTCACCTTATAAAGCGGGGGAAGGGCAATATATATCTTCCCTGCTTCAATAAGCGGCTTCATATAGCGATAGAAGAATGTCAGCAGCAGCACCTGGATATGAGCGCCGTCCGTATCGGCATCTGTCATGATAATTACTTTGTCGTAATTAATGTCCTCTACGTTAAAATCAGGCCCTACCCCGCCGCCGACAGCATGGATAATCGTATTAATCTCTTCATTCTTAAAGATATCCTGAAGCTTTGCCTTTTCTGTATTGATTACTTTACCCCTGAGCGGCAGGACTGCCTGGAATCGGCGGTCACGGCCCTGTTTTGCAGACCCTCCTGCAGAATCTCCCTCAACAAGGTATAATTCATTCCTTTGCGGATTGCGTGATTGCGCCGGAGTCAGCTTTCCGGAAAGAATAGCTTCCGATTTCTTCCGCTTCTTTCCGCTTCTCGCTTCCTCTCTCGCTTTTCGGGCAGCTTCCCTGGCCTGGAAAGCCTTTATAGATTTCTTAACCAGGAGGGTACCTGTTTCCGGGTTTTCTTCAAAGAAGTAAGCAAGATGCTCTGAAACTATCGAATCTACAGCAGACCGGGCATCGCTTGTCCCGAGCTTGCTTTTTGTCTGGCCTTCAAATTGCAGCAATTCCTCTGGAATCCGTGCTGATATAATTGCCGATAAACCTTCACGAATATCAGATCCTTCAAGGTTTTTGTCCTTTTCCTTTAACAGGCCGGTTTTTCTGGCATACTCGTTGAAAGCACGAGTCATAGCCGTTTTCGCACCCACTTCATGGGTACCGCCGTCCTTCGTGCGGACATTGTTGACAAAACTTAGAACGTTCTCGGAAAAGCCGTCATTAAATTGAAAGGCAAAGTCGATTTCAATTCCGTTTTGTTCGCCTTCAAAGCTTACTACCGTATGGAGTGTGTCTTTCTCTTCGTTTAGGTAGGCTACGAAGGCTTCTATGCCATTTTCAAAGTAAAAAAGATCCTGATGGTCATGGCGTTCGTCAATTAATTCAATCTTCATCCCTTTTAACAGGAATGCTGACTCCCGCAGGCGTTCAGACAGGGTTTCATAATTATATGTTGTTGTTGAAAAAATTGACGGATCTGGCTTAAAGTGAATTTTCGTTCCTGACTGGTTCGTTTTTCCGGTTTTTTCAAGGGTGGTTAATGGCTTGCCGCCTTCATGGAAACGCTGTTCGTAAACAAACCCGTCCCGCTTGATTGTAACGATAAGCCATTCTGATAAGGCATTGACTACCGAAGCACCAACACCGTGCAGACCGCCGCTCGTTTTGTAGCCGCCCTGCCCAAATTTCCCCCCAGCATGCAAAATAGTTAAAATGACTTCAGGAGTTGGTTTCCCCATCTTATGCATACCTGTTGGCATACCTCGCCCTTTATCAGTTACGCTCACACTGTTATCTTTATGTATCCTTACAATTATGTGGTCGCCAAAGCCTGCTAGTGCTTCATCAACGGAATTATCAACAATTTCATAAACAAGATGGTGAAGCCCGCGTACATCTGTACTGCCGATATACATGCCCGGGCGTTTTCTGACGGCTTCAAGGCCTTCAAGAACCTGGATCGCATCGTCATTATAATCGATTGGCTTAACATTTCTAGCCACTAAAAAATCCCCTTTCGTTTCAAGCACAAAGCATTCACACAATACTGGAAATATATATTTGCCAGTCTCGCACCGATGCTTATCCGAACAATACTTGCCTTACATACTTTTATAAGTATAAGGCATTTTCACCTAAAGAACAAATGTTCTTATTTTAAAGCTGGATATACAATTTTTTATGCGGCAGGACATAAAACACCTATGACTTATTGTAGCGATAATTTCTTATTTGGCAAATAACCTTTCGAAAAAAAAAGAGAATTACTGTGAGGAACTGCATACGAAAACGATGAAATTAAGGATGGAGATTAAAAGGAGTAAAGATGGTAAAGGAGCGTGAAATACGCTCCTCCTTACTGACTGATATGTGAAATTCCGTAAAATTCTGCACCGCCAGCAGCCTATTATTTCGTTAAAGCATGCTCCACTTTTATGCAGCGGTCCATAATTACTTCATAGCCCTTCTCTTTCAGGTATGTAAAAACAGCTTCATCCTGCAAGCCAAGCTGGGCCCAGAAAATATCGGCGTCGATTTGAACAAACTCCTCAGCAACTTCGGCAAGGTATTCTGACCGGCGGAAAACATTCACAATATCGACATGTCCTTCAATATCTTTCAAGGAAGAAACAGCTTTTACTCCGAGGACTTCCTGAATTGAAGGGTTAACCGGAATAATTTCATAGCCGTTCGCCTGCATCGCCTGGGAAACCATGTAGGAAGTACGTTCTGGATTGTCAGATAAACCAACTACCGCTATCCTTTTTGCTTTTTTTAGGATTTCCCTTATTTCATCTCTGCCTAGATTTTCAATCATACAGAACCCTCCTTGTAATGTTTTCTTTTGCACCTGATAATATTTATACCCACTATCTTAAATTTAAACGTTAAACTCCAAATTCCTTTAAGAGAAAAAGAATTCAAATACCGATTGTCTTCATGCTTTTAATCTGCTAGTGAACCGGTCAGTAATAATCGCTACGACGCTTCCAAGAATCAGCCCATTATTTAGTATCGATGTTATTATCACAGGCATACCGGCAAATGCTTCGGGCTGCAAAAACATCACCCCTACCCCACAAAAAAGAGAAATGGCGATTACAGTTCGAATCCTGTCTGACTCGATTTCTTTATCAAACTCCTTAAACGCAAGTCCAATGATATTTGTAAAAATGACGAAAGTTACTGCATATCCAACCGGAACTGGAATAGCTGAAAAAAACTTCATCATAAACGGAAAAAAGCTTAATATTATTACAAGCAGACTGCCGAAAATGAACGGGAGCCGTGCTGTAAATCCGGTTGATGAAATAAACCCTGCAGCGCCTGAAATGGGCACAGGCCCCACTGCGCTAAACAGGCCTCCGAAGACCTGATTGATTCCTGTAGCAATTCCGGCCCGTTTCAGGCTAACCGTCTTCATCTCGACCCTTCCAGCAGAGTTTAAAACGTTTTCAACCACCTGAACGCTCGCAATCATATTAGTTAACAATAATAATGTTACAAAGGCTGAAGCAGCAATCATACCCGGTTCAAAGACAGGAGGTCCAAAAACGAAGATTTCTGGAAAGGAAAAGAGTTTTCCTGCAGATAAAGAAATGGTTTTACCCGCTCCGGCAAGGATAAACAGCAGCCAACCAGAGACTAATGAAAGCAATATAGCATATTGGCGTATAATTCCATTTTTATGTCTGGTAAAATAAAAGGTAACTAAAACAACAGCAAAACTAAGAGCTGCAACTTTTATATCGATTCCTTCTTTAAGATAGCCGACCCCCAGCATTCCGCCAATAAACGACTTGCTTAACTGCAAAACTAGCAGCAGCAAATAAATACCTGTTACCACAGGAGTAAACAATCGGCTTATCCGGGTGATAATGCCCAACAGGCTTAACAGAACAAATAACATACCGCTCGCAAGCAATGCTCCCTGCAGAGCCTGAAGCGTGTTGGATGCAGACCCAAAAAGGGCAGCTCCAAATCCCGCATATAAAGCAAAGACACCCCACCAAAGCCCTGCAGGACCTTCATTTATTGGCAGTTTGTGACCCACAGTAATCTGGATGATCCCTGCAATTCCGAGAACCATAATCGTCCTCTGGACAAAGGCCGCGGAATCTGCTTGACTTAGCTGAAATAAATCAGCGACGGCAATTGGGGCTACGATCGATGAAGCAATCATGAAAGCCGCCCATTGGACGGCACCAAATAAATTTTTCATAATATAATCTCCCTAATGGCTTTTTGTCCAACTCATGTTAAAATGAAGAGAAACTTTTAGCTGTTTTAGAAAGGGCAATTTTATGAATATAATTATCTCATTAATTCTATCATACCTGATAGGCTCAATTCCTTCTGGACTTATTATTGGCAAGGTATTTTATAAAAAAGACATCCGGGAACACGGCAGCGGCAACCTGGGCGGAACCAATACTTTTCGGACGCTGGGGGTAAAGGCTGGCATCGCTGTAACGCTGATGGATGTTTTGAAAGGTACGCTGGCTACTCTTGTTCCCATTTGGCTAGGTGCGGACATTCATCCGCTATTGGCTGGTGTGTTCAGTGTTATCGGCCATATGTTTCCAATCTTCGCGGGCTTCCGCGGCGGAAAGGCAGTGGCAACCTCGGGAGGAGTTTTGCTTGGGTACGCTCCAATGCTGTTCTTGCTGGTATTCCTTGTATTTGCTCTTGGACTCTTCATTACAAAATATGTTTCACTTGCATCGATGATTACTGCGGTATTTGCCGTCGTGTATACGCTTGCCACAAACCATGAAGACATCCCTCTGCTAATAGTCCTGCTGGTTATGGCGACTTTTATCATCTACCGCCACCGGGCAAATATCAGCCGAATTAAAAATAAAACAGAACCTAAGATAAAATGGCTGTCACCCCGAAAAAAGAGGGAGTAAATATTACATAGCAAATAACACCCTCTCTATTGAAAGGGTGTCAGACTGCAGTCAAACTCGATTTCATCAAGTTTGACTGCAGTTATTTTTTGATTTGGGCTGTTGATCTCCGTTCCAGGCGATTCGCTTTCCCATTTGTGAAACATGCTCTGGCATTAGAAGAATTGTTGAAAAGATGTCGTAATTGTGAAAAATTATTTCGCCCCTCTTCTTTATAATGAGAAAAAAGGCCTATGTTTTTCAGGAGGTTATTTATTTTTTTCAGAATACAGAAAGGGGTTTGTTTATGTCCTTGAATACAAAATTAATCGCTGAAGTCCTTTCCACGACAATCGCCATAATTGCAGTTTGTTCTATTTTTAACTATTTTCTGTTCAGCTATTTTCAGAGAACGCTAATGAATTAACAAATGGCCTTTCAAAAGATGTACATCGTGATGTAAGCGGTTTTGCCGGCCATTATGCCGGTACACTCGCCTATCATACTGAGGCAAAGACTTGTGTATTTAAACAAATCTTGCCGTCGGATAAGGAAATTTGAAAAAGGTGATAAAGAGATGAGGATTTTTGGGGAAGATACAATTAGGCTTACCCATTTACGGGCAATATTGCTTGCCATGTTTATATTCATTATTTTATTCAATCAATTGCAGCGATTTTCTATTGGATTTGCTTTTATGGGAATCAGTATGCTGATACTCCCATTCCTAAAGGAATACGACCGCTATTTTATTTGGATGATAGTTGCTTTTTCCTTGGGCGACCTTGCCTATTTGTATTGTGTTAAATTTACAGATTTTACTTCGGCCGGGACAGCCATGAAAGTGGTGCTGAACAGGCTTATGCTAATTTGCTACGCTGTTCCTGTTTTTGTCATTATGAAATCCTTTAAACAGCAAATGTCCCTGGGCTTTACATCACCTGACTGGAATCTTCCTGTTGTGGCTCCATGGACTGTATTTCGGCTTCGTACCCTCAAGTTAAAGCATTTCCTGATTTGGGCCATTACCTTAACTATCGTCTGTTTTGTTCCGCTGCTTAAAAATAATATTGGAAATTTGCAAGGAAACTTCCTCCTAGCAGGACTTTCGTTTGCTTTCGTTAATGCATTCCTGGAGGAGTTTTTATGGCGAGGCCTTCTTTTATACGGATTTAAGGAAGTAATCGGAGTTCGCTGGGCAGTGGCTGCCACAAGTCTTGGCTTTGGGCTGAGCCATATTACTTTAGGGTTTACACTGCCTTTTTCACTCCTTTTTGCTATCAGCGGACTTTTATATGCAGTCCTTGCAATAAAAACAAAAAGCATTCTCCCCTCCTTGATATGGCACTTCGTTATCAGCCTGCTTATGGCTTGGGGCGGCATCATTTTTTTAGGATATTAGTACATTGAGGCTTCCTTCATCAGTAGTGCTGTATATTCGCATCTATAACGCTTTTATTTTATACTGATAAAAGCAGAGGATAATACGGAAGGGGATTTACATGAACATTTCGATCTCTGAACAGGCAACTGAATGGTATGAGCGTGAATTAAACTTGCACGAGGGCGATTCCGTACGTTTATTTGTAAGATATGGCGGCTCCAGTCCCGTTCAAAGCGGTTTTTCTTTAGGGATTAATAAAGACCACCCCGTAAAGGCTGGTGCAAAAACTGTTTCCCGCGGTATTTCGTTTTTTATAGAGGAAAATGATATATGGTATTTTGACGGTCATGATCTCCATATAGCTTATAGCGAAAAATATGATGAACCGGTATTTGATTATCAAAAACTGCAATAAGATAAAAACCTTGCCAGCGGGCAAGGTTTTCATTCATATTCAGCTGTTTCCTCAACTAATCTTTCTTTAATTCCTTCGAATTTTAAGATTTCCCGCTGCTTCTCACCTAACAGATCGAAATGGGAGTACCCCTCTTTTCGGATATGTATCCATTCTTTTTCTAACCCATATTGCCTTCCCCATTCTGCCAGCCTGGAAAGATCCTTACAGCCTGCCTTGGTGATTGTTTTGCAGCCGGGAAAACGGGGATCCAGCCAATAATGAGTCAAGAAGGCTATTTCTCCCCGGTCTATTTTCCTTTTCCAGTTTTCAATATCTTCCCGCTTTATTCCGAATGCCAAATTTATCCCTACCCTGCTTTGTTAAATTCCTTTTAACAATGTTATTCAGTTTTCTTACTCTTTTCATAGGCATCATGCCAATTCGGATAAGCACGCCTAAAAGAAATGGGGCGGAATGTATCCTTTTTTACACAAACATGAACAGAAGTCCCTTGAACCGAAAGTTCCCCTGCTTGAGTCATAATTTCATATCCATAGGTTACTCGGAAGCCGTCATATGCTTCTATCCATGTCTTGATCATTGCTTCTTCCCCATACCTTACCGGCTTCTTATAGGAAGCCTGGATATCAATGACCGGCGAAATGATACCGTCTTCCTCCAGGCTAGCATAATTGAAGCCTAGATCATTAATTAGCTGAGTCCTGCCGAGTTCCATCCAAACCAAATAATTAGCATGGTAGACAACACCCATTTGATCTGTTTCCGCATAGCGGACCTCCACTTTTCTTTCTGATATCAGCACCTAAAATTCCCCTCTTTCCAGCTTTTCAACTGCAGATTGTATATCTTCCTTTTGAATCTCAAGCAACATATCATCGACTATCATGTCCGTACCCTTTTCCATTAAACGGAAGGCCTGATGCTGGATGGCTTCATTGATTACATTGGTTGCATATCGGCCATTCCCTTTCACACTTCGTCTCTCCAAATAATTCTTTAACCAGACTTTCGCTTCTTCATCTAACGAATATTGATAGGTTTCTCCATACCGCTCCATTATTTCCAGCATTTCATCTGCAGTGTAGTCGGTAAAGATCAAATATTTTTTGAAACGCGACCGAAGTCCTGGATTACTTTCTAACAGGCTATTCATTTCGTCTGTGTATCCGGCAAGAATAACGATCAGGTTCTCATTATGCTTCGTCATTTCCTCAACAAGTGTGTCAACCGCTTCCTTGCCGAAATCGCCTCCTGATTGGCTTAAAAGAGAGTACGCTTCATCGATGAAAAGAACGCCTCCAAGTGATTCCCGAATCTTTTTCTTTGTTTTAATCGCAGTTTGACCGACAAATCCTGCCACAAAGTCCACCCTGCTTGCGATAACGAGGTGTCCCCTTTTCAATATGCCGCATTCTTTGAGTATTTCTGAATAAAGTTTGGCAACCGTTGTTTTTCCAGTGCCTGGATTGCCGGTAAACACGGCATGCAGCTGAATTGGCATCGAGGGCAATCCCTTTTTCCTTCTAATTTGCTGGATATTTACAAAGGATCTTAACGCTTTTACCTCATTTTTAATCTCTTTAAGGCCGACAAGTTCTTCAAGCCTTTGAATCGGAGAACGCCCGCTGACTTCTTCTTTTCGATTAAAGTCCTTTCCTTCAAGCATTGTAAATGGAAACTTTCCAGTATCTGAGAGGTCAGCATTGGAACCTTTGTTGAAAATTGCCTCTGTAATAATCGAGCGGACTGCCCTGGCATTGCCAAACGTTTCATCCACCCGTTCCTTATCTATTTGTTTTTCAATAGCCCGCAAAGCATCCTGGGTTAAGATATAGTCGTTGTCTGCTGCTGTTTTTTCAGCAATTTGCATTAATTCCTCAGTAGAATAATCCGGCAAATGTATGTGATTAGCACTAGGAAATCTGCTGCGAAGTCCAGGATTTGCATCAAGGAACTGTCTCATTTCATCCGGATATCCAGCAAGGATAACAGCAAATTTCCCGGAATATGCCTGATTTGTCATCAATGATACAAGCGTATCAATCGCCGTTTGGCCATAATCATTCCCTGCTTGTCCGGATCTCTTAAGACTGTATGCTTCATCGATAAACAAAACACCGCCTAATGACCGCCCTATAATTTCCCTTACATTTTCTTCCGTCTGCCCAACGTAAGCACCAATCAGCTGGGAGCGATCAACTTCAAGAACATCCTCCCTTGGAAGTACACCCAGCTCATGATAAATCTTCGCGAGCAGCCGAGCCAGCGTGGTTTTTCCGGTTCCCGGATTCCCCGTTAATACAATATTAAGGCTTTGTTCATCCCTCGTCTTAAAACCAAGAGCTTTTCTCTTTTTTTCGTATTGTAAAAAATGATAATAGTCATTAACCCTTCTCTTTACTTCTGTCAGACCTATCATCCTGTTTAATTCATTCAGGGCTGATTCTGTTTTTGTTTCCTGGTTTTCTGTGGTTTGATGAATTTCTTCCCATTCTTTTTTAAGGTGAAGAACTTTTTCTAATTGAATCTTAACGTTTTCAAAGTGAGTAGAAGTATAGAATACACCAGTAATTGATTCTTGGTACTCCAAAGCTGCTTTTAATAATAGTGACAGCTCATTCTTCATTTGCTCAATGTCTGACATTAATTGAAGATATTTATCGTCTAATTCCTTATTGTGTATTGCTGCTGCCATTTCCCTGCTTTTGAACATTTCATCCTGAACATCCTCAAGCCGGTTCAAATAATCCTTTGTGAGTGATATATATTGATCGGCTATTTTCTTCTTCGCTGGCCGGTTATCCGTTTCCCGTATAGGTGGAAATTCTAAGTCGTCAAAAAGGGCAGCGTACCTTTTCCAGTTAGATTGAGCGAACAAATCATTCGCTCTTTGATTTGCTGGATTGGCTTTTAAAGCTTCGCTCAGCCAGGACTCATAAATCGAATCTTCCCCGCTTGTGTGCTTGCGCGATAACGCAAGGAGACTGTATAGCTCAGCCTTTCGAATATTTCTTTCTGCCTCTTCCATGCTCAGATCATTTTCTATATTAATAATAGCTTCAATCAAACGGCCTGGATTGACATTGGTTCCTGTTAAGGATAAATCAGTTTCCGTCTCCTTTAGCAATTCTTCTGAAGAGATATGTAAGCTGCGTTCTTTCATTTATTTGTTCACTTCTTCCATTGCATTCCTTTGTTTATCCTGTTATTTTAACATACTTAGGTAAGCATGGCTTCTTGGAACATCAGATAGGAAAAGCCGGGGAAACCCCGGCCTAAATATAATTAGTGTTTCTACTCCAGGAACCCGATTATTAACGGTAGCCGTTTTCGCGTGCTTCTGACTCGTCCCGGATTTCCTGTCGTAAGCTTTCAATACTTTCCTCCCGCCGGCGGTTTTTGGCTTCTATTTTCTCCCGTTGCTCTGGATTGCTGAATGCCATGGATTCTTGAGCTTCCTCTATATTAACAATTGTATTTTGAACCATTTCCTGAAGCTTTTCTACATTATCCAAACGATTATCTGGCTTTGGTGTCAGATTTGCCATTATTAAACCTCCTTCAAACTCATGGTAGGTTCTTATTTTCCGCTGCTAAACCGCTTTCACCCAAGGTAATATAAGTTATTGAAAATAATAATGTTATGTAAACAATTTCTGATGAAAAGGCCCTCCCCTAATATAAAGGAAGGACCTTTGCGTAGCTGCTTATGATATTTTCATGTACAACAGTATGAGAAATTTTATTCACCTTTTGTCTGAATTACTTGAGGCTGACGGCCTGTTTTATCTTGCATTTGTTTTCCTTTATTTCCTCCGGCTGCCCGCGGCTGTGTTCCAATATGATTCGGTACAAAAGGTTTTGGATTTCGTTTTGGATTTCCCATTGCTTCATCCCCCCTGACCTTTAGTCTTTACCAGAGGGAGAATCGCATAAGTAGTAAATTTTGATACAATTATTCAGCTTTTTGCAAGTGCCTTTTTTCGAGGCGGTCTTCAATTTTTTCCATTAATTTTGCATCTTGTAAAAGCTCGCGTTTATTTTCTGTTACAAGTTCTTCAAAAGTGCGCTTCCTTTTTTTCATTGTTTTCACCTTCTTAATCTTATAATACTCTTTATTATCCCCAAGTTGACAAAAAATTATGACATTACTGTTACACTTTTTTTATTTTACTTAATTTGTAACCGATTTGGTTCAAAAAAAACGAAAAACCCTAGGTCATAGGGCTTTTCTTGAAAAATTGTTATAAGTTTCCCATTTTTGATTCCATTTCTTCCTTAGTCATCGCCCCAATAAACTTTTCTCGTATAATCCCTTTTGAATCAATAAAATAAGTAGTAGGAATACTAATCACCTGGTATGATTTCTGTACTTTTCCTCCTTGGTCAAGAACGATAGGAAAAGTTATTCCCGTCTTCTGAGCAAACCCTTTTACATCATTTTCCGGGTCTATATTGACTGAAAGAATAACTTCATCTGAATTCGTTTGTTTATAAAATTTCTGCATTGCCGGCATTTCTTCTTTACACGGCGGGCACCAGGTAGCCCAAAAGTTGAGCATTACCTTCTTGCCTTTTAAGGCTGACAGCTTTACTGTATTGCCATCCAGGTCGGATAGCTGAAGATCAGGTGCTTTTACCCCAATTTTAAGACCTGGCAGGTTATCATTTACTTTGTTCTTTTCCATTGCTTGTACAATTGCTACCGAAATCAAAAGAAAAAGCACAACAGAAGCAATTATTTTTTTGATCATAATAAATCCTCCTACAAAAATTGCCTGTCTAAATTGTAGCGTATAAATAATTCAAATACAAAAGTATTTAATGTTACATTTTGTACCGTATATCTTTCCCCAATATGAAAAAGCAAACCCCTAATCGGAGTTTGCTTTTTCTGTTTAAAAGCTTATGCTTTTAGTTTGTCACGCAATACCATTTGCAGGATACCGCCATGACGATAGTAATCAATTTCAATTTCACTGTCGAAACGCACAAGAACTTCGAACTCTTTTTTGGTGCCTTGCTCATCAGTTGCAGTAACAGTAACGATATCACGCGGCTTTACGTTTTCTGAAATTTTTACATCGATTGATTCTTTACCAGTCAATCCAAGTGTTTCAGCGCTTTCGCCTGCTTTAAATTGTAGAGGAAGCACACCCATTAACACAAGGTTAGAGCGGTGGATCCGTTCAAAGCTTTCAGCGATAACCGTCTTAATGCCAAGCAGGTTAGTACCTTTTGCAGCCCAGTCACGGGAACTACCCATTCCGTAGTCCTTGCCAGCAAGTACAGCAAGTCCTGTACCGTCTGCTTTGTACTTCATGCATGCATCGTAAATCGCCATTACTTCACCAGTAGGCCAGTAAGTTGTTACGCCGCCTTCAGTACCTGGTGCAATTTGGTTACGGATACGGATATTCGCGAAAGTTCCGCGCATCATCACTTCATGGTTACCGCGGCGGGATCCATAAGAGTTGAAATCACGCGGCTCAACACCGTTTTCAAGCAAGTATCTGCCAGCAGGAGTGTTTTTGCCGATAGCTCCGGCCGGAGAAATGTGGTCAGTTGTTACGGAATCACCGAATTTGCCGACTACACGCAGTCCTGTAAGTGCATTGACTTCACCTGGATCCGGAGATAAACCTTCAAAGAATGGAGGGTTTTGGATATAAGTTGAGTTACTATCAAACTTATATAACGCCTCATTGCTTGTTTGGATTTCATTCCAGCGGGCATTGTCATTGAAAACTGTTTCATATTCTTTGCGGAACAAGTCTGGTGTAACGGTCTGCTGTACCACTTGATTAACTTCTTCAGTAGTTGGCCAGATGTCATTCAAATAAACATCATTGCCGTCTTTGTCTTTTCCAAGTGAGTCGTTTTGAAGGTCAAAATCAACAGTTCCCGCAAGAGCGTACGCAACAACCAGCGGCGGTGAAGCAAGATAGTTAGCTTTCACCAATGGGTGAATACGTCCTTCAAAGTTACGATTTCCTGAAAGTACAGATGTTACAAGCAGGTCTGCATTAGCAACAGCTGCCTCAATTTCATCCGCCAATGGTCCTGAGTTTCCGATACAGGTAGTACAGCCATATCCAACAAGGTTAAATCCAAGCTGTTCCATATAAGGAAGCAGGCCGGAATCACGCAGATATCCTGATACTACTTTTGAACCCGGTGCTAAAGAGGTTTTAACATAACCTGGTACTGTAAGTCCTTTTTCAACGGCCTTTTTAGCAACTAGTCCTGCACCAAGCATAACATAAGGATTGGATGTATTTGTACAGCTGGTGATGGCAGCAATAGCAATCGCACCAGTTTTCATAGTTGTCTCATGGCCATCCGCAAATTTAACGGATACTTCTTTGTCAATCTCCTGAGCATTTAGACCGAAGCCCTGGTTGCCCATAGGAGAAGTTAGCGCAGTATTAAAAGCTGCCTTCATTTGAGATAGCGGAATTAAATCCTGAGGGCGCTTAGGTCCAGAAAGGTTCGGCTCGATTTCAGAGAGGTTTATTTCTACTACATCTGTATATGTTGGATCTTCTAAATCAGGTGTGTAGAATAATCCGTTTGATTTGCTGTATTCTTCAACAACAGTAATTTGCTCAGCATCACGGCCAGTCAGGCGAAGGTAGTTGATTGCTTCCTCATCAACCGGGAAGAATCCGCATGTTGCGCCGTATTCAGGAGCCATATTGGCAATTGTTGCACGGTCTGCAAGCGGAAGAAGAGCAACCCCTGGACCAAAAAATTCTACAAATTTGCCAACTACACCTTTACTGCGAAGAACTTGAGTTACTTTCAGTGCAAGGTCAGTAGCTGTTGTGCCGTTCGGGATTTCACCAGTCAATTTAACCCCAATAACTTCAGGGACCGGGAAGTATGAAGGCTGGCCAAGCATACCTGCTTCTGCTTCGATACCACCAACGCCCCAGCCAAGAACACCAATACCATTGATCATAGTTGTATGTGAATCTGTACCGAAAACAGTATCTGGGAATACTTCTACATCGCCGGTTGGTGTTTCAACTGAATGAACAACATTGGCTAGATATTCAAGGTTTACCTGGTGGACAATACCAGTTGCAGGCGGAACCGCACGATAGTTGTTGAAAGATTTTTGAGCCCAGCTCAAGAACTGGTAACGCTCTGTATTACGCTCGAACTCAAGATCCATGTTTACTGCCAATGAATCAGGTGTTCCAGCTTTATCTACCTGGACAGAATGGTCAATTACAAGATCTACAGGAATGTCTGGATTAATTTTATCCGGGTCTCCGCCAAGGGCAGCCATAGCATTTCTAAGTGATGCTAGGTCAACAACTGCCGGCACACCTGTAAAGTCCTGCAGGATTACTCGTGATGGTTTAAAAGGAACATCGATTTCCTGTACACCAGGCGTGCCCCATTTTGCCAAATTCTCAACATGTTCTTTTGTGATTACTTTGCCGTCTACCTGACGAAGCACGGCCTCTAGCAATACTCTGATGGAATAAGGTAATGTGGATACTTTGCCTAAACCTGCTTTTTCTAAAGCATCTAATTTGTAGTAGTGATAGCGTTTACCATTCGCCTCAAAAAAATCGCGAGCCTGGTAAACATCATTTTTAGCGATAACATCTTTTGCCATTCAAATTCTCCCCCTCTTGATCAGTCGGAAATAGTTCCCGGCAATGAAAAGTAAAAACGTGGCTAATATGAATCTACGAAACATACAAAACCATGCCCTTACATTAATATAAAGAAATTGCTCCATTTTGTCGAAAAGTTTGAATCTTCTCCGAGCTTTCCTCACAAATTAATAGTAATACAATGTCAACTATAAGTAAATAACAAGAAAGTTATTGTTTTTTATAAGTTTTTCTTATTATAAAATTGAATTTAATACGTGACTCCCCTTTCCCATGCAATTTTTCTATACGGATGTTTTTTTATTTTTCAGGGTAACTCTTATTGTTATTATAGCGAAAAAGTTTTTAATAAGATAAAAAGCATAAAAAAACCCGGCAACTGCCGAGTGGTGGAAATATTAAATTACAAAAGCTTCCTTCTTGCTTTTGGTATAAAAGTAATAAGAAATTGGGTTACTGTTCCTCATTTACATCAATTACGATAGACTCCAAATCATCCCGAAACTGTTCAAGCTGACTGCGCTGATGCTCAGAAGCAGTTTCCAGTGCATTTTCAATTTGCTGATATGCATCATTTACTTCTTGTTTAAGATGGTTTAATTCTGAGCCATAGCCAGCATCGTGTTCATCTATTTCTGAAGCATCCAAAGCCTGCTTAACCCCCTGTTGCGCTGCCTGGAAAGCCTGCTGTTTATTTTTATGGTATGGCATTTATGTTCAGCTCCTTACTCCATTTAATATCGTTAGCTTGCTGCATTTTATCTTTATTTATACAGAGTGAATAAAGGCAAAGTAAACCGCCCATGTTAAGAATACAGAGGAGGGATTACATGCAAATCAATGGTAAGGATGTACACAATAAACCTTCAAAAGGTCATAATTCATCACAGCCTGCTCCTCTGAGCGGGTCCCATAAGGTTAAAAACCGTAACCACTCGCGGCAAAATAACAATCGAAGTAATACAATGTAACTGTTTTTTTGCAGGTTCTCATTAAATAGAAAACCTTGTCTGATAACGCAGACAAGGTTTTCTAATGGAAAATTAATTAAAAATTTTGTCAAAGATAGTAATAATTTCTGCAGCTTCTTCATCTGTAACAGTCCGTGTATCGAGAATTACCATATCATTTTTAATTCTGGCAATTACCGGGAGCACTGCTTTACGCAGCCGTGTATGGATCGTTACTGCAGATAAGCCGGGGTGCCGGACAGCAACCGCAATTGTCGGAATCTCCACACCAGGCATTGTCCCCCCGCCAATGGCAGAGGTATCATTTATTATTTCAATTATAAATCCTTTTTCTAATCCCTGAATACCGGTAAATAGAAAATCAGCACGCTTTTCCAAAAGCTCCTTACTTTGCAGTATGTCTCTCACTGTCGGAATACTTTCTCTTGCATAATTGCCCTTAAGATACACTGATAGTGTCCCTTCCAAAGCGGCCAAAGTCATTTTATCAACCCGCAATACTCTTGCAAGCTGATGTTTTTTCAGAATTTCAATATATTTTTTCTTACCTGCAATAATACCTGCTTGCGGACCTCCCAGTAGCTTATCACCGCTAAATGAAACCAGGTCTGCACCTTCTTGAATTATTTCACTTACAAAGGGCTCTTCACCTACTCCCTCTTTTTTCAGGTCATAGAGAACACCGCTTCCTAAATCTTCATAAAATAAAATCCCCTCTTCATCTTTTTTCAGCTTAATTAAAGCCTCAGATTCAACACTCTCAGTAAATCCAATTGTCTTAAAGTTGGAAGTATGCACCTTCATAATCATCGCTGTTTCAGGGTTAATAGCATTTTTATAATCATATAAATGGGTCTTATTGGTCGTTCCAATTTCTACAAGCTTTGCCCCGCTCTCCTCCATGATGGAAGAAACTCTAAAAGAACCGCCGATTTCAACCAGCTGTCCTCTTGAGACAATCACTTCCTTGTCTTTGGCGAGAGCCCGGAGCACTAAAAAAACAGCTGCAGCATTATTATTCACAACCATGGCAGCCTCCGCCCCGGTGATCCGTGTAATCCATTCTTCAACATGGTTATGGCGGGATCCTCTTTCGCCTTCATCCAGCTTGTATTCAAGGTTTGAATAACTTCTGGCCGTTTCGATAACATGCTTGATCGCTTCCTCACTTAACCTCGAACGCCCCAGGTTGGTGTGCAGGACCGTGCCTGTTGCATTAATAACTCTTTTCAGCTGGTAATTGAATTGTTGTTTGATATCCTTTTCAAAATCGGAAAAAAGCTTCTCTGCAAAGTCTGACGACCCAGGTTCGCTCCCCTCCCATTTATCTTTCGCTATTAAAGACCGAATCTCGCTTAATTTATTTTTTAATAGTTCAGTCAGTGCTTTTTCATCTAAATTTTCTGATTCCATAATGGCGATAAACTTTTTATTTTTTTGCAATTCATGCATTGGTGGTATTTTTCGAAGAAATTCCTTCAATTTATTCACTCCATTGCGGTATGTACTATTTTTCCATTATATCATTTTTAGAAGTGCGGGTTTCAATGTTATTTCTAGCGATTCTAAAGAAGTCTTTCCATTATGAACAAGGCCTATCTCAAGCTAAACAATGAATTGACCATATAAAAAGACAGCCAATTAATTAGCTGTCTTGGAGTATAATTTAATTCGCATTTATGGTTTAACAGGTAATCTTCTCCGCAATTTAGTTAATGTTATTCAGTAAATTGACAGCAGAATTTTTCCCCTTCAATACCATTTCAAAAAAATGGCTCCGCAGGTAGGACTCGAACCTACGACCGTTCGGTTAACAGCCGAATGCTCTACCACTGAGCTACTGCGGAACAATTGTATATGGTGGGCCTAAATGGACTCGAACCATCGACCTCACGCTTATCAGGCGTGCGCTCTAACCAGCTGAGCTATAGGCCCATATTGGAGCGGGTGATGAGAATCGAACTCACGACATCAGCTTGGAAGGCTGAGGTTTTACCATTAAACTACACCCGCGTATAATTTAAAGCTAATACCGGTGGTCGGGGTCGAACCGACACTCCTTGCGGAACACGATTTTGAGTCGTGCGCGTCTGCCAATTCCGCCACACCGGCAAACTAAGATACAACAAGAAAATGGCTGGGCTAGCTGGATTCGAACCAACGCATGACGGAGTCAAAGTCCGTTGCCTTACCGCTTGGCTATAGCCCAATAAATTGAGTTAAATGGGGCGGCTGATGGGAATCGAACCCACGAATGTCGGAACCACAATCCGATGCGTTAACCACTTCGCCACAACCGCCATGATTGGCAGGGGTAGTAGGAATCGAACCCACACCGGAGGTTTTGGAGACCTCTGTTCTACCTTTAAACTATACCCCTGTAAAATGAGTGGTGGAGGGGGGCAGATTCGAACTGCCGAACCCGAAGGAGCGGATTTACAGTCCGCCGCGTTTAGCCACTTCGCTACCCCTCCATACTTCTTAGGGATATTAAAGGTAATGGTGGCTTGGGACGGAATCGAACCGCCGACACAAGGATTTTCAGTCCTTTGCTCTACCGACTGAGCTACCAAGCCAAATAAATGGCGGTCCCGACGGGAATCGAACCCGCGATCTCCTGCGTGACAGGCAGGCATGTTAACCGCTACACCACGGGACCACTGATTGCGGGGACAGGATTTGAACCTGCGACCTTCGGGTTATGAGCCCGACGAGCTACCAGACTGCTCCACCCCGCGATAATAAAAATTATATTAATTTGTTTATGCTACATGTTTTTTCTTTGACTGTCCCGATCTCAGGAAGCTAAATCAAGCAGCAGCTCGATCGGTACAACTCGCAGGTTTTTCAGTGAAGTAATGCTCGTTGCTCCACCCCGCGATAATAAAAATTATATTAATTTATTTATGCAACATGTTTTAGCTTCCGTTTCCTTTTGGCTTTGACTGTCCCGATCTCAGGAAGCTAACTCAAGCTGCAACTCGATCGGTACAACTCGCAGACTTTTCAGTGAAGTATTGCTCGTTGCTCCACCCCGCGACAATAAAGAATGTATAAAATTATGGAGGAGGTAGAGGGATTCGAACCCCCGCGAGCTGTTACGCCCCTGTCGGTTTTCAAGACCGATCCCTTCAGCCGGACTTGGGTATACCTCCAAATAAATTGGTAGCGGCGGAGGGAGTCGAACCCACGACCTTTCGGGTATGAACCGAATGCTCTAGCCAGCTGAGCTACACCGCCATAATATAGATATAAAAAAATGGTGGAGCCTAGCGGGATC
>NZ_PGVF01000036.1 GCF_002860285.1 Bacillus sp. M6-12
CAGTTTTCAAAGAGCAATTTCTCATCACCGTTTCAGCGACATTTATTATCTTACCATAATAAGATTCGGATGTCAACTTCCACGAAGAAATTTTTTATTTCATCTTTCCGATCAAAATCATTGTTATAGTTATTCTCTCAGAAGCGACTTAACTATAATGACACCACACACCCAATAAAGTCAATATCTTTTTTCAAGATAACTACATCTAAAAAAGTTTTTACAACTTGTCTGCGGTGTATTTAAGATATTATCATCCCCGCACGGGTAAGTCAACTCATACCAAAGCGAAACAGAGTGTTAATATTTTACAGTTTCTTTATCCCTATTAAACCGAATAGGAGCAGTTTTTTATAAAGAACATACAAAAAAGAAGCAGCTTTGCAGATGCTGCTTCTTTACTTCCTTACTTAATAGATATGATATTCTCTTCCTTACTGTTTACACTGCCCGATTTTTCAAGGTGTACCGCTTCTCCTTCTTTCAGGTTGGTAAAGACGATCGGTGTTAAAATAGAAGGAGCATGGTTTTTCACGTAGTCGAGGTCTACCTGTAATAACGGCTGTCCCTTTTCTACTTTATCCCCCTGGGATACGAGGGCCTCAAATCCTTCGCCTCCTAGTTTTACTGTATCAATACCCACATGAATCAGAATTTCACGGCCTGCGTTTGATTCTATGCCCAGGGCATGCTTGGTAGGGAAAAGATTTACAATCGTTCCGTCAACAGGAGATACAATAAGTCCATCCTCTGGCAGAATTGCAAATCCATCACCCATCATTTTTTCAGCAAAAACCGGATCTGGTACTTCTGTAATCGGCTTTATTTCTCCTTTTATTGGAGAGACAAAATGATCACGTTTAGTTTCAGGATTCATTATAGGTTCAGGGACAACATCCTCAATTTGCTGTTCTACTTCTTCAGCCATTGCCGGCTTCTCGGCTTTTGGTTTTTTCCCAGACATAATATCTTTCATCTGGCCTTTAATAGTTTCTGAACGCGGGCCAAAAATCGCCTGTATATTGTTGCCGACTTCAAGGACCCCTGCTGCTCCAAGCTTTTTCAGCTTATCCTTATCTACATCTTTTACATCATTAACAGAAACACGAAGACGTGTGATGCATGCATCAAGGTGAGCAATGTTTTCTTGCCCGCCCATTGCCTGCAGAATATCACCAGCAAGGTTCCCTGCTTTTCCTGTTTTGTTTTCTTCTTCATCTGATTCTGTTTCCACTTCTCGTCCTGGGGTTTTTAAATTGAATTTACGGATGGCAAAACGGAATCCGAAATAGTAAATCACAGCCAACACTAGGCCAACAGGGATAACTAACCATGCATTTGTCTGTGGATTGATTAATCCGAATAAGATGTAATCGATGAGGCCTCCCGAGAAGGTCATACCGATTTTAACATCGAGCAAATGCATCGTCATGAACGACAGTCCTGCAAATACGGCGTGAATCCCAAACAATATTGGCGCAACAAACAAGAAGGAAAACTCAAGCGGTTCAGTAATACCGGTTAAAAATGAAGTCAATGCAGCTGACGCCATAAGGCCGCCAACCACAGCCTTTCGCTCAGGGCGTGCTTCATGGTAAATAGCTAAAGCTGCTGCCGGTAAACCGAACATCATAAATGGAAATTTCCCAGTCATAAACGTTCCAGCGGTTAAATTCTGCACTCCATCTTTGATTTGAGCCATAAAGATAGCTTGGTCACCCTTAACCAGTTTTCCAGCTTCACTTGTATAGCTTCCAAACTCAAACCAGAAAGGCGAATAAAAAATATGGTGCAGACCGAACGGAATTAAGGACCTTTCAATTAACCCAAAAACAAATGCCGAAAGTGTGAGATTTGCACCGAGCATATTCTCCGAAAACGTATTTAATCCATGCTGGATTGGCGGCCAGATCACGATCATCAGCAATCCAAGCAATACAGCACTCGCTGCCGTTGCAATTGGCACAAATCGTTTTCCTGCAAAGAACCCTAAATAAGAAGGAAGTTCAATTTCAAAAAATTTATTATACATATAAGCTGCAACAATACCGACAATGATTCCTCCGAAAACTCCGGTTGATAATGTTGGTATCCCAAGAACACTTGCAAATTCCTTACTGGCTTCAATGTCTTTAGCTTCAATTCCAAGAACAGTTCCCATCGTTACATTCATGATTAAGAACCCGATTATAGCTGCTAATCCGGCTACACCTTCTCCTCCGGCAAGCCCGATGGCAACCCCTACCGCAAACAGCAGGGCTAGGTTTCCAAAAATAATATCTCCCGCACTTTCCATAACAGAAGCAACCATTACAACTCCATCACTTTGAAGGAATGGTGCAAATTCTATTAAAGTAGGGTTCTGTAACGCATTACCGAATGCAAGCAAAATACCCGCCGCAGGCAAAATGGCCACTGGAAGCATCAGGGCCTTACCTACTTTTTGCAAGACGCCAAATAATTTTTTAAACAAGGTCATCTACCTCCCACTTTTTTTCGGAAGCTTATAAAGCGATTACATAACTTAATAAAAAAAGGCATAAGTAAAGAAAGGATGATAAGCCCGATGGAAATAACTTTCCCTTATCTGGCTATTTTCAATCTCTTTTCCTTACTTATGCCTGATCGAATCAGTAACACGTAAAGTAAATAGTTCATGTTATTTAATTTTCTTTTGCAGGCGTTCTAGATGCATGGTCAAATAAACTGCTTCTGCATCATATACCGGCTTTTTTAAAACGTGTTGCATTATCTTTATCAGCTTCCAGGCAAGATTATAGCATACAGGGTAAGTTTCCTTCAATATCAAAGAAATATTTACCGGCTCTTCCACTTTCTCTTCTGAAAGCACCCTTTCAATCGTGAATCGTAAATGACGGACAAGCCTCATATAATCAGTGCTTTCTTTATTTATTTCTGTACCAAATTGCTCTTCAATTACATTTATAAGGCGAGTTACCAGCTGTGAATGCTGATTAACGTCTGAAAGTTTTTTATTGGTTATAGCGCTATGAATATGCAAAGTAATAAATCCAATTTCTCCTTTTGGAAGATCAATCCCGGCCTTTGCCTTGATAATTTCGATTACCTCTCGCGCTACACCATATTCAAAGGGGTATAGGTTGATCGTTTCCACAAGAAAGGGATTTTTGATTTCCATCCCATTTAACAGCCGATTAAAAGCAAAAACGAGATGGTCGGTCAAACCAACATGTATATGTTCATTTAATTTACCTGACACTTTTTTACTAATATGCTGGATGGCCTCAATAATAACCTCCTGAATCTTTTCATCGATTTGCGGAAGGAGCCGTTTATAATTCTCCTGCTCATTTTCATTTTTTAAAACAAACATCTTTTCTGCCGTTTCCGCGGGAATTTCGTCACCTTTCGCACGATTGAATCCGAGCCCTTTCCCGATAAGAATCACTTCGTTGCTGTTGGGATTATTAGCGATCACGACATTATTATTTAATACTTTTTTTATGAAAAAAGGAGACATTAGTATACCCCTTTGTTTTATAGTGATTGTACTTTCCAAGCGGAATAATACGGATAACAACTATCTTTCACCAAATAACAATATGTTATTAGGCACATCATAGTCAATTCGAATGCCTTAGACAAATTCAGGGTGCCAATAACAAAACGGTTACTATCGAGTTGAGATCCTTACCATTAAAAAAGGGATTCAGCACTTTTGCTGAACCCCTTTTGTTCTATTCTGTTAAGAAGACAAAGTAAAGTATGAATATAACGAAGAAAACGTACATGATCGGGTGTATCTCTTTTGTCCGTCCTTTTACCATCATGGTGATTGGATAGAAAATGAATCCGGCTGCAATACCTGTCGCAATACTGAAAGAAAGCGGCATGGTAATAATGGTAAGGAAGGCTGGAACAGCAATTTCAAAGCGATTCCAATCGATATTCTTTAAGGAAGAAACCATTAAAACTCCAACAATAATTAAAGCCGGTGCAGTTACTGCTGATGTGACAACGGAAAGTACCGGGAAGAAGAATAAAGAAAGAATGAAAAACCCGGCGGTAACTAGTGAAGCAAATCCTGTTCTAGCTCCGGAAGCAACACCGGCAGATGATTCAATATAAGAAGTTACTGTTGAAGTTCCAAATATTGAACCGATCATGGATGCGATCGAATCAGCAAATAAAGCTCTGCTTGCCCGCGGCAATTTGTTATCCTTCATGATACCTGCCTGGTTGGCCACCGCAACCAAGGTTCCTGCATTGTCAAAGAAATCTACGAATAAAAACGTTAAGATCATCCCAAGCATTGTGGTCGTATAGAATGACGGGTCACCGAATGCAGAGAACAGTGAACCGAAGGTCGGCTCCAGACTCGGAACGGCACCTACAATTTTTCCAGGTGCTTTGATTAAGTTGAAAATCATTCCGGCAATAACGGTTAGAACCATTCCGTAAAAGACCGCTCCGTTAATCTTTCTTGTCATCATGATTACTGTTACAACAAGTCCAAAAATCGCAAGCAGTGTATTGCCAGCTCCTAAATGCCCTAATCCCACAAGTGTGGCATCGTTATTAACGATAATTCCTGCATTTTTTAAGCCGATGAATGTAATGAACAATCCAATCCCCGCTCCAACAGCATGTTTTAGTTCAACAGGGATTGCATTAATGATTTTTTCACGAAGTCCAGAAATAGTTAGAAGAAGGAAAAATACACTTGAAATAAAAACAGCTGCAAGAGCGTGCTGCCATGGTGCACCATTCCCTAATACCACGGAATAAGCAAAAAATGCGTTTAATCCCATTCCTGGAGCAAGTGCAATAGGATATTTACCCAAAAGCCCCATAATGATTGATCCAATGGCTGATGCTAGTGCTGTGGCAACAAAAACTGCCCCGTAATCCATTCGCAATGCATCCGGCAGATCCGGGATGCCATCCAGCGTAAGCGTAAGCGGATTAACAACTAAAATATATGCCATGGCAAGGAACGTTGTCATACCGCCAATAAATTCCCGGCGATAACTCGTACCATGCTTTTCAAACTCAAAATACTTTTTCATCTCCATTTTCCTCCTAGACTATTCGTTTCTCTTTTTAACGTTTCGGCCAAAAAGAAAACGCCCCGGAAACCGAAGCGCGACTAAAAATTGCAAAAGAGATTGGGAATGAAAAAAAGTAATAAATGCAGGTTTGTCCCATTCTTTCAACAATTAGCGTAGTCAAGCTATTTTCGGCAGCTCGGTAGAAACTTTTGGGCCATATCCCCAATATTATACGACTATTTGTGACAAATTATTCATTTCTCCTTAATTGTACCAGAGCTTTCTTCCTAAATCAATATAAAAAACGAACATTTTTTAAAAAAACCTTATTAACATTCGTATTTTTTAAATAAACCAGCCCGGCAGAGAAAATGATCTCTTTTCTCTGCCGGGCCGTTTACGCTATATTATTCCCATTCAATCGTTGCAGGCGGTTTTGATGTAATGTCATACACTACCCTATTAACATGATTAACTTCATTGACAATACGCGTTGAAATCAATTCAAGCACATCCCATGGGATTCTGGCCCAATCGGACGTCATCCCATCAATGGAAGTAACCGCACGGATACCAATTGTATAATCGTAAGTACGGGCATCGCCCATTACTCCTACGCTCCGGATATCAGGAAGAACGGTAAAGTATTGCCATATTTCCCGGTCCAATCCGGCCCTTTTGATTTCCTCGCGTAATATGGCGTCGGATTCACGTACAATCTCAAGCTTGTCGTCTGAGATTTCACCCAGCACCCGGATTCCCAGCCCAGGTCCAGGGAACGGCTGGCGCCACACAACTTCATCTGGAATCCCAAGTTCGGTTCCGAGAGCGCGAACTTCATCTTTGAACAGAGTATTCAGCGGCTCGATCAGTGTAAATTGCATATCCTCTGGAAGGCCGCCCACATTGTGATGAGATTTTATTGTTTGGGCAGTTGCAGTTCCGCTTTCAATAATATCTGTGTATAAGGTTCCCTGTGCTAAAAATTCAATGCCTTCAAGTTTAGCCGCTTCATCATCAAAAACATAAATGAATTCATTTCCGATAATCTTACGTTTTTGCTCCGGATCAGAAACCCCCTTCAGCTTATCAAGGAAACGGTCCTTCGCATCTACTTTAATTACATTCATATGGAAGCCTTCGGTGAACGTCTTCATGACACTCTCAGCCTCGCCTTTACGCAATAGGCCATGATCGACGAATATACATGTCAATTGGTCGCCAATCGCCTTATGTATCAGCACTGCTACTACCGAGGAATCCACCCCGCCGCTTAGCGCACATAATACCTTTTTATCCCCAACTGTTTTACGGATTTTGTCCATTTCAATTTCAATGAAGTTCTCCATGGACCAGTCACCGCGGCAGCTGCAAATATTGAAAACAAAATTCTTCAATAACTCGTTACCATAAACCGAATGGCGTACTTCCGGATGGAATTGAACAGCATACAGATTCCTTGACTGATCGCTCATAGCTGAAATCGGGCATGAGACGTTAATGGCATCAATAGTAAAGCCCTCCGGTGCACTAACGACCAGATCTCCATGACTCATCCACACAAGCTGCTCCTCGGGCAGGTCACGGAATAATGGAGACTCATGTTTCACAGTCAAAGTAGCTTTTCCATACTCACGCTGCTTGGCAGGTTCAACCGCTCCGCCAAAATGCTTTGCCATTAGCTGCATTCCATAGCAGATCCCGAGGATCGGCAAACCCATTTCAAAAATCCGTTCGTCACATCCAAATGCAGTTGCGTCATAAACGCTGTTAGGGCCTCCGGAAAAAATAATTCCCGCCGGATTCATTTTTTTAATTTCTTCAGCCGTAATTGTATGCGGATGAAGTTCGCTGTATACTCCAAACTCACGAATACGTCGGGTAATGAGCTGGTTATACTGGCTGCCGAAATCTAATACGACAATCATTTCCTGGTTTTGCAATTCTGTTTTTCCTGGCACAAAGGTCACCTCATTTAATATTTTCCCGTTCAGGCAAAAAGCAGTCGATCCGCTCCTGATAAAGGTTTTAAAAAAAGCCATACAATTGTTATGCATCAATTATATATAAACTTCCCATTAAAAAAAGCTAGTATCCGCCTCTTAATCGAAGGCAGATTCTAGCTGGAATAAAAGGATGCTGTATTTTCAGCAGCCTGTCATATATCTCAGAATTACATAAAAGCAAATTCCGATTCCACTAACCCGCCTTCATAGTCAAATCATTTACGGTGATCTGGTAGAAACTTTCGAACCCTATTTTCGAGGATATATGAAGGTATACTTATTGTTCAATCGCTTTTCATTTTAACAATAGGATAAAAAACGGGTCAAGCTATTGTTTTTTTAATTAAATTTTCCCACAATTTTTGCGATTCTTCCCAGGCCGGCAAAGTGGCATCTCCCCGGTAAATAACCTGTTCATACCGTTCGGTTAAGCGTTTCATTTCATTGGAATAAAAATAGTTATCAACATATTGTGCATATTCCCTTAGTGTCTGCCCCTCAGGTCTTTTTAAACCGTATCGGTGCAATTCACGGAGCAGGGCGGCATATGCCTTTCCAAAGGTATGATGATCTGGCTGGCGTTTATAAACTACTAATAACAGCCGAGGCAGCCATCCCCCCCGCTTTTTATATATCAATGACGCAATTAAGATAATCATTACAGCAATGACAAAATAAAATATCCAATTAACATCTGACCAAAAGGCTGCTCCAAGAGTACTCTCGTTTACTTTCTTCTTCGTTTTCTCAGCTAAGTCCTTTTCTGCCTTTTTAGGAACCGGTACAGCATTATCCGGTGCAGCCTCCATAGGATTTGAAGAAGCAGCTACTTCTGCTGATGAATAAAACCGCGATCTGTTCGAAAAGCTTTTTGTAGGTTCAAAAGGCACCCACCCGGCATTTGGGAAATACACTTCCACCCAAGAGTGGGCATTATTATTCGTTACCTCGTACATCCTTTTTCCTTCTACATTAACCATGGTTCCTTCCGTGTACCCCTTCACCCACCTGGCAGGGATGTTCACCGATCGCAGAAGTACTGTCATAGATGTTGAAAAATTGTCGCAATATCCCTTCCTCGTTTCGAATAGGAATTGATCGACATAGTCCTGGTCCTCTTTTGGATAAGGAATATCTTCCCGATCGTAGACAAATTCGGGTCCATCAAAATAATTTTCGATCGCTTTTGCTTGGTCATACCAATTATCTTTGCCTTGGATTAATTTTTCAGCCAGCTGCTTAACCCTTGCCGGCATCTCAGGCAGCTGTTTAAATTCCTGCATATAATCAGGCTGATAACCGAAATATTCCAGGTTTTTCACTTTTCTCAGCTCCACCGTATCATAACGCGGGTAGTCATACTCAACTTCATAGTCTTTAACCAGCTCCTGCCCTGAGTCCTTTTGATAGGATAGAATTTTGCCGTTAACTTGGCCCATCTCGTAATAATCAGCACTGCTGGAGATTTTCGTCAAAGCTCCGGGTTCGGGATAAGGAATATGGACTGCAGGTAATTTCACATTCACTTTGGCACTATATTTACTCGTTTCCACTATCCTCGGAAGCCCAAACGTCCTCTGATCCATATCATTATGGATACTGATAGAACCTGTGCTTGGGGAGGTCTCCCATCCTTTCCCTGTGTAAATGTCTTTATTTTCAATCTTCCAATAATGCCTTGCAGGAGCATCTGCATACAGCACAACGGTATCATCCTGGGCAAATCCTCCCCCAAGCTTTAAGTCATTCACTCCATAACCGACCGTTTTTGTCTCTGAATTTCCGATAACTTTATCAGAGTATGATGTAATGAAGGGAACAGGGTCAGGCCAAATCGGATCATGCTTTGGTGCGGCAAACCCAATATAAGAACTTGAAAAGATGATAATGGCGAGCGGAATCAGCCACTTCCAAACTGTCCGTATCTGCAGCCTGATTTGTTCCGTCTCTGCCATCCTGTAGAGCGTTAAGGCACCAAGCATGGCAAATCCCGTCATTACCATCCGAACAATAGCAAAAGTTGCGTCATATGGCGAAAAGGTATCAAGGACGGTTATAAAAACAACGGTAATCAGGAAAAACAGAAATATGCTTTTGCGGATGGTCAGCCAATAGTGGATAAGGTAGGTCATCAGCCAAAGCAAAATAAAAAACAAAATTGTCCTAAATTCATTTGTTAACGAGACCCAATCTGCAGCAAAAACCCGGGTTAGGCCAGTGCTTATATTTTTAATTAAAAGAACAATCCATTCAGGGTTCGAAAAGGATAATTCAAAATAAAGAATATTGATAAAAACCGCTATATATCCGACCATGAGCAGGGTTCTGGCAATCATTTTAGCCTGAAAATAATGCAGAATTAAAGAAAGGATGATAAACCAAATAAAGGGGTATAGATGCTCTGTATTTGTAAGCTGTTTTACAGGCCTTAACCATTCCCACAGCAATAAAAAACCAAAAAAGTACATAGAGATAGACAGCCATTTGCCAAGTTGGTTCAATTCATTGGTCACTGTGCCTTCACCCCTGAAAAATCATCGTTATTAAAGGAATAATCTATATATTTAAGCTTAATACCTTTATGAAGAGCCGCTTCTCTCAGCAAAATCTCTTCCTTCTTCAAATCTCTCACCTTCTTCAAACAATAGACGGTGACAGACCGATTTTTGCTGATAGCACTGATTTCTTCAATATTCTCCGCTGTCACTTGCGAGGTCACTACAATCAGTGTCACATGAAAAGGCAGCCACATCTTGCTGTTGTTCATAACCACTTTCAAACGTTCTGCCGCTGCCGGCTTTGATGTTGCAAGCCGGTAAAACAATTTTTGTTTTTGGATATCTCCTCCGCGAACCGCCAGCACATCCTCTGCCAGCCCTGTGGAACAGTAGCCCACCTGTACGCCATTTTTTATAATGGCCTGGACAAGCGAAGCGGTATAAACGATCAGCTCTTCATACAATGCAGACTCCTGTTCGTCCAGCAGCAGAAAGACATCCTGGCTTTTACGTTCTTCGAATTCCTTTGTCATAATATCATTTCTCTTGGCTGTTGCCTTCCAGTTGATCCAGGAGTATCTGTCTCCAGGCTGGTAATCGCGCACTCCAGATACCATCGACTGCTCTCGCTGAAACCGGACAGACGAGCTTGTCTGGCCTTGATCAAAAACATTATCAAGCTGTCTAAAACTCATTTCATAATACGACGGATAAGTGAGAATCCTGCCAGGAATATCAAAAGTGGCATCTTTCGTAAAAAGCCCTAGAAAATCTCCGGTTTTTAGACGGAGAGATAGAAAGTGATGCTCACCGCGAGGCACGCCATCAAGGGAGTAGGTTAACTGGATCTCCCGTTTGAACCAGGGGAAAACCAGTGTTTTCACTTGCGCGGAGGAAGCCTTTTTCAGCTGGTAAGGGAGCAATTCTTCAACAAGAAGGAAAACAAGCGGAAAAGGGAAATTTCTGGCGATGGTAACCGTAACCTCCACACTTTCACCTGACTTGCACTCGGACTTGCTGAATTCCCTCTCCACTTTAAAATTTTTTACAGGATAAAAAAACAATAGAATAGGATATAATACGAACGGCAAAAAGCTGTAAAACAAAAACCAGCTTACAAATCCGCCTTGAAACATTGCATACGTGAATACTGCCAGAAATAAAACGATCAATGAAAGCAGTTTTGCATAGCTTTTTGCATAATTAAAGATTTTCTTCATTATGGATTCACAAACCTTTGAACCGGAACAGCTATTTTTGCAATGATGTCCCGGACAATTTTGTCAGCGCTAATCCCTTCATACTTAGCCTCTGACTTCAGAATGAGCCTGTGGGAAAGCACTGCCGGAGCAAGATATTGAACATCGTCAGGCAGAACATAATCTCTTCCCTTCAACAGCGCATACGCCTGCGATCCCTTCATTAAAGCAATCGAGCCGCGCGGGCTTGCGCCTAAATAAACACTTGTATGAGTCCGCGTCCGCCCCGTAAGCTCAACGATATATCGTTTGATAATTTCATCTACATGGACCGCCTTCGATTCAAGCTGAAGATTCTTCAGCTCTTCAAGGGTGATCACCGGCTCTAAATCCTCAATTGGGTGTGAGTATTGAGCCCTTTTCAGCACTTCCATTTCTTCCGTAATCTCAGGATAGCCCATATTAATTTTCAGCAGGAATCTGTCCAGCTGTGCCTCTGGAAGGGGGTATGTTCCTTCATATTCAATAGGATTCTGTGTTGCCATTACGAAAAAAGGCTTTTCTAGTTTTCTTGTTACCCCGTCAACTGTCACACTGGATTCTTCCATTCCTTCAAGCAGAGCGGACTGAGTTTTTGGAGACGTACGGTTAATTTCATCTGCCAGTATAATATTACCCATTATAGGTCCAGGCCTGAAAACAAATTCCTGCTCCTTTGGGTTGTAAATAGAAACCCCAGTAACATCAGAAGGCAATAAATCTGGAGTGAACTGGATTCTTTTAAAATTGGCGCTGATGGATCTTGCCAGCGCACGGACCATCATTGTCTTCCCGACGCCCGGAACATCCTCAAGCAGTACATGGCCTTCCGCCAGAAGTGCTACCAGGCTTAACTCAGCTATATTCCGTTTTCCAATAATAACTCGATCTATATTTTCTAAAACTTTTTCAATCATTGGGTGATGTTCAGAGCGGGACATTTTTTTCCTCCTGGAAGCAAGTAATTTCCTAAAATTAGGTATCATTTATGATATTCGTTACCATTCGTCAAAATCCTCTAATCTTCGGAATAATATATACGTTGCGGTAAAGGGAGTAAATCATTATGAAAAATGATGTGTCCATAAAATAAGGGGGGAAATTTAGACGAATCTCAGCGATAATTTGTTTCAATTTAATAAAGAACACCCTCTGAAAGGGTGTATAGTCCATATTACTAAATTTATCACTTATGCCCATTGCTTAATTCAGCTAAGTGCGTACTTATAAAATTTCTTATCCACTGCCATTATTGGGAATCCTGCAGGCAAGTCTTCAACAGTTATTTCTTCAAAACCATGCTTCTCGTAAAATCTATGAGCTGCCGTAAATTGCAAGGTTGTCCCAAGAAAGATTTCCTTAATTCCTTTTTTTCGTCCCCATTCAAACACATTGTTTAGAAGGAGGCTCGCTGTTTTATGTATGTTTCCTCTAAATTCCTTTGCCACAAACACCTTCCTTAAAGCAGCCTGACTGTTGCCTATATCAAGCAAAGCAATCGTTCCAACTACGCGTTCGTCTGAAACAGCCACCCAAAAGTTACCTTTTTCCTTTTGATAAAAACTTTCAATATTAAATAAGTCTGGCTGATCCTCCTTAGTTACTGGAATTCCATATTCCTCCTGCTGGATATAAAGGATCAAATCTACCACCTGTGATTGATAGTCACTTGTATACTTTTTAATTTCCATTTTTTGTTCATCCTCCCCTTAATAATCGGAACCCGGGTTAAAAATGTCTGTTTCAATTGTCCATTGTAAGCGCCTAACCCATTCCTGCCGAGCTTCCACTGATCCATTTTTGACTCTATCAAGCACTTTCCATACTTTATATACACAGTAAGCCTTCAAACTTTCCCGGGCTAATGGAATATCATTATTTTGGGTATATTCTTCAAGAAATAAACGGTTTAACATATTTGCATATTCAGGGTAATGAAGTTTAGTGAACCAGCAAATCCAGCCTATATCGGTTAACGGGCTGGCCCATTCTCCCCACTCCCAGTCCAGGATCGTAACAGCATTATCTTTAGTAAATAATACATTGTGGATCCCGTAGTCTCCGTGGGTTAACACCCATTTCTCTTTCCTGTCATTTATGCTTTCTAATATCTCCTTTGACTCGTTTCTAAGAACCTCTGGCACAAAATCCAGATATAAATTTAGTTCCTGTAAGTTACACTTCCTAATTCCAAAAGGAGAAGTATTATACTTTTTAGAATGAACAGATTTAGCGAGTGACTTTCCTAGTTTTTTATATAGCTCTTTTGTTCTTTCCATTTCGTTGTGATCTAAAATTGATTGTCCATTTTCCCCTTTTCGATACTCCATTAAGGTTATTTGACACACATTTGAGTTTACTAACTCATAAAATTTCGGTGCTGCACCAGATTCCTCCATCAAACGTAAGCAGTTAATTTCATTTTGGACGTCCTTATTATGTGTTCTGGAAACTTTAGCAACTAAAAGAGGCTGTACTCCCTTCAACAAAAACGTCTCATTTGTATACCCTCCCGTTAAACGGACAGGATAAAAATTTCCGTATTTATCTTTTAATTGGTCGAATATTTGGTGAATCAATTAAAAACCACTCCATATCGTTAGTGCTGTGACTAATATTAGACGCTCATTATGTTATTTTGTAACACTAATCAGCCTCCAGGAAATATAAAAATATCTCGGTACGTTACTTTTCACTAAAACTGCAGCGATTCTTTGGGATAAGTAAAAACTAATTAAAGATAAAGTCACCTGTGAGTCGGGTCGTATAACTTCGCTCGAAAACCGCCTTTAATGTGGCAGTATGTGCTAACTGTATTTCCACGGCTGGGTTGGGCGTACTCTTGATTGTTTTCTTCAAAGAGCACGCATTACACCAGCCAAATCATAATAAATCTCCCTAACTTTGCTAACTATAAAGCTGTGGAGGTGTTAATATGACAAATCAAAAACAAGTTAATTTGGAAAACGATACCAACCGGAATGACATTCACAGCTCATTTAGCCAAGACCTGGAGCCTTTAACAAATCCAGAGCTGGAAGAAGATCGGAAAAACACAAATCGTAATAACCAAAACAAATAAAGCTGCAGATAAGGAGGAATATCTATGAAAAAAGAAGATGAAAAGACCTCAGAAGGATTAAATCAAATATTTGAAATTATTAATGCCCATGGTGATATTGGGGAAATGAGAGAGATTGTCCAAAGATCTGATGACGAAACTAAAAACAAAGATGAATAATAAATCCTGAATACACAGCAGGCGGCGGTTATATTTCTTATTCTCGAATGTTTGATCTGCCCCCTATAAGCGATATAACCCCTTCGTAAATCTTGACTGGTTTTCCCATTTGAACACAGGTTGTTATTAGGATTATTTGTACAATTAATCAACCCTTGCCCATCAGGTATAATTTAGGAAATACTTTGAAAATCCGGCTTGTTATGAAAAACATATTGACGGGAATCCCCCCACAATATGTCAAGCCCTGTACTCATCAACAACTAATCAAACGTTTGATTAAATTGTTCACTCTATCACTAACGCCCCATATGATCCCTATAGCTGTTAGTAAAAAATAATTGATTCATTCAAATTGTCGTGAAACCTTGGAATCCATAGCTTTAATACACCTAAATCTAAATGGCAGCACAGGAACAGACGATTGTTCGAAAAAAAATATCTATTACCAGGAAGTATCCAGAACGACTTCCTAGTAATAGATCACGCAGCAAGTTCTAACAGTATTAGCATTACCGTACATAACTTATAATCGTTCTGGAATAAATGGAGACGAAAAAACAATTTACCGACGGTTATTAACTGTTCTTATTTTGCTGTTTATTTTGTTGGTTTTGTTTCTTTGGCATAGAACCAGCATACTCGTTTGCAAACTCAGTTATGAGTTGATCTACTCCAGCTTGTCCTTGTGCACCTTGTTTTTTGCCGGCAGAAGCTTGTTGGTTTTGTTTCTTTGCCTGCGCAGCAGTATTTTCGCTTGCGAACTCAGTTCCGTATTGACCCTGTCCTGCTTGGCCTTGTGCGGCTTTGGTCTTGCCAGCAGAAGTTTGTTGGTTCTGTTTCTTTACCTGAGCTGCAGTATTTTCGCTTGCAAACTCAGTACCGTATCGACCTTGTTTAGCCTGCCCTGGTGCGGCATTTTTTCCAGCCGATGCCTGTTGGTTTTGTTTCTTTGGCAAAGCACCTGCATACTCGTTTGCGAACTCAGTCATGAGTTGATTTAGACCAGTTGTACCTTGTGCGCCTTGATTTTTGCCGGCTGAAGCCTGCTGGTTTTGTTTCTTTGCCTGCGCAGCAGTATTTTCGCTTGCGAACTCAGTATTGTATTGACCTTGCCCAGCTTGGCCTTGTGTGGCTTGGCTGTTCCCAGCAGAAGCCTGTTGGTTTTGTTGGTTGCTGTTCTGTTGGGTACCAATGCTGGTTGCACTGCTGATTGTTTGATCTATTGCATTTGTAGTCTCATTAACAACATTCATTGCAACGTTCTCCACGGCTTGAATTGTGTTTTGTACAGCATCAAATGCCACACCAACAGTTTGTTGAATTATATTACCTACATTATTTGCTACACCTTGATTATTTTTTACATTGTTATTTTGATTTTGATTTTGATTGGACATTTATTACACCCCCTGAAATAAGGATGTGCAAAAATGAGGGTATTATCCGTATTGCATCATGGGAAAATAAGTGTGCCGAAACCTCATTCCTTACGTCGGACTCATACATCATTACTAGCTGAATCTAGTGCAGGGCTACAACAAATCATGGTAAGCAAATAATAATAAAAGAGGCATCTCATAATTTTGGTCAATTAATGAGATGCCATCAAATATATCCTGTGAGTATTTGTTTCGCATTTTACCTTACATGAAATATCCAGTGAAAAAAGGCTCCAATTCCGCGAAAGTCAAATTTCCGCTGACAAAGAAACCGTACCTAAAATGGAATACCGTGAGAGTGTGCACTAATCCCGTAAAAAGGCGGCTTTATTCCGTGAGAATAGAGAATAATCCAGTGAAAA
>NZ_PGVF01000005.1 GCF_002860285.1 Bacillus sp. M6-12
TCACCCCCTCCTACTCGATTAAAATCCATTCGCAATTTGTTGTCTTGTTTAAGACCTTTACATTCTCAGATTGTATAACATGGAAGTTTTTGTACTAAGAGCACAATATATACTGATGAATTTTGGTGTGTGGGGACATTGTTGAGTTCAGCAATTAACGATAAAATTTATTTAAATATTTTTTATTTTCCAACTTTTTTGATTATTGATCAGCCTTAAGCTGAATGGTGGTGGAATGTAAATTAAGTTTAACAATTTTGATGAAATGGAGAGGTGAGGGATTAAATGGCAGAAGGCAAGAGCAAAGATCTATTTGAAGATTACAGCGTGAAGTCCGTTCCTCAAGAGGAGACAAAGAATTGGTTATCAATGGGGCTTATTTGGGCAGGGGTTGGTATTAGTCTGGGCCTTTTATTAACAGGAGGAACAATTGGAAATGGTTTGACATTGGGGCAGGCAAGTATAGCTGCACTGATTGGAGGAGGGGTTCTAGCCTTAATTACTATATTAGTGGGAATAATAGGTGCAAAAACAAATCTTTCCACAGCGATGATCAGCCGCTTTACTTTTGGAAATAGGGCAATAATTATAATCGCATTAGTACAAGCTTTAGGTTCTTATGGCTGGTTTGCGGTGCAATTAGGCCTTTTTGGTAAAACCTCCTCAACCTCCTGGGAAATGGCTACAGGATTAGGGGGGAGCACAGTGTTATTTACGATTATTGGCGGTATTTGTATGGTTTTTACCGCCATGATTGGTTACAAAGCACTTGACTTCCTAAGTAAACTGGCTGTTCCACTACTGCTTCTATTAATGGGAGCTTCAGTGTGGAAAATACTTGAAAATCACAGTTTTTCAGACATTATGTCACTTAAAGGAACCGGGGAGCCAATTACAATAGGTATGGGAATATCAATGGTTATTAGTTCATTCATTGTAGGGGCCGTAGTAGCGCCCGATGTCTCCCGCTATGCAAAGTCTCCAAAGGATACAATAGGGGCTGCCATCTTAGCGTTTGTGATTGTAGTGCCGATTGTAATGGTAGTCGGAGCTTTAATGGCACAAATTGCTGAAACATGGGATATTGTTGATATTATGCTGCGCTTGGGCTGGGGAGCAGCTGCTCTTGTTGTTCTTTTGCTTGCACAATGGACATCTAACGATAATAACCTTTACTGCTCAGCACTTGGTTTTTCAGTGGTATTTACAAAATTGAAAAAATGGCAGTTAACTGTTATTTCTGGAATATTAGGTATTATTCTTGCTGTTCTTGGGATATATGACAACTTTGTATCATGGTTAATGGTTTTAGGAGTCCTGATTCCGCCTATGGGTGGTGTTATTGCAACTGACTACTATTTATTTAACAAACAGCATTACTTTACTTCTAATCTTGATAGACTCATAAATATTCGGACAGTTCCTGTTGTTGCCTGGATTATCGGATCTATTGTTTCATTTGTAACAAATTCTGCTATTTTCACTATTACAACGGTCCCTGCATTTGATGGGTTTCTGGTGGCTGCAATTGTGCACTTCGGTGTAACAAAGTTTAGTTCTGGTGACTCAAAAATGTTTGCAAAACCTGCTCATAACATAGTTGAAGCAGAAATGAACAAATCAATGGAGGGGTAATTTTGAGAAGAGTTATTTTATCGCTTGTACAATTCGAAAGCAAATTAATGGATATTTCCGCAAACATTGAAAAAGCCCTCGCTTTTATTAAAGATGCATCACAGCAGCAAGCCGATTTAATTGTTTTTCCTGAGCTGTTTACCACAGGTTATAATCTTGATCTAATTGGCAATAAATATTTTGACCTGGCAGAAGATATAAATGGACCTGTGATTAGAACGTTGTTACAGGCTGCCAAACAGTTCAACATAAACATTGTCGCCCCAATAGCCTTTAAGACCCCTGTACCTGGGATTATCTATAATAGTGCTTTAGTAATAAGCCGCCAAGGAGAGTTTGTCGGGAAATACGACAAAACCCATTTGTGGGCCAAAGAGAACGTCTTTTTCCGAGAAGGAATGGAACTGCCCGTATTTAATTTAGATTTCGGAACATTAGGTCTTATGATTTGTTATGACGGTGGTTTTCCGGAAGTGAGCCGTTCCCTTGCCCTACAAGGAGCGGAAATCATACTTTGTCCTTCTGCGTTCCCCATACAGGACAAAGATTTATGGGAAATTTATTTTCAATCCCGTTCACTAGAAAACGCATGTTTCGTCGGAGGAATTAACAGGGTTGGCCACGAATCTGAGCTCCATATGTTTGGCAACAATCGACTGTATAATCCAAGGGGAAAAGAATTGGTGATCGGAAATGTGGATAAAGAGGAAATGCAGGTCATTGAAATTGATTTGGAAGATGTTGTGGAATACCGAAAACAAATTCCCTACTTAAAAGACTTAAAGCCTGATCTTTATGTAAAACACTATCCTAAATGATATCCGGCAGATTCTATAAGAAAATGTAATTGTGTGCAGATAATAACAATATAAAAGGCAGGTTAATGATTTATTTTTCAATTCGCATCGTACTTTTATTCAATTTAGCAGCACATTATTTCATCTATTGGATTTCAATTAATCCAGTAATTTGAAATAATGTGCTTGTTTTTGTTCATCAATAGTAACGATAAAAAACCTTTGGAAATAAAATAAGTAAAAGGGTATATATTCATGTTAGAATAAACGTAGTTTGGGATAAAATTGGTAACTTTACTAAGGGAAAGGCACTGAATTAGGAGGCATTTTATGAAACGTCTCGTTTTATTATCGCAATATGAGTTTCTAAAAAGAGAGTTCGAATATTTAGAGCAAATTGGCCGGATTGGGCCAGGGAAAAGTTTGGAACTAATTCAATGCTATGAGATTAAACAGGCAGAAATCGAAAAGAAGGCTCCGGTTAGTTTGAACTTTGTTCAAATCCTTTTGATTATCGGGGCCGCGTTAATCGGGTTAGGGATTTTGAGTTTTGTGGCGAGCAATTGGAAAGGGCTGACTGAATTTGAGAAGTTCGCCATTTTGCTGCTCGGCTTAATTGCTGCTTATGTAAGCGCCTGGCTGTTTGAAGAGAAAAAGCCCGGGGTTTCTAAGGTTTTGTATTACATTGGTGTTTTTGCATATGGAGGAGAAATTTTCTATGTCGGACAGATGTTTCACCTTGGCGGGGAAGTCGGAAATGCCTTATTGGCTTGGGCGATTGGAACTCTCCCGTTAGCTTTTTATTTAAAGGATAAAGTTCTTTATATTTTTGGTTTTGGACTACTGTATTTGGGTCTTGAAGCGAAATTCCTGTTAGATGAAAGCCCGTCCTATATGATTTTGCTTTTGCTGCCCATCCTTTTTGCAGCAGGACATTTCCTGATGAACCGGAACAGAATCTTGCTGTATGTTAACTTTGCCTTGCTGTATCAGTTCATTGAAGCTAAATTTATGTTTACTGAAGGAGGGGCATCATATGTTATGGTGGCCGTTATCCCGCTTTTCTTCGCCATGTGGCATTACTTCTTAAAGAAAAATAACTTCATTCTTATCGCTAATTTTTTCCTGTTGTATCAATTCATTGAGATGAAATTCGCGGTCGAAATAGCCGAAGGAACGAAGTATAACTTTCCAATAGTTCTGACTGTACTGATCCCAATCCTGTATTTTATCGGGCATCAGTGGATGAATAAATCAATTCCGTTATTTGCGGCCAATTTTGTGCTAACGCTGCAATGGATTATTATAACGATGATGTATTTTGATGTGGATGTCGTTGGTTATTACTTATTAGTACTCTTTGTGATTGGCATGGTGATATCCCATTTACAACACCCGGATTACCAATCTATTTTGAAGATTTTTGGATTTTCCATTCAGTTCAGTACCGGTATCATCCTGACAATTCCTTATGTTTGGAGCAACTTAGTAACAGATGTCCCGATTTGGCTTATTTTCGGGATTTTATATTCGATATATATTCTGTTTCTTGTGTACCGTCAGTATTTAATGGGTGTCATCATGTTTAGTATTTTAATACTAAGGTTCTACGTCGACATTTCCCTTG
The DNA here is from genome assembly GCF_002860285.1 of Bacillus sp. M6-12. Lineage (GTDB taxonomy): Bacteria > Bacillota > Bacilli > Bacillales > DSM-1321 > Peribacillus. The sequence goes on from NZ_PGVF01000005.1 coordinate 4,060, forward strand.
TTTTTATGAATAAATCCATTGCCTTTTTCATTGGAGGACTATTACTGATCACACTGGGATTTTGGATTGAAAAAACGAGGAGAGGGGATAAAAAGAATGAAAAGCTTTAGGAAGCCGAAGCCTTTATTCCTGATTTCCCTCTTTATTCCGGTTGCCGTGCTGACAGTGATGCTTGTAAAGCCTCTAGATACAATACGGAATGGGGCGGACATCACTCTTGCAACAATTCCTGTCGATCCTCGAGATCTCTTTTATGGTGATTATGTTATTTTAGATCTGGAAATCGAGCGAGTGGATGCCGATTTACTGGAAAAGGATTTAAGGCAAAAAGTTGAGGAAAATAAATTTACTGAAATTCCATCCGTATATGTATCATTAGAGAAAAAGAAAAATGGCATTTATCAGGCTGCAAATGTTTCTCAACAAAAGCCTGACGGAATTTATATGAAGGGGAAAATGTCTCCCTATATCGAAAAGTGGGATGAAAGCCAGAATCCTTTCGTGATGATAGAGTATGGAATCGACCGTTTTTATGTAGAAGAGGGAACCGGGCTGGAGCTAGAAAAACAAGCCAGCAAGGGGAAAGTTCTTGTTAACGCAAAAAACAAAGAGGGTTATTCAATCTTAACAGGGATTCAAGCAATGGAATAATAGCATTAACTCCTGCGGCAGCGGGGGTTATTTTTTTGGTGCAAACGGGGAATCCTGCAGCAAGATTATTAAGGTTTGTCTAAAAATCACGCAAAAGGGGTTCGGAATGAGACCATTCCAAACCCCTTTTGTCGACAATCTGAGAAGATTCTTCTTTTTGACTAAATAACAACGCATAACATTTTAAACAAGTACAAATGTCCAGCTCCAGCGCCCAGCCCCTCGAGGTCGCCAATCGCTTCGGAAGGCAAAATGCGACTTCTGTCAGCGCTTGTCTTATGCTTGTCGGAGGTCCACAGGACGTGGGTCAGAACGGCGTTGCCACAGGACGTGGCGACTTTAGCCGTTCTTCCTCTGACCAGGGCGCTTTCGCTTTTAAATTTAAAACTCTTGTTCTATTGTTTTCTCACCCAATGTCCAATCCATCGGGCACATGCCGCCTGATTGTAAAGCTTGAAGTACCCGAACAGTTTCTGCAGCACTTCTTCCGACATTTCCATTGGTCATTGCAGCATATTGTATGACTCCATCAGGATTAATTATGTATAAAGCGCGATGAGCAGCTCCTGTATTTTGGTCTAATACATCATAGGCTTGGGTTACTTCCTTTTTATAATCAGATGCCAGTGTAAGATCGATTGCACCTATTGCATTTGGATGGTCTGCCTTTAGCCAGGCTCTGTGTGTGAAAATACTGTCTGTACTAATTGCGAGCACATCTGTATTCAGGTTTTCAAATTCAGGTAAGTAACTATTCATTACTCTAATTTCAGTTGGACAAACAATTGAAAAATCATATGGATAAAAGAAAAGAATTAACCATTTGCCTTTATAATTATCAAGCGTTGAAGGTATAGGCAAGCTGGAGTATGAAGACACAGTATCCACTTTAAAATCCGGTGCGATAGTTCCGATGTTTAACATTTGTGTTTTGCTCCTTATTTAGTAATTATGAACTAGGTTATTTTACCTAATAATTTGGAGAATATCAAAAATTAAGGCTTTTTCTAACGTGGAAATAGAAAAAACAATGCAAGTCATTCAAGGCATTAGTTTGGAATTGCGCAGGAAGATTAGCTGCTGGAATCTTTAATCTTTTATTTTTTCGTCCTGACCTTCGCTGTATTTGAATAATGTTTTCGTGCCATTTGAGCGGGTAATGTAATGGTGTTCAGAAAGATATGAATATATTTACTTAACAGGAGGTTTTACCATGACAAAAAACAATAGCGAGCGCGATCAATATTTTAAAGACCGGGCAGGAACTGACGAAGCCAGATTCCATGTTGTCCCGCATGATGAGGAAGGCTGGGCTGTCAAAACAGAGGGCGAAAATAAGCCTGACTATACTTCGGGTTCAAAGTCTGAAGCTGTAAAAGAAGCCAAGCGAATGGCGGAGGAAGCAGGGACAATGGCGATCATTCACGATGAAGACGGAAAAATTGAAGAGCAGCATAATTATCAGTAATACGGGAAAAACAGCCCTGGGAAAGCGTAACTGCTGCTCTGGGCTGTTTTATTTTGATAGTTGCCATTTCAAATTTTAATGCAATAATTTCTGCTTTTTTATAAAGATGTGAGATTAAAAGTTTTCATGTGTGGGTATTTAGTATTAAAACTGATTAGGAGAAATAGTTACCAAAGAATTCTATACATGAATTCGGGGTTAAGAGTAACATATTTTAAAAACTTCCCAAAAGCCTGCATACTCATATAAATAACCGTAACCATTACTCTTCACCAATCACTTCATATCTATAACAAAACATATATTATTACTCCTCCAGCATTGAAAATATTGGCCTTGTTTGAGGATTGTAATTTATCCCATATAGCTTATAATCTATGTATTATACTCAAGCTGTCTGATTTACAAAACCGGCCGAGTACATTTCAATGGCCGGTTTTTTATGAGTTTTCCGGAGGTATTTATGAATTTTGAAAAATATAAAAATCATTTAATAAAAAAAATTAAGGATCAGCTGGAATCCTGGTTTGATGAGAATAAAAACACAAATATACCCGCATCGGAAATTTATCGTTTTTTACATTCCATTAAAGGAACTTCTGGAACATTAGAACTCGGAGGTCTGTACCAGCTTTCTGAAATCTTACTAGGCCAGCTGGATGAAAACAGTACAAAGATATGGGTAAAAGAAGATCTGCGAAATTTTTTATTCGATTTAATAGCATTTACCTATCAATATGAGCATTTTCAGGATGAAATAAAACTCTCGGAACAATCGGGAAACACTTCTGGACCTTTGATTCTAATTATAGATGATGATGTGTCTATGCTCATATTGCTAAAGGATATATTGGAGGAACAGGGCTGGATGGTAATAGCCAGCAATGATCCGATAAAGGCAACTGCCCAATATTTTGAAATGCAACCAGATTGCTTAATCATTGATATTAATTTACCAAGTAAAGATGGTTTTCAAATTCTGGAGGACGTTAACAAGCATAATGAACGGCATTATATTCCTAAGCTGATGATTAGCAGCCAGTCGGACAGAGACTCACGGATAAGAGCATATAACATGGGGGCGGATGATTTCATGTTAAAGCCCGTTGATATCGAAGAGTTCACAGTTAGGGTGAGAAGACATCTGCTGAGAAAGCAGCTATTTGATCAGTCCTTATTAATCGATGAGCTGACACAGGTCTTTAATAGAAGATTTCTGAATCAAAGCCTACCTAGAATGTTTGAAGGCATTAAACGCAACAATTCTGTCTTTACAATAGCCATGCTGGATATCGACCATTTCAAAAAAGTAAATGATACATACGGCCATTTGACTGGAGACAAAATCCTAATCGAGTTTGCTTCTTTTTTGAAATCAGAACTTAGGTCAACTGATATGGTCTTTAGATATGGCGGAGAGGAATTCACCGTTCTCTTTCCGCATACCTCCTCCGTGGAAGTGAAGAAGACGCTCGAAAATTTAATTGCTTCTTTTTCAGAAAAAGAATTTAAAGCAAACGGCGCTTCTTTTACCCTTACTTTCTCGGCTGGAATTTATACAGTTAATGATATTACCAGTTCACCAGAGGAAGCATTGAAGATTGCTGACCAGTCACTGTATGAGGCAAAGCAAAATGGGAGAGCGAGAGCAGTCGTTTCCAGAGTGCTTACGGAAACGTCCAAGAAGGTTATGTGCATTTCTGTTATCGACGATGATGTGATCATACGTTCCATGCTGCTTCGCATGCTGCAAACTGTCCAAACTGAAGATATTGAATTAGATATAGCGGTCTATGAGAATGGCCAGAAATTTTTCGAATCCAACCGTATTGAAGAGAGTGATGATCACTTTGTTGTTATCGATGGAGTAATGCCGATAATGGATGGCTTGGAAGTTCTGCAAAAATTAAAACAGACAGAAAGCAAAGATAAGCGGATATCCGCGCTTATGTTAACAGGGCGGAAGAATGAACGAGATATTGCCAGGGCTTTAAAGCTGGGCGCTGATGATTATGTAACAAAGCCATTTAGCATATTGGAACTCCAGGCACGAATAGAACGCTTGCTTAAAAGGGCTTAGAATAAATGAAAAACGAACTGTTGTTATTAAGTGCACTTACACTGGCTCTTGTTGGCCTGATATCAATACTCTTTCTCTACCTGGTTACACGGAAGCTGGCGGAAAACCATAAAAGAAAGAAGATTGAACATTGGAAAAGCAGATTTCAGGCCCCAGTCCTTTCCTATTTATTTGACGGAACTCTTTTAAGGGAAATGACTGTTAACACCGATGAGAAAAGAATTGCTATAGAAGAACTCTTAAGCGGTTTAGCTGATGTACTTGAAGATGAGAAGGGGAATGCCCGGCTTAACGCCTATGCAGATAAACATTTAAAGACTTATTATCGGAAACAATTGTCAAGCAGGAAGTGGAGCAGACGTATGAACGCCATGTACCATATTGAAAAAATCAGGCTGACATCCCTATCCGGTGATTTAGAACGGTTATTTTTAAGAAAGCGTTCTTCTAAAGAAGAGCGCGTCCAATGTCTCAGGGTATTGGCGTTGTTTCAGCATAAAAAAGTCTTGGATTATTTGATTGAAATTGCTTATCTGCTCTCTGAAACAGAGATCAGGCAAATTATCCAGAGGTATGATCAGCCTTTATTTGATCAGGCTATCCTTAGCTTCCATAACGCAGATGTGAAGATGCAAAATGTATTGCTGGATGTCATTGCCCTTCAAAAACAATTTAAGTATAAGACCTTTGTTGAATCGGTTTATGAATTGTATTCGGGTGAATTGCGAATAAGGGCTTTAAAAGCGATATCGGAACTTGGGTACATTGAAGATATAAATAAATATATTGGACTAGCCGAATCAGGTAAATGGGAGGAAAGAATGCTTGCTGCCAAGCTCATTGGCATCTTTAAAGACAGCGATTACACTCCTTGTCTAATCAAACTGCTGAGAGATAACAATTGGTGGGTCCGATCCAAAGCAGCAGAAGCGCTTATGAATCTTCGGGGTGGAAGAAGGGTTTTGGAAGAAGTGTATAAAAACGACCATGACAGATTTGCCAGGGAAATGGCATGGGAATGGCTGAACAAAGGGGTTTAGTGTCATGAATTTTTCAATTGCCATTTTGCTTGCAGGTGAACTGTTTGGCTGGTTTATAGCAATTTATATGGTTGTAGTGATCAGTTTTTATTCTATAACAATGTTTATTTCCATGATTCAGCTGAGACGGGAATACCAGCTGAAAACAGAGCTGACATATGCTGATTACGAGGATGATATATTTAGCAAACCTGTTTCCATTCTTGTACCTGCCTACAATGAAGAAGCCGGTATTGTCCAAAGCGTCCGCTCGCTTCTGAGTATTAATTATCCGCAGTTTGAAGTGGTTGTAATTAATGATGGGTCAAAGGACAGAACCCTTAATATGATGATAGAACACTATCAGATGGAGGAGATTAGCAAGGTAGTTAGGGTTGAGGTATTTTCCCAGCCTGTAAAAAAAATCTATCAATCAAAGCTGCTCCCGCATCTATTTTTAATTGATAAAGAAAATGGCGGTAAGGCAGATGCTTTAAATGCCGGCCTTAACTTCGCCAACTATCCATATTTTTGCTCGCTCGATGGAGATTCCATTCTTGAGAGGGATGCGTTTTTGAAGGTAATGAAGCCTATCTTTGAATCCAATGGTGAAGTTATTGTTTCGAGTGGAAGCGTAAGAATAGCGAACGGCTGTGATATTCAAAGCGGTAATGTTCTTTCTGTAGGCCTTGCTGATAAACCGCTTGTTATCATGCAGACGATTGAATATTTGAGGGCCTTCTTAATAGGACGCATCGGTTTAAGCCGTCATAATTTGCTTTTAATAGTTTCGGGAGCCTTCGGGGTATTCTCGAAGCAATGGGTTCTTGATGCAGGAGGCTACAAAGCAGACACTTTAGGCGAAGATATGGAACTGGTAGTCAGGCTTCACCGATTAATAAAGCAAAGGAAAGCAAAAAAGAAAATTGTATATGTTCCTGATCCTGTATGCTGGACTGAAGTTCCTGAAGAAATGAAATATTTAAGGAAGCAAAGAAGAAGATGGCAGCAGGGTTTGTTTGAAAGCCTTTGGACCCATCGCAGTTTAACATTTAATAAAAAGTATGGAACAATTGGTTTTATTTCCTTTCCCTACTATTGGATTATTGAATTTTTTGGTCCAATTATCGAATTCTCCGGATATTTATACCTTTTCTTTTCGCTATTTTTTGGCGGTGTTTATTTGGAATTTGCGATATTAATATTTTTATTGTCCTGCTTGTACGGCTCTGTTTTTTCCATGGCTTCCGTGTTATTGGAGGAGTGGAGTTTGCGGAAATATCCAAAGGTATCTGACATTGCTAAACTGTTCCTTTACTCTCTTACAGAAACACTCTGGTACCGGCCATTAACCATTATCTGGAGAATGGAAGGAGTTTTTAATGTTCTCAGAGGCAACCATAGCTGGGGAGAAATGAAACGGAAAGGTGTATCTAAATGAGAATTAAGCAGCCATTGTATTTCGTGATGTTTATTGCATTTATTATTGCCTTTGTCAGCAGTCCATTTTGGCTATGGCTTCTAAAGCCGGAGAAGGAGTTAAATGTATTAATATTTGATAAAACAGTCCCTGATGATTCATTTCGGGAACATAAGGGCCTTACATGGATACTAAATAACGAAAAGTATAAAAAAGATAATCAGACCTATTCAATCAGGGATTATATTGGTTTCAATCATGATGGAAAGAAGAATTATCAAACTAGCCGGCTGCAGAAAAAGCTCGAGGATTCTGATCTTATCTATTTAGCAGATCAATATGGTGTAAGTAAAGAGGAGCCTTATAGCACCAATAAAAGCCAGGAGGAGACTTTTCATGGAGGACTAGAGGAGAAAGACGTTGAAGCAATCGAGAAAAGTCTTCGCTCTAATGGCGGTACGCTAATCGCCGAATTCAATACTTTTGCCAGTCCAACTGGAGAAAAGCCAAAGGAACAGATGTCCAATCTTTTAAATGTCGATTGGACAGGCTGGACAGGCAGATTCTTTACAGACTTTTCTTCAAGTGAGGTTCCTGGTTGGGTCCGGAATAATTACCTGATGCAGTATGGTAAAAAGTGGGAGTTGGAAGGCCGGGGCTTGGTCCTGTCGAATGAACAGGGAGGCCTAATTGTTTTTCAGGAAAAAGAATTATCCGGAAACGGACCGGAATTCAAACTGACGAAAGAAGGACGGGACACGCTTGACCGAAATATTAAAACCACATATTCTTATTGGTTTGATATTATTGAACCCCGAAATAAAAGCGAGATATTTGCAGAGTATTCACTGCCTCTAACGAAAGCGGGCAAGGATAAACTGGCAGCATACGGGCTGTCAGAAACCTTTCCTGCAATTATTCATCATCAAAATGCTTCATATAACAGCTTTTATTTTGCGGGTGATTTTGCAGATGAGAAGGAAGTACCGGAAATATATCAAACTTCTGGTCTATCTGCATGGAAAAGGACAGTTGGAGCAAAGGACTCTTTTTTTTGGACTGGATACGTTCCTTTGATGAATGGCATTTTGGATAAAGGGTTAAATCGAACTGTCAAACCCGCAAAAATTGAGGTAGCTGAGCAATCAGGCGTTAATTTTAACAGCAAAACAGGTGAAAATTATATTCAAGTGAAGAAAAATGGCAGTTGGGAAGATCTGCTTATTAAAGGGGTAAATATGGGGATTGCCAAACCCGGATTCTTTCCGGGGGAAACATCAATAACCCGGGAGGAATACTTGAGGTGGTTTGGTTATATCGGCGCCATGAATGCCAATGCTATCCGAGTATATACCCTGCACCCGCCTGAATTTTATCAGGCTCTGTATGAATATAATCAGCAAGCCAAAGAGCCCCTCTATTTATTCCATGGTATTTGGGCTGAAGAAGAGATGATGCTGGAAAAACAAAACATGTACACAAAAGAAGTAAGTGCCAGTTTTAAAGAAAATCTGCGTCATATCATAGATTCAGTTCATGGCAATGCAAATATACCGGAAAGAACAGGGAATGCGTCAGGTGAATATCGCTATGACGTATCCAAGTACGTTCTTGGTTATGTTTTGGGAATTGAGTGGGATCCTGGTGTTGTTGATGAAACAAACAAGAGAAACAAGTCAGTTTCTCAGCACAACGGTACTTATTTCTATACGGAAAATGCATCTCCTTTCGAAATATGGCTGTCACAGATGATGGAGTATGCAGCCGTTTATGAGGAAAAAAAGTATAACTGGCAGCATAGCATGTCATTTACAAATTGGGTAACAACTGATATGCTCACCCATCCTGCGGAACCATCTCAAACAGAGGATATGGCAGTGGTGAATCCTAATCATGTAAAAAAGAAAAACAGCTATCATGCAGGACTGTTTGCATCGTATCATATTTATCCATATTATCCGGATTTCCTAAATTATGAGGAGAAATACTTGAATTACAAGGATAAAAGCGGCAAGAAAAATAGTTATGCAGGATACCTTCATGACTTGAGGAAGGAGCATAGCATGCCTGTCATTGTCGCAGAGTTTGGAGTTCCAGCTTCCCGAGGCCTGACCCACGTCAATCCTCAGGGCTTGAATCAGGGAAAGCATTCAGAGAAAGCGCAGGGAAAAATAGATTCCTATCTCTATCAATCAATCCTGGACGAGAAATATGGTGGCGGCCTTCTCTTTTCATGGCAGGATGAATGGTTTAAAAGAACCTGGAACACAATGGATTTTGATAATCCAGACAGGCGCCCTTTTTGGTCCAATATTCAAACGAATGAGCAGCGGTTTGGACTGCTGGCATTTGATTCAAAAGACTCTATTCTGCTTGATGGCGAGACGGCGGACTGGCAGCTTAAAAGATCAAAGCCGCTATACAGCTCCGCTGAAAAAAAATCCTTCCTGAAAAGCATGTACGCAGAGTCTGATTATGAAGGGCTATATATGAGAATTGAATTAAATAGAGCCTTTAATAAGGATGAGGATCAGATCCAGCTCGTATTTGACACCATCCCCGGACAGGGACAGAATATGTTGAGCGTAAAAGATGGGATAAATGTAAATGGCTTAGAGGGAACTGATTTCCTTGCTGAAATTTCAAATGAGGATAACTCTAGAATTATGGTGGACAGCTATTATGACAGTTTTTACTTTCAATATGCAAATCTGTTAAAAATGATACCGCATGAAGAGTATGCATCACGTAAAAATAATGGGATATTTCATCCCATACGTTTAGCTTTGAATAAAGAGCTGACAATTCCTTCAAAAAAGCAGACCGTTCCGTTTCAATCCTTTGAAACTGGAAAGTTAATGTGGGGCAATGGAAATCCTGGCAGCCAACATTATGATTCATTAACCGATATAAGCATTGCCGAAAATAAAAAAACACTTGAAATAAGGATTCCATGGCAGCTCCTTAATGTAAAGGATCCAAGCCTGAAAGAAGTAATAGGTGATTTGTGGAAAAAGGGTCTGACTCATGGTGAAACAATTAATGGTATTAAAATAGGCGCTATCGGCTATGAAGGTAAAAATGGCTCTCTTTCTTCATTTCCTGAGTCTAGTGGCAATTCATTGCCAATGAAAAAAGCTGCTGTGTTTACTTGGAATGAGTGGAATGAACCAAGCTACCAAGAGCGTTTGAAACCGTCTTACTATATCATGAAAGATACTTACAAAAAGCTTCGATTAAAGGGGAATAAGCATGAAGAAAATACTGCTGGCGGAAGATGAAGAGGTATTGCGGATGCTGATAGTAGATACACTTGAAGATGGAGACTTTGAAGTGGATGAAGCAGCCGATGGACAGGAAGCTTTAGATCTGGTTGATCAGAATGACTATGATTTAATCATACTTGATTATATGATGCCTATTTTTACCGGTCTTGAAGTGATAGAAAAGATTCGAAACAATCCTGATAAACGGAATGCCAAAATAATGATGTTAAGTGCTAAAAGCCAGCAGTATGAGCAGGCTGGCATTTTAGAGGCCGGAGCAGATTATTTTATTGCTAAACCTTTTAGCCCGATGAAACTCCTGGAAAAGATTGAGGAAATAGTAGATGAACATTAAAGAATACATTAAGAGGAGCCTTACCCGGCAGGTCATCTTTTTAATGGGAATCTTTTTCTTAATATTTTTAATTGGTTCCAGCGTATTTTTTTACACTCAGCAAAGGATCAATGACATATTTATCAAAGAACGGAATCTGATTGCCAAAAAGGAATCGCTTATATCACAAATATATAACGGCTACGATACTGCCTTTATGGATATGAGAGGCTATATTGCTTTCAACAACGAGGATTTAAGAGACAATGCCATTGAGCAAGCTGAAAGCATCAGGAAGGCGACAACTAAATTTGCACATAAAGCAACAACTGAGAAAGAAAAGCTGCTAATCCTCTCGATTGAGGCATTTACAGATGAATACTTTTCTGAGAATATTCCAAAAGTGATAGGATATGTTGAAAACGGCAACCTTGAGGCAGTTAGGGTTTTTGCTAACAGCGAGGCAACGAAAAAGGTTTCAGATATCAGAAATAAGCTGTGGGATTACTCTAAAAGCCTTCAGGAAAAGCGAGATCAAAAGGCAGAAGATCTTGCCAGGAACCAAAACAATTTACAGCTGTACTTTATATGTTTTTTGGCCCTGTTTCTGATTATTTTATTCAGGGTGATGAGGGTATTCTTGCGGGATATCGGCCGGCCGCTTTCTGATTTGGCATTTGCAGCTAATGAAGTAGCCGCTGGACGAGAGGGTTTTATTGAGGAATTGAAGCGCCGTGACGAACTGGGTGCTTTATCGATCGCTTTTAAGAAGATGTTATATAGCATTCAGGATAAAGAACAAAATTTGCTTGCCCAAAACGAAGAGCTTACTGCACAGCAGGATGAATTGCAGGCGCAGCAGGAAACCCTGGAAGAGACACTGGAGATATTAAGGGAAAACGAACAGATGCTGACCCGCAGGAATGAACTGATAAACGGTATTTCAAACACATTAAATCGTTCAGAACTCCTTGGTAGTATAGTAAAGAATATGTGCCGGATTATCGGCGCAGATAAAGGGATTGTTTTTTTACTGGCTGAACAAGTGAATGCTTCTTATGGAATCTCTGGTAAGGGAATTGAACTTTTTATTGAACATCTTGAAAACGGTATTACCGAAAAACTAGTTTCTGAAAAGAAACCCTTTTATATCAGACGGGAACAAACCAAAATGGAAGCCGGTTTCCATGACAATATTCAGTACATTTATGACGTGTATATACCAATATTGTCTTCATCAGGAGAGGTTGTTGCGATCATGGCGTTCAGCAGATTTTCTTCTCCTTTTACGCAAAAGGAAACGGCTGAATATGGTCTGCTTGCTAAACAGATTGCGATTTCTCTTGAAAAAATTGAACTTTATGAACAAACAGAAAGCAGCAGAAGGCTAAACCAGGATATCATCAATACTATACATGAAGGAATACAGCTGATTGACAATCAGGGTTCAATTGTACAAATCAATAAGCAGCTTATCGAGATGTTTGATGAACTCAAAATAATTGAAAATCCTGATTCGCTTACATGGCAGGAATGGACTACCCTTATGGCAAGGGAAATTGAGGATGAATCATTTTTAGCCTTGTTGACCCGTGCGGCAAATTGCTCAGGAACGTCTACTAAAGAAGAGCAATCATTCATCTACAAAAACAAGTCCAGAAACAGGGTATTCAATATTTATTGTGAAAATTTATTTAAAGGTGAAAAAAAGCTAGGAACGATCCTCGTGCATCGGGACATTACAAAGGAATACGAGGTTGATCAAATGAAATCTGAATTTGTAAGCACCGTCAGCCATGAGCTTCGCACACCGCTTGCAAGTGTCCTCGGTTTTACTGAGCTAATGTTAAACAAGGAGCTTAAGCCCGAACGGCAAAAGAAATACCTGCAAACGATTTATCATGAAGGAAAACGGCTAACATCACTAATCAATGACTTTTTGGATGTCCAAAGGATGGAGGCAGGAAAGCAAACATATGAAAAGAAGGACATTGATCTTGTACGAATACTCGAGAAAGTTATCGAAAATCAGCAAATCAATTCTTCTGAACATAAGATTACTTTAGTAAATTCTGCTTCACACCCTTTTGTCCTCGGAGACAGGATGAAACTGGAGCAGGTGTTTATGAACTTAATCAACAATTCTATTAAATACAGCCCGGACGGCGGTAATATAAAAGTCGTTATTTATGATAAAGATGAATCAATACTTGTCGATGTAAGAGATGAAGGCTTGGGGATACCTCAAGAATCCATACCGAAACTGTTCCGAAAATTCTACCGGGTAGACAACTCAGATCGGAGGAAAATTGGCGGAACAGGACTAGGGTTGGCGATCGTTCAAGAGATTGTACGGGGCCATGGCGGTGAGATAACGGTTACTTCGGAATTTGGAAAAGGAAGTATCTTTACAGTCACATTTCCTAAGATTGAACAATTAGAGCCTGAAATTGATGAGCAAGATAGCTCTGCCCAAGAGGGTAGAGAATCAAGCTATACGGTTGTTGTCATTGAAGATGACCAAAGTCTGGCTGAATTGATTAATCATGAGCTATTGGACAGCGGCTTTCAGGTAAGTTATTTTAAAAGAGGGACTGATGCTTTACAGGCTATGAAACTAAACACTCCTGATGCAGTCGTACTTGATATCATGCTTGAGGAGGATGCAGTCGACGGCTGGGCAATCATGGAAATGATAAAAGAAAGCCAGTCACTGATGAATGTCCCAATTTTTGTCTCAACGGCTTTGGATGAAAGAGAAAAAGGATTCTCCCTTGGAGCAAAGGACTATCTTATCAAGCCTTATAATCCTGCAAAGCTGTCAAAAGTGATCATGCAGACACTGATCAGCAACGGGAAAAAAGGCCAAATCCTTATTCCGCAAACAGACGGAAAGCAGGATCAGCTATAGCTATTGAATTATCACCCCTAGTGTACAGCAGCGCGTGCTCTGGCAGCTGGGGGTTTTTATTTCGAAAGCCTTATACATACAGTGTTAAGATTTTTAGCTCTTAGACGCCACAGCATATTAAAATTGGACCGAAATGTTTTCCATGATTGAAGGCTTTATATAAGGGTATTTAATTAGTACAACATAATAAAGGAGATTATTCATCATGGAAAAACAAGTAATCGGTATTTATGAAAACAAAGAACAGGCAAAGACAGCTGTAGAGAATTTACAGAGTAAAGGCTACAATCTTGATAACATCTCAATTGTTGCAAAAAATATAGATGGATTGGGACCGGCGGCTGACAAAGCAGAGACTAAAGAGAAGGATGGGGTAATTGCCGGGGCAGCTGTAGGCGGAGCAGTCGGAATCGCAGGTTTTCTTGTAGGGATGAGTGCATTGGCAGTCCCGGGAATCGGCCCTATTATAGCAGCAGGCCCAATCTTTTCTACAATAAGCGGTGCTGTAGCCGGCCTGACAGCTAATAATGGGGGAGGATTACGCAGGGCCTTGCAGGAGCAAGGATTAGATGAAAAAGAAGCTCGCCGATATGAAGAGGATGTTAAAAAAGGAAGAATACTAATATTCGCAACGGAATAGTGCATAAATAAATGAAATCAATATCAGTCTTGATAGTTTTTACAAGATAAAGAGTACTAAGCTAACGAAGAGCCAACAGGATGTTGGCTCTTTAATATAATTACAGAAAGTTGTTACATTAATTAAAAAAAGCCCAGTAAGTAAGAAAAAATCATATATATCACTTGGATTTTCCCAAATGGACCGGAAAAAATCTTAGAAGCTATTGAAATATTAAACTAATCAAAGGTTTTAAATATATACCATCTAAAGAATCTTCAACTTGGGTGTTGAGAACCCTCAAAAATTGCTGTAAAAAGAAAAGCAATTTATAAAGAGAGTATTCCTTAATCGTTATGTAAAATGAATACCAATACAATTTCCTGGAGGTATTCATGAGTAAACGATTGAATTTTATCAATAAGTGCCATCCCGTTGCATGGGGATTAATTGCAGGGACATTTTTGTCGAGGGCAGGATTTTTTATGTGTCTGCCTTTTTTAGGAATTTATCTAGTGGAGGTAAAAGGTTTTGCACATGCTACTGTAGGAGCCATTTTAGGGATCAGTTATTTCGTAAGTACCTTTACTGGTTTTTTGGGAGGAGTTTGGTCCGACCGTTTTGGCAGATTCCCGATATTAATTTGTTCTATGTTTTTATGGAGTTCAGTATTTGTTGGATTCGTTTATGCTAATGAAGTGTGGGAATTTTTCATTGTAAATGCATTGAGCGGTTTCTGCCGCAGTTTGTTTGAACCAGCTGCCCGAGCATTGCTGGCAGATGTGACGCCAGAAGAAAATCGTATGGATGCTTTCAATCTAAGATACTTCGCCATCAACATGGGGGGAGCAATTGGACCTTTAACTGGACTATTAGTGGGTGCATCGAAGAATGCCACTCCATTTACGATTGCCGCATTTATATATCTGTCATACGGACTATTAATTCTATGGTGGAAGAGCAGGTTCCCAGAATCACGTACGGCCAGTCAGGCTAATGATCCCATTTCCCTGGCGGCCAGCATCAAAATTGTAAGTAAAGATAATGTTTTTGCTCTTTTCCTGGCCGGCAATATTTTTGTAGTGGCGGGTTATGCCCACCTTGACACTACACTGTCGCAATATCTGGGAAGTGAAAGCATTCATACCTATTCTATTTTATTTATTACGAATGCTATTGCTATTTTAAGTCTTCAATTCCCATTGGTCACATTGATGAAAAAAACCTCACCTTTAACAGCCCTAAAGGTCGGGAATGTGCTTTTTGGTTTAGGAATACTAGGGTTCGGAGTCTCCAAATCGGTAATATTCTTGATAGCTGCCGTCATCCTTTTTAGCGCAGGGGAAATTATGTGCTTTATTATCGGAGATGTTTTTATCAGTGAAATTGCCCCCGTACACTTACGTGGCGCTTATTATGGTGCTTCAGGTCTTCAGTTTATTGGTCAGAGCGGCGGTGCCTGGATCGGCGGGATACTAATCGGCATGTTTGGCAATAGCAGCGCTTTACTGGTCTTTGGAATCTTAGCCCTTCTGACCATACTTGCATACCCTTGCTTTGAATATGGGGAATATCTTTTTAACAAAAGACATTCTGGTAAAATGGGTAAACTCGAAAAATACTCATAAATAAGCGGATTTCTCCTATAAGATAAGTAATCTGCTATTTCGCGTGGGCACAGTAGTGATTGTTTGGTTAGGCCATAAGCCAGCCCCGAAATCTTACTTAAAAAGTATTTGAATTATGTATTATAATGGAAGAAAAATGAGGGAGCGAGACAAATGAGATACCTTAACTTGAAATTAATAAATACCAAATTAATGATGTCTCATTTTAAACCATACTCGGCTGATCCTGTTGCACATGAACACGGAAACGATTTTCAAATCACAATTCCCTTGTCTGGAAATTCATTTTTAGAACAAAATCAAACCGTTGAATTAGTGGATAAAAACATACGGATAGTTACGCCTCCCGGAGAAAAGCATCTGCATTTCACCGAGATGAGTGAAAGCCGCATTTTATTAATCAATATAAATAAATCCTTTGTCGACAAGGTTGCTTCTTCAAGATTGCAAGAAGAGATAACAGAAGTTACATTTTTCCATGAAGGTTCAGGCTCATCCGAAAACCTGATAAGAATTGCGGATGAAGTAATTAACCTAAACTTATTTTGTTATGATCAAATTGCCCGAACCGAAGAACTTGAATGGGAATTAGCTGAAACACTTTTATCATTGCAGGAAGGCTCTCACACTGAAAAATGGCGAAGCAAGATAATATATAAAGCTAATCCAGCAATCAATAAGGTTATTCAGTACATTAGAGAGAATTTCCAAAACGAGCTTTCATTAGATCATCTCGCTAAGGAATGCAATCTTAGTAAATTTTATATGATAAAGCTTTTTAAGGATGCCATCGGCTGTACTCCAAGCCAATACATATTGCAAATAAGATTAGATTTTGCAGTGAAGCTAATGCTTCACACAAATTTACCTATCACCTCCATCTGCTTTGACGCAGGATTCGCAAGCTTAAATACATTTGAACGGGTTTTCAAGAAAAGATATGGTAATACCATCTCTGATTTCCGGAAAAAGCATAAAACATGACAGAAATGAAGTCTAGGATAAGTAAGATATGTATGTTATAATTGATTGATATAGAATTATTGATGACTTTTTCTATCAGAATTCCGAGGTCACCTTAATTGAAAGGGGACAAATGGATATGACATTATGCAAAAATGACGAAACAAAAAAGATGCTGGAAAACTTAATCTTTTACAAGGACGTTCAAATCACCCATACAATAAATGGTTATATACTTACCTATTCCAAAGATTTAAAATGTTTTCAAATTCTATGTAATAAAACAGGAGAATTAACTCAATACGCTGATATTGAATCTTGTGAATCAGCCTTAAGTAAAATTCAAGAAACTCTTAAATAATTTTCAGATCATGCCTAATCATATAGAATAAACATATGAAAAATGACACCATATATTTGATGGTGTCATTTTCTTTATTGGCCTGAAACAAGTCTTTTTTGAAAAGAACGCTTTTGATACGCTAATACTGGATGGAAGCTAATTTCAAATCGCAAGTTGAACTTGAATCGGAGAGGATATAAGTATGAAGCCTCTTACTTTACCGGACCTATCAACAAGACCGTTTAATCTGTCGGGTGAACGGAAGATGGATGCTCCGGCAGATGTACTTTTTCAGGCAAGGACAAAAAAGCCCGATCAATGGTTAGCGGCACTGGAAGTGTAATTATGCAAGAGGAAGTCAACACGGTATTCTTCTTTGAGACAGTTTATTCGGGAAACATAAAGAGGCTGCACGCCATCCTTATTATGGAAGGTTTTAAAGGCTTGAGCGTAACAACCGTCCGTCGAAATTACATGGAATACTGGAGATGGAGGAACAAAGGGAGCTGAAACTGTTGTAACGGTTGAACTTGAATCTAAGGGTAAGAGACCATGGCTCGGTAAAGGGACTTCGGTATCGAAAAACCAGTATTTAAAATGGTATTTTTATAGGGAGTACGTAAATCTTCAAACATGCTGATTTTTTCTTTTTTTGATACGATTACACTGATGTTTCCTAATAAAGAGCAGCAGGAAAGCTTTCCAGTACCAACATTGGTTTCGCATTAAAATCGAGAAAAATCAGGAGGTTAGCATGAATACAGAACATGTCTTTTTAAGAGGAATAAAAAGTGTTAGAGATGTTACTTATCAACAGAACAGCGATACTCATAAAGTGGGATTAGTTATAGAACCAGGATATTGGGAACAGCATGACCCGTTCCTGTTACTGGCTGAAGATTGGTTTCAAAAGGGTACATTCCCCGTGCACCCTCATCGCGGGATTGAAACAGTCACCTACGTAATAGAGGGAAAATTGGAGCACTTTGATAATAAAGCCGGTCGCGGTGAGCTTCTGCCTGGCGATGTACAATGGATGACCGCTGGAAGAGGAGTATTGCACTCAGAGGACCCCGCAGAAGGTGAGACCGTACATTCCCTGCAGCTTTGGGTAAATCTTCCGAGTGAACAGAAAATGACTGAACCCCGTTATCAAAACCTGCGCAGCCAGGATATGCCTGTACGGAAAGAAGATGGTGCAGTGTTTCGAGTATTCTCGGGTTCTTCAAAAGAGATTATCTCAGATACAAAGAATCACATTCCTGTAACTATGGTTGAAATGACTCTTGAACCAGGTGCCACTGTCACACAGGACCTTCCAGGAGATTACAATGGATTCCTCTATATTATAGAAGGAAATGGGAAGTTTGGGATTGATGAGGTAGAAGGTAAAAAAGGCCAGGTTCTTTGGCTGGAACAAGCAAGCAATTCAGAAATGAGCGAAGTTAAAATATCTGCACAAGAACATTTGAAAGCGGTTTTATATGCGGGGCGGCCTGTTCGAGAGAGAGTGGTGGCGCGTGGACCATTTGTAATGAATACCGAAGAAGAAGTCAGGCAAGCGTATCGCGATTACATGGAGGGGAAATTTAAATAGTTTTGAAGGTGTTGCTGCAAGAAATTCCAACAAGATTCTGTTATTTGATTTTCCCATAAAAAAAGGGATATCATGTAAAAGCGAATAAAAAATAGAGCTGAGATAAAGATGTGATAAATGACAATGTCACAATTAGCAGCATTTTTACAAGGAGCGGTTTGATGATTACAATAAAAAGCGAGCGGGAAATTCAAGCAATGCATGAAGCAGGGAAGCTCCTGGCCTCCTGTCATAAAGAGATTGCGAAAATGATTAAGCCTGGCATTACGCCGATGGATATTGAACGTTTTACAGAAGAATATTTGGCAAAGCACGGAGCTACCCCTGAGCAAAAAGGCTTTGAAGGATATCAGTATGCAACATGTGCTTCCATAAATGATGAAATCTGCCACGGCTTTCCAACTAACAAGCCACTAAAAGAAGGCGATATCGCAACGATTGATATGGTCGTAAATCTAAATGGCTATCTGGCTGATTCGGCATGGACCCATCCAGTAGGAGAGATTTCAGAAGAAACGAAAAGACTGGTCGATGTTACGAAGCGTGCCATGTACCTTGGCATCGAACAAGCTGTGATTGGTAACAGGCTAGGTGATATCGGCCATGCTATCCAATCATATGTCGAAGGAGAAAAATTCTCGGTAGTCCGTGACTTTACCGGCCATGGAATTGGAAAAACCATGCATGAAGATCCTCAGGTACTGCATTACGGCAAACCTGGAAAGGGCATGCGCCTGAAGGAAGGTATGGTCATCACGATTGAGCCTATGGTAAACGCAGGAACATGGCATATGAAAATGGACAAAAATGGCTGGACAGCGAGGACAACTGACGGCAAACTGTCTGCACAGTTTGAGCATACTATCGCGATTACAAAGGATGGCCCGCTGATTTTGACGGAGCACTAATAAAGCCATCTATGAAATGGTGGAGTTCTCGATTTAATTTCGAAGGAGATCTTCATAAAATATGGTAGCAGCATAATGAATTCTAGCCAATCAAATTGGCTAACTAAAAAAGATTTTAAGGGAGGACTTAACTATGTCATTAAAAGGGAAACGCGTGGTCATTTTAGGCGGTACTTCTGGCATCGGATTATCTACAGCCAAAGCATTTCTTGATCAATCTGCTCAAGTGATCATTGCCAGCCGTTCTGAATCAAAGTTAGCTGAAGCAAAACAAATCCTTGGTGGTTCTGTAGAAGCATACGAAATCGATTTCCGCAGTGAAGAAAAAGCAGCAGACTTTTTCAGCAAGGTTGGAAAATTTGATCACCTTGTGGTAACAGCAGGAGAAGGTGCTATGGGGCACTTTAGCGAATTACCTGTCACAAGTGCTAAAGAGGCCTTTGACAGCAAGTTCTGGGGGCAGTATATTACCGTCCGTGCAGCACTTCCGTTCTTACATAATGAGAGCTCGATCACCTTAACCTCTGGTGTATACGGTGTCCGTCCCCCTCAAGGTGCTACAACTTTGGCGGCCATCAACTCTGCCATCGAAGGATTGGTTAGAGGACTTTCCATAGACCTAGCCCCTATCAGAGTAAACGTTGTTTCACCGGGTATTGTTGATACTCCTATCTACTCTGGAATGCCAGAGGATCAGCGGCAAGATTTGTTCAATGGAATTGCACAGCAGCTGCCTGTTGGAAGGATTGCGCAACCTCGAGATATAGCTGAATCATATGTATACTTAGCGAAAAATGGATTTACTACTGGTACAGCTGTTCTTATCGATGGCGGAGCTCATTTGATATAATAGCTAAAATCTAAGTTGATACATTAGGCCAAAAGCCATTCTAACCGATTGATAGTCAGATTAAACTCCTTATTTTTAGCGCGGCAATACTGGAAGGGAGTATTGCCGCCTTTTTGTTTAACAGAATATAGCAAAAACTTATGATACCCCGTGCAAAGGCTATATATTAAAGATGGAACTAAACAGATGTGCTAGTTGTCACAAAACTAAGAGAGTTAAAAAAATGTACTGCTTGATAAAAGTATGATAAAGTCAATGAATAATTCATAGTAATATTCTAAGAAAACTTGGTCATGAATCTATCATTTAATTTGACCAGTTATTTCATCAGGAGGCTATTCACATGGGTATACCAAAACCTTTGGTACAACTAAATCAATCATTTATCGTGTTGAGTGTTCTTATTGCATTGGTATCTTATAAATTAATACTAATACTTCCATTTGTTATAGGCGTTTACACGTTAATAACAAAGAAGAATCCCATTATATTAATAGGTAAGAGCTTCCTGAAAAAACCGTCTTCCCAGTATGAAATGGAAGACAAAGACCAGCAGATTTTTAATCAATGGATAGCAACAGTATGCCTTGGATTGTCACTAGCTTCCTTCCAGCTCGGATGGAACACATTAGCCTATACTTTTAGTATTATGGTCCTTTTAGCTGCTGGGATTGCATTGATGGGTTTTTGCATTGGTTGTTTTATTAGATATCGTTATATCATGTGGAAACATAGAAGAAGATTAGCAAAATGAGTCTTCTATCCAGCAAGACCTTTTCGAAAGTCAGTAGACGTAAATCTCCTGCAAGGTGGAGATATTGTAATTGTTTATGAGTTTATGAGTATTGGGACAAAAAGGATTAATCAAAATCGATTGATTTTCAGGCAATAGAATTATGAATTGTTTAACTAACGGATTGACTTTCTTCAATACGACACATAATTATTTCTATTTAAGAGAAGATAAAAATGAATCTAGTGCATTTTCTGTCTTTTTAATAGAGTATGGGAATAAAGATGAAATCATTTATCCGAAATGTTGTTTCAAGAAGGAGACTGCTCAAGCAGTCTCTTTAATTGTCAGAAATTGATGAAAAAATTTGATATTTTATGTTATGTTATGAGTAAAACTAATATAAAGAGGGATGAATTTGTCGATAGGCAAATATGAAATATTTCATACAGTAGTAGAACTTGGCAGCTTAACAAAAGCAAGTGAATCGTTAAATATTTCCCAATCAGGGGTAAGTCATGCCATTTCCAGCTTGGAAAAAGAGCTGGGGTTTTCTTTATTAACCCGTAATAAAGCAGGCATCAGGCTAACCGTAAACGGTGAGCGGATGTTGTCATATATTAGGGAGATTCTATATTTGAATGAAAAAATGCTTCAGGAGGCTGGGGAAATTAGAGGATTAGAAATAGGGACTGTTAGGATCGGCACCTTTTCATCCATTTCCGCTTTATGGCTTCCTGGGATTTTGAAAAAATTCATGGATCAATATCCGCATATAAAAGTAGAAATTATGGAGGGGAAACAGGAGGAAATCTCTCTGTGGATTTCTCAGGGGATTGTGGATTTCGGTTTTTTAATTCTGCCTGCTGCCGATATGGAGGTTCTCCATTTAAAGCGAGAAGCGTTTTGCTGCGTTGTGCCGGACACCCATCATCTTTGTGCTGAAAATTCTATTAAGCCAAATGCATTGAAGGAAGAGAAGCTGATTCTCCAAAATTCTACCCTTAAAATCATCCATAACATTTTGAAATCAAATAAACTTTCTCCTGAAATTGCTTTTCATTTAGATGATGAACAGGCTGTTATCTCGATGGTGAAAAACTCCCTTGGTGTAGCCATCCTGCCAGACATCGCTTTACATAACCTGCCTGAAGGTGTAAAAAAAATACCCCTTTCAGATGACCGAGCTATTTCCTCCATCAGCATTGGTTCGATATCCTTCAAAAATCTTCCGCCAGCTGCCGAAAAATTTATCGCGGCTTCGACCTTATGGTTAAATGAACATTTCACATGATTCTCGTAAATTTGCCTTTTTCATAGAATCTAACGTAAATTTGATATTTATTGGAACCCGGGGGAGGGGGGTACGCTTATTGTTCATAAAAAAATAAGCGTAGCATGTAAATGTAAACAGAAAGAGATTAAGCAACAAAAAACAGCAGGAACCAGGGGGATAAAGATAAACTGTTTTTTTATTGATATTCCTGAAGCTTATGAAAGGGGGCATATTTTGTAATATAAATGCTAGTTTGTTGCCGCGGCATTGCTGTGGTTTTTATTTGCTTTCTGCCTGTAACATGAATGAAATAATGTTATTCACACCAGGCATAAGTTGTCCACAATTTTTCTGAATGTTTCAAAAATACTTATTTATGATATGAAAAGAAGAATTTCCAGTTTGTAATATGAATGACATAAAATTATCCCCGGATCCATCAGTTGTCCACAATTCTTCTCAATGTTTCAAAAATACTTATTTATGATACGAAAAGTAGAATTTCCAGTTTGTAATATAAATGAAATAAAGTTATCCCCGGATCCATCAGTTGTCCACAATTCTGGTTTTTCTGAAAATCATATATTTTAGATACAAAATTAGGAGTATTTTACTAACATTATCATATTGTCTCAAAAATATATCTTTTTATTCTAAATGTAAAGGCAAGAGACGTATTTATGATACATTTTAAGTAATTGATTATATATGGAAGGTGGAGAGGTAATGGCTAAACTGGGTTATGCGAGAGCCTCTTTAGGTAAACAAACTCTTGAAAAACAGATAAGTTTTCTTTCAGAATTTGGATGCCGCAAGATTTTTACTGACAAAATAAACAACATAGAAAGAGAAGGGCTAAAAGCAATGCTGGAATACGCAAGAGAAGGAGACATTGTAATCGTGTACAAACTTGATAGACTAGCAAAAAGCATCCAAGATCTTCATCGAATAACAAATGAGCTGAGGGAGAGAGAAATTGATCTTATCTCCTTAACACAAAACATTGATACCTCGTCAGAAAGCGGCAAAATGGTCTTTCATATGATTGAAGTTTGCGCAGAATTTGAAAGGGAGCTAATCGTTGAAAGGATAAATGCGGGAATCGAAAACGCGAGAGAAAAGGGAGTGAAGCTTGGAAGGAAAGAAGCTGACAGACACCTTAAGGAAAAGGCTTATGAATTGTATTGTTCCGGGGAATATACCATGAGGGAGATAACTCAAGCAACGGGTTTAGCACGAGCGACCATTTATAGATATATAGAACAGAAGAAGTCCACTGAATGAATCGGTTACATGTTTAAGGAATCGATGTAAATGTGCAGCTGAATTAGACATGTACAATTTTTATGTTTTACATACATTTTACAAATAACTTCCTATTACAGAGTTATATTGGCGCATATGGTAATGTCCTCTTTGGTATGGGACTAAATTGGTTTAGCAGATTTTTACGGTCATCACTGTTATGAACAAAAACACCGAAACATGAACAACAGCACCATTTGGTTTTTAAATTCATCTGTAAATGTTCTTCGTTCTCGTTTGGTCATTGTAGATTCTCCTCAACTAGTGTATTAGTAGTCTACTTGACCTTAAAAATCCTGTCCAACTAAGTGTAGCCTATCCATTTCTGGGTTTCGGGTATTATTACGACGTTAAAAACAAGAGGTACCAAGTAAAACCCATCCAAGTTCCATACAGAAATTTCAAAGAAAGCTTCGAAAACTGACAAAGCGAAACTGGAGTGTCCCGCTAAACTATCGAACAGTGAAACTAAAACAAGTCATATTCGGGTGGTAAACTACTTCAGGATAGCAAATATAAAAAAGCGACGGAACGAATAGATATGAAGCTTCGCTCCAGAATTAGTGTAATCATCTGGAAACAATGGAAAGTACCGAAGAAACAAATTAAATCGCTCATTCAGTTAGGGATTCCGGAGGAAGAAGCGAAAGGACTAACCTACTGTCGATACCGGTATATAGGATTATCGAAAGTTGTCCAAAGAGCCATCTCAAACAAAAGATTAAAAGGATTAAGACTGAGCCATTATTACTTATATTTAGATGGAAGGTGAAAGGTTTGTTAAAATTAAGAACTAACTCATTAGATTGGGCATTAAAACATATAGAAAACTATGGAGATACCGATATTTTCCCAGTTCCTTTTGAATATAAAGCAATTAGTTATTTATGGGATAGAAGTATAAGAGAATTACCTAATGGTACAACTCTTAAAGAATACTTGAGAAATCAAGATATGTTACAGTGGAATGTAAGGGATTTCAGAAGAAGTCTTACACCAAAACATAAGTATGGATTTCGGTTATCAACCCAGTTAGACCCATTGGATACATTAGCTTATCTAGCTTTAGTTTATGAGATTGGTGAAGATATTGAAACAAAGAGGATTCCCATTGAAAGAAATGTAAGCTTTTCATATAGATTTAATCCAAACGATGAGGGAAGAATGTTTGATTCCGAAGTTAATTATGGAAGTTTTTTGAATTATTGTGAATGGATGTAAAAGTTTATTTTTCCGATTTTTTTGAAGTGGAACCAAGTGTTCTGGAGGAATACGGTGCATTTGATGTATCGCTCATTAATGACTTGCCGCTGTTTATTGACCCGTTTCTTCTGTTTAATAGTAGTAAGAGAGAGTATCAAGAGTTACATGAGAACATGTTAAAATATCTTGGTTTTTTGCGAGATAAAGCTTAGGAAAAGGAAATTTCCCGTGGATTATTAAATGCTTGGTTTATGTTTCCTGAAATCAAGCAGAATTGGTTAGGTTTTTCTAAAAACGGGAATGGAGGCAGCGGGCTAGGACCAGACTTTGCAGCTGCTTTGCATAGTAATTTAAATAGCGTGCTCTCGGTATTTGGAAATGAAACAGTAACAAAAAGTAGCCACCTGGAAAAAATTTGTATTATTAAGGAAAAGGTGGGTAAAGACAATATTAGTGATTTCACAACAAGACTTATACACGAATATTTGCTGAAATATACACAAACATTTGCTTTAAACAATTTGGACAAAAAGTATGTTAAAAAGGTGGCTGTTAACAACGTAAGGTTTAACTATAAAACTGAATCCTGGGATAGGGATAATTATCATTTACCGTATCTTAATGGAGATTACGTCCTTTTAACTCCTACTGATATTCTAACCAAAGACGACACTTGGATAAATAAAACGGATATGGTAAAGGATTTCTCTCTCATACCAGAGTGCATTGATAATGAACAGTTAAGGTTTCAAATCAACAATTACTTCTTCTCTATTCTTCCCAAGAAACCTTCTGCAAAAGACCGTAGTCTTGCTGTATCCAGAGTCATACAACAATACCCTGAGTTTGTTGATTATTATATTAAATATAAGGAGCAGCGGGGGATCAAGCCCAAGCGAATAGTAGCCAAAAAGTTAAAGAATCCGCTCAATTTTATGTGGAGCAGTTTAAAGAACTAATCGAACTGCTTGAAAGTCATACGGAATTCTATAAAAAAAAATATGATACTTATGAGGATTCCTTTAAGAGAGTTTTGTATTTAAAGCATGTTATTGAAAATAATGATGGCTACCGTATATTTTATTCAAAAGGAGCTCCTATTAAAAAGGAAGATGACTTGCAGATTCTATACAGGCTGACTTGGTTTGCAACTGATTCTGATGTAAATAGAGAAGTAAATAATGGGAGAGGACCTGTTGACTTTAAAGTATCAAAATGAAATAAAGATAAGACGCTCATTCAATTTAAACTGGCAAGTAATTCACAGTTGAAAAAAATTTGCAGAACCAAGTACCAATATATGAAGCTGCGAATGAAACAAAAAAATCAATAAAAGTGATTTTATACTTTTCCGAGCAGGAGTTAAAAAAGTACAGAAAGTATTACAAGAACTTGGCTTGCAGGAAGCAAAAAATATTATTGTAATTGATGCAAGGAATGATAATAAGCCATCTGCTTCTACTGCTTCTGCTTAACGGACAGTTCCATGATAAAAACTATCCTGTATAGTTAGCCATTTGGACCACAAATCTGTTGTCTTTTTTTATGTGTGCCAGGCATGGCAACTATCTAGGTGGTGAAAGTCCACTGTGGGCGTACACATCGACCAACCACTAAGGAAGCGCAAGGTACTTATCGTGAGGTATGGGCTGGAGGAAGCGTGAAATAAAATCTTGGCTCGACGTACAGAAATCTGATACTAAGGCTTTATAAAGGGATGAGACTCCATAACAAGTTAAAGTCCAAAAGATGTGAGTAACTTTGTAGAGTAAATCAGGCGAGTAAAAGAGCTTTGGCAATCCATTCTGAATCCTTCACATCGGTCTTTCGACCGGGAACAGCTTTCATATGTTGTGCATTGACCACTAAGAATTCTATTTCTTCAGCCTCTATTAAATTTACAATAGGTTTCCAATAAACACTCGTGATTTCCATGGCAACATGAGTGCAGCCGTGCAATTTAATCCAATCCACCAACTGTAGTAGAAATACAGTTTTAGTGGAAAACGTTTGAATCTCCTTTCCTTCTGGTGTGATAACGCAGGCTGTAATGTTGTCTTTATGAACATCCATACCGCATGCTCTTTCAATGACTATATCCATTGAAAACATCCTTTCTACGGCTCTAAGATAATTAGAGGCTGGTGCAGCAACCAGAATGGGATTAATCTACCATGTGTGCTTCCCGTAAGGGAGCGACAGTCAGAGGTGCACCGTGGTCGTTGGAGTCAGACTAACGGATGGGCTCTAACGCACCATAGTTCATCGACCTTCCTCATCCAGCCGTAGAATCAGTATTGACGGAGTGTGACCATTTTCATTCTCTGTGGTGAAGCGCCGATTTTTGCGCTTCATGGAAGGCTAACGGGGCAGTTTAGCATTCCTGTAGATCGTTAATTTTCAACTTTGATAAAAAAAGGGCTCCTCAGTAAGATATGAGTAAGACACGACTCTAACTCAAACCTTAGGAGGAACCCTACTATGAAGTTTAAAACGCAAGACAAACAAATTCAACTAATAGAAAGAATTACAGATAAGTATATCGTTATTGGGGTAGATATTGCACAACAATTTCACGTTGCCAGAGCAGTCAATTTCCGTGGGATTGTCGTGAGCGGAAATCCAAGGCAAAGGAATGTCCTTCGCTTAAACATGAGAGGTTACCACACAATGAGCCGTACACTTTCCCGTCCTGTGGTAAAGTGTACGGCTCATCTTTCTATTCTGGGGATAAACCGGTCCTTCTTGGATTAAGTGTCATCAATAATCAAAGAAGTGAGGGGACCGAGGTCGCCTTGCTTGACCCAAAGCTTTTTAATTTTATCATCATAAACTGAATGTGCCGGCGGGTCCCGGTTAGGCACCAGGGAGGTTCTTTCAGGAATTTAAATGTCAATAAATAATGCCTTTGTGTTTTTGTGAGTTTAAGGCACCGAGCAAAAAAGAATTGACTATATGAAAGAGAAGGTTTCCGATTAATTGATGCTTCTTATTTGAAATAGATTTGTGGTATCAACATTAAAAAGAGAAGTCCTTTTTATTTTCTTTGTTCGACATAAGCATCTAAAGAGTGTTATTTAATGACAGTATTCTTCATGACAAACTTTTGCAGAACTCAAGGTAAATATTTAGTATTGTATATTATATCCAAAACTGAATATTTGGAGTATTCTATATAAAATAGAGGTTTAAATAAAACGAAGGAAACTAATATTCAATTTTGAATAATGGGAAAGGAACTGGAGCTTATGACCCTTCAAAAGCAAACATGGAACGAATATGAAGCGATTCTTCGCTCACTTAAGGATGACATTTTGGTGACCAATACGAATGGAGTTATTCTCAGTGTTAGTGAGGTAACTGGTTCCATATACGGTGTAAAGACAGAACAGCTTATTGGGAAATCGGTATATGACCTTGAAAAGGAAGGGTTATTTACTCCTCTTGCTGTTCCGGTGGTCCTAAAAAACAATGAAAAAACAACCTTTGTTCAAACAACACGCAATGGAAAAAAGCTACTGGTTACAGGAATTCCTGTCTTTGATGCAAATAATGAGATATTTCGTATTGTCAGTTACTCCCATGATGTAACGGAGTTATTAGAGATGGAAAAATACCTGATTCAAATGAAAGGTGAGATGGAGAGAGTAAAAAAAGAAATTGAAGTGATGAAAAAACGCAATTACCTCGCTGATGAGATTATTGCAAACAGTGAGGAGATGAAGAAAGTGATTAATACTTCCCTCCAAGTGGCCGAAGTAGATGCAAACGTACTTTTATTAGGGGAGTCTGGGGTTGGGAAGTCGATCATTGCCAATTTTATTCACAAAAAAAGTTTAAGGAAAAAGGGCCCATTCATTGAAGTAAATTGCGGTGCCATTCCAGAGTCGCTATTTGAAGCGGAGTTATTTGGCTATGAATCAGGTTCTTTTACGGGGGCACATAAGAAAGGGAAAATTGGGCTTGTTGAGTTGGCTGAAGGAGGCATATTATTTTTAGATGAAGTAGGCGAACTGTCCATTGCAAATCAGGTGAAATTACTGAAGCTTATACAAGAGAAACACTTCTATCGCGTTGGGGGAACGAAGTTAAAAAGTGTGGATTTTCGGCTTATTGCTGCTACCAATAGGAATTTAGAAGAAATGATTCAGCAGAAAACATTTAGGGAGGATTTGTTTTTCAGATTAAACGTTGTGCCTATCTTGATACCTCCCTTACGTGAACGTGTTGAGGACATCATTCCCTTGATTGATAAGTTATTGGTGCATTTTTCAGAAAAGTATAATCGGCAGCGTATTGTTCATGAAAATGTTATGAAGCAACTGCTTTCATTGGAATGGAAAGGTAATGTAAGAGAGTTAAACAACTTAATGGAGAGGTTGGTTGTGACCTCGTCAACGCCAATCATCACCGAAGAAGATCTTCCGGCAGCATACCGCACTCCTTCTGACCTATTTTCTATAGAAGTTAACGCAAATGTAAAACCATTAAATGAAATGCTCGGAAATCTTGAAAGAAGCATTCTCTTAAGAGCAAAAAAACGATGCAAAACACAAATAGAAATGGCAAATTTTCTCGGAATAAGCCAACCGACAGTCGTCAGAAAACTAAAAAAATATTCTTTAGAGTAACTGCAGAAGTCTTTTTTAGGCAATGATGTATTTGTAAATACATAAGCGTGTAATTTTTGGCATGATTCTTGCATTATAACTATTATTGATAAGGAGGAAATGAAATATTCATTTGATGTGCTCATTGAGACAAGTATAAAAAATTGGAGGATACTAATATGGAGAGAGATTGGAGCCATCTTGTTAAAAACATGCCAAATCGTCTTGCGCCAAGTATGGCAAAGGATCATCCTAATCTGCCTGTTGTAAAGGAAGAAGGCTGTTATTATTATGGTTTGGATGGGAAAAGGTATCTAGACTTCACTGCTGGTATCGCTGTAGCCAACACAGGACATCGGCATCCAAAGATCGTTCAAAGCATTAAAGATGCGGCAGATCAACTCACTCATGGACCTTCCGGTGTCATCATTTATGAATCCATCTTACGATTGGCGGATGAACTGGCTACTATTTTACCGGGTGATCTGGATTGCTTTTTCTTCGCAAACAGTGGAACGGAAGCAATAGAAGGTGCCTTAAAACTAGCGAAATATGTTACAAAGCGTCCCTATGTCATTTCCTTTATTGGAGGGTTTCATGGGCGTTCACTTGGTGCATTAAGTGTTACCACATCAAAAAGTAAATATAGAAAATACTTACAGCCATCATCCTTAACTTATCAGCTTCCTTATGCCAACGTAAAGGAATGTCCACCTGGTGTTGATCCAGAAGCCTATTGCATTGAGAAATTAGAAAAGGACTTCCAAATGTTATTCAACCATCAAGTCACACCTGAGGAAGTGGCCTGCGTCATTGTAGAACCAGTCCTTGGAGAAGGCGGCTACATTGTTCCTCCAAGGGGGTGGTTGCAAAAAATTAGGGAGATTTGCGATCAGCATAAGATCTTGCTTATTTTTGATGAAGTACAGACCGGATTTGGACGAACCGGAGATTGGTTTGCCGCTCAAACGTTTGGTGTTACTCCTGACATTATGGCTATCGCTAAAGGGATCGCTTCCGGGTTACCATTGAGTGCCACGGTTGCTTCACATGAACTAATGCAGCAATGGCCTTTAGGAAGTCATGGAACGACATTTGGCGGGAATCCCATTGCTTGTTCCGTCGCCTTGACAACACTTGAGGTAATAAAGGAAGAACGGTTACTAGAGAATGCACGGAATATGGGAAGGTATGCTACTGAAAAGCTGGAGTTATTAAAACAAAAACATCCTGTCATTGGCGCCATATGTTCTGTTGGACTCATGATCGGTATTGAAATCGTACATTCAGATTCAAAAGAACCGAATGGTGAGGGATTAGCAAGAATTCTCGATCTTGCCCTTGAGAAGGGGGTATTGTTTTATTTATGCGGTAACTTTGGAGAAGTGATCCGTATGATTCCGCCATTAACGGTTAACCAAGAGCAGATCGATGAAGGTCTGCAAATGCTGGATGAGGCTTTATATGCATACGAAAGAGAGATTCATATTTTTATCAATTAAAGAGGAGTGGGATAAATTGACAGATGTTATGTTGATTTCACAAAATCAAGTAAAGAATGCTTTAAGCATGGAACGCATCATTGATATCGTAGAGCAAATTTTTAGTGTACATGGAAATGATCAAGTGCTTATGCCTTCCAAGATTACTCTAGATTTGGGAGAAGGAAATGAATGGCCGCCATATGGTGGGTCCTTCAACGCAATGCCGGCTTACATTGGAAAAGAGATGGATATTTCGGGGATAAAGTGGGTTTGTGGATTTGAAGGGAACAGGGCCAAAGGACTTCCGTATATCAGTGGTACAATTTTACTGAATGATCCGAGAACAGGTGAGTTATTAGCGCTTATGGATGGAAGCTATATTACGGATTACCGCACTGGTGCTGCAACGGGCGTAGCGGTTAAATACTTAGCTAAAAAAGACGCCAGCGTTGTCGGAATTATCGGTGCAGGCATCCAGGCCAGGACAAATTTGATGGCTATCGCGGCAGTAGCCCCAATCCAAAAGGCCAAAATCATTGATATAAATAAAGAGGTTGCGAGTGCATTTGCGGAAGAAATGAGTAAAGAGCTGAATATTGAAGTTGTCGTGGCCGACACGAATCAGGAAGTTGTAGAAGAATCAGATATCATTGTAACAGTCACGACAGCTAATACGCCACTAGTTATGAAAGAATGGCTACAAGAAGGTTCACTTGTTATCTCGGTGGGCTCGTTCCAAGAATTGGACGAGACAATCCCTTTAACAGCAGACAAACTTGTGGTCGATCATTGGGAGCAAAACACTCACCGCGGGGAGCTAACTAAACTCATAGAAGCTGGGCATCTAACCGAGAAAAATCTCTATGCTGAACTTCCCGAAATTGTTACAAATAGAAAAAAAGGCAGAGAAAACGAGAAAGAGATTATTTGTGCATGCTTAATTGGAATAGGCTCTACAGATATCGGGATAGCTCATGAAATATATAAAGACATAAAGAATTCTGGTGAATTTCAAGTGTTTCCCATTAGATAAATTGAAGATGGGAACCTAATATTCTCTGAGGGTACATACGCCCGTTAACAATTGTAATCTATCTTTTAATTTCAAACTTAATGAAAAAAATTGAGTGCAAAAAATAATCATTATGGGGGAATAAATGTGATATCTATCAAATCATTTACTTCAATAGGTTTGTTTTTGTTGTTAAGTATTGTGCTGCTTACAGGATGTGGATCGAAACAGACAGAAGGTGATGCACAGGGATCATCAGAAAACTCAAAAGAAAACTCTTCAGAAAAAAAGACGCTTGTCATGGCAACATCTGCAGACTATCCCCCATATGAATTCCATGATCAATCAAACGGAAAAGACGAGATTGTCGGAATGGATATTGACATCGCAAAGATAATTGCAGAAGAATTAGGATTTAACCTTGAGATTAAAGATATGGATTTTACTGGTCTTTTGCCAGCATTGCAAACCGGGCGCGTCGATTTCGTTATGGCTGGAATGACTCCGGCTGAAGAACGAAAAAAGAATGCAGATTTTTCTATTAAATATTTTGAAACAAAAAATGCAGTGGTGGCAAAAAAAGGAAGCAACATTACGAGCGCAGAGGACTTAAAGGATAAGAAAGTTGCCGTGCAGTTAGGCTCTGTTCAAGAGAAAGATGTTGAAGAAATTGCAAAAGAAGTTAGCGGAATCGAGATGAAGCGATTAAATAAAAACCCTGAAATCATTCAAGAATTAAAAGTGGGAAGAATTGATGCTGCAGTAATAGAAGGGTCCACCGCTAAATCATTTATTCAGAACAATCCTGACCTGGAATTTAATATCATTCCCAAAAAAGAAGACAAGGGTATAGCGATTGCATTTCCAAAGGGTTCCTCTCACATAGAAGACTTTAACAAAGTAATCAAGGAGCTGCAGGACAATGGGAAAATTGAAGAGCTTGCGGCTAAATGGCTGTCCGAAAAGCAGTAAACCTTATTTCAAGCTTGTCAGACCCTCGAAAGGTGGCTAAAAAGGTATGGATTTGAACTTTGATCAAATCGCACCATCTATCCCTTACATTCTACAAGGGTTATTTGTAACTCTACAATATACATTGTTATCCGCCATTTTGGGATTCTTTTGGGGCATTGTGTTAGCTCTTTTTAAAATATCAAATGTAAAATTGCTTAAGGTGTTTGCAGTGATTTATACCTCCATTTTTCGGGGTTTACCCTTGATTCTAAGTTTAGCCTTAGTTTATTTCGCTTTACCCCAACTCACTGGATATGATATTACCATGTTGGAAGCAGGCGTCCTGACATTCGGGCTTAATTCTGCCGCATATGTATCAGAAACCATCCGTGGTGGAATTCTTGGGGTTGATAAAGGACAACGTGAGGCTGCATTGTCGCTTGGGGTTTCTTATCGACAATTGATGATCGACATCATTTTGCCCCAAGCATTAAAGAACATCTTACCCGCAATGGTTAACGAGGGAATTGCACTGCTAAAGGATAGTGCATTGGTATCCACAATAGGTGCACTGGATCTCCTGCGCCGTGCAAACATAATAGGAGCAAGCAAATTTCTTTACTTTGAGCCTTTAATCATCGTGGCGATCGTGTATTACCTCATGGTAATGGGAATGACATTTGCAGCACGTGGACTGGAAAGGAGACTTCGGCGCAGTGATTAAGATCAAGAATTTGTATAAATCATTTGGTAAGCTGGAAGTTTTACATGATATTTCAACAGAAATTTTAAAAGGTGAAGTCATAGGACTTATCGGACCATCTGGATCAGGAAAATCCACATTGCTACGATGCATAAACCTATTAGAAGTTCCAACTAAAGGGCAAATCGAGATTACAGGAATGGATATTACCTCCTCCAAGGCGAACATTACAGAAATTCGCCAAAACATTGGTATGGTATTTCAGCACTTTCATCTTTTTCCTCATATGAGTGTAATCGAAAATATTACTTATGCTCCTATAAAAGTTAAAAAGGTTCCAAAGGAAACAGCATATGGAAAAGCAGAAGAACTTCTAGAACGTGTAGGTTTATTTGATAAAAAGGATGTATTTCCTGCTAAATTGTCAGGTGGACAAAAACAGCGTGTAGCAATAGCTCGGTCATTAGCGATGGAACCGGAAATCATGCTTTTTGACGAACCAACTTCAGCACTGGATCCAGAAATGGTAAAAGAGGTTCTGGATGTAATAAAATCCCTGGCACACACAAAAATCACGATGGCGATTGTCACCCACGAAATGGGCTTTGCCCGTGAAGTTGCGGATCGAATTTGCTTTATGGAATCTGGGAGACTAATAGAAGAAGCTCCACCAAATCAATTCTTCACTCAGCCACAAAGTGAACGGGCACAGCAGTTCCTGGGGAAAATGCTGTAGGATAACGCGGGTACAGGTAGATATCTGGTGGATGCTTTTAGATGGAAAAACTTAAATAGTGGTTACTTTTAGGAGGAGGAGCAAAATTTTGCCACTCTAATCATAAGTTCAGCCATTTAGAAAAGAGGATCGAGAAATGAATAACCAACAGCAAAGCGTACGAGTGGCTGTCGTCCAAGCTGCTTCTGTCATCATGGATAGGGAAGCTAGTACGGAAAAGGCCGTTTCGTTAATAAGACAAGCAGGAGAAAGTGGAGCTAAGATTGTCGTATTCCCTGAAGCTTTTATTCCTGCTTATCCACTTGAGCTCTCCTTTGGAACGAAGGTAGGGGCACGGTCCCCGGAAGGACGAAAAGATTGGCTTCGTTACTGGGAAAACTCGGTATCCGTCCCAAGTGGCACGACAGAAATTTTAGGAGAAGCAGCCCGCAAGGCAGGTGTCTATCTTGTGATCGGAGTAATTGAAAGAGACAATGAATATAGTGGAGGAACCCTCTATTGCACGGCATTGTTTTTTGGGCCGGATGGGGCATTGCTTGGCAAACACCGTAAATTAAAGCCTACCGGTGCAGAGCGATTTATCTTTGGAGAAGGAGATGGCAGTACTTTGCCGGTATTTGATACGCCCTACGGTAAAATAGGGGCGCTGCTTTGCTGGGAAAATTACATGCCGTTAGCTAGAGCGGCGATGTACGCGAAAGGAGTTCAAATCTATATAGCTCCTACAGCAGATGACCGGGAAGTCTGGCAATCTACCATTCGCCATATCGCCCTTGAAGGAAGGTGCTTTGTTCTATCCTGCAATCAGTATGTTACAAAGGATATGTTCCCCACTGATTTGGCCTGTTATGATGAGCTGGCATCTTCTCCCGATGAGATCTGTACAGGAGGCAGTGCGATTGTCGGTCCGATGGGTGAATATGTTAAAAAACCGGAATATGGCCATGAAGACATTCTCATAGCTGATCTTGATTTGCGTGAAATTGCTTACAGCCGATTTGATTTTGATGTGGTAGGTCACTTTGCAAGACCTGATGTATTTCAACTACTGGTAAATGAAGAGAAAAAAGAAAATGTGAAGTGGATTAATCGAACGTATTGAAATGAGCGGGTCTTTGTGGATTTGTAGATATAAAAGGGGTGTAGCGGCAGTCCTTTTTCTTGTTGAACTAAAGGGGCAGCATTCCTGTAATGAGTGAAAATGGAGTTTGAACAAAAAAATAACCTCTTGGTAGAATGAGAAGGTCCTGAAGCTGCGCAGCGAAAAGGACATTACTCAAATACCAGGAGGCTGGCCGAGTACGTAGAGCAGAAGAAATAATAAGGCTTAATGAACAACGCCGGTTTCCGTAGTTTACAACAAATTCTTTAAATATATAGCACTGAAAATGTCTTAAATTTTAAGATTGTTTTATGTTCTCCTTGTTGAACGGGTGTGTTTCTACAATACGTGGAGACTCATTTTTCTTATTAGAGTAATGATCAGGTTCGTTGAAAAACGGATAAAAACCAAAAGGACAGATTAAACTAACCAATCTGTCCTTTTTTCCGTACAATTAGTAAAATACGAAAGAAGTTCCTACAATGATCGACAACAGAATGTAATGATAAATGGGAATACAGTATACCCAAATAACGATAATGATAACGGAGTAGTAAACGTTAGGGGAATTGAGTTTGAAATTATTTACCACAGAACAACAAAGCCTAAAAACGAATATCCTACAAAGTCCCAAGTGTATGAAGTATTATCAAACGGTAAGGATTCAACACATAATTCTTTAGTTGTTACTTTTGAAGGATATCCCAAACTTGTACCACTCTATAACATTGTTCCAGCTACAATAACAGGATATCCCATTAGACTAGAAACATTAGGAGCAGGTAATGGATATTTTGGTCAACAAGTTAGTGATTCCTCCGTGGAAAATTTTCATTATATAATCCTTGAAGCTTGGTTGGACCATCTAGAAACAGGGAAAGAGTTTTATAGGGATTATGCTGTAGGTGGGCAGTCAAAAGAAGAAATTATAAGAAAGATTGAGCAAGAGCTTGAAAAAATTTCCTAGTTTTTATAAAGGGGAATTAATGTATCGTTCGAGTGGGCGATACATTTTTTCTTTGAATAAACTTAGGATTAGTTTACAAGCATCTGGCTTCCTGTCCTTTTCCTGTATTTTGCTCACCAAATGTAAAGGAAGGACTTTATATTTTGTTCTCCTGTTTGTAACTTTTTGGTTGTGAACCATTAGGTATTATTTGATGTAGAGAAAAACTAAAACAATAAACTTGGTGCAATTTGGTGCCGTGCTTGGTGCCCAAATTTTTAAAATTAGAAATCACAAGCGAACATCAGGAAGCAAGAAACCTTGATTTATCGGTATTTCTGGGTACATGAAGTTACTAGAAAAACAGATGCTAGCAAACTTCAAAACCGCTTGTGACCTGCGCCCAGGTCAGGGGGGTTCGATTCTCACGTACTTCCGCCAAATTAGTGAATAATTCAACCTTGCTTTAGTAAGTGGAGTAAAAAAAAAGCCTGACCTCAACCCCTTTACAGAGCACCGAGATCAGGCCCATTTATTATTTGGACGTGCTGGTTTTATTAAAAAACTTCAATAATTCTGTAAGGACTTGGCTGTAGGTTGATAGGCGTTCCTGAATTCTGCCGGGGTATTCGGTTTCAATAAAGGCAAGTGTATCATTTTCAGTGTGCCAAACACCGCCGTGCTCTTCAGTTTGTTCATAACCATCCAACTCGCCAATTTCCCAGTTTGTCGATTCAAAGTATGCGAATGGAATTCCCAGTCCATTGAACGGGGCATGGTCGCTCCAGTCACCTGTCGTTCCTGCTGGGTAGTCCGGGTTTAGCCCTGGATTGATTCCAATATCCAGCTTTTTCTTTTCTGCAATATTTAAAGCCTGGTCGCGAATGAACCCAGCATCGCCTGCACTTCCATGCACATACATTTTGTCTCCAACTGCAAGGCTGTCAAGATTAATCATTCTAACTGTGTTATTGACAACATTGTCAGTCATTTGATCCGCATAGTAGGCAGAACCTTTCAAACCGACTTCCTCAGCTCCAAAGGCAACAAATACGATGGAATATGGAGTTGATACTTTCTTAAGGACTCCAGCTACTTCCAGCATAACGCCAACGCCTGAAGCATTATCGTCGGTTCCCTTGCCTACTGAAACGGAATCATAATGGGCTCCTACAATAATTAGTTAAGTGGATTTTCCTTGTTTATATGCAATGAAGTTTGCGGAATCAATCTGTTGTCCTCTCCTTTTAAAAGAAAAAGGCTGTTCCGTTGATTCATAACCCATTCGCGCAAACTGCTGCTTGACATATTCTTTTGCTTTTTTTTCTCCTTCTGTACCATAAACACGGGCGCCGATCACTTCAGATAAATACCTGGTATGTTCATAAGCCACGGCTCCCGTCTTATCCACCAGTGATGGCGAATAATATACAGTAGATGCTGTTACACCGCCTGCAGCCGAAATTAATAGAAAAAGAATTGTTACCATAGAAAATAATAATCTTTTTTTCATAACATTATTTTCTCCTTATATTAAATATAGAGATTTTTTTACAGTTTGGAATAGAAAATGAAAGAGCCGCTAAACTCCTAAGGGCCTCGCAGCATTTTAGATAGCTAGATTATTGTACCGGGTGGTTCTCGAAATCATAATCAACCGGACCAGGAGCGACTCTGGCATGTTGTAAAGCCGGAGTATCCGGTCTGGCAATCTGGTAAACAGAGGCACCAACAATTTCTGCAGCTTCCTGCAGTTTGTTTTTATCAATTTTATCAATGGTATCATTCGGAGAGTGATACCATTTCTCAAGAGGTGAGTGGATGAATAATGCAGCCGGTATTCCAAGCTCATGGAAAGGCTGATGGTCACTTCGTCCCAGCTGGCCATAAGGAATAACCGTGTCAGCAGCTGTCCTCGCACCTAAAGCTGCAACTAAATCTGTTACCAGGTTTTTCTTGCCGTCGATGATGAATTATATATATGTAAAAAAGCACGCGATTGCGTGCTTTTTCAATTTAATATAGACGTTTCGTATAGGATTCCTCAAGGCAAGCGGCTACCTCAGATACAGTCAGGTTCTCAAGTTTCGTATGTGCTGTAATAATCGTGGCTGGATGAGGCAGCTCATCTTTTTTAGCCCAGGAATCGATATTCCAAAGCCTTGAGCGTTTAAGTGCTTTGGCGCAATGAATAAAACATTCTTCAACCGTGACGGCAATTCCCATTGAAGGCACCGAATGGCCCACTGCCATCTGCGCCATTATGTCTGGATCCTTAATGAGAGAAGCTTTGCCATTTATCCTCAGTGTTTCGTCAAGTCCCGGGATCATACAAAGGAGGCCAATGCCAGGATTCTTTAATATATTTAAAATCGAATCCAGACGGCGGTTACCGGGACGTTCCGGTATGACAAATTGCTTGCTGTTGACAATATGGATAAAACCTGGTGAATCACCCCTCGGAGAAGCATCGCACTGTCCATCATCATTGCAGGTGGAAATCACAATGTAAGGTGTTTTCTTGAGAAACTCAGCACAATGGACATCAAGGTGGTCGATTACTTTATTGGCCGCAAGCTTTCCAGGAAAACCAAGCATTTCACGCAGCTCATCCTCGCTGGAAACTATATTTAAAAAAACCATATGAACACATCCTGCTCTTTGAAATTAATTCCATCATAGCATACCGCTGTATTATTTCACTATAAACCTCGTTAGAATATACAATTTACCCGTCATCCATTAATAACTCAAAAAATAATATTCCGTTACTAAAGTTCGCTCATTAAAACCTTTATTTTCTGCGGTTTCTGCAGGATTTTAAAGGGTAAAAAAAGAATAATAAAGTATAAGTCCGGCTGGTATTATTTCTTTGAAAGGGGTAAATATGACTGAAAAAAATAAGAACCAGGGTGTAACCGCAGAAACTGTAGGACTAAGCCAAAGGGAATTTTTAACGTTGTTTTTATTGCATACATTATCTAACCGTCCGAATTATCCTCGAGCAATTCATCAGGACTTGAAAAATCAATTTACCGGGAAGGTCCATAGCTATGATTACCTTTGCAAGATAGCTAATCAGCTGACAGATTCAGGGCATGTTATCTTAAAAACAGAAAAAGGGAGAAATTATTATTATATTACGGATAAAGGCAGTGAGTTATTGGCATGGTACCGTTCTAATTTTCAGCCAAAGATGTTTGAAGTAAAGAAGGTTATTGACCGCTTTGCGCACGACCTGACAGGTTCAGGGGATTACCTTCCTGTCTCGGACAATTTACCTGAAGAGTACCGCACATATTTTTCAAAAATTGTTTCTGTAAAAGATTTGGTCAGATATATTACCCTGAAAACAGCTGATGTGAGGAAAAGCATCTATATGGGGGAAGTAGGGGAGCTCCTGAAAATGAAATTTGGCTGGATTGCCAGCAATGGCTATTTGTATGATCTGGCCCACGAAATGGAGGAAAACGGTCTCCTGACTGGCCGATGGGAGAGTGAGAAAAGGACGAAACGATATCTTCGGCTGACTGATGAAGGACAGCATCATTATAAGCAAATTGCGGATTCAGCCGCTGAGCGTGTTCAGGAAGTACAAAAATACTTAAGCAGCGTTCTTCACTTTCTTGGTGAATCACAGGCAGTTTCATAGGAGCAGAAGCCAAATTTCAGGCTTCTGTTTTTTTTTTATGAAATATCAATGATATATTTATGGTTTTATGTAACATATAGTTGACTTGATGTATAGTTTATAATACATTAGGTATACAGTACTTTACTTTATGTAAAAAATAACATACAGGGAGGTGTGAACTTTGACTTATCAAGAAAAGAAGAGCATTGTATCATTGATCAGCGCCATACTCATTTTCGGATCTTATTGCTTGTACATGTACCCGCGGTTTCCCGGAGGGGGTCTGGAGTCGATGGAAACCTTTCGCTATTGGGGAACCTTCGTTCTAATGCTTACTTTGTTTTCGATAGTCGGGCATATCATTATCAGCATTATTTTTAACATCTTCTATAGAATCACAACCAGAGAAAAGGAACCATCATTCGCGGATGAAATGGATAAATTAATTGATTTGAAAGCGAACCGGAATTCTTTTTTTGTGTTTATTGTCGGATTTGTTCTTTCAATGGCATCGCTGATCATTTATCAGCCATCACAGCTTATGTTCATTATCCTGATCGCTTCAGGCTTTATTTCTGATGTGACGGGCTCGATTACGAAACTTTATCACTATAGGAGAGGAGTCTAATATGGGTAAAAATCTTGTCGGCAATCATATCCGTAAATTACGTTTCAGCCATGATGAAATGACCCAGCAGCAGTTGGCTGACAAGGTAGGCGTAACCAGACAAACCATCGTGGCCCTGGAAAAGGGAAATTACTCCCCCTCTCTGGAATTGGCATTTCGTATTGCTCTCGCCTTTAACTTGCCGCTGGAAGAGGTATTCTTTTATGGGGACGACACAGTTCTGAAAGAACAATGATTGTTTTTGCTTGGTTTATGAATTTATTAAAAAAGGGGATAAAAAAATGAATTCAAACAAAAAAGCGGCAAAAATTGTGGGAGTACTGTTTATACTTGCAGCCGTAACGGCGGTAATAGGGCTTAATTTATACAACCCTATCTTAAAGGAGCCCGATTACCTGATTAAAGGTTCTGAACACGCCAACCAGGTGATACTGGGAGCGGTAATGGAATTAATACTTGTCGTTTCAGCGATCGGTACTGCAACTACAATGTTTCCGATTTTAAGAAAGTATAATGAAACGATAGCACTTTGGCATGTCTGCTTCAGGTTTCTTGAGGCTATTGTCATTACTGTTGGCGTTATCAGCGTACTGTCCCTACTGACCTTAAGCCGGGAATTTGCAGCAGCAGGGGCTCCGGATACCGCCTCCTTTCAAGCTTCAGGTATTTTACTAAAAGCAGTACATGACTGGACATTTATGCTTGGTCCCCTTTTCATGCTTGGTATAAATACGATGATGTACAGTTATATTTTTTATAAAACAAAGCTCGTACCCAGGTTTATATCAAACTTGGGTATGACAGGGGCAGCTCTTGTTTTTATCTGTGCCTTGCTGGTAATGTTCGGTGTCATTCAGCAAATTTCTTTCTGGGGTGCTATTTTGGCGGTCCCAGTAGCAGCTAATGAAATGATTTTAGCCGTATGGCTCATCGTGAAAGGATTTAATGAATCTGCTCTTGCTTCAATGCCGGTTAAAAGAAAACGGCAAGAATTATTAGTACACGCCTAAATAAAGTAGATTCTTAAATAGTGCGTGGAGATCCATAGCAACATGGGATTCTTTAAGAGAGAATCATGCTGTAATTATCACACAATTTGAAAAACATGGTAATAAAAAGGTCCCGATAATAAACTCTTCATGGTGTATGAGGTCCTCTCAGCAATGGATTAAATAAAAGCAATGCTCTTTGAGGCATTGCTTTTGTTTATGCCGAATTAAGAATACTTTCTGTAAGGCCTTTGATAATATTATGGGACGGATTAATGGCTGTTAGGCAGTATATCAGTTACTATTTAATTTCCTCGGAATTAATAGGATCCTCAAGCTTTTATAAATCCTGTTTTGGGTAATATATAAGAAATATCAAGTTGAACGCAGAATAATCTTAGCTAAACTCTTATAGGAGCGAACATTTGACGGCTAATTTAAAAAGTAATATAATTATCTCGAATTCAAGATAATTAATTGACCTGAAATAATTTTATCGTTTGATGAAGGAGGAGACATATGATGAGACATATATTCCTAAAAGGAGCAGAAGGCACAACAAAGACCCTCTTGCTGCTTCATGGAACCGGAGGCACGGAAAATGATTTATTACCGCTTGCCGGTATGATTGATAAGGACGCAAATGTGTTGAGTGTGCGCGGAAATGTTTCTGAAAACGGAATGCCGCGTTTCTTTAAGAGGCTGGCAGAAGGAGTTTTTGATATCGAGGATCTCATTTTCCGGACAAAGGAATTAAATGATTTTTTGGATGAAGCGGCAGAACAGCATAACTTTGACCGGGAAAATATCATAGCTGTCGGCTACTCAAATGGTGCAAATATTGCGGCAAGCCTTTTTTTTCATTATAAAGATGCGTTAAAGGGAGCAATCCTTCATCACCCAATGGTGCCGAGACGTGGAATCGAGCTTCCGGATTTATCAGGAAAAAAGGTATTTATGGCAGCTGGGAAAAATGATCCGATATGTCCTGCCCAGGAAACCATAGATCTGCAGCAGCTATTGGAAGGTGCAGGTGCATCCGTAACTGTACATTGGGAGAACTTTGGGCATCAATTAACCCGCTCAGAGGCAGAGGCTGCAGCAAGCTGGTACTCAAACATAAAGTAATTTTTCAGATGGGTTACGCTTTCCTAACGGAATCAGCGTTAACCCTTTTTGCTTTAAGGGGTATAATATTATGCCTAGCGGGCTTGGACTTTTCTGTAATTGTGGCAATGTTCATTCTCTAGGAAAGTTACCAGATGCGTTTATTTAGTGTCCTTTTTAATCAGGTGTTATGATAATACTTATAATAAAATTAAGTTATGGATTAACGAAAGGAAGACAAAGATGCCATTTTTCAGAACGAAAGAACAAAAAGAAATGATTCAAGAGCTGGAATCTGTTATTAGGAATTTTTCTGGCAGAGCCCAGGAGCTTGATGAAACTGGTGCTTTTCCTTTTAAAAACATTGAAGAATTGAAGAAATCGGGTTATACAAAGTTAACGCTTCCTAAACAATATGGCGGACAGGGAGGAAGTCTTTATGATTATTTGCTGGCCCAGGAGCGAATTGCCCGGGAATGCGGACCAACTGCGTTATCGATTGGCTGGCATGTTGGGATTGTCCTCAATCTAACTGAAAAAAAGACTTGGAAGCCTGAAGCGTTAAGGGAATTGTTTCAGGAGGTCTCAAAAGGAGCTCTCTTAAACAGTGCAGCCTCTGAGCCTCAAACGGGAAGCCCGACTAGGGGAGGAAGACCAGCCACAACCGCTGTTAAACAGGGGAAAAGTTGGATTATCAACGGCAGGAAGAATTATACAAGCATGGCACCGGTCTTGGATTACTTTTTAGTAAGTGCCTGGGTGCCTGAGGAAGAAACGATCGGATGGTTTCTAATTCATCGGGAAGTACCTGGGGTATCAATCGATGACACGTGGGATATGATTTCTATGCAGGGTACAGGAAGCCATGATTTGGTTCTTGAAAATGTTGCTGTTGAAGATAAGTATTTTGTTGAAAGACAAAGCGGCATTAAAAAAGGTGAAGGGTGGCTGCTGCATATTCCTGCCTGCTATATCGGAATAGCCGCTGCTGCAAGGGACTATGCGATAGAGTTTGCTAAGACGCACTCGCCAAATAGTCTTCCTGGACCAATCAGAGATCTGCCAAATGTGCAGAGAACAATTGGAGAAATAGAGATTCAATTAAAACAGGCGAGGCATTTTCTGTACTCTGTGGCTGAGAAATGGGAAAACACTGAAAACCGTGAACTGCTGACAACTGATTTAGCAGCCGTGAAATTTTCAGTTACCAATTCTGCAATTTCAATCGTTGATAAAGCGATGCGTGTTGTCGGCGCTAAAAGCCTGCAAAGGAACAATCCGCTGCAGCGTTATTATCGTGATGTACGTGCAGGTCTTCACAATCCTCCAATGGATGATGCTGTGATCACAATGGCAGCAAAATCAGTATTATTTGATTAAGAAATAACACCCTGGCAGGGTGTTATTCTAGATTGATGTGAAAGTGTAATGAATTATATAAGATCACCCTGGCGTAATTGCCAGGGTGTACTTTATAGGTTATCTACTCTAAAATGCATCAGCGGGAATGGCACTGACGAGGGAGGGCATGCTCTCAGACAGCATTTCTATATTCTTTGTTACTTTTGAAGTATATGAGAAATCGCCATAGCAGTATGGATATCTAAAATTAGTTTTGTCCCCGCCGCAATTATA
Source organism: Bacillus sp. M6-12 (assembly GCF_002860285.1). Lineage (GTDB taxonomy): Bacteria > Bacillota > Bacilli > Bacillales > DSM-1321 > Peribacillus. The sequence continues at coordinate 48,174 of NZ_PGVF01000005.1, forward strand.
AACCGCAGGATTCTTTTGGACCTGCATTTTAGAAAACTGTTTTGCTAGTTCCTCGGTATGCTGATTGCCTGATTTTGCAACATAATTAATATAACCGATGCCCATGTTATAAGATTGGATAATTGTCTCGAAATCTACATTCTTCTGCGTACCATAGGAGACAACTTTGTGGAAATGTTTGACACCTTGTTTAATGCTTTCTGTTGGTTCGCTGATTGTATTGGGGGGAAGTCCGGCAGATTCAGATGACTGCATTGGATCGCCGCCTTTGCCATGGCTTTCCTGCTGCATAATCGCAATAAGGACGGCCGTGTATTGTTCCAGTTTATACTTTGCCAGTTCAGCCTGAATAGCAGAGCTGTATTGCTTGGACGCCGCTAAAGGATCCGGCGGCTTTACAATGGTTTGTGGTGTTGTTGTTACTATTGCGTCTTTTTGCAGCTGGATGAAATGGTCAACCAATAAGAATGCAAAAAGCATGGTAAACAATAGTATAATTCCATTCATTTTGTTCTTTTTTCGCTTCATTTTTACTGATCTCCGTGTTTCTTGTGTGAATATATTAATAGTTTATCAAAATATGTAGCTATAATCTTTTAATAAATACTTTTATGTGATGGATTTTTACGTAAAAATGGAAAAAATCATAATGTATAGAGGTTTCAGTTAATATAACGATGAATATATAAGTAATTAATGTATTTAATAGACAGGCTGTTAACCACGCTTGAGAATATCGAGAGGTCTTAGTTAGAGGAGAGTCTATAAGATGAAAAGGAAGTGAAGTTCATGGTGCTGCATGTAGATAATGTCTCCCTTAATAGAAACGGGGAATGGATATTGAAAAATGTTAGCTGGAACGTCAATAAAGGGGAGCATTGGGTTATTTATGGTTTAAATGGTGCCGGAAAAACAGCACTTTTGAATATGATTTGTGCTTATTACTTTCCGACTTCCGGAAGTGTGGAGGTTTTAGGAAGCAAATTCGGCAAAGCGGAGCTGGGAGGAAAACTGCGGAAAAGAATCGGCCTTGTCTCTTCAGGCCTCCAGCAAAAATTTAGCCCTTCTGACAGCGCGTTTGAAATTGTGCTTAGCGGTGCTTATGCGTCAATCGGGCTTTACGAAAAGCCAACAACTGAGATCAGGGAAAAAGCTATTTCACTTTTGGAACAATTAGGCAGTATTGAGTACGCTGACCGCAATTATGAGACATTATCACAGGGTGAAAAGCAGCGTGTGCTCATTGCGCGGGCTTTGATGGCAAAACCGGAATTGTTAATATTGGATGAACCAGCCACAGGCCTCGACTTTATTGCAAGAGAGGAGCTTCTGGAATCCATACAGCTTATTGCATTGGGTGACGAGGCACCAACACTGCTTTACGTTACTCACCATGTGGAGGAAATACTCCCGATTTTTGAACATACATTGCTTTTAAAAGCAGGAACCGTATTCGCTGCCGGCAAAACAAGGAATATTCTAAATGACAATTTGTTATCAAAATTTTTTGGTATGGAAGTAAAAATAAACTGGAATAATGAAAGGCCGGCCCTGTCGAGGAAGGCTGCATTCACTGTACTTAAATAAACGAAGCGATCATTGAAAAGCTAAATGTTTATATACTTGCTTTAAACGTTTTTCGATTTCAATGTCATCCATCTTTGCGTAGGAATCTAAGCAATCTGACTTTACCTTTTTGAACGAAACTGAGTCAAGGGAAAATTCTTTGAGCAGATGCTTGATTCTATCCCAAGCATCTATTTCTGTTGTTAAAAGAAAATGCTTATACCTTTTGATAGCCTCTGGTGTTGCAACTGGTTGAATATTTTTTGAAAAGAATTCTCTTTTTCGCTGCAATAAAGGAATTTCTAGGTCTTGAAACGCATGGCCAAGTTCATGCAAAAGAAGAATCGTGATAAAATCTTTTAGCTTAACTGACTTGTTGAAGTGTTTATTCCAGCGATTGAAAATGTAGGCAGGGTTTACATAGATTTTTTTATCTCCATAATGATAACATGCGCCTTTACAAAATGAGTAATAACCGATTACAAATTCTTTGATACATGAAAAATGGGAAAGCCTTTTGGTGCAAGTCTCTGCCAGCAAGTATGTTAAATCATAAAGATCAACTGCTTTAATTAGAGAAGTAAAGTTATCTGACTGACCATCGCAAAGATCATTTGCAAAGCTGAGAGCGATAGTGCCGGTGTTATGCTTAAGAAGCAATTCATCGAGTGTGCTTTGCTCGGTTAATTGATATTGTTCAAACCCGTAGGCTTGTAATGTCTTATTAATTGAGTTAATTGTATTGTTATTCATTCTATAGCCTCGCTTTCCAGATTAATGACTCATGGAAGTTGACTTTACAGGTGTTTCAGGTATTACGTGTATTAATCAGCAGATATTAGTACCAGCTACTATATATAATGACATATGAACGTTGTTATGGATACTTTTTTATTGAATAGGGAGATGGGAGAAATGAAGAAATCTTTTGCCCTCATCTATGATCATGTTATGGCTCCGCTTGAAAAAAGGTTTCTAATGAAATGTAGATCACGATTATTACAGCATACCTCAGGAAATATTTTGGAAATCGGTGCAGGTACAGGAGTAAATTTCCCGTGCAAAGTTTTCGCAGTTGAACCCAATTCACATATGCTTCAAAAAGCACAGAAAAATGCCGAAGAAGCTGCTATTCCTGTTAATATAACTGTTGGGATATGCTGAAAAACTGCCATATCCTGATAACTTTTTTGATACCGCAGTTGTTACATTGCTACTTTGTCGGTCGATAATCCTCATCCCGTTATAAAGAAATTAAAAAGAGTTACTAAACCTGATGGAAAATGGCTGATATCGAACATGTCGGAGATGAAACAGCCAATATTTGCGGAAGATACAGCATATCTTAACACCGGTCTGGAAGCATATCTGCGATGGCTGTCATCTAAACAGGAACACTGAACAAATCATCAGGCATCATGGAATAAATTTTTCTGAAAAGGATTATTTGTCTCATTCATGGTGAGATTGGATGAAATGATTTTCAAAAATATATCTTGGATTCGAGATATATCCCGTGAAAGTGAAGAGGGCAAGTAACCAAAGGATTTGTTAAGTTAGATTCAGTTGCAGCAACAATTACACAATAATAAATCATTTAGAAAAAAATCGATGAACTAAAAGAAAATAAATCATTGGATTGTAGATCATTAAATTATAGATTGCAGTAAGGTATAAAAATAAGACACATCAATTAGGAGCAAATTAAGAGATGTAGAATTTAACAACAATTTTTTTCTTTTATCTCATTATTAAAAGTAATCTTAAGATATGAGACATTTTTTAAATGATTTATAGAACTTCCGAGAATATATATTATGTAAACTAGGATAATTTTACGCCGTGATTGGGGTTATCCCCTGACGTTCCTATAATATCTGTACTTTGGAACCTTCCATCCGCACATTCCTTATAATTTTTCACGTTTTTCATATGAACGATAATCCTCCTTTTGAACGATAATGTTGTGTCTTTGTACGGATAATGAATTATCGTCTAAACAACTTTTATTGGAGGTTTTTGGTTTGCAATTAAAAGCTGCAATTGACGAATTCATACTGTACATTCAAGTTGAAAAAAATTATTCCACACATACAGTTGTCAGTTATGAATACGATTTACTTCAATTTTTAACTTTTTTACGTGATCATGACTGTTCAACTGATTTGGCTTCCATCACCAAGACCCATGTCCGTCGCTTTATCCAGCATCAACTGGGAACGCACAAGCAAAAACCGCGTTCCATGAACCGGAAGATTTCCAGTTTTAAGTCATTCACTAAATATTGCATACAGGAAAAATACCTTATCCATGACTTTATGAGTGGCATTGAAACACCGAAAACCGATGACAAATTGCCAGTATATATGACGTTAAGGGATCTTCAACAATTATTCCGCTCGCTTGAACAGGGTGATTCGACTTTATCAAAGCGAAATGAAATCATATTCAAGCTATTGGCGGTAACCGGTATGAGACGATCCGAACTTGTCTCGCTTACATGGTCGCAATTGGATTTTTCCAATCAAACAATCCGGATATATGGAAAAGGTAAAAAGGAACGATTGTTGCCCCTTCATCCCCTCCTTATCCCTCTTCTTATTACTTATAAGGATTCTCTGGATCCGTATCAGAGTTATCCTACGGAGCCTGTGTTTTTGAATAAAGATGGCAAACCATTGAATCCACGTGGATTACACTCTATCTTTAAAAAGACCTTACGAAAAGCAGGTCTGCCTCCCTCCCGCTTTTCGTTACACCATTTGCGCCATACATTTGCTACGCTTATGCTGCAAGAGAACAAAAATAATGTGGATTTGAGAACACTTCAGGAATTATTAGGACATGAAAGCATCACTTCAACGGAAGTGTATACGCATGTAGAATTTGAACAGAAAAAGAAAGCCATTGATTCGTTCGACATATTTTAAAAGGAAGAAACTACCCTTGTTGGGTAGTTATCTTTTTCCTTCTGCAAAGAACTCTGGCGAAATACTTGAATGATATAACCCCATTACATCCTGTTGGTTAGCATAAAAATTCGTGTTTATAGGTGCTGATGCACTTGCTTGGTAGCCCCCTTGATAATGCCTCGGAAAAGGATGGCTAGATGGAATTGAATATTGACTTGAATGATTTGTTTGGTTTGGATAGGGGCTACCTTCCGGAAATATGTTTTGCTGATTCGGCATAACTGTTTGAGCAAGCTTTTGTTCTACTACTGACATCGTAAAACGGATCATATTTTGTTTAAATGAATGCACATGATTCATGTTGTTCATTTGGGCTTGGAATGTTGCTGGCAAATTCTCATAGATCACATTCAGATTCATTTGAACGCCTAATTGATCTTCCATATCCAAAGCTGTTTGAAGCACCGTTTCCAATAAAATTTGGGCCATACGTAATTCTTTTACTTCTTTCGTATCTCTACGAAGATAACGCTCTAAGGCACCTTGTTGCGCTTTCTTAGAATGCAGTAATAGCAACCGTTTCGCATTATCTAATACACCCATTTCATGGAACGTTGTAGCCACACTATAACGTAACCCATGTGGAGTAAAATATTTACTCGTTTTCTGTTTACATGTTTTTTTACCAACTACTGCTTTCTTGCTCAATCCGTCACTTGGTTCGGAATCAGGAGTCTCTGTGATCCATCCTAGATGTTTACAAATTTTAAGCACTATATAATTCATTTGCTTGTTAGCAAATGCCTTGCCGCGTAATCCATATAGAAGTGGATCTTCTGGGTGCATTCCTTTTGTATATTCCAAAAAATATGCTAATACTCTTGGAGGTAAAGGAATAAAAGTTTCTCTATTTTTCGTGTTAGGGGTCTTTACTTCCCTTTTTCTTTCATCCTCCTCACTTTTATCTGACCTAGAAAATATAATTCTTATTCCACCCGCCTCCTTATCTATAGACTGAGCTTGTAAACTAATCAGATTTGTTGAACGAAAGCCGGTAAAGATATCTAAAAGAATAGGAGCTAAGACATTAATTCCTTGAACTTGTAATTCATGTGCTGCCTTATATACTTGATAAAGTTCGTTGATGTCCAAATCCTTAGATAAATACTGTTGCTCGGTATAGTCTGTAATTTTAACCGTTAAAAATGGATTACCATCTATGATTTTTGCATGATTTAAATGTCTAAACAAAGAGGATAGTGTGCTTTTTTGTTGTTTTAATGTAGCGGGTTTCACCTTTTCAGCTTGATCGTTTTTCCATACTTGACAATATTCATACGTAACATTTTCAAGAATTGGATGTAATCCATTACTAATCATATGGTTAGTAATATCTTTGATATTTTTTCTATACGCCCTTTTTGAGTTTGGGGACCAATTGCTTATTTGCTCTTGGTCTAAATAGGCTTCCTCTAATGTACTTTGTGGTGTAATCGTAATTTTTAGCATGCTAATTTACTCCCTCTTTTTCCTATTTACTAGCAAAAAACCCCAAGCTTAATACAAATCATAATCGTATCCAAATACGATTATCATTGTATAGCTTGGGGTTCTCCCTTGTTAAATATTAATTTAGTAATATATTAGCATGAATAAATTATATGTCAATAAGAAAATTTCATATTTATACTATTATATCGAAAACTTTACTCAGTAATCAACGACCTATAGATAGATAATGTATGATAACTTGTTTTCACTCTTTTCTATATAATCTCTGATCTATTTTGATTGGTGGTTACTGTTTTGTGTGTAACTAAATTGGGTCTTTCCTAATCTACTCATTTAAAAACTTACTTCCACTAAAAGGGGTCGTTCGAATGAGCTAGAAATAATCGTGCATGCCGCCCGTAGTCTGCTAGAGTGTAATATCGTTAACATTGAGTGCAGAAAGTGCGGTAAATCAACGTTTTGGATATTGTTAGCTGTAACATCTTTAACGGGGATTTACCGTTTTTTATGGGATTGTGTTAGCAAAATGTTAGCATTTTATTAACTGACTTCATTTACATAAAGTATTTATTATTGATTTTCTTCAATTATTTGAATTATCTCTTCCACTTCTTTAATATTCATGGATAACCTTTTGGCTATCTCATCTGCCTCAAATCCTTTAATATAGAGAGAGCCGCAGCACGAGCTGTATTATTCTGAATAGTAATCAGATTTTCCTCAAGGCCAGTTTTAGTTTTATTGCTTTTATGCATAACACACTCCCATATAATTGAATTTTTATGTTAAATTTCTGTTGAATTAATTTCTTTAATAATTGACTTTGTTTCCTCTTTTGAGATATTTAATCTTTATGAAATTTCTTCAACAGATTTCCTTTGGTTTAGCAGCTTATATACTTTAATCAGTAAAATTTTTTTATCTTTTATTAATTTACAATACTATTCATTGTCATACTCCCCATTAACTATGCATCAGATTTTTATGTGCTGATCATTTTATAAATTTATCTTTTGCATCGTTACCTTACAACAATTCATCCCAATCCATATTTATAATAGTAGTGATTCCTGAGCTAAATTTAAAAGAGTGCGATAATGGCTATTTTCGCACTCTATTTTAGACAAAGGTATATAGATTCTCTAACAAGTTGAGATTACATTTTTTTATTATTTTTTCGTTCTTGTTATTGGTTTCAATAAGTCATTAAAATTTGAGTATATTTTATTTTGTACCTCTTCAAAACTCAATCCCCAACTTGCTGACAAATATGCTATGACATTTCTTACATGTTTAGGTAAAATTGTATCACCATTGACTTTTGCAAATGGACCATCTGTTTCGGTTAGTATCCTATCTTTAGGAATTCTATTAATGATTTTAATACCATGCATATTAGCTGTCATGGATGGATTTATTGAAAAATAATGTCCCGACTTAACTATTTCATCAACGAGATTTAATGGCCCGGTATACCAATGAAAAACACATGGTTGCATGTTATATTTCATTAGCATTTCTAAAACAGCTTGTTCAGCTTTTCTTGAGTGAATCGTTATAAACTTAGGTTTTGTACTTATTTTCCTAAGTATAGATTCAAATACTTCAATTTGTAAGTTCTGATTATGTTGCCCTTTTTTTGTAAAATCTAAGCCGATTTCACCAATATAAGAAGTTTTATCCACATTTCTCTCGAATATTTTAAGTTCAGATTCTTGATTTTGTATGTGTAATGGATGAAATCCTAAAGCAAGCCGTATGTTTCTATACCTTAAAATATGAGGGAAACCAATTTCAAAATGACTTGGTAAATTCGTAACTGCTATAGTTTTTATTCCACTCTTTACTGTTTCCTCACATGTTTCATGGGGATTTTTATATAAGTCGACGTGGCAATGGGTATCAACCATTAAACTCTTTCTGGAATAATCCTGATTTTTCATTGATTTTTTGATTTCCTTTATCTTTTAATAAAGTTTTTAATTCTTCCATAGCTCTATAAATCATTTCTGAATAAATAAACAGTTCATCGAGTGCTATTCTCCCATTTGATATTAATATCTTAGAGATGTCTTCCGATGTATATTTTTTTCTAAGAAAAGATAAAAATGCTCGCAGATCCTGTTCTGATTCACCATTAGAGTCAATGTCAACGCTTTCTGAACAGATATCAACACCATATACTTCATCATCTGCATTTATAGTATGTAGAGCCGCTCTTCTATAAATGCAAGGTACACACCTTCCACATCCTTTGGCATGACGATTTTGCCATGTTGCAGTATGTCCACGTTTACCACAAGATACACTTAAAGGGATACACTCCTTTAGTAAACTTTGATTTAAACAATTCGCCACAGCTTCACCTTTAGTACTGTAAATCAATGGATTCGTAAGTATATTTTCTATATTCAGTTTAATCAAAATTTCTTGAATGCTGGATAAAAAGAAAGGATGCGCTGTCCTAGTACTACAAGAGCCTCTTCTAGAAGGCGTTAGAGGTACATTAAGTGCAATTACTCCGTTTTCAGGTATCATTAATGAACCGGTTGCATCAATACTATTACTTACGAAGAGTCCTAGAGCAATAAATAATAGGGATCTACTTCTTAGGGAAGTTTCCTCGCCTCCGTGAAATTGTCCCACTCTAACTTGTACTAATTCTATCCTACCTTCGTATTCAGACTTCAATAAATCAAATAATAAGTCTTGATCTGTTTTGGGTTGAGTTATATGCCTGTCATAATGACCTACTAGAGCAAGACCTTTTCCTTGGTTTTCTTCTAACCAATTTATTCCACCAATTAGTGAATCCAACCCACCAGAAAATAAGCTTGTCTGTTTTGGAAAGGAATCGTCTAGTTCAATACTATCGTCATCAATAAAAACATTTTCGTTTAGTTCAATAAAATCAAATCTCCAATTATCACCTGTCAAAAAAGATACTGCATTTCCGATTTCTTCTTTAACTGAATTATATAATTCAAAATTCAGTAAAGGTATTTCAACACTTAGGTCTCTAGTCCAATTATCTCTGAATCTTTTTCTACTCACAGATTTATCAATTGAATAAACGATGGTGGAGAAAAAAAGAAAGTCTTTAATAGTAGAAGATACAGTTCTGTTAAATTTCACTAATTTAGTGAAATCAATGTCTAATTCTACGTGATTTCTTAACTCATCACTAATAATTTTGACATCCTTTATGCCATTCCTTTGAATCTCTCTTGAGGTTATTTGAATTTTATATTTCATTATTATCCCCCATAAATTGCTAATGTCCTATGTAAAATGTCACTACAAATTTCATTAAGGTTTGCTGATCCCCAATCAGTTAAAGTTAGAGATTCTTCAGAATTCTTTAATTGTACTTCTGACGTAATATACTCAAAGATACCTGAAAGGAAAGACTCTGCTTTTATATCTCCAACCCTTGTTACCAGCCTTTCATAAAAAACACGGCAAAATTGTTCATATAAATAGTAACTGAAAAACTTCATGAGAATACCCTCAATTTCAAACTCATCTATTTTTTGTTCCAGCATACTGTTCAATTCTTCCACATTTGCTGCATCATCAAATAATTCCTCCATCAACCTAGAAAGAGCATTCCTTGAATCAGCATCATCTAAAGATGTTGCTGATTCGCTAAGAAAATCAGTTAGAGTAAGTGTGAATTCTAATACGTCCATTCCTTTATATGAATTTATGTGTAATCGATGTACAGCTTCTTCAAAACCGTATTGCTTTACATCGGAAAGGAATCTAGACAATTTACTGGCAGTTCTTTGAGCGGAATTACTGCTTACAATACCTTTTCCTTGACTAATATTTCTACTTCCACCATTAGAATTAATATATTTTCTAATTATTTCTCTTGATTGTTCTGAAGTGGGTTTACCATCACGAGCTAATCTTGTAATATCACTTTTTAAATCACCCCACTGGGGAGTTGTTGGGGCATCATATCCAGTCGAAGTACCCATTTTATTTTTTCCTCTTTTCAGACGCTATTATAGCTTTACCTATACGAGTATCCGGCTTGTCTTTTAGAATGGTAATCAGCGATTCCAGTTCGGATTTTAATGCTGGTTTTGTATTCATCAATGTTAAGATTGCAATACCTTCACTTGCTGGAGCTAATTCGTGATTGCATTCTTTAATTACTCTACAATAAGTTGAGACACTACCCTCGATGTCATTTTCAACTAGTAATCTTATACCCTTGTATAATGCTGATTGATCAGGATTACGGACTGCATTTGTTGCTATTATATCCAATAACGAGGCTCGTTCTTGCTCAGAAAATTCCTTTACTGCCTCTATAGCTTGATTTTGCTTAGCAGATATATCTGATATAAGATCCTTGAGTGCTATCCTTACAATTGGAGAAACCATGGATAGACCACTGAATGTCGAAGCTAATTTATCACGTGCCACCCAGAAATAATCCCGTAAATCAATATCGGAAAGATAGGGTTCCATTGATATCCATTTTCTCATAAATGAAGTCGACCAATTTGGATCTACTTTTTCTACTTCTTCTGATTTACTGTTAGTTTGACTTAAAGCTGCTTCTAATACTTTTATTTGTTCAGGCAACCCTTCCTGTGTTGCTTGCCACTCAAATAATTGCCTAAACTCTCTTGGATGTGAGTACTCTAATACCATTAACTTTACCAATATATCGTCTTTTATTTCTTCTAAAGATGCGACCTCTGCTAGTTGTTTTCTAAGTGTATAAGCATTTAAGAATCTCTTAATTTGTCTCGGATTACCATTTAAACCTTCAGTTATTAATTGAGAAATCGAAGAACAGAAACCAAGACTATTAGATAGAGTTTCTGGTACTGTTGAACCATGCTTTGTGAAAACTTCATTTACGGAAGAATAACCAAATGTAGCATATCTATTCTTCTGTCTCTGTTCATTGCAATGAGTATATACAGAATTAAACATTTCTGCTTCCGTGATGTCTCTGTTACAGAATAATAACGTCATGTAGGATTCCACTTCAGCTGGTGACAAACGAGGAACATAGTATGGAACCTGTATTAATTTCTCTAAATAATCATTAATTAATGTGTCAGAAGATAGACTATTATTTTCTTTTTTGTCAAATTCAACAGAATTATATCGAACTTGTATAGCGTGTCGTACTATCCGCGGATCTGCCCCAATGACAAATGATGTATTGGGAACATTTAAAAATAGTTTAATAGCTTCTAGATTATCAATAATTCTTTCAGGAGAACATCTATCTAAGTCGTCAATTAATACCACTAAAGAATCAATATTACACTCTTCTAATAGCTCAGAAAATCGTTCTCTAAAAGTCCGAACATCCATATGAATAGAGTCAGGTTGCCTCTCATTTATAAATTCATTTAGAGGTAATTCAGACTCTTTTTTTTCTTCTGATCCACCTCTTGCATCTTCATTTTGACCGGGAAATAATGATTTAGCTTTTGTAACTGCTGTCGGTATTAAGCTAGCACCACCAGTTAAGTAAGCAGCCAATGCAGGTAGTCCAACTTCTTTGACACTAAATTTTGCAATTCTCATCCAATTAACTGATTGTATTAGATCACTTACTTTTTCACGCATTTTTGCGGTCAGCTTTTTTTTCTCAGCAATTTGATTTAATACAGAAGTCAAAATTGCTGCCTTAGCATCGTCATAACCCTCAAATAACCATCCATTGAAATAGATACATAATATTTTTTCATATTTTTCTTTTTCTGATTTTTCAGTGTAACTATTAGGGTCTAAATCATGTTCAAGCATTTTCATAATGCTAGTCTTTCCACTACCCCAATCTCCAAACAAACCTATCGTAGTAGGTAGAAGATTTGGATTCGTCACAACAGATTTAATTAAATCAGAGTGAACCTTAAAGCCTAGGAAGTCCACTGCAGTTTCATTATCTGCCCACATTTTCCGACACCTCGTTTGTTATATTTATCCATTTAATCTTATCAAAAATTGACCAATAAAGGTTGAAATTCTAAATTTTTGTCACTTTTTCTCAAAATTAATACTTATTTGCCTTAAACCAATGTACTTTAATACTTCGTAATCTTAGCCCTTTTGTTTAACACCAGAAGAAAAGTCATATAACTTTATGTACAATACAGTATTTATTAAAAAAGAGTGCGATAATGGTAATTTACGCACTCTAAGAAGCTCTCCTAAAAAAAATCTTATGTAGTTTTATTCAAGTTTCTTTGGGAAGTGAATACTGTTTGTATTTTTCTACTCCCCAAATTCTTAACCGCCTTGTACCCTTCAAGTAAAAAGAAACTTATCATTATAGACGGGGAATCTCTTTCAATTAAGTAGAGTAAATATCTTTGTTATTTTCCAATTCTGTAAGCATCATATTGTAAACATCTTGTATTTCTAATTGCTGATAGTTTGTTAAATTCCCTCTATAAATCCAATCCTTTGCCAATTCTACGGCCAGTGGATAATCTTCTGAATAGATAAATCAGCTAATTCCTCAATAGGACCTGTTATTTTGATTGGTTTTCGACTAAGGTAAGGAGTTATGTTAATTAAATTTGTACTCCCTCCATATTTGTCTTTAGCAGCATATTTTAAATTTCTAATCCCACTCATATAAAAAACACTAAAGCATAAAGGACATGGCTCTAGAGTCGAATATAAAATATACTGACTTACATGATTATATATACGTTATCCAACTTTAATAATGCATTTACCTCCGCATGTGCAAGTTCATTATGTGAAAGTATGCAATCAGATAGTTCTTTGAAAGTAGCACTTACCCGTAGTTAATATTTTTACCTTCCTCATTAGTAATAATTGCTCCAACCGGACGAGAACCTTCCTTAAAGGACTCCCACGCCACCTTAAAACATTCTTGCCATATATAAGGTATATTTGACCAAATCACTAATCCTCTCCTTTAACTTTATTACACACTCACTTGGAAACCCAATATTATCAATATATTAATATAATTCATTGTCATGTTATTAATATAGAAAGTTTTCAATCTTTAGTGATGCAATTAATAATACATTAATCTCGTTTATTAAATTACTTAACAAAGAGCAATAACAAGCATCCTAGAAATTTAGATATCACAACAATTCTAAGGTTCTTTGTTTTTTTGCTACTTTATCTATATATCTCTAACTAGTGGTTTTTATCAATTAACATTTTCTCTAAAGTCACATATTGTTCTTCATTTATAGGAAAGAAACTTAAATCTTTATGGGGGTGAAATATCGGAACTACTCTTTGAACTTCTTTTAATGTTATACCCAGACCATCTTTTTGAACTTCATAATCCATATATATCGGAAGCTTTAATGGATATCCTGAGCTTGAAGGATAAATCTGACCGTCCTTCCAAGAACCTTTAACAGTATTAACTCCCATAATTAATTGCTGCTCTGTTAAGTACACTAGCATTTTTGCCCCAACTGGAAAGTTAACATTTTTATATTTTGCAGCAAACCCCATTCTTTGCCCCCTATGCTCATCAATGACCCAATCTGGATAAACAAGCTTTATTACATAGTCGAGTTTCGCCATAATATCACTCCTAATTTTTTCTTGAGAAAATTAAGTATAATTTTACCTTATAAAATTTGTATAGTAAGATTATCCTATCAATAAAAAACAAAATTCCTACAATGGTACGGCTACTGTGGAACATAACTGATACACGATACCAAAGGGAACACTAATTCTGATCCTTTTTTAATCCATTATATACGTTCTATATATTTTAATAATTATTTTAACGATACCGGAACGACTTTTTTGTTTTATTCAATCTAAGTGCACCCTAGTTGAACAATCATAACCGCGATAAAAATAGGGTATTAATTTGTTCAAACAGACTTGTTCAAATTTATAGTCTAGCAATCCTAAAGAAATAAAAAAAGACGGTCCTTTTCCCCGTCCAAAATTAACATACTAAATCAAATTATAAATAAAAATCATATTTTTTTAGTTTGTTTTTCACTTCTAAATCATCTGGTTTTAGCCGATGAGCATATCTAAAATAACCTCTGGCTTTTTCATATTCCCTTTTTTGCTCGTAAGCTTGACCTAATTTCTTTACAACCACCCAAACTCCCGGTGTCTCTTGATTTATATCCTCTAATATTTGAATTGCCTTATCTTCTTGATTACAAAGACCATAGCATATTGCTAAACGGTAGCGATAATCTATAGATTTAGGTTGCCAGTGTACTAATTGTTGATAGATTTTCTGAGCTTCTTCGAATTTCTTAATTGAGAATAAGATTCTTGCCTTTAATTCTTTCAACGAAGTTATGAAGATTTCTCTTCTGGTTTCTTCAACGGCATTTACATTAATACTATCTATTGTTTTTAACGCTTCAAAACGACGATCTGTTTTAAAGTAAACAAATGCTAACTGTAGAAGTAAGTCAGGATACACACGATTATTTGCAATTTCAGTTTGAAGAATCTTTTCTGCAAGCTTGAACTTACCTAACTTACAATTAGTGATTGCTAGTTCTAGAGCATCTCTTTTTTCAACAAGAGTAGATCTTGGAACATGCTTTTCTGTTGTTTCTTGCTGTAGGTGTTTTTCTACAGCTCTTTTAAAATCATATCTTAGCTCAGTGATTGTCTGATATCGTTCATCTGGATTACGAGCTAAGGATTTTAAGATTACTTGCTCCATGCATTCAGGAATTGATTTATTTAATTCTCTTGGACGTGGAAAAGGCTTATTATGAATAACATCCAGAAAAGTATCATGCGGTGTTTGCCCTGTAAGGAATTGATAGAGAATAGCTCCTAGTGAATAGATATCTGAATTTAAATATCTCTCTTTTGAATTAGCTACCTCTGGTGCTATATACGCATATGTACCTGCGCCATCAATTGTCTTTACAAAGATATCTTCAATTAAACGACTTGTCCCAAAATCTGTAATCTTCACTTGCTCATCTTTAATTAATATATTATCTGGTTTAATATCTCCATGAGCTATCTTCAAAACGTGCATGAATTCTAAGCCATCTAAAATCCTCTCGAATATTTCATACACTGTTTGAAAAGTACGAAGAGTGGATATGCCAGTACTTGTTAACTCTTGGGATAAGGGATGACCTTCGAAATATTCCATTTCAATAATGAAATACCCGTCAACACGGCCCATATCATATATTTGAATAAGGTTAGGATGAGAGATACCCTTTAGCTTCAACCCCTCTGCTAATACCTTATCTCCCTTTTCTTGACTTTTCGGTATCTTTAGAGCTACTGTTTGACTGTCATCACGTCGAACAGCCTTCCACACTTGCCCAAAAGTCCCTTCACTTACATACTCTTGTAAAACATACTTGTCCCCTAGTTCCATATCCCTTTTTAAATCTAATATATATCGTTTACGTACCATACTACTTCACCTGAATCCATTGATTGATCGTTAATTTTTCTTTGTTACCTTTAGCAACCGCTTGAAAAACCAAATAATCACTTTCAAATGAATTAATCCCATTAATATAAATGCCATTTGGTAATCGGAATCCTTCATCAAAAATAGAAATATATTTTTCAATATCTTTTGGCACTATTCCACTGTGAGACCAATAAACAAATAATATAATGGGAAGATTACCGCCAAGTTGGTGATAGGCAATCAATAGGTTTTCAATCTTTTCCCTTAATTTATCATTTTTAGCTTTAGAATTTTCAAACCTTTCAAATTCAGAAACTAATACTGGCTTCAGGTCTTCTTTGTCATACCAAATTGAATCAGGTCGAACTTCACGAGTTATGATATGACCAAAACTTTCATTGATAGGATAAACAGGATACTCAGACACTGCTGTATATCCATCTAACTGTCTCCCTATCTCAGTGATATAGTTTAATCCGGTGGAATGAACGGTTTCTGAATAATCTCGCACTCCTGAAACAGATAGCATTGGAAACCAAGTATCACGAATCTTGCCATTTTTAAACTCTTGGATAATCCATTCTTTTATTTCTTCCTTATCCATTAAAGACTCCCCATTCTTTAACAACTTCTGGTGATTGACCACCATGAACGAGGGCTTTCGTACCGACTTTTACCAATAATGGTGCTGGAATAGAACGACCAGTAAGTAATGCTTCTCCTGTAGATAGTGCAGGTAATTCATCAATATCAGCTTTTGTAAGCATATCTGAAGTTTTTGTAATAAAACGTTGATCATCTGGGTTTTTCAAACGCATAGTAATAATTGTGTTACACTGTGAAGTTACATCAGCATCTAATTTTGATGGACGTTGGGAAACAATCGCAAAACCAACACCAAATTTTCTTCCCTCTGCTGCAATTTTCTTTATGATTTTCTTTGAAATAGTTGGAGTACCTGCTGGAGCATAATTATGTCCTTCTTCATAAACTAAGAAGCATGGACGAATTGGTCGTTGTTTATCTGCAGCAGCACGCATAATTTCACTAGACACTAAAGCTGTTACAATTTGTTTCGCATCATCCGATATCCCTTGTAAATCAACTATAATTAATCGGCCATTTTTTTCATTCATTTCACCAATTAAATTATATATATCGGTTGGTTCACCAATTGCTCTAGTGTAGAAGCTTTTAGCTTCGTTAATAACCCGTTTTAACTTCATAGATGCAACAGCAGCACTCCTACCGTTTAAAGCACGTGATTCGGCATCAGAAAGATCATCCCAACTTTTAAGTTCTTCTAAATCACCAGACAGTAGTTCACGTAAATCTTTAATATCCCTTGGTGGATGTGGATACTTGAATTTCCAGTAACGAAGTGCAACATCCAGTACTCGTTGTTGAGGTTCCGTTAGGCCCGGTAAAATTTCTTCAAAATCATCCATTTCAAAACGGTCAAACTGTAAAGCGAGATGATTGTTTTTACCAGCATATTTGTAATCAAATTCCTCCATTTGTGGGGTATATACCCTAATACCACCACCAGCTTCTTGCAGCTTCTTTAGCCTTTCTTGAATAAATAGGATATTATCCTTTTCTTTCGGATCCTCAACATGTTCTAAATCACTGTTGAAATGAACAGTTCCTTTTTCAAAAGCTTTACCGTATTCACCATGCGTGTCAAAAACCACTACTGTTCCGTTCATTTGAGCAACTAATCTTTCAATAATACGGCCAACTGTATATGACTTACCTGAGCCAGTCATCGCTAATACTGCTAAATGTTCCGTTACTAATTTATTAACATCCATATAAACTGGTACTATATTTTCTCCACGTTCATAACCAATTAGATTTCCAATTGCAATGCTTTTGTTCTCATCAAATTGATAGAATTTAGCAAGAAACTCATAATCGACTCCCAAAACCTTACTACCGGGATCAAGAGGTCTTCTTGGAATGCGAATTTGACCAGTTCTAGCCTCTTTGTACCCTACAAGATCAATCGCTCCAAAAAGTGTTTCTCCTGTCATTTGTGTGCCGGGCAGTAATTCAATGGAATTTAATCCATCTCCCATTTCACTGTTATAAAGAATGTTACTCCTAGATATAGATGTAATGCGTCCAAGAACATATGTCACTTCTTCATCCTCTCGTTCTTGGTGGGCTATCTTAACAAATTCCCCCCGTCTTGCAACAAAACTATCATGGAGAATCATTTTTAAATCGTTTGGATTTCCTGTGTTTCCAATTAGCTTACCAATATATTTATCTTGGCTCATAAGTCATCCTCCCCAAACAAATCAACTTCCTCGGTCCATACACTTTCTACCTTTTCATTTTTAATCATTTCTTGAGCCTGTGACTTATAATACTGAATAATTGTCCCAGTCTTAATAGCCTTTAATCCATGACTTGCATACCAAAGTGGCAGAGGTAATGCTTTTAATTGATCAATTGTATATAATGAAATCAAATCAGAGGTTAACTGATCGATTGATTCAGTGTGCCAGTCTCCTTTATTCCCAATTGCTTCAACTAACAGAGGCATCGTTCTCATGCCTGCACGAAAGTGAAAATTTATTACTCCAAGCTCTCTAACAAATTGAGGCTCTAACCGATTATCTGAGGTTAAGAGGTCAAATTCATAGGCAGCTGTTCTTGTTCGTCTTGTTAAAACTCCATTTAATAGTTTTTTTACACCGACTTTTTTTATCTTATCAAAAGACACGCTAAGCGCTGAAATCTCTTGTGTGACTAATGCATCAATCATATATTTATCAGTTTGTTCAGAGGTTAGTCCATAGAATACCGAACCAAAACGTTTAGAACTAACTGATACAATTTTGATCCCACTAGAGTTAAAAGGGTAAATCTCATGTTTATGTTCCTTCCAAAACTGTTCAATTCTCTCTTTACAAGAGATATAGTCAGAGTGAAGTTCTTCATAGGATTCCAACGGTGCATCGCTTCGTTCTAGTATTAAAGGTGTATCTACAATTACAAGTTCAGGTCTATTTGATTCATTTAATAACTCTTCTAACAAATCATACATCTGATTAATATGAACAAATTTCAACTTTTGGGTTACATCAACGTCATCCGCTTCATCAATATCCACCAGACTATCTTGAAAGGTTTGATATACTACTCCATCTTTAATGGAAAGATCTTGGCGTAGCGCTCCTGCACTATAAAGAATTCCACCAAAAGCAGGGATTGTTTTACTTGCAGTAGCAATACCTGTGACATTCAGAGTTAATGGGACCTTCTTAGTTACCGTTCGAATTACACCACTATTACGAAGTTTTGGAGCTATTTGATCAATAAAACGCATTTTAGAACCCAGTTTGGCGACTGTACTTGGTAAACCCAATTGTACCTTTGCAACTAAACTATTTGCGATGGATATATCTCTTTTCTTATCTCCATGCTCCATCGTCACGCCTCCATCTCTTTATCTCTCGAACAAACGCTTTATATCCTTTAAGATTGATATATCTTTCTCCCTCATCTGTTGTTGCACCTGAATCCTCTAGAAGTTTCTGATCAATCAACTGTTGAAGCAATTCCAAAGCTTTATTATGTGATAGGTTTTCCTTAAAGAAGTTGCTCAACTGCCCTGATATCTTAGTTGGTTCTAATACGTTTGCAGAAGCTAGTATCAGTATGTATTCATGAACAGGGCTAGGTATAAATGGCTCTTGAACTGTGGTGGATTCATCATTTTTATTTTCTATTATTAATTCTAAAAACAACTTTTTACATATATCTTGCTTGGACAATAAACGATAATCGAGTAATGGAACTGTTGTTAAAGTGACACATCCACTTCCCGAATGTTCAAAATGATCAATAGCGACTATCTCACCGTTAGCAAGTTCCCATTTTGATTTAGTATTCGTTTTAATTGATTCAATAACAGGAAGGCTATTAAATGATTGGGCTTCAATTCCTTGTACTGACAGATCAACATTTAATTGAAGCTTAGAAACAACGTCCATTTGATGAAAAGGAGGGGAAACAATAAGTTGGTTCCCCCATTGTCTCCACCATTTATTTAATGATTGCAACTCCACTTCCGACAATTTCAATATGATAATAGCTGGAATAACACAAATACCAGAAGTTAATTCATCAATATTTCGTTCGTCAGCACTTATCCAGTTCTTTAACATTTTATATTCCGTTCTTTTTGTAAACTTCTTAACGATTTGGATGTTCATTAGGACAACACCACTTTTGTTTTTATAAGGCCGAAGTTTTCTAGTTCCTCTTTTTCTCTAGGATAACTTTTCCAATCAATATCCGCCTTACTCTTAACAACCTCTTTAAAAAATTCGAATCGAACAAACTGAGCATTCTTATCCTTAAAGAATTGTCTACCGTCTTCATCTAATTGTTCCATTTTCTTTTTTACAGTTTCTATTGTTTTTTCATAGCTGATCTCTTGGATTGCTGTACCAATTTCCGGCTGATAAGGTAATTTATGCTGAAGGCGATAAATAAAGTTCACTGAATCAATCAATTCTTGATCATAGTATTCGTCACGAATTTTCCTCATTGAACTTTCAATTTGGTTAAGCATTGAGATTAAAGATGTAATGTTATTTTTGTGTTCTTGTAATAACCTCTCACTGTATTCAATTAGTTGAATAGGATTACCTTTTTGCGCCAGATGGTAATCATCGATTTGCTCATCAAACCCAGCTTCAAGAAACATATGAATTTCATGATAATTTGCCTCAAGTTGGTCTGACTGAACTTTTTGTTTTACATCAATAGGTGCTGACTCAAAGTAAGATAACCATTTCTGAACAATTGGCTGATTCTCAACAAAATAATCTACTACTTGTTTAAATTTTTCAAACATTTCATCATAACGACCAGAAATACCACTATGCTCTTTCCATTCAACTTGATTTTGTCCCTCTTTTTTCAAACCTATTTCACTAATCATCGTGTTTAATCTATCTATTGCCTCTTTGTAATTAGCCAACCATAAATAATGTGCTAGGCTATCTGATTGAGCAACCATCGTTTCACGTTTTGAAGATTTTATATAATCCTTTGCATATTCGATTTCTGTTTGATAGCGTTCTAATGCATTAGTAAATTGGATAATTGGTAAAACATAATCCTTATAGGTACTCTTAGATTTTATGGATTCAAGTTTTTCCTTTAATTTGGACAATATATTTCTTTGTAAGGTCGAAATATAATCATGGAACAATTGAACGAGTCGAAGCTTTTTCCAAATAGGCATTTCATTGTCTTGGATATTTAAAGTGCTTATTATTCGCTCATTAAACGGTATTGAATTCCATTGTTCTTCATCATAAATAAAATTACATTCTGTATGGAAAGTTTGTAGTAGCTTTAATTGTTCCTTCCAAGTATCAAGTGGATTAACTGTATCAACCTGTAATGAAGAAAGATTAATCTCTTTTAATACTTCATTAATTAAATCTAAACGACCACGATATTTATCGTCTTTTAGTATGCCGAGTCTATTTTTATCAATAGTTTGTTTAAATTCGTCAACTAACTTGTCGTACTCTTCATCACGCCACTTTTGGACTTTATCACGTTGAAATTCTAATGTAGCTTTTATTACATTTTGAGCGTGAGTGCCACCTTGAACTTCAATGACTTTTAAATCTTGTAGAAAGTAAATCCATTGCTCAACAATTTTAGCTGGTTTGATTGTATCAACAGAACTAAAAAAGAATGTATTTTGAATATCTTTAAAAACACGTCGAGTGTACCCTATATAGGTTAACAATGCAGCAAATGTTACAGGCACTTGAACCTCATAATCATCTTCATTTGTCTTTACAAATAACTTAGCACCCTCATATCCATCCTTTTCTAGCTTTGCTCGGACTTCCGTTGCTTTTAAGACTTGGAAAAATCTATTATATTTTTCACTCTCAGGGAATTTAACCCCTTGTTTAATACCAAGTTCTGTAGAGGTTGCACTATGAATTAACATCCTAGTGTACCCTTCTGCTAATAATGCTAGGTTATCTTCTTCGGCCTTTGTAAAGATTAAAGGTCTTAATACATAGCCTTGCTGATCAATATATTCAAACCAAACTCTTGAAACTTTAGCAATTTCATCACGTAATGCTCTAATCTTTGCCTTAAAAGGAGTCGCTAATTGATGAGCAACTGGTCGAATATCCATGACTTCACGGTCAACAGATAAAACTTCTAATACATTCTTCTGTAAATTCGTTACTTGGAAAAAGATTACACATCTGCCTGCAAGTGGGTAGTCACGTTTAAACTTGTTAATATCAATTTCTGTATCAGCTGTAGACGATAAAATAAATATTGGATGCACGCCAATATCAAGAAGATTACTTTCTGCAAGGTCATTTAAATTTTCTAATCTACTTGCCCAAACGACATCTACAACCTTTTTAGGATGAACTCCTAAGTAAATATCCCGTTCAACATGACTCCTAAGTCCACACACTTGTCCTTTAATTTTAAGTGTTTCAGTAGATGGATATTCTTGTTCTAATGAACGAATAAACCCTAAAACCGTTCTTTCGATATCTTTTCCATAATCCTTTGTACGTTCTTTTAGCAACTGCTGTAATTCTTGATCCTTTTCATCTAATAACAAGTAATTTGCAATACCTGTTTGTGCAGCATACCGACGATTCAAACGCTCAAGAAAAGCAAAATTTGGACCAATAAACGTTTCTTTTAAAACTTGGTCTTTTTTTTGTTCAAAATAACTAAATAAAATCTCAGCTGCATCGACGACCTCATCTTTTGGATAAAGTGTTCTTACTTGTGAAAGAAAAGTTTCCCTTTCTTTTCCGATGATAAAATAATTATCTGGTGCATTAATAGAAAATGTTTCCAAACTACGAATTAAAACATCTAGGCTAAACTTCTCACCTGTTGACTCATTTACAAAGAAATGGTCAACATCTGGGCGATATTTATTATTTACAAGATAAAAGCCAAGATCACTTTTTGTAAGTGGAATAGCAATAAATTCTTTAAATAAAGGAATTCCTTGAAGATTTTTTGCTGATAATAATACTTGTTGCTCTTGTTCGGTATACTCCTGTTTAGGGACCGGTAATTGACGTAATAATGCCTTTTTTAGCAACGGTTGATGTACAGGACTCGAATCAATATAATCAAGTTGTGAAATATCAATTAAACTATCTTTAAAACGCGGTACAGATTGAGAAAGATCAAGTAATATTTGCCCTGCCTCAGCATCAGGTTGATTATCTAAATATTGATCACAATGAGCCATAATGACATTAAGCCAACCAAAGTTCCCTGCAGCAATAGTATAAGACGCTTCAACGAGCCCTTCAGGATATTGACGAATCTTCCCCGTTTTTTGTAAAGATTCAATATAATCGGAGATATCCGCGTACGAATTCTGTGTCATCTCTAACTTATCTCCACGACGATCTAATGCTTCTAGTGACTTAATTTGATCACCAATTGCTGGAGAGCATAGTAGTAAGAATGAAACATTAGGATGCCGAGAACGACTATCCTCATGCTTAATGGCAGACGTTATAACTTTTATCGCTTCACCATCTAGTTTCTTTTTTCGTTCTTCATTGTTTTCATGTATTTCATCTCTAAACAATTCATATTCTGATTCCACTTCATCAACGATAATATGTAGGTGATCAATTGAAAATTGATTTAAATACTTCATTCCTTCTTGTACAAGCTTATCTAGGAGTGGAATATCTTCTCCTAATAATTGTTCTGGAGAATGTTGTCCTTTTTCAATAATCTCACCAAGTTTTTGAGGTGAAAAACCAAGTGGAATTAGGTTACTTTGCAAATGCTTAATAATACTGCCCTGAATTGTTGTTTCAACATTTTGATTGGCAAGTTTTGATAGAGCAATATATGCTCCGTAGCCCACCCAATTGTCTCCATACAGATAATCTTCATTCATTTGTTCATAGCGAATATAAATTGGTAATATACGATCTTCAAAATCTTCTTTCAAAAGCCTGACTTCTTCTAAATCCCCATCACTATTTCGAATTGTCCAACCTTTATCAATTCCAAGGACTTCACTTATGAGTTCATAAGCAAGCCTTGATTTACCAATACCCCATTTCGCAATCAGTGTAAAAATACGAGACATCGGTGCTTCTTTGATATCACTTAAAAAATTCTGATATGCTTGAAAAAACTCATGTTGCCCAACCATTGGCTGTAACACAGGAAAGGTAGAAACCCCATCTTTTAACCAAACTGATTTTTTCATGAATTGAACACTCCTTATCGGTGAATATCAAGCTTTATTAACTGATACTCGCGTTTTCCTAAATAACCTCTACCATGACGTGGTTGGCCTGATTCATGTGCAATTATAGTAAAAATCCCCTTACTTATACCATTTGTAATATAATAATCAACAAACCGAGAAAGCCCTTTATCCCAAGAAGGGTAATGCTTTTTAAAAATTTGTTCTAAGGCTGGTTCAAGTGGGAAAAAGCCACGATCATCAGAGAGAGAATGAATAGTTTCTTTTAATGTATGTACTTCATCTACTGAATCTGTTGGAGTAATAGTAAATAGCGAATCTAAGTCATCTATGTCATTAGAGACTTTTTCTTTATTTAAAATTACTTTTCCTCCTTCATCTCTAATGAACCAATCTAGATAATCAAACAACTGCATAGGAGCGCGCATAAATGCTGTTAGATTTGTTATAGCAGGTTCTTTTCCTCCAGAGCCAATAAAAGACCAGCCTTCTTCCAACCCAACTTCTTTCTCCAGAAGAAGTTTCATCCACTCACTACCTAGTGCCTCTACTTTTAATTGTTCTAATAAACGATTCATATCATTTTTTTGCGGATTACTTGCAAAAGGATGATATGATGCACCGTCCATCTCTAGCTGCCATTTCCCGATAAAATCCAACGATGCACCATTAGTATTAAAATATCCACCATTTAATAGTATTTGAATAACTACCCTAACTCTTGGTGAGAACCGTAATAACTGCCTTGCTAACAACAATTCCCATCGATCATCATTTTTATAGGAACTTATAATTTTCTTTGCGTCCTCAGTTAGTTGTAAATAACCATCAATTCGTTCAAGGAAGAATACACCTTTAATTTCAAATTGAGAGGTCCGTTTAAAGTATTCATATCCTAATAATCCAAACAATTCTTTTGAACGATCAAGCTTTTTATCTTTTTCAATTACATCTTTATTTAAGTAAAATGAGGCAATTTCTTTCATTGATTTAGCTTCTGTTTGCTGTGGTATGCGCGATAATTGCTCACACCATAATTCAAAGTTGCCCGGTTCAATCCAAAAGCGTTCAATTGAAATGCGAATATGTTTCATCGTTTTTCCCTCAATTCATCGACCCATTGCTCCAACCTTCCACGTAGCTGTTTACTCTCAGCAATAAGAGGAATAAATAAACGAGTATGATATATTACATCTTCTATTGTTGTTGGTATACGATATTCATCTTCTACAACAGTAAGTAATTTACGTTCAACAAGATTTTGAAAAATAGTGTGTAAGTTACGCAATTCATTCGGAAATAGTTGATACTGATTTACTTTACAGAATTCAATAGCAAATTCATCAAAGCTCCCATATCGAAATTCCTGATGATTACTTGCTGTTAATAACACATCAACACCATCCCCAACCACTTGAAAGCGAATAGCCTGTACTCCTTGTGCTTCAAAATTCTCTCGTACAATACAACAAAGGAATACAAATAACTTCCAAGGGTATGTAAAAATATGTTGGAATGGCGGATGGTCAATTTTACGTTCCGGTGTAGAAGGAACTAGTGTATATAATGGCCGTACTTTCAATGGGCTAAGCGTCAAATTAGTTGAGATCTTTCTACCTTTTTTCCACTGATCGTCTATCTTTTTACCAAGGAATGTATCTTCAATAACATTTTCTCGTTTAAATGATTGGAGGTGTATTAAATAAAACATGACTCGCTGATAGTGTGGTTGCCCATCAAAAATTAATCTATTAAGGCTTTGGTATTGTTCTTCTTTTTGTTTGATACGTTCTTCTAAACGTCCAATTGAATAACCACTTTCTTCTTTAATTTCTGCTAATACAGTAACAGCATAAGTAGAAAGTTTTGATAAATTATTTACAAACGTTTCAATTGCTTCTAAATCCTCAGTTTTGCTCATTTGTAAAGCAGTAAAAAGTGCTAATTCAGCTAGATATTCTTGATAATCCCCATTAAAACAAAATAATAAATTTATACATTCTTCTTTTGACTTGAATATATCACTAATATTAGTCCAATTATTGGTAATTATATAACAATCATTTAGTTGTATTAATAATTTATGTTTTTCCAAAAAGGAAAGGGAGTGATAATATTTACATTCTCCGAAATTATATAAACTTTCTAACCTTTGGTACATCTTCTTAAAGTCCAATCAGCCCTCCCCCTTTCTTGGTACTATTCTCCTTCGGCAATTTTAGAAATCTTTGAATTATCAAATTTACCCTCAATAATATCTACTATATCTTGTTTGGCTTCTGAAATTAGTGACTCTGACAGCCTTAAATTTGCATACATATTTTTGATTTTTGCGTTTATATCACTCATTTTCCCTTCTTCAATTATAGGTATGAGTAATTCGTCAACTAAATCTTCATCAACCCTTGGCCGATCGCCTATAGCAGTATCTACTATTTGGTATAAAGTAGTAGGCTGTCTTAAAACAAAGAAAAGATAATAAACATATTTAAATTTATCGTTCGCCCTATATTGGAGAAATTCTGCTGAAGCTTGTACTTCTTCATTGTCACAAATTGTAACATTATTTAAATTTGGTCTTAAACGACAAAATAGAATATCCTCTATCTGTGCTTTTACTGTGTTACTTGAAACATCAACCTCCACTGGCGATAAATGCCCAAAAGTATTATCAATACAATCTGGACCAACATACCGCAAACTATTTACTTTACTCTTACCTGAAATTCGTTTAGCTAAATCAGTTAACTTCAATAGTTCAAGAGGTAATTTCCTTAATTGCTCTAAAAGATACACTCTTCGAGGATGATAATATTGCGGTGAAATTTTCATCCCAAAATTCTTAGTAGTATATATTATAGAAGGTTTTGAACTCAATGTTTTATAATCATCGAAGGAAATTGAAAAATCGGAATCTATAAAGTCCATATTAAATTTAATCGTTTCATTAAATATCTCAATGCATTGTTGGTTTAATAACTTAGCTTCACTACGTAATTTTTCAGCCATACGAATTTTATCACCGATATAGGTTTGAATTTTCATTTCTGGAAGAGGTACTGGTACAACCTTTAAGTACTCTATTCCCAGTACAAGTTGACCGGATGACCCAGAAATTCCTCTTTCTAATATCTTTTTTCCGTAGTAACTTCTTAGATATGTACTTACGTAAAATGGATCCGTTTTTGATCCCTTTATTCTAACTAAACCAATCGGGCGGTTAAAAATCGCTTCATCATTCAAGGTAAAGATATTACTTTTTCCAATTGAACCTTCTCCTAAAATAGCAACTAAAATATCTCCATATTGAATTTTAAATCTTTTTAGTTTTTCATATTCTGTTTTAGATACAAAATTTGCTCCTTCAAGCGTAATATACTCATCGTACACATTGCGTGTCCTTAAACAAGGTACACCTGTTTTATCTTTTAGAAAGTTCGGATTAGGACCTTGGGTAATTTTTGACGACAGTTCACCTAATGGCTTTATTTCTAAATTGCTATCAATTAGCTTATTCATTAATGCTAAATTAAAATTCGAATAATACTTTGCGTCAAGTCTTTCTTCAAAGAGTAATGTGTTGATAAAGCTTATACTAGGCTTAATACTGATTGCTTTATAATTTTGCATTTAATCCTCCTTAAATTTAAAATAATTCATAATAAGCAAATCACTATGCTTTTATATCCCTTTTTTATATTCAGAAATAATTTTCAACAAATCATTATGATCATTTCCCAATTGCACTTCGACTTTATTTTTCACGTCAAAACCAATTTCTTCAGCTACTGCCATAAAAACTGGTCCTTGTTTTTCATTTTCATGTTCTTTTTTCTTCACATATAAAAATGATGTCTTAGCTCCAGTTCCAGATAGTTGAAAAGTTACAGTAGGAAGTGATACTACAGCTTTTACAATTGCTCTTCCACCCTCAAATTCACCTGTTATTTCATTTTTCTTACCCATAAGATATTCTCGTACATGCTTATAACTAGAATTACTTAAAATACCATCAGGTAAAACGATGATTAATTGTCCACCGCTCTTTAGCAATTGCAAATTACGATCAATGAATAATATTGCTTGATCCGTAGAATTAACTTCTTTCCACAAACCTTTTGCATTTGGTTTTGCACCTAAACTTAGTCCAACCTTCTTCGGTTTTCCGGTTTCGTCAATACCAGTACAATAATGTTTTAAAATTACCTTTCCCTCATCTGTCTTATTCGAGACTGATCCGGATGCAAATGGTGGGTTTGTTACAATTAAATCGAAGCTTTCAGGCTTTAATGACTCAGTCATTAATGAATCTGTCACCCAGAAAATTGGGGCTTTAGGTAATCCATGCATCGCCATATTTAAGCGAGCTTTCAATACCATATTTCGTGTTTTATCCGCTCCAACAAAACTATGTTCTTTCATAAGATCAAAATGTTTTTCCATTTTTTCTTTCATTGTTCCTGTGAACTGGGTGAGCATATACTTTTTTACTGCTTCATAACCTTTTATTAAGAATCCACCTGATCCGCAAGTGATGTCCCCCATTCTGAAGGTTGGTAGACCCCTATCATCTGTGGTAATTAATTTTGATGCTTCTCTTGGATCAGATGTTAAATCATGCATGACCATTTCAATCATTGCTTCAGTTACTTGTCTTGGCGTTAGGTATGTAGCTTGACCAATTTTATTGTCATATTTACCACGCATTAGTACATCGAATAAACGACCTAATATATCCGCACTGACATTCTTCAATGTCGCTTTTACTCGGTTTCCATTTTCATCTTCAAAATCATCTAATTCTTGAAATGTTTTAAATGCCGCAATAAAGTTAGCTGGATTTTCCAACCTAATGTATTCATCTTCACTAAAGATAAAACATTCTTCA
Source organism: Bacillus sp. M6-12 (assembly GCF_002860285.1). Classification (GTDB taxonomy): domain Bacteria; phylum Bacillota; class Bacilli; order Bacillales; family DSM-1321; genus Peribacillus. The sequence continues at coordinate 76,745 of NZ_PGVF01000005.1, forward strand.
CCGAGGTCATTAACTGCAACGTAATCCTCATGATTTTTTATTTCTTTAAAAGCATCTCGGATTTGTCTAACAGCTTCTTTTCCATTCTCCTTTATGTGTTGATACTTTAAAATATCAAAAATTCGGAGACCAGCATTACTTCCTTCTCTTAATACGTAGTCAGGATGATACAACCGGAATGTCTCCATAAAAAGCAATTTACTTAATTCATCTATGGCTTCGTTGGTACTGCTAATATTATCAGCCCCACCCGGTCCATATAAGCGCTCATGCAAATCATCAAATCGCTTTTGAAGAGTAGAGTACATCTTTCTGGACCATTCTTCTTGTTTAGAAATTTGCCGTTTTTCTTTTTTAGTTACATCAATAACAGCCGGTATTTCTGCAAGTGGATCTGACTCAATACAGTCGGCGTAATAATTTACTTCACCATTTGTTGCCCAAATGAAATCCGGAGCCTCTTCATGATACTGCGCCTCTATTAAAGCAGCATCTTGTACTTCAAAAGATAAATCTGCTCCTTTGTCAAATACCTTTACATAAACAATTTTTTCATCACCGGTAGCTAAGAAAATCGTTGTGCCATCTTCTTCATGTGTTTCTGGTTCAGAAATTGTACTATACCCCTTCATCATGAGTTGTTCATTTAACTCTTCAATTAATGCTTGCATATTAGTTCCTCCCTATTTTCGTTTCACTCGGATAATATTTTCTCTCGGTGATTCATAACGCCCCGTACTAACAGCTACTTCAATCACCTCATTATGAGGCACAATCATATCCCTTGGTAACTGTTCAATAATATTTGGGTCAATCTTAGTCATCGGCCGCTTTTCTAAGGCATTTTCAATTGCCTCTAATATGGTATGACGACGGCCATCGACCTTCACAGCCCATTGACCTGATTCTGTTTCATATATAGAAGGATCAAGCAAGCTATATAATTTCACTTGGTCCTCATTCCAATTCAATCCGTGTTCTTTTGCAATGTTCACTAATTGTTCTGTTGTTTTTGGTGTGGTTAGGTATTCATGAAATATCAAGATGGTCACCTCCTTGATAACTCTCTAAGATACTGTCAATTTCATTTATTTTGTTAATTGGTAACCTTGGAACGAGAACTTGTTTTAAATCATGAATTGATAGAAATGGCTGTATCCCACCTCTACTCTTGATTTGCAATTGTAAACGTACAAATGGATGAGTTAGGCACCAAAGTATATATCGTTCTGGTAAATAAAAAGTCCTTAAAACTAAAAATACATTGGACGCAATTGAGTTTGCGAAATGGTTTGGAACGATTGCAAGTGGTTGCTCTTTTTCACCAACCTTTGTACCGATAACCCCTAACAATATATCTCCTGCTTTTAATTCATAGCGCGCACGGCTCCTAACTATTTTATAAGGAACTTTTTCAGTTGTATGAATTAGCCATTTTTCACGGTCTAAATTTTTTATACCAATATACGAGATAGTTTGATCTTTGAATTCAGAAGGACTAATTGTTTTATCAACAATTTCAACAACTTCACTTAGTTGTACCCATTCCTCATTTCTTAATCGCTCTTTGAAATCCATATACAACCTTGTATTACATTGTTGGTAGTATAGGACATCGAGCCTATCTGGAGATAACTCTTTCGATACCCATATTAAATTAGGTGAAAGATTTTCTAAGTATCGTTTCTCGTCAACGTTATAAAAGTTTTCTAGCAGCTGCTTATAATTCACTTGTTCCATATCTAGATTCGTAGAGGCGCTAGTAGGTTGCTCATCTAACGGAATTAACATTTTACCTATTTCCTTAATAGAAATTTTCGGTATAACCGAGGGAGTAACTGCTAGTTTCATCGAAAGTTGACCAAGCTCAGTATTAAAAAAATTGAAGATTATATCTTTTGCTTTCATGTTTTTCGGTCTTAATCTCAATAAATCCGGACTGATGATAGCACCATCGGCATTCTCATCAACTATAGCCACCTTCGGAATCGCAGCTACCTTAGATATGAGTATATCGCCTTTTTTGACAATGGCCTTCGATTCAATACCTGAGTAATTTACTAAATAAGATACATTAGTCAATTCGATTTGTTGCTTATTTATGTTGGAAATCTTAATGTATGGAATCCCCTCACTAAAAAAAACTTTAGCATTACGAGTCCCATCAGTTATTCCTTTACATAGTTCCGAAAGTTCAACTGAGTTAATATTCTCTATTTCCATATTTAATTTCTCTTTTATTTGATAGTAATGCGGGTCTAACCTTTCAGTATTAAGATTCATAGGCATTATGTATTGGAATATAGGAATCACCACACTTTTCCTTTTCAAACTTTTCTATTCACCTTAACTTACGACATTTTTACACATACTGTCAATAAATGATTGTTTTATTGTTCATTTTATTCTCTTTTTTAAAATAAATACTTGTTGTTGATTTGCTAATCACCAACAAAAATAACCACCTTTGGGGTGGTTATCATTAAATTCAATTTTTATATAAAAAATTTAGTAATCCTTTTTGTAAAACATAATTTAACGTTAAGTTTGGTTGCTCACTTTAATCAATGATTGTTGTAGACATACGTCCCGTATTCGATTGTTGAATAAAGTGTACATAACAAATAATTATTCCTATTGGAACTTCAACTATTAATATAAGTATTGATTAAGGTTAATACCCTTAGCTTATAGTACATGAGTTTCATATTCAATACTTTGAAGTTATGACTATATTAAATACATCGGGATCGAATAGAATAATGCTAAAAATCCCTCTTAGCAATGTAAAGAGGGATTTTATGTATTAAACAAACCTAGTTTATTAACTATATTCATATTTCTGTGGAGATACAAGTATTTTTAAGTCCTAAATCTACTTGATACCACATTTTAACCCAAGCATACGTATTCTCAGGCATATGAAAGATCCTTCCTTCTAAAGGTTTAATGACTGACATATCACATGTTGTTCCATATGCTTTAGTTGCAGGGTGAATTTTAACTTCTCTACCAGTATCGTTATAGTAAAAAAATTTTATTAGTCAGGTCGTCAGTAAAGCTGTCTTCTATAAAGTCCCTCCTATTATTTTTTTGGTCATGTAAGGCGAATATTGGATTAACTTCATTTTAGGTTGACTAGCCTACATATTTTTTACCCTATTAATTGAATTGTGCAAAATTCTACTTCGTTTTGTTTTGAGTATAAAATGTACATCTTCATTTAAAGGAAATACATTCAGATTGAAAGGAGTGAAATATTTCTTAAATAAAAAGAGTGAACACTTTGATAAAAAAACAGTTGCTGAGTAAGTTCATAATTACCTTCGCAAATAAAGATTTCTGCTCTTGCCACCTCTACAATATTAGAACCTATAATACGGTATAATGGGGAATGTACAAAGGTAGAGTTTATCTCGCATTATTCTGATCCTTTGATTTGAAATGGATTTAGGACATGGAAATGCAGATTCCAACAATCCTTGTCATAGCTAGCTTAAAATTTTTCGAGTCTGAAGAACTTTACCTAAACGAGACATCCGTTAACAAGCCTTTAGGGTTGGTTGGGATTTCCTTATATCAAAGAGGCGATACTCACCGTTTCAAATTCCAAAATTAATTTTAAAGCTCTTTGTTACTACAACTGAAACGACTCTCATGCCTCCAAAATCTTTTCCTGCATATTGTACCCACGTTTTTAACCTGCGTGTAGAGCAATTAGACTTGAAGATATTGTTTCACTCGTGATAACTTCATAAGAGTTCTTCCACTTTATTTGACACATGACAGAGAATCTCTTTGAAAAGCAAATAATCCATCCCCTACGCTGTGAACCGTCAGGATGGATTATTTTCGTGTCCCACAATGGCCATAGTGTTTATAAAACTGAAGTGCTACCTCACTTCATACCTAATTTTAACATTTTGACCACTACCATGCATCTTTAAAAGAGCTTCTGGAAAGTAGGCTAATCATTGGTCCTGACGAGAATTGTTTGATTCTCCCTTAAAGCAAACAACCTTCACATAGCAACTAATATAAACCACAGTCTTCTAATGCCATACAGCAATTAAGATTAAGCAGTTTAATCTAATAGCATTTAAGGCGTTGCGGGCGAGAAGACTATATCCATCTTAGGGATAATAAGAAGAATTAATAATATAAATACATAATAAAATCATCAGCTGCTAACTCATTATTTGCATAGAAGACTAGCTGTCGTTGTTATTATAATGTTTTTAGGATTCTAGGATTTCATCCGAGATTTATATTTTCTTTTAAAACTAAAATAAATTTACTAAACAGATATATTTTTTAATATAATGTATTGATTTTTATTCATAGCGTAAAGAATTAAAAGATAAATGGAAAAATTCTCTTCCAAACAAGGGTGTATATCCCTTCAATTTAAATAGAATCAAGATCTTGAACATTTTTTTAGCGATGCGAATAAGTTAAACTAATACCTAGTTAAAAAAGTGCATAACAAATAAGCGTTCTATACTAGGTTAAAATGCCGGAATTTTACATATTCGGTTTTTGAGAAAAATTGGCATTCAATAATTGCGCGTTAAGAAAATGAAGGTATGACAAATAACAGATTGATGCTCGTTTTAAAAATCACAATCGACATCTTCGGTTGTGTTTGTTAGCAACCCTCTTGCTTTTAGCTTATCTCGGTATGCCTTTATTTTTTAGGCATTTCCGGCTTATTATCCGCCGCCTTTTGATTATAGAATTTTAATGAGTTTTGTTCCTTTTGCTTAATATCTTCTTCAATACGTTTTTTGTTTGTTAAGCCATTTCGTTGCTAAAGCCAGCACTTTAACACGTTCGTTCCCAGAAGCAGCTTCTTTTTGATAAATAGCTTCAACCTTATCAGTGAATTGTTTCCATACAATAGAATTTTGCTGTGCGAGTGTATAATAATCTTCATTTCTTTCTTTCATGTTGTTATCAAATAGTACAAGATCATCCAAATAGGCTTCTTCAATAAAATAACGTAAGAAGGATTCCGTTTTGGCTACGCTTTCTTTCAGTCTGAATTTTTCAATGATGCTTGTAAGTTCCCTTTTGATCCGTGGAACAACATAGTGGTTTTTAATAACCTTACCAAACTCTTTGTTATTCATTAAACGTGAGAAGGAATGGTTGTTGTATTCATAAAATGATTGGAGCGCTTCACGGTAAATCGCAATACCCACATTACCGAATTCCTTATGGATTTTGTGTTTAACCATATGCACTTCTTCTCACGCTTCTTGTGGAAATAAATCTATACTATAGTTGTATTTGGAAGCAACTTTCTCAAGATCTTTCAAGGTAGATCGCCGCTCTTCGTCGTAAATAGTAGACTTTTCCTTTAAAACCTCATCAGCGATGCGAATGTGTAAAACATGGCCGTCTTTTTCTCCGCGTTTGCGTTTTTTACGTGATATTGAATCGACTTTCCCACAAAAAGCGTAAATTCTTTCTTTCAGGTCTGTGTCTTTTTAGTAAGCATGATTTTCTCTTTACCAAGCCTTAAACTCAATAATCTCACCTTTAATAAGAGGAATTAAATTGTTCATCAAATCATCGAAATCTTCAAAAATATCAAGAGCAAGCTTACTTTTAACTGTTTTGTTTCTATATAGCTTCTCAGCGTGAACAGAGTGCCAAGTACCCGGAATCTTAGCAGACAAGATATAAAATAATAGTTTGATTTTGCTCTTGTACATGGACTTGAAAGATTCTTCATCAAAGAATTTGAACAAATTAATTTAGTAAAATCCTTTTTTGTTTGCATCAATGTTACACGAAATAAGGTTATAAAGTTTTCCATCCTTATCCTTGCGCAGAAATCCAGCTTTGAGTAAACCTTCAATTGCAGCGGGTACAAGTTTTTTAGTCATATATCCTTTTTCCTTAATTTGATCTACGGAAATTTGAACCAAACCGTCTAAATCTGAAGCTCCTGCAAGCACGGGCATAATACGTAATGAAATGGGGTAAAAAGATTTAAACGGCTTTGCTGTAAAAGTATCTCTCTATTTAACATAAAATTCGTTCTCCTTTACTTCAAATAAAAAAAACCCCAAAATTAAATACGCCTTATTAAAAGACGTTTCAATTTTGGGGTTTTCCCTTGTTAATATTTATATTTGTTATGTATAAGTACGTTACCATAAATTTATTTATAGTACAATTTAGAGTTTGATTAAAATATCTACATCCACCGAGTTATGCAGCAAACCAGTCTAATAATTTTGAACGAACTGAGCTTCAATAATAATCGCAAACGTAGAGACTGTGGTTATGTCTATTTGAGAAATTTTTCATTATAATGTATAACTAGTTACTTTGAAGATAATTCTATTAACTTAATTAGACTCCGAGAAAACTTTGAGACACTTTCGTTTCCAAAATATGTGAATATACTTACTATTTCGGTATTATCACGAATTACCTTTTGTTGATTTAAATTGTCAAAAAGGTATATTGACGTTAATTTTTTACATTGTGAGGATAATTTTATTCCCTCAGATAGTGCTTTGTTAAATTTTAGATTAGTTATAACCCAATGCTCCCTTCCTATAGAAAAATCAATGACATTTTTCGCCTTAATTTTATGAAACACCTCATTTTCATTAAACTTGAATGTGCTATTTTTTATAATTTTTCTCTCGAATACTTCGTATCTATTAAAAGGATTGTCAAAATTTTCTTTTAATAGTACTTCAACTATATCTGTGAATATATCCTTGGCATTTTTTTTATCAATCATTTGGTTTACATCACTAATTTCTCCAGCAATAAATTTTTCTTTTAAATTCTTAATTGGATCATTGGTTTGATATATTGTTATAGGTAGTCCATCTTTATTAAAAACAACAAGGAATTCACTTATTTCTTGTTTCTTAAATTCAAAAACTTTTAAATTGAAAATATGTCTTTCTAATTGAATATTAAATGTATGATCTATTATTTCAGCAGTCCCTAAATAAACTTGGTTTGTATCATGAGTATAAATTTCTTGAACTTTATTATAATCTATGGGGTTGAAATTAATTTTGCTTAAAATCCCCCAATTATATCTTTTTCGTCTTTGATATTCTTTATGATCTCTTGAATGTGTATTTAACCATCTTGAATACGTTAATTTAAAACCTATTTTTTTCATCTAAAAGCCACCCCCCTTAATAAATAAAAAACGTAAAACTCAAGAGACAGATATAAAAAGCTGTTGAAACATAAAAAAGCTATACGTTGGAAAATTTGAAATCTTCCCCATTTTATGTTTAATAAACTAGTGAAAATCTAGAACTTTTAACGTTCAGAAGTTATTAGGTTACGATATTATATTTTATTAAATACCCATTAATTTCTTATAACTTCCACCCAAATCTTTCAGTTCTTTTTGATATAGAAACGGATGTACTTGACTTCTAAAAATGGTATCTAAGATGTGCTGTGTTTCAGCTTCAATGTTATATTTATTGGATTGTAAACGAAGAAGCCATTCTTCAAGTTCTACTTTTTTATTAGCTGTATATTTCTGCTTCTCGTTATATTTTGATGTTAGTAGTTTGGTAATATGATTCAATACTTTATGCCTAGTGATATGTTCTTTTACCTTATTGAATGACGATTCCCGCATTGCCATTTTTTCAGGAAGTGACTGTAATACCTTTTGAATTAATTCAATTAAATTATTCTGTACTTGTTCTCGTTCTTTTTGTGTGTACAATTTTTTAACAAAACTAGATAGTTTTTTTCCATTGTATGCTCCAGCTAATCCAAAAATCATTGGTAGGACTACTACGCCAGCCGGTCCAAACAAAGGACCTATGATTACTCCCGCTCCTTTTCCTGCTAATCCAGCTACACTTCTAGAGACTGTATCATTAACTATATTAAATCCAGCGAGTCGAACCTCTAATCCATCTGATAATATTTTATAACCGTTGGTTAAACTTGAAACAGCAATCGTAATTAGTGGGATATCCAATTGGCTAAACTCGGCTGCATGTTTTAATGAAGTTTGTGTCATCTCTTCTACAGTGTGGAATGATACTTCTGTTCCGTATACTAAAGGATTATCTTCAAAGGTTGACATTAACTCCTTGTTTACAAAGACGGGAGTGTCAGGGTAAGATCGAAAATGAGTATAAACCCCACTAGGATCATTTAAACATTTTACTTGGAACGGTTGACCGTCTACTATTAAATCAAAACCTGCCTGATTAGATGTCTCAGGAAAAGATACATCATGCCCTTTCCCCTGCAGTTCCAATGCAACTAATTGTTCTGCTGTATAACCTTTCAAACGTGTAATTTCTCCTGTATTACTAAATTCAAAAGTTTCAGCCAACTGTTGGAAAGCAAAAAAACTGCTTAAATCTTCACTCCTTGCAAAATCAATTGCATCTATAACAGACGGATTTATCATTAAGTAATCATAAAGGATATCTGTAAAGGAAATCCCTACAATAGATGTCGATATAACCGTAGGGTTCCTGAAAAGTTGATTAACTACTGAAGTTCCACCGTTATTTGCTTCATTTAATCGAAGTTTAACAGCTTCTTCATAAGCCCCTTTCTCCCATAACTTTATAAATTTATCCCAATTCTCCTTATTCATATAGTAACTCCTTCCACTCAGCATTTTGGTTTTGATCAGAAGCTAACATAATTTGCATTAATACTACAGGTGCTATTGCTTTTTTCATCTTACCATTTTGCCATTTTAACAATCCCCCACCGCCTAGGAGCAGGACAGGGATGAAAAATAAAGGGTTCGCTATAACTGCTACCGCTGATGTTAACGTAACATATACTGCAAATGGGAGTGTGATTCCAACTAAGCCAAAAATTCCAGCTACAACCGAGGTTAAAGTAGTGTAAAAAGCAAATCCAGCTACTTGAACTATTGTAGCAAAAACAACTGCAGTTCCATTAGCAGTAATAAGTTTTTGTAATGTAGAACTTGTGATATTATTAATTCCAAGTTTTTGAGCGATGTGTTTTTGTTGCGCTTCAGGTAACCCTTTTAAGAAATCTTCTAAAGAATCACCTATTTCCCTCATCTGTTGCTCACTTATTTTTTTATCACTTATTGAATCTATTAGACTGTACATTTGAAACTTCACTATTTTTTCTAATTTATTCGCCTGATTCTCATTACCTAAAAATGAATTAAACTTTTTATTAGTTTGTTTCATTTGATTGTACATAGCCTCTATAATTCGATCACATTGATCTGACACATCCCGCTTTGTTACATATTTCCTTTCAGGTATATTATATAAATTAGCAAGTTCTTTTAATAACTCCCTACGGATTTTACCAGCAGGAGTATATTTATATTTGTCAGCCTCACGGTTAACCATTTCCATTATTTCTGACTTACCACTATTACTGATTTTTTCTTTTGCGAATGGGACTAACATTTTTATAATATTTGAATCATGCAGTAGGGCATAATTAAATTTCAAAGCTTCTTTTTCCATTACCAATAATGATTCAGCCATAGTCATACTATTCATATCAATTCCACCTCTTGTAATATCCTCAATTTTTTTTGCATTACTAACTAACAATTAATATTCAGCCATTCAATCACATTAGCTTGGGTGAGCTTTCCTTTTTTGTTCGCCTAATACGATAAAAGTGAATAACATGATTGTTCTTATTGATATAAATTCTTGTCAAATCCTTTAATATGTCTTTTTTTGCATCTTCAATTAATTTCCTCAAAAAAGTCTCTTCCTATATAATTTCATGAAGACCCTAATCACAGTAAAATTATACTATATTTGTGAATAATATTTAGTTTAAATTATAATCAACTGAGAATTAAGGAATGGACCATTTTTCTTTCCTGTATAATAAATATTTTCTCCGATGGTGAAACCAGCCATATAACCCTCCTTCCGCCAAGAACTTGTCCAATTAGTAGTATCCATGCAAATGATGCTGACCCAATAACGGTTTCAGTTATTCCCAATGCCAAGTCTACCAATTCTTCTTCTGGTGTATTCCTTTATTTCTAGATCTCCGTCCATTAAAACCTTCGCAAATTGGTACTTATTACTTTATATTTAGATCAATCTAGAATACTATCCTCATCTTATCCCGTAAACGGAATAACTTCTTCGTCAGAAATATATATCCTATGGTAGTAACATAGTCCATGGCTTATTCTTATATGGTCACAAAGGTTTGGATCGCTTCATCCCAAATTTCTCTTTCCCAACATCAAGTTTACTAATTTAAACTCCCAAATGAAGCGGCTGTTATATCTTATTATTTAATTAAGTGGAAATGTGTTTTTGAATCTCTAATTAGAATTTGAACAATAAGCAAAAGCCTTTTATAGAATCTTTACCAAAATCATTTTCAATAAAAATAAAATTAAGACTTGCAAAATGATAAGATATTAATATAATAAAAAATATTTGAGTAACAATTTATATAATCAATTAAATTAATAATAAAATATAGTTAACCAAACAAGCGAAAACCGCAGGTTAATACAGTTTCCTCATTTGAGTGAGGTCTGTATTTATCTGCGGTTTTTTGTATTGTGGCCAAGGAGGCACGCTACATGACAATCTAGTTCAAATAAGAATGCGCTTCTTATATAAAGGCTTTTTCCTAATAAAATATAAAATAACCAATTTTATGTAGGATACAGAAGAAGTACCACTTTGCATTTCCTCTTTATCTGCAGATCAAACTAATAATTTTTAAAAAAGGGTCTTAACATACTAAAATTTGCTAGATAGTATGTTAAGACCTATTATTTAACCTGATCGGTTGCATTCATTTCCAAAATCTTTGCTAAATCTGACCCCGGTGGCAAGTAGTGAAGCGTCGGAGCAAGCTTTGCATGACGTAGCTGTTCCTTAATAGTCATGACATTAATTCCCTCAGAATACATTAGAAAAGCACACGTATGTCGGTAATCATGAAGTCTTATTCTTCGTTTGATTCCAGCAATTTTATATATCTTTTTCATTATTCTAGCTATTTTGTCATTATTTATTGCTTTTCCATTTTCAAAAAACACTTCTTTATCTTTCCCTTGACTCCACTTAACCCACGCAGGATGATTTAGATAGGCTTCTAATTCATTTTTTAATAGTTGGGTCATCATTACAACACCAGCATTTGTTTTTTGTCCGCGAATAATTTCAATTTGGCTGAACTCAAAAGATATTTGAGACTTTCTCAATTTCAGTAATTCTTGTCTCCGAAGTCCACAAGTAAGGAGTAAAAGAACTAAAACATAATACTTCTTGGTAAAAGGGTCAAATTTATATGCTGCATTTAAAATAGCTACACACTCATGTTTTGTAATTACCCGATCTCTATGAACTAACCGATAATATGGGTTTTTATAATATTTTAGCGGATTGGACTTAATCATACCAACTGATTTTAAAAAACCCAGAAAACTTTTTAATACTGAAATATTACTATAGAGCATCTTATCTGAAAGTCCTCTTTCGATTAGGCTTTCAACATATTCATCCATAAAATCTTCATCTATCGGTTCATATGAACCATCTTCTTCAATATAATAAAAGTTATCAAAATCAACTTTTTCTTTAACACCTTTATTCATTAAGTAGTTGCCGAAACGTTTTAATACACTTTTATAATTTTTTTTTGTACTGTTTGCTAAACTAGCGTTTTCATTCCAAAACTCAAAATATGCCGATTTCAGTAACACGTTCATATCTTAAAATCACCTTTTTGCTTAAATTCAATTACAACCTTACTTAAAGGATGTCTTTCAATATCTTCCTTCAATTGATCATTTGTTTGTTTTGTGTACTGCTGTAGAGCATTAATAGTTTTATGTCCCATTAAATCCATCATCGCAAATATGTTTATACCAGATCTAATCCCATGTACTGCGAATGAGTGACGGAAGTTATGAACGCTTAACCTTTCAGCTTCTTCTTCTGAAATAGATGCCGCCTGCTTGACTAATTGTTTTATCATATCTCTTACTGCTCTCTCCGTAATATGACTATCCTCTTTCAAGCCACTAAAAACAAACAAGTCACCATGTTTATCTTTTAATTTTTTCCAATCCTCTTCTAAGTGACCATGCATAAAATTAATGTATCTTAATAAAATTTCAAACGAGTCTCGTTGAATGTAGGCAGGCTTCTTGACACCCTTATTCCGCTTCCTTCTTACCATGATCATTTCATTATTGATATCTACATCCTTGATTTGTAATCCAACAAGTTCACTAATTCTTAGAGCTGTCCCAATAAATACACATAAAATAGTATAATTTCTAAGACCATTACTCGTACTTTTACTCAGTACTAATAGCTCCCTTATTTGTTCCTTCGTATAAAATTTAGGTAAATCATTGCTTTCCCAATCAATCTTCAAAGAGCTTTGGAAATCCTCTTTATTTTTTTCATAAACCTCCCTTGTAGTGGTTTTAATAAAAGCACGTAAAAACGCAGCCTTTTTATTTCTAGTACTCTTTTTTTCATATGAATTAATGTATTCGACTAATGTTTGTGTTGGATATATAACATCTTCAAAAAGTGTGTTTGTATTCCACCCTTTAATACTAAGAAAGGAAAGTAGTTGTTTAATTTCGTACTTATAGGATTCTTTGGTAGATGCTGAGTAATTCATATACTTTGAACTTGAGTAGAACTTATGAACCGCATCTTCCAAAGTGATTTTACTAACTTTTACTTCCTTTTCATCCTCAAGATTTGTCGTTAGATTAAATACTGATTTTGCCGCTTTCAAAATAGTCTCTAAGTCATTTACATTTAAGAGTTCTTGTAATTGACTCTCAACTTCAGATTGTTTTGACTTTTTTCTAATAATACTCACTTTAAATCACCTTCTATTAAATCTAATTTTGCAAGCTCATCCTTCACATATTGACGTTCAAGGTGGATATACCTTGAAGGCATATGCCCAGATTTATGACGAGCCAAATCTTTAATTAGAGGAAGTGAGCTATATTTTGTTACATTTGTGATAAAGGTATGTCTTAATAAATGCAATCCGCCCTCATAGTCCCAACCTGCAATTAAAGCATATATTTTATAATTACGATACAATTTTCTTTTAAAATTTGCGGGGTTTTCCGAAAATACATAACCCGATTCCACATCCTTAATTTTTAATAATTGATTATAAATAAGATTTGGAATAGGCAAGATTGACGAGTTTCTTTTCGACTCATTTATTATTACAGTTTTAGTACCTAAATTAATATCATCCCACTTTAATTTAGCAACCTCTATTCCTCTAAACCCCATATATAGCATTAATGAAAATGCCAATATTTCTTTTTCAGGCTCATCAGAGTATATATAAATTACATCTAATAGCACCTTTATTTCAGAATCTTTAGGAATTGTTCTATATTTATAATCCTCTACTGTTATTTTTGTAATATCGTTTGCAATATCATTTGAAATTCTTTTCTTTTGATAAAGTATTGAAAAGAATGTTCTTATACTTTCAATCCATTTTTTTGCACTATGTTCAGAAATTTCGCCTTCAGTGACCTGTCTCAATAAAAATGATCTATAATCATTAACGTGTTCTGATTCTATCTCATTAACTATAATGTTATTAATGTTTCTATGCTTGAATTTCTCAACATTTTGAGTTAACCATCTAAATAGCCCACGGGCTTGCTGGATTAAATTTGCATAAATACTCTCTTGTTTTGTACCTTTCAACCTTAACTCCTTTACACAAAATTGAACTAATGGATGGTTGAATTCTTCTTTAGTTGGCTCCACATAAATTACCTTAATATCTAAGAAAGGTGCAATCATTTTTAAATACTGATTAAAATATAATTCTTCACTCTCATTTGTGAGTTCCCTTGAGATCATATCTATAACTGATTGGTTAATTAGATCTTGTTCCGTTATTTTAGCAACACCCTTATTTGTCCACTTTTTTACAAGTCTTATTATTTTTTTAAAAGTATTGAATATTAATAAATAAGTCGTTGGAACATGATGTATCTTATTTTCAAAAAATACGATCATTGACCTCAAATGAAATTCTTCATATACAAGATTTTCAAGAAGCCACGGATTAATTGCTTTACTTCCTAAATTGGTTTGATTTTCCCCATTAATATTTGGCATTTTATTAGTTAACATGTTCATCATCTTCCTACTATCAGAATAATTAATATCATTCATTTCCAAATAATTATTATTTATTCCTAAATGGGAAGAGTCTTTCTGATAAAAGAACTCTTCCGTTCTTTTCCGAAACGTTCCTTATCTGATTCACTCCATAAGTCACTAATGTTACTGAATACTTCATCATCTTTCATTGTTCCTAACCTCCAAAAAAAACCCCAAGGCAAATTGTTATTGAGAACAATTTGCCTTGGGGTTTTCCCTTTGTATTTATAATATTATATATTCTAATTTCATATATTTTAAGAGATATTTAAAGGTTTAATTATAATTTTTGTATATTAATTTTGTTTATGCTTTTTCAGATTCCTGAATTTCTGTATATAAGTATGTATTACCAAAATATCTGACCTGTTCGATCACTTCACGTCAACTAAATTGCCTTTTGGTGATTAAAGCAATAGACCTTACCTTGAAACTTCTTATTAGAAAGACAAAAAGCAGCAACCTTCTCAGACACAGGTTCATTACAGGTAGTACACTTGGGGCTGCTTTGGTTACTGTTTTGCTTCTGTTCTTTATTGTTTTGAATGGCTACATTATGTGTTTCTCTTAGTTCAGCATCTGTTATGTTAGCCTTTTGGATTATCGCAAAGATGCTTTCAATTTCTTGTTCAGTAATGAGTGGAGTATTATTTTGTAATTTAAGAACAGAAACCTTTCTGTGAAGGAAATCGGATAACTCCACATCGTAAACAATCAACTCTTTGGAAGAAATCTTTCTCATATCTAAATCCACTTTAAAGGTACATCTTTTCGTAAAGGATACGATTGATACGAAATGGTCGCTAAATTTACCATCGACCAAGCTCAACAACGCTTTGATATGGCCATGATTTTGAATAAACGGATTCATCATTTTAAACTTACCGTTCACTGACCACTCTTTCCGATTCTTTGCTCCGTAGATAGTACCCTGATAATTTTTAGTTTCAATAACAAATATGCCATATGGAGTGATAACGATATGATCAATCTGAGAATATCCTGATATGGATTTCCGGTTAGGCACCATTATATCCGATAAGTGCCTGAACTCTTTTGGCAATTGATCCAATTGAATATCTATCTTATATTCTCCTAATTCTCCTTTTCTTACTGCAACCCGGTCATTTTGACGTTTATTTGAAACTGATGTTTTCACATCTTTAGCGCCTTCATTAGTTGATGTCTTTTTCTTTTTGAATAATTGAAAGAACATGACCTTTCTCTCCTTCTCCTCATAAGAAACAGCAGCTGCTTAACCTAGCAAAAGAATTATTTATAGTTTAGTCTGGTTAAACCTAAATCACTCTTTCTAAGTGATAAATATGTTCCAAATAACAACTGTTTTTCCACTCATTTCATCTTTACAATAAATATATTTCTTCACAATCTCTTTAATACTTAAAGTTTGATCTTCCACAAACTGGCCCTTAAATGTAAAAAGGGTGCGATCCTTCTTACGGGAAAGCGCCCGATTGCCGAATAACCTTTTCTATTGAACAGTTAACTTGTACTACCCAGCAACCTACTTCATATTTTGGTCACTAACTTAATCCACTTATATCATCCAGCATTTATAACAGAATTTTTAGTAAGTGTAAATAAGATATAAGAGTCTACTTTTTGGGCTGATCAAGTGCTTGGTAAGCTACCTGATACTTTCCTCCATCCGCAACTTCTGAATGGTATAAGGCCTTGAGGGCATTGTTTTTTTCAAGACCATGCTCAACCTTTAGTTCTTTAAAGCGTGTATGCAGTTCTTTATTTTCCTTAATTAGTTGTTGCATTTGCGATTTTAAATACTTCAAAATATTTATCTCCTTTCTAAATCTCTGAGTTTAGCCTAATTCTTAACAGAAATAACCTGTTTAAAAAGATCCCTAAATTGCTCCCGGTCTTCTGCTGTAAAAGGCTTTGGTCCCTTTGTTCGTTGTCCGCCTTTTCTAGCCATAGCACTTAAATAACGTGTTTGTAATAATTCGTCAATATTTTCATTTGTATATCTAAATCCTTTATGGTGGAGGACGATAATTCCTTTTGCTAAACCTAGTGACGCAAGACCATAATCTTGCGTAACGATAATATCTCCTTTTTCCACTAACTTCAAAATCCGATAATCTGCAGCATCTGCTCCAGAATCAACATAAATGGTTTTCACTCCTGATGGCTGTTCTGCATTAGAAAAATGAGAAAAGCTTGTAACAAGGATAACCTGAATTTCAAAATCGCTTGCTTCAGAAATAATAATATCTTTCACCGGACAAGCATCTGCATCCACATAAATTTTCATCTTTCCCCTCCTGTTAAGAAGTTCGACTTACTCTTTAACTTGATCTTTTTCAACTATAAAAGAGACTGGTGACTTTTGTTTAAAAATAATAAAGAGTTCTTCCTTTTGCTGTATTTTTTTATCCTCATATTATACTTTATAGAATTGTGTTGGCAAATGGTCGTTCAATGGCCAACAAAAGATACCTTAGAACTAAATACTTGATTAGAATGTCACACATTTTATAGGTGTAAAAGAAAAAGGATAAATGTACAGGATGATCACCTGTATACATCTATCCTTTTTATACAACAAAAGACCTCATTTACCACAATAACAATATTGTTTGTTGTTCAACTCTCGCTCCCGTTTGTATAAGTACAATAGTTCACAAATTTACTTTGCTAAAGCGGTAACACTTTTAATCATTTCATAGTATTCTTGTACTGCGCAGTAAATGATTTATTTTGGTAATTGTTCTTCTTAAACAAAAGCAACCATTGGATACAATAACTTCAACATAAAAATTTAAAAACCTTTTTCGAATAGCATTACCTTAAAGTTCAATAAGAAAAAAGCTTTTCTTATAAAATTTATGAATCGCTGAAGTACTCCTTAATTGTTAATCTAACGTTTTATGTTTTTTAATGTAGAAATAACTTGGGTTCGCCAAGAACTACTATTTACAAGCTATTACTCTATTTTTACATATTTTTGCTTTTCTGAAGAAGTTTAGATTCTCCTGTTCGTTCCCATTCTTCTACTGTTTCATATGCTCTTTCAGGAGAATAACCTTTTCCAACAAGAACTCCCATTAGAATAAATTCTTGTAGAATATGTGTAGCATTGATACCTCTTTTAACGTCCTCTAGCCCTTCATTAACTAAATATTCGGTGTGCTGTATCCACTCATCTGGTGTCTTACCGAAAACATCTGTATTACCATTTCCATGTCCTTTTTCCGCAGCCATTGCATCTGCTTTAGAAAAATGGACAGTCCCAAATGGATGGTTAGGGGGAGCATATATCGAATAAAGTTTAAGTGGACTATTCCCTGTATTAATTAGATTATGCCATGTGCCAGCTGGTATAAATATTGCAGAATCATCATACACATTTCTCTTAAAGTTTAAATTATTTTTACTCTTTCCCATTTGAACAATCCCTTGTCCTTGTTCAATACGTAAGAATTGATCAACGTCAGGATGCATTTCCAAACCGATATCATCGCCAACATCAATACTGATTAAAGTAGTTTGTAAATGTGTTCCTGTCCATATAGCAGTGCGGTAAGTATTGTTTTGCTTTGTTGCTTCATTGATATTGATGACAAATGGTTTTGTTCCATAATCTTTTAATAAAATACTTCTATCACCATTAAAAGAGTGATAAGAGTAGAATCTGCTTTCGTTAGGAAACGTCCAGTAACGTGGTTGAATGTCATAGTTATACCTTGGTGTATTAACATAATAAGGATATTGATTTGGATACATATAAGGATTATTGTACATTTTTACCTCAATCCCTTCACAGTTTATAAAATTATCCTATGCACTTGTTAAGAAAGTGTACTTTGAGATAAGAATTCTTATTTAATGATTTATCTTTCCCAATTGGTGAAAAGAGGTAAAAACAACAATACAAGAAATGAACTTGCACAGCTACCCAGACATAAAATATATGATAAGTTGATGGTTAACAAAAGGAGGACAAACATGTATTCAAATCATTCTGGTCCACAATATTATGATTATTATCGTATGCCAAATGACATTCAACTTGTTAATGATATTAAGAAAGCCATAAATGCAGAGTATAGTGCTGTTGCTTGTTATAAGAAGTTAGCCAATATGACAACTTCAGTGGATGAAAGGAACAGAATTCTTGAAATCCAAAAGGATGAAGTACGTCATCTTGAAGAATTCAGCAGAATTTATACAAACTTAACAGGAAATAAACCATCATATCAAGTCATTGAGAAATGTCCAGACAAGTATAAAGCAGGAATAGAATTTGCATTTAAAGATGAACAAGAAGCTGTAGATTTTTATTTAGATATAGCAGATAAAGCGAATGATCCAATTATTAAAGAAAGGTTTCGACGTGCAGCTGCAGACGAACAAAATCACGCTGTATGGTTCTTGTCTTTTTCAAAAAATCTAAGGCAAACAAACATCAATAGGCAAATCAATAATTACGGTGCTAAAGGGGCATTAAGTGTTTCAACATTAACTTTACCTCAAATGTTGACGTTTGCCCTTCAAGACGAATACCTAGCTCAAGCAAGATATGATAATATTTTAGGGAACTTTGGATATATACGTACATTTGCACAAATAAAAGAAGCTGAATTGAGGCATATAAATGCTTTATTACCACTTTTTGAACGTTATCAGGTACCGTTACCTGAAGATAAATCGCAATCATTTGTTACAACTCCAGAAAGTATTAAGGCTGCATATGCTGACGGCGTTCAAGGGGAAATAGACAATATTTCTATGTATGAAAGGTTTTTATCACTTAATATTCCTAACGTAATGCCTCTTTAAATCATCTTTCAGCATTTGAAAGAGGTCTTGCAAGAATTTAAATAATTGAAATTCTGACAATACATTAGGATTTAAAAGGTATAGAAGGGGATTGTCCCCTTCTGCTTCTTCAACCTTATGCTTCATTAACTAAAGTACATTCTTTAACAAAATGCCCTTGAAAATGAACATATTGTTGCGGATTATTTAGTCAACTACGCAATATACGAGTTACTCCACAATATGGCCCTATTACTGAAAAAGGCACAATTCCTCTTCAAGAATTGCGCCCTTTAATCGATAATCATAATTTATTTAAAATATAGTACGAAGTAAGATTTGCACATTTTCTATCTCCATCAACAAATTAACAGTCCTAATATCCGCATCCCTAACTAAAGAGAAGAAATATCAAAAATATTATTGGCTAACCCTTACAGATTCATGGAGCTTTTGGAATAAAAAAAATATCTAGAGAACCGTCTCTCTAGATATTTATATTAAAACTCACACCCGCGATAGTAGTATTCGCTGACATACTCTCTATCAGAAATTGATGGCATGTAATTAACACGACCTCCTGTAACAAATTCATTTACATTGACAAGATAGAAAATATGCGAATATATTTTGCTAAATGGTTAAAAATATAAATTAAACGATAATTATCATTATTTACACAAATATTCAACTTTTCTACGATAATTTATGTGATCGTTCTATAATTGGAGAAATGTGTCCAAGGTATATATATTATGTAAACTCGAAACAAACGCAAATGTACCAATAAGTTATACCTCCAAGTTGCCAAAAAAATTGTTATGAGGAACTTCTCCCCTCCAAGTTGACGATAATTATTAAGGTCTTACTCATAAGATTCGAGGTGGTCCTGATAATTCATAGGTACGTCCGATAAAGTAAGAATGGTAATTGCCTCTTTTATCATTTACAATTGTATACACCGAATACGGGCTCGTTAAAATTAACTTTCGGGATTTGGCTTCAAATATTTTATACCCAATTTCAAACATATGGTCCTTTGTAACTGTTACCTCACAATAATAAGGGATTGATTTTCCATAAGCATCAAGTGCTGGAATATCATTGAAAGTAAACAGTTCATCTGTCTCGAGCATTTTAAAATCCGCCGTAGAAGAACGACCTGATGAATCTATTTCGATAACACATTTCCCACTGACGACATCATATTCCTTTAGCACAACATATTTTAGGCTTGGAAGAGTAACCGCTAAAAATAAAACACCAATTAAAAAGCTTCCCAAGCTTTTTCCTACATTTAATAATGTATATTCTTTATCAACATACATAGCAATAAAGCCGAATATTGCAATTATTACTAACAAAGCTCCTACTAGAAGCATTCCATAATAAAAGAACATCTTTTCACTTCCTATAATTAACCTACCCAGTTAGCCCAGCAAGCCAGTAGTCCATTATGAAAAAAATGCCCATAAAGCAAAGCCCCTATTACAATTGGAATAAGTGACAACAGTACAGGTATTATTTTCGCAGCAAAATAGGATTTACTAGATTGCTCCTGCAGACGTTTTAGCTTTTCCGGAATCAAAAGAACAACTTAGGGACTAATCTCTTAATATATGTGCCACTCTGTTAATGGCTTCTTGTAATTTTTGGCCATTTTTAGTATATAACTGCTTGGCACTCTTATTTTCTGTAGCGAGTGCAAACAATTCTAAGTCTGCCTGACATTTTTTTAAGGTCGCAAATAATAAAGGTCTTTCTTGAGGGGATGGTACCTGAAGTTTATCATCAAAAAGGTCTACCGTTAATTCTCCATAAGAATTTATCTGCGCGAGAAAAACATTTTCAAGGGTGATACCTATTTTTTGCAGTTCAGTATGAAGCCAACCCCTGTTTCGACCAATTGTTGACAGTGGCTCGTCCAATATTTTTCCATCCATAATAACAGTCTGAGGTTCCTTAACTGACGAAACAGTTATGTCCAAGTCCTTTGCGGTTAATGGTTGCTTTTCTTTTTTCAACATGACACTTAAATCTCCGGTTGGCTCTAATACCGCAAATTCCACGTCAGCAACTTGAAACACATTCTTTTTTCGCAACAATTCCAACAACTCGTCAGTTGTGTACCGTTCCTTTTTTAGATTATCTTCCATGATTTTACCGTCTTTAATGAAGATAGATCCTTTTCCTTCAAAAAAGTTGCGAAAGGCATTGCTCTTCATTGAGATTATACCTACAAAAAAAGGGGCGGCCGCAAAGGTTGCGATTCCCAATATCCCGTTAACAATGTTTTTCTCAAGCCCCATTGCCACCTCTGCTCCAATGCTGCCAATGGTAATTCCCGTCACATATTCAAAGAAGGAAAGCTGGGATATTTGTTTTTTACCTATCCATTTTGTAATAACAAAAAGCGCAATTAAAAAAATAATTGACCTCATAATGATATGTAACCATTCAGGCATTACTAACCCCTCCTAGATTAAAAACCTTTGTACTGGAATTCTTCCCGTTCCAATTCTCCTACCCGTTTTTTCAAGTCTGTAACGATCTCACCCACTACCATCATTGTTTCATGTAATATACGTTTCGATTCATCATCTTCAGTCCGCAATGCTAAACTGGAAAGACTAGCCTCAATCCCTTTAAGATTCGAAACACATTGTTTCACTTCCGAAGCAACAGTCATCATTCAAACCTCCTTATCCTTTTGGTTTAAAAATCAAAGCGCCAATCACTCCGAAAATAATGGCAGCTGAAATTCCGGCACTCGTCACTTCAAACATCCCAGTAATGACTCCAATTAATCCATGTTTTTCCGCCTCTTGCATTGCTCCATGCACAAGAGAATTTCCAAAACTGGTAATAGGTACAGTTGCCCCCGCTCCGGCAAAATCAATAAATGGTTCATATAAACCGAACCCATCCAGCACGGCTCCAACCACTACAAGGGTACTCAATGTATGTGCCGGTGTAAGTTTAAGCACATCGAACATGATTTGGCCAATTACACATATGAGTCCTCCGGTGACAAAAGCCCAGAATAAGATCATGGCTACTGGTCACCCCCGTATTCTATTGATACCGCATGTGCGATACAAGGTATCGTTTCATTTTGCTGAAACGATAGAGGTGATAATAAAGCTCCTGTCGCCACCACCAACATCCGTTTGAATTCTCCCTTTTTCATCCGGTTTAATAGATGGCCATAGACTACGGTTGCGGAACATCCGGCTCCACTTGCTCCGGCTAGCACTGGCTGTCCTTCCCGATAAATCATTAGCCCGCAATCCTGAAACTTCTCTTCGGGAATTGGGGTTCCGTGTTTTTTAAATAAATCAAGAGAAATTTGACGTCCAATCTTTCCAAGATCTCCTGTTACAATCAAATCATAGTATGTAGGATCTACATTCCTTTCTTTTAAATGAGCCTCAATCGTGTCCACTGCAGCAGGAGCCATTGCCCCTCCCATATTAAAAGGATCGTTCATTCCCATATCAATTACCCGGCCTATCGTCGCAGATGTAACACGAGGTCCTTCTCCCTCATTACTTAACAGAGCTGCGCCAGCACCTGTCACAGTCCATTGTGCAGTAGGCGGTTTTTGTGCGCCGTATTCAGTCGGATAACGGAACTGTTTTTCAACCGCAGTATCATGGCTTGATGACCCGGTTAACAGATATTTGGCCCCGTTAGTATTGATAATGTAGGCCCCTAAAGCCAATCCTTCCATGGAAGTAGAACAAGCACCAAACAAACCGAGATAAGGCGCTCCAATCGTACGGCTTGCAAAACTTGTCGGAGTAATCTGGTTGATGAGGTCTCCCGCTAGTAGAAACTGAACCTGCTCCTTCTGGATTCCCCCTTTTTCCATGGCTTTCTGGCAGGCCTCCTCAAACAGAAGTTTATGCGCTTTCTCATAGGAATCCTGCCCCAGCCATAAATCGGAATGGAGAAGATCAAAATCATCCGCAATAGCCCCGTCTGCTTCAAATGGCCCTCCTACCGTTCCGGTGGAAAAGATCACAGGTTTTTGCTCGAATATCCATGTACGATGACCTGCCAGCATTACAAACCACCCCACTTGATCAAAATAGTTTTGATTAAAGCAACTACAAAAGCAGAAAAAACACCGAACACGATCACAGAACCAGCCAATTTGAATATATTGCCGCCTACCCCTAAAACCAGGCCTTCGGATCGATGCTCGATGGCGGCTGATATTATGGCGTTTCCAAATCCAGTAACCGGTACGGCTGATCCCGCCCCTCCGAATTGGGCAATTCGATCATAAATCCCAAAGCCAGTAAGCAGTAAAGAAATAAAGATTAACGTTCCCACCGTCGGGTTTCCAGCTGTTTGATCCGTAAAATCGAAATATCGAATATAAAACATCTGGATAAGCTGCCCTATCAGGCAAATGAGTCCACCTACCAAAAAAGCTCTAATGCAATTTTTCAATACGGGTCTTTTGATTTCATGTTGTTTCTGTAGGGTTTGATATTCCTGTTGTACAGGAGTCAGTTTTTTCTTTTGGTTACTTGACATTCGTACACCGCCTCTGGATTGTTACGTTTGTTCCTTCATTAAGCTTTTGATTTCACTTATTTCTTTTTTTAGCGTTTTCATTTGTTCCTTATTCTTATCAAGTTTTTGTTCTAGCTTCTGAATTTCCAAATAAATTTTGGAATCACCTGAAATGAACACTTTATAATCCGGATTGACTTTTTCTAATTCTGTTTTTACATTCTTTTCGATTTTTTTTAATCGAAACCGGTCAAAGTTGTCTACTTTTATCGCTAATAACAGTTCCTTATCAGTGTTTACAGCTTTTACCCCGGAAATCTCATCTTTCCTGATTACTTTTTCTTTCGCTTCATTGGCCACAGATTGGTTAATTGGTTTTGTTACATGTACCTTTGTAATATGGTTATTATTTAGATTTCCTGCACACCCGGTGCCAAACCCAATGATTAGTATTAAAATAAGAGAAGATCTCACTATCCTAATGTGTTTCATAAATCACCTCTCCAGTTTAAAAATCGAAGATGAAAAAAGGCTGGCATACCATATGTACCAGCCTTATTATTTCATTGTGATTATTGCTCGTATTGCGGTTCTTCTTGTTCCATTTGCTGAACACGGGGAACAAGGCTATCAACAATAGCTTGGGTTTGTTTTGCTGCATCCTGATAAAGCTGCTTTGCTTGTTCATTATCAGTGCTTAGAGCAAAGGTTTCGAAACTAGCCTGCGCACTTTTCAATCCTGCAAGCGTTGTCTTAACATTTTGAATTACAGTCATAGGCACGTCCTCCTGTGATTTGTTTAAATCGCACTTTTAGGATGAGGAAAAAGAAGCTTCATTATACTTTCTAATTTCCCAAAGAAATGCTATTTGCCACATAAAGCAAAATCAATTAGCGAATGAATCATAGGTTGTTTTAACCAATTCTTAGGATTTATCCATTTACGACTTTGGATGATAGATTGGTTATGCGGTCTAACTCACTCGTTGAGTAATTTCGACAATTCAATATACTGGGTGGACATCGATGACAGTTTACATGTTAGAAAAATTTTCTCAGTACAAAACGGAAGTAATTCAAAAATAGTGTCATGAGTTCGTTTAAGTAATCTGAAGAAAACTATTTACCATAAGATTTCCTTTGCCACTGAATTCCTTTTATATTGTTTAGAACGCTTGGTCCTAATTATTTTGGAAATGGTTCACTTACATTTTATCAATCACAATAACAAAAATTAAAAAGGCATCAAACGTTTTATAAAAAAGGGGTGGTAATATTGCAACAACAACAACAACAGCAAATATGGTTTCCATTACTGGCGTCAGTTGGTATCGGTGCCGCTGCGTTCTATAGTATGACTAAAGGTCAAGGTATGGCACAAACCCTTCAAAAATTTATACCCCTAGCGACAGGAATGGGTGGCCAAGGCCAACAGATGCAACAACATCAAAATCAGCAAAATCCGCAAAACAGGCAACAAAATAAACAAAATTCTAATAACCAATTACAATAAAAATCCTCTTAATTCTATTCTTTTAAGTGAGGAACATTTTTCCATATAAAAGTAATAAAGCAAGCGACCAGTTTTTTAAAAAAACTGGTCGCTTTTTCAAAAGAAGCAAAAAACAAAATCATTTCTAATTGGTAAGATTTTTACTCTAACAAGCCCAAAGCCCTATACTCTCGAAAGGTTATGCCTCCAGTTGCAGGTAAACCATTGATTTTTTGAAACTGTTTAACTGCATGTTCTGTTTTCTTATCAAAAATTCCATTTACTGTTCCAGTAAACAAACCCATGGCTTTTAACCTCTCTTGAACAAGTTGGACTAAATTTCCTTTCGATCCAGTGGATAAACTTTTATATTCTCCTTGACCCGTTCCTGTTATATTTCCCTGTATATATACATTAGTACCTATTGGGATGTCTTCAAACAACATTTCTACATCTTTATTATTCATACGGATACAACCGCTACTAACATTTTTTCCAATTAACGCGGGCTTATTTGTTCCATGTATCCCGTAATTTCCCCAAGGAACATTTAGACCTAACCATCTTGTGCCGAACCCTCCCCCCCATGATTTTGACTTCGCCGTTACTTTAAAGGTTCCAATAGGAGTTGGGGATTCTTCAGTTCCTGAAGCAATAGGAAACCGCTTTATTACTTCCTTTTTTTGCATCACAAGTAGTTCGTTTGACCATAGATTTATCTTTATGTAAAGATTTTCACTAGTCCCTCCATTTACCTGCAAAGATGAAAATAACATGATATTTATTAACACTAATGAAAATGAAAATAATCTAACTATCTTCATTTATGTTATACAACTCCTTGCCGACCCATATTTTCAATTCTCACCATTTGATTTAAGGACTACTTTTTATTCAAAATTAAACATAACGAATGTCTTCACGCTACAAGTCTTAATAAGAGAAGGTTTCAATGGCTATTTTATTTATCTAATATTTTTAAAATCCAATCTTTTAAGTCAACCATCCTTAAGTGTTTTGGTTCCAGTTTTGTTCCTGTTACAATCATGGGAAAGTGTGTGTCTTGTTTATGTAATGATCCATGGCTCGCTCCCCCCACGTGTTTTGGCGATCCTTTTCCGATGAATTCATACCCAGGCTTTGCATTAACTACCAAGAAGTTACCTGTGTGTGAATAGAAGGCACTGTAAAGGCGTGCAAGCGCATCTGGATAATTTCCATATACGATAGAATGGTCACTTTTTATAGTCTTATCTAAAACTTGATCATCCCCATCTATTTTCCATTTTTGACCGTATTCATCCAGAAAGTTCCCGTTCCGTTGAAAAGAAAATTTTCCTTTCTTATCTCCTGAAACAACATGTACTATCTTTCCTTCCTTCCAGGCTATCGTGTCAATGCGATTGTCCTTTTGAAGTTGTTTTGCAATATTTCTTGTTTTATTGATTCATCCAAAAGATAAATAAAAGACATTCGCTCATTTAATCCAAGGACGATTTGATCCTGTTTCTGAATGTTACCGCTAATTTTATGAATTCTATAGTCTTTTAATACTTTTCGTAAATCGACTAACGCTGTTTTCTTATCGTCTTTCACATTTGTTTGCCCGTTGTCCCCCATTACGATCCATAAATTATCTTTCAATGCTTTTTCCCAGGAACCATATTTATTAAGTATTGCCTGTAGCCGCTTATCGGCGTCTTCAATCCCTTCTGTTTGATTTACGCCTTTTTTATGAACTTTTTTATCATTATCGGACAAATAAATGAGAGAAAATGAGGGGACTCTGTCTTGTTCAATTAAATATTTTAGTTCTTCCGTTGCAAATTTATCATTAAATCCAAACCCCTGCCAAAGGTGGGTATACTTATTCTTTGGATTCAATTGAGATAGTATCCCATAGGAAAAATAGGAAGGTCCTTTAACAGATGTATCTTTGTTTAGGAATTGAAATACTTCCAATAACTTCGGAACATGCAGCATTTGTGTTTTATCTCCCCGGAAAACTAGTGTATTTATTGAAGCCGATTGTAACCCCCTGGCATCCAATTCTTCATGAATTGTTGTTGCTTCATCGCTTAGGTGATTCTTTTTTAAATTAATCACGCTCTCCGTTAGAACTTGTTTAGGTCCTAATTTTATGATTTCTTTCTTGTCGCTGCCATAACTGATAAAACGTTTTTCGTGTTCATTGAACCAGACAAGCGCAGGTACTTTATGTTTATTAGCATATGTTCCTGTTAAAAGAGTGCTATCAACTGTAACGGACATCGTTGGGTAACTGCTCTTTTTGGCTGTTGCCGCCGTTTTTATATGGTCAGTGATCAAACCGGCAGGATACTTGACATGGGCATTGGAAATTACTCCCGCCGTTGTCGGGCTGATCATCATAATTGCAACATACAATAGGTTTCGCCTCACTACTCTCTCTTATATAATTATTGCAATTCTGGCAATTATAATGTTCGTCGGCGGTCATTACACATATTCAAAGGTTCCCCTTTTTGATTGGGTAAAAGATTATTTTAACCTAGATCGGAATCACTATGATCGTTTTGGACATTTTCTAAAGGGATTGTTTGTTATTTTTATAAGAGAAGTATTATTACGGAGAACTCCACTAACCAAAGGAGCATGGCTAGTGGCGATCACTACAAGTATTTCGCTTGCTAAAAAGCACAAGTGGGCCACCTGTCCATTTTTAGCCCAGTGTACGGAGAGTAAAGATCATTCGACGGTATTCAGGCCTAGATAATAATCCCATTCTGTATGCCAATGTTATCAGTTTACCTGTATCGTACCGTTCCAAGTTGTCTTCACCACTAGAGATGGTCGGTAATTTATTATTTTTTGCAGTTTCCTGTGCAATATTTATTCCAGCCATAATGATTTTTTCCCGCAGATCAAGAATACTTGCATTAAAAATTCTGCGACTCAAATCTAAATATAATCAGGCTACTCCTTATTTAATGGCTCATCATCTCCTGGGCAATATCGTGTCCATCCATTCTTGATGGATAGTAGGTTGGCCAGTTGATGACTTCATCCAATAAAGCAACGCGGTTGTCACCCCAATACAGGTGATAGTGACTAGCTACATTCGGATAAATGCTATGATCACTAAATTGAATATATCCAGGAAGTCCTTCAGATTCTTCTTCGAGTTTAAATATGTATCTTACTCCTCTATTTCCCGCATCATATGTTAGAATTTCGTACCCGTCATAAATATAATTACCAGAATACTCTTTTCCATTTTTGAAGAACGTTACAGTATCATCTTGAATCAAGATACGGTCAACATCTGTTTGATACCCTTCATTATAATACTCTTTATATTCTTCAGCTGTCATGTCACCTTCATGTTCTGCTTTATAAGCAAATACCTCGTTAAGCGTGCCATCTTGTAGGTATGGATATACAGACTGCCAGTCTCCTTCCCAGTCGGAAAGTGAGCGATCCTTCACTTGGCTGTCCTCAAAATAGCCTTTATAAATTTGTTCTGTTTCTTCATCATGTGAATGACTATGATCGTGTTCATGTTCACTTTCATGTGTGTGACTTCCAGATGTTTGCTCTTTCTTTTCAGATGAGTCTTCTGCAACTGATGAGGAAGTTGTTTTTTCATCAGCAGACTCGCCTTCTGATGATTCTGTAGTCTGACAGGCTACAAGTAGGGAACTGATAGCTAAAATACTTAGCCCTTTGAGAAATAAAACCTTCATTGAAAACACTCCTTTTGTATAAATAGTAATGATTACGATTTATAATGAATAAAAATTTACTTTGTCTCCCAATGAAGCGTATGCCTCTTTAATCTCGGCGAGTATTTTTTTAGTTCCAGCCTTTCGGGATTAGTTCTTTTATTTTTTGTTGTGCTATAATTCTTGTCTCCAGTTTCTGTACATGCTAATGTAATTTTCACTCTCATAACTATTTCAGCCTCCATTTTAATTTGTATACGCTGGCAACGGGTCAGGGAAAGACGTCCTATCCTCTTCCAATTCGTCTTCTGTCACAAACATCGATCCAATGTTTCTTCTATCGTACTTTGATCGATTTCAATACCAATCATGACAAGCTCCGTCATCCTATCGCCGTACCTTTCATCCCATCTTTCCAGGAGATCAGGTTCGTCTTCCAATATTCTTTTCCTTTCGATTTCTGGATGCTGCAAGCCACTCCCCTGCTCCCTCAATCGTAAGAGATGGGCCAGCCTGTGATAGCAAGCCTGCCACATTATTTCTTGGTGCCAGCCAAATGAAGCCCTTGGCACGGACTACCTCAACCGGCCATTCCTTCAGCCATTGCAGGAACCTTTCGGGATGAAATGGCTTTCTCCTGCGATATACAAAGGATGTGATACCGTATTCCTCTGTTTCTGGAACATGTACCCCAGTAAGCTCTTTAACCCACCCTGCACTCTGGTTTGCATGTTCAAAATCAAAAAGTTGTGTGTCAAGCACCGGATCCAACTCTATTCGTGCATGGTCCGCTTCTGCCAGTTGTGCGTCGGGATTTAATTTGTGAAGCCCTGCCCGCAGCTCCCATACCTTCTCCTTTGTAACTAAACCTGTTTTATTGATAACGATGACGTTCGCAAATTCGATTTGGTCGAGAAGCAGATCGACAACCTCCCGTGCATCGGTATCATCATTGCCCTATTTTCTTTCAAGAAGCGTCTCCCCTGATGAAAAATCGCTCCAAAACCGATTCGCGTCCACAACCGTCACCATTGTATCCAGTCTGCAATATTTTGACAGGTCGATGGCAAGCTGTTCATCTACATAAGTAAATGTCTGTGCGACAGGTAAAGGCTCACTGATGCCCGTGGATTCGATAACTATATAATCCAATTGTCCTTGGTTACAGAGCTTCTCGACTTCCAATATCAAATCTTCTCGTAGCGTACAGCAGATACATCCATTCTGAAGTTCCACCAATTTTTCATCAGTGCGTGGTAACCCACCTTGTTTAACCACAGAAGCATCAATGTTTACCTCGCTCATGTTATTTACAATGACACCGATCCTCTTCCCCTCTCGGTTATGTAAAATATGGTTCAATAAAGTTGTTTTTGCCGAACCAAGATACCGCTTAATACGGTGACTGGAACTAATGTATCTTTCATACTCGTCAACTCCCTTTGCGCAAATAATAATGATTACGATTTAACCCCCAAAAAAAAAGACGAATTAACCTTTTTAAAGATCAAGATAGTCATTTTTCCTTTCTCGACACATCATAAACCATAACCATTCCGATTTGCAAGTAGTTTTGGTGAAATTAATGTATTTAGTAAAAAAGGGCTAATTAATTATTTTTGAAATTGTTTGCTTCTTCAACAAAAGCCCTTTAGTTCAATAACAAAAAAAGCCGCCGAATGGCAGCCCTGTTCTTAAAGTAATTGCTTCCGGATTGTTTGTAAAACGTTGAAAGAGGTTATTAATCAAAAGAGGACAAAAACTTCTTTCAAATTTTGTTTAATGATGGCCCCCATGGCTTTTTTGTTCTAATTGGGTTTGGTTTTTTAAAAATTCCTTATCGCTTTCAGTAAGTTTTCCTACAATAAACTGTTTTTGGGGCATTATTATGGACCCATTACTACTTGCATGAACCTTGATGAAATAAAGCCCTTCACTCTTAAAGCTTTTATTCATACTATACGTTCCTTTCCCTTCTTCATTTGCTTCTTCCATTCCATAGTTTACAGAGCCATCTTGTTTCCAGATTTCAAAATGAACAAAGTCTGGGTTTTCTATCGGTTTACCATCCTGGGTTAATATAGCTTTAACCGTCCCTATATGATCGCTAGAGAAATTTTCTGGAGTAATGATTTCAATTTGAAGGGGCTTCTCTTCTTTATACAATTGTGCAACATCCTGTTTTAAAGTACAGGCATTTAGTATTAGAGTAAATATTATTACTAACGAAAATATCATCGTTTTTTTCACAGTATTAGCATCCTTTTTATTGAATTAAGCATTCAGAAACTTCTTAACAGCTGGGATTCTTTGAATGACAAACCAGTCAACTAGCCAAACAGCCAATAGAGATAGTCCAATTAATGGAAAAAAGACCCCTAAAATAACCATTAAGATGAGGAATCCCTTCATCCTCTTTATGCTTGGTGCTGTTGGAGCGCCCATTCCTTTTTGGGGTTTCCGTTTCAGCCATAGATAACACCCACTGACTGCTACAAGGATAATTCCCAGACAGATAAATAGGCTGATTAATTGGTTTGGTAATCCAAATTGCGTTCCTTTATGCAAGGTAATACCCATTGCCACAATCTTACCGATTAGTCCATAATGATCAAAACGGTAATCTGCAAGGACAGCACCTGTGTATTGATCGATGTGCATAGTAATCTCATCCTGGGCTTTTGGTGGATAGGCTGATAGCGTATAAACCCCGGTTTTGTCAGTTGGGATATAAATCGAATAACTAGGATCAATTCCTACTCGATCAGCAACGGATATTATATCATCGATTGACAATGGAATGAATCCTTGCAGTTTCGAGGTCGGAACATCTAAATTTTCAGCTGCCCATGGAACCTCAGCGATATCCTTCGTTTGAAGCATAGACGTGGGAGCGCTACCTGACCAAATCGAAGGTGGATATCCTGCACCTGAATTGGTAGCAATTGTTTGAAAGTGACTCCCCCAATATCCTGACCAAGGCAGACCTGTCATGATTAAAAAGAACATTCCAGCTGTAATCCAAAAAGCAGGAACTGCATGTAAATCCCTTGCAAAAACATTTTTCCCCTTATTGAATCTAGGAAAGAAAACACCGGACATACTTTGCATTTTTCTTGGGAACCAAAGGTATAGACCCGTCACAATGAGAATGACTGACCAGCAAGCAGCCAATTCTACAATTCTATCTCCTAGTTTTCCTGCCATTAACTCCCCATGTACTTCTTCGATCTTATTCATAATTCGATTATCATCGTCCAGATCTCCCATTACTTCACCCGTATAGGGATTAGAGAAAACCGTAAGGGATTTATCATCGAGAACAATGTGAACTTCGCTTGAGCGTTTGTTACTTTCACCTGGTCGATAGCCAGTAACTAGTGCGCCAGGATGCAACTTCTTCACATTTTCGATTTGCAGCGATGGAGAAACCCTTTCTTCCTGGGGAGTTACCTCATAAAAGTCTTTATAAATTACATTTTCTATCTGCGGTTTAAAAAGATAGATAGAACCTGTAACTGCGAGCATGATTAATATTGGGGCAAAAAGTACCCCTGCATAAAAGTGCCATCTCCAAACAGTGTGATATATGCTTGTCTTTAATTTTCTGTTAGGCTTTGATTTAGATTTGTCAAGTAATTGCTGCTGTGTGATCGCCATCTCGAATACTCCTTAATTGTTAATACAGTTTATTGATATCTTTGATTATTTCGTTATAATGAGAGCTTTGAAAACCATAGTCATTCACAATCTTCCCGTTTTGATCAACTAAATATAAATTTGTCGCATGGATTACTTGATCAGAAGATTGAGGCTTTTGAACAAGAGTTTGAAATTGTTCCCTTGCAAATTTCTCAATTTCTTCTTGGGTATATCCAGTCAACATATTCCAGTTTAAATCATCTTGAGTGAACTTCTCCAAATACGTCTTTAACTTTTCAGGCGTATCGACAGTTGGATCTACACTAAAAGATACAAGCTCTACTTCCAGGTTTTCTTTTTGCAGTTTTTGTTGTAATTTAGCCATACTTGCAGTCATTGGCGGGCAGACAGTTTCGCAATTGGTGAAAATGAAATCGGCAATCCATACTTTGCCTTTGAGATTTTCGACTCCAAACGGTTTCCCATTTTGATTTGTATAAGTGAAGGATTCCATTTCATACGGTTTGTTCTTATCTATCCCACACCCTGAAAGAACAACAAAAATAAGGAAAAGTAAGAATAATGCAATTTTTTTCATACGTACCTCTTTTCTGTTCCCTCCTTTAATACCAGAGGGATATATTAAAGACTCAATAAAACAAGGATAAACAATGATTGTGAAGTTTTTGTGATATATTTGCTTCATTTTTCACAAAAAAAAAAGCCGGGTATAACCCAGCCGGTTAAGTTAATTGTGGTAATTTTACAGTGACAGTGGTTCCTCGAATTGAATGGCTTGCTATAGAAAAAGTGCCACTATGTAACTGCACAATTTCCTTCACTATTGATAAACCTAAACCCGAGCCACCAGTAGATCGGCCTCTTGCTTTGTCTGTCCGAAAAAAGCGTTCGCCAATTCGGTTAATATCTTCATCTTGGATAAGAATACCCTTATTTGTCACTTCAAACTGCATCGTTTCGTTCACTTCTTTCAATTGAACCTCAATTTCTGTGTTTTCCATACTGTATTTAATGGCATTATCTAATATATTATAAAGAACTTGTTGAATCCTTTTGGGATCTCCAAAAATGATGAGGTCATCTTGAACGCTTAGTTTTATATTCAAATTTTTATCAGCCAAATGAATTTGAAAAAGTTCCAGCGTATCAAATAGAAGCTGAGCAATTGCAATTGGTTCTTTTTCTAATACATAAAGATCTTCTTGTAGATGATTCAAATCAACTAAATCATGGATAAGTTTGTTTAAACGATCTGTTTCTTTTTCAATTGTTAATAAATACTTTTCAGCTTCCTCGGGAGAATTAAAGATTTGCTGCTTCAATGCTTGAGTATAACCACCTATGTAGGTTAGAGGCGTCCGAAGCTCATGAACAACATTCGATATGAATTCCTTTTTTCGTTCCTCCTGTTGTTCCAGTGAATGACTCATTGAATTAAATGCCTCTGCCAGTTCACCGACTTCATCCTTATTTTGTGGGTACAAACGGTTTGAGTAATTGCCTTTAGAAACCTCTTTTGAAAAGTTCTGTATTTCTGTGAGAGGTTGAAACAAGGATCGGCGAATCCTATTAACTACCAGAAACAAGACAAGAAAATATGCAGCACCTGCTAATATTAAAATTGGAATGCTTTCCTGAAACACTTCTTGTATGGCAGCAAGTGGAACATAGATATAAATGTACCCAATGAGGGCCGTATCACTTTTAATAGGAAAAATCGCCCCAACTACTGTTCGATCAAATTCCTCAACATAGCCTTCCTTTAAAACATAATTCCCGTCCAATAATTGTTGTCGATCATCTCTGTTAACAAGAGCCTCATCATTAATTTCGTATGGAAAGTAAGAGGATAACTCTTTCAAGTTATCAACAACGAGGATTTCATATTCTGAGACGACATTGTACCAATGGATTTTTTCAATAATTTCTTCGCTTAAAGAACCATAATGATAATGAGAAGCTGTCCTTTCTCCTTGATATATAACAGACTCGCGAATGCTGCTTAAATATAAATCCTTATATAGAAAGTGAAGAAAGAAGAAAGAAAAGAGAATTGTGAATCCAATGGTTGCTAGGATAAGCAGTAATACTTTTTGACTTAGTGTAAGATTAATTTCCTTCAAAGGTTACACCTCAAATTTGTAGCCTATACCCCATACTGTCTGAATGAGGTTTCCGTTTTCCTTTAACTTCAGTCTCAATGTCTTTATATGTGTATCAACAGTTCGTTCAGTGCCATTGTATGAATCCCCCCATATGGATTGCAAGAGATGTTCTCTTGAGAAAACTCTTCCTTTATTATTGGCAAGTAAACTAAGCAGTTCAAACTCTTTTAAAGTTAAGGATAGGAGTTGACCATTTACATTTACTGAATGAGATTGAGTGTCTATCTTCAAAGGACCGATACTTAACTGTTCCATTTTTTGTGGAACACTCTTAGCACGCCTTAATACAGACTCAATTCTCGCCATTAGTTCACCAGGTTGAAAAGGCTTAACGATGTAATCATCTCCCCCTAATTTAAGACCTCGAATTTTATCCCACTCTTCCCCTTTAGCTGATAAAAAAATCATTGGTATATCGTATTCTTTTTTTAATTCTTTAGCAAACGAAAACCCGTCCATAAATGGCATCATGACATCGACGATTAAAAGGTCGGGTAAGCTATTTTGGACCTTGGCCAAAGCGTCCGTTCCGTTAACCGCTTCTACAACACTATAGCCTTCTTTTTGCAAGAAGGTTTTCACTAAATCCCTCATTGTTTCCTCATCATCTATGATCATTACGGTTATACCATTCAAACTTCAAAACCCTCGCTCTTTAACAGAATTTAATATATAAATAATACCTATCTTAAAGGTATATGTGAAGTTTTTGTGAGATTTTCCGTGTTTCGTAAAAATATACGAAAGAGAAATTATTTTGGTTGACTTCATAATTATTGATGCCTAAAATGAACAAAGTGCCAAGGTATAAAGCTTCATATCAAAGTGAAGATTGTTTAAAGACGTTAATCCAAATTGTACGCTTACAAGGCTATGTTTGTAGGAAAACACCCAGGAAACAGGTAAACCTAAAAGGTTTTCTAAACACAATAATTATGAGGTGATTTATTTGAAATTTATGTTACATGTTTTATTAGTTATTTCTCTTTTAGCCCTTCCGACTGCTGCTTTAGCCCATACAGGAATCGAAAGCTCAAAGCCAGAAGCCAACACTGTTGTACAAGAAGATACAAAAGAAATTACACTGTTCTTTGAAGGTAATATAGAAGATTTAAGCACCATGGCTGTTAAGGATGGAAATGGGCAGAAATTAGAATTAAAGACTGTAAATGTGAATGAGAATACATTAACCGGGGAACTTGTGAATCCTCTTCCTAAGGGGAACATTACTGTAACGTATAATATCGTTTCTGAGGATGGGCATCCAATGGAAGGTAGCTTAGCTTTTCAAGTGGCCAACGAACCATCAATTGAACCAACCACTAATAATGATCATGAACCACAAAATGAAACTCAGCCTGTAGAAAAGGAAAAAGAAGAATCAAATACTAATCCTTCACCTGCGGTTGAAGAGGATATGAAAACAAACACTGTTTCACCATTAATAGTGGTTATCGCTGCTGTTATTGTTATCGGAGGAATCATCTTGATTGTGGTAAGAAAAAGAAAGAAATGACCTGGATCCTTACCCTTTCAGATGCAGCTCTTTACCTTTGCTATTCCTTGGTGCTAGGCAGTTGTCTATTAGCTTCTATACCAGAAAATAAGAGAGTACCGATCCGTTTTTTCTAATCGGTACCGTGTCATGCTGACAATACTTATTCCATTGCTGGCATTTGTTCCAGTGTTAGAAATCCTTATTAAATTTTCGGCTAATCGAGATATTTCACTTGTAATAACAAGTGTTTTATTAAATTCAAGAACAGGAACAGCATGGCTGGTGGTATTAACTGTATCTATCTTTCTTGTGTTATTTCTATTAAATATGGACATTCAAACATCGAGATTACATGCACGGAAATAAATTTGCTGAAATCATAATGACAAAAAATGCTGTTGTCATGTAACAACTTTGTCGTCATATAAACCACCTATCGCGACAATAATGAAGTCCGGCTTAATATTAGCCGGACTTCATTGTGATTTAAAACTGATGATATTCAACTAAACCACCCTATAGCCACCCACGCAGCGAAAATCAGCACTGCACCACAGAGAATGAAAATAGATTGAATCCGTCCATACTGTTTCATGGGGCTGGGAGAGGAAGGTCGATGAACTATGGTGCCTTAGAGCCCATCCTATAGTCTGACTCCAACGACCACGGTGCACCACAGCCACCAACCTAAGCCATTTATTTATAATTCTAACACTACTCTATAAATATTGATTTAAGGTCGGTGAACAGCCAAGTATGCTTGTTACGTTTCGCAAGATGGTGCTTCTGCCTTTTAGGACTTATTTTTCGCGAGTGACTTATTGCCTGGTGCAAACCATCCTATTAGAGCGATACCGACTAATACTACATAGAAAATCAGAGTCCAAGCGGTACTATGGGGAAAGTGGTGATCTAAAACACCAATATCCTCGTGAGCAAGAGTAATTACAGCAAGTTTGATACCGACCCAGGCAACAATTGCATATGCAGTTGTTTCCAATGCTGGACGTTTTTCGAGAAGTGCAACAAACCAGGTTGCTGCAAACTTTATTAAGATAAGACCCGCAATACCTCCAAGAACTACAACAATAAACTGTCCACCATCCATGCCGCCAAAATTATCGAGCGGTGAATCGGGAAGACCAAGCGCAAGAGCAACCGCTGCCAGAATCGAATCAATTGCAAAAGCGAGGTCAGCTAAAGCAATCTTCCCTACTGTGGGCCAGAAAGCTTTCCCAGCGGACTCCTCTTCATCATCTTTATGAATATTCATATTTTCTTTCCCGAAACGGGCCTGTATGACATGCTTTAAGCCTAGGTAAAGCAGATAGGCAGCTCCTATAGCCTGTATCTGCCAGACATTTGCAATAAAGGAAATTGCAAAAAGTGCAGCAAAGCGGAAAGCGAAAGCCATAATGATTCCGTAATTAATAGCTCTTTTTTTCTGGTCTTCGGGTAAATGCTTGGCTATAACTGCTAGTACTAGGGCATTATCGGCCGATAACAATCCTTCTAAACCGATTAGAATCAACAACGCCCATGCATACTCCAGCCAGAGTGACTCCATACACCTCTCTCCTTTCTAAAAACATAAATGTTATGTATAAGTTTTACTAAAATTCGCTAACAAAAATAATTATTCCCCATATAAAACATAGGCAATCTTAAATAATGATTATAGCTTTTATGGCCTGCTTTATGCGCACGCGCTAAAGTATGTACCAGCAAACAAAGACAGGACTATAACTACCATATATATTAAAGATAAGTTTGTTATATTCCTTTTTGTCGAGTCACTATAGTTACTATAACTTTTCCCTGCTATTGAAAATGTTAAGACAACTACTATTAACAAGATTCTTATTAAAAGATCATAGCGAACTTCATGCTTACACCCCCCATTGTTTTCGTGTTAATAAACATATATAAATAATATCATCGATTAGCATAATGTTTCTTAAGCTATCCATTTATAATGTTTATATTTTATT
Organism: Bacillus sp. M6-12; assembly: GCF_002860285.1. Classification (GTDB taxonomy): domain Bacteria; phylum Bacillota; class Bacilli; order Bacillales; family DSM-1321; genus Peribacillus. The sequence continues at coordinate 114,771 of NZ_PGVF01000005.1, forward strand.
ATTTAATATTTTATGGATATTTTCTAATTCGACAAAAATAGACATTTTCCTGCTTTGTTAAAAAAGATCTTCGCTGCAAATTATTCCAAGAGAAATATTAATTAACTTTATTGTTTTCATTTCATACTTTCATCCATTAAGGATAAATTTGAATCATCAAAAGTAGTACAACTAATCTGGAATATATAGTACTTAGTTATCCCTTTTCCAACGAGTGACAAAGGGATATTCCCTAGAAAAATTCTCGGACATATTATTAACAGGTGATTAAAAAAACCTTAGCCTTTTAGAATTATGGCTAAGGTTTAGAGTTGATTCCGAGAAAATTGTGTAGAGTAATCTAATTTTTATACTAGCTCTCTTGTCAGCAATTCCACAAACTTCTGGCACCGGAGAAAATCCTGTTTTTGCGGAAGCAGTTCAACTTTCAGTGTTGCAGCTAAATTCGTGTGGACGTATAGCATGTCCCGAAAAAGATCAACTGCACCACAAAAGTTAGGATAGAAGCTATCTCCGGTCCCAAACACAGCTGTAGTGATGTCCTTTCTATTTTGTGCTTGAAATCCTCTATAAAGCTTCAGCATTTCTTTTGGGATTTCTCCATTTCCCCATGTATATGAACCAATAGCAAAAGCCTGGAATTCAGTTAGACGAGATATAGGAAACTCTTCTATTTTATAAATTGTAGTGTCGACTGACTTACTGAGGCAAATTTGATATAGGTCCCCGGCTAATTCTTTCGTGTTTCCTGTAATTGAAGTATAAACAATCGCAGCTTTCATCTACAATTCATCAAAGCCATTGGAATGTGAAACTTTTGTATAGGTTCTGGATTTTTGTTCAAAAAAATCGGATTTTGTTTCATTCATCATCTCATCTCCAAAAACTTGAATCCATGGCATTGGATTCTTTCTTTCTTCATAAAGATTTTTAAGTCCAAACTGTCTTAATCGCTTGTTTGCCAGATATTCGACATACCCTTCGAATTCAGCCAAATCAATCCCTTTTATTTGGGCTAATATATAATGGGCCCACTCTTTTTCGAGCTGCACAGCCGTATTAATTGTTTGATAAATATATTCAATATTCTCATCGGTATTAAGATGAGGATTCTCGGTTAAGAGAATACGGATAAACTGGGAAATAAAGTAGGCGTGCTGCATTTCATCCCGCTGAATATAGCTGATCATTGTACTGGTTTTAAGCATTTTTTGATGGCGGGCCAAATGGTAGAAAAAAGCAAAGCCAGCATAAAAATAAATGCCTTCAAGATTTATAGAGTTCACACATAATTTGAATAACGACTGCTGGTTAGGGTTCTGTCTAAATTCCTCATAAGCATCCAATATGAGTTTATTTCGTTTCCGTACAATCAGATCGTTTTTGGCCTGATTAAACCGGTTATTTTGCTCATCCAGGGGAATGAGCGAGCTTAGTATATAGGAATATGATTCATTATGAACTGCTTCCTGCTGAGAAATAACTGCAAAAATAGCCTTGAAACTGGAATCTGACACATAATCCATCACCTGGCTCATTGTCGGAGTTTGCAGGCTGTCGAGTGATGCAAGCTGTGTATTGATCCGTAAAAATACGTCTTGCTCATGTTTACTTAAGAAATCCCACTGCTTAATATCGTCCTGCATATTAATTTCCTGAGCCTTCCAAAAGTTGGATAGCAGAGTTTGATACAATTCGTACATTTGGGGGTATGCAATATCGTTCCAGTTAAGAATACCTGAAGACTCTCCGTTAATAACCCCGGTAGATTTATTTGGATATTCAGGATTCAATAGCTTAATTTTGGACAATGTTTTATGTTCCAACAAAGATAATACCTCCTCATATTTTGTTCACTAGCTATGGCAAGCCTCACATTCTTCAACTTCGGATTGAGAAGTGCTTCGCACATAATAGGTGGTTTTTAACCCATATCTCCATGCTTCCGTATGGAGATGTAATAAGTCTTTCGCTTTAATATCATGGCGGACGTAGAGGTTAAAGCTAATTGCTTGGTCTATATGCCGCTGGCGGGCTGCGTTTTGCCGGATACTCCAAGTCTGATCTAATACATGCCTGGAACGGCGATAGTAGTTGTATGTGTTATGATCCAGATCCGGTGCGGTTACTTTAAATTTAAAATTTTTCTTTTCCTCTGCATATTCGACTGCATACAAAGGATCAATTCCATCAGTAGAACCGCCAATCTTTGCTGTTGATGAGTTTGGAGCAACAGCCATCATCCATCCATTACGGACACCATATTTTGCAATTTCTTCCCTTAATTCAATCCATTTGGCAGTTTTGTAGCCTTTGCGCTCAAAATAACGGCCAGTTTGCCATTCGGAACCATTAAAAGTACTATAGGCTCCTTTTTCCTTTGCTAGTTCCATAGAAGAGTGTATTGTATGGTAGGCAATCTCCTCATATAACTTATCAGCATAAGAGACAGCTTCTTCCGATTCCCAATATATTCCCTCCAATGCCAATAGGTGGTGCCAGCCAAACGTGCCTAAGCCTACTGCCCGATATTTTTTGTTCGTCAATTCTGCTTGTCCAACTGAGATCGAATTTAGGTCGATGACATTATCCAGCATTCTCATCTGTATTGAGATCAATCTTTCCAATACATTTTCTTTCACCGCTTTTGGCAGATTAATAGATGATAAATTGCAAACAACAAAATCTCCAGGCTGCCGGACAATGACAATATTGCCCTCTTCATCCGTATATTCTTTAACAATATTGGACCCAGACATGTTCTGTGTAATCTCAGTACACAAATTGCTGCAAAATATAGATGTACGCCCTTTAGCCTTCAGATGCTTGTTAGGGTTTTGCCGATTTACTTCATCTCGGTAAAACATATAGGGGGTTCCGGTTTCTAATTGAGAAATCATGATTCTCGCCATTATATCCATAGCCCTGTACGTTTTTCGTGGCAAAAGAGGGTTGTCTACAGCTTCTTGATACTTTTCCGAAAAGTAATTTTGATCAAATTCATCATAGAAATCTTCCAGGCTAAGCGGGTTTCCCCTTTCATCCTTCCATCCCATTATTTGTTTTACCTGATGGGGACAAAAGGTATGCCATTCTCCAACACTTCTGCCGCTTCCGTCCACTTCCTCAAGCTTCTTCATAAATAAGTCCGGAATTGAAATTCCTGTAAAAATATCATGTGCCTTTCGCCTTTCGTCTCCATTATTCGTCTTAAGGTCCAGGAATCCATTCATGATGTCTTTATGGAATACATCCAGATAAACGGCAACGGCTCCCTGTCGTTGTCCAAGCTGGTCTACGCTTACAGCCGTATCGTTTATAAGCCGGATCCACGGTACAACTCCTGATGAATTACCTTTGAATTTTTTGATATCTGATCCCAGGGCACGTACTTTTCCAAGGTAAACACCTATTCCGCCCCCATCTTTACTTAACCTGGCAATATCCCAATTATTTAAATATATACCATCTAAAGAATCTTCAACTGTATTAATAAAGCATGATGAAAGCTGGCCGAAGCTTTTCCCGGCATTTGAAAGAGTAGGTGTGGCAACAGTCATATATAAGTTGCTCAAGGCCCAGTATGCCTCTTTTATTAGTAATAACCTTTTATCCTTTTGTTCATTTTTCATCAATGTCATGGCAATGATCATAAAACGTTCCTGAGGTAATTCATAAAGGTTACCTTCATAATCCTTGGCAAGATATCGATCTGACAGTAAAAATAAACCTATGTAATTAAATAAATGGTCTTTCTCAGGATCAATTTCAGTACATAAAATATCAATTTCTTCCTTTGTGTAATCATTCAATAGATCCTCAGAATAAATTCCTATACTAGTTAATTCGGCGATAAGAGAGTAAAAATCACCGTATTTTCTTTCACTCTCATATCCCCTTATCTTTGAAGCATTATGATATATCTCCGTTAAATATAGATTTGCTGCAAGGAAAGTCCAGTTTGGCTCCTCCATTGATATTTGATTTAATGCATAAAGAAGGGACTGTTCGTATCTGGAAGCTTCCGCGAGACCGGTTATCTTCTTAAAAATTACCGCCGTATCAAGGTTATATTTTTCAGAGGCTCTTTTAATGGCTTCCGAAATTGAATCCATTTCTGAATGAAATTGAACACTCATATTCTCTTCTCCTTTTGTAAACTACATTAATATCAATCTTCTTTGTTTTCGCTCTTGGGCTCTTAAGTAATCCAAAGATTGTTCCCATATGATTTGTATCTGGCGGTAACACCAACTTTGTCTGTATCGTTCTGAATACACTTGGAGATATCTTCTCTTCCACAACCTTTTCCTCATTTCTGTTGATAAATCGATATACATCTTCGAAGGTTTATTTGTTTCCCTTTAATAAATTCTATATAAAACAAAAAACCCATCTAGGAAGATGGGTTACATAAACGCAGAATAATCTAGAAAAACAGCACGAATTCACTGTAATAGTTAGAGTACCCCCGTTATATCTTCCCAGCTCCCGAAGAAGATAACACGCTAAAAAATGGCAGGTCTCCTGACTAATGCTTCTTTCTACTCTAATCCCTTCCCGTCCTAGGACAGTGGATATGATTATTTCGTCAGCAATTACAGTTGCGGGTACAGCTCTGGATTTTCACCAGATTCCCTATTAAGTCTTAATAGACACCATTATTATTGGTAGTTATCTATATTTAGTATTTTTGATAATAGTCAAGCACTAAATATTGTATATTTAAAAATATAATATACAATATTTAGTTTGACAAGTCCTATGCTGCCATCCATTAGTTACTTTTTCATGAAATGAAGCAATTCACCTCATATATCACGCAGACATTTTCTCTTCTAAAGCACGATTTTTCTGCTTTGCCTTTCTGCCATGAAGTTTATGATATAAACCGATTGATATTAAAACAATAATGGATCCCAATAAGTAAACTGTTTGGTAACTAGTATGCATAGCAACTATTCCCAATGCGAATGAACCAAAAGCGAATCCGGAATCAAATAAAACAAAAAAGGTGGCAGTTGCGATTCCCTTTCGGCCTTCAGGGGCAGAATGTACGGCTATTGTTTGAAAACAAGAGACGAGTGTACCGAATCCCAAACCAATAAATGCCCCCGACAGTAAGAGTGTAATTCCTGAGGAAGCCTGGCTAAGAAATAAGACGCCTGTACTAAAAAAAATGATGCAAGGATAAATTACAAAGTTTTCTCCATATTGATCAAACCATTTTCCAGTAAAAGGCCGTGATATTAAAAGAAAAACGGCATAGACAACAAAGAAAAAGCTGGATGCCCCCATCAAATTTAACTCTCTTGCGTAGACTGAAATGAAAGAAATGACTCCTGAATACACAAAAGAAAGTGCGAAAGCAATCATAGCAATGGGGAGTGTACTTTTCTCAAAAAAGTCCGAAAGTCCGTTTGGCGTTTTCGATGTTTTTGCCGGCAGAATGCCGGTTTCCGGCAGTTTTAACATGAAAGAGCATCCTAGGGCTAAAACGGAAAAAATCACACACATTATGAAAAGTAAATGAGAACCTGTAATCCCTATAAGGGTAAGACCCAAAAATGGGCCAATTACCATGGCTAAATTCATAAAGGTTGAATAATAGCCCATCCCCTCACCGCGCCGCTCATTTGGTATAATGCCCGCTACTATTCCTCCAGTGGCAGTAGTAGCCATACCAAATCCTATTCCGTGGATAATTCTTATTATCAGCAAGCTGCTGATCGAGTCTGCTGTAAAATATAGAAGGGATCCGGCTAAAAAGGTCCCTGCACCAATGATTAATATCTTTTTTTGTCCAATAGAATCCAGCCACTTCCCTGTTAACGGCCGCAGGATGATGGCAGATACTACAAAGATTGTAATGACGAGGCCAATATCCTTTCCATCTCCATGTAATTCATCTGTTATATAGACAGGAAGTGTAACTGTAAGCATATAAAAGATAAGAAAAATAAAAAAGCTGGCAAAAGAAATGCTGATAAAATCTTTAGTCCAAAGTTTTGCTTTTGTCACGGTATAAACCTCTTTCTGTATTTCTTAGCTTAAAAAGGAAAAGCTCTCCAGGTTGAATGGAGAGCTTCGAAATATTGATAACTCAACTACTCACTTTAATTTAAAGCTCTGTTAAATAGGCTGTTGAGTACCGCTTCAGGCACTCGATTTTACCTCTCACGTTTACCGCCTGCTGAGTCTCCCTTGCTCCGCTTCCCCCGCAGGACATTGAAGGGAACATCTTCGAACAAAGACCGCACGAAGGAAATGCGGATGCATTTTCGAGGAGTCCCGCGCCTTCCGCTCCAATATAGAAAAGCGAAAGCGCCCTGGTCAGAGGAAGAACGGCTAAAGTCGCCAGTGTTGTAACAAAAACCATGTTACAACCTTCCTCCTGTGGCAACGCCGTTCTGACCCACGTCATGACAAAGGAACGTCGACTAAGTTCTGGCACGTCCTGTGCCAAACGTCGACGCCAGCACATCCCTGTGCAAGTCCGACAAGCATAAGACAAGCGCTGACAGAAGGCGCTATTTGCTTTCCGAAGCGATTGGCTTATGACCAAGGTTGTAACGGCTCTTGGTTACAACACTCGAGGGGCTGGGCGCTGCAGCTAGACATAAACATAGTATCAAGATAAACAAAGACCTTTAACATAGTCTAATTAAAAAGGAAATTCACGATATTTCTTTTGAACCGATACCCATTTTGTTGTTGTAAATTCTTCAATTAGCCAAGGATTACCGAATCGGCCAACCCCAGATGCTTTATTACCCCCAAACGGAATATCAGGCTGTGCATTTACAGTTTGGTCGTTAATGTGAGTTACGCCGCTATCAATTTGCAGGGCAAACTGTTCAGCTCTTTCAAAATCCTGTGTGAATATCGCTGAAGAAAGGCCATACTCTGTTTCTGATGCGATTTCGATAGCTTCTTCATCACTATCAACAGGAATGATCATGGCAATTGGAGCAAACATCTCAGTTTGCGCAAGGACAGATTCATTTTTTACATCTATAAACACATAAGGTGTTAAAACATTTCCTACACGCTTTCCTTCAAGGGCGAGTTTGACCCCGCTATTTTTAGCATCTTCAATTACCGCTTGTGCTTTTTCAATCTGTCTTTCATTAATAAGAGGTCCGACCACTGTAGCAGGATCCTTTGGATCACCATATGGAAGTGCCTTCGTTCTTTCAACAAATTTAGCAGTAAATTCTTCAACAAGATCTTTGTGTACGATAAATCTGTTCGTAGCCATGCAAATTTGTCCTTGGTGGGCGAATTTTCCAAAGATAGCAGCATCAACAGCACGATCAACATCGGCATCAGATAACACGATAAATGGATTGTTTCCGCCAAGCTCTAATGCAACCTTTTTCAGGTTTCTTCCGGCAATTGCACCTATATGACGGCCTACAGCGGTTGAGCCTGTAAAGGAAATAAACCTTGGAATTGGGTGCTCAAGCAGATAGTCACCAGTTCCATCTGTTTTAGGATCAGTTAATAATAAATTTAATACTCCTGCCGGAAGCCCTGCTTCTTCAAATGCTCTAGTAAGGATAACACCGCCTGTGATGCCAGTAGCTACATCCGGCTTGTGAACTACAGCATTACCAAGTGCAATCGCAGGAGCAATCGTCCGCACTGACAAATTCAGCGGGAAGTTAAAAGGAGTTATTGATGTAATGACTCCAATTGGCACACGATAAACATGATTTTCTTTTCCTTCAATCATAGCAGGAACTTCTTTCATTAAGTTCACTTCATCAGCAAACTTAATAGCTTCTTCCAATTCTTCAAAAGTAATTTGAAGGGCGATATTTGCTGAAAGAACAGTTCCGCCTGTTTCAGAAGTGTAAATATCGATAATTTCTTCTTTGTGTTCTTGCAGGTATGAGATTACTTTTCTTAGTACTTCTTTTCTTTCTTCGGGAGTGGTTTTAGCCCACTCCTTTTGAGCTGCCTGTGCAGTGATCATTGCTTTATCTATATCTTCTTTTGTAACAGTCTTAACAGAATACAATGTGGAACGGTCATACGGATTTAGGACATCGATTGATTTGGCTCCGTTTCCTTCAACCCATTCGCCATTGATAAATTGTTTTGTAAAGTCTTTAAAGTTAACCATAAGTATTTTCCCCTTTGTTTTAGATAATAGTGAAACCTTTGCTTACATTCGGCAAAAGCTCTTAAGTTAAGATGTTGCTACAACAACTAAAATTCCTCGAAAATAAATACCGATTCAGGTTCCGTGAACCTCAGTCTCGATTTTCATTTACATATCCCTATGTTTTTCATTATGTTAAGCAACAACAGCATCATATTATCATATAAAAATTTGTTGTAACAACTTTTTTGCCCGAAGAAATTTTTGGTAATATTATTAGTCTCTGTTCCAAAAATTTACCGTACATTATTTCTCATTTTTGTAAGGATCCTGCTAAATTCCTTTAACTCATCTTCTGTAACGCCATTAGTAACAAGCTGGTTAAACTCTTCGGTTATAGGAATAATTTCATTGCCAAGTGCACAGCCTTTATCAGACAAATAAACTTTTAATGAGCGGCGGTCGTGCTGGCTGATGGTCCTTTCAATAAAACCCTTATGTTCCAGGTTTAACACCATTCGAGCGATATTCGTTTTATCTTTATCCAGCTTTTCAGCAATATCATTTTGAGATAAACCGTCCTGTTCCCAAAGAAGCATCAGAATTAGATTTTGTTCGGGAGCAAGATTAAAAGGCGCTAACTTATTTTTAATATAGCTTGTTAGCGTTAAATCAGTCTGATGAATGGCTATACTTATATAATCTGCCCAGGATAATTTCAAATGGCTCTCCCCCAAAAAGTTGCTGTCTGAATTATATGTAAAAGAGATTTTTTTGTCAATTCCGTAAAATAATTTGGATTTGTTAAATCTCATTGTTGATTTTGCCACTATGTTGATTGGAGCGGAAGGCGGAAGAACGCGATAAGATGAGCGTTCTTTTTTATTTTGGATGGTATTTCTTTCACTAACAGATGATAAAAACCGAACTATAATTAGTTCGGCTGGTTCCTTTATCAAAATATCTTACAATACTAGTGATGGCCTCCACCCTCTTTGCTTTCATGCATAGCATGAGCTTCATTTTCCTCAAGCTCTTTCAAGGCAGCTTCTGAAACTTGACCTGCAATGTATCTTTTTCTTTGGCATTGAATGAAGGCTGCGAGCCGTTACGTGTGATTGTACATAATAGATGCCGCCGGTTGTAAAGGTGTTTTTAGCAGTATAGATTCCTTCTTTTTTATGATCTGTCTTTAACATAATACTTTTCTTTTCCTTGTCAGCATCCCAAATTTCAAACTTTACTTCATCTGCATCTTCTACATTTTCTTTCCCTGCGTTACCTTGACATTTAACGTTGTTTCCTTGTTCAGCTCAGCCATGGTCTTTTCTTGCTTCTATTGCAAACGAAAGACCATCCATAAATGGCATCATGAAATCATCTACAATTAAAAGGTCTGGCATCCTGTTGTGATTCTTGTCCAAAGCGTCCTTCCGTTAGCAGCTTCCGCAATCTGATTTCCTTCTTTCTGTAAAAAGGTTTTCACTATTTACGGTTATACTATTCACACTTCAAACCCTCGTTCCTTAAAGGAATTTCTATATAAATAAATACCTATCTTACAGGTGAAATGTGAAGTCTTTGTGAGGTTTTTAGAGTTTGAAAAAAATCGGAGAGAAAATTTTTTTTTGATTGACTTGATATTTTTTGATCTCTACAATGAACAAGGTGCCAAATTACAAAGTTTTATAAGCATAGGGGAAATACAGGATATTCTAAGAAATGATCTTTAAATGTCGGTGAGCGCATTTAAGGAGTTTCGCATTTTTTAAAGGAAACACATCCAGTAACAGCGGAAACCTGAAAGGTTCTCCAAAACAAAATAATAATTTTGAGGTGATTCATTTGAAATTTATATTATATTTTTTGTTAGTTATTTCTCTTTTAGTCCTCCCTGCTTCTGCTTTTGCCCATACAGGAATCGAAAGCTCAAAGCCTGAAGCTAACTCCATTGTACAGGAAAATACAAAAGAAATTACACTGTTCTTTGAAGGTAATATTGAAGATATAAGCACCATGGCTGTAAAGGATGGAAATGGGCAGGAATTAGAATTAAAAACTGTAAATGTTAAAGGGCAAACGTTAACCGGGGAACTCGTAAATCCTCTTCCAAAGGGAAACATTACCGTTACATATAATATCGTTTCTGAGGATGGGCATCCGATGGAAGGCGATTTTGCTTTTCAAGTAGCCAACGAACCGTCAACCGTCCCGAATACTAATGGAACTCAGAAATCACAAGATGAAACTGAGCCTGAAGAAATGGAAAAAGCAGATCCAAAGCAAGAAGAATCAAATACTAGCCCTTCAACTGCCGTTCAGGATGAGAGGGAAACAAACGGTGTTTCAACTTTGCTAATAGTGGTTGTGGCTGTTGTAATTGTCGGGGGAATAATCTTGGTTATGGTAAGAAAAAGAAATAAATGACCTGGCTTATTACGTTATCAGATGCAGCTCTATATCTTTGTTTTTCCATGTTGCTAGGGAGTTGTCTTTTAGCTTCTTTACCTGAGAATAAGAAAGTACCGATCCGTTTTTCAAATCGGTGCCGTGTTATGCTGGCACTGCTTATTCCATTGCTGGCATTTGTTCCAGTGTTAGACATCCTTTTTCAATTTTCAGCTAATCGGGATATTTCAGCCGTCCTGACAAGTGTTTTATTGCATTCCAGAACGGGATCAACTTGGCTGGTGGCTGTTATAGTATCCATTTTTCTGGTTTTATTTTTCTTGAATATGGATATTCAAACATCAAGATTGAACGCTGGTATTACTCTTATGTGGGTAAGCTTGCTTGCATTTATTGTAAATTGGTCTGGCCATATTGCTGCACTATCTCCAATTTGGGGTTATTTGGCTAATACGATACACTTCATATCTATGGCATTTTGGACAGGTATATTATTTATCATTAGCTGGAAATCAACAGCAGACTCAAACTGGGACGTGTTTAGAAAATGGTTTACACCATTCGCATTTTCCTGTGTACTTCTGATTCTCGTTACGGGTATCATCCTTATGAAGTATACCGTTCCTGAGTACTGGAATTCCTGGCTCTTGCCTTATGGCGAAGCACTTTTGTTAAAGCATTTGTTGTACTCTTTAGTATTAATATTTGCTTTCATTAACGGCTTTGTTCAAAAAAGACAAATGAATATAAAATGGCTAAGAGCAGAAAGTATCGTCATATTTGTTGTATTTATAGTCACAGCGTTTATGAGTCAATCTGTGCCGCCAAAGAACGTTTCAGAATCCATTGATAATGCAGGAACAAGCCCAATGATAACAGCTATTACTGGTAAAGAATGGGACTCAAAATTTTCCGTTGCCTTAACCTGGAACCCTAAAATGATGATTTTCATAGGTATTGCAATCCTTATTTCAGTTTTAATGCTGCAAATATACGAACATAAAACTAGTCCATACCTGTTCGCATTATTTGGCTGCCTATTGGTGCTTTCACTGTTTTTTACAATCCTATTTGCAATTGAACCGTTAATTTAAAACATATAAAGCATTCTGTAATGTTTTAGTATGATCTTTAGTTGACACCGTCACCGTACCAGCTAAAGCCACCTTGTCCGATTGTTTACCATCATTTCAAAAGTATAGACAACGTATAGCGAAACTTTATAGTGACCCCATATATTACGGTATAAAAAAAAGAGCCAATGGCTCTTTTTTTATGCTCCTAACAGCAATGACCTGTATTTCCTAACAACACAATCCCCTTTTTGTCTCCGCTAAGATCAAGAGTAAGGTCATGTGTACTTGGTTCAATCATTGGGTCAATCGCAACCTGTATTTCGTTTATTAAAAAAATTTTATCATTTGCTTCTGGCTCATCCAGATCAAGTCCTACTTGAGGCTGCCCTCATCCATAACCAGCAAAAAATACACGAATGTTTTTGGAACTTTTGTTTTAATATATCACGAGCTTGATCTGTGATAATCATTGCCATGCCACATTTCAAAGGAAAGGTTTTTGCCTGCTTATACTACTTCTTTTGTCTCTGATTTTGGACTGTCTATTCCTTGATAATGTGTGTTCTAAATGCCTGCTCCTTTTTATATTATAACTCTACAATATTTAAAATAAAAAGGAGTGTTACGGATGGAAATTCCTGTTTCTGGATTTATGTATCATTCAAATGATTCAGATCCTATGCATTCTCACCACCTTTATATTACCTCATGGGATGGAAGACCAGTGTCTACCCATGTCCATGAATTTAAAGGAGTCACCTCTTTTAATAGCGGACACAGTCACAGATATGCTGGCAGAACAGAACCAGCACCAACTGGAGTGCAACATACACACAGATACTTTACTTTCACTTCTATCAACGATGGGCATCGACATCAAATTAGAGGAGTTACTGGACCCGCTATCCCATATCAAGGGGGCGGGCATTATCATGAGTTTAGTGGTGTTACCACCGTGGATGGAACTGCCCCCCACAGACATGGATATAGTGGAACAACAAGTTTATAAATAACTTTTCCTAGCTCACCGATTGTGGTGAGTCTTTTAATTTAAGTACCATTTTTTACAATTGAATAAAAATCGGGAAACGGAGAACAATACCTTTAAACTAAAAAGGAAAGAGGTATTGAATATGAATACAAAGTGGTTAAAACTTTTAACAGCATTATTTCTATCTGCTGCTATGGTAGCGGGATGTAATAATGACGATGGTGACAATAATCCGCCTCCAAACGTGGATCAGAACGATACAAATGATGGAGACGATAATAATTTGCCAGACGTTGATGAAAACGACACAAATGATGAAGGTGACAACGATACACTTCCAGGCGTTGACGAAAATGATACAATAACTGATGATGATGAAGATGACAGAGATCCCGATCCTGAAGATCCTGTAGAAGATACAGAGGATGCAGACAAAGATAAGAAAGATGAATAAAGTTATATAGTAACCCTGCAGCACCGTTCTTCCTGGAACGGTGCTTCTTGCTGTTCGTACCTATTATCATGCCGATTAGAACCCTATTTGAAGCATACTTCGAGGCTATCGGAGATAATCACTTAGTTGGGTCTTACTCTAAAAGAGGCTTGTTCTACAGGCAACATGGTCTTAAAGGACATACTCTTTCCTTATAAGGCATGCATAAAGTAAGGTAGAAACATAGGGAGGTTTTCATGTTGGACTATCAAATGATTAATGCAAATCAAATGCCTCAGTTCGATCAGGAACAAATTTCTGATATGGATTTAAGACAGTATTATTATCCGCGTCCAAGACGGCGACGCAGACCATATTACCCATATTACCCATATTACTTCTATCCGCCATACCCATATTATCCATATTATCCAGGGTATGGATACGGTGGAGGTTATGGAGGCTACTAATAGTAATAGGCACATTGCTCATTTTATATTTAAAATTAGAAAATCTATTAATTTAATTTAAATAGAAAAAAAACAACGTTCACAATTTGAATTGTGAACGTGTTTTTTTTTCTTTATTTTCCTCAGCAGCAGGATTTACTTTTAATCTCAATTTTCACAGGGGCGCTAGTTCCGCAGCATGAATTGGTTAAAGCAGGTTCCTTTTCTGAGCAGGATGCTGATTTACAGCTGTCATTAGAAGTTACTGTATCAGGAGTCATAGTTTCATCACAGCAATTCTTTAGATTCACACTGCACACTCCTGTTTCAGGGAGTTCCAGCCGGACTTCTTTCGCAGCGGTAAAATCGCCTGTCAGATAAGCGACAACTGATCTCACTTGTTCATACCCTGTTGCGAGCAGGAAGGTTGGTGCCCTTCCATAGCTTTTCATACCAACAATATAGAAATCCTTTTCTGGCTGTCTTAATTCTTCTTCACCATGCGGCCTGACCGTTCCGCAACTATGAATATTCGGATCAATAAGCGGGGCAAGAGCCTCTACACTTTCAACAGCTGAATCTAGGCTTAGTCTGACTTCGCCAATGTACGAGGTATCGGGTCTGAATCCAGTGCTTACGACTATTTCATCTACATTGCCGACTGACGTTTCCTCCCCGTTTATTTCCCCAATTATATTAATTTTTCCATTTTGGGAAGCTATTTCGGTTACATAAAACGGTGTTAAAATAGTTAGTTTTCCAGATTCTGCAAGCTGTTGAATTCTAATGCCAAGTTCTCCGCGAGCCGGTAAGCCATCATTTTCCTGGCCGCCATACACTTCTGCAATATGTTTCTTGCGGAGAACCCAGTAGATAGCTGTTTCGGAATGTTTTTCTTGTAATTGTGCTAAATCAAGTAGAGCATTAATCGCTGAATGGCCGCTTCCGATAACCATCACATTCTTATTCGCATATCTATTTTCCAGTTCCTGTACATTAGGAATGCCATAGAAAATCTGATCTTTTAATCTTCTTTCTGCATTTGTCCAAATTCCATTAGAAAGAATCGGATTTGGATTCTTCCATGTTCCGGATGAATCAATAACAGCTCTTGCTTCAAATAATTTTGTTTCCCCGTCTACCTCTGCATAAATTTGAAATGGAACATTTTCTCTTTGGGCATCTTTTAATTTATCGTGCCCTTTTTTAGTGACACCAACTACTATAGCATTTAATATGACATGCTCCTTCATTTCAGGAAGATTCCATAGTGGCAGCAGGTATTCCTCTGCAAGTTCACGGCCGGTTGGTATCTTCTCGACATCCGGTGATTTCCAGCCGGATTGTTTAAGGAATTCTTTTGCCGCTTTATCAATATTGTATTGCCATGGAGAAAACATTTTGACGTGTCCCCACTCAAGCACGCTTGAACCAACTGAAGCACCGGCTTCAAACACGATAAACTTCTCCCCTTTTTTTAATAATTGAGCAGCTGCAGCGAGTCCTACAGGGCCACCGCCAATAATTGCGACTGGCAAGGCGCTATTCTTAAATTGATTCATTTTGTTCCTCCCTTGAATGAAAATTCGGTCAGTGTCTGCATCTTTCAGTTTAATCTTAACAGCAAGCCGCTTGGCAGCAGTCGGTTTGAACTGTTGCCTGTTTGAAAATCGGAATTTGTTTCTTTGTGTGCTTTGCTGGGTTCCTTAAGATTTGTTCTTTCATTAACCCTTCAAATTCTCGAACTCTCTCTTTCGCAATAACTTGAACCTCATAATCATTAAACATTGTAAATCCTCCTTTTTATTTGGTTTCATTTGGGCTTAACGAACATGTTAGAGCTTTAAGTTAAAGCTTGTAATTTGCAAGTGTTTTCAAAAAAAGATACTACCCCCAAGGAGTAGTGCAGCACACAGATGATTTTACCATTCGGTCATTTAGTAATTTTAAAGAACGAACAACAGTTTCTTTTTCGAACTCATTCATGGTAGAGAAGATCTCATTCAGATAATCATTCATTTGCTGTTCTATGGTGTTGTTAATCTTAATGCCATCTTCGGTCAGAGAAAGAATGGAAATTCGGCGATCTTCAGCATCCGGCGTTTTTTTCACTAAATTCATTTTAATAAGAGTCTGAACCTGCCGGCTGAAGGTAGTAATATCTGTACCCAGTGTCTCCGCGATTTGCTGGATCGAAGGTTTATGCTGACGGTGAATTTCATATAGGATATGGCTCTGGACTAATGAAACCTCAATTTGTTCAGTACTGCAGCAGTTTTTGTTTAATAGTCCAAACCGCCTTGTCAATAGTTGAAACAGTCCTCGAAGATTTTCAGTTTCCATTATTTTCACCTCTTGGTTTATTTATACGCTATGTATTTGCAAAATGCAACCATTTTATTTTGAAAATATTTTGAAATGCTGTAGCAAACTAGAGGTTTAATAGTAAGAAAATTAAAAACTTATACCTAAAAACCTTAGCCCAAAATATAAAGGCTAAGGTTTTTTTCCAATCATCATATTAAGCTGAATGAACTTTATCTCTAAGCACCATCTTGAGTACTTTTCCGCTGGCGTTTCGCGGCAGAGCATCTAAGAATTCAATTTCTGCCGGGAGTTTATAATTTGCGAGCCGCTTGGAACAATAGGATAGGACTTGATCTTCTGAAAGTACTTTTCCTTGCTTGGTCACTACGTATGCCTTTGGAACCTCTCCCAGTATTTCATGAGGGACTCCTACAACCGCTGCCTCTAGAATTTCTGGAATTTCATATAGTATTTCTTCTATTTCAACCGGGTACACATTTTCTCCTCCGCGTATGATCATGTCTTTCTTCCGGTCAACAATATACAGCAATCCGTCTTCATCAAACCTGCCTAAATCACCGCTATACAACCAGCCATTTTTAATAGATTGCTGAGTAGCTTCGTCGTTCTTCAAGTAGCCCTTCATAACCTGTGGCCCTTTAACCACAATTTCTCCTACTTGGCCTGCCGGCAGCGGATCACCATATTCATCGACTACTCTTACCTCAGTCTGCGGAAGCATTTCCCCGACGGATCCTATTTTTGCTAGTGCATAATGGTCCTTTAATGTAGTAGCAGCAGGAGAATTCTCAGTCTGGCCGTACATATTCTGTACCTTTACATCGGGGAATAGTGTCTTTACCTGCTTTACCAGCTCGTAGGGCATCGGTGCAGCACCATAGGAGAATAAACGCAGATGAGATAAATCCACTGTTTTCAGTTTTTCCGTATTAAGTAAAATACTGTACATGGCTGGTACGCCAAAGAATATAGTAACTTTTTCTTTTTCCATTGTCTCCAATGTTTTTTCAGGAGAAAATGCCTCTTCAATGACGAGCGATCCTCCTGCATAGACTACCGGGATACTAAAAACATGGCTTGCTGCACAATGAAATAAAGGAGTGACAATATGCATCCGGTCAGCATAAGTGATATCCATCGCTTCCATCCAAATCTGAGCCGTTGCCGCTACATTTTTATTTGATAGCATAACGCCTTTTGGCCTGCCGGTGGTACCTGATGTGTAAAATACAACAGCAGTATCATCATCCTGTGCATCCGGATTCTTTAAGGTTCTTTTTTTGCCATGAATGATTGCTTCCAGTCCAATCACACCATTTTCTTCGCTGCCAACCAGAACACGGTCTTCTATTCTATGAAGGCTAGGTTCAATTTCTTGTAAAAGATCATTAAACCGGGAATCATAGATTAACGCTTTTGCTTCGGAGTGATTCAATATATATTCCACTTCGCGTGCCGTCAGCTTTGTATTCACAGGCAAAACAGTAAAACCTCCGATATGGCAGGCATAATAACAAATTAAAAAATAGTCTGAGTTATGTAAATAAACTGCTATGATATCGTTTTTGCCATACCCTTTTTCCTGAAAATAACCAGCTAGTTTTTCTGCTTGTTTATAAAAGTCTCCATATGATGTATGGTGATTGTTAAAAGTGGTGATCAATTGATCAGGAAAATTTGAAGCTATTTCTTTCAATTTATCAGCAATATACATAGAATACCTCCAGTTTCATTGTAAGCGCTTTATTTCTTACTCCTATGATAAATTGATAGTACTTGGATGTCTACTGATCTGTTTGAATATTTAGTTAATATCATTGTGAATTTTTCATATTAACTATCGTATGTTATTTAGTATGGGTTTAGAATATTGATATTTTATCAGTCTGAAAAAAACAAAATCTGTTACATTGTCGTAACAGATTCATTTTCTTTCTATGCGGTAGGCCTATCAGCAAAAACTTCTTTCTCATAGAGTTTTTGGCCTTTCATTCCGAATAAGAATCTTAAAACAGGAACACGCCGGATAATAAAATGGAAACACAGCATAATCAGAAGAAATGAGACAGAAATAAGAAATATAAGCTTTAAGGGCACTGGCCAAGATAAGTCACGTATAATAAAACCGAGAAGTAAAATAACAGGCTGATGGAGAACATAAAATGACATGGAAGCCTCACTTCCATACTCTAAAATATGATTGGAAGATATTAAATACTTGTCTGCGAGATAGAAAATACATAATAATAAACTCCAGCAATTAATTGTTCGTACCGCAAAAAAGATTATTTCCTGAAAAGAACCTGGTTGGGGATATGCATTCATAAACCAAACGATATAAGTAACTGATGTAATAAGCGCCAAAAAAATATGAACACCAATTGTTGATTTCAGTGCTGGTTTAAAGGATTGACTGGAAAAGAAATAATAGCCATAAATAAAAATAATTAAGTAAAAAACGATATCCCAACCGCCTAACCCTTGTGTTTCTATTTTTCCGGAGATAAAAAGTAAAGTGGGCAGAATATATAAATGTATCATTCCAAATTTGCGGATACTTGGAATTTTTTTAAATAATGGTACCGTGAGAAAAGAAAAAACTAATAATACAAGTAAATACCATAAATGCAATCCAAAAAAGGCAAAGTTCCCTGTGCCGCCAAAATCCAAATATACTCCATCAAAATAATGTGGGAAGAATTCAAAGAATGAACCTTTAAACTGATTGTTGGCTAATCGCTCCATGTAGACTTGCGGAGGTGTCAGGACAAATACTCCGAATGCGAGCGGCACTCCCAGCCGAAGAATACGTTCTTTTAGATAGATTTTTATACTCCTTCTTTTTAGTGCATAAGAAACGCTAATTCCTGAAATTGCGAAAAAAATCGGCATGATCCATGCGCCAATAAAAAGGGAAAATACTAAAATACTGCTTGAATCCAATTCATTATTTTTAACGTGCCAAGGAAATGGATTAAAAAACATGGAGCAGTGATATAGGAATACGGCAATTGTAGCTAATACCCGAATCCAATCCATATCATATTGCCGTTTTAGTGAAATATCTTTATTTTCCATAACTCACCCCTACAAAATCATTCATTATCATTAGAAAAATTTACCTCTTATCTTTTCAGTAATTATTTTAACATTAATTAAAAAATTAAGAATGAATTTCATCTAAAATAGTTCGAGTACTTTTTCATTTCCTGCCACATGGTCAGAAACTGAATTTACTGAAGTTACGCCTTTTTAGTTCTGGTAATAAAAAAATTGATTACCCGGAGGCAATCAATTTTTATTAGTCAATGTTCATTTTTTAATTGGAATCCAGATTTCTGAATAGTAGTCAGGACTGTATGCATTTCCCTTCGGATAAACTTCCAATTCCGGAGTGCCGGCATGCTGGAAGCCGCTTGAAGGAAACCACTCAGAGTATATTTGCTTCCATACTCTTTGCATAGCATCAGGCATAGCTCCATGAACACCGAAAACTACCCATTTAGATGGCGGTATTTCCAGCTTCGAAAACTCTGCCGGCAGGTCACCGTCATATTCTGCTGCAATCCAATAATCCATAACTGGCTCAGCGCTTGTTCTGCTTTTATCTACGCAAACGCCTAAAACACCTTGTATCTGCCCGTTATTCATTGTACCCAATAAATTGCTGGTCCCATCTTCGTTCAGCTTTTCCCATAGCTTTGGAATCGCTTTTAAATTTTGTTCATTTTGTAAGGAACACTCCTGCTTTACGCCAACTGCCTGAAAACCGTCTCTTTCTACTACTTTAAAATTCATTGGTTCTGCTCCTTTCAGACTCACCTCAATGACGAGGCGGTTATAAGATTTTAGTGACTCGGTGCTCTTCCTCGCTTCAGTCGGAGAAACACCATGCTGCCTGCGAAAGGCTTTTGAAAATGCTTCGGGAGTGTCATAACCATATTTATAGGCAAGATCGATAATCTTACAGTCAGTTCTTTTCAGCTCCTGAGCAGCTAATGTCAATCGGCGGCGTCTCAAATAATCGCCTACGGAAATATCGGTCAGTATTGAAAACATACGCTGAAAGTGAAATGCTGAAGAATTTGCCTGCTCAGCGATACTCTCGATAGAGATATCCTCTAATAAATATTTTTCCATGTAGTCTATTGCCTTCTGTAAGGATTCAATCCATGCCATAAACTCACTCCTTGAAATGATAATATCAGTAAAGGAAATTCAATTCCGGTCAATTTATGCTCTGTTTTGTCTGTATTTTGCTGATTAGAAAAAGCTGCTTCCACATTATGTTGTATGAACAATCTAAAAGGCTTTTAAGACATTTTTATTGGTTTTACTTGTTTTATTATATAATAGAGATATTATTTTAGCGTGATTAGTTAGGGATGGTGTTTTGAAAAAGTTAGACATTCAAAGTAAACCTGTTCGGTTAATCTGTACATTTCTGATTGCATGTGGAGGAAGTCTATTATTCTCGCTTTTCCATTTGCCTGTTGCCTGGCTGCTTGGATCGCTGGTAGCAGTATTCATCGGTTCCAGGGCAGCCAAGGTTAAAATGTTTTGGCCGGCTTATTTTCGTGATGCAGGTTTGCTGGCAGTCGGGTATTCATTGGGTTTATCTTTTACTAAAGAGGCTGTTATGCAAATAGGTAAACAGCTTCCTTCTATAGCAACTGCAACAGTAATGCTGATTTTGTTCTGTGCCGGTATAGCTTTTATTGTTTCAAGGCTCAGCGGGATTGATTATCCGACAGTTCTGACGGGGAGTATCCCTGGAGGACTAGGTCAAATGATTATGCTGGCTGAAGAGATGAAGGATATTAATACGACGGTTGTCGCGTTTTTACAGGTTACAAGGTTATTAATGGTAATATTTCTGATCCCTTTTATGATATTTAGTCCTATAGTGGGCGGAAAAAAAGAAATGATCATGCACCATGCTGCGTTCGATTACAGCTATTCTATCCTCGACATTCTTTTATTCGCGGCGGCTTCTATCATGGGAGCCTTTTTGGGAAAAAAACTAAAACTTCCCACTCCTTTTTTATTAGGGCCATTAGCAGGTACGGCAATCCTCGTTCTTTGCGGTATGGAGCCAATACCTTTGCCGAATACAATCTTAAATTTCTCACAGCTGATAATCGGCAGTTATGTAGGGCTGCTTTTAATTCCGGATAAGCTGGATAAGAAATGGACTTTCTCTGGATTATCGATTTTAAGCGGCGGGATTTTGATAATGGGATCCCTTGCTTTGAGTATCTTTCTGCATAAAACTTATGGAATGTCGTTAAAAACAAGTTTTTTAAGTGTGGCTCCAGGCGGAATGGATCAAATGGGGTTAATTGCCCATGAAGTCAAAGCCGATTTATCTGTAGTTACAGGCTACCAAGTATTCAGGCTCTTTTTTATCTACTTTGCAGTTCCTCCGTTATTAAAAATGCTTTTTAAAAAGTTTCGTAAAAAAGGAACTAGCCCCAATTAAGCAATATGCGTGGGACTGGTTCCTTTTTTTATCAAATAGTACAGCAGCATTGTGTTATTGTTGTTTGCTAAGACTGCGGCCAATTAAATTTGCTGATACAGGCACCTTTCCTATTTCCCTTGCCCAGACCGACAATTGCCCAATATGATGGATTTCATGGGCAGCAGCATGTCTCATTACTTCGCCCCATGAATAAGCTGCAATTTGTCCGTCATGGCGGGGAACGTGAAGAATACGATTCTCCATACTCTCCTCCCATCTATTAACAAACTCTTGCACCTCTGGGCGAAATGCTGCGTCTAATTCGCGAACCTTTTTTAAACTCCTAAATTGCTCAAACTTTTCCTGAAAATCTGATTCGCCTTGAAGAAGTCGGATCCAACTCCATTCCACATCAATTATGTGAAACAAAGTTTTTAAAATTCCCCCAACCCCGCCAGTTCTCGTCTCTAGAAGATCTTCTTCACTTATCTGCTCACAACTCTTAAACCATTCTTCCCTTACCATCCAGTTATAATGAAACATCATTTTCAATTACCGTTCTCCTCCTGCGGAACAAATCTAATATTGCTCTAATTCCTTGTTTAAATCACTTACTAAAATGTCTGTTTCCACTACTGCAGAATCTTTATTATTAAAAAAAATAGAAAGACGTATTTTATCTTCCTTTAGACTTATAATATATTCATCTATGAATTCATAAATATTGATGTTTTCTGCAATATAGGTTTTCCACTCGCCATTTTTGCAGGCTTCAGCATACTCCTTGAATGGCCAAAGCGGAAGCAGCAGCTCATCATTTTCATTTCCCGATAAAGCGACTTCTCCTTCATTCGTCAGTACCCATACTTCTTCAAAATCTGCCGCCCGCTTAATGAAATATTCATATCTTACCTGAACAGGTGAATGGAAAACTGCTTCAAACTCTTTCGGACTCATACGTCATCTCCCTTCCTTTAATAAGGCTTTACTCTGCCGTCGTAAAAAAATAAACAATAATATATAAACCTTTTAAAATTGCACCAGGTTACATAATTAAAAAGGAACTAATTTTTCCCTATTTCCCTCAAATAAAAGATGTAGTCAGTGGATATGCTTTTTTTCCCTAATGCCCAAAGCATTGCTGTGATATTTCCTCTATGGTATGTACCGTGGTTTGTCAGATGAATGATAATATCATTAAGTACATTTTGAAATTCAGTGCCGGAAGAATTTTTATAGGTAATCTTTTTAGATAAATCAGCTTTTCTTAAATATTCATCCATCGACTGGAACAATTTATTTATTTGTTCCTTAACGACATTTATATCAGTAAATTCTATTGGTGCTAAAATCCCTTCGTGGCCTGTAATTCTGTTAAACCAAAGCTGGTCAACTGAAAGGATATGACTGACCGTTTCACTTAAAGATGAAAAAACACTGTCCACTCTTTCGTTAAAGACGTCCTGGCAATTTTCTGCAATATAATTGATCAGCCTGTTAGTAGCCCAGTTATGATAATGAAACAGTAGTTTGGTATTTTCCATTTTGTAACCCCCTAGTATTGTCATGAAATAGGATGTATTAGAAAATTCTTAATATTTGCAGTTTCTATACACAGAATAACATTTATGCGGATTTATGGTAATGTATAAAATTTATGGATACATAGCTTTTGGTTATAACATATAGGGAAATTAACTTATAAAAAATGGAAATAACAAAAGGCGGATTCAGGTTTACCAATCCGCTGTGGGGTTTTTCACTTTTCTGCCTTGAAGCACTATTTATATACCTTT
This sequence comes from Bacillus sp. M6-12, assembly GCF_002860285.1. Classification (GTDB taxonomy): domain Bacteria; phylum Bacillota; class Bacilli; order Bacillales; family DSM-1321; genus Peribacillus. Next base: position 137,827 of record NZ_PGVF01000005.1, read on the forward strand.
TGTTAGCTTTTTTGAGTTGGAAAGTCTTGAAAAAAATCTAAAAACAGCTTTCCATTTGTTCCTGCAACGGCATAGCTAACATCACTTATTGTGATATTGCGCCTTTTTAACTCATCATTTAATTGTTTTATGTACCATTCATTGTGAGCATCCTGTTTTATCATTTTTCCATCCATAATTAATTCTATTGGAATCATACTTGGCTGGGGAGCCAAATGTAAATCTTTTGCAGTGATATTGCGGTATTGCGGCTTTTTTAGAACAGATAAAGAACCGTTCACCTCTAATACTGCTTGCTCTACTTCTTCAATATCAAACACATCTTTTTGCCTTAAAGCCTGTGTAAGGGAATCCAAGGAATATCCCATTTGCTGCATATTTGTTTCCAAGACTAGACCCTGGTCAATAACTGTTGTTGGCTTTCCGGAAATCCATTGCCTATATTTTCTGCTTTTTAGGGCAATCGCATTTAAAATAATTACAATTAAGCCCATTGTAACAATAGAGAGGATAAAATAGAAAAAGCGTATTTTAATATTAAAAGCCAGATTTCCTGCAATTGTGCCCATTGTTATGGAAGCGATATACAGATGGTATGTCTTTTGGGCAATTACCTGTTTCCCATATATTTGTACAAATAACCATAGTAAGACGAAGGCGGTTAAAGTCCTGATGATTATTTCCACTGATCCTGTCATGAACATTCCACCCCTGCTGAAAACTTTAGGCTGATAGTATGGCACCACCTAAAATTCTTTATTCATCTGTCTCCTTTTTATTAAACAACCACATCTTTTTGCTGTATATTAGAGCTTATCTTCAAAAACAATAAAACTCGTAATGTTTACCAGCTCAAAAAAGGTTAAAATAATAGGGGAGAGATTATAAAACCAAACAAAGAAGGTGTATGATGAAGAAACATATTCCTAATTTATTTACTTTCGGGAATCTATTTTGCGGCTTTTTATCCATTCCATATATAATCCATGATGATTTACGAAATGCAACAATCTTAATTTTTATTGCAATCATGCTGGATGCTGTTGATGGAAGAATAGCCAGGATACTTGGTGTATCAAATGCGATTGGAAAAGAACTTGATTCGCTGGCAGATATCGTATCGTTCGGGGTGGCACCCGCTTTCCTGGCTGCACAGACTTATTTTTATGAACTTGATATGTATGGGGTAATTATGTCCGGATTATTTCCGCTGTTTGGTGCTTACCGGTTAGCACGATTCAATATAACGTCTGCAGAAGAGTCGCTTAAGCACTTTAAGGGAATTCCAATCACTCTTGCAGGCGGAATTGTCACCTTCTTAACACTTTTTGTAGATGATATTCCGCTATGGGTCTTTATTTTGCTATTTTTTGGCCTTTGCTTTTTTATGGTCAGCCGGATAAAAATCCCAAGCATGAAGAAGCTGGGACTTCCTTTGCCGAAATACAGCGTTCTCATAACTTTATTCTTATTCTATATGTTCTACTTAGTCGCTAAATCAAGGTTTGAAAATGTACCTGCTTTCTTTTACGTAGCATTATTTATTTATATATTGTTTATCACAGTAAGATATATAAAAGAAAAAGAACCCAAATTCGCTATTAGAAGAAGAAACTTCCGCCTGCCAAAACGGCTATTTAAAAGGAAGAAAAAATAGGTTAAAACATTCATTTTTGTGATGAATAGGTAAATCTTTGTTTTATCATACTAAAACAGACAGAAAATTCATTGCAAAAGAGGTCGTTAAAATGGTTAATGAAGATAAAGAAAAATTTATCAGAATTCAGCAGCAGCATAAATCCCATAAAAGTGACGGTACTGGAGTGGAGCAAAAACGAGGCTTTGCCGACCCGAAATTTGAAGGCAACAACGGAACTGATATAGCACCTGGTGCGGAAGGACGTAAATATCCGCTATGATCCCGGTATAAATCAGTTCAACTATAATGCGGTTTGTATAATGAAACAATTGAGCGGTTTTGCGCTCGGCATTACCCGCTTACATATCTTCAACAAAAAAAACAGCCTGCTTCCTTTGTATAAAGGAATCAGGCTGTTTATTTAGAACTTATTTTTTGATCCAAACAGCACCGGCAGAGTTATCTTTTGCTTCACCGATTACCTGGAATTTTAAACCATGCTTTGGAACTTTGCGTCCAGCATCTGGAATCAAAGTGTTCATATAAGTCTTAGAATCATCAAAAGCTGTTACCCCTGGAAGACCTTTGTAGTCAAAAATACCACGAGTTGGAGAATCGACATACCAAGCTGGTGACTTGTCTAAAGAAAATGCTGAGTCAGCAATTTGGTAGCGTGTGCTTTGAGCAGTAGTTTTTTTACCATTCAGAGTTCCAACGATTGCTTCAGGGTGGGCATCAACTACTCCAAGGAATCCTTCACCAGGGTGAACTCCAGTCCAGTTATCAGTAAAGCTTGAATCAGCGTACCATACTACTAACCCTGTGTTGTACTTAACGCCGCGGGAGAATGCAAGTGCCTTATCGGAACCAGCATAGTTTCTCCACTCAAGGTAGTAGTTGTGATCCTTCAAGAAGATACCGTTTGTCTGGATAAATCCATCCAGTGTAACTCCAGAAGTTCCTTCGGCGCCGTCAGTAAATACAACATTGCCATCAACTGTCAACTTAAGTTCGTCCATCGCAAAACCTTCAGGAGCCAAGCCACCGTCAGTTACATAATCAAATGTAAGCTTAACTTTCTTGCCGGCAAATTGACTTAGGTCATATTCTTTGTCAACCCAAGTTCCGCTTGTAGTTTCCATACCGTCTGCAGTGTTTTCATCACCAATAACATCTAATTCAACTTCTTGGCCATCATTTGTGACAGCATTTACATAAACATAATCATAATCGAATTCAACTTCGAAATTGGCTTTATAAGAAAACTTTGTATTTGTTGCATTCGTTAAATCAAATTCAGGAGTTTCAAGTGTAGTATGAAGATCATCACCTTTTTGGCTGTAGTAATATTTGCTGCCAAATTCAGTTTGGATTCCTTTTACTTCCTTCTTCGGAAGATTTACTTTCACGATTCCTGCATTTTTAGACTTGGTTACACTCTGATCGATAACCGCAGCGACACCGTTTTCATCGATATCTTGGTAATCGACTTCTGTAATGTTTGCCCAATTGCCACCCATTACCTTTTGGAAAAATTCTTTGTTTTGCGGTGAAAAGCTAGTTGGTGTAGTTCCTGCAATATTTCCATTCCAGCTGCCGCCGCTCATGATGGACCAGGATGCAACAGGCTCACCTTGGCCGCTATAGACTGTATCATACTCATCCGGCAGACCTAGGTCATGGCCGAATTCGTGTGCAAATACGCCAACTGCACCATCCTCAGGTTCAATCGTGTAATCGTATGCTGCCATCTTTCCGCCCCAATAATCAACTTTTGCTTTGGTATCGGCTACAGGATATACACCATTAAGCGTCCAGCGGTGTGACCAGATTGCATCGTCGCCGAGCTTACCGCCGCCGGCTTCCTGGCCAACACCGGCGTGAAGCACCATTAAGTGGTCAACTAGGCCGTCCGGCTCGTTCTGGTTTCCATCACCATCAAGGTCATAAAGATCAAATTCATCATAATCAGCAAGGTTAATACCTGAATCAACAGCAGCATTCAAAGCGTCCTTAACAAGGCCACGCGGTCCTTTTGTTCCTGGTGCATTGTCGTGGCCTCCGTTAGCATCACTGCCATATTCTTTATAATTCCCTGGCACTGTGAGCCAGTCAGAAACTGTACCGTCAACAGTGTAGCTGCCGCCAGACTGCTCTTCATAATATTGCTTAAAGGTTTTAATTTTTTCGCCATTGAATAATGTAAAATCTTCATCACCAAACAACATTTTTTCATAATGCTGTTGGTTAAAGTCGTCAGCATACATATAGCCAGGTTCCTGATCGATGTTGTTATGCTTAAAGTCAGCATACTCAACTAGAAGAACTAATACCTTATCCTCGCGAACACCGCCATTGTATGCTGCCTGCTTAGCAGAGTCTACTTTAACTGCCCCAGTCGGCTTTCCTTTCTTAAAGTTTTTGTGGCCTTTATCAAGCTGCTTTTTAAGCTTGTCCTTTTGCTTGGTAAGGAAGTCCTTGCTTTTTTTATCTATTTCATGCTGATGTGAGTCTTTTCCAGACTTCCCCTTTACTGACTTTTGGGCTATGTACTTCTTTACAGCCTTAGTCGCCTCTTCTTTTGTCGCATTCTTGGAAATTAATCCTCTATCTTTCAAAGCTTTTACCAAGCGATCTTCATCGACAATATTTAGGTCGATCGGTGCGGATTCGATTGACGCTGCGGAAACTTGTTTTGGTGCAAAGGTACTTCCGGCAAATGAGCCTACGAATAATGAGGAAGCAACGATTGTACTTGCAGTAACAGTAGATAAAACTTTAAGTGCTTTGTTCTTCTTCTGCAAAAAATATTCCCCCTAAAAAGTGTTATTTAGTTGTGATATCAATATTAATATAGGGTTTGGAATATTGTAAATATTTTTATTAATTGGAATTAAAAGATAGTTCAAACATACCTAAGTGCACTAAAATCCGCATTAAAAGACAGGAATAATTACCCACAAAGAAGATATTATATAGTCCTAATTTTGGTAAATTTGTATTTTGCGAGGTTTATATTACCAACTGCTGATAGAGTCATTTTTTGTTACAATCTTAAGAGTAAATTGAGCGAGATTGTAAGAGAGGTAAATATTTATGAGGAAAATTCCGATCCTTGTTGGATTGTTTGTTTTTGCCGCTTTTTGCTGCGGTTTTTTGGGTGGAGTTTTATACTCTGAACAATTTAAACATCCGACAAAAGAAGCTGAACCGGTCTACCATTCGAAAAAAAGTCCGGCAAGCAAGCAAAAACCAGAAATAAAGCTGTCAAATAAGAAAGTGTTAATAGGCTATGTACAGGATTTCCGCGATCCGGCTTCCATTGATTATTCTCATATGACTCATGCGATATTTTCTTTTGCTCATCCGGCGAAGGATGGCAATCTCTTGCTAAATGGTGATTTGGCCATGCAAAACCTGCGATCAACCGTTGAAATAGCGCATAAGTATAATACTAAGGTAATTCTTGCGGTAGGCGGCTGGTATCATATTCAGGGCGGGGAATCCTATGAATATTTTAAAACGGCGATAGCAGATCCGTCTTCCCGGATGAAACTGGTCAATGAGCTAATGGGCATAATTGAACGCGAAAAACTGGATGGGGCCGATATTGATTTTGAACATCCACGCTCAATAGAAGATGCAAGAAACCTTTCCCTCTTTACAAGAGCTTTAAGTGAAAGGCTGCATCGGCAGGATAGAGAATTATCGATAGCGGTTTACTCAAAGGTTCATAGTGTTACCGGAACAGAAATAAAGTCGGTAGTTTTTGAGCCGGAGATGTTTCAGTATGTTGATCATGTAAATATTATGGCGTACGATGGCCAGTACGACGCAGGGTATGATGCTGCGTATCTTTCGCCTTACACTTTTGCTGCAAATGCTGTCGAATATTGGTCCGGCTTATTTGAATCACACAAGCTCCCAAAGCAGAAGCTAGTTCTGGGCGTCCCGGTTTATGCCCAGCCCGAAGAACAGTCAATAAAGCAGGTTTCGTTTGCAGCCATAATCGAAAAGGATCCTGCAAATGAGAAGCTTGACACTGTTAGCATGAATGGTACGACCTATCACTATAACGGAAAAGTCACTATCCAGAAGAAAACTAAACTTGCAATGGATCATGGTTTTGGCGGTATGATGCTATGGGAAGCAGGCCATGATGCAAGAGGAGCAAACAGTATAACCAAAACTATTTCAGAAGAGTTGGCGAATGCGGAAATAGACTCAAGACAGCAATATTATGTTAAGAACAAATAAAGCAGAGGGGCACTTTGCCTCTCTGCTTTATTTGATTTGAAGCCTTAATATTTAATGATTAATCTTCCATTACTTCTGTAAATGCAGCGGAAACTTTGTTAAATTCTTCTTCACTTTCAATCGCTGAAAAATCGCCATCAGGATCAACTTTTAAGAAGAATACATCAATTTCTTCGTTTTCCTCTTGAATGTCTTCCACAAAACTTACGGCTGCGTACTGTGTACCTTCAACGTTTATTGTTCCAAGTACTTCAACGTCCTGTTCTTCTCCATCTTCATCTGTAATGGTGAAAATTTCACCCTCTTCAATCGGTTCCATTTCCATCTCTCCTCTCACAATGTAAATTAGCACTACTATTTATTTTCCCATAAAAAGACAAGTTAATGCTTTATAAATGCCAATATTTCATCTAAGCCCTGATTTTGTTTATTGGTCGTCACCAACTGGAACAAATCGCCCTTTTCCTGAATTCTTTGCTTTATGTTTAAAATAGTGTATTCAGACGGCACGAAACCATGTTCTACCTCTCCCCACGTAAGGGGGGCAGCAACGGTTGCTTTTGGTTTAGCCCGGGGCGAGTATACAGCAGGCATGGTTCTCCCTCTCCAAAGCTGCAGGTAGTCAAAATAAAGCTTGTTTCCCCTTTTTTCGACGAGCCTTTCAAGCGTCAGTTTTTCAGGCATTTTTTCCAGAAAATAATTCGCAATAAATTCATTTATTTTTCTACTCTCCTCAAATGTGTAGTCAGCTGCTATCGGCACAAAAATTTGCATTCCTGAAGAACCGGAAGTTCTCGGAACCGATTCAAGCCCAAGTGAATTAAGCAGGTGATACAACTCAATAGCTACTTCCAAAACCAGCTCAAAGCTTTGATCATCTGGAGGATCCAAATCAAACACCAATTCTTGTGGAAAATCCGTTTTTTTATATATGTCAAATGGCACGTGAAATTCCAATGCCCCATAGTTGGCGGCCCAAATGAGTGTCGATTTATTGTTTAGCAGAATCCTCTGTTTTTCCTTATATAAAGTACTGGAAACCCAGTCTGGTGCCTTGCTTGGCAGCGATCTCTTTTCGATTCTTTTACCTTCTATTCCATGCGGATAAATCCAGATCATTAACAATCTGTCTCTTGCATGTTCGATAAGATATGGGGCTACATCAAGCAGGTAGCGGATGTATTCTAATTTGGTTATGCCCTGCTCCTTCCAGATGATCTGGTCAGGGTTGGTTATTGCTATACGATTATCATCAATGATCAGCTCTTCCATTGCTGAAGCTCCCCTTTTTCCTATATTTTCAGTGGAATTTATGGAAACTATGTATCATTTAGGAGATTGGAGACTGAGTTTAAGTAATTTTAGTCAAATAAAATCAGCTTGCGACCCAAGCTGATTTCCATCCGAAAATAGTTAATTAATTTAATGCAGTTAAAACAACACCAATGGCAATAAGGGCAACTCCGACCCCATTCACTATGCTTATCCTCTCACCAAAGAATAATATTGCTGCCACTGTGGCAATAACTACGCTAAGTTTATCAATTGGTGCTACCTGAGAAATTTTTCCAACTTTCAATGCCATGAAGTAAAAAAGCCATGAAGTGGCCCCCGCTATCCCGCTGAGAATAATAAAAAGAAACGTTTTCTTTTGGCTGATGATTTCAGGGATTTTGCCTAAGTTCCCCTCGAAAGCCACTACTCCTATTAAAAAGATGGCCATGATTATCGCTCTAACAGCGGTAGCTGTATTCGGATCAAAATTTTTTAGGCCAATTTTCCCAAAAATGCTGACCAGCGCTGCGGAAACAGCAGCAAGTAATGCGTAAATTAGCCAGAGAGGCATGAATGTTCCCCCTTTATATTCGCTAAGGATTAAGTATTACAGCAGTTGTTATTATTTGCATGTTTTGGGTTGTTCACTCATAGTACGACTGTCATTATTTGAACTATCCAATACGGAGCGTATTATGACCCTCACTCTATGGGATAACTCAGAGGATTCTTAAATAATCTGAGAAAAAATGCGGTATTTGTCTAACTTTGACTATCCCCATTTCAATCATGTTTCTGCAAAAATAACAATATAAATCCTTAATCTTGACCTAATAAAGACGTCTTCAGATAAGGTTCGACGGTTAATGAAAATCCTGGTTTTAAAATTGAGAGCATAGATTACCAATCGTTTTATTCTTGGTGAATCGAAACAGGTCCTTCTGAGCAGTCTAACGATTTTGACTAATATTCCAAAAAAACAACCCGGCATGAGAGCCAGGTTATTTTGCTTTTATTCGAATGAAAGGATTCGGTCATCCCTGCAGGTTTCACAAATATGAATCAGCTTTCGGTAATTAGCTTCTTCTTCTAGAACGTCCATTTCTTCTTTAGCTCCGCAGATTTCACATACTTTCATTTGATTCACCCCGATTCACCAAATTTTGATTGTCAGCGGGAGTATGCTGATCATGGGCTATTTGATACCCGGAATCCAGGATTGCTTGTTCAAAGTCGATAGCGGAAGCCATACGTTTATCGTATGTAAACATGGCCTGGTTTTTCGACAAGTTTACTTCCGCTCGAGATACTCCCCATACCTCTAGCAAGGCATTCATAATTGTATCTGCATCCTTCTGGCTGACCATATCCTTTACCACAAACACACCTGTTTCCAATGCAGCCACCCTTTCTACTCGTTGTGTTTCTTGTTATGCAGGAATGCTTCGCCCATTCCTTCCATAAAATCGACCATTGCTGTCATAGCGGCCCGTATTTCTGGGCTTCGAAGCCTCCGCCTCATTTTCCAAATGCTCTGCTTTTCCCCTTCTTGGCCGGTTTTCGATAAACGTTTCATCCCGAGTCCGACACCATTCATAACGGTTTCCAGCTGTCCAAGCTGTAGGGTGCTTAAAAACTGGATACCGAACATTCCGGCTTTAATTACATTATGGGTTGCCGGCTGATTAAGCTGCTGCATGGCAATTGCCCCTACTTCTGTCCGGTTGTCCAGCATTCCTCTAAGTGCATCGAAAATTCCCATATCATTTAGGCCTTTCATTACTTGAATCCCGGCTATAACTGCATCTTTATTCTCAGTGAGCTGTCTCATCAAATCCGCTGCAGCCTGTGCCTGCTCTTCTTCGACATTTGGAGCTTGCTTGCTAATTTGCCTGATTGCCCTGGCCATATTCATCCCCCCTTATTTGATACAGTTCTTCAATCGGTGTGAAATCGGCGCGATTCCATTTTTCTTCAACCTTGACGCTAATTTGCGGTATTCTGTTTCCATAGCGGTGGTTATGGTCCGGAAGCGGTGATTCTCCCTCTGCTTCTATCACTTCCATTTTTACACCCATCTCCTTATAGGCAGGAGTATGTGTAATATAATCATGGTAGCTGCTTGTCAGATAGTTAACCGCCTTGCTGTCATCACGTGTATTCATCGGCAGATAAACTTCTTTGCCTTTCACCCTGTCCGTAACAATAACCCTTACTTCAACGTGGCCATAAGGTGAAGTAAGTCCAACCAAAGTACCGTCCTGAAGGTTTCTTTCCTTAGCAAGCTCAAGTGATACCTCCAGCCATGTATCAGGCACCTTATGGGTTAAGCCCTCATTGCGGTAAGTCATATTGCCTTCATGGAAGTGCTCAAGAATACGGCCATTATTTAAATGCAGATCATACTCTTCATCTAGGTCAACTGCTGGTGGTGTCCAGTCCACAGCAACAAGACGTGCCTTGCCATCCGGGAATGCAAATTTTTCTGTATATAACAATGGCGTATCTTTGCCGTCAGCTGCTACTGGCCATACTAGAGATTCAAATCCTTCCAGTCGCTCATAGCTTACTCCTGCAAATATCGGTGCAAGGCTGGCGGCTTCATCCATGATTTCACTTGGATGCTTATAATTCCAATTTGCGCCGAGACGGTTGGCGACCTCCTGGATGATTTCCCAGTCAGGTTTTGAGTCACCCAGCGGTTCAAGTACTTTATAAAAGCGCTGAATCCGGCGTTCTGTGTTTGTAAAGGTCCCATCTTTTTCAAGGCTAGGAGCAGCAGGCAGTACAACATCTGCAAATTGGGCTGTTTTACTGAAGAAGATGTCCTGAACGACGAAGAACTCTAATTTTTCAAATGCAGCCTGAACAAAATTAGAATTGGCATCCACCAATGCCATCTCTTCTCCGAATAGATACAGCGCTTTTAACTCATCCTTATGCATTCCTTCAACCATTTGATGATTATCGTATCCTGGTTCTGATGGGATGGTTGTTCCCCATGCTTTTTCATAACGCTCCCGTACCTTAGGGCTCTGTACTGGCTCATATCCAGGGAACCATGCCGGCATTGTCCCAAAATCGCAGGCACCTTGGACATTGTTATGGCCTCTTAAAGGATAAGCCCCTGTTCCAGTACGGCCATAATTACCAGTAATTAATAAAAGGTTAGAGATGGCTGTACTTGCATCTGTTGCCCCGGAATGCTGTGTGATGCCCATCGCCCATAAAATACAGGTCGATTTAGCCTCATGAATTGTTGTGGCAACGGTAATCATTTGTTCTTTTGTTACACCAGTCTTCTCTTCTGCATATTCCAATGTGAATTTATCAAGCGATTTTACGAATTCTTCATAGTTGTTTACTCGCTGTTCAAGAAAATCCTTCGCTTCCCAGCCCATGTCGAGGATATATTTAGTAACGGCATTGATCCAGATTAGATCCGTACTTGGTTTCGGGTGGACAATCAAATCGGCGCGCTGGGCCAGTTCATGTTCCCGAATATCCGCAACAATTAATTTTTGCCCATGCAGCTTATGCGCACGTTTAACGCGGGTGGCCAGTACTGGGTGTGATTCTGCTGGGTTTGCCCCAATAACGATAATTAATTCCGCGGCTTGTATATCATGAATGGTTCCTGCATCTCCGCCATGGCCAACAGTTCTGAGCAGTCCTGCAGTTGCCGGTGACTGGCAGTATCGGGAACAATTATCTACATTGTTGGTTCCAATTATTCCCCGGGCTAATTTTTGGAAAATATAATTCTCTTCATTAGAACATTTGGATGATGCGATAAAACCAAGGGCACTCGCTCCATATTTCTCTTTTACCCCACCAAGCTTTTCGGCGATAAGATCAAGCGCTTCATCCCATGTGGCCTCTACAAATTCGTCGCCTTTTCGGATCAATGGTTTTGTCAGCCGTTCCTCACTGTTGACGAAATCCCAGCCCCATTTACCTTTAACACATGTAGAAATTCCGTTAACCGGTGCTTCCTCCAGCGGCTGAATTCTCAAAATGTCCCTGTCCTTGGTCCACACTTCAAAGCTGCAGCCAACGCCGCAGTATGTACATACAGTTTTCGTACGCTTGATACGGGACTTCCTCATGGCAGCTTCCACTTCGGATATCGCAAAGATCTCTCTGTATCCTGGCTCAACCTCTTTTGTCATATCTATCATTGGGGCCAAAATTTTAGGAGGTATTCCGGTGAGATATCCTGCTTCTCCCAGCATTGATTTTTCCATCAATGCATTACATGGGCAAACATTTACACAATGCCCGCAGGATACGCATGAAGATTCATCAATCGGAACGTCATTATCCCAGATAACCCGCGGTACTTTTCGGCTCCAGTCAATGGTTAATGTTTCGTTTACCTGCAGATCCTGGCAGGCCTCAACACAGCGCCCGCATAAAATACACTGATCAGGCTCGTACCTGTAGAACGGATGTGAATTATCCGGAGGGTATGGCTTTGCCTCAAACGGATACTTCTGATGCGCCAAGCCCATATGTTCTACTGTATTATGGATAGTACAATTTCCGTTATTGTTATCGCACACCGTACAATAAAGCTCGTGATTTTTTAAAATCCTGGAAATACCTTCATATTGAGCTTCCTGCACAGGTTCGGATAGCGTTTCTACCTTCATGCCTGGCTGAGCCTTTGTTACACAAGATCTAACCAGTTCACCGCCGGCATTTACAAAGCATGTATCGCATGTCTGGATTGTTCCTAAATTGGGGTGATAACAAATGGCAGGAATAAAAAGGTCCCCTGCCTTTGCAACTTCCAAAATGGATTGCCCTGGCTCAGCAGTATACTCTTTGCCGTTAATCTCGATTGAAAAATTTGATTCTGTCATTCTTCTGCCTCCCTCATATTCCGGAGATTAATGTTAGATTTCGTTGTTTCCTTTGTTGGCACTGGTGTATCACTTGGCGAGCCTTCTGCCAAATAAACAAACCAGTAAACGAAGCCTACCAATAATGAGCCTCCGACCACGTTACCCAGAAAGACGGGTATGAAGTTACGTAAGTAGTCAAGCCAAGTAAAATGTCCCGCAAAAATGGCTGCTGGGATCAGGAACATGTTGGCAACCACGTGCTGAAAACCGATTGCAACGAATGCCATGATTGGGAACCAGATAGCGAGTATTTTTCCACTGATCTCCTCTGACCCATAGGAGAGCCACATGCCTAGGCCCACCAGCCAGTTACAGCCAATCGCAGAAAAGAAGGCCTGCCAAAAATTCTCATCCAGTTTCGCCTGTGCAATGGCGACGGTTTTATCCAAAAACGGACCATGTTCCGTAAGTCCTACTAAATGCCCGAATACATAAGCAACAAAGAGTGCTCCAATAAAGTTGCTGATAGTAATCCAAAACCAATTGGATGCCAATTTATTCAAAGTTACTTTTCTTGACAGACAGGCAATGGACACGGCCATCATATTCCCGGTTACCAGCTCCCCGCCGGCAATTACAACTAACATGAGCCCCAGCGGAAATACGGAAGCACCTAAAAAGGTGCCAAAGGAGCCCCAATTTTCGGGCAGATTTCCAATAACCCTTATATCCAGAAGAAACCCAAGAGAAATAAAAGCACCTCCAAGAAAACCAAGAAATAGCATGCTCCGGAGCGGGAGTTCTGTTTTCTTTTTTCCAAGGTCTGCTGCAATACTGGCAATTTTCTTCGGTGGGTGAAATCCCATTAGCAACCCTCCTAATTCTTTTTCAGATAATATTATTTACCGTTTTGGGAAAATTATTTAAAGTTAGCAATATTATTATTTACGAAAGAAGGGTTACAGATTGGATAAGGATAAATTATTACAAAGGGCACAATCTATGATTATGTCTTCAAGCAAAAATCCAAAACAAATGATAATATCAACGGTTAAAATGGCGGACATATTGAAAGTAGATTCTTCAGAGGTTGACCGGGGGCTGCGTGAGCTTGTTGAGGAAGGACGATTGCAGAAAGAAAGAATGACAGAACCGCCGCATCATGATATATATTTTCTTCCTTAGCCTCTAAGGTCCACATAAAAAGCGGAACAAGACTACTTTCCTCTTGTTCCGCTTTTTTATTATTTATCCTAAAGTTGGTTAATTGCATTAATTAACCATACCTCTTCTTGTTTTTCCTTGCTCATATATTCAGTCTCCTTTAAGTGTACGCAGGAGATTGGATTCTTTCTTTCATTGATAGGTAATTTTTTCGCGAATTTTATATTAGCAAAAAAGCTGGTTATCCCGGGTAGGAATGAGGTAATTTTGTATATTAGCACAGAAACTATTCAAAAAGGTGATTAAATTTTGTTAAATCAATACAACTCATTAAAGCATTTTATGGATTCAATCCGACAATTGCCGCTGGACCGTCCGCTAACAAAACAAGATTTATTAACCGAGGAATTTTTAATGGAGAAGAATGCGGATTTGGAGATGTTTTTTACCCCGCATAATGAATATATAAACCGAGAGGCCAGGATCGTTGTTGTCGGGATCACCCCGGGATGGACACAGATGAAAGCGGCATTTGAACAGGCAGTGTCGAGCTTGAATGAAGGGGCTTCACTTGAAAAAATTGCAAAATCGGCCAAAATGGCTGCAAGTTTTTCCGGGACGATGAGAATAAATTTAATTGAGATGCTGGATCAATGCGGTATTGCCCGTGTAATAAATTGCCATAGTACCGAAATGCTGTTTTCCAAGAAACGCCATCTTTTGCATACAACCTCTACCATTAAATATCCGGTATTCTTCCATAATCAAAACTATAATGGGTACCGGCCTAGAATAGAGTCTTCAACACTGCTAACAAAGTATGCTTATGAGGTTTTTCCAAGGGAATTGGCCGAACTTAAACAGGATATTCTCATTATCCCCCTTGGCAAAACTGTAGAACAGATCATCCGAACCGTTATTACTGAAGAAAAGTTAAATGGGTATATTTTATCGGGTTTTCCTCATCCATCAGGTGCAAATGGCCACCGAAAAAAACAATTTGAGGAGAATCTGGGCCAATTAAAACAATCTGTAAAAAAATGGTCGGAAAAGTTTTAGTATTACACTCTGAGGCAGATTCAGACATACATATATCAGCATTTGCCTGCTAGTCTTAAGTCCTTTTGGCAATATCCCTTTGGAATGGATTGTATAAGAACCCTTTAAAATCCAAACACTATCCCCAGCAACTAGTAAATGTGCGGAGGAACTTACATGGGGTTCTTTAGAAAAAGATATCAAAAGTCTCACTTTACCAAGGAAAATACAAAAACACAGGAAAATGTCTCATTGGAAAAAACCCTTGATCAATTTCGGGATTGTTCAGATTTAGTTCAAAATGATCTTCCTGAACTTCAAGTGAGCTACGTATATATTGAAAACCTGGTAAATCCCCAGAAGGTAAAAGAATATCTCGCAGACCCCTTCGATACTTTAAAGTCACCTGATGTCGGGTTAATTCTTAACGAGAAAAGATATAAGAAAACGACAGAAAGCAAGTCATTATATAAAGGAATATTAAATGGTGAGGCTGCAATCTTCTTTAAGGATGAAGCCTACCTTGTCAACCTTTTTGGGCCAGAAACCAGGCCTATGAATGAATCGGGAACTGAAACCGTTATTACAGGTCCCCATGAAGCCTTTAATGAATCAGCGGGACAAAATATTTCATTAGTGCGCAGGAGAATCAAGAGCTCCCATTTAAAGGTTTATAAAATTACAGTTGGAGAGGTCACTTTAACAGATGTTTACCTGCTTTACCTTGATAATATCGCAAATAAGGGCTTTGTCGAGCAAGTAAAACAGAGAATTGAATCTGTAAGGATGGATGGAATTTTGGAATCGACAATGCTAGTCCAAATGATTGAAGAAAATCCTTATTCATTTTTTCCTCAATTCTTGACAACTGAGCGGCCTGATACAGTAGCTTCCAAAATATTGGAAGGGAAAATTGCGGGGATAACAGATGGCAGTCCAACAGCATTCATTGCTCCAACCAGCTTTTTTGAATTTTTTAATTCACCTGAAGATTATTACCAGAGATGGGCCTTGGCCACATTCTTGAGGCTTTTAAGGTATACTGCCTTCTTTATAGCCATTTTCTTTACTGCTTTTTATGTGGCGGTCACAACCTTCCATTATGAAATGATCCCAAGAACGCTTCTCTACACGTTACTTGAATCCAGGAGCAAAGTACCATTTCCTCCATTAATTGAAGCATTGATAATGGAAATTACTATCGAGTTATTAAGGGAAGCCGGAGCAAGGCTGCCGACTAAAATCGGCCAGACTATTGGCATTGTTGGCGGTATTGTTATTGGACAATCAGCAGTACAGGCGGGCATAGCAAGCAATATCCTGATTATTGCCGTCGCTATCTCAGCAATTGCTTCCTTTGTAATCCCAAACTATATTATGAGTGCTTCGATTCGATTGATCCGATTTGGGTTAATACTCCTTGCCGGAATATGGGGCAATTTGGGAATAATGTTCGGGCTCGGTTTGGTTCTAATCCACTTAACCGGAATTATGAATTTGGGAACATCATTTTTAACGCCGATTGCCCCTATATCAAAGAGTGATTTAAGGGATATTGTTATTAGGGCGCCATTTTCAAAATTAATAACACGGCCTTCGCAATCAGTTGCTACAAATCGAGTAAGACAAAAGAAAAAATTGTAGAGGTTCATGATGAAAGAAAAATTACATTCCTTCCATTTAACGATTTTAATTTATTTAATCCAGACTGGTGTTGTGTTATTCATCCTTCCAGGTACACTTGCAAAAACTTTTGGGACAAACGGCTGGCTTGCCATTCTTCCAGTTTCCGCTATGATGATAATCAATATTATATTGATCGGGGCAGTCTTTCGCCTCGGAAAGGGTAAACCCTTTTTTGCAATAGTCGAGGAAGGAATTCCTCGTCTGGTTGTGGTTCCAATATATATATTTCTTATTATTCTTTGGAGCCTCTTGGGATGTTTGACAGGAAAACAGTATATTGCCATCTTTCAGGTTTTCTCCTTTCAGCATTCGCCTAGCTCCCTTTTAAAGCTGATGTATGATGTATTGCTGTATTTCCTGGTTATTAAAGGAATATACAATATTGCCAAAGCGTCTACAATTATTTTTTCCATCACAATATTTTTGTTTATTCTGTTTTTCTATTTTTTCCCTGATCTTGAAATGGTCAGTTTTACTCCCTTTTTATTTCAAAATGGAGATGGGTGGACCAGCGGTGTGTTTGATACTTATGTTGCTTTTCTTGGAGCTGAACTCTCCCTCCTATTTTTTCCGTATGTGAATAAGGAATCAAAGTTTATTAGATCAGTTATTCTTGGAAATCTGCTTACTACCTTTGTGTATGTTTATTCTTGTTTTTTGATTTTTGGAGTTTTTGGGTACGATTATATAAAAAATTTAAGATTCCCATTAATGCAGCTGCTGTCCCTAATTGAATTCCCATTTATAGAAAGGCTGGAAAATCTGCTTTATTGTTTGTTTATGTTAAAAGTCTTAATTACGACTGCGATGTTTATTTGGGCGGCAACTGAAGCGGCAAAAAGAATTTTCCCGAACAAGGGGGAGAAATCTATTGCTTTTTTAATCGTTCTGGGCGTTTATCTCATTTCTTTTATACCAGAAACCTTAGACCAGATTGCAAGCTGGATGAAATTCCTGGCTTCCATTGAAATTGTGATTTCTTATACCTTGCCTATCATAGCAATTTTGCTGCTTTTTATCCGGAAAAAAGGAAGGAAGAAAGAACATGGGTAAAAGATTTAAGACAATTTTAGCAGTTTCGGCAGTTGTTATAATTGCTGGGTGCAGCGATATTAATACATTAGAAGACCAGGCACTTGCTCAGGTTATTACATATGATCTTGAAGAAACAAATGATGGTAACATTGGAAAGCTTAAAGTAACTGCATCCATTCCCTTAAAAAATAGGAGGAATGACCAGAGAGTAATTACTTCTATTTCAAAAACGAGTAAAGGTGCTAGAATGGAATTCAAATCACAGACAGATTTGCATTTTGTAAAAGGTCAGCTTAGGACTGTTATGTTCGGTAAAAGCCTGACAAAGCATGGATATACTAAATATTTTGATACATTGCACAGAGATCCACAAGTTAGCCCGCGCACGAATGTAGTTATTGTAAACGGTAATGCTGCGAAGCTGGCTGCTGCTAAGTACGATAACAAAGAAGCAACTTTTGAGACTATTGATCGTTTTATTGAAAAACAGGATATGGAAAGTATCTTGCCCAACATAGATATCTTTCAGTTTATGAGGGATTACTATGAAGAGGGAATAGATCCGGTAGCCCCGGTTCTGATAGAAAGAAAGGATTTTATTGATTCGGACGGAGTAGCTTTGTTCAGAGATGACAATTTTATAACCCAATTAGATCCGTCCATGACCACTATTTTTTTGATGTTAAGAAAAAAAATAAATAATGGGCAGCAAAATTTCGAATATCCTGCTCCTGGACATAAAACTCCGGAAATTGTTGCTTTGAATATTTTACATAGTAAACGGAAAATAAAAGTAAAAGAAACTGCTGCCAATGGTAAAATTCATGTACAAATTACTCTGGATGTAAAAGGATCCATTTTTGAATATATTGGAGAAAAAACCCTTGATACAAAAAAGAACCAGCAGATTTTAACAAATAAGATGGAGAAGTCTATTTCTAAGGATGCAGAGCGGATTGTAGCTTTCACTCAAGAGCATAATGTTGATAGTTTGGGCATAGGAAAATATGTACGCAACAGTATGACATACTCTGACTGGAAAAAGCTTGATTGGCGGAAGGAATATCCGAATATTAAAGTTACATGCAGTACCAACCTCGAAATTCGGAATTATGGATTAGTTGACTGACAATTTATTATTTTCAATCAGAAATGGATAGTATATGCTAAAATGATGTTAAAAGTTTTAGGCATCATTATAGGAGGAATATCTTTGCAAAATCCTGCCCTGGCCAGGCTGGTTCATGACTGGCTGCCGGAAAAAACAATTGAAGAATTACAGCAGGCTTTATCTATTGGAGAAATCACATCTAAAGAGCTTGTATTAATGTATTTGCATCGAATAAGCTCATTTGATAAGCAAGGGATTGCCATCAATTCCGTTCTGGAAATCAATCCGGATGCTGTGCAGATTGCGGAGGCTTTAGATACAGAAAGAAGCCAATCTGGCTCACGCGGTCCGCTTCATGGTATTCCGGTTTTATTAAAAGATAATATTGATACTGCTGATAAAATGCATACGAGCGCCGGTTCCCTTGCACTGCAATATAATATTGCGGCAGAGGATTCATTTGTCGCGAAACAGCTTCGGGATGCGGGTGCAATTATTTTAGGTAAAACAAATATGACGGAGTGGGCCAATTTCATGACAACTGATGGTATGCCGAGCGGTTATAGCTCCAGAGGCGGGCAGGTGCTTAATCCATACGGTCCTGACCGCTTTGACGTCGGCGGATCAAGCAGCGGTTCGGGTGCTTCCATCGCGGCTAATTTGGCGGCTGCCGCTGTTGGTACAGAAACTTCGGGATCAATTCTTAGCCCGGCAAGTTCCAACTCAATTGTGGGCCTTAAGCCAACAGTCGGTCTGATCAGCCGATCGGGCATTATACCGATCTCCCATAGCCAGGATACCGCTGGCCCAATGGCCAGGACTGTATCAGATACGGCACTGCTGCTGACTGTCCTGGCTGGTAAAGATGATCGGGATCCAGCAACTCTCTCCAATCCGAATAGAAATCTTACATACAGCCAGTTTTTAAAAAAGGATGGATTGCGCGGTGTCTCGATTGGGGTTGCCAGGGATCCTTACTTTTCTTATTTGGACGAAGAAGAAGTACTGCTGATGGAAAAATCTATTGAATTATTGCGGGAGAACGGCGCTACTGTGATTGACTCTATAGATTTCCCGTCTGCGAAAGAAGACTTGGGGTATGATACGCTTGTATTTGAGTTTAAGCCCGATCTTAACGCCTATTTACAGAATACTGGCGAAAATGTCCCGGTTTCCACACTTAGAGATGTGATTGCTTTTAATGAGGCACACCCTGAAAAAATGCTTAAATATGGGCAAACATTACTGGTTACATGTGAAGAAACAAGCGGAACCCTAACTGAGACTGCGTATATCGAATGCAGAGAAAAAGACATTTATTTTTCGCAGATTAAGGGGATTGATGCAGTCATGGATGATTATAAACTCGATGCCCTACTATCTCCAAATAATTTTGGGGCTGGACTTCCTGCTAAAGCCGGATACCCGTCCATCACTGTTCCAGCTGGTTATACAAACGAAGGTAAACCGCTTGGAGTAACCTTCACAGCAAAAGCATTCGAAGAAGGAAAACTGATAGAGATTGGTTATTCCTTTGAACAGGCTGCTAAACTAAGAAAGCCGCCAGTATTAGCAGTGGCGGAAGAAGTTTAAATATCTTTCAACAGCAAATTGGGCCGCTTGTTAGCGGCCCTTTCTTGCTGATTAAGTTATTTTATAAACCAGACTTTTGTGATTTTGTCATTGATTACTTCATACATCGCAACAGCCTCTGATTCCACCCCATTTGCTCTTCCAGTTACATGTTCATGGTCAATAACAATATTATTGCGGGCGATCCGTGACCGTAGTTCTGCATGCTGGTTTGGATTATCATTAAATAATTTAGTATATCTTTCTCTCATTTTTTCTATACCGGTATACGTGATTATGTTGGATGGAAATTCTAAAACTTGTACGTCTTCACTGTAGGCTTCCAAAAATTCTTCTATATTTTGGGCGTTATACGCATCAAGCTGTTTTTGTGCCAGTTCAATTGCTATTGTGCTCATTATAATGCCTCCTATATGTCTTCCGCTATTCTTCTAAGCATTCTGGAACCAAATAATACGGCCCATGCCTTTTCTCCGCTCTTGACATAAAAACGAATCGAGAGACCATATTCTTCGTTCCATAACATATCCTTTGAGGCAGATCGAAATTCCAAACTTTCCTCACCCATTGTTACCTTTGGCATTCCATCATGGGTGGTGACGGTTATCTTACTCCCTTCTGCAGATGCATATGACCCATCCATTACTAGAAGCTCTTCCTGAGAAGACTCATAAACTGGAGGTTCATAGCGTTTTCGTTCTATTGGCAAGTCCAAAGCCGCATTTACTGCTCCAAGCCATAAGTCTGCACTTGGTGCACCGGAAATATTAGTCAGCACCGCAATAACCAGTTTTTTTTCAGGAGCGAATCCGAAATGCGAAGAAACACCTGGCTGCCCTCCGCCGTGTTCAATCAATGTTATACCCGAATAGTCCGGTGTAGTGGTTAACCCAAATCCATAAAAGGAATATTCACTAATTTGAAAGAAAGCTTTTCCCATTTTATTAATTTGTTTTTTTGATAAGATTTGCTGATCGTTTGTATCACAATCTATATACTGTTGGCCATATTTGATTAAATCAAGGACATTTGACCGGATGCCTCCGCCCACTTCGTAATTCCCCAATTTTGGCCAGGGCTGCTGCTCAAACTGCTTCGTCTTTCTATTGAACTCATAAGGTACTGAAATGTTATCCAGCTTGGAGATTTCCTCCAGGCTAAATGTTGAGCGATTCATCCCCAGCGGTTCTAGTATATTGGAAGTTATATATCTTCTGAAAAGCTGGCCGGTAATCCGTTCAATAATTAATCCCAGTAAAAGGAATGTATCATTGCAATAGCTGAAATATTCCCCCGGGTTGCCGAGCATCTTAATATCTTCTTCAGCAAAATAACAAATATGGTCATCCAGCTTATCCAGGTCTTCCCTTCTATTCATCGGCGGGACGCCCGATGTATGGGATAACAAGTGATGAATATTGATCTTATCTATGCTGGGAACCCCTTTTATCGTAAATTCAGGTATATATTTAATTACCGGATCAGTAACAGAAAGCCTTCCTTCCTGCTCGAGCTTCATGATCGCCATTGCGGTAAATGATTTAGATACTGAAGCAATTCCAAAGATGGTTTCGGGTGTGACCAATTCTTTTCTTTCCACATCCCGATATCCAAACCCTTTTTGATATACAAGCTCCCCATTCTTTGAAACAGCAATGGCTGCACCGGGAATATTTTTAGCTTGCATAAGGTTTGTTACATATTCATCCAACTCCTTCTGCCTAAGCTGGTCCATGAAAGTTCTCCTCTTCCCTTTTTCTCTGTTAACCATTATGTATTTTTATCCGATGAACTAAGTATTCTTTTTCAACAGCAATTATGCGGCTTCCACGGATTCTGCAAGCCTAAATATAAAGCTGTATATTAATTGATAGGCTTCTCCGATTGACATTTCTTCTCGAAACCCATCTGCGTAATTTAATGTGAAATTCACATTCCATAAGCCATCTTCAGGGCTGAATAATAAACTGAAACGCGCCTCTTCTCCATGTAAATGCTCCCGGAAAAAATCCTTAATCGATTTTTCATATTTCTTCTGAAGTCTTAAGCCCAGCAAGGCATCATAGGTTCCAAAAACATCATCCATTTCTAAAGAGACGGCATCCACGCCAATTATGTCTAACCATTTAGATTCCAGATATATAAACTCATTTTGCTGCAGCTTTAGATAAGAAATCGGCTGGTTTAAAAACTGTGAAGACTCTTCAGAAATAACATTTTCTGATTCTTTATCACATTTTTCAATATAGGCATCCGCAAAGCGATCTGTCGGGTCGGCTTCTGAAATATTTTCTTTCGAAATCAGTTTATGCTTTACTGCATATGTCCTTTCCTCTTTGAAAAGGGAAAGATTTTGCGGGATAGCTACCAGTTCTTCAATTCGTTTTTTTAACACTAACAGGTTCCTCCTTATAGAATCCATATATGACAATAATATCAGATGTTCTTTTCGCGGCCTAACTTAGGACTATCTATAGTGTTTTGTTTGAGTATCTCGATAAAATGAGCCAGGATCCGGGCGGTCATTCCCCAAATGACCCGGTTTTCGTATATATAAAAGTATTCTTCCAGCTGTCTGGTCCGCCAATTATAATTTTCTCCGCCTACTATTAGTTCAAACGGAAAATCATCTTCCGGTTCAGCTCTGAAGTTTACCTGATATATTTTAGGGTCCGTTTTCAGTAAAAAGGATAGCGGCACTGTAAAAATGTCGCCTACCTCCGACGGGTTTGGCTTCAGCTCCTGCGAACTCTTAATTAACCCTATGTAGGGGTATACAATCATTCCAAATGGTGAAATAAGATAATCCAATGGATAAACATCCGTAATGTCTCCTTGCTTAAGCCCCAATTCTTCTATCGTCTCTCTTATGGCTGCACCTTTTTCATCCTGGTCACTTGGGTCTATTCGACCGCCTGGAAAACAAATTTCACCTGGCTGCCGCCTTAATTCGAGTGAACGGATTTCAAATAAAACATGAATACTATCCGCTTTTTCAATCAGCGGCAGCAAAACTGCATACTTGGAAAAACTGCCGCTTCCAAGTATGGTAGGTGTATGCGTTTTAATTTTATGTAATACGGATTCCAGCCTCATTTTTGTCTCCTCTCTCTTTTTTTTGGCAGCTTTGATAGCTGCATCCACTCCTATATAAATTGTTTGTATTTGATATCATGCATACCAAATACTCCTCTGGTAAATTATACATCATATTCTTTTACTTCTTCAGGGATGAAACTCGGATTTCATAATAATTCCTGCCTAATACATGCTTTTACTTTTATTCCCTTTTTTTCGTATAAAAAAACGGGCTGTCCAGGCAAGTTTGCATTGCCCGGCTAGCCCGGAAAAAATAATCGTACATAACATAATAACGGTTATATCATAGAAACCAATGGTTTAACTTCTTCTTTTTCTTTGACTTTATCAATTTTATCAACAAACATTTGAAACACCTTTTTCTTTTCTTCCAACTCTTTAATCTCTTCCTTTAATTGGTTGTATCTTTGTTCAAAAGGCTTATGGTAAAGCTCCCGGATGTTTCGGATAATTTCATCGTTCACTGTGGATTGAACAACCTGTTTAGTGATGCTGAATTTATATGTATACACCTGCAATTCGCGTTTCATTTCCTCATATTCATGGTCAATATCATTCAGCAGGCTGCAAATTTCAATTTTCCATTCTTCCAAAGACTTTTTCACATGATCTTCCATAAGCCATCTCCCTTTTCCTTATCCA
The DNA here is from genome assembly GCF_002860285.1 of Bacillus sp. M6-12. Lineage (GTDB taxonomy): Bacteria > Bacillota > Bacilli > Bacillales > DSM-1321 > Peribacillus. The sequence goes on from NZ_PGVF01000005.1 coordinate 161,216, forward strand.
AATAATCCTTAGATAAAGTGCATTTCCCGCTATTTTACCATTCAAGTTTTTCAGTTACTTTTCTATCGAGTTACATTAATAATACTTTTAAACAATGTGCCCGGAATTAAGGGCTAGATAAGCAGCTGAAATTTCCTTGTGTTGCAGAAGAGCTTTATGCTGAAGGTTCAGAAGGATAATTGATTGTGTTGGATAACTATAATGGTGTTATTCATTAAATGTGAAGCTTATCGGACGGAATGAACCCTTGTTTTTTCTTGCCTGCTCTAACCCTCATTGCAAATGTATCGATTAACCGCATTGAAAATAGTTGTCCTTTCTCTCTCTTTTTTGTCATATAGTTAAGAGTGGAGCGTTGTTGTAAAGGAGGACATGTATGTTTGTTGTAATTGAAAAAGCTGTACTGCTGATGGTTATGTTAAGATTCATCTCCGGCAGTATTGAAATTTTTGCTGCGGGATTAATGCTTAAACTAAATGATGTTGAAAAAGCCCTTATTGTAAATAGTTCACTTGCCCTGGTAGGCCCGATAATTATGATCGCTACTACTGCCATCGGGCTGTTAGGTTTGTCCGAAAAGCTTTCATTTAATAAAATTGCCTGTATAATTTGCGGTGTTTCATTGATTTTAATAGGCATTAAAATGAAATAATGGGGCTTACAATAAAATACCACTACCTAAGTAGTGGCACAGACTTAATGCGGCTGATTTACATCTTTCACGATTCTGTAGCGAGGCATATCATTTATTATTGTTTTATTTTCCCCACTTCTCCTTTAACATGGCGATTTCTTGTTTATGGGTGATACCTTCGTCTGATGGCGTTTCCAGTATAAGCGGGACATTTTTAATGGCAGGGGAAAGGATAAACGCTTCAAAGAGATTTTCACTTATATAACCAGTGTTAAAAATATTGGCATGCCTGTCTTTCATAGAGTATGCAGGGTATTTAGAGTTATTCAAATGAATGGCTTTCAGATGTTCGAAATATCCCAGTTGCTGACCTTTAGACCAAAATTCTTCAGCATTTTCTTCATTCCATATTCCGCTGGCAAAAGCATGGCAAGTATCCAGACAAAACCCAATCTTTTCTGAGAAGTCGCACAGATTCCGGACTTGGACGAGCTCTTCCAGCGTGGTCCCCATCGGACCGTGTTTACCAGCGTTGTTTTCCAATAATATCAAGCTATCGCCATCCCACTGGCTGAGAACGGTGTTAAGCATTTCTATCATTAATTGATAGCCGGCAAGCTGGTTATTTTCTTCCGTTCTATGCCCAAAGTGGACTACCACTCCAATTGAACCGCAGGCTTCCACTATTTCCAAATCGTTTAGCAGAGATTGGATCGTTAATTCTTTTTTAGCTTCAGTCGGTGTAAGGCTTGTTGGATATGGGGTATGAGCTATGGAAAGTATTTGGTGTTCCTTGCAAAATTGTTTGCAGTGCTCAGCGCTTGTCTGATCGAAATCTTTAACCGTTAAACTTCTCGGATTTTTAGGGAAAAATTGATATGCGTCTGCGCTGAAGCTCGCTGCGCGTTTTGCGGCACCTAAATACCCTTCCTTTATACTTACGTGGCAGCCAAATTTCATAAGTACCCCGTCCGTTCCGTTAAACTTTTATGAGACTTCCCAGCTAAATTATTTGAAGCATCGCTTTAAATGATGGCGTTTTTCTCTTAATTACGTGTTTTTCGGTTTTATTCAGTTTGATTTTCGCTAACAACAAACCTTCTGCCGATTAATTCGCCGGTGGAAGCAAAACTATTCTGATCATTCGATTGCTGCTTTAACATCGAATTACTTCCATTCTCGATGGTTTCTGCCTCTCCTTCGGTTATAACGAGTTGCATGGCAGGCGTCACAAATGGGAAATGGATGATCTAAATGAAGTTTTTTCCCGCAATGCTTACACTTTTTCTGATAGTTTTTCACTTCAGATTTTAGATGCTCGTGAACTTCATTACTTAGTTCCTCCCTTAGCCTTTCCCAGTAGCTGGCTTCGGTACGCATATCCAATCGGTACAAAAACAATAGGTGCAGACCTATCGATTTGTAGGAAAGTTCTATTTCTTCAAGGCTCTGCTTTTTGATTCTTGGTTCAGGAAGATCGGTTCCCCTTACTATTGCCAGCATGGTGTCCTTCCACTGAACAGTTAAGGTTGGCTCTTTTTTTGAAAATGGCAGATGTAAAAATCCATAAAGATCCATCATGGAAAGGCGTGCTTCTATTTCTGTTCCCCTGATCAATTCATAGAGCTCGCGTTCCTCAGTAAGTGCAGCTTTTTGTGTCCCCTTAGGGCTCTCAAAGCGTTCCCACAGCTCAAAAAATGTTCCAATATCTCGAAAGTATTTTTGAAAACGTTCAAATACTGCATTAGTCGGTGCAATAGCAAACGTTTCTACGTGCTTATCTTCCTGTTCAAGCAGCCGCCTCATGGTTCTGATATCCGAAGTAAAAGCAACTCGACCAATATCATATATACCCTTTCGTCCGGCACGTCCGGCAATTTGCTTGACTTCCTGGGATGTTAAGCGGCGCCTTCTTGTTCCGTCAAACTTCTCATTTTCCAAAAAAACAATGCGGGCAATCGGGAGGTTTAATCCCATCCCAATTGCATCCGTTGAAACTACCACTGACGTTTCTCCCTTTACAAACCGCTGCATCTGCTTAATCCTTGTTTCGGGAGGCATACTGCCGTAAATCATGCTGACGGAATGGCGGTGTCTTTGAAGCTGGGATGCAGTTTCAAGAACCTGTCTTCTTGAAAAGCATACGAGGGCATCGCCTTTTCTTGTATTTTTCAGAGAAAATTCTTTTGATTCGACCTCCAGCGGAATATCGCGGGTGTAATCATTAATTTCAATGCTGGATTCTCCCAGCAGCTGGAGCAGCATTTGCTTAATATTTCGGCTGCCGATAATATGGACTTCTCTGGCATTTGCCTTTGAAATAGCTTTATACCAGGAAAAACCTCTATCCTTGTCAGCTATCATTTGCGCTTCATCAATTACTACTACTTCGTAAAAATCTTTCTCATGGAACATTTCAACTGTACAGGAAAAGTGGCGGGCAGATGCAGTGATCTTCTCCTCTTCTCCTGTTTTAAGAGAGCAAGGTACACCATCAGAGTTCAATTTATCATAAACTTCAAGAGCTAATAGCCGCAGCGGAGCAAGGTACAGTCCGCTTTGTGCCGCTTTCATGCGTGTAAGTGCATGGTGGGTCTTACCGGTATTGGTTTCGCCGATATGAAGAACATAATGAATATTTTGGCCAAGGGAAGGGCTATACTCCTGTCCAAAAATATCGTCGAGCATCCGGGCTTCTTCGGCTTCTTTCCTTAAAATTGCAGCCTGCTCTTCTGCTATTTTTCGTTCCCGTTCTGCTATATCCCTTTCGTATATCTCCCGGTGCAACGCCTCATTAAAGGGAATATCTGCAATTGAAAGAAGATCAGATAAAAACTCTTCCTCAAGCCGTGTAAGATATTCCTCTATATTAGCTATAATGGAATCTTCCAGCCAATCCATTATCACGGATGCTGTCAAATTTACTGAAAAAGCCTCTCTGTAATCAGAAAGAGTTTCGGAAGGCAGGATGCCCATCGCCCTCTCTGCCGCAAGCCTGGCAAGATATTCTGTAAGTACCCTTTGGTAACGGTAATAATATGTCTCATATTCAAAAAAGGTCCGTCCCCATTCAATTGCCTGGTGAATCTCACCAGTTAATTCATCAAAGAATTGGGATACGGTTGAGTAATCCGCTGGGTCAAAGTTTCCTTCAAACTCCAGCATTTCTTCCAGTCTAAAAGTGTCTATCGCTTTGTATTTTGTATTGTGTTTGAAGTCTTTAACTAATTGTTTCGCTGCGTAATGCCTTATATACAAATAAAAAAGCTCATGGTTTTGTTCAAGGATTTCCATAATTGATTTATCAATACTGGAGCGTATAGTTGCCCTTTTATGGGCTAAGGCTTGTTCTTTTTTTCTTTGAAAAAAATGTTCCCTTGCATCATGGTAAAGCTCGCCCCATGCATGTTCATTATTTGCAAAGGATTGATGTAGCCATTCATGCGCATCGAAGGATTGATACTTTCGAATTTCATTGCGGAAAACTTTATTAATGAGTTTTCTGTCTACCCCTTCAATTACAAAGCCTTTCTCTTTGAGATATTCCTTTTTTTCCTTCTTTGGCACACTATTGGCAGCTTTATTCAGCCAAACATTCATCCAAATGTCCTCGAGATAAGGTCCTCTTTCCGCTAAATACTGTTCAAATGGAGGCATTGTTTCCTTTTCCCCAAGGTAACGGTCAATATCGTCGTGGATTTTATGTTTTGTATGTTCTACGGCTTCAGGATAGATAGCAGTTAGTGATTTCACTGGATTACTCCTTTGATTGTCGTGTAATCTTATCTTTTGCAATTATTTTTCAGGTATTTACAAAAGTAAATACAATTATGGTTTAATTATTTTCCCAGGTAAGCTGCCCAATACACATGTAGATAATGACGAAAACACCGGATAAAGGATGAATTCCTTCTTCCGGTGCTAGTACTTTTTTTGATTATCCAATCAGTTTCGTAGCCCTGATTTTACCTGCTACCGCTTCGGCAAGTTCTTTAGCGGTTTCTGGTACAGTTGCTTTGAGAAGGCTATTCGCTACAGGAGCGGTTAATCCCCTGGCGGTAATATCAAGGCTGCCGGTCATTCGGGTTTGCTGGGGAGAGATAGCTTCTGCTTTAAAAAAGCCTCCCCCGGTAAAGTTCTCATTCAGCCCGGTCAATTGGAATCTTACCTCTGATGGCTCATTCCAATCCGTAATTCTCACCTTCATGCTAATTTCCTTCTTCATAATTCCAAGGTCGCTTACAAAGGTCCACGTAGATTCTCTGTCAGATAGAATTTCATGGCCGACATATCCCGGAACTAAAGGAGCCCAATTTTCCATTCTGCTTATAAAATCCCAAACAGCCTGAATTGGTACAGCTATATTAATTATTTGTAGTCCATTTGGCAATGCTATCCCCTCTTTCAATAGAACATTCCCTAACAAATTATGAACCACGGGTTGTCATTTAGTACCATAATCAGGAACAGAATACTCTTTAATCACCTGGATTAAATCTGTATTTTTCCAGGTTTATTAAGCAATGTTCATAAACTTCCACGCCTTCGCTCTGTAAAAATGATTTTTGGGCGTGGAACGCTTCCTCATCTTTTATTCCTATTTCCCCTTTTGAGTTGATTACTCTATGCCAGGGCAAACTATATTTTTTGCTCATGGAGTGAAGGATTCTGACAATCTGCCGTGCTCCTCTTGGGCTCCCAGCGAGGCTGGCAATTTGTCCGTATGTCATCACTCTCCCCTCAGGGATGCCTTTTATGATTGCTATGGCTCTATCTGTAAAAGTCTCCATTACCCTTACCTCACGATTCAATTTTCGTTAGCTGCATTTTTATTTCCCTTTCAGTTTACCCTAAGTCAAATTACAGGAATAGTATATAGCCTTTTAATAAAGCCTCAATTAAGCAACACATCCTTTTCAAAAAGGAAAACCCTTCGAAAAACGAAGGGCCAAGTATCTATGGTAACAGGTTAATGGTTGTCTAATGATCCTTTGTGTATATTTTTTCCATAAAAAATTTCATCCATTTCCTTAGTCAGCCGATCTGTTATTTCCTCGACTTCCTCTGGCTTTAATTTATCCTTGGTAAAGCCGAACAAGTAGTTATTCAAATCAAATTTTCTTAGCTTGCATTTTGTATGGAAGATGTTTTCCTGATAGACATTGACATCGATCATGTCATATGATTCTTGAATTTTCTCCGGAATGTAATTTTGGATCGAGCTGATATCATGGTCAATAAAGAGCTTGTGTCCGTTAATATCCCTTGTAAAGCCTCTAACCCGGTAATCAATTGTCATGATATCTGTGTCAAAGGAATGGATCAGATAGTTCAATGCTTTTAGCGGAGATATTTCCCCGCATGTAGAAACATCTATGTCTGCTCTAAATGTACTGATTCCTTCATTTGGATCGTATTCCGGATACGTATGGACGGTTATATGGCTTTTATCAAGCTGCATAACTACGGAATCTGGAAGCGGGCCAGGTGATTCAGCATACGATTCGGTAGGCACTTCCACTACCGGGCCTTCAGAAACCAGTATCGTAACACTTGCTCCCTGAGGCACGTAATCCTGTTTGGCAATATTTAAAACATGGGCCCCGATAATGTCAGACACGTGCGTTAAAATTTTAGTTAATCTGTTAGCATTATATTGTTCATCTATATATTCCAGGTATGCTTCCCGTTCTTCTTTTGATCTGGTATAACAAATATCGTACATATTAAAGCTTAAAGATTTTGTCAGATTATTAAAGCCATGCAATTCAATCCGCTGCTCTGGTGTTAGTGGCATAATTTTATCCCCCTACCTTTTATTTACTATGTACTTTGCCCCGCACTTAAATATTTGTATGATACCCAATCTGTTCAATAAAAAACTATCTTATTGCCGGAATAAACTGTACAGCAGCTTTCCCATGGAGGAAAGCTGCCGGTGATGCATTATTACTTTACTTCTTTTGCGGGGAAATCTTTACGTTAATTGCTAAATAACATTCTTGGATGGTGAGACTTATACTGCTTAATATCTTGATTTCATGCAGCAATACTCCATGTTCGGTAAAGGACAAACTTAGCTCTTCTCAGACTCATGTTATTATCTGGCTTCCAACTGATTTTAATAAATAATCAATGCTGAGATATAGTTATATAAATTGTCTTTACGTTACTGGATTCTATTTGCGGATAAACCAAATTTTACAAAGTATTATTTCATCTGCCTGGAGGGAGATTAATATTACTAACCGACAAGGAGGTGAAACACATGTCACGACGCAGTGGTGGTGGAGGACGTAATCGTCTACTTGTACAAGGTGCTGAAAATGCTGTTGAGCAAATGAAGTATGAAATCGCAGCAGAATTCGGTATCCAACTAGGTGCTGAGCAAGTTTCTCGTGCTAACGGTTCAGTTGGAGGAGAAATCACAAAACGACTGGTTGCAACAGCTCAATCTCAATTAGCAGGAGCTTTTGGTCAACCAACAGGTCCTTCTAGGGGCTAATAACAATTTAATAAAAACTTGGCTTAGGCTACTCGCAAATGCGAGTAGCCTTTTATGCGCTTAAGGGAAAAGCAAAGTGACAGACGGCTAGACAATAGAATTTATTACATGTGTTTCGTTTTACATTACCGGCATCAACCTGCTTTAAACTAATGCTGCTTACTTCAATCATTTAGCCGATTAAGCTCAGGCCAGCCATAAATATAGTCTCAAATAAACTGCTTGGACGTATATATAGAAAATAAGTTAAAAGAAGTAAGGTGATCATTATTCTCCAAAAACTGGCGGCTATTATTATTGGAAGCTTTCTGTTGGCGATTGGCATAAATGGTTTTCTTGTACCCCATCATTTGATCGATGGAGGGATTATCGGAATAGCACTTATTCTGCATTATTTTTTTGATTTTCAAACAGGGGTAACGATGGTGATCCTAAGTATTCCCTTAGTACTCTATGCCTGGCTTTATGAACGGGCCTATTTTTTTAGCAGCATTCAAGGACTTTTATTATCATCCATTTTCATTGATTTTTTCAGTCCGCTGCAAAATCTGTTTTCAGTTCCCATTACGGTTAGCGCCATTTTGGGTGGATGCATAATTGGACTTGGGATTGGCTTGATGCTCAGGTATGAGACAAGTACGGGGGGAACAGAACTGCTGGCAAAATTTATTTCAAATGCCTCTTCCGTCAATATTGCGGTTCTAATTTTTCTGATTGATGGCCTTATAGTAGCAGCCGGGTCATTGTTATTAGGAGCACAAAGCTTTATATTTTCGTGTTTTACCATCATGATTGTAGGAATTGTTACATCTGTATTGGAGATTTCGGATTAGTACACAGACAATGATGTATCATTTGCTAAGGAGGTTACCAAAATTAACGAACTAAGTTTATTATTATTAGTTAAAGCAGCAGTCTCCATCGCCTTTTTATTTGTTTCATTGCGATTTTTGTTTCAGCAGCATATTTATCGTTCACCGTATCGAAAGGTGAAATTCTATTTCATGTTTCTGTTCGGTTCGATCCCCTTAATATATGTTGTTTATATAGATACTACTTCAATTGAAAATGGAAACCATACGAATCATAGTGCCATTTTTTTTATAACCTGGATTATTACCCTTATCGTTTTTGCTATCGGATCTTACAAAAGGCAAAGAAATATGCGGATGTAATAAGCTCTTTTATCCATTTTTATTAAGTAATCGCAATATCTCTTGCTATTACTCAGCCTCTCAGGGAGAATTTTAGTGGGCAGATAGCATACCAAAAATGGAGGAATAATAATGATTAAGAAAATAGCTACCGTTGCGGTATATGTAGAGGATCAGCAAAAAGCCAAAGCTTTCTGGACTGAAAAGGTTGGTTTTGAAGTCAATGCCGAACATCCAATGGGTCCAAATGCATATTGGCTTGAAGTAAGTCCAAATGGCGCTGAGTCCCACCTGGTGATTTACCCTAAGTCGATGATGCCAGAATCAAATGAAATGAAGCCATCAATAGTTTTTGAATGTGAAGACGTTTTGGCGGTTTATAAAACAATGAAATCCAATGGTGTGGAATTTTTAGACGAGCCTAAGGAAATGCAATGGGGAACTTATGTGCAATTCAAAGATGAAGATGGCAACCAATTTTTATTAAAAGAATAGCTTTATAAGCAGGTTTCGAAAAAATGAAACCTGCTTTTTCTTAGCGGACCAGTTCAACTGTTTGAGTATTTATAACAGTGCCTTTCGTTATTTGCTGAAGCTTTTCAAATGTTATTGGCAGTGCGGAATGAGAGGTACCGGCTGCTGTATACACTACATCGAACCGTTTCATGGATTCATCCAAATAAATTGGCACTTCGTGGTTTAAGGCAAATGGGCAGACCCCTCCCACCTTAAATCCTGTGATTTCGTACACCTCTTCTGGTGAAGCAAGTTTCGGCTTTCCTGCTCCAAGCAGTGATTTAACCACCTTTTGATTCATTCGGATATCTCCTGCAGTGACAAATAACCCATAGCATGCTCCTGTTTTAAAAAGGATTGATTTGGCAATCTGAGCCCCCTTTACCCCGAGTGCCTTTGCTGCCTCTTCAACTGTATTTGTTTTTTCCTCAAATTGTATAGGTTCCAGGCTGGAATCAAATTGTTTTATATACTCGCTCACTTTTTGAAATGACATTTTTATCCCCGCTTTTGTAATTTTTTACAAATTTTAAAAGAAAAATTTTATTTTTTCAAGCATATCCTCTTGGAAAATTGTAAAATAGTAGTCAGATAATTCAGCGAAATAATATTTGTGTCTAATAAAAGCTGGTATGGAGGATAGGATGGAAGACCACTTTAAACTTGTTGGCAATAAAATGTTATTACAACGCAGAACGATGACAAAAAAGTCGTTTATGATGATAAAAAAGGGTGTTTCGTGGGCAGGCAGTAATGGAACAATCTATTGTGAAAGCTGGGAGGAAACTTTCTATAGCCTTCTTGGTGAATATTTATGTACGGGAGATAATAGAGTAAAAAACAGCTTAATTACCTGGGCTAATTTGGTTGGAGAAAGGACTCTCGGAAAAAATGGGACACTTGATCAATCACTAAGCTTTATTTTTGATACTCGTATGGCTATCTTGGAGCTTATTGAAGAAGAGATTACCAACAACATTATAACAATCAGCAGCTTATTTCAGGTCATGAAAATAATAGATCCCCTGCTTAAGCAGATTTCCAATACAATTATCACTCATTATCATGAAAATTTGCTGATTACAAAATATGAGCTGGATGAATCCAATGAAGACTTAGAAATCACTTTAAAAGAGCTTGCTGATTTGAAAAAGGCATTGAATGAGGCAACTATTTTTTGCATGACAGATAGTAATGATCAAATTACTTATGCGAATGAAAAGTTCTGCGAAATTTCCAAATATACGAAAGATGAGGTGCTCGGCGAACAACATCAAATTCTTAATTCCGGATACCATTCTGACGCTTTCTTTGAAGAGGTATGGGAAACCATTCAGAAAGGAAACGTATGGAAGGGAGAAATTCTAAATAAAGCAAAAGATGGTTCAACGTACTGGGTGGATACAACCATTGTCCCTTTTGTCGATAAAAATGGGCAGACATATAAGCACATATCAATACAATATGACATAACTGAAAAGAAGAAAACGGAGGAAACACTCCATAAAACAGAAAAGCTTTCCATGGTCGGTCAATTAGCCGCAGGAATAGCACATGAAATTCGAAATCCCCTTACAACTATTAAAGGCTTTGTTCAGCTTCTGGGTGAATCCACTGGGGAAAGCAAGTTATTATTCACTGATACTATATTAGAGGAAATTGACCGGATAAATTTTATCGTCAGTGAATTTATGGTGTTCGCCAAACCGCATACCTACTATTTTAGGGAATGCAACGTAACGGAAATTGTTGAAAGTGCTATTCAATTATTAGAAGCAGAAGCAGCTCTTAAGAATGTTATCGTCTCTTTTCGCTATCCATCCGAAACACCTTATATTACTGGAGAGAAAAATCAGCTAAAGCAAGTTTTTATCAATATTATTAAAAATGCGATAGATGCGATGCCTTACGGGGGGGAAATAAATGTTGAAGTAATGCCCGCCTCTTCTGAATTAATTATTTCAATTAGAGATACCGGATTAGGTATGTCCGAAGATCAGGTAAAAAAACTGGGAGAGCCGTTTTATACTACAAAAGAAGACGGCAATGGCCTAGGCCTGATGGTAAGCTTTAAAATTGTCCAGGACCACAACGGCACAATTACAATTGAAAGTGCACCAAACCGGGGAACACAATTCAATATTGCCTTCCCTGCGGTAATATAAGTGTAGAATTAAAAATCGCAGCCAGCGCGGCTGCGATTTTTTATCATCTTGGAACTACTCGCTGATACCCTTTCGAGATTAACCTGAAATAAGCTATTAACATTTTAATTATAAGCCATGTTAACCCTGCAAAAAGCAGCCCAAGAAGTATGCCTGCTGGAATCCCCAATAAACTTGGTATCTGTACATCGTCCCACAGTACAAAAATATTCTTTGCACCAAATGTTCGCATGACCCCGAAAATTGGCATTAAGATTGTAAATACGCCAAAGACTAAGCTTATAAATAAAAATGTTGGTATCACTACGACGCTGAGAAAACCGGTCGTTGCAAAGTAAAAACTAGATAATATTACATTTCCTACGCCTTTCTTGTGTGTAACCTTCTGCAAATGGTAATGAGATAAATAAGCTTTTGCCAATGTCTTAGCATCGCCCAAGTCTGAAAGTATGGAAGCCAAAGGTTTTCCGCCTGACTGGCTTTCCGCAATATGACTTGCGATTTCATTGACCGCATCCTCCCGTTCTTCGTTCGGCAGGGAACGCAATTGACTCCTCAAATCATTTAAATAACGAGTTACCATGTTCTCCATTAAAATCCTCTCCTTTTATTTGTTTTAATTCAGTGATTGCCCGTGTAAGTTTTCCCCACTCACTTTCCATCACCGTAAGCAGTTCCTTGCCTTGCTCTGTAATCTGATAGTACTTTCTTGGAGGTCCTGATTCTGATTCTTGCCAAAATGAATCGATAAGTTCGTCCTTTTGCAGGCGCCTAAGCAATGGATATAATGTGCCTTCCTTGGCGGCCAGCTGCTCCCAGCTGCTTAATGTTGTAACTAAATCGTATCCATAGCTTGGCTTTTCGTTCACAATGGTGAGAACACAGAACTCCAATATTCCTCGTCGAACTTGTGTAATCCAGTCGTTTGAGTTCATTTTTTATCACCCAGGTAAAATATACCACACTGTAGTGTGCAGTGCAAGGTACTGTATGGAAATTTCTCCCTCACTAAACAAAATGGTGATCCTTTATGGAACAAAAAAATCCGAATTAATATTCGGATTAAGTAGTGAAAGTATCAGATTTTTTTCCTCACGGCTTTTTGCTTGTTCATTACTTCGTATGATTTTTCGATAATATCCGTTAAGACGTCTCCTTTATAAACACGTCCAATCCTGGTATTCTCCTGATAATATTCAACAATTTCATCAAGCTTTTCTAAGGTTTCTTGAGTTATTCGGACGTTTAATTGCTGTCTGCTGTTTCCAGTCATAATTCCCTCCGCATTGTAAACTGATAGCTAATGCTAGCAAATTGCTTGCTTTTTAATGAATTCAGCTAGCAGTGTGATAACCACTTAGCTACCAACAATTTTAACGGATTCTTTCTCTGACAACAACATTTTTTGTCTTTTTTTGTCAGCTATCACTACTGGAAGATTTTGGCGTTTTATAATAGAAACTAATAAATTGACTTACAGGAGTTTGAGGAAATGGCTAAATCAAATGCTTTAAAATTTAGGGAAAAGCAGATTAGAGAAGGAAAATTCGATGCTGCAAAGGTACGTGGAAACTGGGGTGATATTTTACCCGTCACCAAAAAAAACAAAACCAAACTAGGATCTTTAACTCACAAGTTGAAAAAACATAAAAAGGACCATTCTCTATATGAATATGATGAGAATGGTTCTTTTTGTTTTATGGTTAGTAAAACTTAATTAACAAGTACAGATGTCCAACATATTCGACCGGACCCGAAAGGAAAGTTTCGGCAGCGGCACAGCTTTGTGATGATGTGCTAGTGTCAACGCCGCCACAGAACGTGGAAATCTTATCTTTGCTTTCTTTATAATGAAGGCCTGGCATCGGCCTTTCGCACATGTTGTGCCAGACCTTAGTCGACATTACTTGTGCCAGGTTTCTTGCGCTTTTCACTAAAGTATCTCGTCGATGATGCCGTATTCCTTTGCCTCCTCCGCACTCATAAAATAATCCCTGTCAGTGTCTCTGGCTATTTTGTCATCCGGCTGGCCCGTTTGTTCCGCAATCAGCTGATTAATATGCTGCTTTAGTTTTAATATTCGCCGTGCCGAAATTTCTATTTCCGTAGCTTGCCCCCTCGCCCCTCCAAGCGGCTGATGAATCATGATTTCACTATTGGGAAGTGCAAACCGCTTGCCTTTAGTCCCTGCAAGGAGAAGCAAAGCCCCAAAGGAAGCAGCCATTCCAGTACAGATGGTCCTTACATCCGGTTTAATATGCTTCATCGTATCGTAAATGGCAAATCCAGCAGTTGTTGAGCCGCCGGGGCTGTTTATATAAATAGAAATGTCTTTGTCAGGTGCATCCGCTGCCAGAAATAATAATTGGGCAACAACGATATTTGCAGTATGATCCGTAATTTCCTCACCGATCATGATGATCCTGTCTTTTAAAAGACGGGAATAAATGTCGTATGATCTCTCCCCGCGGCTTGATTGTTCGATTACATATGGAATTGTACTCATATTGCCCTCCTGTTTTCCGTTTTTATAAAAAGTTGAGCCACTATTTCTGACTCATTATCTAAACGGTAAGGGAGGATATAAAGATACGGGACTTCCTAAAAAAACTATGCCGCCATACTGCTTGCATATGAAGAGCTTTTCTGCAATACACATTGAGGATTTCGCGCTTCGCTTTTTAAGGAACGGATTAATGGTATAGCCTTAATCAACTTGCTTGGATCCTGCGAGAGTAACGCTGAATAAAAAAGTTGCATAATCAATTGATCATCTTCTTCATTGGCTGTTTCGGCCGGATGAGGCTTAACCAGATCTTCGGATTTTCCTAATCGTTTCTTTGCCCGATGGAATGCAGCTTTCACTGCAATTTCTGTTGTTTGGAGGATTTCGGCAATCTCACTGTTCTTATATTGAAACGCTTCTTTCAGCAGATAAATGGCTGACTGTTTTGGTGTCAGGTATTTCTTCATTCTGCTGATGATTTCTTCAATATCTGCAAGCCTGGCTGTCCCTTCGCCTTCTGCTAAATCCGGAACTGTGCCAAGAGTTTCTTTCTTTTTTTTACGGATTGAATCTATCCAATGGTTATAGGCAATTTTGTTCAGCAAAGCTAATGTGACATCCGGTTTATTTCGGTAATGCTGAATCGCCTTCAGAATGGCTTCTTGAGCTATATCATCGCCATCCCATTTATTCTGGGTTAAAAAGCGGCAGTATTGTTGCAAACCTGGATATATTTCTTCCCAAAAAGTGTCAGCCTTTTCTTGAAGCTGACCATTGTTACTATGCAAATAGCTAACCTTATTTGGCATGTCAGGCCTCCTGAAGTCATCTTTTTAATACAAACGGATAAAAGGGTAAAAAAGATACGGGTAAACACGAAAAATTATACTTTTATTGTAAACAGTCCGTAATTGAAATTACCAAAAGAATGCTGCTGTTTTACCTGTTTATTTTTACTCAATCGGTTACCTTATATATGAGCATTAGTTTATTGCTCAATTACTCGTCGGGAGTGATGTAGCATGGCCAGAAACAAACTTTTGGTACCTGGTTCAGAAAATGTACTGGAACAGATGAAAAACGAAATTGCCAATGAGTTTGGAGTTCGACTTGGTGCAGATGCGACCGCGCGTGAGAATGGTGCTGTAGGCGGGGAAATGACCAAACGTTTAATTGCCTACGCACAGCAGCAGCTTGGAAACCAGCAAGGACAGTAACGCTGATTTTCTTTGAAGAGGCCCGTATGAAGGGTCTCTTCTCCCCTATATAAAAAAATCTGGACGGATGGGAGGAGACGCTGCAATGACTAATCGTAATGATAATCGTGAACGTGTAAACAAATATCCAAACAATCTTAAAAACGGTACAGAATTCGCCCAGGATATCAATATCCGCAGTGAAATAACAAAAAGGGACTTACAAAAAAGAAATAAGTAATCCAGAACCACGCCTCCCAGGCAAACGTCGCCTGGGAGGCTTTATATTACTTCCATTTTTCTTATACACGTATAAAATAAAGGCATGAATTCTTATCTTCATATATAATAGGATAGTTGCCTCTTATTGTTGCACAATTGGGTAAAGGCCGACGCATAACGAAAAAATAAGGAGTCATACTGAACAATGGATTTTCTAATGTTATTGAAAGCAATTATTTTAGGACTTGTGGAAGGAATAACCGAATTTGCACCTGTTTCGTCAACAGGACATATGATTATTGTCGATGATATGTGGCTTCAGTCAAAAGAATTTTTAACGAAGCCTATTGCAAACACATTTAAAGTGGTGATTCAGCTTGGCTCCATTCTTGCTGTAGTCATTGTTTTCCGAAACAGATTCATTGATATGCTGGGGCTAAACCGCCTTTTCAATAAAGGTACTGTTCAGCATACACAAGGGTTAAAGCTGTCACAAGTGATTGTCGGTTTAATACCTGCAGGAATCTTAGGCGTATTATTTGAGGATTATATTGATGAGCGTCTCTTTTCAACATCTTCTGTATTGATTGGACTAGTTATCGGTGCAGTATTTATGATTATTGCTGATATTTTTGGAGCAAAAAACTTAAAGGTAGATTCTGTTGACCAGATTACATACAGACAGGCCTTTACAATTGGACTGATTCAATGCTTCTCGCTCTGGCCAGGATTTTCCCGCTCAGGATCAACGATTTCTGGCGGGGTACTGTTAGGGTTAAGCCACCGCGCGGCTGCAGATTTCACATTTATCATGGCTGTTCCGATCATGGCTGGTGCGAGCTTCCTGTCATTGATTAAAAACCTTGAGTACTTCACGATGGATGCCATGCCGTTCTTTATCGCAGGATTTATCAGCGCGTTTGTATTTGCGTTAATATCGATTCGGTTTTTCCTAAAGCTGATTAACAAAGTTAAATTAATACCTTTTGCGATTTATCGAATTGTACTGGCAGCAGTTATTTATATTGTTTACTTTTAAAAAAACGGTTTCGGAGCATATTGAATGCTTCGAAACCGTTTTTTTGTATTATGCTGCTTTTGAAAAGTCGAAAAATGCCGAGAAATCGATAAAATCGGGAAGTTGCCGTATAAATTTCCGGTGCTGAACGATAAAAATCCGAGGGTTGATTGAAAAAATTTGAAAGTTGTTCGATAAATCAATCAATGTTGATGATAACTGCTTTTCTGCAATACCCTTCTGGGGTATAATTGGCTGAATTTCCCTATAATTTCCCGATAAAATAGCTAAAAAGGCAATCGGTTTTCAGAATCATAGTGTATTTACAAGTAAATAAAGCATTATTCCGGTTTTTATAATACTTTTTCTCCCTATATTAAAAACCGACCGGATATTGGTTTATCCGGTTTTCTGGAAACTTTATGAAATTAAACAAAATCCAGCTCCAAAACGACCGGGCAGTGGTCGCTGCCCATTACATGTGAATCGATATGAGCGTTTTTCAATGAATCTTTTAATCTTTCAGAAACAATAAAATAGTCTATGCGCCAGCCTATATTCCGTTCTCTTACTTTATTCATATAAGACCACCATGTATAGGCATCTTTTTGATCCGGGTTTAGGAATCTAAATGTATCAATAAAACCAGACTTTAGCAGCTCGGTCATTTTTCCGCGTTCTTCTGGCGTAAAGCCGGAGTTCTTAATATTGGATTTTGGGTTTTTTAAGTCGATTTCCTGATGGGCAACATTCAGATCGCCACAAAAAACGACAGGCTTAACCTTGTCCAATTCCATTAGATAATCCCGGATCTCATCTTCCCATTGGAGCCTGTATTCAATCCGTGATAAATCTCTTTTGGAGTTGGGTGTATATACGTTTACAATATAAAAATCCTCGAATTCAAGGGTTAAAGTCCTTCCCTCCGGTTCGTCATCCCGAAGTCCAATTCCATATTTTACATTAAGGGGCTTTTTCTTAGTAAAAACCGCAGTACCGGAATAGCCTTTTTTCAGCGCATAGTTCCAATATTGTTCATAGCCTTCCAGCTCCATTGAAATTTGTCCTGCCTGCAGTTTTGATTCTTGAATGCAGAAAATATCCGCATCTGTATCCTTAAAATATTCTAAAAAACCTTTTCCAACACAAGCCCTTATTCCATTCACATTCCATGAAACCAATTTCATTTTGGTATTTCGTCTCCTTGCTGCCAGCATACAAAGCTGAATATTAAATCTTTCCTATATCATGCTGATCGTTTTTTCGCTTTTAATCGTCTTCGTCCAGGAACAATTCTTTTAAAAATTGATCCCTTCTATTCAAAAAGCCTTTCATTATCTGATAATGGTCGGTCATTTCATATTGTACCTCTGAAATTTCAGCTTCGTCAAAACTGTAGATTGTGGCATTCGGATAGCCAAGCAGTATGGGGAATGGGTTGCTATAATAAATTGACTTTCGCCATCAGTTACTAAGTCATGAAGAATTCTTAAAAACGCAAGCTGTCTTTGCGGAGACAGTGCGGCTTCTGGTTCATCTAATAAATAGATTCCTCTCCCTTTAAACCGATTCAGGAAGAGAGCCAAGAAAGATTCACCGTGCGATTGGTGATGCAAAGAACGCCCGCCATAATTCAAAAAGCCTGTATCATCATCTACCTCTTCAAATGAGTGGCAAAATGATAAAATGACTCCGCGCGAAGAAAGAAACTATTAGTAATTTTTGGAAGCCATGAGAGTGTAATATAATTACCAAGCTCAGATTTAGACGCATAAAGATCATAAGCATTATTACGGCCGCCACCGGCGGTATTAAATCCGCATTTTTCAGCAATTGCTTCCAACAATGTAGATTTCCCTGATCCGTTTTCTCCCACAAAAAAGGTTACATTATTTTTTAACTCCAGTTCATGAAAACTGTTAATACAGGGAATGTTAAACGGATATTCGTCAGTATTAAGTATTCTTTCTCTTTGAATAGTAATTTTTCTTAAAGACATTTTAAGACACCTGCAAGCTTATTAGTTTCAGTAAATTAGTAAATCAGAATTTTATATTGGTACTTTGTTTATTTTAACGAAGACAGTAAATCTGTCAATTCGCAATAAATTCCCACAACTTCTTCCATTTTCATCCGCACCAGCCCGCTGGAGGATGGGGCCACAAAATCAATTGTCCCTGGCACCACAGAAATTTCCTGGCGTCCCCACTTCGCCTCCTTTTTTTTACTGAATTGCTGATATACTCCTTTGCCTACATAACAGGCAATCTTTGGTTTAAAGGTTCGGATTTTCCCTCTCAATTCCAACCGGCCTTCCTGATATTCATCTTTCGTAATTTCGTCAGCTGCTTTTGTTGGCCGGGAAACGATATTCGTTAATCCGTATCCCAGTTCCAGTAACAAATGGTTCTCTTCAGGAAGAAATTTTCGCGGCGTGAGGCCTGCTTCGTGAAGGATTTTCCAGAAACGGTTATTGGGGTTTGCATAATGGAATCCTGATTCTCCTGAACGGATACTTGGGTTAAAGCCGACGAATAAAATATCTAGACCTTCTTTTAGATGGTCCGGAATAGGATTCATTTTCTCACCTTCCTCAACCTATATATAAAAAGCGGTCCTCTAATAGAAGACCGCCTAACTATTATTCTTTAACTGCTTTTCCTGCTTCAGCAATATGGTGCATCAGGTGGGCAAGATGGTGAAGCGGTCCATATTCTTCTTCATCATCTTCGTCATCCGCTTCTTCAGTAAATTCCATGTCATTTAAGTATAGAGCCATAAATTCATAAAAATCCTTCAATTCAAAGGAATAGCAAGCGCTCGGATCCTCATTATCCTCTTCATATTGAAGAACCATGTAAGAGATATCGCCATCCGCGTCTGCCGCGTCGAAGAAGACAAAGAACCCGATATTAGTGTCAAATTCAAATAGGTGCCTTGTTCCGCCCACTGTTGCTTTTTCGAAATCTTCCTCATTCAGCTTTTGAATTGTCATGGAGTCCACGTTATCTTCCTGATGAAAGCTAACAATAAATGAATTCAAAGTCTTCGCCTCCTTATTAAAATGTAAACAAGTATAACTGTCTCAACAATTACAGATGACTAGCTAGAACGCCCAGCCCCGACGAACAGGACAAGGAAAAGCTGCCGCGATACATCTCACGAAACAAAGCGCTAGCTTGGTGAGGATGGGCAAGTGCCGGCGTCGCCACAGGACGAAGGTTGTAACATGGTTTTAGTTACAACACTGGCGATCTTAGACGTTCTTCCTCTAACAGGGCGCATGCGCTTTTCTTACATACATTATAGTTTTTACCCTATTTATGTAAAATAACCCCTATTTGCCGATTTTGGTTATGGTCTAATTTTTGATTGCTGAATTAGCGATCACACGTTTCATGGCGTGAACTTGCCCTAAATGATATGACTGGTGATAAACGGCCATGTTCGCCAGTTCGCCAAAGGTTTCCAGATCGAGGAACGGTTTTTTCAGTTTTTCGTCTAACCGTTCAAACGGAATGTCTTTAATTCGGATCACCTGTTCTTTCAGCTGTGCGGTCAATTCTTCAATCGAAGGAGCATCACCCTGCCATTCGGATGGTTTTGTCCCAGGTCCAAACAATTCAATATAATTTTCGGGAAGATGGGCAGATTTTTTTGGAAAACCAAACATAAATTGTTCTGTAACAGTCAAAATATGCCCGGCATGCCAGCGAATGTTGTTGTTGAAACCTTCAGGCTGGATATCCAACATTTCTTTTTCAATGCCTTCAAGTGTGCGAACGATAAATATGTTCGTCAATTCAAATTGTTTATACAATAGTTCACTCATTGCATTTCCTCCCTTTTTAAAAAATGAGATGAATCGTTGTTGCAATTTGCTCCTTCATATATATTTAACATCGTAGGATGTAATTCCTGCTAATCTTAAAAAACTCTATACGTTAAACTTTAGAGCAAAACTCCAGCAGGCAGCTGGGCAAGAAAATATTCACTTACTGCCATTGAATCGAGCCTGCTTGCGACATATGGCGGCTGCACTCTTTTTGCACATTCGACCGGAATTCCAAGCCAAAACAATCTCCCATCAATGATCATAAATGGTAAAGAAAAGCTTTCCTGAATCCACTTATCAGGAGCTATGCCATGTATGCTTGCCTCCGAGAGGACTGTCAGCTTCGCATTGCTGCTTTTTGAGGAAAGCATTTTTATCCATATTTCAGGTAATAACTTTGCATTGGGGAGGGAAAGAACAATTGATTCTCTAGCTTCGGCAATATCCTGGGCGGCTCTTTCCAATTTTCTTGCATGCATCCATTGCAGGCGATGATGCTGGTTTTTAATCCAGGCACCTATTTGGCCGATATCTGCTGTCTGACCAAGGTTTGACTGATGAGTAATCAGCTTATGCAATGTCTTGCTTCTATAAATTTTATCCTTACTAAATTCACTGTCAGCTACATGAATAAATTTGCCCTTTGTTCTCGTAATCGCAACATTAATCAGCCTTTCGCTGCCAGGACCTGTAAGCAGCATGCCGGCCCTTTCATGAGGGTAGCTGTCCACTCCATCAAATATCATGACTTCCCGCTCACTTCCTTGAAAACGGTGTACGGTTGCTGCCAGGATATCGGCTGTTTCCCTTTCCTTGCTATAAAGGTCTTTTAACAGAATCTCCATTAGTTCAGCCTGTGCCCGGTAAGGGGTGGCATAACCGATCGAGCGTGACCCGCCTACATACGCTTCATGTATCAATTGAAAAGACAGCATCAAATGCGATGGGTTGATTCTGGAGCCAGATGATTTTTCAGTCAGGCAGTTTTCTCCTGTAAAGGCAGTATCAACTAGCATGGATGCCCGATCTGGAAACGGAGCTCGCCCTGCTATATCCTGACGGCTAGTAAAAACAGTTTCGTGGTCAGCGACAAGTCCATGGTAAATATGCCTGTTTGTAAAAGCAGAAATTTCAGGGTGCATTCTTCTTTGCTCGTCCAATAGAAACAGATGCGGATGAAGCTGGCTGCCTTGCTGCTCGTTAACAACTCCTGCCCGGTGAAAAATGTCCTCTTTAAGCCATTTAGTTACTAATTCATGGCGTGCAGCTGCAATAGGCGGCAGCTGTTTAAAGTCGCCGCAAACAATGATCCTCTTCGCAAGTGAAGCGGCGAATGCAATTTGTGGCACATAGGCCATGCTTGCTTCGTCAACGATGACCAGATTAAATTCATTCGCATAGATTGCTTCGTCTGTCGCGGCCTTTGCCAGAGTGGTAGCAACTATCTTGGCTTCCTTTAAAAACTGAATCTCTTTATAACGAATTTTTTCAAGGACTCGGGAAATTTTTGTTTCCAGATCTATAAGCTGGTCTGTATCCCGCTTGCTGAATGAACGGCCAATATCCTGCTTTAGCAATCGCTTTTCTTCGAACAATTGCTGACGTTCTTCAGCGAGCTGCGGGTGATGTTTGCCGATTAGCTGGGTGGTTGTCAGTCTTTCTAAACCTGAAAGGATTTCTCCGGATTGTGAACCATACCGAAGAATTTCTCCTTCAACAAACTTCTTCTTTTTAGTTAAAAAAGCAGATGTTTCTTGTGCAAGGACATCGACTGCCTGGTTGCTGTGAGAAACGATCAGCACTCGTTCTCCCTTAAGGTACTTATTGGCAGCTACTCGTGCGAGTGTATGTGTTTTTCCTGTACCGGGCGGGCCCCATACATATGTAACCGGGTTGTACTTTGCCCTTGCAAACAGTTGCTGCAGCTTCGTTTTGCCGCGTGAATCAGGCTGCTTTGCCGGCATGGAAGGATCTATCAGCTTTTTGATTCTAACCCGTTTATTTTTGCTTTTCCCGGCTTCATCCAATCGTAAAATAAGCTGTTCAAGCAATTCCCATGGGTCAAACAATATATGGGCATCCGAGATCAAATCTCCAAGCGATTGAGTTAAAGCGAGAATCACACTGTTTCCTTCAGAGGAAAGGATTCTTCCATCCGCCATCATGCTGCCCCATTCCAAGCGTATCGAAGAACCGAGCGGGATCTTGATAGATGAACTTGTCTCAAAATAATAATTATAAGAACCTTCAGCTGACAGCAAATGGCCGTTTTTAATGCGGTATTTCGTACTGCCGTACTTTTTTATATATTGAATTTCGATTTGAAGGGCCTTTTGCCATTCTTTAATTAAACCGATTGTAGTTGTCATGCTTCTCTTCCTTTGTTTAATTTAAATCGGTTTCTAGTGGTTCCCGAGGGTTAGCTTAAATATGATTGTATTAGAATAAAAGTCTCTGTTAAGCTTCGCAGTTGATTTCCGCTACACGTATGCTAAATGCCCTGCTATTAAATCTCACAGAAAAACCCTGTCATACAGAATGACAAGGTTTTACATTCATTCTTTCCCTTTTTTATAAAAATTCAAGCATTTCAGCAGATCTTCTTTTCGCTTCAACATAGCCTTGCTGATATAGCTTGTCCAGTTTAGCAGGGTTTCGTTCGATTCGGCCAACCTCCAGCTTTTCCATTGGCCGGATAATAAACACATTGCCTTGTGCTTCTTGATCCTCCAAATAACTGACTGTGCTGTTATAAACCTCATGGCGGTTCATTATCGACCGGACTAACCCTTCATAATGGCCGTATTTCCGTTTTAACAACCAACCTAAAGAAGGTTTTTTCTTAAAATATCCTTCATTCCTAGTTAATATTACAACGTTTTTTAGATTGCCATCCTGTTCCGATTTTTTTATCGGGATTGGATCGGAAATGCCGCCATCAAGCAGATATCTGCCATTATAGCTGATTTCCGGCGCCATGAATGGGAGCGAGCTGGAAGCACGTAAAACGGTTAAAATATCTTCGTTATTCGCGAACTGTGATTTCTCGAAATATACTGGCTCTCCAGTCATGCAATCGGTAGTTCCAACAACGAATTGTCTTTCTTCCTGATGAAAAGTATTAAAATCAAACGGTACAAGTTCATTTGGCAGCTTATCAAAAATAAAATCCATCCCGAATAACTCTCTGCTCCTAACAAAACGTTTAAGAGAAATGTACTCCGGATGTGTACTATACTGGATAGTTACTTTATGATTTCGGCCTATTTGTCTGGAAACGTAGGAAGATCCATGGCAAGCTCCTGCAGAAACCCCAATTACGTAAGGGAGCTGGATATTCTGTTCCATAAAGAAGTGCAAGACTCCTGCTGTGAAGGCTCCTCTCATACCTCCGCCTTCTAAAACCAGTCCTGTATTTTGCATATATAAATCGCCTCTTTAATTTATCTTTATATCTCTACGATTTTACCATAACTGCAGCCCAATCAAAACTGATGATGCCATATAAGCAGTTCTGGGAAAAATATTTAATAACATCAAGTTTACTTGAAATAAAAAGAAGGAATGAAAGAGAAAGACGTTCAATACGGGAGGTTACATAGTGTGGATTCATAAACCCTTTTTTCAATATGCAACAGCAGTTTTGCTGGTTGTGATCATTATTTTTTTTCTCGGAAAAATCGATTACTTTTTATGGCCTTTTCAAAAGACAGCAGCTACTATCTTCTTTCCGATTGTGATTGCTGGACTATTATATTATTTGGTAAGGCCTATCGTTCGATTGCTTTCAAAGCGGATGCCGAAAACGGCAAGCATCTTTATTGTATTTGCAGTTTTCATCGCCATTATTTCAGGAGTGTCCTACTTTTACGGAAATGCTATAGCAGAGCAGGTTCAGGATCTTTCTAAAGTTCTTCCTGATAAAGTAAAGGAAATTTCCTCGGAATCTGAAAAAGCAATTGAGGATAGCAAGCTCGGAGTAGTTAAAACAGATAACCTGTCACAAAAAGCACAGCGCTATCTGAATACTCTTGCAGAAAAGCTGGTCGGCAATCTTGCGGATGTTATTTCCGTCATTACGAGTGTAGCAACTGTATTGGTTATTGTTCCTTTTATCCTTTTTTATTTTCTGAAAGATGATCACAGGCTAAGGCCATTTCTCTTAAAATATCTTCCTGATGAACATGAAGGAGAAGGAAATGTAATTTTGCTTGATATAGATAAGACTTTATCCACCTATATTATAGGGCAATTTATAATTGCCATTGTTGATGGGATCTTAATGTATATAGGTTATTTGATTATTGGAATTGATTATGCGATTATCCTGGCATTGTTTGCTATGGTCCTGACTGTTGTCCCGTTTATTGGGCCAATGATGGGAGTGATTCCGGCCATGTTTATCGCACTGCAGCAGGAACCATTCATGGCTGTAAAAGTCCTGATTGTCCTTGCTGTCGTTCAGCAGCTGGAGGGTTATCTTGTAACACCTCACGTAATGGGAAAACGGCTGAATATTCATCCATTAACCATTATCCTGCTTCTGCTAGTGGCAGGATCCATCTATGGGTTTCTGGGCATTTTGCTTGCGATTCCGCTGTATTCTGTTATCAAAACACTAATTAAAAACTTCCGCTTATTTTATCGGTTGCGAAGAAAGCGTGAAGAGAGCTCCCCAGTAAGTCTGAAAAAATCATAACTCAATATGAAAGAACCCTATCCGGCAGGGTTCTCAGAATGTCGACAAAAGGGGTACGGAATGGTCTCATTCCGAACCCCTTTTGTTGATTTTTCTATCTTTCTCTTATTTGGCAGGAAATGATCTCTTATAGCCTCATTTATTAAGCCCTTTCTCGGCATCTCCAAATACATTTGGCCATCTTCATGATTTGGAAAATGCATTCTTAATTTTTTGGAACAATCCTTTTCTCGCAGTTTTTTTTGAAAATGTTCCAGCTAATTCTTTCTTGCTCACAAAAATTTCCGGTTTATCAACGGCATGATCGTAGGCTATCAGCATACCAATTTCAGAGTTATGATCGCCGTTAGTAACGATTGTGTATTTGATGCCGTGCTTATTGGCCGCCTGAATGTACTTGGATTGATGGGAAAAATCAAGATTGCCATTGATTAACATGTGAGCTTGAGGATTATCCTTCATTGCTTGTTCTGCTTCCGGATAAATGCTCTTTTCCATTACTTGTGCCTGAGTTAGCGCGAGCACAACGCGCTCCCGTAGTGTACCAAGAAACTTCTTTCGTTCTTCCGGCTTGATCTCCTTTTGACCATATATCCCTTCCTGCAGATAATCATCAATATTTTTATTAGACACAATTCTCCCTCCTGCCCTTTCAACCTTTATATATATGTATCATTAACCATGATTGATAAAAAAACTGATCGTTTCTAATAGCAGTAACAAAAAAAGAGCCCGCCTAATTGGCACAGCTCCTCTTGTTTTGACAGCTATTCTTCCCTTTTTGAAAGGCAGCGGTCGCATTCCATTAAAAAAGATTCGTGGTGCTCGTGAAATTTTTCACCACATTCCGGACATTGCTTTTGTGTTTGCATTTTGAATTCGTTTGATTTTTTCATTTTACTTCCTCCTTTTGTATAACAATTATTTTTTTATTTCTTCTGTTATAATACAGTATAATCTGGTTCCGATTAAAAGGGAAGCCTTTTTTTCTGAAAATTTCAATTTATTTAACTTCCTGTTAAAATGGGAAACAGGTTGCGGTTTTTTTGATCATAGGTCTGATTATCTGCTTAACAAGTAAATCACCGGAATCGGCTAGTATTTTCTGGGGTTGGACAGTAAATCCTTGATTCCGGCAAGTAAATGACCGTCTTTGGACAGTTACCCTTTTTGGGAAGTAAATAGGGCTTCAAATTTTAAAAAAATAAGCCCGGTTATACATGCATGTTTATTTCCGCTCTAGGAGCAATCCGGGAGCCTCCTCGGCGTTACCTTATGCGGGGTCTCCCTTGGACCGCTTCTCACGGGTACATTAATCCTTGAAAAAATACCGCACGAAGGAAATGCTAAGCATTTACGAGGAGTCTCACTCCTTCCGCCCCAATCAACATAGTGCCAAAATAAAAATGAATTTTAACATTGCCTAAAAATAAAAAACCTTGCCTGTTCTTTTCAAAACGGGCAAGGTTTAATGGAAGACATCCTTTTGTTATCTTTATAAAAAACAATCTGCGGATTTCAATATCTTATTTCCTGGCATCTTCAAATGGGGCAAAGAATACTCCTTTTGGACCGAGCATTTCTGTGCTGCTAGTTCTTTCGTTACCGTTGACCACATATAGTCCAGCGGGGAAATAATCAAATCGGCCGCTTTCCACATGAAGCTGGACAAAATAATTCTGGAGTTCATCCAACAGCTGATCATAGGACTTTTCATCTTTCACGTCGCCAAATTCATCGAGCTCAAAACTATCTTTTAAAGAATCCTCTAATTCTTCATGACTCGAAATGGCTATATAGATGTCGACATCGCTGCAATCTAAACACAGCAGCATCGGATCATCAATGAGCTGATCGTATGCGGTCTCGACCATTTCGCTCAAGAGGTCCTTGATCTTGTCTTCATTCTCCAGTTTAATGGACGTTTTTAGCATCTTTCTCCCTCCTAGCCTAAAAGAATAATCATTTTTTAATTAGCTTTATTATATCAGT
This sequence comes from Bacillus sp. M6-12, assembly GCF_002860285.1. Lineage (GTDB taxonomy): Bacteria > Bacillota > Bacilli > Bacillales > DSM-1321 > Peribacillus. Next base: position 187,658 of record NZ_PGVF01000005.1, read on the forward strand.
CAGGCCATAAAGGACAAATGTTTGACCTCAGGCATTAAAACAAGGGCCGTAGTTTGACAAAAATCGCTGTTATACTGTGTTGGGTTACACGGAATGACATTTTTGGTTTGTTATTGTCACATCCTGCGCTTTCCCGAGAAATAATTTAAATTTTCGGAAATAAATAACGTTCACTCTTTATATCATTCTATTCATTTTAAAGAACAATCCAGAATACCAGCGGCAAGGTAACTAAACTTAACACGGTACTTACGAACGTAGCAGTGGATACAAAATCCGGCTCCGTATTGAACTGGAGCGCCAGCATGGTGGTATTTGCGGCTGTTGGCATTGCGGCTAAAACAATCATAATTTGTTTTACCATATCATCCACTGGCAGGATCAGGGTCAATAAAAAGGCAATAACAGGAGAAATGGCAAGTTTAATAGTTAAGGAAAGAGATAGTTTCTCTTTGACCAGGTTTTTTACCGAGATATTTGCAAGCTGCATACCAAGCGTAATCATAATAGTCGGAATGGCTGCGTCTGCAACCATGTTTACGGCTTCCATGATAGAGCTCCCAAGCGGAATCCGGAAATAATGAAGAACCGCCCCTGCAAAACCGGCATACATAATGGGCATTTTCCTTACTGCCTCAAGTGCAGACTGAAAACCATTACTCCCGGGGCTGCCCTTTGCTGCATAATAGATGCCGATTGTACACATAACCAATTGTTGGATAACCATAAGAATAATTGCATAGTCAAGCCCTGCAGCTCCAAATAAAAGGAAAACTACAGGTGTTCCATAGTTTCCATTATTCATAAAGGAGGAAGCCAGTATCATGCCGCAAGTTTCGGTAACTGTATACCTCCTGAAAAATGATATCGTATAAACTACCAGTATAAGTGAAAAGCATAAGGCAAAAATATAGACAGCAAGATAAAAATGGCTAACATTAAATTCGGTTGTATAAAAGGTACGGAATACGAGAAATGGTGACATTAAATAAAGAGCCATCGTGGAAATTCCCTTGGTATCAAACTGGAACTTTTTTTGGCCAATAAATCCCAATATAAAGATTCCAAATATCGGAAGCAGAATGCTTATGAATTCTATCAAATTAATTCACCTTCATTTTTGAATTTATTCCCAGCCAAGTTGCTCGCCTAATCATTAATCAAATTATTGTACATTATGTAGAAAAACACAATATGATTAACTTGTATACTTTTAATAAATAAGCTCTGTTAAACTTATTGCCAAATCAGCAATGATCTTTAATGTAGCCATTAAATAATGGAAGGTGAAAAATATGAATATCCTGATAGTCGGTGCTAACGGACAAATTGCAAGACATCTTATTAAAAAACTATCACCCACAGAACATACCGTAACTGCAATGCTGAGAAGCGAAGAACAATTTGATGCTCTTCAAAAATTAGGAGCCGACAAAACGGTTCTTGGTGACTTGGAAGGAAATATTTCACATTCTTTTGCCGGAATCGATACTGTTGTCTTTACGGCTGGTTCTGGAGGCCATACAGGTGCGGATAAAACAATGCTGATTGATCTGTGGGGTGCGATAAAGACAATTGATGAAGCCAAAAGGCAGAATGTCTCCCGATTTATCATGGTCAGTGCAAAAAATACGGAAAACCCTGAGGAAGGCCCCTATTCGATGCGGCATTATTATATTGCTAAGAAGCTGGCTGATGATCATTTAAAACGTTCCAATTTAAACTTTACAATCATCCGGCCGGGCAGATTAGTGAATGAACCAGAAACAGGACATGTTCTTATCAAAGAGAAAATAACAGACAGCAGTGAGAACAGCATAACCCGCGAGGATGTAGCTGGGGTAATTGCCGAAGCAATAAGCCGGGATGATTTGCATGGCAAGACCTTCGAGCTATTAAACGGAAATCAAAAGATCAGCGAAGCATTGGATCAATTTATCGGGGACAATGTCTAGTGTTCAGTAATTAGATCTCAAAGGTATATTTTCCCCATAACTGCACAAACTGTATGTAGGACTTGTAGCTCAACGAACAGAGCAACCGGCAGTTTCACCAGATAAACTGCATGTGTTTTTTGCGGGTTAAAGTCCCGCCAGGTCCTTTCCCTTCTAAGAAAAAAACGCCAGCGGGCTGCTGGCGTTTAACTTTATTAGATAAGAAAACTTTTTTAACAATTACAGATGTCTAGCTCTGCTTGCGCTTTTCTTATATACAATGTTCATATTTCTTTATAAAAAAACCTTCTGGAATTGACCATTCGGCATAATAAATATCTTTAATATTGCTGATCCCCTCTTTTGATAAACCTCTCATAAGCCATTCCCTATCCTTGCCGGCAATTTGAAGATTATGTTCCAATATCCTGCCTTCGTCAACTAATAAAATCGACGGTTCTTCCGTTTCCTCATGTTCTTTATATTTCATGACACTTATCTCACCATTGGTTTCCAGGAACACATATTTTACGGCCTTTAAAGAAAATATATCTTTTTGGCGGAGCATACCTCTTAGCTCTTCCAGCTCAAGATTAGCTTTTTCAAGTTCCTCAATGCTAACTTTCCCATCCTGAATCAATATCTGGCTGCTTCCTTTTAAAGGGCCTCTTAATTTGTCAAATCGCTGTGTCAGCTTTTCAACTGTATAAATCAGTGCACCCCAGATAGCTATTGAAAAGAGCATTTGGGGAATGGTATGGTCTTGATGGTAAATGGTTTCTTCAACGGTACCTCCAAGTATGAGGGCATAAACAAAATCAAAGGGTGTAACCTGGGACATATGCTTTTTCCCAAGCAGCCGGGTAACAAAAACAAGTGCGATGAGCCCGATAAGTAATTTTAATACTATTGACGGATAAATCATAAATAAGTCCATTACCTCCTAACTTCTCTTGATCATTTTTCCCGTCTTTTGCTCATTAGAAACGCATTAAGGGAATTATCAAGGGTTATAGGAGCTGAAAAATTAAATGGTGCTATTAAGGTATCCGATAACGGAATTGTAATGAAGTAAAAAAATTATTTTCGTGGCACCCTTACCACAATTCCGTGATAATTTTTATTCCGTGAGACAAACCGCCATTCCATGAAAAGGGACGACAATTCAATCGTGAGAATGGAACCGCATTTCCGCGCAAGGTAAAATAATTCCGGAAAAAGACTTTTCTTTTTATTAATATCCACAATTTGGTAAATGTTTTTTGCGCAACGCCTTTCTTAAATTCTTATTTATATGCCATCGCCGCGTGAATCGCCTTTTTCCAGCCTTCATATAATTTTACGCTTTCCGTTTCTTCCATAGAAGGCGTAAAAGTTTTGTCAATTGCCCACTGTTGTGCAATTTCTTCTTGGTTCTTCCAGTAACCCACAGCGAGACCTGCCAAATAGGCGGCTCCCAGTGCGGTTGTTTCATTTATAATTGGCCTTTCTACTGGCACACGTAACAGGTCGCTTTGAAACTGCATTAAGAATTCATTCCTCACCGCTCCCCCATCAACCCGCAGTGTCTGCAAACTTATACCAGAATCGGCTTCCATTGCGTCAATTACATCCTTTGTTTGGTAGCACAATGATTCCAGCGTAGCGCGGATAAAATGTTCCTTTGAAGTGCCGCGGGTCAAACCAAGCACTGCACCCCGCACGTCGCTGTCCCAATAAGGAGTTCCCAAACCAACGAATGCCGGGACTACATATACCCCATCCGTACTATTAACTCTTATTGCATAGTTTTCACTGTCTTTCGCACTTTTCAGCATTCTTAGACCATCGCGGAGCCATTGAATAGCAGATCCCGCCACGAAAATGCTTCCCTCAAGGGCATATTCTACCTTGCCGTTCAAGCCCCAAGCGATAGTTGTAAGCAATCCATGTTCTGAACGGACAGCTTTATCACCGGTATTCATCAGCATAAAGCAGCCTGTTCCGTACGTGTTTTTCGCCATTCCTTCATTAAAACATGCCTGTCCGAATAGTGCAGCCTGCTGGTCTCCCGCTGCGCCTGCAATAGGAACCGATTGTCCGAAGAAATGATCATCCGCTGTATGGGCATATATTTCAGATGATGGCCGGACATCAGGAAGCATGGATTTTGGCACCGTCAAAAGTTCTAGCAGCTCATCATCCCATGCCACATCATGAATATTGAACATCATTGTCCGGGAAGCATTGGAAAAGTCGGTCACATGCGCCTTGCCTCCTGAAAGCTTCCATATGAGCCATGTATCTATGGTCCCGAACAAAAGCTTGCCTTCATCAGCCTTTTGTCTGGCACCTTCGACATTATCGAGAATCCATTTTACCTTGGTTCCCGAAAAATAAGCATCAATCAGCAAGCCTGTTTTCTCTCGAAACAGGTCATTATAGCCTTTTTCTTTTAATTCTTCACAAATACCTGAAGTCTGTCTGGATTGCCAAACAATCGCATGATAAACCGGGGTTCCTGTTTCTTTATCCCATACAACGGTTGTTTCGCGCTGGTTCGTAATCCCGATTCCGGCAATTTGAACAGGTCTTACCCCTGACTCTGACAATACCCCTGCAATAACCGCAAGAATAGAACCCCAAATTTCGTTTGCATTATGCTCCACCCAGCCTGGCTTCGGAAAATGCTGTGTGAATTCCTTTTGGGCTGTATGGACAATTTCTCCCTTTTTGTTGAATAATATCGCACGTGAGCTGGTGGTACCCTGGTCCAAGGATAAAATAAACTTTTCCATATGTTTCTCCCCTTTTTTGGTGATGTAAAAGGTAATATACTTTTATGTTTCTATTGAAATTGGTTAAATATATCGGGATATTTTCTGTCTTCCTCATATCAATAATATCAAACATACCCTTAAAACAGACCTAAATCACCATTGCTGCTTATTCCGTCTTTTTTCCAATATTGTAGTACAAAATAGTAATGGTGAAGCAGCCCATAGTTACAGCATGCTGCCAATGTTTACTAAAGCAATTTTAACAGCCAGATAAGCTTGCGCCACAGCTGATTCACGCATGTAACAATGACTGTTAATCGGTTATTAGTGGATTTAACCGCAGTATGGTAAAATGTAGGCATCATGAAAAGGAGGTTACCTCGTTGTCAAATAAATACTTAGGATATATTGGAACGTATACAAAGGGAGATAGCAAAGGTATTTATACTTTCACCCTTGATGCAGAAAAACGGGAATTACAAGAATTGAAACTTGCTGCAGAGCTTGAAAATCCTACATATGTAGCTATCAGTCATGATAATAAATTTTTATATTCCGTCGCTAAAAGCGGAGAAAATGGGGGTATTGCTTCCTATAGCATAAACCCGGAAAATGGAGAACTGCAGTCCATTAACCAGCAGCTACTGAAGGGCGCTTCCCCTTGCCACGTGAGTATCAATCAGGATAACAGCCTGGCTGTTACTGCAAATTATCATAAAGGAACGATAGAGTCATATTCAGTGAACAGCAATAATGGTAAGGTTAGTCCTGCAGCATCAGTCAGCGAGCATTCAGGCTCAGGCCCAAATAAGGACAGGCAGGAAAAACCTCATGCACATTATTCAGGGTTTACTCCAGATGAAAAGTTTGTTGCTGCCATTGATTTAGGTATTGATAAGCTTATTACATATAAGGTTACTGGACCGGCTTTGAGCGAATTGCGATCATTCACTTTCAGGCCAGGAAGCGGGCCGAGGCACCTGGCGTTTCATCCAAATAGAAAATTTGCCTATGTGATGACAGAGTTAAGCTCTGAGGTCGTTGCTTTGGAGTATGATCAGGTAAATGGCAGCTTTACAGAATTGCAATATATATCAGCGATCCCTGCTGATTTTCAAGAAAATAACCAGGGAAGTGCGATCCACATTTCTTCTGACGGCCGGTTTGTATATGCCGCAAACCGGGGCCACGACAGCATAGCTGTCTTCCAGGTAAATCAGGATAATGGTGAACTTTCTTTTGTAGAACACACATCTACTGAAGGAGAGTGGCCAAGAGACTTTGCACTAGATCCATCAGAGCAGTTCCTTGTTGTTTCAAATCAGGAAACGAGCAGTCTGGCTTTGTTTAAAAGAGATCAGGAATCAGGAAAGTTGTCTCTGATTCAATCAAATGTATCTGTACCATTCCCTGTTTGTGTGAAATTTTTGCGCGAATCATAATCATAATTAAGTAATTATTAAAACCGCTTGGATCTGGGATTCAAGCGGTTTACATTATATGTCGGTCAGCTTTACATTGCATTCATTTTAGGAAGGTATAATACATCTGTGCACTGATGGCCGTAAGGAGGTAATTCGATGGTCCGGCATAGTAAAAAAATGAGTTTGAACTCCAAGATTTCTATTTCGCTGCAATATGCTTTAAATACTGCTTTAGTTTGCCTTGGGATAACTTTGTCTGTTTTGCTTGGCAAAGAAATTATCTATTTTATTTATTTTTCCATTCTTCAGCCGGGAATTGATAGTCACTATGAGCTTCTTGAGCGAATCTTAATCTTCTTCCTTTACTTTGAATTTATCGCAATGATCGTCAAATATTTTCAGGAAGAATACCATTTTCCAATTCGTTATTTTCTCTATATCGGCATTACGGCGATGATTCGTTTAATCATCGTTTATCATGAAAATCCCGTCAACACCCTCTTATATTCGTTGGCGATTCTTGTTCTTATACTCAGTTTTTATATTATGAACTCAGCAACAGCAAGGAAAGGGAAACTTTAATCTTCACTCCCTCCTTGCCTTTTCCGAAAACTGAGCCGCTTTAGTGTCGCTACATGGTGATTAACAATAAATATAAGTATCAATCGCTGAATTCAACCCCGAGCATGTCTCGTGAAGTAATGATGCCATTAGGCTGTTCAGATGGTGAGCCTGTCTTGGTTATCAGCACCCCTTCAATCTTCTTGTTTTTGTTGTAATATTCTTCAAAAATGTCTTCAACCTCAAAAATTGTGCTGTTTTGTGAAACAAAGATAACGTTATGCTTATATTTGGTGTTGAAAAGCTCCTTAATTTTTACAGAGTTGATTGTTAGTTTCTGATCTGAGAAATTGTCCGCAAGGTATTGGACAATCTGCCCTGAAGTTAATAACCAGGAATATTTGCCGTCTTTATTGTATATGGGGAATCTTGAATGTGCGTGTTTTTTGATAATATCCAGAACTTCTGAAAGGCTGTCATCCTCCTGAAAAAAATAAACAGGCTTTGTTGCTACTGACAGCGCAGAATCCGGTTTTTCGAACTCATCTGCAATTTTTTCAATTTTATCAACTATATTTTCATGCGGCTCTGCAATATAGTAGCCCTCATGTATTTTTTCATGTACCAGAGCATTTCTTAGTTTGGCGAATTGGCAAAGGTCATGTTCATAGTACCGAATGAAGGCATGGCTTTTCCCTTTATTAACAAGTTCAATAAATTTATCTGATTTTGCATTCTTTATTGTTTGCATCAGGGCTTTGTGAATTCTATTAAATGCAGTTTCAAATCTTTCGGATTGGCTTGTTTGAGTTTTTGCAGTCATATAATCTCTCCTAATTAACTTAGTTGCCTCTACTCTCTTCTTCCCCTTTTTTAAATTTTGAAAACTGTGAGGTCTTTTCAGAATTAATCAAGGAAACTGATTTATATGCCTGTTAATATTTTGGCAGCAAAAATCCCCCTTAATCACATTCTTTCCTCCATGAAATCATGCAGGTTTTTTAGAATGTGACTTAAAGGGGATCATATCCTATTCGCATAAATTACGAAAAATTAGCGCATCGATGCTGAAATTTCTTTCATTTTACTTAACACCAGCGGATAAAAATTATTCTTTGCACTCGTTGTGGAATTGCCTCCGAAAAATTCAGTACCTGGACAAGTTTTTACAGCATGGCCTTCACTTTTATCTAACACTCTTTCCCCTGAGTTAATATCCCACCAATGATGGTATGTGATACTTTCAATGGAAGGAGTTAAGCCGAATTTTAAACTAAGCAAGGCAGTGATCGTAATAATCGTTTCTTTTTGTTCCTCAGTCATACGATTTTTATCAAAGTTGCCAACATTTTCGATGGCTAACGAATTAGCTTCAATGGCATGCATCACCGATTTATTCTGTAACCCAAATGAACCTTCTGGCGGGGTATCAAATGGCCTGCCAACTACTACTTTTCCGTCCGGAAAGGTTGTTAAATGCTGACTTATTTGACTCCAGCCCATTGTCTTAATATGATGTTACTCCATTCCCTTCATCAATGCAAAGTGATTCGACCCATTGAATTCCTGATAAGAAGGCTGATACGTGTGGTGCTGCTGGATTTTTCCTATTTTTCTATTGAAGCGTTGATTAAATAGCCAATCTTTAAATTCTTCTCTTGTCATAAGTACAAACTGTCCTTGCATGGTTAGTCTTTTAGGAGGAATCCTTAATTTCTGCCCAACATATATAGTGTTGGACGTAATCCCGCTGGCCGTTTTAATGGATTGGACAGAAGAATTGAACGATTGTGCAAGCATCCATAAATTATCCCCTGGAAGAACTTTATACATGATGGGCACCCTTAATTTCTGGCCAGCAAATATTACATCAGATTGTAATCCATTGATTAGTTTTAAATCTTTTGCAGAAGTCCGATAAGTATTGGCTATTTTCCATAAATTATCCCCTGTTTTCACATCATACATATTTCTTGGATTATTAGCTGCAAGAGCAGGAGATATATTCCATAGCAATAATAAAATCAAACTAATGTAAAGCACAAATTGTTTTCTCATTTTTTAACCCTTTCATTGTGATATTACAATTTTAATCTTTCTGTTTGTTTAGTTTGTAAAACCGCAATGAAAGTATTCCAATTAATAATTGTTAAATTGCTGCAGGTGCAAATAAAAAAGGAAACTCTGTATTAAAAAGTTTCCCTGTGCCTTATAAAACTAACGGTACCTCTCCTCTTTAAATGGATTTGCTGACATGGAATATCCTAGCTCCTCCCAAAAACCGGCTTCATCATGCTTCATGAACCGTATTCCTGAAACCCATTTGGTACCCTTCCATAAATAGAAGGATTCTGGCGGTATAAAGCGAAGCGGATAGCCATGCTTTGGTGAAAGATCCTCCCATTCGCGTCCGCTATCCTTCCAGCGGGAAACGAATAAGGAATCATCGCCTAACAAATCAGCAAGCGGCAGGTTGGCCGAATACCCAAACATATCGCCATCCATGTATCCGTAGATTTTGACGTGTGAGACGCCATCCTCCAGTTCAACCAAATTTAAAAACTCTCTTAAGGCAATTCCTTCAAAAGTGGTATCAAATTTAGACCATGTTGTCACGCAATGCATATCAACTGTGGTTACCGTTTTTGGCATCGTCATAACATCTGAAAATGATAACTCCGCTTCCCTTTTTACTGCTCCAAAAAGCCGAAAGCTCCAGTCAGCCTCATTAAATTTATAAACATCTCCCTGGTGTAAAATCGGCCAGCTTTCTGTCTCAAATTGTCCTGGCGGAAGCTGCTTTGCCATTTTCTTTCACTACCTTTCCTAAATAAGACTGTTTTTATCATACTGTTTTGTACAGTAGTAATGCAAAGAAACCAAATTGAAACTAAGAAAAACTTTGTAATAATTGTAATATTATCCATTAAAATCTGTAACATTTGTAACATTCAGGCGTCTATATAGTGAAACCAATTAAGGAGGATTTTTTTATGAAAAAAATTGTTACAATTCTATTTTCTGCAGTTATGATGTTCACGTTTACCATGGGAGCTTCTGCACAGGCATCAAGCGCAAGCCTGACGGATACAAGTGCCTCCAAACTTTCTGTCTCTGCCCGGGACCATTTTCAAAGCTTTGTACTGGGCTTTAATGTGAAGGACAAAAATTCAAAATGTACAGCAGCCAAATTTACGCTAAAAGGGGTACAATACCAATACTATTGCAGTGAATTTAATACAAAAGCAAAGCTAACGAAATACATGAATGAAGTATTTACGTTAAATGCAATCGAAAAAGGAATGAAGAAATATAAAGTAATCGAATACAAAGGCAAGCTCGCTTTTGCCGCAAACGATTCTGCAGCAAGCTTTATCGATTGGAATAAGGCTAAAGGGAAATTGATTTATCAAAGAACTGATGTAAAACTGTATGAGTTCAAAATGCCGGAAGTTACTGCAAATAAAATCGAAAAACGGAAAGTAACGTTTGTTAAAGTGAAAAATAGATGGCTGATAAATCAAGTTGATGCTGCAATGTAAAAACAAGGTCCAGGTGGTCATAGGGTCACCTGGACTTTATATTTCTCTTAACCCCTCTTCATTAGCAATCAAAAAGTCGCTGCGCAGTAGAAGTCCGCAAAACAAAGTTTGCTTCTTAAAGGAATAAACCTGAGCAAGATGGTTTTATTCATCAATAAAAATTGATAAAATGACCTAGAAACTAATGGTTGTATACATTTAAGAATGCTGACAGGAAATAATATAACGATTACATAAAAGTGGCTGAAAATGCATAAAGACCAGCCGGTAAAGCTGAGAATGGTCTTTTCCAAATCATCCTCTACTTCCGATCATATTTCCCTGCCGGCGTAATGAACTCAATTGTGGGAGGAAGACATAATGTCAATTAAAACAGGCAATAAACAATTAAGTGAAACTCAACTATCAGTACTGGATCTTGCACCGATCGTCGAAGGCGGAAACGCTGCCATAGCTTTGAAGAATACTCTTGACCTGGCACGTCATGCAGAAAATTGGGGTTATAACCGGTACTGGCTGGCCGAGCACCATAATATGACCGGGATCGCCAGTTCGGCAACGTCTGTTGTCATTGGCCATGTCGCAGGCGGAACCTCAACAATTAGAGTCGGGTCAGGGGGAATTATGCTGCCGAACCATGCACCCCTGGTGATTGCTGAACAGTTTGGAACACTTGAATCCCTATTCCCAGGCAGAATTGATCTTGGTTTGGGCCGCGCTCCCGGTACGGACCAGCTGACTGCCCACGCATTACGAAGAGATCGCCGGAGCGACGGATCGGATTTTCCAGAACAGGTAGATGAACTGCGTAATTATTTTCATCCAAAAGGAAGCGTGCCTGTCCGGGCTGTCCCCGGAGAAGGATTAAACATCCCGATCTGGCTGCTGGGTTCTAGCGGATTCAGCGCGCAGCTGGCTGGACGCCTTGGCTTGCCGTTCTCATTTGCAAGCCATTTTTCTCCTGAAAATACTTTGCCGGCACTCGAGCTTTACCGCAGAAATTTCACAGCATCTGATGTGCTGGATAAGCCTTATGCAATGGTCGGGGTAAATGTGATTGCAGCGGAAACAGATGAAAAAGCGCAAAGGCTTGCAACTTCTATGCAGCAGCAATTTTTGTATTTAATCAGAAACAATCCAGGGCAGCTGCGGCCGCCGGTTGACAATATGGATGAACTTTGGACCCCGTATGAAAGGGCCGCGCTGGAACAGCGGCTGGAATCCTCTATTATAGGCAGTCCTGAAACAGTTAAGCAGAAATTGCAGGCCTTCCTTGATAAAACGCAGGCTGATGAGATGATTATCAACGCACAAATATATGATCACGCTGATCGCCTTCGGTCTTATGAAATTGTTTCAGGGATTGCAGGAAAAAAGTAAGAAAAAAACTCAAACATGTTTACTTTTCTTCCCTTAAGGGTAATTAAGAAATGTATGACGATACAAACCTGAAGGAGGTTGGTAATATTCCGTTATTAACTGCCACTTCATACTTTGTATTAGATGCTTAAGTAGTATATTGGAAGGATTCATGAAATTAGCGTTTTGTTAAGCGCTATTCCAATACTACAAAGGAGGGACTGGGAACTATGCGTTTTACAGCGACTTCAAGACATGTATTGGGGCAGCAGCAGAATAAATTCGTGTGGATTACGAAAAAGACCCCTGCTGACAGAAGGTTCATTTGGAGCAATGATCGCCTAGGAGAAAATCTGCCGACTGAAATGTATTTTTAATGCAAAAGGCCTGTACCATTTCGGTACAGGCTATTTTTATTATAGGGTGTGCTGAATCAAAATACTGCAAAAAAAGTTAGATCTACTATGTTAGTTTGCTTATGAGGAGATATTATTTAAAAACTCTTTCAGATAATTATTCCTTCAGCTGATGTTTCGTATACATTATATTTTTTCAAGGAAGGGATGGCAGATTCCATCCCTTCCTTGAAAAGTCGTTGGTCACCCGTCAGTTACCGCATCTTAGAATCCTCATTTAGTTGTCGAAAGGAAAACGCAGAGCTGGAGCACATTTTATCTGTATGATTAAATTTATATTAAACAAAATAAAATAAGGGTGGAAATTCTTTTTAATCCTGTTATAATGGCTAAAGGTTCAATACATTTTTAATAAAGGTGGGCAACATGGGGAATTCTTCTTGCAGGTTTGTAATCAATGCAGTAGGTAAAGATGGAGAAACGTACTATACCCATTGTCAGGATAAACAAGCGTTAAAGAAATGGATAGATGACCATCAAGAGAAGCTCTTGTTAAATGAACTTAAAATAACGGACAAGAATCAACATCCATTCTTAAAACTGTTTTCTCGAAAAAGATAATTAAAACCCTAACGAGACGTCATCCGGTTACGGATGGCGTTTTTTAATTGCAGTATCTTTCATAGCAAAAAGCCGTAGGAAGGTTCCTGCGGCATACTATTTTTCACATTCAAACTTAGGAGGCATTGCTTTCAGTATTTGCAACCTCATTTCTACTGACTTTCAAGTGCTTCCTTAACGAGAATAATATCGCTGCCACCCACCCAAAAATCAGCAGCGCATAAATAGCAGGGTGGTATTCATGATTGGTAACCCAAGCATTTAGAATGGTACGAATATTCACAATAATAATGAAGCCGCCAACGAAAACACCCATTAATTGTGGTGGGACGATCCGCACTAAATAAGCGGCTATTGGGGCTGCAAATATCCCTCCGATCATTAATGCGCCGACCCAAAGCCAGTTTACTGTGTTCCAGCCCAATGAAAGAATGAATCCTGCTGTCGCAGATAAAGCAATTGCAAACTCACTTGTATCAACGGTACCCACAACTTTACGTACAGTCATCCCCTTTTTGGATAACAGGATGGGTGTTGCAATTGGTCCCCAGCCTCCACCGCCTGTAGCATCGGCAAATCCCGCAATAAACCCAAGTGGGATCGATTGTTTTAATGGCAATGGCTTTGAATCTTTTTCCTCACTCTTTTGGAATAAAAACAGAAACCGGAAAATCACATATAACCCAAGGAGTAATAGGAAGGTTGACACGTATGGTTTAACAATATCTCCAGGCAAATTGCTTAAGAAACAAGCGCCAATAAAGGCTCCTATTGAACCTGGAATAATCAGGCGGATAACCATCTTTTTGTCTACGTTGCCGAATTTGATATGTGAAACTCCTGATGCAGCTGTTGTAACCACTTCAGAAAGATGAACGGAAGCAGAAGCAACCGCCGGAGCGATACTAAAAGCCAGCAGCAAGGAAGACGAGGTGACGCCGTATGCCATACCCAATGCCCCATCTATTAATTGTGCCAGGAAACCTACAAACGCCAAAACAAATAACTTTTTCATTTTTTCCCTCCGATGGCGTTGTTATTAATCAAAATATTTAGAATTTTATTTGTTAAAAAAATGCTTCTAACCTATAAGTCCAGAATTAGAAGCAATTCTTTTATCCAACTTGCTTTTTATTGCATTTTTATAAATTTTCTGGTGATGGCGCTTGCTAGCCTTCTAGGATCTCGTTAACCCGCTCTTTCAAAACCTTTTCGATAAGCGGGTGGTATCCTATATAATCACATAAAACATATTTATTTTCAGCATCCAGCTTTTTTATCGTTTTTTCCATGTTCTTCATCAGAATGCCTGTAAACAGCAGGTATGGGATTACAAATACTTTTTTCATGCCCGATTCCTTCGCAGTTTGTAGTCCTTCTTCAAAGCTAGGAAATGAAGCGGTCAGGTAACAGTCATTAACTCGGACTACCCCTATTCGCTGCTTCAAAAGCTCGGCAATCTGGACGAGGTCCCGTTTTACATCCGGGTCGCTGCTGCCTCTGCCCACCAGTAAAACCATTGAATCTGCTGTTAAAGCTTCTCCTGTTGCCTGGATTTTCTCCACTAAGATGTCGACCATGTTGGAGTCGACTCCAACAGGACGGCCATAGCGCAGCTCTACTTCGGGAAAATACTTGTGTATCCGGGAAAGTTCGGTTGGGATGTCTTCTTTGGCATGAGCAGCAGTCAGCAATAGCACTGGCAAGGCATGAATCCTTGTTGCTCCCCGTTCAATGCATCGTTGGAAAGCTGCTTCAATATTTGGGTCTGCAAGCTCCAGAAAACAATATTCCTGTATAGGAACTTCAACGCTTTGCATGCACCTGTTGATAAAGGCGGCTGCCTGTTCTACGCCTTTAGATACCCGGCTGCCATGCATGATATATAGAATTGCATCCATTTAATTGGCCTCGCTAGCTATAAAGGTTTCTAAGACAGGCTCTGATTCAAACCATTTAATTTTTTCACGCATTTTTACGACTTCACCTATGATAATGATGCATGGATTTTCGATTTTTTCCTTTTCAGCCGCCTCTGCTGCCATAATTAGCGTGCTGACGACCGTCTTTTGGCCATTTGTAGTACCCCAATTAATGAGCGCAACGGGAGTTTCAGGATTTTTACCAAAGTGCAGTAGCTGCTTCTGGATATATGGAAGGTTTTTCACTCCCATATAGACTGCAATAGTATCGATTCCTTTTGCTAGTGCTTCCCACTTAATATTATCTTTTTCCCCATTTTTGCGATGGCCGGCAACGAAAGCAAAAGAGGAACCGTATTCCCGGTGTGTAACAGGTATGCCGGCATAGGCAGGTGCTGCGATCCCTGATGTAATTCCGGGAATAATTTCAAAGGATACCCCGTTTTTGGCGAGGGTCTCAGCTTCTTCGCCCCCTCTTCCAAAAATAAATGGGTCTCCTCCTTTCAATCGGGTTACCACTTTGCCGTTTTTGGCACGTTTGACTAACAGATGATTGATCGTTTCCTGCTGAAGGGTATGCGATTCAGGGGATTTGCCGCAAAAAATGAGTTCGGCACCAGGTTTCGCATAGGTAAGCAGTTCTTCATTTATCAAGCGGTCATAAAGGATGACGTCAGCTTCTTTAATGCACTTTAATCCTTTGACAGTAATGAGGTCAGGGTCTCCAGGTCCTGCACCGACAAGATATACTTTACCCAAATTCCTACACCTCTTTTTAAAAAATTGGTACCTAGCAGTCAATGCCAGGTACCATTTTATAATTGTGTACTCAAATCCTTATATTGCTTCCCGATTTCTCAAATATTCAATTACCTGATCAGCACACTCTTCAATAGAGTACTGATTCGTTTCAATGACCAATTCCGGATTTTCTGGTTCTTCATATGGGGAACTAATGCCGGTGAATTCCGGGATTTTTCCTTGCCGGGCTTTTTCATAAAGGCCTTTTGGGTCACGCTTTTCACATTCGTCAAGCGGGCACTTTACAAAAACCTCAACAAATTCATCCTCATTTAACAGGCCGCGGACCAGCTCTCTGTCAGCTTGGAAAGGAGAAATAAACGCAGTTAGAACCACCTGGCCGCTATCGACAAATAGCTTCGATACTTCGCCGATTCTCCGAATATTTTCTTTCCTGTCTTCTTCAGAAAAACCCAAATCCTTGTTTAAGCCATGGCGGATGTTATCTCCGTCCAATACATAATTTTTTACATCGAGTTCATACAGCTTCTGAGCGACTGCATTTGCTACTGTCGATTTGCCTGATCCTGAAAGTCCGGTAAACCAAATGACAAAACTATGATGTTTATTTTGCTGTCTTCGAAGCTCCTTTGATAAGGATGCTTCATGCCAGGTAATATTAGTACTCTTCGTCAATGTTATCGCCCTTCCTGGATTGCTTGAAACAATCCTTAAACTTCTACTGTATTTTTCATTCCTTTGATTAACACTTCCACAACTTCCTTACGGCTGAATGTGCTTGGAGGGATTTCACCGTTGCGAAGCAGTTCCCTAACCTTTGTTCCTGACAAGATTACATGGTCTTCTTTACCGTGCGGGCAAGTTTTTGTTGATGCCATATTCTCACATTTAGAGCAATAAAAGCTGTGTTCGAAAAATAATAGAGAAATTCCTAATTCATCGGCAGTAAACTGACCAAAAATCAGCTGTGCATCGTATGTTCCATAGTAGCTGCCAACACCAGCATGGTCACGTCCAACGATAAAATGAGTACAGCCGTAATTTTTACGGACCATTGCATGGAAGATCGCTTCCCTTGGACCTGCATAGCGCATTGCGGCCGGGAATACAGCAAGGAATACACGGTCAGCAGGGTAATAGTTTTTAAGTAAAACCTGATAGCTTTCCATTCTTACATCTGCCGGAATATCGTCTGACTTTGTTTCCCCTACAAGCGGGTTAAGGAAAAGGCCATCCACTGTTTCAAGAGCTGTTTTTTGAATATATTCGTGGGCTCTATGAACAGGATTTCGCGTTTGGAATCCTACAACCGTTTTCCAGCCTTTTTCTTCGAAGACTTTCCTTGTATCAGCCGGGTCTAAATAAAAAGTATCAAATTGTTCCCTTTCAATTCTTTTAACAAGGGTAATTTGGCCGCCAATGTAAACATTGCCACGCTCAAACATTTTTAGGACACCTGGATGTGCCTTATCATCTGTTTGGTAAACTTTCTGAGCTTCTTTAGTTTTATCGGGTTCATAAATATCAGATATCGTTATAGTTCCGTAAGTAACTCCGTCTTTTACCAGTCGGGCTTCTTCTCCAATAGTAAGGCTGCCAGCTAGTTCCTCTGTAACAGGAAGCGTAATCGGAATACTCCAAACGCTGCCATTTGCCAAACGCACATTTTCTACAACTGATTCATAATCTTCTTTAGTAAGGAAGCCTTCAATAGGGCTGTATGCTCCAGTGCCGATCAATTCCAGGTCACTTAAAGCGATTCCGTCTAATTCAATCTCTTTTGCAATATTAGTAATGTCATATGAAGGATTCCAGCGATTAATTAATGTTCCTCCATGTGGTTGGCTTAATGTCATTTTGATATATCTCCTCTAGTAATTTTATTTATCTTATGGTTTTAGTCGGATTTAGGTGTTCAATTAAACTTTATTTTTTAGATGCCTATGTGTGCAAGCCGCACTCAATTTTTTGTGTTCCCGTCCATCTTCCCGACCTTAAATCATCTGCATTGAAAGCTGGCTGTGTGCATGGTTTGCAGCCGATGCTCGGATAGCCATTATCATGAAGAATATTGTATGGCAGTCCATTCTTATGGGCATAACGCCAGATGTCCTTCCAGGTCCAGTGGATGAGCGGACAGATCTTTACACTTTTGAAGCGGTTATCTTTATTGATAAATAATGTATTTTTCCTGGACTCTGACTGCTCGCGCCTTAAACCGGAAAGCCAGGCAGTTGCTCCTGACAGCACTTCATTTAGAGGAAGCACTTTTCTGATTTCACAGCATTTGTTAGGTTCCCGCTTCCATAATTCATCCCCGAATTGTGCAGCCTGTTCTTCCAACGTCAATTCTGGCTTTTTCAATTCGATCAATAAATCAGGATAGCGTTCTTTCATTTTTTCAATTAATTGATATGTTTCTTCAAAGTGAAGCCCTGTATCGAGAAAAACAACCTTCGCCCTAGGATTAACTTTGGAAATTAAATCAATCAGGACGATCCCTTCTATCCCAAAGCTGCACGCATAAATCAGCTGGTCACCATAATGGGAATACCCCCACTTTAGCGCCTCTAGTGCACCCTTCGTATCATTTTCAATCGGAAAATCAATTGCCGGAAACTCATCAAAGTTTCCATAGACCAATGTATCAGTCAAGATAACGCCCCCGATTCTTATTTTAAAATTATTAATATTTTATAGCGACATTTTCATTCATGTTCACATTATTTTAAAAAATCTTTCCGGGATAGGAAAGATTGGCAGGTAAAAGTTATACCTTATCTTCCCAAAATGGGTTTCATTTTGCTGGATGCAGCACCTTGCATTGCAGGTAGCCGGACATCATCGGGCCAAGTCCCTCCGTCACTCTTGATAAGTTTAATAAAATTTTAGCACATTATCCCTTAGTGTCAACAATAATATTGATTGGTTTACTCGGAATTAACAAAATGGGCGGATCATCATAATGCATTTCATATTAAACCCCCTTCTTAATTTATGAAAATAAGAAGGGGTAGGTGACTATCCTTTAATTGTAGAATGGGTCTTATTGGCATGTTGCCTGCCGCGAACCCAGGAAAAGATAATAGCAGCAATCAGAGTGAAACCAAGATATCCCATTACCGGATATACTGTACCAACTAAAGTGATAAATCCAATAAAGCTGGCAGCAAAGGCAATGATTCCGAAAACGGGAACAAATACTTTAAACTTAGGATTATCGGCTTTTACAAACCTCGCTGTGAAAGAATAAAGCATGCCAACAGCTGTATTAAATATCATTCCTAATAGGATAATTGACATTAAGATACCTAATACAGGGGACATTTCGTTGGCAATGAATAGCATTGGCATGTCCACACCTGTAATAACATCTACTTGTGTAAGCATTGCAATGTTTATCAGTAAAATGAGTACACCTAAACCAATACCGCCAAGAATTCCTCCTAAGCCTGCGCTCTTTTGATCCTTAACTGTCCCCCCCATTACAGCTAACATTGCGGCTCCTGCTGCAATATTATAAGAAACATATAATATTGCCCCTAAGCCCCAATTGGAGGCGGCTGAAGTTTGTTTTTGGGCCAATTGGTGCATTTCCGGAAAGCTTAAATCCGCTGTAGCAAAAGAATAACCGGCAATAACAACCACAATAGCAAGCAAAAACGGTGTAATAATACCCATTATCGAAAGCACTTTTTCAACATTAAGGCATACGGTAATGATGGTTAATAAAGCCATTACGATATTTCCGACGATGGCCGGCACACCAAACTGCTGTTCAAAAATTGATCCTGCTCCAGCCATCATGACAACTGTTACTCCAAATAAGAAAAACGTAATAACTATATCAACGGCGAGTCCAAGGTAACGGCCGCACATATGATAAATAACATCTTTATGCGAATCAGTCTGTAAACGGCTGCCAAGCTGCGTTAAATTCATACCTAAAAATGCAAAGAAAGCCGTTGCGATGACTCCTCCAACAATTCCCATCCACCCAAAACTTGTAAAAAATTGCAAAATCTCCTGTCCGGAAGCGAAACCAGCTCCCACTATTAGCCCGATGTATGCACCTGCGATCTGAATACTTTTTCTCATAATTTCCCCCGATATTCGAATATTTAGATAATTTATTTTAAAGAAAGGTAATGATAGAGTCCTCATACCTTTCCTATTTTTTTATTAAGAATATGTTTTTTCGAAAGTGGTAAATTGTTTAATGGTCTCCAGGTTAGGTTCATATCCGATTCCTGGTTTTTCAGGTACTGTAATCATTCCATCTGTTACGGTAACTTCCGGATCAATGATATCCCGTTCCCAATAGCGGGAAGAAGCAGCAGTATCACCTGGCATGATAAAGTTCGGTAATGTTGTTAATGCGATATTATGGGCCCTTCCGATTCCTGATTCAAGCATGCCTCCGCACCAGACTGGGATATTGTGCTGCTGGCAAAGATCGTGAATCCGTTTTGCTTCCGTCATTCCTCCAACACGGCCAATTTTTATATTGATAATCTTGCAGCTTCCCAATTCAATTGCTTTGCGCGCATCTTCGTATGAATGAATACTTTCATCTAAACAAACAGGAGTGGAGATCTGCTTTTGAAGCTGGGCATGATCGACGATATCATCGGAAGAAAGCGGCTGCTCAATCATCATCAAATCGAATTCATCAAGCTCTTTTAGCCTTCCGATATCGGTTAATCGATAAGCTGAATTAGCATCAGCCATTAGCTGTATGTTCGGAAATTTTTTACGGACCTCTCGCATAACATCCACATCCCAGCCAGGCTTTATCTTAACCTTCATCCGCTTATAACCTTCTTTGACGTATTCATCAATCAATTGTAGAAGGTCTTCCACGCTTTTTTGGATTCCAATGCTTATGCCGACATCAATCTCTTTCTTCTCGCCTCCAATGGCAGCTGCAAGGGGAATGCCTTGTTGTTTTGCGTACAAATCCCAGACAGCCCCTTCGATCGTGGACTTTGCCATATTGTTTTTCCGTATGTATGAGAAGATTTCAGAAACTTCATCAGGATGATGTATTTCTTTATTTAAGATTTGCGGGATTAGAAAGTCCTCAAGCATATGCCAATTCGTTTTAACCGTTTCTTCGTTATACCAAGGCGAATGGAAGGCTACTGATTCTCCCCAACCGCTGTTTCCCTCTTCATCCTTTGCCTCAAGAACCAGAAACTCTTTATCCTGGAATGTTCCAAAGCTAGTGGTAAATGGGAATATCATTTTCATTTTTAATTGCCTTAAGGTAACCTCTTTAATTTTCATAGTTCCTCCGCCTTATCATTGAGCTGTAAAGTTTTTTTGGGCACCAGCACGTAGTGATGTACAAGCTGATTTTCACTTTTACTTAGTGAAGCAACAGCATATCCGTTAGAAAATAAAGTTTGAAAGATTTGTCTTGTTTTAAACCGCCAATCGATGGCAAGTTCATTATTCTCACTTTTCAACTTCTGAAAACAGGCTGGTACCGGAATCACTACCGATTCCGGAAATGTGATGTTTTCAAGCGTTTCCTCTACATTTATTAATTTAGGGTGCTTATCCTCTGTCATTTCCCATCGAAAAGAGGATTCAAGACTAATATCCTCTATGGAATGCCGCTCCATCACATGCGGACTGTTAATCCACCATTCCACTTTAAAACGGTCTGTTGGAAGCCCGCTATTAAAGCTGTCTTCCATTTCACCGTAGCAATCTTCCACATAAGTTGAACAAATTGCATGTAATTTTGATAAATTGAGGTAGCCATTACGGGATTCAAGCGGGTCATAGGTCCATACTATAAGGTCATAACCCATCTCGCGGGCAATTTCCATTTGCTCCTGCTTTAGCCTAGCCCCTATACCTTTGTCCTGATGGTGAGGATGAATACCCAGCATATGAGAACATAAATAGCTTTTCCCTTTATTAAAGCCTGCAAAGCCATAGCTAAAACCAATCAGTTCATCCCCAATAAAAGCACCTAATATTAGTCCTCCATTTTGTGCAGCTGTAATCGTTTGATGAAGAGGCAGCGCGTCCATATTCCATACTTCCTTCTCTAGCCTTTGGACCTGCTGCATCTCTTTATTGGTAGTTAAGACTCTTGTCTCTATTTCTGAACTCATGATAACTCTCCCTTTTCATAAGCCTCAAATGTGTTTAGTACAGTTTTTGCCAGAATTTCTATTCCTGAGTATATGCGTTCTTGATTAAACGACATTTTTGGATGGTGCAGCCCTGGCTGTAAATCGCATCCTAATCCCAGCATGGTTGCTTTTATATGAGGTCTTTTCAAAGTATAGAAATGAAAATCTTCTCCGCCTGAGGTGACGACAGGCGCTTTAAGGTGCTGTTCCCCTATTGAATCAACAATCGCTTTTTTCATAAATTGAATAGCTTCTTGGTTGGCTTCCGCTGCAGCAACGCTCGCTACTGTTTCCAAAGTAATTTCAACGCCATAAAGCTTGGCCAGCGAATCAGCTATTTTGGTGGTTTTTTCAGTAAGCTCGTTCATTACAACATTGGTCTGCGCCCTTAAATCAATGCTAAAAGAGGCTTTTCCTGGAATAAGGTTTCCCGATTCCCCGCCGGCATGAAATTTGGTTACTTTAGCTGTATAGGGAACCATTGGATCCAAGTGGATATTTTTCATTTCATTGATAAGTGACGCACCAATTTCAATCGCATTTTGGCCCAAGTGCGGCCGGGCTCCGTGGGCATCTTCGCCAATGATCTCCCCAGTCAGAAACTTTGCAGCGCCATGAAGTATAGCAGGAATTGCTTCACCGTCCCGCAATTCCTGAATGGGCCTTAGATGGACACCATACAGGAAATCTACATCATCTACAACTTGTTTTTCAATCATTTTTAGTGCGCCAGTACCCTTTTCTTCTGCCGGCTGAAAAATGAATTTAAATTTACCTTTACTTAAGGCATTCAGCTGTTGCAGCAAAAGCATGGCCCCGACTGCCATTGTCATATGAGCATCGTGTCCGCATGAATGGTTTGCCTGGAATGTGCCATCTACTTCTTGCCAAAGAGCATCCATATCCGTCCGCAATGCGACGCAAAAGTCACCTTCCCCTGCCTCCACTACCATTCCGGTACAATCTTCAAAGGTTTGCACCGAAAACCCTCTTTCCATTAATAATTGCTGAAGATATTCAGTCGTTTTATATTCCTGCCAGCTTACCTCCGGATTATGATGTAAATGCTCAAATACTGAGTCAATTGTCGGCTTTAGCGTTTTGATGTAATCTTTCACTCTGCTATTCCCCCATCGTCTACAAAAAAATAATCTGCATTCAGTTTTTCATATTGTTGCTTTCGCATTTCAAATCGATCTTTATCTTTGATAGTAACTCCCGCAACAAAAGCATTTATCAATGAAAAAAGTGCGGGTGCTGCATCTATCGTAGACTTTTCGGATGAATAGATTTGAAAGATAATATCGGCATGCTCTCTGATCGGAGCTAGCGGAGAGTCGGTAATACCGATAACCGTTACTCCCTGCTCCTTTGCCAGTTGGGCAATCTTAATCGTTTCTTTTAGATATCGATGAAATGAGATAACGATCATTGTTGATTTGTTCGTCATTTCACTTAAGGTTGAAAGCAAATCATCTGTTTCTGGTCTCAATAGCTGCACGTTTCCACGCACTAAGCCTAGAGTAAACGTGAGCCAATTGGCTGCAGAAAAGGAAGAACGCAAGCCGGAAATATAGATTTTATCCGCCCGGGCAAGCTTCTGGACCGCCCATTCAAATTCCTTCTCACAAATATTATGTATTGTTTCCTGTATGTGCTGTCGATCCTGCTCCATCACACTTGCAAAGAAATGCGGCTGCTCAGCCAATTCAAGCTTTTTTGAAAAGAAATTGCCAAGGCTGCTTTCACTAAATAGCAGCTGTTCGCGGACTGTTTTTTGAAGCTCAGAGAAGCCGGTTAGCCGGATGGAGTAACAAAAACGAATAACAGTGGTTTCACTGACACCGGCCTGTATCCCAATTTCACTTGCCGATTTAACCGCAAACTCTCTTGGGTTATCCAATAAATATTTTGCTACCTTTTGCTGTCCCTTTGAGAGTTTGGTGTACTCCTGTTGTATAAGTTCCTTTAGATTCATGGAAATCACCTTTTAGTGGAAATGAAGTTTCAACAATAAATTTTCATAAAATGAAGTTTAGACTTCGAATTAGATTGTTATAAAATTATCACATATAATTAAATAATTCAACGATAATTCTGAAAATTTTCGCTACTTTTTTTATAATAGTGAGACTTTTGCCTACTATTTTAATGTGAGAGGTTATGTGAAGAATGAAAACAATCTTTTACTAGCAAGAAAAAGAGAGTATGATACGCCATACTCCCTCACTAGTCTTCTAATTTAGTTCAATGAAACGTCCACGAACGATTGGACACCAGTTGGATGTGGAAAGAAACCTTTCACTGTTACAGATCCTGCTAATTGTGGCTTTGAGTGTACAAGTGGAACCCAAGGCGCATCTTCATGAATGATTTCCTGTGCTTTCTTATAAAGAGCGTTTCGTTTATTTTCATCAGATATCCTCTGTGCTTCGATTAATAATTTATGAACTTCTTCGTTGTTGTAGCGGGAGTAATTGTTTGAACCAATTGAATCTTTATCAAGCAATGTATAAAGGAAGTTATCTGCGTCGCCATTATCGCCTGTCCCTCCTAGGATAAAGGCAGATGCCTCTCCAGCCTGAACCTTTTCGAGGTATGCACCCCACTCGAATGTTACAATTTTAGCGTCAATGTTTGCCTGTTTTAGGCTGGCCTGGATGGCTTCTGCGACCTTTTGTCCGTTTGGCATATATGGACGTGCTACAGGCATAGCCCATAAATCCATTTTAAAGCCTTTCTCTAATCCCGCTTGTTTCAGCAATTCTTTTGCTTTTTCAACATTGTATTCACGATCCTGAATGTCGTCATTATAGCCGTTGATTGATGGCGGCATAGGGTTTTTCGCTGGTTCAGCGGTACCTCCAAAGAAATTTTTTATGATCTCTTCTTTGTTTATCAAATGGCTTATTGCCTGACGAACCTCTTTTTTGTTAAAAGGTTCTTTTTCGACGTTAAAACCAAGGAATCCGACATTCATGGAAGGACGTTCGATTAATTGAAGATCTTTATTCTCTTTCACTTTGTTCATATCACTGGGGTTTAACCCTTCCATTAAATCTATTTCGCCTTTTATAAGTGCATTTAACCGTGAAGAATTGTCCTTTATCATTTTGATTTTTACGCCTGCCAGTTTTGGAAGGCCATTCTGCCAGTATTCTTCATTTTTTTCCAGTTCGATAATATCATTCGGCTTCCAGGCCTTAAACTTAAATGGACCTGTACCTACAGGATTTCTTCCAAACCCCTCTTCATCTTTTTCGAGTGCTGTCGGGCTCGAGATTACAAAAGGACTCATTGCGATATTCTTCAGAAACGGAGCTTGTGGGTGTAAAAGGTTTATCTCCACCGTTTTAGGATCAATGGCTTTCACTTCTTTAATTACATGACCTTCATCACCTTCAAAGCCTCCGAACATTGATGCATAGTATGCAAATTTTCCAGGATCCTTACTCTTTGCCCAGCGCTGAAAATTCTTCACCACAGCTTCGGCATTAAAATCTGTTCCATCATGGAATTTAATCCCTTCACGTAGATGGAAGGTATATTTCAATCCATCGGGAGAGACTTCCCATTTACTGGCAAGTCCGGGCTCAATCTCCATATTGTCTTTCCCGTACTGGACAAGGTTTTCGAAGATTTGTTCTGTTACTATAAAGGACTCCCCATCAATTACAATTGCCGGATCAAGCGAAACTGCTTCTCCTCCACGACCATAAATCAACGTATTGGCGGCGATATTTTTGTTGCCGCCTTCCTTCGAAGACGAAGTTGAAGCGGAGCAACCGCTTACAATAAGAGCAAGAACCAGCATACAAGAAAATACAACACTTAACATTTTTTTCATGATTTTCCCTCATTTATTTTATGTATTAGGACTTTATTTTAAGGCGCTAGACTATTAATGAAGAACCTTTTCCAGAAGTAATAAGGTCACGGGAGACGTTATTAAGCCTTTCACTGCCTGTTGCTGTCACCACTACAATATCCTCAATTCTCACGCCAAATTTCCCTTCGAGATATATGCCCGGTTCAACACTTATTACCATACCTTCCTCTAGAAGCTGCTCATTGTTAGAAGTCACATATGGTTCTTCATGCACCTCTATGCCGAGGCCATGCCCCGTTCGATGTGTGTAATTAGCTCCGTATCCTTCTTGACTGATGATTTCCCTTGCGATATTATCAATGTTTTTCAAAGGAACACCCGGTCTTACAGCCTTGACCGCCTCTTCTTGTGCTCTTTTTACAATTCCATAAACTTTTTTCATTTCTGCGGAAGGCTCCCCGCTTGCCAATATAGTTCTGGTCATGTCAGAACAATAATGGTCTTTTATTCCTCCCATATCAATGACCACCATGTCTCCTTCTGCAATAACTGTCTCATCGGATAAATGATGAGGGATTGCCCCGTTTCGGCCTGTACCTACAATAGGGTAGAAAGATAATTCATCAACCTTGTGTGCTGCAAAAAAACGCTTAATCTCTTCTGCTACATACTTTTCAGTAAGCCCTGGCTGAATAAATTCAATGGCCTGTTGGATAACAACATCAGCAACGGCAGCAGATCTTCTCAGTAATTCAATTTCCAGTTCGTCTTTCTTCAGCCTGCACCAGCCAATCACATTTGTGCTGTCTTCAAATGTGAGATTACTATTAAGTTTCATCAGCGTAAGTAAATTTTGGCTTGGCCACTGATTATCAATTGAAATGGTACCACTTTCAGGAAGTGATTTAGCCAATACCTCAAGTGACGCTTCTCCATCTTTCCAAAAAGCTTTAAGGAATAGGTCTGTTGAATCAACTTCTTCCCTGGACATTTCATGGACAATCATATTCGGTTTTCCATTTTTCTTAATGACAATTGCCTGCAAGCGTTCGTGGGAATCCAGCCAAATTCCACTAAAGTAATAAAAGTTGGATGGAGATGTTACAACTACCGCCTCAATATTTAATTCAGCTAACAATTGTTGGGCTTTTTCAATCCGTTTTGGATATACCAAGGTAAATCCCCCTTTAAAATGTATGGATTCAATAAGTCAGTTGGAATAAATAACAATAATATGAAGTCATTAAAAGATAACGGGTGTAACAACACATAGTACCTTTGCATCTTGTTCAAGGGGATTTTCCAACGAATGTGGAATATGCGATGGAAAGTGAATAGAATCCCCAGCCTTTACCAGATACTCCTTGCCTTCTATCTGAAAAAGAAGAACACCCTCAAGAACGTAGTAAAATTCCTCACCCGGATGGCTAACTGTTTTTTCTTTTGGTTGGCCTTGGGAAAAAGTTACCAGTAAAGGCTCAATTCCTCTCGCCGAAAACTCACCTCCAAGTCTTGTATACTTGGCTCCTGTACCTTCTATTCGAAACGGTCTTTGCTCTTCAGATTTGACTAAATAGTTTTTATTCTCATAGTCCTCGAAAAAACTAGTTATTGGCACCTCGACAGCATCTGCTATTTTCTTCAATGAAGTAATAGCGATTGATGAAGATGCCCGTTCTACCTGTGATAAAAAACTAATAGATAATCCTGTTTTTTCACTCAACTCCTTTAAAGTAAGTTTTTTTTCCATCCTTAATTCTCTAATCCTTTTTGATACCTCATCCATAAAAAACCTCCGAAAAATATGAAAAAAAATCTAACTGAAAATGATAATATAGTGAAAAAATTTAAGTAATACTGTAATTTGTTTAATATTAGCATATTTTTTGATATCGCATCAATATATTTTTTGAATATGTAAAATATTTAGAAATTTTTTAATCTAATTTTTCATTCTTGGTTTTCTCATATAACTTGTGTTTCATTTTGAAATGATCTATGAGGGTAAGGTAATATTTTCAGAACTCAGATTTTTTATTGACCGATTTTAGGGAAACAGTATGCTCTTGATAATAAAAAGAGATTGAGTAGAAAAGCTCACTCAATCTCCCGTATTTTTGCCTATTTTAATGGCACAATAACCTCGACCTGATTTTCGAAATCTGTCATATCATAAATCACAACAGTTATTTCTTTAGGTACTTCAGGGACCGGATTCAAATTTACCCGATGGATAATATGGTCCTTTCCATGTTTACCGTGTTTTTCGCCAAAATCTCCTGAACCGCCACCCGCCACGCCAACCCCTTTAATATTGAATCCAATATTGTTGCCGGTCCCTTTTCTGCTGATAGTTTCGGCAATTATCTGTGCACCGGATGGAGCAAATATTACTGCCTTAATTGTTACGTCTGCACCAATCGCTTCTGTCTTAAAGTCTGGAGTAAAGCTGTGAATGGATCCCTGTAAGAATTCTGAAGTTACAGGGATATCGAAATCCCAATCCCCTTTTTGGCCATCTATTTTGTTAATGTCTACCGCCATAATAAATTCTTCTTCAAAGTGATCAGCGTCCACTGAAACCAAACCTTCGAAGGTGGATTCATTAAGTTTTTCCATTTGATTATTAGTCTGGTATTGACCTAAATCAATCCCTTTTGCATCAATATCCATATCCATTTCAACGAAGTCTTTGGTCCATTTTTCTGATCCTTTATTAATTAGATTGTACCCAATTGTAAAACTGGTCCCATCATAATAGACGTCGTTAATTGCCATTTCGATATCATGATCGGTTTTTGCCTCAGTATATCCCTGGGTAATTCCTTTTTCCCTTGCTTCCTTCAGCCCAAAATCCGCTGAGACAT
Source organism: Bacillus sp. M6-12 (assembly GCF_002860285.1). GTDB lineage: Bacteria > Bacillota > Bacilli > Bacillales > DSM-1321 > Peribacillus. Next base: position 215,746 of record NZ_PGVF01000005.1, read on the forward strand.
TTTCATAAATTGCCCCCACTATCGGAACTCTGCTAAGCATATCTGCCATCGTCGGTAAACCAAAGCCGCTCCCGATAGTAATTAATGCTGCTGCAGCAAAAGCACTTGTCAGGTATGCTGCTTTTTTCTTGCTTCTATTTTTATTCATCTTATTTTTCCCGGTTTCTATTCTGCATTCTTGTTCTATGCGTTCTCTAATTTGACTTTGTAAATAATCCGGCACTTTAATATGCTCAGCCTCTTGTTGCAGCTGGCTTTGAAGTTTTTCTTTTCCCATCATTCTCAGAATCCGCCTTTCCGATAAAGTCATCTGTTTTATATTCGTTTCTAAGCTTTTTTAAAGCCAAATGATGCCTGGATTTCACCGTACCTATAGGTATGTCCAATAATTCACTGATTTCTTTTAATGAATAATCGTGAAAGTAATATAAAACTACTAATTCCCGGAGCTTAAATGACATTTGGCGAACAGTTTGAATGAGCTGCAGATTTCTTTCTACATTCAAGACCGATTCTTCAATTTCAGCAAATTGCTCCGTCTCTAGTGTTTTTTTCTTATTAAGCAGATCGATTCTTTTCCATGCCAGCAGTTTCCACCTTTTTACCTGTCGAATCACCAGGCCGTTAAGCCAGAACCGGAAAGGAAAAGAAAAATTGTAATTATGAATGGACCGCCATAATTGAACGTATATTTCACTTACAATATCATCGACATCTTGTTTATAAGGAACCATGATATAAACAGTTTTATAAACAGAATGAATGGTTAGCTGGTATACTTCATCAAAAGCTTCGAGATCTCCCTCCTTCATCCTTTGCAGCAGAGTTTCTGTAATTAATGATTCCATGAAGGCCCTCCTAAATCATCTTTCACTCTTAATTGTCCAGTAAGCAGGAAAAGGTTCACTAGCTGGATAACAATTTTATAAAAAGTTTTTATAATGGAAAAATGCCACAGAACACCTGCTCTGTGGCAGTTAGCATGCAGCCGTTTTTTTAAATGAATGATTATATCGTTACTTGAAAAGCTCCGGTTTCAAGCGGGAAATCATCTCTGGAAAGTGGAGTGCCTTCTATTAATGGTCTGTAGGAAGTAATTGTTCCGTCATGGGAAACTATATAAAGTTTTTTTAGGTTTAATTGTTTGCACCAATCAATAAACTCTCTAGCCAGTTTTATAAAATTATCTTCGGGCAAAATATTGATTCCCTTTTGCCAGTATGTATCCGGAATATTTTGTGCGAATTCAAAACCTGGGAAATCCTTTAGAATCTGGTGTTTGGGCAGCAATTGATCACATGGAAGTCCAAATTTACCTGCAATGAGCGGAAACACCCTTGGACCCGCATACGGGTGGATGATCTGTCTGCAGGCTAATTCTCCCCTCCAAAAAAGGGCAGTCTCTAAAGTTCTTCGGGTGGGACTTATTATCATCACATCTTCAGAGCTTAATGGGAATAACTCTCCCAAGCGAATTGCTTGCCTCCTTCCCAAATCTGTTAATCCTGGATCTCTTGTTTGGAGACTATCAGGCATATTCAAAGTGTGTTCTCCCTGGCCATGCCGAATGAATGTGAGTTGCATAAAAAACCTCCATATAAAATACGTAAAATTCAGAATTAATGAGCAATTAATAACTAATTGCAGTCTCTATGTCTTATAATAGGAGAAAAGCGATATAAGGGGGAGATTTTTTGAAATTTTTAGTCGTTGGTGCAGGAGCCATTGGGGGATATTTTGGCGGCCGATTGCTTGAAAAAGGCGTTGACGTTACCTTTTTAGTAAGGGAAAAAAGAAGGCAGCAGCTTGAAGAACACGGGCTGGTCATTAAAAGCATACATGGCGATGGAGAATTGATCCCAAAAGTAATTAGCGAAGGAGAATCTTCCGGCCCATTTGATGTGATTCTCTTTTCTACAAAGTCTTATCACCTGGAAGGTGCCATCCAAAGCGTCCGTCCGTTCGTTGATTCTCATACAATGATCTTACCATTGCTGAACGGGATATCACATGTCGACCGGCTGGTTAAGGAGTTTGGAGAAGAAAATGTGATAGGCGGATTATGCTTTATTGAAGCAACTCTTGATACGAATGGTATTGTAATGCAAACCAGCCCGATGCATGAGCTTGTCTTTGGTGAACGGAATGGAGAAAAAACGGAACGGATTCTCGAACTTCAAAAGACAATTAGTGGTACCAAAACAAATTTCCGGTTAAGTGAAAACATCAGCCAGGAAATGTGGCATAAATATATGTTTATTACTGGTCTGTCGGGAATCACAACGTTAATGCGTGCTCCAATCGGTCCCATTCGCGATGCAGGCGGCCTTACAGCCTTAAAGCTTCTTTTTGCAGAGCAAGGCGCTATCATGCGGAAAATAAAAGCGCCAATTGCTGATCAAATAGAAGAAGGCCTATTAGAAAAAGTGAATCAAATGGGCTATGAAATGAAATCCTCTATGCAAAGAGATATGGAAAAAGGGCTTTCTGTGGAGGCAGACCATCTGCAGGGGTATTTGCTGGAAATCGCTGAAAAAGAAGGAATTTATGCGCCCATTTTAGAGACAATCTATACAAACCTAAAAGTATATGAAAGTATGCTTGAGTCCCAATAAGACGACTGTTGAACATCCTCAAAATACTTAACTGCATACGGAAAACTGTTTAGAGGCATCCGGTTGGATGCCTCTTTGATTTATGGAATGCAAGAGTATTTTTTGGCTCGTATCACTGGAAGTGAAAGAGACCAACCTTTCAAAAGTGGTCTCAGCTAAAAAGCCTAATGAGTCAAGTGGGATTTTTTACAAAGCACCACGGCCGTTCCCTTTTTTTACGAGTTAATTTGTTTCAATCGTAAGGCTGTCTAACGCACTTTTAGCATTAGTTCTAGCCTCTTCAGTTGTTTCAGCACTAGATAAGGCAACCGCTACCCGCCGTCCCGGTTTTGTAACTGGTTTCCCGAATATTCGTAACTGTGTTTGTCGCACGGACAGTGCTTGTTCTATACCGCTAATGGAGTAAGTATGGAGGTCATCTTCTGCCTTCAAAGGACGGCTTGCTCCGGGTGAAACCTGAATTATTTCCGGGATTGGGAAACCTAAAATCGCTCTCACATGAAGTGCAAACTCTGATAAATTCTGGGTAACAAGCGTAACTAACCCTGTGTCATGCGGACGAGGGGAAACTTCGCTGAAATAAACTTTATCCTTAGAAAGAAAAAGCTCCACTCCAAAAAGCCCATACCCGCCAAGTTCCTCGGTAATTGTCAAAGCGATTTTTTCAGCTTCGCTTATTTGTTGTTCCGACATATTATGAGGCTGCCAGGACTCAATATAATCTCCATCCTTTTGAATGTGTCCAATTGGCGCACAAAATTTTGTCCCATTAACTGCCCGGACTGTAAGCAAGGTTATTTCCGAGTCAAATTGAATGAATTCTTCTACGATAACCCTTCCTTTTTGAACCCTTCCACCTTCCATGGCAATTTTCCAGCACTCTTCCATGTCAGCTTCTGTCCGGCAAACACTTTGCCCCTTGCCTGAAGAGCTCATTAGTGGCTTCACAACACAAGGGAAACCAATTGTGCTGGCTGCCTGTACAAATTGTTCATAGTTATCAGCAAATTCATATTTCGCAGTTGGAATTTCAAGTGTTTCAGCTGCTAACCGGCGAATGCCTTCTCGATCCATCGTCAATTTTGCCGCCCGGGCAGTCGGAATCACATGGTATCCTTCACTCTCTAGCTTTACAAGTTCAGCGGTTGCTATTGCTTCAATTTCAGGAACAATTAAATCAGGTTTTTCTTTCTCAATCACTTCCCGTAATTGCTGCGGATTCAGCATATCAATCACATAGCTTCTGTTTGCCACCTGCATCGCCGGAGCATTCTGATATCGGTCAACTGCTACTGTCTCTACCCCGAGGCGTGCAGCTTCAATAATAACTTCCTTTCCTAATTCACCTGAACCTAACAAAAGAATTTTTCTCGCTTGAAACATGTGATGCTCTCCCCCATTCTTTTGAATCTACTAATATAAACGAATTATACAGTATAAAAACCAAAAAATCATTCGTATTTTCGTATTATTTTTCAAAATAAATGAGGATTTTCAATTAAAAAAAGTTGAAAAATATATTATTCGTTATTTTAAGTCTCTCCTAAGTACTTAATTATGTTATTGCGGCGGTGAAAGAGAAAAATAATTGGTTAATATCAAAAGACGCTGGCTACAAGCCTAAATATTTACTGTAACTCCCATTTTAAAAATGAAATTTTAATGATGTTTATTAAAAGTAGTTGTACAATTAGGTATATATGAATTGTAAATTACCAATGAAGGAATTTTAGTTTTCATTAATATTTTTCGGGGGATTACTTTTATGTTAAATGGTGTTGGGGCAATCTTGTATCATGTTTTAGTTGTTCTGTTCCCTATTCTGTTCTATCATTTATTTTTTAATGAGAACCGGATTCAGCGTAAAGAACCAACTTCAGCATTAACACTTTTACTAATGGCTATGGTACTACTGACAATGTCTGTCCCAATAACCATTTCACCAGGACATGACTTTGATTTTCGAGTAATCCCTATAATTATTTCTTTTTTTTATGGTGGGACCATTCCAGGTATCATGACATTGGGAACTATGATGTTATATCAATTTACCATTGAACTAGAAGCTTTTTATGTTTGCATGATTAATTACTCAATAGCGTCGTCCATTCTTATGTATTTTTCTAGAAGGTTTGAAAACATGGAAAAAAAGTATAAAGTGGCGATAGTCAGCATAATATTTTGGGTAATTGCATTAACAAGGTTTATCGCACTTTATGTGAAAAACCAACCTGGAGACCTGGCTTTTATATTTTTACTTGCTGCTGTAACCTGGGTAACCTTAATATTAGTTGTCTTTTTGATTGAGAATTTAAATCAGCAAATGGAAATAAGGAAAGAGCTGGCCAGAGCTGACAAATTAAATATGATTAGCCAGCTGGCAGCATCAGTGGCCCATGAGGTAAGAAATCCAATGACTTCTGTCCGCGGCTTTCTCCAGTTAATGAGCCAGGATAAGAATCTGAATTCCTCTCAGCGAAATTATATTAGTATATCATTGAATGAATTGGATACCGCACATAATATTATAAATGATTATCTTTCATTGGCTAAACCGCATACAGAAGGCTTAATTCCTATTAATATTTCCAATGAAGTGAAGAATACAGTTGAACTTATGACATCATACTCAACTATTTTAAATATAACAATAAAAACAACCATACAAGAATCACTGTTTATTAAAGGCAATAAGGACGAGATTAAACAAGTGCTGGTCAACATCATGAAAAATGGAATTGAAGCTATGGACAACCAGGGTTGTTTGATAGTCAGGGTATTTGAAGAAAATGAAAATGTACTGATTGAAATCATTGATAACGGCAAAGGCATGTCAAAGAGCCAGTTAAAGACTTTGGGAACCCCATTTTATTCAACAAAGGAAAAAGGCACAGGAGTCGGTTTAACTATCTCATTCCAGCTAATTGAAGCAATGAAAGGGAAAATATTAGTTCAAAGTGAAGCCGGATATGGAACAAAATTTATAATTAAGTTTCCTGCTATAAAAGTGAATAAAGATAATAATTCTGACTAAATAGCTGATTGGACGGTCCAATCAGCTATTTTTATTATTGATTTGCTTTTTTTATCCATTCTGCAATTGTTACTGTCCGCTTGGCCTGATATTTTACAGCTGCTTGCACATCTTCAACCATCTTTCCGTCTTGGTCGACGGAAACACTTGTGCCGTAAGGGTTACCGCCTGCTGAATAAACTGCTTGATCTGAATAACCGGGTGCTGCTACGATTGCTCCCCAATGATAAAAAGTTGTGTATAAAGACAATATGGTAGCTTCCTGTCCCCCATGGGAATTTTGGGCAGATGTCATGGCACTTACTACTTTATTCACAAGCTTCCCTTTAAACCAAAGGCCGCCAGTCGTATCCAGGAATTGCTTCATTTGTGCAGGCATATTTCCGAACCTTGTCGGTACGCTGAATATTATTGCATCAGCCCATTCCAAATCATCGAGTGTCACTTCAGGCACACCGCTTGTTTCTTCCATATGAGCTTTCCAAGCCGGATTAGAATCAATTGCTGTTTGCGGCGCCAGCTCTGGAACCTTTAACACTTTAACATTCGCTCCAGTATCCTGACCCCCTTCTTCCGCCCATTTTGCCAGCTTGTAGTTCGTACCTGTAGAACTGTAATAAATTACTGCCAGATTTACATTTGACATGTTTTGGTCTCCTTTTTAAGAAAATATTAATTCTGCTTTACTGAACACCATCCTAGTACCCTGAAAACAGGGTAAGTATTCACCTATACCGAGGGATTTAGTTCTTTTGTGAAAAATCCGATTTGGAATGTTTACATAATATTATTATCAAGCACTGTCTTCGCCTTCGTTTCCTTGTCTTCCTCGCTCCTCCCCCTCCAGGTATTTGGCTTCTTTATTTTTCTCCATCATGCTGAGTCTTGAAGTTCTTTAAACCCTTCCGGTTTTAGACATAAAAAAACGACCAGCTTTTCAGCTGATCGTTCGTTTGCCTGACAATATCCTACTCTCACAGGACTTGCACAGGATGTGCTGACTTCTGCGTTCGCCACAGGACGTAGCGGCCCTTAACAGAAGGTCCTTACTTGCTCCAACTACCATCGGGTGCGCGAGCTTAACTTCCATGAGGCCTACAGGATGTAGGTCATGAAGGCGGTGCCACAGGACGTGGCGTTCTTTGTCTTCTTTCCTTTTTAGGGGCGGCGATGAGCTTCGGATCTCTTTGTCAGCTTCAATCGTTGCGGTCCTCGTGTACTGAGTACACTCCGGTCCTCTCTCATTCGCTGGGCCTGCACGATGCAGGTCATGAAGGCGATGCCACAGGACGTGGCGTTCTTAGCCTTCGTTCCTTTTCCTCCTTGCTCCTCCCCATCCAGGTATTTGTCTTCTTTATTTTTACTCCATCATGCTGAGTCTTGAAGTCCTTTAAAACTTTCCAGTTTTTAGACATAAAAAACGACCAGCTTTTTAGCTGATCGTTCGTTTGCCTGGCGACGTCCTACTCTCACAGGGGGAATCCCCCAACTACCATCGGCGCTGAAGAGCTT
>NZ_PGVF01000037.1 GCF_002860285.1 Bacillus sp. M6-12
CGATCAGCTGAAAAGCTGGTCTTTTTTTTGCGTTCTTTAGTTTTAATTTAGGCCATTCTTTAAAATATTTCGAATAACGAGGCTTGTAAGAAATGGATTCCTAAACAGCGTGAACATTTCTCCTTTTCAATAACAAGGGGAACCTCAGTTCAGATGGTGATTTCGCCGAATTTCTAATTAATCTATCCAAATCTCGAAATATTCTATCCGAAATCAAATTTATTAAGCCAAACTACGGGTTAATTTAGCCGAGTGAAAAAATGGGTTCCGAAAGGCTTTTTAAAAAGGTATACGCAGCATAAATCCTATTTGTTGTGAAAGCGTATTTATGATGTGCATATCAAGCCTTCCGAAGGTAGTTCTCGTTGGCCTTCCGGCAGTTGAATAAGTAAAAGAGAAGCGTCCAAGCCAATAGCATCAAGACCGCCCCACATCCTAAGAGCCCTATAACAAAGATCATTATATGATGGTGCCTTTATAGTATCTTTGCCAGCCAAGTTAAAAAGAATATACCACAAAGTATCTGTATTCTTTTTTACTCTGTTAAAAATTTATCTTCAGTAAGCCATTTCAATATTAAGTAAGGCCCTTTCTCCAGTGTAATCGTAAGAAATTGCATGATAAATGGATAGTCGTTGTTTGCCATGCTTTTGAGCAGTTCTGACCACCATTCAGTTTCGTATCGGGCGATCATGCTTAAGTTGTATAAAATTAAATAATGGATAATTAACTCTGGCATTACATAACAAGGTGAGTCTTTATTGAGTGAGAGCATAAAACTGTCATTTTTTATATCCTTTCGGAAGGGTGCATTAGTATTGCAGGAGAGTTTTTTGTCAAATAAAAGTGATAAAGTTTGTCCTTCTTTAAGGTCAATATCAAATGGAATTTTAGACTTTAAAAAGTCATTGAACCGGTTGCTTGTCATATGGAATTGATTAAGTACTGAAATAGGTAAATGGTATTCACCCATTATATAATCCATTTTTTGAAAATTTTTATTTATTGTCAGGAATTCAAAGGACTGATTCATCTCTGGCAATTCTTTTAATAAATCCCGCATAGAAAATTTTTCGCCGTCAAGATGTTTCATATGAAACATTTTTTCGGCAAAATGAGTAAGAAGGCCGTGCTTCTGAATTTTTATTTCATCTGATAAAAATTCATATTGCTGTTTTTTTCTCTTGCGTGTAGTTACACCATGGGCTAAAACAGAGGTTGATTCGGGATAAACAGGATCAACGGTTAGCAGGCAGGCCTTAATTAACTGGATGAAGCCATAAAAGGCAAGTATAGGCTGGATGGAGAATGGGGCAATAGCTGCCTGGTCATAATAAGTTTTGCTGTGTTCAAGATAATAGAGAAAAGGATAGCAGTTTTCGAAGCTTTTTACGTCTTTTTCAGCGATAGATTCTTTTTGATAACATTTATTTAAGTAGGATTGGGAGTATGATGCGGAAAAAAAGAGTTTCAGCAAATCCCAGGTTTCCTTTTTATTTTGGCTGCTCACAAGTTTCCTCCAAATTAAAAGAATAATCAAACATTTAGTAACTTCCTTGACAGTATTTTGTCCAGTTGATAACCTACTAATAATATTTTGAAGCAGGAGGGTAAAAAAGATGTGGGAAAATAAATTTGCAAAAGAAGGTTTAACCTTTGATGATGTATTATTGGTGCCTGCAAGATCTGAAGTTTTACCCAAGGATGTCAGCTTAAAGGTTCGCATGGCTGAAAATTTGAGTTTAAATATTCCAATTTTCAGTGCTGGCATGGATACTGTTACTGAAGCTGAAATGGCTATTTCAATGGCTCGGCAGGGTGGAATCGGGATTATTCATAAGAATATGTCCATAGAGCAGCAAGCTGAGCAGGTTGATAAAGTTAAGAGGTCAGAAAGCGGCGTAATCACAGACCCTTTTTACCTGTTTCCTGATGATCAAATTTTTGATGCTGAACATTTAATGGGAAAATATCGAATCTCGGGTGTACCGATTGTTAATAATGCAGAAGAACAAAAGCTTGTCGGTATTCTAACAAACAGGGATTTGCGTTTTGTTCAAGATTTTTCAATAAAAATTTCAGATGTAATGACCAAGGAAAATTTAGTGACAGCGCCTGTTGGTACGACTTTGGAAGATGCAGAAAAGCTTCTCCAGAAGTATAAAATTGAAAAGCTGCCGCTTGTGGACGAAGCTGGCGTTTTAAAAGGCTTGATTACGATTAAGGATATAGAGAAAGTAATCGAATTTCCTAACTCAGCCAAGGATAAACAGGGAAGATTACTGTGCGGGGCTGCAGTAGGTATTACGAACGATACAATGAAACGGGTTGAAAAACTTGTAAAAGCCAATGTAGATGCCATTGTTATCGATACTGCCCACGGACATTCTAAAGGTGTTCTGGATACTGTAAAAGTTATAAGGGATGCCTATCCGCAATTGTCTATAATAGCAGGAAATGTGGCGACCGCTGAAGCGACAAGGGCTTTGATTGAAGCGGGTGCAGATGTGGTAAAGGTTGGCATTGGACCAGGTTCTATCTGTACAACCCGAGTAGTAGCTGGGGTAGGGGTGCCGCAAATTACAGCTGTTTATGATTGTGCTACTGAAGCGAGAAAGCATGGAAAAACAATCATCGCTGACGGAGGCATTAAATATTCAGGTGATATTGTAAAGGCACTTGCTGCAGGCGGCCATGCTGTTATGCTTGGAAGCCTTCTTGCCGGGGTGAGTGAATCTCCTGGAGACACAGAAATCTACCAGGGACGCCGTTTTAAGGTATACCGCGGAATGGGTTCAATAGGGGCAATGGAAAAAGGATCAAAGGATCGTTACTTCCAGGAGGAAAATAAAAAGTTTGTTCCGGAAGGTATAGAAGGAAGAATTCCTTATAAAGGGCCTTTGACTGACACAGTCTATCAGCTTATTGGCGGCATTCGTTCAGGTATGGGGTATTGCGGTGCAAAAGATCTTGAAGCACTTCGGGAGGAAACACAATTTATCCGCATGACTGGAGCAGGATTAAGAGAGAGCCATCCGCATGATGTCCAAATAACAAAGGAATCACCAAATTACTCGATGTAATTAAGGCTATATTCCTATAAAATACTCGATTTTTTTATGATTATTTAGACAGAGGGTGACTATTCTCTGTCTATTTTTTTTGCTTTTTATGTGATAAAATATACAAGGTTGTTTTTAAAGAAGAGAAGAGCGGTCTTCTTAAAAATAGATTGAGAGAATTGAAAGTGGAGGTATTGGAAATTGAAGAGACTCAGCCAGATTACACTACTGTTTGCGATGCTGTTTGTACTTTCTGTATCGCAATTTGCTTATCATCCGGGAATCGCACATGCTGAAGCCGACCTCGGGCTAAAAGCAGAGGCAGCTATGATTGTCGATGGAAAAACAGGTAAGATCCTGTACGAAAAAAATGCTGATAAGGTTTTAGGAATAGCTTCCATGTCGAAGATGATGACGGAATATATTGTTCTTGAAGCAATTAACGACAAAAAGATTAGCTGGGATCAAAAAGTAAAAATCAATGAATACGTACATAAGCTTTCTGCAGCGCCAGGCCTATCGAATGTAGGGCTGACACAAGGGGAAGATTATACGGTAAAAGAACTGTATGAAGCAATGTCTATCTTCTCAGGAAATGCCGCAACTGTTGCATTGGCTGAGCTTATTTCTGGAAGTGAAAAGAATTTTGTTGGCCTAATGAATAAAAAGGCAAAAGAGCTAGGTATGAAAAACTTTAAGTTTGTTAATTCAAGCGGACTTAACAATTCTAATTTATTGGGCAATCATCCTGCAGGCGAGCCAAATGAAGAAAATGTAATGACGGCACGGGATATCGTAACATTAGCTTATCGATTAATTAATGATTACCCGGAAGTGCTTGATTTCGCTAAAACACCTAAATTAAAGTTTCGGGATGGCAGAGAATACCCAAACTTTAACTGGATGCTTCCAGGTCTTATTTATCAATATGAAGGCGTTGATGGATTAAAAACTGGATCGACTGATTTTGCAGGCTATGGACATACTGGAACAGCCATCCGTAATGGCCAGCGGTATATCACAGTAGTTATGAAATCCACTTCAAAGGACGAACGCTTTGCCGATAGTATTAAGCTGATGGATTATGCTTTTGCAAACTTCGGCAAGGAAGAAATCGTTCCTGAGCATTATCAGGTTAAAGGAAACAAAACTTTGCCAGTTATAAAGGGTAAAGAGGATTCTGTAAAGATCCATACAAAGGAACCAATTGATCTTATGGTAAAAAAGGGCGAGAAAGATAGTTATAAGCCAGTCATTGTTCTTGATAAGGACAAGCAAAACAAGGACGGAGAACTTACAGCTCCAATTAAAAAAGGTGAAAAAGTTGGCTATTTAACCATTAAGCCTAAACAGGGCGAGGATTATGGCTTTCTCACCAAGCAAGGTTCTGATTCAATTAAAGTTGATATTGTAGCTGCTGAAGAGGTAGAAAAAGCTAACTGGTTTGTCCTATCCATGCGTGCAGTGGGCGGATTTTTTGGAGATGTTTTTAGCAGTATTTCTTCAACAGTAAAAGGCTGGTTCTAAGGTAAAAAGGTTATTTCTATAAAAACTGTATAAAAAGGTTGCATAACGCAAAATAATATAGTACATTATGGAAAACAATTTGATAATTATTTAAAACTGTGACAGGAATCAGTAACAAGGCCTTCTGGTCTAAAGAGAGCCGGTGGTTGGTGCAAACCGGTGTCAGATCCTTGTGAATCCATCCTGGAGTGAAGTATGGAACGCCTTTTTAGGCCAGTAATTACTTTCGGCATAAGCCGTTATCCTGATAAGTGAAAAGCGTTTTGCGTGCTTTTAACTAGGGTGGCAACGCGGGTTAACTCTCGTCCCTTTTTCGGGGACGGGAGTTTTTTGCGTTCAAAAAAGTTATTAGATTTTATAGGAGGGAAAAAGATGCTGGATATAAAAGTATTGAGAGCCAATTTTGAAGAAGTGAAAAAGAAACTGCAGTTCCGTGGCGAGGATTTAACGGACCTCGGAAGGTTTGAGGAGCTTGATACAAGACGCCGTGTTTTAATTTCGGAAACGGAGCAGCTAAAAAGCAAGAGAAATGAAGTGTCTCAGCAGGTCGCTGTCCTAAAGCGCGAAAAACAGGATGCTGATCATTTAATAACAGAAATGCGTGAGGTTGGAGACAAAATTAAAGAGCTGGATGATGAGCTTCGTAATGTAGAAGCAGCTTTAGACCAGCTGCTGTTATCTATTCCGAATATCCCTCATGAAAGTGTACCGGTGGGTGACTCTGAGGATGATAACGTCGAAATCCGTACATGGGGAGAATTACCTCAATTTAATTTTGAACCGAAACCTCATTGGGATGTTGCAGTGGAGCTAAACATTTTAGATTTTGAACGTGCAGCAAAGGTAACGGGTAGCCGATTTGTATTTTATAAAGGCTTGGGAGCACGATTGGAAAGAGCGCTTTACAATTTTATGCTTGATTTGCATGTGGAGGAACATGGCTATGAAGAAATCATGCCGCCTTATCTTGTTAACCGTGCGAGCATGATTGGTACTGGGCAGCTGCCGAAATTTGAAGAAGATGCTTTCCTTATCGAGAGTGAAGATTACTTCCTTATCCCTACAGCTGAAGTTCCGGTAACAAACCTCCATAGAGAAGAAATTTTAACTAGTGAGCAGCTTCCTATCAGCTATGCCGCATTTAGTGCCTGCTTCCGTTCAGAAGCGGGTTCAGCAGGCCGTGATACCCGCGGGCTGATCCGCCAGCACCAATTTAATAAAGTAGAGCTTGTTAAATTTGTAAAGCCTGAAGATTCTTATGCGGCGTTAGAAACTTTAACGGGCCATGCAGAGAAGGTGCTTCAGCTATTGGGGCTTCCATACCGTGTGCTTAGCATGTGCACGGCTGACCTGGGTTTCACTGCAGCGAAAAAGTATGATATTGAAGTGTGGATTCCAAGTTACGGGACATACCGGGAGATCTCTTCTTGCAGTAATTTTGAGGCATTCCAGGCGCGTAGAGCAAATATTCGCTTCCGCCGGGAACCAAAGGCAAAACCGGAGCATGTACATACATTAAATGGATCAGGTCTTGCTATCGGAAGAACAGTTTCTGCAATTTTGGAAAATTATCAGCAAGCGGATGGTTCTGTGATTATCCCGGAAGTGCTAAGGCCATATATGGGCGGCAAAGAGGTTATTAAGCCGTAAAAAAAAATGAATATAAATCAAAAAGGAAGCTAGCGTAAACAGCTGGCTTCCTGCCATTTTTATTTAAAAAATATAATGAATGTTGACTTTTAGTATCTGGTATGTTATTCTATTATAGTGATACGGAGGTATACCCAAGTCCGGCTGAAGGGATCGGTCTTGAAAACCGACAGGGGCGTAACAGCTCGCGGGGGTTCGAATCCCTCTACCTCCTCCATTATTTTAAATAATGCAGGAAAACTATAAAATGTTCGGGAACCCGTTGCTGGAATGCAACGGGTTTTTTAATGTTTATTAAATTAATAAATAAAAAACCTAGCCGGCTGACCAGCTAGGTTATAACTTATATTTTTGTTAATTCCCTTGTTTTCTTAATAAAATGACCGACACGTTCGACTATTTGTTCAACGCAGGCTTCATTATTAACTAAATCGTAATCATTTATGTTTAGGCGCAATACTGGACATGCATTGAACTGATTGATCCAGTTTTCATACCGGTGATGCATTTCTTCCCAATATTCAATTGGAGTTTGCTGTTCCATCGGCCGGCCACGTTCTTTAATTCGATCAATTATGTCATCTAAAGAGCCTTCAAGATAAATAAGCAAATCAGGATGCGGGAAGTACGGAGTCATAACCATCGCATCAAATAGACTTCTATAAGTTTCGTAGTCGACCTCGCTCATGGTTCCTTTTTCATAATGCATCCTTGCAAAGATGCCAGTATCCTCATAAATGGAGCGATCCTGAATGAAACCGCCGCCGTATTCAAAAATTCGCTTTTGTTCTTTAAAGCGCTCAGCGAGGAAGTAGATTTGAAGGTGGAAACTCCATCTCTCAAAGTCCGCATAGAATTTATCCAAATATGGGTTCGTATCGACTTTTTCAAAAGAGGTACGGAAGTCCAATGCTTGTGCAAGCGCATTAGTCATGGTTGATTTTCCCACACCAACGGTACCGGCAATGGTGATTACAGCGTTGTTGGGAATATCATATTTTTTTCGAAGGTTCATGGGTGTTTACTCCTTTAAGCAGTTCAGTTTCAATTCTGGAAAGAATATAGGATAAGTCCGCTGTATTTTCAACAAAATCTAATTCATCGCCGTTAAAACGTAAAACAGGAACATCAGGATGCTGCTTTTCAAATGAGAGCATGAAGTTCTCATAGTCAATGGAGAGCTGCTCTAGATATAAAGGACTGATGTTTTTTTCTACTTCCCTGCCTCTTTTGCTGATTCTTTTTAAAAGAGTATCAAGGCTGGCGTTTAAGTATACAACCATATTCGGCTTTGGCATATCTGCTGTAAGTATATTGAAAATTTCCAAGTACTTATCGTATTGCTTTTCCTTCAGTGTTCTACGTGCAAAAATAAGATTTTTAAATATATGGTAATCTGCAACAACGGGGTTATGAACACTTAAGAACTTTTCTTCAATATCCTCCAATTGCTTATAACGGTTGCAGAGAAAAAACATTTCTGTTTGAAAGCTCCACTCATCAATATTCTCATAAAATTTCCCGAGAAATGGGTTCTCATCCACGATTTCTTTTAACAAACCATATTGAAAATGGTCTGAGATCGCCTTTGCTAATGATGTTTTCCCCACACCAATCGGACCTTCAACGGTGATAAATGGTGTGTATTTCATAATTCTGTCCCCCTTAACAGCGGCTGCATACATTCATTGTTCGTTCATTTTTAGCCAAATGCTATTGTACCATATACTTGCTAATAAGAGAGCAGAATAATAAAACTGGGGAGGGAGAATTTTTCTCACATATGGTGATAAATGGTCACCACTTTAGAAGGTGATTATGCGGATGGAATTTATAATTATTTTCAAACTGGCTTCTTTTTTTGTTCGCTGAATCTTTTCAGTTATAATGATGAGTAAGTTAATAGTAATTTTTCTTATTTTTACGTTTATCCATTAGCTAAGGGGTTATACCATGAATGATGAATACTATATGAAGCTGGCGTTGGAGGAAGCAGATAAGGCATGGGGCTTACAAGAGGTGCCGATCGGTGCTGTCATCGAGCTTGATGGCCAGGTTATCGCAAGAGCTCATAATCTGAGGGAAACAGATCAGAACGCGGTTGCCCATGCAGAGCTTCTTGCTATCAGCATGGCTTGCGAATCTCTGGGAACCTGGAGGCTTGAAGACACTACCCTATATGTTACACTGGAGCCTTGTCCGATGTGCGCGGGGGCCATTTTACAATCCAGAATTAAAAGGGTGGTTTTTGGTGCATTTGATCCTAAAGCAGGATGTGCGGGTACCTTTATGAATCTGCTTCAGGATGAAAGGTTTAATCATCAGAGCGAACTAACAGCTGGAGTAATGGAAAAGGAGTGCAGCGAAATCCTGACAGTTTTTTTCCGTCAGCTCCGAACACGCAAGAAAGAAGAGAAAAGAAGGAGTAAACTTAAGGCGCTGGATGAATTTCAAGCATTTGACAGTGATTAAGCATTGCTTTTTTATATGAAAATTAGTATACTAATAAATGTGTCCACTAGGGCACACCTAACAATATGGTAGCAAATTTGCCGTGCTAGACGGGGAGGTAGCGGTGCCCTGTACTCGCAATCCGCTCCAGCGAGGTTGAATTCCTTCTCGAGGTTAGCATACTGTAGGGCCTGCCTTAAGTAAGTGGCGTTGAAGTTCGGGTCCTGCGCAATGAGAATCCATGAATCATGTCAGGTCCGGAAGGAAGCAGCATTAAGTGGAAGCTCTCATGTGCCGCAGGGTTGCCTGGACTGAGCTAACTGCTTGAGTAACGCTTATGGGTGCTAATCGACAGAAGGTGCACGGCAGTTATTACATAGCGCATAAACTCATCCATCTGGGTGAGTTTTTTTGTATGAAGACGGCTGAGTATTTTATTGTTCTGAATTTTAAAAAGGAAAATCTTTACGCTATAATATAGATGAGGGATGCTCGATAAGTTTTATATTCCCTGCTATATTATGAAAGATTATATAAAAGGGGGCGTATTCGTGGCATATCAAGCATTATATCGTGTATGGAGACCACAGCAATTCATTGATGTTGTCGGTCAGGAGCATGTAACGAAAACACTGCAGAATGCCCTCCTGCAGCAAAAGGTATCACACGCTTATCTTTTTTCCGGACCTCGGGGAACTGGAAAGACAAGCGGGGCAAAGATTTTAGCGAAAGCGGTAAACTGTGAAAGGGCTCCAATTAAAGAGCCGTGTAACGAATGCGCCTCTTGCAGGGGAATTACAGAAGGATCAATCTCTGATGTAATTGAGATCGATGCAGCCTCTAATAACGGAGTAGAAGAAATCAGGGATATTCGCGATAAAGTAAAATACGCGCCCAGTGCCGTTAAATTCAAGGTATACATTGTGGATGAGGTTCATATGCTCTCTGCGGGTGCCTTTAATGCTTTGTTAAAGACTCTTGAGGAACCGCCAAAGCATGTTATTTTTATCCTGGCAACTACTGAACCGCATAAAATTCCACTTACGATCATTTCTCGATGTCAGAGGTTTGATTTTAAACGGATTCAGCCATCTGATATCGTTGGACGGATGGAGCAGATTATTGCAGAAACAGGCATAGCCTGTGATGAACAGGCTTTACATATAATCGCACGTGCGGCAGAAGGCGGAATGAGGGATGCACTTAGTTTGCTAGATCAGGCGATATCCTTCAGCAGTGATAAAGTAACTGTTGAAGATGCGTTAACTGTGACGGGTTCAGTCTCTCAGGCCTTTTTAAGCAGACTTGCAAGGGCTATTTACGAAAAAGATGTTACCACTGCACTTCAAGTTCTGGAAGAGCTGCTGGCAATGGGAAAGGATCCATCCAGATTTATCGAGGACATGACCTTTTACTTCAGAGACATGCTATTGTACCAAACGTCGCCTGTGCTGGCAGATTCTTTTGAAAGAGTTTTAATTGATAACCAATTCGAGGAGATGTCCCGCATCATTCCGTCCGGTTTTATTTATGAAGTAATTGATAACTTTAATAAAACCCAGCAGGAAATGAAGTGGACTAATCACCCGCGAATCTTTCTTGAAGTTGCTCTTATTAAACTCTGCCATATAGAGCAGGCTGCTAATCACACTCAGCAAAGCGGTGTCCAGGAGCTTGTTGATAAAATTTCGGATCTTGAGCGGCAGCTGCAGGAGATAAAGGAAAGAGGATTCGCTGTTTCTGATGTGGCTAAACCAGCTGCTCAGCCCAAAACACAACGGACTGCCAAGAAAGCCTACAAGGCTCCTGCGGGAAAAATAAACCAAATATTAAGACAAGCCACCAAACCGGACTTAAAGGCAGTGAAAAGTCATTGGGGCGAAGTGCTTGAAATGCTGGGCAACCAAAGTATGAAGTCATTAGCGGCTTTGTTGAATGAAGCAGAACCTGTTGCTGCTTCTTCTGATGCATTTGTGGTAAAATTTAAATATAATATCCATTGTCAGATGGCGATGGAAAATGCCCGTTTCCTGGAAGTTTTATCTTCAATTATGCATAAAACAACAGGTAAGCGGCTTGAAATGGCAGGTATTCCTGAAGAGCAATGGCAAATGGTTAGGGAAGAGTTTCTATCTACCCAGCAAACCGATACAAAAGAAACAGGAACAGCAGAAGAGGATCCTTTTATCGCTGAAGCAAGGAAGCTTGTCGGCGATGCTTTACTCGAAATTAAAGATTAACTGGAGGTTATGATTATGCGTGGCGGAATGGGAAATATGCAAAATATGATGAAACAAATGCAAAAGATGCAAAAGAAAATGGCTGAGGCTCAAGAAGAGCTTGGCGAAAAGAAAATTGAAGGAACAGCTGGCGGCGGAATGGTAACGGTAGTTGTTTCTGGTCATAAAGAAATTTTAGAAGTAAACATTAAGCCGGATGTTGTAGATCCAGATGATATTGAAATGCTTCAGGATTTAGTTTTGGCAGCTACAAATGATGCTTTGAAGAAAGCGGATGAACTGACAAACCAAACCATGGGGCAATTTACAAAGGGAATGAACCTTCCTGGCGGTATGTTTTAATTTAGGGGGCATTTGATGCATTATCCGGAACCCATTTCAAAGCTGATCGACAGCTTCATGAAATTGCCAGGCATTGGACCTAAGACGGCAGCGCGTCTGGCTTTTTTTGTGCTGAGCATGAAGGAAGATACTGTATTAGATTTTGCTAAAGCGCTAGTGAACGCGAAGCGGAATCTTTCTTATTGTACAGTATGCGGCCATATTACAGACCAAGATCCGTGTTATATTTGTTCTGATCAGCGGAGAGACCGTAGTGTTGTGTGTGTTGTCCAGGATCCCAAGGACGTTATCGCAATGGAGAAAATGAGGGAATACAATGGTTTATACCATGTGCTGCATGGCAGTATCTCACCAATGGATGGGATTGGGCCAGAAGACATCAATATTCCGGACCTTCTCAAGCGACTGCAGGACGAAACGGTTAAGGAAGTAATCCTGGCTACCAATCCCAATATTGAAGGGGAAGCAACAGCTATGTATTTATCCCGTCTTTTAAAGCCATCAGGTATCAAGATTACAAGGATTGCCCATGGGTTGCCTGTTGGAGGCGATCTGGAGTATGCGGATGAAGTCACACTTTCCAAAGCTCTGGAAGGAAGAAGAGAAATTTAGAGTATTGGCAGCTGGGAGGAATTGCGGTGTTTTTTCACCGAAAAGGTTGGCTTCGAAAAGAATATGATCAGAGGCTTATTACTCAAATGGAGAAACTTAAGACCAATTGGATGATCCAAAAATCTCTTTTAGAGAAAAGTGTGGAACCTTCCGACCTGGTAATCATCCAGACAAAAATAGCAGAAGCAAAATACTTTTATCTATTTAAAGAAGCAAAGCATCGAAAAGTGAAGATAAACAGGTAAGTCTATAGGTCAATTAATGTATTAATTTAATTAAAACACATGCTCAGCCCCCTTATTCATTAGTTCTTAATTTGGATTTTGGCTCATAAGCTAAAGTACAAGCTATTGTGAGGGGGGTTTTTATTGGAACCGATCGTAATTATCTCGATTATCGGCGGACTGATATTAGTTTTGTTAGTAGCAGGTGCGCCACTTAAACCAATTCGGTTTGTGGGGCAATGTTTTATTAAGCTGATCATAGGTGCAGTTTTTTTGTTTTTCCTAAATACTCTAGGCGGCAATATCGGATTACATGTCCCGATCAATGGCATTACAGCTGCAGTCGCTGGAATTTTAGGTATTCCAGGTTTATTTGCCCTGGCAGCCATTGAGTATTGGATTATATAAAAAATGCAGCATTAAAAAGAAGTCCAAGCCCGCCTCTGCGTTTAATGAGGAAGGGTTTTTTTATGGAAAAAATATAGAAAGTATCTTGCCTGAAAAAAGATTGCTTATCTTGTTGACATTTATTCTGGAATTTGTTATTATAATACTTGTCGCCAAAACGACAAGGTGTTTACAGTCATTTAAACAAAAAATACTGTTGACATTTAAATTTAGAAATGATATATTAATAAAGTCGCTTCTGAGAGAAACGACAATGGAGTTGCTCTTTGAAAACTGAACAAAACAAAGCGCCAACGTTTTAAGTAATAGTGAGCACACACTAAAAAAGCACATGAGCAAGTCAAACATTTCTTCGGAGAGTTTGATCCT
>NZ_PGVF01000038.1 GCF_002860285.1 Bacillus sp. M6-12
CCAAAGCATGCAGCGTTCAGGCGGCTTTTCTCAGCAAGCAGGCGGAATGATGCAAGGAAATGCTTTCGGAATGAGCGCAGGCGGTTTTGGCGGTGTACAATCTGTAATGCAGCCAGGATTTGCAGGAACTGATGCACAGCAAGTAAGACAAGAAATACAACAAGATCTTGCCAACCAAAGCATGCAGCGTTCAGGTGGCTTTTCTCAGCAAGCAGGCGGAATGATGCAAGGAAATGCTTTCGGAATGAGCGCAGGCGGTTTTGGCGGTGTACAATCTGTAATGCAGCCAGGATTTGCAGGAACTGATGCACAGCAAGTAAGACAAGAAATTCAGCAAGACCTTATGAACCAAAGCATGCAGCAACAAGGTGGCTTTACACAACAAGCAGGCGGTGCCCAAGCAGGTATGTTTGCTGGAGCAGGTTCAGCAATTTCCGGAACAGATGCACAGAAGGTAAGACAAGAAATCCAGCAAGATC
Organism: Bacillus sp. M6-12; assembly: GCF_002860285.1. Taxonomy (GTDB): domain Bacteria; phylum Bacillota; class Bacilli; order Bacillales; family DSM-1321; genus Peribacillus. The sequence goes on from NZ_PGVF01000038.1 coordinate 480, forward strand.
TTGCTAACCAGAGCATGCAGCAACAAGGTGGATTTACACAACAAGCTGGAGGATTCACACTTGGTGGCGGCTTTGCACCAATGGGTGGCTTCGGACAACAGTCTGGCTTTACACAACAAGCAGGCGGTGCTCAAGCAGGAATGTTTGCTGGAGCAGGTTCAGCTATTTCTGGTACAGATGCACAGCAGGTGAGACAAGAAATTCAGCAAGATCTGATGAACCAAAGCATGCAGCAACAAGGCGGGTTCGGTCAACAAGCTGGCTTTACTCAGCAAGCAGGCTTTGGTCAAGCAGGTATGTTTGCTGGAGCAGGATCAGCAATTTCAGGAACAGATGCACAGCAAGTAAGACAACAAATCGCCCAAGACTTAAGCAATGCCAGCCAGCAAGGCTTCATGAGATAAATGTAAACGTAATAAATGCCCTCTTATCCGGAGGGCATTTCAGATTGTCAAAGGGGTTCGGGAATGGTCTCATTCCGAAGCCCTTTTTAGGTGCGCCCGGCATGGGCTATAACTTGGTGGTGAAAGTCCACTACAGGCTTGGCAGTAGGAACTGTTAGCCCCGCGGAAAGCGAAGCGCCTGGAACGGAAATCAGCAGACCCCATTAACAGGCCAAATAAAAAAATAACTGCAGACAAACTCGACTTCATCGAGTTTGCCTACAGTCTGAAATGCCCTCTTATCCGGAGGGCATTTTATTATGAATAATGAAATACTTTAACACCTTCTAGAGATTACTCATAAACCTCTTGAGAATTCTTCTGGCTTTTCTTCAAATTCCGGGATAGGAGCTCCTTCAGGAATTCCGGTTTCGAAATTTTTTCCTTTCCATATCATGCTGAAATCCCTATATTCAGGTTAACCCCATGTATACAGGACATTATTCAATCCTTCGATTTTACAAAGCAATGAAAATTGTTTTAATTGTATTTTATTTAGCATATAATGGAAGCAGCTGAGGATTGGACGGACAGCTCTCAATGAAGTTAATAAAAAGGAGGCAAATAGAGAAAGGAAGTTATCATTGCATATTAAAAGTAATGCAAACAGGGAAGGGAAGTCAGTGCAGCCTAGGTTCCGCTTATTTTCCTCCTCAGATTTTCCGCGTTCCTACGTAAAATTTTTGTTCGGGCTTTTCATTACTCGATTAGGAGACTCGCTATATACGTTTGCCATTCCATGGATTTCTTTTCACCTGACCGGATCAGTGATGGTTATGGGATCGCTTTTTGTGATTAGTGTAGTGCCTGTCGTGGTTTTTGGTCCATTTATAGGTGTTGCCGTTGATAGATGGGACAAGCGGACAATCATGCTGGCCGCTGATATTATCAGGATGTTTTTAGTTTGTTTGGTTCCGTTGCTGCAAATGATTGGTACACTTCAGCTATGGCATTTATATGTAATTGGCTTTATTTTAGCTGTTATGACATTATTCTTTGATGTCGCTGCCGTTACAGCTATCCCTTACATGGTAAAAACCAATCTCACTGCGGCCAATGCCAGGTATCAGTTTGTCAATCAGATTGCCGATTTAATCGGTCCGGCACTCGCCGGAGGTATTATTGCTGCCATTGGCGGATTCCATGCACTTTGGCTTGATGGTTTGTCATTTTTGGCTACTCTGATTTTTGTATTTCAGTATCCAAAGATAAAGCGAGCAAACATAAAGGAGAAAAAAACAAGCTTCTTTGCGGAAATGGGACTTGGCTTTAATTGGCTGATAAAGGACAAATTAAATCTTTCGTTATCACTTCAGGCTATGGCAGGAAACTTTGGCGCAAGCGCGCTGCTTGCCATATTGATGTTTTATCTATTATCTACTCTGCACCTCAGCGAAGAACAAAGCGGATTGAATTACGCCATGATTGGTATTGGCGGCTTAATCGGAAGCATTATCATTGTACCACTAGAAAGGCGTTACCGGCGCGGGAAACTCATTCCTTTGTTATTAGGAATGGGATCAGCAGGGCTTCTTATAGTCCTGATATCTGATTTTTGGCTTATTCCCGGCATGGCTTTTGGGATAGCGTTTATATGTAATGTTGCCTGGAATTCCATCGTCATGACAGTGCGCCAAGAAACGGTTCCCGCCGAGCTATTGGGAAAAGTCTTAGCATTTTCTAGAGTTTTTACCCGTTTGGCCATGCCATTAGGGGCTCTTGCCGGCATGGCACTGGCTGAAATTAATCCGGTTTATGTGTTTCTATTGGCATCCGCCGCTAAAGCTGTTGAGGTTTTAATTGCCTTGATTTCACCAATAAGAAAACTATAGCTCCACGTGAACCTCTGCGATGCTGTCTTGCTATTATCCAATCCTAAAACGCTTGCCTCATGTTTAGAAACATGGGGTTTATTGCATTAATTTTCAAATTTGTGATAAGATAAACAAAAAACAGGAAGTGAATAAACCTTGATTAAAATTGAAATACCTGAACCGAATATAACCATTACGAAACAGGATAAACCTGAACTAAGCAACATTTATGGGTTTACTGATTTTCACTTGATACCGCGCGATAAAGGCGGAATTTTCATGTTTTATAATATTAATGATGAACTATTATTTGTCGGTAAAGCGAGAAAACTGAGACAAAGAATTAAAAAGCACTTTGAAGATAACGTTTCACCTATCAAAACTCATCGGGACGAAGTATACACAATTGACATTTGCATTGTGGAAGAGCCAATGGACCGGGAAATTTATGAAACGTATATCATTAATAATCTGCAAGCGAAATATAATGTAGACAAAGTGTTTTTTTAATAAGACTGGAAGAAATCTAAACCCTCTTAAGCATATGCTTAAGAGGGTTTTTTCATCGTATCCGGGGAAGAATTACAGTATTAAATTGTTATCCCCATTGAGCATTTTTCAGTAGAATGTAAAATAAGTGTTCAGTAAATTCGCTATAAATTCCGGGGAAAAACTGGTAATATTAAATAATCGACATATTTCGACTAAGAGGTGAATAAAATATTGAATATAAAAGAATTAATTGGCAGCATCCATAAATCTGTAGAAAATCTTGATTTGGTCACTGCGAGAAAATACATAGAAGAAAATATTGGTGTACTTAGTGATAATAAATTGCTGCTAAAAGGAAATGCACGCGAGTTATTTGATTTTTTAGCAAATCGTTTGGAGGAAGGCTACGAACCGTTAACTAGAACAGAAATGGCTACCATAAGTGCCATCAATTCTTTTGCTTCCAAATTCGACGTTAGGTCAATTAAAGTAACGATACGAAACAAAGAGCAGCTGCTGTTAAGGAAGGATTTTATAGATCACCTTACCAGGGATGCAAAAATTATCCTGCAGGGAATGGGCGCTATATCAGATCGTTAAGTTAAGCGGGCAAACTTAAAAGGCTGCCTGTATAAACAGGCAGCCTATAGCCATTTTTCATATTAAATTTAATATTAGCCTCTAGAAGGACCTGTAGGTTGACCAACTGCTCCTGCTAATTGAGATTGAGCTGTTGCTACAAGGCGTTTAGTGATTTCTCCTCCAACAGAACCGTTAGCACGAGAAACTTGCTCAGCTCCAAGCTGGATACCGAATTCAGCTGCGATTTCATACTTCATTTGTTCAACTGCCGTTTCTGCACCTTGAACTAAAAGACGATTACGTCCTCCACCACCACTGCGTCGTGACATGTGTTTCACCTCCTTGTCGGTTAGTAATGTTAATTTCCCACGGTTATCTGGCTTTCATACTTGTAAATAGTGGAGTGAATACTTTTGCTGAAAATGTGCATAATATAATTTGTTGAGAAAAAGAGCCTTGTACAGCTGGAAATTTTCCTAGCCTCTAAATCAAAAATAAAATCTTCTTGCCATGTGTTATAAGGATTAAAATTAATGCTGTTGCTTGCTTATCAACAAAGAAAGGGATCTTGACATTATGTCAAATCCCTTTTTTTACATGATTTTGCTTTAAGTTAAAATGCAGGTATGTTTAGCTCATGAAATGATATATTTGGGTTGAAGAATAGTGAGTTTGGAAAGAGTTAATTAAATGTATGGGGGAAGAAGGTTCTTAATAATGAAATTAAGTATATTAGATCAATCACCAATCTCTGCAGGGAACACTGCGGGCCAAGCATTGCAGGAATCAATGAAGCTTGCCCAAATTGGTGAACAGCTGGGATACGAGCGGTACTGGATTGCTGAACATCATGATTTGCCGGGGCTGGCGTGCCCGGCACCGGAAGTGATGCTTGGCTACATCGGTGCAAATACTGACAAAATTCGGATTGGGTCAGGGGCTGTACTGCTTCCCCACTACAAGCCGTATAAAGTTGCCGAATCCTTTAATCTTCTTGCAACGTTATTTCCAGGAAGGATTGATATCGGAATTGGCAGGGCACCGGGAGGATCAGCAGAGGCAAGCTTGGCTCTTTCCGAGAACTATTTGGAAAAAGTACGAAAAATGCCGGAATCTGTTAAGGAACTGCTTCAGTTTTTACATAATGATTTTCCTGATAGCCACATGTTTTCCAAGGTTGCGGCTTCACCAATGCCGGCTGTACCGCCTGAACCGTGGATTTTGGGAACGAGTGAAAAAAGCAGCTTGCTTGCGGCGGAAAATGGAGCTGCCTACGCATTTGGGCATTTTATGAGTGAGAAAGCAGGGCCTGAAATAATGAAAAACTATAAGCTTAGCTTTCAGGGAAAAGGAAGATTGGCGCGTCCAAAATCAATTGTCGCTGCCTCCGTCATTTGTGCAGAGACAACAGAGAGAGCGGAGGAAATTGCTTTAAGCGGGCAGCTATGGCAATTGCAGCTTGCAAAAGGTGAAGGCAATCAAGGGGTTCCTTCCATACAAGCTGCAAAAGAATATTCATATAGTATTGAGGAAAAAAATACGATGGAGAGCATGAAGCAAAAGATGGTGATTGGGAACCCGCATGAAGTTAAACAAAAGCTTGTGGAGCTGCAAAAGCAATACCAAGCAGATGAAATAATGGTTATCACGATTACCCATCGTTTTGAGGATCGGGCTAATTCTTACCGATTGATTGCGGATGAACAGTTAGCCGTTAAGCAAAACTAAATGTAAGTAACCCGTTTAATTTTTATATTCTCTTTTTTGCGCTAAAAAAACAGCGGGTAAACCAACCATTCTCTTCCTGTGGCTGAATCGGCGGGATTAACCTTTCCTCGATTTTAAGTGTTTAAACGGACATTGAGGCAATGCTGTATCTTCATCATGTAAGAAATATTGCTTCCATTCATGATTATTTTCATTGCCATATTCATTCAGATTAAAATGGGGAGGAACAGAATCATACTGAATTAGCCGTTTCCGGATATGGTTCTTTATTTTACCAGCAAGCTCATTTTTTTCAGTGAACTTTTGCAGCACCCAACGCGGCGTAATGGCCAGCATCATATAAGGAAACCGCCGGCTATTTCTTTTTTCATGCAATGGGGTTGCGCAATACATAAAGTATCTCTCGCCATGGAAACAGTATTCCCACAGGGGATTAGCAGGATCGGCCGGTATGTCCGCTGGCCAGTCAATTTCGTCCAATTCATGAACCCAATTTAATTGCCTCCAAAATAACTCTTCAAGAAACTCTACTGTACTATTTAAAATCATTTCTTGAGGTGTAAAAAAAAAATGACCAAGGAAGAATAGCTGCCAAATGACTTTGATTTCTCTGTATATTCTTTCAGTAATGCAGCAACTTCCCGGGCAGTTGACTGATCCCTTGGATCTCCTGCGAATCCATATCTAACCTGATTAGAAGCGTAGGCTTGAGCAGCCGGGATGCAGGGGAAAGGGTTTACTTTATCAGTCATTTTAGCTTCAAATTCCTCCAATGCCTTTAACTGCCAGCCCTGAAGCTGTGAGAGATACTTTGGATCCTTGAAAAATAAACTCATGCTAAAAGACCTCCTCGATTAATAGGAATATTCAACCGAGAGGGCTACTGTACATTGTCCAAGTGGAAAACAGATTAAATATCCGTATTGACGTACACTTGCTATATATTCAGTTGTTTCATTTAATAAAAGGCTTTTTCTAAAATATTATTATAGTCCAGCTAGTATTTATGAAACTTTTGTTTGTACTAAACGTCTATTAGTTCAGAAGTAAGGATTAAGAAAACGGAGAATGGTAGCAATAGAAATTACAGGAACCTGTTACTATGCAGCATGAAAAACAAACAATAAAGGAGGTATAAAGAGCCTCCGCAGTATCACCGTTAAAATATCCCTTCACAGTCAGTGAAGGGATTTTTCTATGGTCTCCGTTTATGAGCCAGCAGAATCTTATCTTTTAAAACCGCCTTCAGAATGGATAATCTGCCCTGTTACCCACTCAGCTTCATCGCTTGCCAAAAACGCTATCAGTCGTGCCGCATCCTTTGGCTGACCCACACGCCCCATTGGGGATTGTGTCAGTATCTGTTCCTTCAGATCGCTGTCCATCCAGCCGGTATCTGTGGGACCTGGATTGATGGCATTGACTGTAATACGTTTTTCGCTTACGGCTGCTGCCAATGTATAAGTCAATGTTTCTACAGCTCCCTTTGTAATTGCATAGGAAATCTCATCATACATCGGGCCCAGTGATTGTCCAGATGACAAATTAATGATTCTCCCTCCGTCCTGGTGGGAAAAGCCTTTTACAAATTCAGCAGAAAGCAGTGTAGTTGCCCGGATATTAATTTGATAGTGAGCATCCAGTGAAGCCGAAGAAACTGTGTCGATGCTGTCATTTGCAGAATAACAGGCATTATTAACCAAAATGTGGGGTTCCCCGAACTGTTTCCGCACCGTTTGAAAAAGCTTTGTTATTTCCGATGGTGACGACAAATCGATTTCAGCATTGCCACAGCAAACCCCGATGTTAAGCAGCTGCTGTTTCAATAATTCAGGTTCATCTTGTGCGCCGGCCCATGGAAACTGCTGATCATATTTGCTCCAGTATGTGAAAAACACATCAGCACCCCGTTCGGCTAATTCTCTGCAAATGGCTGCCCCTATCCCTTTTAACCGGCTTACTCCTGTTACAACCGCGATTCTTCCTCTTAAATTATCTATTTTGTTCATTCATGCCATCCTCCTCAATAATTTTTAAAAAACAAAAAAACTCTCTAAACCATAGAGAGAGGACAGTAGAAATAAACCATAAATTGCCTATGTATAAGCATACAAACGGCAATAAAAAGACGGCTTAAAAATGTGCATACTAATCCAATTCTCCAGGTTTTAAAAAAATATAAAAACCAATTAGAAAATGGATTAGAACTTCATCTTAAGCATCATCCTTTCATTTGAGTGTTATATCCATAATATTCCACTGGATTCTTTTTGTCAACGCTCCAATCTGTTTTATCAATCCCTAGATAACCCCGTGCTTATAATTTCATTTGCTTAGCATACATTTTGATAAAGCTTTTTTAATAAAGAGGGAGGAGCGTTATGGATGTTATTGTAAGGCCGAAGGATACTTTCTGGCATTATAGCCAATTATTTAAGCTTCACCTTTTACTTATTACAGATTCAAACCGAAGTATACAGGGGGATCGGCTTTCTATCGGACAAAGGGTGAGGATTCCGGGATTTACTGCTGTTGATTACCAAGTAAGACGGGGGGATACGTTGTGGAAAATTGCCCGGAGCCGACAACTTCCTGTGGATGCCATCAGTCTTGTAAATCCTAATCTTATTATCGATAAACTGGAGGCCGGGCAGACGATCAGCGTTCCAGTGCGGATTACCTGGCGGATTGTTCAGGGCCATCAAAGCTATGATTATAACAAGTTACTGAAGGATATCAGAAGATTAGAGGACGTTTACCCTTTTATGCAAACTTCTTCAATTGGGAATTCAGTCCTTGGCAGAGAAATACCTGAAACTTTAATTGGGACGGGAGGAAAAAGGATTCATTATAATGCTTCTTTCCATGCGAATGAGTGGATCACTTCCTCGGTTATGATGACTTTGTTAAACGATTATTTATTATCGCTAACTAATCAAACTTCAATTAGAGGCCGCGATACATTCACGTATTATCAGCAGACAACATTATCAATTGTTCCGATGGTGAATCCGGATGGAGTAAATCTTGTATTAATCGGCCCGCCTGCCAGTAAACCATGGAGAAACAGGCTGATTGGCCTGAATAATGGAAGCGACGATTTTGCCAGATGGAAAGCGAATATTCGGGGAGTGGACCTCAATGACCAATTTCCTGCACGGTGGGAGCAAGAAAAAGCACGGAATCCTGCAGAACCGGGACCGAGAGATTATGGGGGGGAGAATCCGCTATCAGAGCCTGAAGCAATTGCTATGGCAAATTTGACAAGGAAAAGGGATTTTGCCCGCGTAATCGCTTTTCATACTCAGGGAGAAGAAATTTACTGGGGATTTGAGAATCTTGAACCGCCAGAATCAGAAGGCATGGCTAGAGAATTTGCCAGAGTCAGTGGATACGAGGCTGTAAAAACCCTGGAAAGCTATGCCGGCTATAAGGATTGGTTTATTCAGGATTGGCGGAGGCCGGGTTTTACAGTGGAGGTTGGCAAAGGAATTAATCCTCTGCCATTATCGCAGTTTGATGAAATATATCAGGAAGCGCTTGGAATTTTCCTTGCAGGATTATATTTGTAGGCCGCTTTGAGGAAGAAGAGTTACAAAAGAGCGTCTCAGGCTCAATCCCTGGGACGCTCTTTGCTAGTTGCTGAAGAAATTCTCCGTATAGTATGGATGGGACTCAGAGTTAAAGGCTACTCCTACTCCTAAATATTCAAAATCCTTATTTAAAATGTTTTCCCTGTGTCCCAGCGAATTCATCAGGCCTTCATGTGCAAAAATGCTGCTAAACTGGCCATAGGCAAGATTTTCTCCTGCAACAGAAAAGAAAATATCATCTTCTTTCATCCGGTCAAAAGGTGATTGTCCTTCAGGATTAGTATGGTTAAAATAATTTTTATTTGCCATATCGCTGCTGTGCTTCCTGGCCGTTTCTTTGACATGTTCATTCCAGGTCAGAATCGGAAGCCCGTGCTGAACCCTTGAGGCATTGGTCAGGTCAAAGAGCTGATATTCAAACCCTTGCTTGATTTGATTATTTGCCGGTGTATAAAAATCATGCTTTTGTTGTTCAAGTTCTTCACTAATTATCTGAATTGAAGTTACAGTGTTGTTTTGATGTTTATCATAAAAGACAGTAATAAAGCTGTCTTTCTCCTGGAACAGATCGTAGTCACGCTGCTTTTCAAATTGGTAATGGACAAGTCCTTTACGGATTTTTGTTAAAGGCTCCCCAAGCTGGTTAAGAACTGATTGCCTGGAACTCCCCAGTTTTATTCCATTAGCTGATACTATTAAATCCTGGTTTGTATATAAACCCGCCACTTTATCATCTGTATCATAGGCAAGCATCATGAAGTTTTGGTAGTTTTCATGGTATGCATACCATTCAACACCATATTCATTCATTGAGATTCGTTTTGGTTTCCCCATCTGCTGCTCGACCTTTTCACGTGGATCGCCAATCTCAATATTATATACTGAAAACATCTGCTTAGCCGGGGCATTTAATTCAGGTTTTTTCAATTTCTCATTTAATAATTGCTCCGGCTTATCTGGATTTTCATCTATTAATTCTTCCAGCTGAATGGCAAGCTGGTTAATTCCCGTACGTAATGAATCTGCAACAGCTGAAAGATCGTTGTCTTCGGTGATAGTATGGATGCGTGATTCTAAATCATCCAATACTGGCTTATAATTGGTTTTATTCAAAATAAACCATATTGCACCGACAGCTGTTATCAAAAATAATAACCGCCTCAAAGCATTCAACCTCCGTTTCCCATTACTCATTGTTGCCAACTTTTACAAGTTAAAAAAGGCCCACTGTACAAAAAAACTTCATTTTAATAAAAACTTACTTTAGCCTAACATTCATTGTATGGTTCAAACTAAAAAGTGTCCAAAGATCACGATTGAATTCAATAACCAATTTATTCATAACTTTATTTGCTAAAAAATATTCAAACTATTGAGTTTATTGGAATTTTCAAATATAATTACTACCATTATGTTGTTTACATACAAAATTTCAACAGAGGTGCATCATGAAAACTTTAGAACGTATCAGTCAATTTGTCGGCAATACTTTTGCCATCTGGGTGCTTTTATTTGCTGCCCTTGCCTTTTTTTCACCTTCAACATTTACGTGGATTGGGCCGTATATTGTCCCTTTATTAGGGATCATAATGTTTGGAATGGGACTTACTCTTTCCGCAGGAGATTTCAAAGAAGTCTTAACGCGCCCAAAAGAAGTGGCTATTGGCGTAGCGGGCCAATTTATCATTATGCCTTCACTAGCCTTTTTGCTGGCCAAGGGCCTTCAGCTTCCGCCTGAAATTGCAGTGGGTGTTATTTTAGTTGGCTGCTGTCCTGGTGGCACATCTTCCAATGTTATGACATTCCTAGCTAAAGGGGATGTAGCTTTATCGGTTACGATAACTTCGATAACCACTATTCTCGCACCACTTGTAACTCCAGCATTAATTTTATTGCTGGCAAGCCAATGGATTTCAGTCGATCCGGCGGGACTGTTCATTTCGATTGTTAAAATTGTGATTCTCCCTATCCTATTGGGATTATTTGTAAAGAGATTTTTCAATAGACAAGCCCACGCAAGTGTAAAGGTGCTTCCACTCGTTTCTGTTGTTGCAATTGTAGCAATCGTAGCAGCTGTTGTTTCCGGAAGCCAGGAGCAAATCGCTAAAACGGGATTAACAATTTTTGCGGTCGTTATTCTTCATAACGTGCTTGGTTATCTATTAGGTTATGGTTTTGGAAAACTCTTTGGGATGAACTTATCCAAGAAAAAAGCCGTTGCTATTGAAGTAGGTATGCAAAACTCCGGATTAGGAGCGGCCCTCGCAACTGCACACTTCTCACCATTGGCTGCCGTGCCAAGCGCAATCTTCAGTGTCTGGCATAATATTTCCGGTCCAATTCTGGCAACCATTTTCAGCAGGATGCGTGATGAAAAAGCTGCAAGGGAAACTAACCAATCTATCGCTAAATAAGGTAGTCAATTAGAAATTATCTGTTATAATAAAAGTTGGAAGATAATTGAATAGGTACGAATAAGTAGGGGGACCGGTGTTGCCGGTTGAGATTGCGTCCGTAAGATGCTGACTCTTTGAACCTGATCTGGTTGAGACCAGCGGAGGGAACATATTCTAAAACGATAGATTTATATTGTTTATCAATATGCGCCCTGGGTTCAATGCCTGGGGCGCTTTTTGGTATGTCCCTGATTATTCTTATCTGCGACACGAGGAGGATAATAATGAAAAAAGGGTTTATTTTAATTTTGGGTTTGATGCTTTTGCTGGCAGGCTGCGGCAATCATAAAGACAATGCAGCATCAACAGAAAACAAGAAAAAAAACAAAAAATCATTGCAAAAGATTTCTCTCGTCCTTGATTGGACACCAAACACCAACCATACGGGTTTATATGTAGCGAAGGAAAAAGGATTTTTTAAAGAGGAAGGCCTTGATGTGGATATTATTATGCCAGGTGATGCTGGGGCAGATCAACTGGTTGCATCAGGAAAATCCGAGTTTGGGGTGGGGTACCAGGAAGGCGTTACCCAGGCCCGTGTCCAAGGAGTTCCCCTTGTTTCAGTGGCTGCCGTTATTCAGCATAATACTTCCGGTTTTGCCTCGCCAGCAGACAAAAACATAACATCTCCGAAAGATTTTGAGGGTAAAACGTATGGAGGCTGGGGTTCTCCTGTTGAGAAATCGGTTATTCAATCCCTGATGAAGCAGCAGGGTGCGGATGTAAATAAAGTTTCGATAGTCAATATCGGAGATGCTGATTTCTTCACAGCTGTAAAAAGGGATATCGACTTTGCTTGGATTTATTATGGATGGACAGGTGTCGAGGCAGAATTACGTGGAGAAAAAATCAATATGGTTAACCTGACGGATTACTCTGAAAAGCTGGATTACTACACACCAGTTATCACTACAAATGAAAAAATGATTAAGGATCATTCAGATACTATCAAATCATTTATAAAGGCCGTTTCAAAGGGATATCAATTTGCAATAGATAACCCAACAGACGCAGCAGAAATCTTATCAAAGGCTGTTCCTGACCTGGATGCCGAACTCGTAAAAAAGAGCCAGGAATGGTTGTCAGCAAAGTATCAAGATGATGCTCCCAGGTGGGGTGAACAAAAAGCTGAAGTGTGGGAAAACTATGCGGCCTGGATGTATGATAACGGTCTTTTGGAAAAACAATTAGATGCCAAAAAAGCATTCACCAATGATTTTTTACCTGAAAAATAGGAGGTTATGATAATGGCTAATTCATTGATAAGCATTCAAATTATTCCTAAGACAAAAAATGGTGAAAGTGTCATTCCATACGTAGATGAAGCAATTGCAGTAATTGCGAATTCCGGGGTGAAATATGAAGTTCATCCGCTGGAAACAACGATGGAAGGGGATCTTGAAGAATTATTCCGGATCATTAAAGAAATGAATCAAAGAATGGTAGAAATGGGCAGCAGCAACGTGATATCCCAAGTGAAAATTCTATACCAGCCGGGGGGCATTTCAATGGGCCAGCTGACAGAGAAGTATCGATAATGGGAAGGAAGACTATGAAAGGATGGAGACCGTTTGCGGTTCTCCTCCTTTTGCTCGTTGTATGGGAAATAAGTGTTAAAGCAACAGGAATACCAGAATGGCTGCTTCCTGCTCCAACCAAAATCGGTTCAGCAGCGATGGCAGGCTGGGTGGACTTTTACCCGCATTTAGTTTCAACGGTGAAACTTGCATTGATTGGGTTTTTAATAGGGTCAAGCATAGGACTTGTAACGGCCATTGTCCTGCATCTTTTACCGGCTATAAGAGACTCTATATTTCCATTGTTAATTTTATCTCAAAACATACCGATAATCGTTCTTGCGCCGCTGCTGGTTATTTGGTTTGGCTTTGGACTATTGCCCAAGCTGATCGTTATTACATTAGTATGCTTTTTTCCGCTTACTGTAGCTGCGCTGGACGGTTTCAGGCAGACAGCACCGGAATTAAAACATTATATGAATATGGCAGGTGCCACAAAAAACCAGCTTTTTTGGAAGTTGGAGCTTCCGTATTCATTGCCATCAGTTTTTTCAGGTTTGAAAATTTCAGCAACATACAGTGTAATGGGGGCGGTAATATCTGAATGGCTTGGGGCAAAGCAAGGGATTGGTGTATATATGACCCTCGCCTCCTCCTCTTTCAGGACTGACAGGGTGTTTGTTGCCATTTTTGCAATCATGCTCCTTAGCTTAATATTCTTTGTGATTATCATCCTGACAGAACGCCGATTAGTCCGCTGGACAAATGAAAGGGGTGAAAAACAGTGACTCACTTGCAAATTACTAATCTTTCGAAACAATTTAGCGGCAATGTTGTCTTGAGAGATTTTGAATTAACGATTGAAGAAGGCGAGTTTGTTTCAATTCTAGGGCCATCCGGTACCGGAAAGAGCACAATTTTTCATTTAATTGGCGGCATTCTGGCACCAGATGATGGATCCATCCAGCTTAGGGGGAAGAAAATTAACGGGAAAAGGGGATTTATAAGCTATATGCCCCAAACACCTTCACTCCTTCCGTGGAAAAACATACTGCAAAACGTCCTGCTTGGCCAGGAACTTCAGGGGAAAAAGGATCCCGAAAGAGCATTGGAGATGCTGAAGAAAGCCGGTCTGGAAAGATATGAAAAGGCGTATCCACATGAGCTTTCGGGAGGGATGAAACAAAGAGCTGCTTTTATTCGCGCCCTTCTAAGCCCTCAATCATTGATTTGTTTGGATGAACCATTTTCCGCTTTGGATGAATTAACCAGGATTGAGATGCAGAAATGGCTCTTATCCATCTGGGAAGAATACAGGTGTACTGTAATGTTTATTACCCATAATATTGAAGAAGCCTTGTTTCTTTCTGACCGGATAGTTGTCCTTTCAAATAGGCCTGCTAAGGTGAAAGCGGACTTTACCGTTCCTTTTTCAAGGTCAAGAAACGAGAGTTTGCTACTGGAGGACGAGTTTTTGAAGTGGAAAAGAAAAATTTATTATGCCCTTATAGATGATTTTCATGAATAGGTTCATTGATACGCACATTCACCTGGACCAATATAATGATCAAGAAATATGTTCGATTTTGCAAGATTCACGGGGAATTGAAGCACTTATTTCTGTTTCATTTGACCTTGATTCCTGCAAAAGGAATCTTCAATTAGCAAGAACATACAAAAAAATTAAACCGGCATTCGGATACCACCCAGAGCAGCCGTTGCCAGATGATGTGGAGGTGCAGAAGCTTTTTAATTGGATCCGCCACTATAATGAAGAAATGATAGCAGTTGGAGAAGTAGGGTTACCTTATTATTTGAGAAAAAAACATAGCATTCCGTTGGAGGGTTATATCGAGCAGTTAGAAAGGTTCGTTATGCTGGCAAAGGATCTGAGTAAGCCAATTGTTCTTCATGCATTATATGAGGATGCACCTGTAGTTTGCAATCTTCTTGAAAAGTACTCCATCACTAGAGCTCATTTTCATTGGTTTAAAGGCGATGCAGGGACCGCCGAAAGAATTGCCCGAAATGGCTATTTTATTTCTGTAACCCCTGACATCGTATATGAGGAAGAAATTCAAGAACTGGCAGAAGCGTTCCCAATTGAACAACTGATGGTGGAAACAGACGGTCCCTGGCCATTTGAAGGGCCATTCAAAGGGCAAATGACACATCCTCTCATGATAAAAGAGGCGGTAAAAGTGATAGCACAGATCAAAGGGATTTCCATAAATTCTGCTGAAAAACAGCTTTACGCAAATTCAAGGCTGTTTTATGCGTTGTAATTGGGCTCAGCATTAAAAGGTTATATGCATCGGAAAAACGCTTAAAAATAAATAGGATCTTTTTAACCGTAAACTGCTTAAACCGTTCAAAAATCCGAACGGTTATATTTATTTCTTATCATTTTCTTTCTTTATCATGATGTCATCCGTAAATTTATCATCATGTTTATCTTTTAAAGCAAGCATGGCAGCCTTGCCGTCACTGGGACTGCCATTGGCAAAATCCATAGGGAATAAGGAAAAGAAAAGTACATAAAAGGAAAAGTAAATAAATTGAAACACAATCACAGACTCATTAATTATTCCTGAAAATATTAGTCCGTTTATTATAAATATGCTCGTTACATTGAAAAACGCACCGCCAAGGTAAATCAAAGTGTTTGTTATGCGATTATCATATTTAAGCGATTTAAACTCACAGGCTCCGTTCCAAAAATAATACTTCCTCACTTCCACATTCAAGAATAAAAACATTTTTTTTCCGCACCCTATGACAATTTTTCTCTCAGTTCCTCCGAAGAGAGTTACAAAAAAGATATGACCGCTCAGGTGTATAAAGGTAACAATCGGAAAAATTATAAAAAATGAAATAAGAAATTTAATTACATCTGATATTCCAAACATAAATACTCTCCTTTAAGGCGCCTTTAATGCTTGTGCCGAGCCGTATCTGCTGCCTTAATTCTGATACCCGCCGTATGATTGTTATAACTAGAAATATTTTTCAATTCGTAGAATTTAGTTATTCTTTGAGCAGGCCCATAGTTAACTGAGAGTCCTGCACCCGGAGGCAATAATCGTCTACTGTCAGTACTTGTCTGTGTTTTGACCAATTGTTTACAACGATCGCAGGAGGCACACACGGTGTGGGTCAGGACGAAGGATGTAACACGGTTTACGTTACAGCACTGGCGAAATTAGCGGTTCCACAATTGCCCGGACGCTTGCACTTTTGTTCTTCTGCTAAAATTAATAGTTAAAAAGGATCTTTATTCCTTTTAATCAAAGAACAAAAAATGTTATAAACCTTTTTTATTAGGTAAATAGTACCTTTATCGAAATTCACCCCCACAGCCCGATTAAATGAAAACGTAATTTATTACGAAAAAGCGGGCCGCTTAATAAATTTTGAGGTGAAATTTGATTATGAAGAATTTGTTAAAAAAGGAAATGAACAAAATTGCAAAAAGTGCATTAGCAATGGTGTTAGCAGGAACTTTCACATTTTCAGCATCTGCCGTTTTTGCTGATGAACTTAAGCCGGCAGACCAAACTTCATCGGTTGAATTAAAGACAGAAGTAAATACTCAAACTGCATCCGGTACAGAAGTTATTACAGAAAATACAATTAAAGAAGCTGAAACTAATTTAGAGGAAATCAAAAAAGAAAATCCAGCTGCATTACCAGGTGACTTCTTCTATTTTACAAAAGCAGCTTTAGAAAAAATTAAGTTAGCATTAACGTTTGATAAAGAGAAAGAAGCTAAATTACTTGCATCTTATGCTTCTGAACGAATCGCTGAGGCAGAAGCCTTATTTGCTGCCGGAAAAGAAGAAGAAGCATTAGAAGCGATTAAGAAAGCAGCTGCGTTTATTTATAATGCAGGCGAGATTGTAGAAGAAGGATCGGACAAAGAAGCTGAAAACAAAAACCAGGATTCTACAGAGGAAAAAACAGAAAAGTCGACTGAGGATAAAACGATAACTGACGATAAAGCAACAGAAGATTCAAAGCTTGAGGAAGTTGAGAATAAGCTCTCTCAGAATATTATCGCATTAAAGGCAGCAATGGAAAAAGTTAAAAACCCTGCTGCTAAAGCTGCATTGAAAAAGAATATTGAAAAGAGTTATGCGAAGCTTGCTAAAAAGCTTGCAAAAATAGAAAGTAAACTTGCTAAGATCGAAGACAAAGCAAAAGAAGAAAAGGATGAAAAGAGTGCTGAAGTGGAAATTTCACCAACCACGAAAACAGAAGGCACTACAGTTCCAGCAACAAATGCAGAAACTGCAACAACAGCAGCAGCTGATGTGAAAGCTGAAACGAAGAATGAGACTAATGTAACTCCAGTTATTGTATTACCTGAAACACCTAAAGTTATCCAGCCTAAACAAGATAGAGAAGTCCTAAAAGCAAAACAAGCACCTGCAACAGCAAAAGCAGCTGTAAAACAAGAGCGTACAGCGGCAAAAGCAGCTGTAAAACAAGAGCGTACAGCGGCAAAAGCAGCAGTAAAGCAAGAACGTACAGCGGCAAAAGCAGCAGTAAAGCAAGAACGTACAGCGGCAAAAGCAGCAGTAAAGCAAGAACGTACAGCGGCAAAAGCAGCAGTAAAACAAGAACGTGAAGCAGTCAAGCAGAAGCGTGAAGAGCTAAAACAAGATGTTAAGAAAACACGCGCAACAGCGAAGCAGGTTGTAAAACAAAAACATCAAGAAGCCAAAAAAGAAGTCAAACAGCTTCGTGAATCAAGCAAACCTCAAGTGAAATCTGAAGTTAAAGCAACAGTTAACAAGGGTAAGAGTAAAGAGTAAGAAGGTAAACATTAAAGAATAAATCGAAAAGGTAGTCTTTTTCATAAAAGACTATCTTTTTTGCTGGCAGGATTTATGTTACTGCAGTAAGGAATCTGGTTTTTGAGGCGCAATCGTAAATCGTACTTCGATAAAGCAACCGAGGAAAGTTATTTGAATTTTTATTTTGGGCATATAAAGTAGAGAGAAGATAGAATTAAAGAAGTGAGGTTATTTATGGAAAGAATTGATCATTCTTTGGAAAGAGCCATCTTTGCAGGAGGCTGCTTTTGGTGCATGGTTTCTCCTTTTGATACAAGGGAAGGCGTAATTGAGATAGTATCCGGTTACACAGGGGGGCATAAGGAGAATCCGACATATAAGGAGGTCACTTCTGAAACAACCGGCCATTATGAAGCAGTACAAATAACATTTAATTCTGCTGTAATTTCCTATCGAGAATTGCTGGAGATTTATTGGAAGACGATCGATCCAACAGATAAGGGAGGCCAGTTTTCCGACCGGGGACAATCATATCAAACCGCAATTTTTTACCATAATCAAGAACAGAAGCTAGAAGCAGAATCCTCTAAAAGAAATCTCGGGGAGAGCGGCCGATTTACGAACCCTATCATAACGAAAATATTGCCTGCAGGCCCGTTTTACCGGGCAGAAGAATACCATCAGGATTTTTATAAAAAGAACGCTTTCCGGTATGCGCTGTACCAAAGGGGATCTGGACGGGAAGAGTTTTTGAAAGAGCACTGGCCGAAAGATAAATCTCATCTAAAAGAACGGCTTACGGACTTGCAATATTTTGTCACCCAGGAAAACGGAACAGAGCCACCCTTTGAAAATGAGTATTTCGATAACGAACAAGAAGGGATTTATGTTGATGTCATTTCAGGGGAACCGTTATTCAGCTCTCTGGATAAGTATGACAGCGGCTGCGGCTGGCCAAGTTTCACTAAGCCTATCATGTCTGCAAGTTTAAAGGAGAAAGTCGATTTGACTCACCGAATGACACGTACGGAAGTAAGGAGCCGGGAAGCGGATTCGCATCTTGGCCACGTCTTTGAGGATGGACCTGGTCCTAAAGGGCTCCGTTACTGCATCAATTCAGCTGCTCTACGGTTTATCCCGCAAGAAAGAATGGAGGAGGAAGGATACGGAGATTTTATGATCTTATTTAGATTCAATCGAAGGTAAAAAGACTGCTAGGAAAAATAAAAAACACGATTCCAAAATGGAATCGTGTTTCATTTTTTATGGAGACTAGCGGGATCGAACCGCTGACCTTTTGGCTGCCAGCCAAACGCTCTCCCAGCTGAGCTAAGCCCCCGAGATAAGGTACAAATATTATTTTAACGAATTCCTGATAAAAGTCAATCATTTTTGCAAAAAAATAATAATCAGGAATGAGACAGTGCGCCTCATTCCTTTCATGCTTAAATTGGTTGCGGATTTCAAAATATTATAGACTCTCTATTTCAACGGTTTTGATTTCTTTTAAGTTAGAGACAGTATAATATACATCAGTTGTGTGGCGCTTGATATCAACGATAATTTTTAGCTGAACCGAGTGGCTATCCTCTAAATCCTTAATCCTAATATTCTTTATCGCAATCTTTTCATCATTAATTTTCTTAATGACATTGTCAATATCCATTTTATCTTGAATTATCAGCTTTAAGGAAAGTTCTTTTTCCCGCAGTTGTTTGGGCCCGATTAGGCCAAGAAGAGGAGGCATGAGTTCTACACTAACTATTAAAAGAACTACACCGGCAATTGCTTCAACATAAAAACCTGCACCAACAGCGATTCCAATTCCCGCGGCACCCCAGATCATCGCAGCTGTTGTTAGGCCGGATATGCTGTCATTTCCACGTCGGAGGATAACACCTGCCCCAAGAAAACCAATGCCCGAAACAATTTGCGCGGCTAGACGCAGTGGATCCATGGTTATATTTACCTTATCACTTCCAGGAAACATGTATGCCGATTCAATTGAAACAATTGTCAATAAACAACTGACAATTGAGATTACAAGACTTGTTTTTAACCCGACCGGCTTTCGTTTAAGTTCTCGTTCCAAACCGATAATTAACCCCAAAACAGCGGAAATGCAAAGCTTTATAATAATCTGCAGCTCCCAATGAAAACCAAAAAACCAATCCATCCATGTCACCATCCGAATAAGAAGTCGAAACAGCTTCTAATTTAAACCGTTTTTTTTCTAATACCCCAAAAGTCTATTGTTTAGTATATTATTTAATACATTGCTAAATTCATAGGAATAATACTTAGCGCATAGCCAATAAATTTTTAATCTTGATGGGCTCCCTGCCTTTGAAAGGAACTATTATGCAAAAGCCTGCTATAAACCCTTATTTAGCACTCGCAATAGGGGTTGCTTCTGTATCTATTTCAGCGATATTTGTTAAATTATCATCGGCACCCTCTGGTGTTATTGCTTTTTATCGTTTGTTATTTTCCATTTTGCTGATGCTGCCGTTTTTTTTAATTAAGTATAGAAGAGAATTGAATGAAATTCAAAAAAAAGACTGGATAATAACAATTGCATCAGGTGTATTTTTAGCGTTTCATTTTATTTTGTGGTTTGAATCGCTCGAATATACCTCTGTTGCAAGCTCGACAGTATTGGTTACGCTTCAGCCATTATTCGCATTTGCAGGGGCATATCTCTTTTTCCATGAAAGGTTTTCAATAAAAGCCATTTTTAGCGGTATTATCGCTATATTAGGGAGCGTAATTATTTCATGGGGAGATTTTAAAATCAGCGGACAAGCTTTATTCGGAGATATTTTGGCATTAACTGCCTGCGGGTTGATTACAGCGTATTTGCTGTTTGGTCAAACGGTCCGGAAACGAGTTTCGCTCATTGCCTATACTTTTCTCGTCTATAGTGTAAGTACAGTGACTTTGCTTGTTTATGTTCTGCTAAATAAGGAACCGCTTTATCCATACCCGGCTGATGACTGGATTTACTTCCTTCTATTAGCGATTTTTCCGACACTGCTGGGACATTCGCTGTTTAATTGGGTGGTTAAATGGATCAGTACAACTACAGTATCAATGGCCATTTTGTTTGAGCCAGTTGGCGCCACAATATTTGCGTACTTACTTCTTGATGAAAAATTAGTTGTGACTCAGGCGGGAGGAGGAATTTTAGTGCTAATCGGCATATTAATATTTCTTCGGGGTGACAGCGGAAAGCAAAAGATGAAAAGAGAGAAAGGGAACAAATTTTAATTTGAGTTATAAATATGGATTCTTTGCCAGGGAGGAGCAGCTGATATTCATATACAGTTGGCGCGCTTACTCCTGGCCATTTTTTTGTGCTAAAAATTGAACAGGTAGGTAAAACCGCTGAAAACAAATGCAAGTGTTAAACTCATTATTAAAGTTCCGCCTCGCACTTTTCCTTCTTCATTGTTACTGATGTTTATTGCTTCCAAAAATGCAACACTAAATAAATAAAGCGACATTATAAAAGAAACAGCTAGTCCAACAAATGAAAAATCCATTATTCCACTCCAATCGCTTCTTTGCATCATTATATAGAAAAAAATAAGAATTTATTCCCGTAACTTAATGGACTAACATAAAACTCCTTTCAATTCAGCAAAAAAAACACCAAAAGTATATTGCAATAATTAAAAAGCCATGTTATATTATTACTTGCCGCCAAAATGGCAATAAATAAACAGCATGTTAAAATATATAAATTGCTGTTGACAAGAACGAGATAACTTGTTAAGATAATAAAGTCGCTTCTGAGAGAAACGACAATGAAATTGCTCTTTG
>NZ_PGVF01000040.1 GCF_002860285.1 Bacillus sp. M6-12
ATATTGTACTGAAAAAGTTACACGATATGGGAATCTACAGTGACAGCGCGAGCCGCGACATCATAGCGATCATGGAAGTCTTGACTGAACAACGAGCTATTCAGCTACCGCCTTTAAAAGGATTATATGAAGATGCCCTAACTAAACTAGGTGTACCTGATCAAGACATCCAAAAGGAAAGTAAGGCAATGGAACAAAGAATTCGTCGGGCGATCCTTACTGCAATGGAACACTTAGCATCACTTGGCGCAGTGGATTATACAATCGATGAATTTGAATACTATGCACCGCGCTTTTTTGATTTCCAAGAGATTAGTCTGCGAATGAAACAGATTCAAGAAGAAATTTACGATATTAAGCCTATCAAAGTGAACAGTAAAAAGTTTCTGCATGTTTTATATATGGAGATAGTGGAAGAACGAAAATAGTTTTTGTAGGATATTGTAGAATTTTGTAGGATCCCCGTAAGATATGAATAAGTTACTGAAAGAAAGCGTTTTCAGAGAACGTCAAAGGGGGATTATCGATGAAAAAGATATTTAAATTGTCTTTGGCTTACCAAATATTGATTGGATTGGTTTTAGGTATTGCAGTCGGTGCAATCTTCTACGGTAATCCTAGCGTAGAAAAGTATTTGCAGCCAATCGGCACGATGTTTATCAATATGATTAAAATGATTGTTGTACCTATTATTATTTCAACGTTAGTAATTGGAGTAGCGGGTACAGGTGATATTAAGAAATTAGGAAAGCTTGGCGGTAAAACGCTTTTATATTTTGAAATTGTTACAACGATTGCGATTATTGTTGGTCTTATGTCAGCTAATATTTTCAAACCGGGTGACGGCATTGATATGTCTTCTCTTGAAAAAGGTGACATTTCGCAATATGTTCAAACAACGGAAGAAGTGCAGAATGGCGGCTTTATGGATGTATTGGTCAGCATTGTACCAAGTAATATCGTAGACTCGATGGCAAATGGTGATATGTTGCCAATCATTTTCTTCTCTGTATTATTTGGATTAGGTGTAGCGGCAATCGGAGAGCGCGGCAAACCGGTACTGGATGTTTTCCAAGGGGTCGCGGACGCGATGTTCTGGGTAACGAATATGATTATGAAATTCGCACCGTTTGGTGTATTCGCGTTAATTGGTGTAACCGTATCCAAATTCGGTTTGGAATCACTCATTCCGATGGGTAAATTAATGGTTCTCGTATATGCTACGATGATATTCTTCATCGTCGTCGTGTTAGGCGGAATCGCGAAGATAGTCGGCGTGAACATCTTCCACCTCATGAAAATCCTAAAGGACGAATTAATCCTAGCGTTTTCTACGTCCAGTTCGGAAACCGTGTTACCGAAAGTAATGGAGAAAATGCAAAAGTTCGGTTGTCCAAAAGATATCGTATCTTTCGTAGTGCCGACCGGCTATTCGTTTAACCTAGACGGATCTACACTTTATCAGGCATTGGCGGCAATGTTTATTGCACAAATGTATGGAATTCAGCTGAGTATTACGGAACAAATTACATTGGTATTAGTGCTGATGATTACGTCTAAAGGAATTGCGGGCGTACCTGGTGTTTCTTTCGTCGTGTTACTTGCAACGCTTGGAACAGTGGGCATTCCGCTTGAAGGATTGGCGTTCATCGCGGGTATCGACCGTTTGCTAGATATGGCACGTACAGTAGTAAACGTAGTCGGAAACGCACTTGCAACAGTAGTATTGTCGAAGTGGGAAGGTCGCTTTGGCGAGGAAACTGAGAAGGTAGAACGCGAACCACAATTTGTCTTTGCAGAAGAGAAATTAGTTTAATTGAACGCTGTCCTCTTAATTGAGGGCAGTTTTTTTATGGAGTTTATGAAGACAGACAAGCATAATGACGGCATTCAATTGTAGGAATGCTTGATTTGTTATATGATTAACAGTATGAAATAACAAGAGTGCGGTTTTTACTAAGGAGGAAATGAAGTAATGAGCAATCAGCAAAATGATTTTACAAAATGGTATATCGACACAATCCAGAAAGCGGATTTAATGGATTATACACCAGTGCGTGGATGTATCGCATTTAAACCAGACGGCTATGAAATTTGGGAGCATATTCAAGATGAAATGAATCGTCGTTTTAAAGAAACGGGTCACCGTAATGCATATTTTCCCATGCTAATTCCAGAGTCATTTTTCGAAAAAGAAAAAGATCATATCGAAGGATTCTCTCCAGAATTGCCATGGGTGACAGAAGCAGCGGGCGAGAAATTGGAAGAACGTTTGGCGCTACGTCCGACGTCTGAAACCATGATTGGTCATTTGTATTCTGACTGGATCAAGAGCTATCGTGATCTTCCAGTACTAATCAACCAGTGGGCAAACGTATTCCGCTGGGAGAAAAAGACGCTACCATTCATTCGTACGTCAGAATTCTTGTGGCAAGAAGGACATACTGCACACGTAGATGAAGAAGAAGCGCGCCATGAAACGATGCAAATGCTGGAAATCTACAAAGAAGTTGTAGAAGACTTACTTGCGATTCCAGTATATGACGGTCAGAAAACACCATCTGAGCGTTTTGCGGGTGCAATTGATACATTCTCGATTGAAGCGATGATGAAAGATGGTAAAGCAGTACAAGCCGGAACTTCACATTACCTTGGCACAAAGTTTGCGGAAGCATTTGATATCAAATACTTAACAAAAGAAAACAAGCACCAGTTCGTGCATACAACATCTTGGGGAACGTC
>NZ_PGVF01000039.1 GCF_002860285.1 Bacillus sp. M6-12
TCGTGAGTTTTTTTCCATGTAGCAAATTTATTAGTCTAATAAAAATTTTTGTAGAAACTTGTAACTTCCTGCCATATAAAATTGTTTATTGATTGAATACATTTACTAAAAAGTTTACCCGAAGGTATTTCAAACGGAAAAGCTAAGTTTCCATGGACTCGGCAGGAAATCAATTCCGTCAAATGTACTATTGCTGATTTTTCCGGCATTTTCAAGTCTTTAAAGTCACCGCCCCATGTAGTTCGCCCTCTTTTTCAAACGGCAGTATATCTTCATAGTTAACTGTGGTTCCGCGCTTAGTACCATTGTTAGATCTCTTATATTGATGCTGTCAAAATTAAAGATTCCATTACCCGGTTTATAACTGTCAATTGCCAGAGCAGTAATAAAGCGATTGTACACATCTTTTAAATCTAAACCTTGTCCGCTTGCGTGAAGTGTTTCGGTAACATTAGAAATATTATTACAATTGAGGCCAGAGATTGGGATACAAGACTTGAATCGACCTTCTTTGGCACGACAATCCATGAGCTTTAGCACTTGATTCACAGCGATAATGAAGGGATGAGAAATTTTGGTTAAATGAAGGGATGTCTACTTTCTCTGAATACCTTGGCGGCTACTGACATGATGAGAGATCAATTAATTTTTATCTGGATCACTTGGAAAACTCTATCGTAAACTGGGATGAGCACCAGGGAGTAAAAACTGGACCAGAGCCGTTTGCAGATTATGATTATGGGAAGGTATACCCGTTCACTCTTTATATACATGATAAATATTCGGCAGGGATTTCATCCGGAACTTGGCATTAAACGAAACCAATGGCATGAAAAAAAGCGGTTTCTTCATTTGAGAAGAATCGCTTCTTTTATTACAGCCAATACTAAACGTATTGCCACATTTTTTCACCTATTAAATCTGTTTGCAACATATATTACTATATTTTCTGAGTAAAAAAGTTTACTTGACATTATCAAAATTCAAGCAAATTGACCCAGGATTAAAATTACACGATTTTTCATCAGTTTCCAAGTAACTTTGGTGTAACGATTTGAAGATAACTTAAAAAAGTAACTTATTTCTTCTTTAGATGAGTTATATCATGTTGTTGTTCTATCAAGGAAATCTATTATATTTTTACAATATGTTTCGTTAAATGGGTTTGTTCAGGGATCCGATTTACAATTTCTTTTCCTATTTCAATAGAGGCAGTTGCTGCCGGTGATGGGGCATTACAAACATGAATAGTACGTTTACCCATAATAATGTGAAAATCATCTACCATAGTACCATCAACTTTTAATGCTTGCGCACGAACTCCTGCAGGAGCAGGAACTAGGTCATCCTCTTTAATATTAGGAATTATTTCTTGGAGGCTTTTTGTAAACTGGGTCTTACTAAAAGACCTAATATATTCATCTAGACCTTCTTTCATAAATTTGCTTGCTAATTTCCAAAATCCGCGATAACTCAGTACTTCTAATAAATCTGTCGGATTAAAATCTGTTTTTTTATATCCTTCTCTTTTAAAACTTAATACGGCATTCGGACCAGCATCAACTTCCCCATTAATCATGCGCGTAAAATGAACGCCTAAAAAGGGGAACTTTGGATTTGGAACTGGATAAATTAAATTTTTCACTAAATCCCTTTTTTCTGGTCTTAATTTATAGTATTCTCCACGGAAAGGAATAATTTTCATATCGGTTTTGTATCCAGCAGTAGCAGCAATTCGGTCACTATGTAACCCAGCACAATTAATAACAGTACGCGCTTGCAAAGTTTTATTATTAGTTTCAATAACAACAGTATCATCATTTTCGTAAATCTTTTCTACTTTTGTTCCTAACTCTATGATTCCTTCGTATTTCAAGAAAATTTCAGCGAACTTTTGGCTCACTTGTCTATAATCAACAATACCAGCCTGTGGTACATGAATGGCCGCTAACGCGTTTACATGAGGTTCTATTTCATTTACTTCTTCTTTGTTAATCATTCGAATACAGAGTTCATTTTGAATACCTCTGGTATATAAATTCTCTAGTAGTGGTATCTCCTCTTTTTTCGTTGCAACAATGACCTTTCCACAAATATCATGGTCTATCCCATATTCTTTACAAAAACTTACCATCGATTGGCTTCCCTTACGAGCAAATTTTGCTTTATAACTACCAGGTTTATAATATATTCCCGAATGAATTACTCCACTATTGTGTCCTGTTTGATGCATTGCAATTTGAGATTCCTTTTCAACTATTATTACCTTTGCATTTGGAAATCTTTGATAAAGAGCTATACCTGTAGATAGGCCTACGATTCCTCCTCCAATAATTAAAAAATCATACATTGGATATCTCCCCATTATAGATTTAGTTTTAGTAATTTGTAGCCTTTTCATTTTTGAACGTAAACTAATCGAATTTCCTTCATTTCACTTAAAAATATCCTGATGGTTAACTCTTATTTCTTAAAGGGTTTTTTCTAAATTATTACTGCAAATATGGTAGACCAATAGGGTGGTATCTTTTTTTGATCCTTCATCCTCTTTTAAAACCTTTATAACTTCATGGATGTCCCCATCTTATAAAATTATATTATTCTCCCTAAATTTAACATGGGTTATTTCTAATTTTTCATAAACCACAGGTGGTATAGTTCAATTTCTGAAGATAAATACTCGTTAAATTCTATAAGTTCATAAACAATAATTATTTCATCGCTCCCATACATTAATTTTCAAGCAACATTTTATGTTAGGAGCATGTATGACTTTTTCGCTAATTAATAGTCCAACCACCATCTACACATAACATTTGACCAGTAATATAGTTAGCAGCATCTGAACATAAAAACAGTATTGCACCAACCAGGTCGTCCGGATTGCCAGTTCTTTTTGAT
The DNA here is from genome assembly GCF_002860285.1 of Bacillus sp. M6-12. Classification (GTDB taxonomy): domain Bacteria; phylum Bacillota; class Bacilli; order Bacillales; family DSM-1321; genus Peribacillus. Next base: position 2,902 of record NZ_PGVF01000039.1, read on the forward strand.
GGGATTCTGTTTAAAATTTCACTTTTTCTAACTTCGTCTTCAAATAATTCGTTTGTCATTGAGGTTCTAAAATATCCAGGCGCAACGGCATTAACTTGAATAACAGGAGCCCACTCTACAGCCATAGATTTTGTAACTTGAGCAATGGCTCCTTTAGATGCTCCATATGGTCCCATATTTGGTAAGCCCAATGTAGATGACAGAGATCCAATATGGATAATTTTCCCTCTCCCCTGTTGCAGCATCTTTCTAGCAGCATATTGAGATAAAAAATATGGAGCCTTTAAATTTACGTTTAGTACTTGATCCCATTCATAAAATGTCGTCTTTAAAATAGGATTACGTAAGTTTATTCCCGAAAAGTTTATCAGAATGTCAATATGGTCTTGCTCAAGCATATATTTTTTAACTTTTTCAATCCCATTTTCAGTCGCTAAATCTGCTTGAATCCAATGTAACTGATCTTTATATACAGGGACGCTATTATACAAGTTATCCCATTTATCTTTATTGGTTCCAATAACAGTAACGTTAGCACCTCTTTTTAAAAAGTTAACAGTTACTTCTTGTCCTAGGTCACCAGCTCCTCCAGGAATAATAATATTATTGTCTTTGAAAGAAAAATCTTTATTGTCCACGAATAGTTTCGCTCCTTATAGGCCAAGATATGATTTCTTCAACTCATCATCTTCTAAGATTAACGACGGTTCTCCTTCTAATACAATCTTTCCATTTTCCATTACATATACATAAGTAGCAATTTTTAATGATAGATGGACATTCTGTTCTACCAGTAAAATAGTAGTACCAAGTTCTTGGTTAATATCTTTTACAACCTTTAACATATTTTGGGTAAGTAAAGGAGACAAACCGAGTGAAAGTTCGTCTATCATTAGAATTTCAGGTTCAGCCATAAGTGCTCTTCCGATTGCAACCATTTGTTGTTGTCCACCACTTAAATTTCCAGCATGTTGGTGCATTTTCGGCTTAAGATCAGGAAAAATCCCCATAATCCGATCTAAGTTTTTTCGTAAATTTCTTCTTGAACGTTTTGAAAAAGCCCCCAACTCTAAATTCTCTTTAATCGTTAAAAAAGGGAATAACTTCCTTCCTTCTGGGACTTGTATGATCCCTAAATCAACAATTTTATTCGATTCCAATTGATCAATCCGTTTATTATGAAAATAAATTTCTCCACTTTTTTTAGGCTGTACTCCTGAAATAACATTTATAGTTGTGCTTTTCCCTGCTGCATTTGCCCCGATCAAAGCAATAAGTTGCCCAGGCTTGACACTAAAGTTAACATCCCATAATACCTGTACTTCCCCATACCCGGCTTGTAAGTTTTTAACTTCCAACATGAACTTCACCTCCAAAATATGCTTCCATAACTAAAGGATCACTTGTAACTTTTAGAGGATCTCCTTCAGATATCAATTCTCCGTGGTGAAGTACTATAAGGCGGTCTGCAAGATTCATCATTGCGGACATTATGTGTTCGATCATAATAATCGTGACACCAGAATCCCTTATATTTCGAATTAGTGGAATCGATTCTTTAATTTCTGTTGGATTTAATCCAGCTAAAACCTCATCTAATAAAAGTAATGAGGGTTTTGTAGATAGAGCTCGTGCTAATTCTAATCTCTTTTTTTCAGCAAGAGTTAAGTGAGATGCTAGAGAATAAGACTTGTGATCTAATCCAACCATATTTAAAATAAATTTCGCTTGTTCTTCAGCTTGAGTTCTTTTTTTATGATGCAAAAAGCCCCCAATCATAACATTTTCTAAAACAGAAATTTGCATAAAAGGTTTAACCACTTGAAAGGTCCTTACAATACCTTTTTTACATATTTGATATGGTTTCTTTAAAGTCGAAATGTCTTCCCCTTTAAAGGCAACTGTTCCATTTGTGGGAGGAAGGGTTCGAGTAATAAGATTAAATAATGTTGTTTTACCCGCCCCGTTTGGTCCAATCACTCCTAAAATCTCATTGGTATTGACATGAAAACTAACATCTTTTACTGCGGTTATACCACTAAATTCTTTAGTTAGATGTTCCACTTTCAATAGAGGGTTCATCCGTCTTCCTCCTTTGTCCAGTTTTATTAAACCTGATAGACTTTCTTCTTTCGAACAGAGCTAATATTCCCTTTGGTTCAATTAATACAACAATAATGAGTATAACCCCATAGATAACACCGCTAATTCCTGGAAGGGAATTCCCTAGAGAACTTGTCAAATATTGGTTTATTGGAACTATGAGTAAACAACCTAAAAATGGTCCCCATACCGTTCCAAGTCCTCCGATTATCGCATAAACCACTATACTTACTGACATTGAGAAGCTAAACACTGTAGCTGGCTGAACAAACATGTTGTAATGGGCATAAAATACCCCACCTAAGGTTGTTAAAGTACTACTAATAAGGAAGGCAAGCATTTTATATTTAAAAGCTGAGACCCCAATAACTTCTGCTGACTCTTCATCTTCTCGAATTGCGGTTAACATATAACCTACTTTTGAATTTTTTATAAAGTAGCTAATAATTATTGAAACAATAAAAAGAATTAAAATAATATAGTAATACGGTTTTGTGTTCCCAAACATCATGGTCCAATAAGACTCGTTAAATTTCATAACAATTCCAACACTTCCACCGGTCAAATCTTTAAAATAAATCGCTAGTAAGAATAAAATTTGCCCTATCGCAAGTGTTGCTAAAGAAAAGAAAGGTCCCTTCAATCTAAAGGTTGGAATCCCTACAATCAGTGTGAAAATTACGCTTAAAAGAATAGCAGGTATCATATTAAGCCAAGGTGATATTCCATAATTGGAATATAGGATCGTAGTAGTAAAAGCACCTATCCCAAAGAATACAGTATGCCCAAAAGAAAGTTGACCAGCAAATCCTCCAAGGATATTCCATGATGTTGAAAGTAACGCGTACAAGAAAATCCATACGGCGATATTGAGATAGAATTCATTAGTTAAGAATACAGGTACCAGGAGTGCGACTACTAATAGCAAAATAAGTTTGGAAATTGATGCTTTTTTCATTTCAACCCAACCTCCTCTGAATTTTTACCTAACCCTAACAATCCAGAAGGCTTTACCAATAAAATTAATAAGAAAAGTATAAAATAAGCAACTTCACTTAGTGCTGGCTCAAAAAAGCCGACCATTGACTGCAGAACACCAATTACAAGCCCACCTATAAACGCTCCTAATATGCTCCCCATTCCACCGAGAACAACAATAACAAAGGAGAGTAAAACAAACGATGTTCCAGTTGTCGGATAAACGGAATACATAGGTATTAATACCGCCCCTGCAAAACCTACCAACGCTGAACCAATTCCAAAAGCAATCATGTACATTTTTTTAACCTTAATGCCCATTAATAATGAAGCCGTATGATTTTGTGCCAAGGCTCTAATTGCTTTACCTGTATAAGTGAATCTTAAGAATAGAAAAAGTAAACCTGATAATAATAATGAACTTAAGAATGCTAAAAATGCTGTCATACTTACTACTACTCCGCCAAATTCAAAATTTAAATTTTGAATAGGAGTTTGAATAGAATAATAGTTAGCACTGAAGACCATTAAAGCTAAGTTTTGTAAAATTATAGATATCCCTAATGTCATTAAGATTTTATTATTTGCAGATGAACTTTGAATAGGTTGAATCGCAAATCGTTGAAATGCCATACCAACAATAAACATTATTGCTGCTACTAATAATGAAGACGCGTACGGATTTAGGCCACCAAATGAAAAAAGAATGTAGGCTATATACATACTAATCATTAACAATTCTCCATGGGCGAAATTGATAATTCTAATAGTTCCTAAAATTAATGTCAGTCCAATGGCAATTAGAGCGTAAACGCCTCCGAGTAGAACACCATTAATTACTGTTTGGAGAATATACACATTTTTACCTCCTTATGTATTAATTGAGCAGAAAGAGCAATATCTGCTCTTTCTGTCCTCAATTTATATGTTTATTTACTTAATTTCAGCAACTGCTGCGTTTTCAGGCCATACAGATACTAATTCTTGGTTTTGATACTGGAATGAAAAAGGTAAACAAAGTGTGTTTTGTCCTTTTTCATCAAATTTAACTCCCCAACCAGTTGATGTTTTGCCATTTTCAATATTTGTTGCATTTGCTGCTTTGCGAATATCTTCTGCATCCAATGATTTAGCTTCCTTGAGAATAGAAAATGTTGTTTCTGCTCCGTAGAAGTTTGTTAAGGAATGACCTGATAGTGGTTTACTTCCGAACTTTTCTTCATAAAGCTTTACATATTCCTCCAATCCAGGACTTACATCTGGATTAACATTATATTGGGTAAAGTCAATATTAAAGAGTCCATCTACAGCATCCCCAACGGCTTTCTTAAGGTTAGGTAAAGAGTAACCTCCTCCTTGACCAATGAATGCTTTAGGTTTGAATGCTAACTTATTCATTGTTCGAACTACAAGAATTGAGTCATCAATATAAGAAACGCCAATTACAACATCTGGATTAGATTTTTTTAGTGACAGAACCTGAGAATCTACAGATTTTACTGTGCCCATATTATAAGATACGACATCTACTACATTGACATTTTCCTTCTTAGCAAGCTTGAGAAAATCATCTTTAATTGAAGTACCCCAGCTACTGTCTTCATGAATAAATGCCACTTTTAAGTCTTGTAATGGAGTTCCCCATTTATCCGATAGATATTTAATAAACTCCATATCGCTTTCTGCATACATATATGATGGTGGGTTAGTTCTGAATAAATACTTATGTCCTTGCTCTGTAACTTCATCTGCAACCGATCCTAATTCGAAATAAGGAACTTTATTTCTTTCTGTAATTTGTGCAGCAATTGGGACAATTGTACTTTCGAAAGATCCAACGACTAAATTCACTTTATCTTGAGTAACTAACTTTTGTGCTGAAGCCATTGCTTCATTCGCACTAGGAGTATCAACAGCTATCAGTTCTATAGTTTTACCATTGATCCCGCCATTTTTATTGATTTTATCAACTGCTACTTCAACGCCTCTAAAACTCTCTTCACCCAGCAGCGCCAAAGGGCCCGATAGTGGAAAAATTGCACCTATTTTAATAGACCCTTTAGATCCTCCATTACCATTAGGTGTACTGCCAGTATTGGATGATGGTCCCTGACAAGCAGTTAGTATGAGAGAGAAAACCAAGATAATGGATAACAAAATTATTTTGGACTTTATATTAAACACGTTAATTCCCCCTACTCTTAATTTGTGAAAGTGTATTTATAATTTTAAAAACAGAGGTTATCATCTGGCAGCATGTTATTTGCCTCACAGTAATCTCGGTAGCGTTTATATAATGTAAAGACATCGTCTTCTCTATAGATTCCATTATTGTCATCAATAAATTGAAGGCTACCATCCAACATAAATAGAGTTATCATATCTTCCGAAGGGTCAACCGATAAGGTATGAATATCACCAGGTGGTTCAAAAATAAGAGTCCCAGGTTTTGCGCTCCAATCCTTTTCCAAGTACTTCCACTTACCTTGAATGGTGTAGCCAATTACAAACCCCCCCGTATGGCGGTGCTTTGATAATTCCGCACCCTTATCAACCTTGAAAAGGTTTATCCACATTCCTGTAGTAAAATCAAAACGTAATGGTTTAAACCATGATCCCTTTTCATCAAAAGGCATCCATGGCATATCAGCCCCATCAATAGCACGATCTGGTAACATAAATCTCTCAGTAAATTCATTCATTGCTTTATCAACAATACGGGGTAATGTTTTATTTTCCATGATTGTCTTTCCTCCTAATTAGATAAATTCAATAAAAAAGTTTTTAAATTTTTTTCGTACATTAACTTTGATTTTGTATAGTAGTAATTATTTTGTAATCACATTGCCTTTTATCATTTAGAAGCAAAGATTATCATCTGGTAGCATATTATTAGCCTCACAGTAATCTCGGTAGCGTTTATATAATGTAAAAACATCGTCTTCTCTATAGATTCCATTATTGTCATCAATAAACTGAAGGCTACCATCCAACATAAATAGAGTTATCATGTCTTCCGAAGGGTCAACCGATAAGGTATGAATATCACCAGGTGGTTCAAAAATAAGAGTCCCAGGTTTTGCGCTCCAATCTTTTTCCAAATACTTCCACTTACCTTGAATGGTGTAGCCAATTACAAACCCTCCGGTATGGCGGTGCTTTGATAATTCCGCACCCTTATCAACCTTAAATAGGTTTATCCACATTCCTGTAGTAAAATCAAAACGTAATGGTTTAAACCATGATCCTTTTTCATCAAAAGGCATCCATGGCATATCTGCTCCATCAATAGCACGATCTGGTAACATAAATCTCTCAGTAAATTCATTCATTGCTTTATCAACAATACGTGGTAAAGTTTTACTTTCCATAGTCTATCCTCCTAATTATTAAATTTAGTAGTAATTTATTTTTTTAACTGCGCTAAAGTTAGATTGTCACTATTATTTTACCTCTCACCTGATGTTCTTTAATTTTTTCCAAATATTTTACTAATTCATTCAAAGAAATTACTTTACTAATCATTGGGTCAAACTTTTTATCTTTAACAAGGTTTAGAAGATGATCGAGCATAATAGGAAAATCTGTTATCGACCGATTATCTTCGGCAAGATAGGCACCACCTAAGGCAACTTCATGTATAGAAATACCTTTAGTGAACGGACTATATGTTTGATTACTAGCTAGACCTGCTATGCATACTAGATGACCATTAAATGCTAGATGGTTTATATCATTTTCAGCATGGTCTTTCCTAATAGTATTAATGACTACATCGACGCCTCTCCCAGCGGTTCTTGATAAAACTTCTTTTGTAACATTCTGTTTTTTATAATCAATTACATAATCTGCACCAAGACTTTTTACATAGTCAACATTTTGAGTTGAACAAGTAGAAATTATTTCCCACTTTTTCAGTTTGGCTAGTTGTATTACAGCTCCGCCTACTGCCCCTGATCCGCCATGAACTAATAATGTTTTCACAGAATAATGGTGAAATTTTCGATTAAGAGCTTGAAAAGCTGTCATTCCGCTACAAGGAAGTGCTGCCGCTTCAATATAAGAAATTTCTTCAGGAATCTTGCTGACTGCTTTAGCAGAGGCTAAAGTATATTCTGCATAGCCTCCGTTCCTACTCAAGTCTCCGTGATAGACGACCCTGTCTCCTAATTTAAAATCCGCAACTTCTTCTCCTAATTTATCTATGTCACCGGCAACATCTAAACCTAATATGAAAGGATATGCCCACTTAGAGTGACCTGATTCCAACAGCTGGTAATCTACTGGGTTTAATGCAACTGCCTTTACTTGAACTCTTATTTCTCCCTTTTGTGGTTCTGGAATAGCTACGTCCCCTAAAAATAAATTATTGGAGGACCCAGATTTACTTAATAGATAAGCCTTCAAAATAGTTCTCCTCCAAAAAAATTAAGCAGTTGTTCTGCGCTTATCTCTAACTATAAAAAATTTAACTGTAGTTACCTATAATGCGGTTGAAATGAATTTTTCTTGAAGGTATTCTTGCAACCCTGAACGTCCACCTTCGCGTCCAAACCCACTATGTTTCATACCACCAAAAGGTGCTTGAGGTACTCCAGGTATTGCATCATTTAATCCAATTACTCCAAAATCAAGGGCTTCAGTAACTCTAATTGACCGGCTCAAATCTGAAGTATAGACATAAGCAGCTAAACCATATTCAGTATTGTTGGCTTCTCGAATCACTTCGTCTTCATTATTGAAACTGATCAATGGGGCTACTGGACCAAATGTTTCTTCATAGATAATTTTCATATCAGTTGAAATATTTTTTAGAATTGTGGGTTCATAAAATAGTTCCCCTTCATTAGGCAACCGTCTTCCTCCGCATACTACCACTGCTCCTTTTCGGATTGCATCTTCCACATGATCCTCAACCTTTTCAATTCCTTCTTTATTTACCAACGGACCAATTTGGGTTGTTTCGTCTATGCTATTTCCAATTTTTAATTTTTGAACTTTTGAAGAATATATTTCTGTAAATTCCTCAAGAATACTTTCATGAACATAAATTCTGTTTGCACACACACACGTTTGACCAGTATTTCTGAATTTGCTTGCAACAGCACCTTCAGCTGCTTTTTCAAGGTCGGCATCTTCAAATACAATAAATGGTGCATGGCCACCTAACTCAAGTGATAGCTTTTTGAGCTGTTTTGCTGATTTTTCTACTAATAACTTTCCGACCTCTGTTGAACCAGTAAATGAGATTTTTTTTACAGAAGAATGATTAAATATTTCTTCTGATATCTTAGTTGAGGATCCAGTTACAATGTTAATTACGCCTTTAGGTAACCCTGCTTGTTCTGCAATTGATGCAAATTCAAGTGCTGTTAAAGGAGACTGGCTTGATGGTTTTATTATCGCTGTACACCCTGCAGCTAAAGCCGGCCCTATTTTTCTTGTCATCATTGCAATTGGAAAATTCCATGGAGTAATAGCTGCGACAACCCCAATTGGTTGTTTTTGTACCATTAAACGCTTATTACTCACAGACGCAGGGATAGTCTCTCCATAAATTCTTTTACCTTCTTCTGCGTACCATGATAAAAAACTAGCAGCATAAACCACTTCACCTTCAGCCTCTAGTAGGGGCTTTCCCATTTCAGAGCTTATAATTAATGCTATATTCCTTTTTTGTTCAATCATTAACTCTTTCATTTTCAACAAATATTCAGCTCTTTCATTAGCCGTTAAATTCGACCAACGAAGGAAAGCGCTTTCAGCAGCGTCAATAGCTTCTTTTGTTTCCTCACGCCCCGCATTAGATACATCAGTTATCTTTTGTCCACTAGATGGGTTTATTACAGAAAATTTTTCACCATTGGAAGAGTCCCGCCATCCTCCATTTATAAATAATAACGAGTTATACTTAGTTTCCTTTGAAACTACAGACATTTTGCTTCCCTCCATTATCAAAACAATTAGGCTTTTAAGACTGTACCTATTTCTGCATCCTTAATGGTTTTTTTATATAGCATTTTTATATCCTCAATTTTAGTAGTACGTGGATTAACCTGAATATTCCCACTTTTCATAGCATCCAACGCCATTGTAAAAATATCTTCTTCTTTGATTTCATATTCTGAAAAATTTATTGGGATATTTATATCTTCTGCTAATTTTTTGACCGCCTCAATTGCTTTATTAGCATTAAACATTATTGGTTTATTAGTATCATGAACCTCGCCCATGGCTTTAGCAATCTCAATGAATTTCTCAGGGACCGAAGGTAGATTATATTCCATAACATGAGGAAGTAATATGGAATTTGCTATGCCATGCGGTACATGAAACTTTGCACTTAAAGGGTGACTCATAGCATGGACATTTCCTAAACGTGTATTATTAAAAGCTAATCCAGCTACCAAACTTCCATACATCATTGCACTCCTAGCAATTAGGTTATCTCCTGAAAAAACCGCTTGCCTCAAATTAGAAGAAATTACTCTAATTGCTTCTAATGCAAGAACTTCTGAAAGTGGATAAGCCATTTTAGAAGTATAAGATTCAATTGCATGGACCAGAGCGTCTAATCCAGTAGAAGCTGTTAACTTAGGCGGTAGCGTCAATGTTAATTCAGGGTCCACGATTGCCCATCGGGCTGCTAATTTTCTCCCCCCAACTGTGAGTTTATATTCATTATATGGATCAGTAATGACAGTAAAAACAGTAACCTCACTAGCAGTTCCAGAGGTGGTCGGTATAGCCATAAGAGGTAATGATTGATTTCTGAATTTGTCTATTCCCTCATAATCTGTAATGCTTCCTCCATTAGTTGCAAGAATACCGATTGCTTTAGCAGTATCGATTGGACTTCCACCTCCTAAGCCTATAAGAAGATCTGGCTTAGAACTCTCGTAAACTTTCATACCAGCTTCTATAGTAGTAGTTGATGGATTTGCTTCGACATTAGAAAATACATTACACTCTACACCGGATTTTTGGACTTGTTCAAGCACTAAGTCAAGAATCTGAGCATTTTCGATTCCTTCATCACAGATTATTAGTACACGTTTGAAACCTTCTTTCAGGATTATCTCAGGTATTTTTTGAATCGAATTACAACCAAACACTATCTCCGTTGGACAATTAAAACTATGTAACCCTGCCAAATTCAATTGATTACCCCCTTTAAGTTTATTCATTAAAGTATTATGCAATTCCCGTGCCAAAAATGGACTCTTTTTATTGTGCAGTATAACCACCGTCTATAAGAATCGAAGTTCCTGTTATAAAGGAGGCATCATCACTTGCTAAAAATCTTACGACAGATGCCACCTCTTCTGGGTTTCCCAGTCTTCCGATTGGATGTTTCTTTATTAATTCATTTCGAAATTCTTCGGATAGATCCTTAATTAGCGGGGTATTGATATACCCTGGACAAACAGCATTAACCCTTATATTATGTTGAGCGTAATCAATTGCAAGAGTCCGGGTTAAATTCACAACGCCTGCCTTTGCAGCTGCATAAGACGTAACAGCTGATGTTGATATATGTCCTAACATGGAAGCATTATTAATAATAGTGCCACCTCCATTTAACATGTGAATTATTGCATGCTTGCAACAATAAAACACTCCTGTTAAGTTTACATCAATCATCAGTTTCCATTTGTCTGCTGATAGTTCATGGGCTTTCGTGTAATCTCCAATTCCTGCGTTTGAAAACAAAATATTAACCTCACCGTATTTATCCAAGGCCTTGATAAAAAGGTTCTCTACCTGAGTTTCTTCTGTTATATCTACTTTTAGGAATATTCCTCTTCCGCCTAAGTTAGCTAATTTCTCTTCCCATAGTTTGCCTGATTCTTCATTAATATCCGCTCCAATAACAATAGCTCCGTGCTTTAAAAATTCTATAGTTGTTGCTAAACCAATACCACTAGTACAACCAGTAATAACTGCTATTTTATTTTTTAACATTAGTTTTAACCTCCTTACTTTATTTGTTAGCAATTATCGTGCCAAATAAATTAACTTCAAAAAAGTAAAAAAAATCTTGCTTTTGTTTGATAATAAGAAAAAACTTGTGCAAAACTGCTCATAACTGTTATAATATGCACAAAATTCAGAATATAAAAAAATTTGTGCATTTTTGCGCAGAGGTGTGTTTGCTTGCACAAAATACAACAAATTAAAGATGAAGAAAGGGTGTTTAAATGAAAAATCAAAATGAAGATTACCTTCGTCTTATCAAAGAATCCCACATTAAAAAATTTATTGATTATATTGATATGGCTTGTATCTTATTTGATTTGGAAGGTACGGTTGTTCATCAGAACCGTATGGTTGCAAAACTAGTGAATCCTAAAGATGTATGGAAGTTGTTAACAATCGAACAAAGAGACCTATCTAAATCTAAAGAATTTGAATTTGATACAAGAATAAACGATGAAAATTACAACATTGAAATTCGGAAATTTTATCTGAAAAAGTTCGAATTTTTATATGTGGTTCTCCAAAAAAAGGAATATAAATTACAACAAACACAATTAAATGATGAATTACAATTCATTATTGATGCTACGCAAGAAGGAATTTATATAACAGATGAAAAGGGATTTACACTCAAAATTAATGATGCATATTCTAAAATGACAAATATCGCTAAGAAAGAGGTCGAAGGAAAACATGTTTCTGAATTAATAGCAATGCAATATTTTGATAGTTCAATAACATTGAAAGTCATTAAATATAAACAAAAAGTATCTATACTTCAAAAGATAAAGGATAAAGAGGACATTTGGCTCGTAAGTGGAAAACCAGTGTTGAATAAACAAAATAAAATGACGTTGATCGTAAATACTGTTTATGATATGACTAAGTTAAATCACCTTCAGGAAAGTTTAAAAATGCAAGCTATTTCAATAAAAAGGCAGGACGAAGAAATAGAAAGGTTACGTTCTCAGATCAACGAAATTCCCGGATTGATTGCTCAAAGCCCATCAATGAGACCTGTACTTTATCGTATTAAACGCTTGTCAATGGTAGATACATCTGTATTAATTCTTGGAGAAACTGGCACCGGTAAAAATGTTGTAGCTGAAAAAATTCATTCTCTAAGTAAGAGAAACGGGAGACCTTTTATTGAAGTCAATTGTGGTGCGATCCCTGAACCATTATTTGAATCTGAATTATTCGGTTATACTGACGGTTCATTTACAGGAGCTAAATCAAAAGGTAAGAAAGGGTTAATAGAAGCAGCCAACGGAGGAACGCTCTTTTTAGATGAAATAGCAGAGATTCCAATGAATCTACAAGTTAAGTTATTATCCGTTTTACAAAATAAGAGAATAAGAAAAATAGGCGATATAGACGATAAAAAAATTGATATCCGAATTATTGCAGCTACTAATAAGGATCCAATAAAACTAATTGAGCAAAAAGAAATTCGAGAAGATTTATATTATCGTCTATCAGTAGTTCCCTTAAATATTCCCCCCCTAAAGAATCGAAAAGAAGACATTCATATCCTTATAAAACACTTTATTGAGAGATTTAATAACAAGCATCAAAAGGAGGTACAATTCTCAAACTCTGTAAACAATATCCTAGAATCTTACCACTGGCCAGGAAATATTCGAGAATTAGAACATTTAGTTGAACAATTAATAGTTTTATCAGATAAGAATTTAGTTGAAGTATATGACTTACCACAAAATTTACAAATGATTCACCCGCAGAATAATAATTTTGATTATAAAAGTACGAAATTATCTTTAAAAGATGCGATAGAGGATTTGGAAAGAAACTATATTCTATATCTATGGAAAGAACATAAGGACATTTATAAAATATCTGATATCTTAAATATCCACAGAACTACACTTTTAAGAAAGGCTGAAAAGCTTAATATTGATTTAAAATAATTAAATCCCTAATGAATTCCTTTTGTATCACCAATTTGTGAAAAGGGTTGCAAAAAATTATAAAGTCAATATCGTTTGAGGATAGTGGTCTAGTCCGGAATCTCATACCTACTTCCCCAGGAGTTCCACGCCTATTAAACAGCTTCTTTATATTAGCCTAAATTAATACATCATTTGCGCTATTTCTCATTCTAAGACTTTTCCTGTTTCTTAAATTTAGAAGTATTGCATTAAACGTAGTGAGGCCCCTTTTTCTTTGCATCAGGAGTGTAAATTCCATGTGTACCAAGTTAAATGCATCCGAAAATTGAGACCTCAATTTGGTTTGCAAAAATTCGTCCAGTCCAGCTGAATATTATTAATTAGCATATGTTTTTCATGAATAGCCGCCAAATGATTTTTCGAAACTTAGCTGTCCTATTTAAATAATTTCGGTATCCCGTTGATCAGTGAATAGCCGCCCATAAAGGCCATCGCTATGACAATGCCTATTCCGAAAAGTGTCATCCATAGCGGGTGCTTGTAGTCACCCACAATCTTCGTTTTATTGGCTGCAACAAGCATAACGCCCAGGGCAATCGGCAATATAAGACCATTTAAGGAACCAACCAGTACCAAAATCTTTACTGGCTGTCCGATTAGTACAAATACTAATGTGGAAACTGCTATAAACCCAACAATGAACCACTTTTCATATTTCTCAACAGTTTTGCTGATGGTTCTGATAAATGAAACGGACGTGTACGCAGCCCCTACAACGGAGGTTACGGCAGCTGCCCACATCACGATTCCGAAAATTCTATAACCAAAATTGCCGGCAGCCAGGTGAAAAACCGATGCAGGGGGATTTTTCGGATTAATTGGCAATCCCTGGACCACTATGC
>NZ_PGVF01000006.1 GCF_002860285.1 Bacillus sp. M6-12
GCTGCCCTCGCGAAGATGAAAGCGAAGGAAGAGGCAGAAGCGCCTGCAGAGCCAAGTGATGAAGCGGACCTGGCAAAGAAAAAGGCTGCTGCAGCCGCAAAAGCAAAAGCGGCAGCACTGGCAAAACAAAAGGCCAAGGAAGCGAATGGAACAGCCGAAGAAGGTGCGGATACAGAAAAACAAAAAGCAATTGCAGCAGCGAAAGCAAAAGCGGCCGCAGCGGCAAAAGCAAAAGCCGCAGCATTGGCAAAACAGCAGGGTGGAGCTCAAGGAGAAGAAGATCCGGAAAAGGCAAAAGCGAAAGCTATCGCTGCCGCAAAAGCAAAAGCGGCCGCCGCGGCAAAAGCCAAGGCATCAGCAGCCGGAAGCACCACGGAAGAAACTGTTGCTGAAGAAAAGAAGGAGTCGCCAAACCAGCATCTTTTGGATAAATACATTAAGGTAATTGAACAGAACATCGGAAGTAATATCCTTGAGGATGCTTATATCAATCCGCTGTCAAAGGATGTCCCGACTCTAGTCGCAAGGCCGGATACATATTATAAGGTTGCTGAATTTTTAAAGTATAATGAACAGTTATCATTTGAATATGTTTCAGAGCTGCATGGCAGCGATTTTGAGACTCATATGGAAGTGTATGTTCATCTATATTCATACAAGCACCGCCACCCGGTCAGCCTTAAGGTGAAGCTGGACAGAGAAAATCCTGTCATCCCTTCCCTTGTACCGCTATGGCAGGGGGCCAATTGGCCGGAATGTGAGGCATACGATTTACTGGGCATCCATTTCTCGAATCATCCAAACCTGCACAGAATCATGCTGGGCGAAAGTTGGATCGGGCACCCGCTGCGTAAAGATTATGAGCCATATGATGTGGAGGTGTAGCAGATGATACGTACAGAAGAAATGCTGCTAAATGTAGGGCCTCAGCATCCAAGTACACATGGTGTTTTTCGTCTTGTAGTAAAAATAGATGGAGAAATCATAACAGAGGCAAAGCCGGTTATTGGCTACTTGCACAGGGGAACGGAAAAACTTGCTGAGGATTTGCAATATACACAGATCATCCCTTATACAGACCGTCTGGATTACTTGTCGGCCATGACGAACAATTATGTTCTATGCCATGCCGTTGAGACAATGATGGGTGTGAAAATACCTGACAGAGCTGAATACTTGAGGGTTTTAACAATGGAATTAGGGCGGGTTGCAAGCCACCTTGTATGGTGGGGTACATTTTTGCTGGATATCGGTGCAACCAGTCCGTTTTTGTTTGCCTTCAGGGAACGGGAAATGATCATTAATATGTTAAATGAAATATCCGGGGCACGGCTAACTTTTAACTATATGCGAGTTGGCGGGGTAAAATGGGATGCACCAGAGGGCTGGCTGGAAAAGGTTAGTGAGTTTGTCCCATATATGCGCGAACAGCTAAAAGGGTATCATCAGCTTGTTACTGGAAATGAAATCTTTATTAACCGTGTAAAGGGTGTGGGCAAGTACACGAAAGAGGATGCCTTAAATTACTCTCTAAGTGGAGTAAACTTGAGATGCACTGGTGTTAAATGGGATTTGCGCAAGGATGAACCATACTCGATTTATGACCGTTTTGACTTTGATGTGCCAACAAGGCAGGATGGGGATGCCTGGTCACGCTATCAATGCCGATTGGAAGAAATTGAGGAATCTCTAAAGATTATTGAACAAGCAGTAGAGCAAATACCTGCGGAAGGTGAAATCCTGGCTAAGGTTCCAAAAATTATTAAAGCTCCTAAAGGAGAAGCCTATGTTCGGATTGAATCGCCGCGCGGAGAAATTGGCTGCTACATCGCTTCTGATGGAAAAAAAGAGCCATACAGGCTGAAATTCCGCAGGCCTTCCTTTTACAATCTGCAAATCCTTCCAAAACTGTTAAAGGGTGAAAATATGGCAAACCTTATTGTTGTTTTGGGAGCTATAGATATTGTATTAGGGGAGGTTGATGGATAATGATCAATGGTCTGCTTGAATCATCACCAGGCATTCTGAACTTTGGGATTTTCTTTCTCCTGGCGGTTGTCCTGTTAATGGTCGTTTTGGGTTTTGTTACATATGCGATTCTTGCGGAACGGAAGGTTATGGGCTTTATGCAAATGCGTATGGGGCCTAACCAGGTAGGTGGAAGATGGGGCTTGCTGCAGACGATTGCCGATGTTTTGAAGCTTTTGCTCAAGGAAGACACCATTCCAAAACTGGCTGACAGACCGCTATTTATCATCGCACCAGTCATTGCCTTTGCACCGGCCTTTATGGTGCTTGCGACCATTCCGTTTACAGATAAGTTCCAGTTTGCTGACATCGGAGTTGGCTTACTGTATTACATTGCAATTTCCGGTATTTCTACAGTTGGTATCGTAGCCGGCGGATGGGCCTCCAATAATAAATATGCATTGCTTGGGGGAATGCGGGCCGCAGCCCAAATGATTTCCTATGAAATACCCCTTGTTATGTCAGTAATTGGAGTAATTCTATTATCAGGCAGCCTAAACTTGAATGAAATTGTGGCTGCACAGGAAGATCTTTGGTTTATTGTGCTCCAGCCAATCGGATTTATCATATTCCTGATTGCTTCCATAGCAGAGCTGAACAGGGTGCCATTTGACCTGCCTGAGGCCGAGTCAGAGCTTGTTGCCGGTTTCCATGTCGAATACTCCGGATTCCGCTGGGCATTTTTTATGCTTGCTGAATATGTATATTTATTCGCAATGGCATCACTTACAACTGTTCTATTCTTAGGCGGATGGCATCCGCTGCCATTTTTAGAGTTTATTCCTGGTGCTGTATGGTTTGCGCTGAAGTTTAGCTTTATAATATTTATTCTGATATGGATCAGATCGACTTTTCCGCGTATCCGCGCGGATCAGCTTATGGAGTTTGGCTGGAAGGTACTGCTGCCGATTGCATTGGCGAATATTTTCCTGACAGCTCTTCTAAAGGAACTATTAAAGCTATTTTAATTAAAATAAAAGTGGAGCAAGGTTGTCCAATATTATGCCTTTGGAAATTTTAAGGTAAATGGCAAGCGGCCTGTACTACTTTCTGTTAACTGGAATTCCTTTTCAATCAACTTAGGAGGGGCATTCATAAGCCGCCAGATGACTGGCGAAACACCAAAGCAAGGGGTGACGATAATGCTTGGATTAGCAAAAGGTTTAAAATATACCCTTAAAAATTTGACCAAAAAAAAATTCACTTATGAATATCCGAATGAACCGCTGCCATTGCCGGACAGGTTCCGCGGCATCCAGAAGTTTTATCCGGAAAAGTGTATCGTTTGTAACCAATGCGCGGCAATTTGTCCGACTGATTGCATTCAATTAACAGGAAAGAAGCATCCTGATCCAACGAAAAAAGGCAAAATCATAGATACATATGACATAAACTTTGAGATTTGCATTTTATGTGACTTATGTACTGAGGTCTGCCCTACGGAAGCAATTGTCATGACCAATAATTTCGAGCTGGCCGAATATAGCAGGGATAATCTATTTAAAAACCTTGAGTGGCTGGATGAAAATGATGAAAACGTCAGGGAGGTAAATAAAGCATGAGCCTTTCAGGTGAGTTGTTGGCATTTGTCTCTCTTTCGCTTGTCGCCATTATCGGAGGAATGCTGCTGATTAACCTCTCAAAGGTTGTTCACATGGTGGTAGCGCTGGTGTTCACCTTTATCAGCATTGCCGGCATATATGTAGTTCTTTCCGCAGAATTTGTGGCTGTTGTCCAAATCCTGATTTATTCAGGAGCCATTACTATCATTATGTTATTCGGGATCATGCTGACTCGCCATAATGATTCGGGCGAACCGAAAACAAGCCGGTCCAGAAGAATATTTACTTTCCTGGGGATTGCCGGATTCGCGGCAGCTGTTTATTTTGGTATTTACAATCTTGATATTCCAGTGCAGCCCACCGCGCTTCATGAGTCAAATACCGAACAGATTGGTATAGCGTTATATTCCAAATACGTGATTCCTTTTGAAGTTACATCCGTACTTCTCCTGGTAGGCTTAGTTGGCGCGATTATCCTGGCTAAGAAGGATGAGCAAGAGGAGGGTGACCGCACATGACGTCAGTTCCTCTTTCTGCCTATCTTGTCTTGGCACTGGTTCTGTTTTGCATAGGCTTATATGGTGCTTTAACAAAAAAGAATACAGTAATTGTCCTTATTTCGATCGAACTAATGCTAAATGCAGTGAATATAAATTTGGTAGCATTCAGTAAATTTGGGGTGGCTCCTTCCATAACCGGACAGATTTTCTCTCTGTTCACCATTACCGTTGCCGCTGTCGAGTTTGCCGTTGGACTTGCTATCCTGATGGCGTTATACCGTAACCGCGGGACAGTGAATGTAGATGAAATGGATACAATGAAGCATTAATTAAGTGATAGAATGATAACTCTTATGGAGGATGCCATCCGGCACCTTCGCATAATGAGAAGGGGATTTGATACGATGATGGAGAATGCCTGGATTATACCGCTTTTCCCGCTATTCTCGTTCTTGTTCCTTCTTCTATTCGGCAAGAGGGTAAAGGAATCGGGTGCATACATCGGTATGATGCTGACGTTTGTCTCGCTGCTTTATTCATTGATGGTGCTCTTCGACCGTTTCACGGCACCAACATATAAGGCCGAAGCCACATGGCTAACAATAGGGGATGTTCAATTAACAGCGGGTTACGAAGTAAATCAATTAAATGCTTTAATGCTGGTGATCGTATCGCTTGTCAGCTTTCTGGTACATATGTATTCAAAAGGATATATGCATGGAGATGAACGGTTTCCGGTCTTTTACGCTTACCTGGGGCTGTTTACCTTCGCGATGCTTGGTTTAGTAATTTCACCAAATCTGCTTCAGCTCTATTTCTTTTGGGAGCTTGTCGGACTTGGCTCATTCTTGCTGATCGGGTTCTACTTTTTCAAAGAAGAAGCAAAGCAGGCGGCAAAAAAAGCTTTTATTATGACTCGAATTGGAGATGTCGGCCTTTTGATCGGAATGATTCTATTATTCTGGCAGGTTGGCAGCTTCGAGTACGATGAGATTTTTAAAGCTGTTTCAGCAGGGGAAATTTCTGCTGGAATGATTACGCTGACTTCACTTCTTATCTTTGTCGGCGCAGTTGGTAAGTCGGGTCAATTCCCGCTTCACACTTGGCTTCCAGACGCGATGGAGGGTCCAACTCCTGTTTCGGCTCTCATCCACGCGGCAACCATGGTTGCGGCTGGGGTATATTTAGTGGCTGCTATGTTTCCGCTTTTCTCAGCGAGCGACACAGCGATGCTCACAGTGGCTGCAATCGGAGGCTTTACTGCCATTTTTGCAGCCAGCATTGGCCTTGTACAAAAGGATATTAAACGCGTCCTTGCCTATTCCACGGTCAGCCAGCTTGGTTATATGATGCTTGCGCTTGGATCAGCAGGATATGTAGCTGGTGTATTCCATTTAATGACGCATGCGTTTTTTAAAGCACTGCTTTTCCTTGCAGCAGGCAGTGTTATCCATGCTGTCCATACGCAAAATATCGAGGAAATGGGCGGTCTTTGGAAAAAACTGCGTATCACGGGGCCGCTATTTTTAATCGGAACGCTTGCTATCTCAGGAGTCCCGCTTTTTTCAGGTTTCTTCAGTAAGGATGAAATTTTAATCGCTGCATGGGAACACGGCAATTTTGGCTTATTCTGGCTTGCGCTGATTGCAGCATTCTTTACAGCCTTTTACATGTTCCGCCTTTTCTTTATGGTGTTTACGGGTGAATCACGAGGCAATCATTCAAAAACACACGAATCACCAGCTGTTATGACAATTCCCATGATTATCCTGGGTATCCTGGCAGTCATTAGCGGATATGTTAACACTCCATGGTTTGGCACGTTCTTGGGAGATTGGCTGACAGATGGCAACGAAGCTTTGGGCCATGGGCATATTGAAGGGCCGGCATGGATAATGATTGCGGCTACTGTTGTTTCTCTGGCAGGGATTCTGCTTGCCTACCTTGTTTATGGAAAACGCTCTGTTTCAAGAGACTTTCTTGGAGGCGAAGCTTCCGCAATGCATAGAGTTCTTTACAACAAATACTTTATTGATGAAATCTATCAATTTACTGTTGTTAGAGTAACAAAAGCTATTAGTCTTTTCTTGTCCTTTATCGACCGCTTTATCGTGGAAGGTCTAATATATGCTGTAACCGGGTTGATCCGGCGCTTTGGAAAAACCGGATCAGACTTTCAAACAGGGCAGGTCCAGCAATATGGAATGACTGCAGTCCTCGGGCTGGCAATCCTGCTGGTAATTTTTGTGTTAACTGGGGGGTATATCCTATGAATTCGTTAATTTTGCCTTTACTGATATTTTCCCCCCTTCTTGGTGCTGTAATCCTGTTTTTCTTGCCTAAAACGAATGAAAAAGCGATTAAGACAGTAGGTTTTTTGGCTACATTGCCGTCCTTGGTAATCTCGCTTTTCCTTTATGCCCAATATAAAGCCGGGACAGAGCTGTCTGACTTTGCAATAAAAGAGGCATGGTTCAGTTTTGGGAATCTTAAACAATATGACCCTAAATTGTTCGCGGTGGATTTTGAGCTGGCGCTCGACGGATTTTCTCTTGTTATGGTAATTCTGACGGCAGTGCTGTCCACGCTTGCGGCTATAGCTTCCATCCATATTAAAAAAGAATGGAAAGGGTATTTTCTCTTGTTTTTCATTCTCCAGGTAGGAATGCTTGGTGTCTTTACCTCACAAAACCTAATCTTGTTTTTTATCTTTTTCGAAATCACTCTGATTCCAATGTTTTTCCTGATTGGAAAGTGGGGGTACTTGGAAAAGGAAAAAGCAGCATACAGTTTTTTAATTTATAACGGACTTGGCTCTGCCATTCTTTTAATTGTTATTATGGTACTTTTTGCTCGTACCGGCACATCAAACATCGAAGCACTGCGCTACATTATGACGGTAGGCGGGGTTTCACTCATTGCGCCAATTTCCGGGGTAATGAAATATGCTCTTTTAATCGCGCTCTTAATCGCGTTCGGTATTAAGCTTCCGATTTTTCCGCTGCATACATGGATGCTGCGTGTGCACGTTCAGGCACCGCCTTCGATCGTTATGTTGCATGCAGGAGTATTGCTGAAAATCGGAGCTTTTGGTCTAATCCGCTTTGGTATGGGGATTTTTCCTGAGCAGTTCAAGGATGTCGCTATTTATCTGGCAGTCCTTGGAGTCATCAATCTGTTATATGGAGCTTTCCTTGCGCTAATCCAAACAGATTTTAAAATGGTTCTGGCCTACTCCTCGATTTCTCATATGGGAATCGTCTTAATTGGTGTCGGTGCACTTAATGAGGCGGGGATTCAAGGAGCCATCTTCCAGGTTGTTTCCCATGGGCTGATTGCTGCCCTTCTCTTCTTCCTTGTTGGGGTAATGTATGAACGTGTCCAAACCTCATCCATCGATAGGCTTGGCGGGCTGGCAAAAATCATGCCATTGACTTCCGGATTCCTCCTTGCTGCGGGAATGGCATCACTCGGAATGCCAGGAATGTCGGGATTTGTCAGTGAATTTATGGCTTTCCTCGGCTTGTTTAAAGAAGAGCCGGTCCTTGCTGGAATTGGTGCAATAGGCATCATTTTGACCGCGGTTTATTTACTCCGTGCTGTTCTTGGCATTACTTACGGAAAAGCCAAACAGCCTATCCCATTGACGGCAGAAATAAGTGACATAAGGGCGATTGAAATGGCGCCAGTCCTTGTTCTATTGCTGCTGATTATTCTAATCGGGGTTTATCCAGCCATACTAAGTGAACCGCTTCAGGGAGCAGTTGAAGCAATAATGACAGGAATAGGAGGGTGATGAACGATGGATCTAGAAACGATGCTTTCATATGAATGGGGAGCCATGATGCCGGAGTTTATCATCCTAGGAGTAGCGGCTCTGCTTTCTTTGCTTGACTTATTTCTGCCAAAACAATACAACCGGAAGTCACTTGCCTGGATTGCACTGGCAGGTATCATACTTTCCATTATTTCGTTGATCAGCCTGTTTGATCTGAAAGTAACTTCTATATTGCATGACACATTTAGGCTTGACTCATTTGCCAAGGCATTTAAACTGCTTTTACTTGTTGGGGCAGCATTAGTGATCCTGCTGGCTGAAAGCTTTAAGCCGAAAGAGGGTATTTCCGAATACAGGGGCGAATTTTATTATTTGTTCCTGGCTGCGCTGTTAGGTGCAATGGTGATGTCTTCAAGCGGTGATTTAATCACGCTGTTTGTCGGGTTAGAACTATTATCCATTTCTTCCTACATATTAGCAGGATTCCGTAAAAAACATCTCGCTTCAAATGAATCGGCAATGAAATATGTGATAAATGGCGGAATTTCAACAGCAATTACATTGTTTGGAATGAGCTATCTGTACGGACTGACCGGAACTACCAATCTAAAAGAGATGAGCGGAGCCATGTCAGCAGTATTCGATGGTCAATTCCAATATTTATTTGGCCTTGCCTTTTTCATGATTTTAGTTGGGCTGTCGTTTAAATTGGCATCTGTCCCATTCCATATGTGGGCACCGGATGTATACCAGGGTTCGCCAACACCTGTTACTGCGTTCCTAAGCGTAGTTTCCAAAACAGCGGGCTTTATTATCCTGCTCAGGATTTTAATATCCTTATTCTTAATGACTCCAGCCGATGAAACAGGTGCACTTACCTTCCTGGAGAAAAATAATGATTATATTGGCTTCCTTGCGGGAATTACAATGATTGCCGGAAATGTAATTGCCTTGAGGCAAAGGAATATTAAACGGATGCTGGCCTACTCAAGTATCGCGCATGCAGGCTATATTCTTGTAGCGATTGCCGTTCTAGGCTACTTCACATTTGATGCAGTCTGGTTCTATTTAGCAGCTTACTTATTTATGAATCTGGGTGCGTTTGCTGTTATCCAGCTGATCACTGATAAAACAGGTTCTGAAGATATCTCAAGGTTTGCAGGATTGTATCGGACATCTCCAGTACTGGCGGTTGCGATGGCAGTATTTATCCTTTCACTGGCCGGGATTCCGGGAACCGCAGGGTTTATTGGAAAGCTTACGATATTTATGGGAGCCTTCTCTGCTGACCCAGGACACTATGTTCTCGGTGCGATCATGATCGGGGCAACAGTTATTTCATATGTATACTACTTTGGCATTATGACACAGATGTTTTTCAGGCCAGCCATAGCTGCAGAAAAAATGAAAATTCCAGGGGGAATCATCATTGTTCTGGCACTATGCATAGGCGGAACAGTATTATTTGGACTTGCGCCAAATATTGCCTTTGACTTCCTTCATACGAAC
This sequence comes from Bacillus sp. M6-12, assembly GCF_002860285.1. GTDB lineage: Bacteria > Bacillota > Bacilli > Bacillales > DSM-1321 > Peribacillus. Next base: position 9,378 of record NZ_PGVF01000006.1, read on the forward strand.
TTTGGAGGCTTTGAAGATTTTCTGAAGTAGAACTTAATAGTGAATGATCAAAAACTCCCTCTCAGCCATGTGCTGATGAGGGAGTTTTTGTTATTTGGCTATGTTAAAGCTCAAAGTTAATTTTGCCATTATGTTGATTGGAGCGGAAGGCGGGGGAATCCTCGGAAATGCTTCACATTTCCTTAGTGCGGTGTTTATTTAAAGGAAGCCAATTCAATGTCTGCGGGAATAACGGGTCAAGGGAGACCTCGCAAACGCAAAGCGCCGAGGAGGCTCCCGAACCACCCGCGGAAAGCGAACGCCTGGAGCGGAAATCAACAGCCAAGTTTAACAGAACCTTTCATTTCAATAAAAAATAAGATAGGTAACTGGTACTATTTTTACAAATTGCTAAGTTTTGGTTACAAATAGAATGCCAGCTTATGTTACAATTATAGACGGGAATTTTTATAGTGTAATATCTTTGAGCGGTTATAAGCAGAAAAGCGCTGCTGGTTTCTGTGAGAAGAATATTTTCGCTATCCTATAAGGAGGTATGTCGATGTTCTCTGGCATTGGCCAGCAGGCACTAACAGGAATTATCGTTCACTTGTTATTTATTGCTTTAACATGGTGGGCGCTGCAAGCCTTGCATTTTGACAAATTGCTGAAAACTCGGGCAGTTATGCAGGCGCGGGTGCTATATATTCTGTTAACGATTGCGATTGGCTCATCAGTTAGTAATTTCTTTTTGGATTACCTTCTCTGGTCAAACCAGCTTCCTTATATTTATCGAAATGAATAATTTTTTTCTTCATCAGGATTGTGAATTGTGTAACGAGTTGTTAGATTAATAGGCGAATAAAAATCTTTTATTTTGTCAAAATCTGACGAAGAAAGCTGTGTATGGTCTTTCTCCTTATGGAAACAATGGATAAGGAGAGGAGATGGTTTGCGTGAAAAAACATATAGCAACTTTTTTTACATACATGGTATTTATTGGTTTTGTAGTTTTGTTTATTGGGAATAGTACGATTGTGGCAAATAACGAGATTGATATATTGACAATGGCAGACCACCTGAAACAGGATGAAAGATTAAAATTGAACAAATGGTCGGTAATCGCCCGGGAAAAAACTCAAATCGGGACAGAACAGGATTTTTATAAAAATGTCTCCGAAATGAAGGAACTTTTTCCAGCGTTCAATTGGAAGGTCCAACAAACTGCTCAGGGTTTGAAGGCTTCTGCTGTGCATCAGCATGTCGAAAAAAGTCAGCTAGAGTCGATTCAGATTCTCTATACCCTCACAAATAACCATGCAGCTTCGTATGTATTATATGAAGTGAAAGGGGAAAAGTGGGACAAAAGGCAGGCTGAGTTTATATCTGGTACTTTCCAATCTAGAATAAAAGACATATTTCAAGGAAACCCGACAATTTTCTCTTGTATATCCGGAGAGATGGATGGTACTATTGAAAAGGTTTTTTCATTTGAAATGAAAAGATTCCTGGATCTTTTCAGCGGCCAGGAAGTGGAAAGCTTGAAAGAGGAACGATTTTATTCAGTATCTGCACATTCACCTATGTTTAGGCAAAATTTAACTAATGAAAATTTGAATTTACAAATAGCTTTACGAACAGAAGGATTGAGTGGGAAGACGACATTTGTAGTTGGCACACCAATCATCCCGTTTGAATATTAATATAGAGAAATTGGACGCGGAGGGGAATACTTTTGGAAAAAATCATCGTCCGCGGCGGAAGAAGGCTAAGCGGAACAGTTAAAGTAGAAGGAGCAAAAAACGCCGTTTTGCCGGTTATCGCTGCAACATTATTAGCAAGTGATGGGAAAAGTATCATTAAAGACGTGCCAACACTGTCCGATGTATATACAATTAATGAAGTTTTACGCAACCTGAATGCTAAGGTTACTTTTAATGATAATCAGGTGACAGTTGACGCGGCTGATCCTTTATTAGATGAAGCGCCTTTTGAGTATGTCCGCAAAATGCGTGCATCTGTTTTGGTAATGGGCTCTTTGCTGGCGCGTAACGGAAAAGCTCGTGTAGCTCTTCCCGGCGGCTGTGCAATAGGATCCCGGCCAATCGACCAGCATCTTAAAGGCTTCGAAGCAATGGGTGCATCGGTAAAAGTGGGCAATGGTTTCATTGAAGCAGAAGTCAATGGCCGTTTAAAGGGAGCAAGAGTATATCTTGATTTCCCAAGCGTAGGAGCTACTGAAAACATTATGATGGCTGCTACCCTTGCTGAAGGAACAACCATTTTAGAAAACGTAGCTAAAGAACCTGAAATTGTCGACCTTGCAAACTTCCTGAATAAAATGGGAGCAAAAGTCAAAGGTGCCGGCACCGCTACAATGAAGATCGAAGGTGTCGAAAAATTATACGGCACTGAACACAATATCATTCCTGACCGTATTGAAGCCGGTACATTTATGGCCGCTGCTGCAATCACGGGTGGAGATGTGCTGGTAAAAGGTGCAGTTCCTGAGCATCTTACTTCACTTATTGCAAAAATGGAAGAAATGGGAGTAACCATCAAGGATGAAGCAGAAGGCTTGCGCGTCATCGGACCAGAAAAGCTGAAGGCTGTTGATATCAAAACTATGCCTCACCCAGGATTCCCAACGGATATGCAATCTCAAATGATGTCAATGCTTCTTTGCGCTCAAGGTACAAGTATGATTACAGAGACAGTATTTGAAAACCGTTTCATGCACGTAGAAGAATTCCGTCGCATGAATGCCGACATCAAAATTGAAGGCCGTTCCGTTATTATGAACGGACCATCGAACCTGCAGGGAGCTGAAGTTGCAGCAACTGATTTGCGTGCAGCAGCAGCACTAATCCTATCTGGTTTAGTCGCTGAAGGCATTACCCGCGTAACAGAGCTAAAGCATCTTGACCGCGGCTATGTAAACTTCCACGGCAAACTTGCTTCCCTTGGTGCAGACATCGAACGCATCGAAGAAGAAACAAACTTCGGCAGCGAAGTCATTACAGCTGAGATTCGATAAAGCGCGGCTGATATTACATGAAAATAATATTTGCATCAATCCCCTGTTTCAGTAAAAGGTTTTTTGCTGGGATGGGGGATTGTTTTTTTGTGGTATGAGCGACGGGGATGCAAATGTTCCAATTGGTATTGTGTTCACCTGATGAATTACCGTACGTATTAACCAGTGACGAAATTTGTAGGGTTTTGTCGAGAAATCGATATTTTTTCAAAGTCGATGATAAAAAATCGAAGTTAAACGATAAATTTTCGAATTCGACGATAAAATTTGGGATGTTGACGATAAAATTAGCAATGTCGACGATACGTCCACGCTCGGCACTTTGTGCAAGGATGCAACAGGCTCTAGTTGATGATTACACTTAAAAAGTTGGCGATAAAGCAAACAAAGTTGATGAGAGACTATTGTAAGTCGACCTCAATGAATACCGAATTAATCGAATGGAAAAGACAGAACTAGCTCCCTCTAAAAAATAGCATTTTTGAGTAAAAGTACACCAATTCCAGGCAAAAAAATACTATCTTTTAATCCATATCCAAAACGGCCAATCTCCAACAGAAAATGTCGCCAAGAAATAGAGACAATTTCAGGAGGAACAAAGTTCTTTATGTCGAATTCATCTAACAAAAGACGAATGGAGTGATTGAATGATATTAAAGGAAAGAGATATCCCTCTTTATACTAAGAAACTGGAAGCCTTGCTGCGCCGGACTCCCCAGACCCACCCAAAATTTCCCTTCATTAAAGAAGCGCTTGCTAAAAGTATAGCGGGCAATAAGGGAGAGCATTCGATTGATTACCCGTTAACCTTCCTTCCTGAAGAAAAATTTATTATTTTTCATGATCTTCGGCTTCTTCATAAAAAATCCTATTTTCAAATCGATACTTTGATATTATGCAAGAACTTTATTCTGATACTCGAAGTGAAGAATATTGCTGGCACTTTATTTTTTGACCAAAACTTTCATCAGTTAATACGGACGTATGATGGGCGGGAGGAGGCTTTTCCTGATCCTTTTATTCAAATAGAACGACATGAGCAGCAGTTAAAGTATTGGCTGACGGTGAATAAATTGCCTGAGCCGACTATTCTATCACTTGTTGTTTTAAGCAGCCCCTACACCCGCATTTCAAATTCCCCGCATGACAAACAACTCTTTGAAAAGCTGATTCATAGTGATTATCTTCCTCAAAAAATAACCAGCCTAGCAGCTCGCCACAAGCACGAAACTCTTTCCGATAAAGATATCAAGAAGCTGATCCGCCTATTGAACAGGGATCACACCCCCGCAGACAGGCCAATATTAGAGCGGTTCAATATGTCAGTAGACGAACTCATAAAGGGTGTTTACTGTCCTAAATGCAATCACTTGCCGTTAACAAGAATATTTGGCAATTGGATCTGTCCAAATTGTGCCGAAAAGGTTAGAGATGCACACGTTGCCTCGTTGAGAGATTATTCCCTGCTGATAAGCTCCGCGATTACAAACAGACAGGCAAGTGAGTTCTTACAAATTACTTCTCCAGCCATGACCCGCCGAATACTCTTTTCAATGAATAACTTTTATACAGGAACATATAAAAGCAGGACGTACTATTTATCGTTTGAGTTATAAACTATAATTTTCACCTCTAAGTCTCTAGATTTCCTGTCATAAAAGCCTGTCCATTCCCATACATTTAAGTGTGGCTAAATAGCCAATTTGTATAGGGAGGACTAAGACATTGAAAACATTTAAGCCCATCTTCTCACTTATTTTAGCAGTAGTAGTCGTTACAATTATGATTCCCGCGCTTCTTGTACTCCCATTTTCATCAGAGAAAGCTGTTGGTAAACTAGCAGAAAACACCACAACAGCAAAGAAGAAAGCTGAGCCTGCTGCTGGATTGCCCGCTTCTTCAGTGGAGGTTTCAGTATACAGGTCTGCTAAGAAGCAAATTCAAAAATTGCCGCTGGAAACTTATGTAGCAGGTGTAGTGTCTGCTGAAATGCCTGCCGATTTTGAGATTGAAGCATTAAAAGCCCAAGCATTAACTGCCCGCACTTATATAGTAAATCAGCTGACGCACAAAGATGGAGTTGCACTGCCGGAAGGTGCCGATGTGACAGATACAGAAATGCATCAGGTCTTTAACAGTGAAAAGGAACTTAAGAAGGTCTGGGGATCGGATTATAGCTGGAAAATAAAAAAGATTCACCAAGCAGTGGCAGAAACCGCAGGACAAATTATCACTTATGATGGAACGCCAATTACAGCTACTTTTTTCTCAACAAGCAACGGCTATACCGAAAATTCAGAGGCATATTGGGAGCACGCCTATCCATATTTAACAAGTGTTTCTAGTCCATGGGATAAAAACTCTCCAAAGTTTTATGATAAAAAAGTCATTTCAATCCGGGAATTTGAAGCAAAGCTTGGTGTAAAGCTTTCTAACAGTGAGACAGTTGGCACAATTACGGAGCGGACGCCTGGAAAAAGGGTAGGGACCGTAAAGATAAACGGCAAGAAATGGAGCGGAAAAGAAATTCGGGAAGCGCTGGGGTTAAAATCAGCGGATTTCGATTGGGAACGAAAGGGAGACCAGATTGTCATTTCAACAAAAGGATTCGGCCATGGAGTCGGCATGAGCCAGTATGGCGCAAATGGCATGGCGAAGGAAGGGCGAACCTATCAGGAGATTGTGAAACACTATTATAAAGGTGTAGAGGTTGCTTCCTCGAACAGTTTACTAAGCAAACTGACTGCCGGAAAATAGAAAGAGATGGGCGATATGCGCCCATCTTTTTTCTGTGGAAAAGGGGCAGAACTGCAGCGAGAAAAACTAATTGAAATGAAAATGTAATTTGTACCGTTTTGCTTCGCTCACACCGCCTTATTGTGCCGCCTGTGCTATCTGCTTATTCTTATTTCCATGCATTGTTTGCTTGGGATATAAACTCATGATTGTTTTTATTGAAAGTACTTCCTAATATGAGTCAGGAATCCCCTGTTTCTAGAAAAATAATGATACCTAACGTGGAAATAGACAGCCAAAACACCGGTCCAGTCCTTTGCAGCGTCGATCAGGGTTGCCGAACGATAGGGAACAAAAGACTGATGGATTTCATCGGCAATCCCATAGAATCCGGCAGCAAGGGCCGCCACAAGGCTTAACCTAGGAGTCAAAGCCCCGTTAGCGGCCAACGCTATCACAAACAATATATAAAGGATGGCGAACTCAACTAAATGGAGCCCCTCCTTGATAAATCGGTCTGTTGAATCGTCGGGTAGGTTCAACACGACGTTGTCAGGCATACTGGACATAATCCAGATGGCTCCCATATAAAGAAAAGGCAAAATCGTTAAAATAACACGCAGAAAAAGTTTCATGAAGAAAACATCCTTTAATCGTAAGATATGGACATTGTAACAGGAAATGAACGAAACATGAATAATTCCAGGATAATAGCAGAAAATAAGCAGAAAAAATTTTTTTGTGGTGTATGTATATAAACCTCAGAATCTGTTCAGACTGTTTGCTGAGGTGATTAATATGAGAGAGGAAGAAAACAAAACTTCTCAAAAATCAAAATCAAAATTCCAGCGTACTTTAAAGAAGCGTTGGGTGCTGCCTGCAGCTTATATCGCGAGTGCGGCAATCATTTTATCAGGAACACTTTGGTACCAAAACTCAGTAAATGATTCTGCTGATTCTGGAAAAAGTGGGCAAGAAGAAGCTGCCGATAAAAAAGGCCAGCCTGCAGTTGAGGTAAATAGTAAAGTAGAAAACATCTCAATGCCAGTTGTCAATGGTGAAGAAGCAGTCATTAAGAAGGATTTTTACGATGTAAATGGCAAAAAAGAAGAACAGGAAGCAGCACTTGTATCCTACAACAATAGATTTGAACCTAATAAAGGCATCGATGTAGCAATGCCGGATGGAAAAACGTTTGATGTTGTAGCATCTTTAAGCGGTACTGTTACAAATGTCAAAGAAGATTCATTGCTTGGTAATGTTATTGAATTAGAACATGAAAATGGCGTTGTTACCCGTTATCAGTCAGTAAAGGATTTCGCGGTTGAAATAGGCCAGAATGTTAAACAGGGCGATGTTCTTGCAAAAGCAGGACAAAGCTTGATTAACGAAGAGGCCGGCATCCATGTTCACTTTGAAATTCGTAAAGACAGTGTTGCGGTAAATCCATTAAGCATGATGGAAAAACCAGTAACGGCACTTTATGAGCTTGAAGCTCAGCCAGCTTCAGAGGAAAAAGCTACTGAAGAACAAGCTGGGGAAGAGTCAGCTGAACAAGGTACTGTAACGGAAGAAGAGTCAACTGAGCAGGATGCTGTTTCAGAAGAAGAATCAACTGAAACTGAACAAGGCACAGTAACAGAAGAAGAGCCTGCTGACAAAGATGCTGCAACAGAAGAAGAAGCTGAACAGCCAAAAGGCAGCACCGAAGAAAAAGGCACTGAAGAAAGCAAAGATTCCAGCACTGACACAACAGATGATGCCGATAAAAAAGCTGACTCTGCCGAAAAAGACGGATCTAAAGAAACTGAAAATAATCAAAACTAAGCATGTATATGATCCATGCGAAACAACTGAAAATTTGGTGAAAAAGTCCGCAGCGATGCGGGCTTTTTATTTTGGTATCAGGTAAGGTTTTGACTTATATTATTACAAAAAAATGGACATTGTCTCAAATCCTTTCCGGCACACCTATTGAAAGAATTGAACAGCTCATCCAGAAAAACGTGCTTTCCGGGAGCTTTGGACAGGATATAAAAAATGCCGTGAACGCGGTACTGAATCTATTTGTCCGCCAGCGCTGGCAGCAAATGAAACGGGGCGATGAGCTAACCTCCGTCCTGCATTTTGCCAGGCTTACTACCCGTGAAAAAGAGGAATTAATCATCAGTCTCCACACATTAAGAGAGCTGCAATCCAAGGTGTTTGACTGTTTTTCACTGCTGCATTGGCGCGTTTAAGGAGGGTTAGCCTATTTATTTCATGAGGAAAAGCATCACTTGTCCTCTAATAAGCGGTCTGGCTCTTTCCACTCCGTTAGAGGATTTATCATTTACAGTATTTGATACAGAAACAACAAAGTTCAAGGTAGCGACAGAGGATCGGTTGTTCGAGATAGGTGCTGTTGCAGTGAAGGGATTTACAGTACAGGAAGACCAACAATTCCAAATTTATGTGAATCTAAATCGACAAATTTCTCGGGAAATAATTGAATTGACGAACATAACGAACGAGATGGTCGCTGGAAAACCAGCCGGCATGGAAGCAATCAATCAGTTTTTTGAATTTGTCAGAAACCAGGAAAGCGTATCGCTCGTAGGTCATTATATTTCTTTTGACATGTTCGTCCTGCAAAGTGAGCTAATGCGTGAAAAGCTTTCCCTGAAATATCAGAACACTATTGATACTCTGGATTTGATTGGATTTTTGGCTCCATCCTATGATATAAGGGATATAGAGCGATATGCTATGGCTTTCAATACAAGGATTTATCCGCGCCACTCCGCTATTGGTGAAGCACTTACCACGGCTTATCTATTTGCTGAGCTTTTAAGGCAATTCTCTGAAAGAGGGCACAAAACTGGGAGAGCTGATCCAGGCAACAGCAAGCCAAACCTGGTCGCTTTAGCCTGTTTCCATAGGTTGAAAAACGGCTGATAATAAAGTCGGAATGTCTTTCCATATTACCTTATAAAATTGTCACTCTGTTAAGCGGTCTTGTTATTCTAATCCAGGATAACAGCCGGTTATTTTTTTGATTCCGCTATTTTACTAAGCATACGTTTTATTAAACTTGCATACATATTGTTTTTAGGGTCATCAGTTGCAAGCTCTGCAAATAGTCAATAACAGAGCTGTTTTAGTATAGAGGACCACATTGACTTTATTCCTTCGCCCCCAAAATGGATAATTATTAGAAAAAATGTGAAACGCCTTGTCCCAGTTGAGTAAATCGTGCATATATCCTTATCCAAGCTAATAAAATGTTAAAAACCAAGCAAAGAGAATGTCTGAGGTGAGTCCTCGTTTATAACTATTTGTATACATAGTTGAGAATATATTACTTTATGAGTTTGGGGTTGCGGTATTTTATCAGGCGGAAGCGAATCTCATTTCACACTTCTCACATCCAATTTGGGGAGGGCGAGTGGTGTGCACGATTACATCAAAGAAAGAACTATCAAGATAGGAAAGTATATCGTGGAAACAAAGAAAACGGTTCGCGTAATTGCGAAGGAGTTTGGTGTCTCCAAAAGTACTGTCCATAAGGATTTGACTGAAAGACTTCCGGAAATTAATCCAGACCTGGCAAATGAAGTGAAGGATATCCTTGATTACCATAAATCTATTCGTCACTTGCGCGGTGGAGAAGCAACGAAAATGAAATATAAACGTACAGAGAGAGAGGAGGAAACAGTTAAATAGGGAAATATTCACAATGAAAACTTCAGGAGAAAATTATTTGCTGCATATGCAGTTAAACGACTAAACCTTGTCAGAGAAGTAATAATGACAGGGTTTTTGCATTATAATAATTTAATTTGTATATACCGTGAAAAATAAAAACAAGATTTTACAAATTTCTCCTTAATTTTCAAATCTTCTTACGTAAGTCCATTGGATTATGGTAAAATAAACAATTAGGACAGAAGTTCGTTTCTAATTATTGTCAAGCGCATTGCAGCCGGATCTGCTTACAGGATGAGGCCGTTTGAATAGAGTCTCTATGTCAGAGTGCTTGCGCTTTTCTCAAATAAGAAAGTATAACTTCTTCAACATATATAGATATCTAGCTCAGCGGCCAGAAAGCTTTTATCTGCAGGAACTCCAAGGGTAATAAGACCTGGACAGTAACAGTACATAAGCTTTTTGTATCATCAAAAGCTTATAGAACCCTGGCAGCTCTATGAGAGCGATCGGGTCAGCTTGAGCTTCTCTAATTGCAAGGAGGATAATGGGAAAATGTTAGCAAGAGACATTGGGATTGATCTCGGAACAGCGAATGTTCTGATTCATGTCAAAGGAAAAGGAATAGTGTTAAACGAGCCATCAGTTGTTGCAATTGATAAGAATACAAACCGTGTATTGGCTGTTGGTGAGGAAGCAAGAAGGATGGTTGGCCGTACACCTGGAAACATAGTGGCAATCAGGCCTTTAAAGGATGGCGTTATCGCAGATTTTGATATTACAGAGGCCATGCTTAAACACTTCATTAACAAGCTGAATGTTAAAGGCTTTCTTTCAAAGCCGCGCATTTTAATCTGCTGCCCAACAAATATTACGAGTGTTGAGCAAAAGGCAATTAAGGAGGCAGCGGAAAAAAGCGGAGGCAAAAAAGTATATCTTGAAGAAGAGCCAAAGGTAGCGGCAATTGGTGCAGGGATGGATATCTTCCAGCCAAGCGGAAACATGGTTGTCGACATTGGAGGAGGTACGACCGATGTGGCTGTGCTTTCAATGGGTGATATCGTTACCTCATCATCTATCAAGATGGCGGGCGATAAGTTTGATGCTGAAATCCTGAATTATATTAAGCGCAAATACAAGCTTTTAATTGGTGAACGTACTTCCGAAGATATTAAAATTAAGGTTGCAACTGTTTTCCCTGGCTCCCGGGACGAGGAAATTGAAATTCGCGGCCGCGATATGGTGTCAGGTTTGCCGAGAACGATTACTGTTAGATCTGAAGAAATCGGTGATGCGCTTAAGGAATCTGTCGCTGTTATCGTTCAGGCGGCTAAGAGCGTACTTGAACGCACACCGCCAGAGCTGTCTGCTGATATTATTGACCGCGGTGTCATTTTGACAGGCGGCGGCGCGCTTCTTCACGGAATGGATATGCTGCTGGCAGAGGAACTAAAGGTCCCTGTATTGGTAGCGGAAAATCCAATGGACTGTGTGGCCATTGGGACAGGCATTATGCTTGATAATATGGACAAACTGCCAAGACGTAAATTCAGCTAATGAACAAAAACGGGGTCTCGAGTCAATGATTATTAGAAGTAATAATTGACTCAAGGCCCCATCTTTTTAGCTTTTGAAGTTCAGTGTCTTACGCTTTTCTATTAACATTGCCCCTTTTCCTTTGAATTAATAATGAAAACTATCCCGCAAGTATTTAAATCTGCTGCCAATTTCCGATATAATAGGATGACAGTTTGATTGAATAAGATTTGCTATCAATTAGAAACATCTCTATTTTGGGGTGAGAATATGTTAAGAGGATTTTATACAGCAGCATCGGGTATGCTTTCGCAGCAGCGGCGCACCGAAATGCTTACAAATAATTTGGCAAACGCCAATACTCCGGGATTTAAGGCTGACCAGTCCAGCATGAGGGCCTTTCCTGAAATGCTGATTCAGCGGATGGGACTGACAGATATTCCGGTGGAAAATGGGTATAGACTTCCGGTGAATTCGTTAGTAGGCGGTCTTAACACTGGTGTTTATATGCAGGAGGCTATGCCAAAGTTTTTGCAGGGCGATATCCAGCAGACGGATCGAAATACAGATATTGCCTTACTGAACGGCAATATCCCTGTAAACCCGGAAACCGGTTTGAGCGGAACAGTATTCTTTGCAGTGGCAAACGGAAATGGTGAGCCGCGTTATACCAGAAACGGGAACTTTACGCTTGATGGACAAGGGTTTTTGACAACATCAGCGGGTTATTATGTTCTGGACGACCAAAATAAGCCGATTCAATTAAACAGCGAAAACTTTACGGTAGGTGAGGACGGGACAATCAGGGAGGACAGCCGGGTTGCTGCCAGACTCGGAATTGGCTACTCTGAAGATCCGTACCGTCTTATCAAGGAAGGGGACGGTTTGTTCCGCACCGAAAATGGCGCCGAATTGGCGAATGCTTATACGGACGGAAACGTTGGGTTTGCATTTAAGCAGGGTAATATTGAAGCTTCTAATGTAGATGCCTCCCGGACTATGACTGATATGATGACAGCTTACCGCGCTTTTGAAGCCAATCAAAAGGTCTTGCAGGCATATGACCGAAGCATGGAAAAAGCAGTGAATGAAATTGGGCGGCTCGGATAATAAATGGCACAATTAAGCCGATGGGACCTGTAAAGGGGGAAAACGATGAATAGGACAATGATTATAGCTACGAATACAATGACCCAGCTTCAGTATAAAATGGACATCATTGGCCACAATATCTCAAATGTTCAAACAAATGGGTTTAAGAGGAAAGAATCCTATTTCAATGATCTGCTTGTTCAGCAGTTTGAAACCCTCGGGCGGGCAGACAAGGAAATCGGGCGTTTAACGCCAAATGGAGTCCGGCAGGGAACAGGAGCAAAAATCAGCCAGGCGAAACTCGTGCTGACCCAGGGAAGTGTAAAGACAACAGACAGGGATCTTGATGTAGCACTGCAAAAGAAAGATCTTTTCTTTAAAGTTCAGGGTGAAAATGAACAATCGGTGAATTTTACCAGAGATGGAGCTTTTTATTTGAGCCCAGATCCGCAAAATCCTGATAGAATGATGATAGTGACAGGGAATGGGCACCCGCTTCTTGATGAATATGATAATCCGATCTCTGTTAATGGAGATATTAAAGAAATTACATTTTCGGAGAATGGTGAACTACGCGTAACAAGCCATAATGGTGGCGCAGAAACCTTCGGATTAGGGATTGTTTCAGTGAAAAATCCTCAATTTCTTGAGCAGGTCGGCGGAAATCTTTTAGGACTGCCGGCAAATCTTGATGAACTTAATGTCACGGAGGAAGATGTACTAACTTCTTTAACCGGCGGGGGAAGGGACGAAATCTCCCTTCAGCAGCGGGCACTTGAAACGTCAAACGTTGACTTATCTAAAGAAATGACAGACCTGATGAGTATGCAGCGACATTACCAATTCCAGGCAAGATCTATCACGCTGGCAGATCAAATGCTAAGCTTAGTAAATGGAATTCGATGAAGGAGCTATAGCAGATAAGCATGGTTGAAAAGAAATTGACAAGAAATGAATATAAGATAATAGCTAAACAAAGTGAGGAAGACAGGCCAGCGGAAAAGCCGGCAGAAAAACGATGGATTAGAGTCCGGCTGATTCCGATATGGCTTCGTCTGATTATTGTGGTGTTCCTAATCGCTATTTCGCTTGCCGCAGGTGCAGTAGTCGGCTATAGCGTATTTGGCGATGGAAAGCCAGCTGATGTATTTAAGAAGAGTACGTGGGAGCATATTGTTGAACTCGTTAATAAAGAAACATAAAGAATAAGAATAACCCCTGCCACTTATCTGGCAGGGGTTTATTCGGTTTGTTGCAGGTTTGACTGCTCCGTATCATGTCCGATCATAGGAGGATCTTTTCGTTTGCAATGGAAAAGCACAGACTGACCATGATATGATGGGAAAAAAAGTGCCCGGTTATTGACTGCATAACAGGATAAATCAGATACAGTACTTCTTCCAACGGCACGTAAAGGAGATTATTATATGGAACTCAATATTACACAAATTAAAGAAATTATCCCGCACCGTTACCCCTTTTTACTTGTGGATAAAATTATTGAAATTGAAGAGGGAGTAAGGGCGGTTGGCATAAAAAACGTGACAGCCAATGAAGAGTTTTTCAATGGACATTTTCCAGACTTCCCAGTTATGCCTGGGGTATTAATTCTTGAGGCGCTTGCACAGGTTGGGGCAACAGCGGTATTGATTAAAGAAGAAAACCGCGGAAAGATCGGATTGTTTGCCGGAGTGGATAAATGCCGATGGAAAAAGCAGGTTTTCCCTGGGGATCAGCTGCGCCTGGAGGTAGAATTGGTTCGTTTTAAAGGACAAATCGGCAAAGGAAAAGCGGTGGCTACAGTCGATGGAGAGGTCGCCTGTGAAGCCGAGGTCATGTTTGCTTTGATGGATAAGGCCCAATAAGTTTTCGTTTGCAGGACTTAACTAATGGATATAGTTCCAATTAAAGGTGTGTCATATGACCAATTATTTCCATTCCGTTTATTAATCTTATAACCAGGGTAAAACCTATTCATAAGCAGCGATTTTTAGATAAATCCTGGGATTAAATGGTTTGGTAAGCCATCAACGGGTATTTCCCCCTATTAAAGATCAGGCTGAGTATGCCTGGTCTTTTTGCATGGCAGAAATTATTCAATAGAACTGCAAAGATCTCATTCACTTGGGCACAATACAAGTGACCATTAATAAGGTCTAATTACATAAAGAAGGGAGGTTAACCGCGATGAAGAAAAAACTTCTTGCCTTAATCGGAGGTTCTTTTCTGTCAGCAATGCTTTTGGCAGGCTGTGGCACAGACAATAACCCGCCTCCTGATGACAATAACAATATTGAAAACAACGAGATTGAAGATAATAACGACCAGGACAATGGTGTGCTGGATGATAACAACGGCAATGAAAACAACAATAACAACGACGATGGCATGCTTGACGATAATAATGGAAACAACCGCAATGACAATAATGGACTAGATACGGATAATCAGGGTGAAAAGGATCCTTTAGATCCAACAGGTGGCGATGAAGTACCAGGAGAAGGTATTCTAGAGGATGCCGATGATAAAGACAATGGTAAGTAAGAATTTTCTTTCTTTAAATGGAAAAAGGGGCTGTGAGCTGATCAGCCCCTTTTTAAATCTAACTAAACATCTATATTTCGATATTATTCTATAAATTTTTATAATGCGTTAAAGCCTTGTATACCTATGTTGCTTATGCGTCCTAGTTATTATTATTCTATTTTTACATATCGTTTTATGTTACTATTTTATAAGGAGCAAAGACCTATTTACTCAGGAGGTACAATTGAAACATGTTTAAAGATCTTTCATCAGGAGTTAAAATAAGTATCACTCGTTCGATTTCTACAGTTTTTGAGCAATATATGGTTGGAATAAATTGGGAAGAAAGCCGGTTTAGTTTGGAAGCTTTTGTTGCGGAATGGCAGGAATATATTACGAACCATGCGTCTTGGTATAATAAAGTAGATACTGAAATCAAGGGGAATCCTTTATTTCATGAAGAATTGGCTTCGAAGATAAATGAAACAATCAATAAAATTTTAAGTGAAAAACCAACACAAGAACAAATTAATGAAATTGAAGCAATCGAAGTGAAGCTAGGTAAGGACATTCCTTATTCATGCAGGGCAGAAGCCCGGTATGTTATTGATAAAGCGAACCGATTATAATTCTTATCAATTACGATAAAAATATTTCCCATTAATAGCAATGACGCCTTATGCAGGCAATATGCTCAGATCTTTCAACAAATTAATATAGATGCTTGATATTTGGATAAAAATATTTCATATAAAAAAACCTTGTCAAGAATGACAAGGTTTTCGCTTATATTCAAAGTGTTTTATTTCTTTACTTTATCCCCGGAAAGCTTCGGTCGAGAGCGTATTTTTTCTTTAAACTCCGTGACTAAATCTTTGCCGCTCATTCCATTATGTACAAGGTCCTGAAGCAGCAGTTCGGCATAATCCCGCTTCGTTCGTTTAAGATGTCCCTCAAAAAGGACGCTATAGAGATCCTCTACGTTTTTTACGGAATGAAGAATAGTCTGGAAGGCGGCCGGATCGTTTTCTTTTTTCGTAATAACAACTCGAAGTTCTACATTTTGTTTATCTGAGACTGTATTTTCAATAACCTTGTATTCCTTTTCCTGCAAAAGGGCCTCAATCAGCCAGGTGTTGTCATCATCTTCTTTATTTATAATTAATCCGTCGGTTAATTCCACATCCACTATTTCCTGCTTGTCGTTAAACAGCTGCAGTGAAACAAGTTTAAAAGTTTTCACCAAATCCCTCCATTCCATCTTATTCCGAAAAACCTTAGCCAATTTCCCGCTTTTCCGATCTTAGCCATTCTTTCCTGCCATTATAACATACATGTTTTTCCTGCCAAAAATTTATGTTTCTGAATAGTTAAATTGTCGAAAAAAATCTGTTAATTTTTTTAAATGTATACAAAACTTTGTTATTAAACTTCCCCAAAGTCGAAACTTGAAGTTTAGGTGCACTAAACGTCATATTTAGACCTTTTTCTGCTTCCCAAAACATCATTTTAGCGATTTTACTTACCGGCAGCCTAATAGGTATGATGATAACAAGTTATCGAAAGGAGATGAAAACTTGATAAATCAAGTTACATTAGTAGGCCGTCTGACGAAAGATCCCGAAATTCGCTATACTCCGGAGGGGAAAGCAGTATCAAACGTTACTCTCGCAGTAAATCGCAATTTCCGGAATGCAGGAGGAGAATTCGAAGCGGATTTTGTTCAATGCACTCTCTGGAAAAAAACAGCCGAAAATACGACGCAGTATTGTCAAAAAGGGTCGATTGTAGGCATAACAGGCCGAATCAAGACAAGGAATTATGAAAACCAGGAGGGGAAAAAAGTATATGTTACTGAAGTGGTGGCGGAAAGTGTCCGTTTTCTAGACAGCAAGCACAAGGAACGAAGCACTGCGATCGAAGTGTAAGAACGAGGTGAGAGGATGGCAGAAAATAGACAAGAACAATCTTGCAAATGTAGTTGCTCCTGTAAAAGGCAGGTTCAGATGGAGTCAGGCAGGCAAACTGATTTTACTAGAATCGAACTGATAGTCTCGGATATGATCCGTTTTATTGCCAAAGCAAACATTCAATCCGAAAACAGCGAAATTCGCGTATCAGAGTTTGCTTCTGCTATTTCCAGCCTGGAAATACAGGTACAGGCTCTATATAGAAAGCACCAAGCCCTCGACCAATACACCAGATCCTTGCCTATCAAACCTGCACGCCCACTTCCAAGGAAACAATTTGTTATGAACGGAATTCATAAAAAATCTGTCGAGATTTAATCCGTAAAAATGATTTAAGCAGAAATAAAAATCTATTGCACTATAGCATGTTAAACAGGAAAATCTTTTTTTGCTCATTTACTTGGTTAGTAAAGAAGAGTGAATGACGAAAACGGAATTTTCGAATCCTTAATCCAATAGACCCCCGCAATACCCGAAACCTCTGTTTATTCTCCTAGACAAAAAAGGTGTACCCTCTAACTCCCTCATTTTTTGGCTGCTGTTAAAGCAGCTTTTTTTATTTTTAGGTATTTTTATCTATCATATTTCTTGCTCTCAAAACCATAGAACTATTTCAGTCTTTTATTTTACCCACTTAAATATCCAGTTTTTTCTTTAATCCATTAACGCTTTAACTATGTAAATATAATAAATTATTTAAAAATTTTACGAATTTAGTATTGTAAAATTATTGCGCAAATGTGATAATTCAATAAAGTTGTACTAGATGGTGAAAGGGGTGAGGATTGTGAGCCATCCAGTCATAGATGTAAAAGGACTGCGAACATCTTTCCTTACAGACGAAGGTGAGATACCGGTTGTAAATTCAATTGATTTTCATATAAAACCCGGAGAAGTTTTAGGAATTGTAGGTGAATCAGGCTGCGGGAAAAGTGTTACCTCGCTTTCTTTAATGGGCCTCGTTCCTTCCCCGGCCGGCAAGGTTGAAGGGGAAATTTTATTCAATGGAGATAACCTTGCACGAGCCTCCGAATCAAAGATGAGGAAAATACGCGGCAATGAAATCGCGATGATTTTTCAGGAACCGATGACCAGCCTAAATCCCGTTTTTACAATTGGAGAACAGCTGACGGAAGCTTTACGGATACATAGAAACTGGAATAAGCGGACTGCACTGTCCAGGGCGATTGAAATGCTCAAGCAGGTAGGACTGGCAAGGGCAGAGGAATTGGTAAAGGAATATCCCCACCAGCTTTCTGGAGGAATGAGGCAGCGGGTCATGATCGCCATGGCTATGATCTGTGAGCCAAAGCTGTTAATAGCGGATGAACCGACCACGGCGCTTGATGTAACCATTCAGGCGCAGATATTGGAGCTGATGAAAAAGCTTAATAAGGAAACAGATACTGCCATCATGCTGATTACCCACGATCTTGGAGTGGTCGCGGAAATGTGTCAGCGGGTTGTTGTTATGTATGCCGGCAAAATTGTAGAGGAAGGCGATGTGCAATCCATTTTCCGGAATCCAAAGCATCCTTACACAGTTGGGTTAATTCAGTCAGTACCAGATATGAGAGTGAAAAAGGAACGGTTATATTCCATACCGGGCAATGTTCCAAAGCCGGGGACAATTCAGCTTGGGTGCCATTTTGCTCCACGATGCTCACATGCAATGGCACGCTGTCTTTCGGAAACTCCTTCTCTCACGCCTTTTGAAAATGGGCAGCAGGTACGCTGTTGGCTGTACGAAGATGTGAAAGGAGCAGGGGAGAATGACTCAGCCATTAGTTAAAGTAGAAAACCTGAAAAAGCATTTTCCTATAAAGGGCGGAGTGCTTGGTAAACAGATTGGCGAAGTAAAAGCGGTCGACGGTGTTTCTTTTCATATAAATCAAGGGGAAACACTAGGGCTGGTAGGTGAGAGCGGATGCGGCAAATCCACAACAGGCAGAATGCTTCTCCGTCTGCTGGAGCCGAGTGAAGGAAAAGTCTATTTTGAAGGAAAAGACATTCTTGAACTTTCTTCTGGTGAGATGCGGAGGATGCGCCGGGAAATGCAAATGGTTTTCCAGGACCCATTCGCGTCGCTAAATCCAAGGCACACAGTCGAAAAGATTCTGGAGGAGCCCCTTATTGTCCATGGCATGAAGGATAATGCCGAAAGGAAGAAGCGCGTCCAGGAATTACTTGAAGTAGTTGGATTAAGCAGCTACCACGCAAAACGGTACCCGCATCAATTCAGCGGCGGACAAAGACAGCGGATTGGAATTGCAAGGGCTCTGGCCGTGAACCCGAAACTGATTATCGCAGATGAACCTGTTTCCGCGCTGGATGTTTCGATCCAGTCACAGGTATTGAATCTGCTTCAGGATTTACAAAAGGAATTCAACTTAACCTATTTATTTATTGCCCATGACCTTGGGGTTGTCCGTCATATAAGCGACAGAGTTGGCGTTATGTATTTAGGGAATATAGTAGAGCTTACAGACAGTGAAAAACTTTATGAAAGTCCTAAACACCCTTACACCCAGGCCCTTTTATCAGCAGTGCCGGTTGCGGACGTTGAACACAAAAAGGAAAGAATCATCCTTCAGGGCGATGTACCGAGCCCATCCAACCCGCCAAAAGGCTGCCCGTTCCATACCAGATGTCCAAAGGCAGTGGACGTTTGCAGCAGCATGAAGCCGGTATTGAAGGAAGTTGAGCCTGGCCACTACGCAGCTTGTTATTTATATGAATAACAGCGCGTACATATAAGGGGGGCTTGATCAATTGCTTTGCCGCACTTGAGAAGTTCCTCTGCCGGATGAGGCTGATTCGATAAGAAGACGCCGGATGTCGGCCTAAAGAGGCAAAATATTATAAAACTGGGGGAAATAACGTGAAGAAGAGTTTATGGGTAATTTTTGCTTGTGTTCTTGCTCTTTCTCTGGCTTTAAGCGGATGTTCATCATCCTCGTCGTCAAATGGAAAAGAGAAAGACAGCGGCAACAGCAGCAGTGCTGGCAAGGGAGAAGATTCAGATTATGTTTTAATTTATGGACGCGGCGGAGATTCAGATTCGCTTGATCCGGCTATGACAACTGAAGGGGAATCCTATAATGTAACCGACTCAATCTATGAGAACCTTGTTGAGTTTGGAAAAGACAATACGGATGTACAGCCTGGATTAGCAGAAAAGTGGGACGTTTCTCCGGATGCAACAAAGTTTACGTTCCATCTGAAAGAAGGAATAAAATTCCACGACGGTACAGACTTTAATGCCGAAGCTGTAGTAAAGAACTTCCAGCGCTGGGCAAAAAGCAAGGATGAAGCAAAATTTGCTTACTATCCTTCCATGTTTGGCGGCTTTGAAGGTGACGAAGGGCATGTAATCAAAGAAGTAAAGGCAATTGACGAAAAGACGGTTGAATTCACACTAAACCGCCCGCAGGCTCCATTCCTGAAAAACCTTGGAATGAGTCCATTTGCCATTGCAAGTCCAACTGCGTTTGAAAAAGGCGAAGACAGTCTTGCGAAAAATCCTGTCGGTACAGGACCATTTAAATTTGTTTCCTGGAAGCCGAACGATGTTATTGAATTAGAGCGCAATGACGAATACTGGCAAAAAGGCCTTCCGAAACTGGCTGGAGTTAAGTTTAAAGTAATCAAGGACAACTCTGCCCGTTTGAACGCTTTAATTAAAGGTGAGCTTGACGTGATCGATGGACTAAACCCTAGCGACATGTCTAAGGTTGAGGCTGATAAGAACCTAGCATTATATGAGCGCCCTTCTTTAAACACAGCGTACCTTGGCTTTAATGTTGAAAAAGAGCCTTTTAACAAAAAAGAAGTCCGCCAGGCGATCAGCCATCTGATTAATAAAGAAGAAATCATTAAGAATTTTTATGAAGGCACGGCAGAATCTGCAACAAACCCAATGCCTCCTTCTGTCAGCGGTTACAACGACAGCATTCAGGACCGCGAATATGATGTGGAAAAAGCTAAGGAATTGCTAAAACAGGCTGGACTGGAAAAAGGATTTAAGCTGGATCTATGGGCATTGCCAATCGCCCGTCCATATATGCCAAATGGCCAGAAGGTTGCAGAAGCACTTCAAGCTGACTTCAAGAAAGCGAACATTGACGCGAACATTGTAACATTTGAATGGGGTACGTATATTGACAAACTCCGTGCAGGCGAAGCCTCCATGTTCATGATGGGCTGGAATGGCGATAATGGGGATGCCGACAACTTCCTTTACACTTTGCTGGATAAGGACACAATCGGGTCAAACAACTATGCCCGCTACGGAAATGAAGAAGTCCATAAGCTGTTAATTGAAGCACAATCCATTGCAGATGAAACTAAGCGTAATGATCTGTATAAAAAAGCACAGGAAATTATCTTTGAAGACGCTCCATGGGTACCGCTCGCGCACTCAACACCATTGCTTGCCGGTTCTAGCAAGGTTCAAGGCTTTGTGCCGCACCCAACAGGATCTCAGTCATTCATTGACGTTTCTGTAAGCAAATAAATTGCAAAAAGGGGAGTATGGAATTTTGCATGCTCCCTCTTTTTTTGACAAACACCATACATATTTGAAAAGTTTCGCAGTAACGCAATCATCCTTTGTTTATAGAAAGAGGTGACAGACATGTTATCATACACCTTGAGAAGATTATCCTCATTAATTCCGGTGCTTCTTGGCATGGCCTTTATCGTTTTCTTTATGATTCGGGCTATACCGGGTGATCCAGCACAGCTTATTTTAGGCCAGCAGGCAACCAAGAGTTCAATAGCAGCATTAAATAAAGAACTCGGGCTGGACAGGCCATGGCATACTCAATTTCTGGAGTACCTGGGAGGGATTTTTCAGGGCGATCTCGGAGATTCATTAAAAACCAAAACGCCGATCAGCGAAGAAATATGGCCATACCTGGCCGCGACAATTGAGCTATCCTTGGTAGCGATGATCATCGCAATCATAATTGGTGTGAATGCAGGGATCATTTCAGCTTGGTTTCAAAATTCCTGGTTTGACTATACGGCAATGGTACTGGCTCTCATCGGGGTATCCATGCCTATTTTTTGGCTCGGTCTTATGGAACAATATATTGTGTCCATTCAGTGGGATTTACTGCCTACAACTGGCCGTGACAATATCCGGGATCCGGTTGAGGCCATTACCAACCTATACTTGATAGATACTCTCCTGAACGGAAGGTTCGACCAATTTATCGAAGTAATCCGCCATCTCATTCTGCCCGGCATCGCACTTGGCACAATACCGATGGCCATTATTGCACGTATGACACGTTCTTCCATGCTCGAAGTTATGCGCTCGGACTACATCCGGACAGCACGTGCAAAAGGAATGAAGATGTTCTGGGTTGTATATAAGCACTCGTTAAAAAATGCAATGATTCCTGTTATTACAGTTATCGGTCTTCAAACCGGTTTGCTTTTGGGCGGGGCGATCCTCACTGAAACAATCTTCGGCTGGCCAGGAATCGGAACCTATATTTATGACGCTATCAGCTACCGTGATTATCCGGTTATCCAATCAGGCATCCTCGTGATTGCTACGATTTTTGTGCTGATTAACCTGGCTGTAGACTTACTGTACGCAGCAATCGATCCAAGAATTAAATATAAGTAGGAGGGATCAGGCATGGCAGAACTAGCAAGTAAAACTCCTCCAATGCTTCCTCCTCAAGCGGTGGAGGAAAAAGCAGTTTCTCCCTGGAAAGAAGCATGGAAAAGCTTCAAAAAAAATAAGCTCGCCATCGCGGGTCTTTCTATCGTTTCATTTTTTATCCTGCTGGCCATATTTGCAGATTTGATTGCTCCATATGAATATGCAGATGTAAAGCTGGGAGATAAACATCTTTCCCCATCGGGAGAGCATTGGTTTGGAACTGATGAGTTTGGCCGTGATATTCTTAGCCGAATCATCTATGGTTCACGAATTTCCTTATGGGTTGGCTTCCTTTCTGTAGCAGGCTCGGTTGTGATAGGGTCATTTTTAGGAATTGTAGCCGGTTATTATGGAAAATGGATTGATACAATCATATCGCGTATTTTTGACATTATCCTTGCGTTTCCTAGCATCCTGCTGGCCATCGCGGTCGTGTCCGTTCTTGGCCCGTCATTGCGGAATGCATTGATTGCCATTGCGATCATCAATGTGCCAACTTTCGGAAGGCTGTTGCGCTCAAGAGTGCTAACTGTAAAAGAAGAAGAATATATTACTGCGGCCAAGGCAATCGGTATGACCGATTTTAGAATACTGACTCAGCATATCCTGCCGAACAGTATGGCGCCAATCATTGTACAAGGGACATTGGCAATTGCCACAGCCATTATCGAATGTGCTGCACTTGGTTTCCTCGGATTGGGTGCTCAGCCGCCAACCCCAGAGTGGGGCAAAATGCTTTCAGACTCCCGAATATTTATTTTGGAGGCCCCATGGACCGTTCTGTTCCCTGGCCTTGCCATCATGCTCACCGTTTTAGGCTTCAATCTAATGGGTGATGGACTTCGGGACGCACTAGACCCGCGGATGAAAAATTAATAGTTTATGGACAGGCTGCTGAGGCAGCCTTTTTCTATGTTTAACAGTATATATTGTATGTATCTTGGGTGGGTGTTTATCATAATTTGTCGAGAAATCGATATTTTCTCAAAGTTGATTGATAAATTTCCGGAGTTGAAGGATAAATTTTGAAACTTGAACGATAAATTTTGAAAGTTGATCGATATTTTTTGTAAGTTGAACGATAAATTCCAGCAGCTACCGAAATTTTAATATTTTAGGGTTACGGGTATGGGTATTATGCCTTTGGAATTGGGAACCATCTCATTATTTATCTATTATTATGCTAAAAAAACCCCCTTTACCCTTTCAGATGTTTAATCAATGGCAAAAAAGTAATATAACTTTGGGCTTTTACTTCTTAAGCGGCCCAAATTTTACGGAAGAATACAAAACCTCTTTAATATACCCCCGTGAGTGAATAAAAAACCGGCGTGCGGTCCAGTCTTTTGATCCAACGCTGCCAGGTTGCTCTTATAAAAACCGAAACGGAGGCGCTGCCAAGTGTACCTCTTCATAACAAAAATAGCGCCCTATCTTGGGCGCTGCCAGTAAACTATTAACCATCCCCGCCACCGGAGGCAGCTGTAGCGCCAGCTATTGCAGCAACCATTGCTGCTTCCTGTGCCTGGATAATGGCTTCAATTATGGAATACATTCCTGTTTCAATCACTGTTGTATCCTGAACCCGATTGCTCATAAGGCAATTGACCGTCATCATAAAATTTATATCCTTATGCCATTTAAAAAGCCGGTCTGAATTAAGCTGTTCCGCCACCAGCCGGATTGTTTTTACTTCACTCTCGCCATCTTTAAGCATGGCGAGCATTCCAATCTGGGGATAATATATCTGCTTTGTTTTTATTCCGCTTTCCCTGAATGAATCTGCCAATCTTAAACAGCGATCAATTAAAACCTTTGGGTCGGTTTCCTTTTCAAGAGTAAGAATATGGCTGAGAAACTGCAGGTAATTTCCTTTCCAGAAGCCATTGATGCTTAGCTGTTCATAAAATCCTTCCATATGGTGTATCAGCTGCTCAGGCTCTTCATCACGTACAGCCAGCAGGACAGCAAGGGGATAATCACTGGCAGTTGTCAGAAAGTAATGCTTTTCCTTCATTCCCTTGTAAATTCTTAAGCTCTTTTCAATTCTCTTTTCATAATCACTAACAGGCTGATCACTAGAAACCATCACCAGCGCAGCGATATAAGTGAATGGGCCTCTGCTAAAACCGCTGGCAACCATTTTTTCATAAACGGTTATAAATTCCTGGAATTTCTCCTGAGGCTGTTCAAAGCGGACATCCAGAGTAGCAGCAGTCGTATAGCGCTGATATGTCTTCAAATTGGAGAAAAAGCCAACATTATCTTTAATATAATTGCTTAATTCAAGAAACCTATTAAAATCAAAAGGGCGGCTTTTTACAACATACATGGAAGCCACCATCATCAGCGTCCGCCGATCGCCAACCTTCCATTTCAGATTCTCCTTCAGTTGAGCATAAATACTTTTATAGTCTTCTAACTTATGCTGCAAAGCTTCAGATATCATACAACCACTTCCTTCTTTATCCATTTAATATTATTACGGAGCAAGAGGAGAAAGGTTTCATTTAAGCTCAGGTATTCGAACATGAAAATCCGGCGGGAACATGGCTATTCAGGAAGCGAAGGTGAAATTGTAAAAGTAACTTGCAATGGAGAAAACGACAATTTTATTAATATAGGTATCATAAATAAGAGAGAGCCGTTGGTTCTCTTTTATTTTTAGGCGGTTTTCAAACTTTGTTGTTATTAGTTTTATAAAATAATGATATATAATTTATTAATAGTGAACAAAAGACAGATACTGGGACATATAGTAATAATACTCTATGAGCTAAAAAAGGATTAAAGGGATGTGGAGATGATTGAGCATTCGATTGCATAATCTGCTTTGGGTAGTTATTTTGCTTGTGCCTTTGTTTATATTGATAAAAACTAAAAATTTCGAAACTGCTTTTATGACTTTTATGCTCGAGTTGTGTTGCTACTCCATCTACGGATTAATATGGCTTAGTCGAAACTTGAAAATGCAGTCAGAATCAGAAATATGGAAAACACTGAAAATGACAGACAAGGAACTGGAGAACTATACATCCAGCTTACTTGTTCAATTGGGTTATAAAGTAACTGAAACGGCAAATAAACATAATCTAAGCTTTTCATTGACGTCAATCGAAGGAAAACAAATTATTGTTAAAGTTAAAAGTCACAAGAATAGTGTGGGGATTAGGCTTGTCCAGAAAACTTTAAAAGAATGGCAGACCATTGATGCTTCAGAATGTTGGATGATAACTAATGGAGGCTATACTAAAAAAGCCCTGAAATTTGCCAGCTCTAACAATCTTAAACTATATGATCGTGACCAGTTAATTAAATGGAGTTTAAAAGCTAAACGAGCAAAAAAAGAACAAGATAATAACCATAGAGAGTCAAAAACATAAAGTTGCTACAGTCTGAGACCTGAATTAATATTCATTCAGGTTTTATTTTTATAGTGACGGAGAAAGCCAGGGGCAGTTTTATACTCAGTATCGGGACCTTATCGTTGAGGAAGATAAGAAGTTCATTCATATCAAGCCTAAGATTAAATGCCGGGTGAAATTCAGAAACTATACAAAAGCAGGCTTGCTTAGGATTCCTTCTTTTGTTTATTAAATCGAGTAAATTAAGCCCATCTCAATTGAGAAGGACTTTTTGTTGACTCATTAATTTGTAACAATTTAGTCCCATCTCCCGTTATATTTATGAATTAATAAAAAGGGGATGATTTTGTTGAAAAAATGGAAAAAGGTAACTGCTTCGCTATTAACTGCTTCAGCATTATTAATGAGTGTACCTTCCGGGAGTAGCGCACAAGCATCACTGGATTATTCTATTTTTCAGATGCCACAATCAGGAATTCTTAAAGTGGGTGCCCGCGGGGAAATTGTAAAGATTCTTCAAAGAGCTTTAAACCAAGAACTTAAAGCAGGATTAACTGTCGACGGTGTGTACGGATCAAAAACCAAAAGTGCAGTTCTGAAATTTCAAAAACAGTATAAGAGTCTCAAAGACACTGGCATTTACGATAAAAGCACGCATGCAGAACTTTCAAAGAAGGTAAATTCATTTGGTTTTGCAAACATGGTACTGAAACAGGGTAGTCGCGGAGAAGCAGTCAGAACCTTACAAAAAGGGTTGAATAAAGTAGGAATACGTATTTCTGTAGATGGTGTTTATGGACCTGCAACAAAGGCAGCTGTTTTAAAGTTTCAAAAACGATATCCTGATGTAAAAGATACTGGTGTTTTTGATGAAAGCACGAGAAACTTACTGGATAAGGTATTACATGATTAATTATTTTCTATCAAAACAACAAGATTAGCCCCTCTCGAATGAGAAGGGCCTTTTTCATTTGAAAACATCTGGGCCTTGCCGAGTACTGAAAAGGAGAGTCCTTCTAAAAAGTGAGCAGTTTTCATGAAAAATCTTAGTCAGCAAGAGCCATTACCAGAGCAGAGCCAAACATAGCAAATAGTGCGGCATCCAAATGCCGCACTGATTAGAAGTATCAAAATTACCGTTTATTAAGTCCCTTTAGAAAGATTTCCAGCATTTCAATTGCTTTTTGCTGTTCTTTCACCGGAAACTGGTCGAGCTGAAGCAGGAGTTTATGCAGACGCGGGTTGGTTTTTACCATTTCTAAGATAATGTGATCGTTTTCGGAAGCTTTGTTGAATATATAAGGGGTTCTTTTTTCGTTGCTTATATTCATGCCGGTCAGTTCGCTAATCAAATAATCAGGGTCAACATGGAAAAGCTCTGCAAATCGCAGCAGAACTTCAACTTCGGGAATTTGTTTGCCGGTTTCGAACTTGCTGATCGTGGAGCGGCTCAGATTCATTTTGCCTGCAACGTACCGCTGCTTCCATTCCCGTTCTTTTCGCAGCGCTCTTAGCTTTTCAGATAGTCCCATACCTTATCCCCGCTTAGATATTTTCTTACTATCAAAGGTACATCTGTCAAAGGAAAAAAAGCGAAGTGGCTACAATATCGAACAAATTAATATGTTCCAAGTAAGAACAAAAAGCGAACGAAAGCTTATCCCACCAATTTTTCACTTTTTACAATTTGCTTACAGGAATCAAAATTCGCCAAAAATTTTAAAAAGAAAACAGGATTTTGTAACATAAAGTAAAAAATATACTGTAATTGGAAATTTTTCAAAATACTTTAAGGAGGAATTTATGGGCAAATCTTATGCAGCCAAAAAAACAAAAAATGAAGAGCGATATCTCATTGTACACGAGGCGGTTTCCACAAACAGCGGTTCAGCATTTATTCCTGCTACATTCTTTGATGCCCTTCAGCAGGTTAGACCTCAATCCGCCAAGAGCCTTAGTGCAGAACAATACCGCTTATACCCCATGAAAGATATATCCACAATCAGCATTCATCACCCTGGAATGAATAACATACAGATAAAATTTGAAACTGTAGCAGACAAAATCCTCATATCCGAGGAAAAAACAGAATATAGCCATGACAACCCATCAAATCTGTACCGTGCTCTCGAATATATCATGATAAAACACAATGGGGTATTATCCTTTTTCAGTCATCCTCCTGCCGCATCCAGAGTAACAGCCATAGCAAAAAGACCGCTTAGGGAAAGCGGCCTCTAGCTTTTTGAATATGAGAATAACATGTCTCAATACGGGTGGCAGGCAGATGCCATCCATACATTTTCATTCAAGAGTATAATTCAGTCAAACTTTCAATTTGGCCAAGACACCGCTTAATGAAGCGCAACCAAGTCCTTCAGCTCTTCTGTTGAAAGCTCGGTAATCCAGTTTTCACTGGAGATGATTTCGTCATTTAGAGATTGTTTTTTATCCAGCATGGCATCAATTTTTTCTTCAAGCGTACCGGTGCAGATTAGCTTATGCACATGGACAAAGCGCTTTTGGCCGATGCGGTAGGCCCTGTCTGTTGCCTGATTTTCAACTGCTGGATTCCACCAGCGGTCATAGTGGATTACATGGTTGGCAGCGGTCAGGTTTAATCCGGTGCCGCCAGCTTTGAGCGATAGTATGAAGAATGGGAAGTCTCCGTTCTGGAAGCGTTCGATCAGGTCATCACGCTGCTTTTTTCCCATGCTGCCGTTTAGGAATGGTGCTTCAATGCCATACCTTGTTTCGAGCAATTCCTTAATCATTTCGCCCATTCCAATATACTGGGTAAAAATCAGGCAGCTTTCATTTTGGTCATGCACAGCGTCCACAAGCTCGGTCAGCTTCTCAAGCTTTCCGGAGCGTTTAGAAGACGCATTCCTATGCTCTTCTTCTTTTAGGTACAGAGCCGGATGATTGCACAGCTGCTTCAGCTTATTGAGCATCGTCAAAATCTGGCCTTTCCGTTCAAAGGCAGATAGCTGTTCAAGCTCAGCGAAGGTATCGCGGATAAGCTGTTCATACAGGGAGGCCTGCTCTGTGGTAAGCGGTACAAATTCCTTCTGTTCCTGCTTATCAGGCAGATTTAAGGCGACTTCTTTATCCTTTTTTGTCCGGCGCAGCAGGAATGGCTGGATGAGCCGCTGCAGCTCTTTAATTTTCCCTGTCTGCTGCTCACGTTCAATCGTGGCCACATATTTTTCCTGGAATTGTCCTAGTGTTCCAAGGTATCCCTTATTAATAAAATCAAAAATCGCCCACAATTCGTTTAGCCGGTTTTCCATAGGAGTTCCTGTGAGAGCGATTTGGTGCCTGCCTTCCAGCTTTCGAACTGCACGGGACTGTTTCGTTCCCGGATTCTTAATATTCTGGGCCTCATCAAGAATAATGCTGTTCCATCGCATGGAAGAAAGCTCATCAAAATCCATATGGGACAGGCCATAGGAAGTAAGAAGAACGTCGCAGCCAGCCAGACCTGCAGCGAATGCGTCTCCCTTTGGACGGTTTGACCCATAATGCAAAACTACCTTAAGATTCGGGGCGAACCGCTCAAGCTCCTTTTGCCAGTTTCCCAGCACGGAGGTGGGACAGACAATAAGGGAGGCGTTTGTTTCGATTTTCGGTTGCTCTCCGGGAAGGCTGGTTTCATCCATTCCGTTTTGAATAACCTCCGCAGTATCCTCGAAATCCTCACTGCTTTCATCCTCAATGATCGCATGCGAGCTTGGCAGCTTCTGGGAAACCTCATGGCTTTCAAAGCCCGATTCCGAAGTCTCGTTCGCTTTTACATGAAGCAGATAAGCAATCATCTGTACCGTTTTGCCTAGACCCATGTCATCTGCTAAACAGGCACCAAAGCCATGCTCGCGCAGGAACAGCAGCCAGCTCATGCCCAGCTTTTGGTATGGGCGGAGATCTCCCTGCAAATCAGCAGGAGGTTCCACAAGCGGAATATTTCTCGTCTCGCGCAGGCTGTTGACCAGCCTTTTCAAATCCTGGTTCAGTTCAAACTGGATCCGCATCATATCCGCGTTTTCTTCATCCTCACCCTCGCCATCCTCAGGAAAGTCGAGAAGCTCCTGCTGAAGCAGTTCGTTCAGGTGAATTCCCTTCTGGTTTGCCGTTTTGACCATATCCTGTATCTGCCGGATAAAAGCAGGGTCGAGCTTCACCCACTGGCCGCGAATGTAAATCAGCCGTCTTTTTTCATTAACAAGCGCCTGGAATTCCTGCTCAGTGAGCTCCTTGCCATTCATGGAAAAACGCCAGTCGAAATCCATTATCGCCTGCAGCCCGACATAGGAAGGTCCGCGGGAGGACTGGTTTTTTACCTTTGCTTTCACCTTCAGTGATGATTCCTTCAATGTCATCCACCAGGATGGCAGCAGAATCTCGGCGCCAAGGAACATCAGCTTTTCGCTGGCATCGGTTAAGAACTCCCAGGCCTCGAATTCAGTCAGCTCCTGTTTTAACGAACCTTTTTCCTCTAGCCATGGAATAATGGAAAACCAGCGCTTTGTTTCATTTTCAATATCAGGGATGTACTTTTTCCACCCGCGCGGCCATTTGGCAGGTGGGTAGGTTTCAAGAAGCAGATCATCCTTTTTGGAGCGCAGTGTAATTTCCAGCTTCCACGGTCCTTCTCCATCAAAGGGCTCAGTCAGACGCAGCCCCGCAGTAAACGGCTTTGTATCCTCTTGAAGGCCGAGCCAATTCTTCCAGCTTTCCTCATTAAAAAAGGCATGTAAATCATTTGCAGAAAGCCGGGTTTCCTTTAAGGCCCGAACTGCCTGCCGCCACCGTTCCTTGACCGGCGAATGTTTTTCAAGATATATGGAAACAGCATCGTTATACCATTCTTCGACAAATGATTTTACCGTCACCGAATTTTCAGGAGCTGCCGGACTGTCCGGAACGACGGATTCATTCCAAAAGGACTCGTCAAATTCCTCTTCCACCTGTTCGGGGAGCCTCCAGCCGATTCGTTCCTGCTCAAGGGAGTGGAAGTCAGGTACTGGGATGCCGCTCTCGATTGCTTCGGCTAAAACAGGTGCAGCTGAAAGACAAAGGGAAGAGAGATCGCACCAATCCCACTCAATAAACGAATTAAACCCTTCCTTTGCAAACAGATTAAGCAGTCCCCAGCCGTCGACAAGGATTACCTCGTTATTCCCGATAGAACCTATTTCCACCTTTGTGCCGAAATGGCTGACACTATCCCATGTAAAAAGAAGCCGCTGGATCTGGGATGGATTTAAATATCGATTATCTTCATCTACCGCAGAAAGGGCATATTTCCCATTGCCGATTGGTGACGTTTGAATGTGTATTTTCCCTGTGTTAAGCATGAATCAGCTTACCCCTTTGCAATTCTTCTTGGAATGCGCGCAGCCTTTTTGTTGATTCGGC
Source organism: Bacillus sp. M6-12 (assembly GCF_002860285.1). GTDB lineage: Bacteria > Bacillota > Bacilli > Bacillales > DSM-1321 > Peribacillus. Next base: position 40,404 of record NZ_PGVF01000006.1, read on the forward strand.
AAGGTCGCCGACATAATCAGTAAAAAACTCTTCCTGTTTAAGCTTTTTATACACCGTCCGCATTTTTTTCAAATACCGGACCGCCTGTCTATAGGCTGAGCGGTTCTTTAAGCCGATTTGCTGCTCAACAGCATGGAAATACAGCGGAAGTACCAGTTCGGGATTCGCTGCCGTAATCACTTTTACAGCTTCTGTACCGATTGAATCCAGGCTAATGCCGGCATACACATGGAGATCAACCCACTTTTTATATTGCTCTTCTTCAAAAAGGTATGTCGCATAGCTCCAATAGCTGTAGGGAAGGGCCTCCCGGTAAAATTTCTCCAGCAGGTCGTTACGGTTATTTTTCAGGCAAAAGGCATTGACCGGGCCGGAAAAAGTCCGTACAAAATCGGTGCATTCATAATAATTCCCAAGCTGCTGCAAAAATGGCCGGATATGCTGCACCAGAAACTCGATGAATGGAACGGCGCGAACATCGGAGTCCGTTTCAAGCTTGATCCAGTAAAATAGGTATGGACAGGCCTCAGCCCCCAGTTCCTGCAGCATTCTGGGCAGTTCGCTGCTCCGATTATTTAATAATAGTAAATGGATATAGGCAATCTGTACGGTCAGTGCCTGTGATTCTCTCTCGATAGTGTCTTCCAGGCTTGCCAATTCGTCCTTGCGCCATTTTGGATTTTTTAAAAGAGAACCCCAGATGGCCCTGTACAGATCCGTACTTTCATATTCCAGTATAGAACTGACACTCAATAAGCGATGGGTGTCTCCCTTAATGCCTTCGAAAAAATCATCAAAGGCAAAGGGGCGCGCCTGTCTGCTTAATTGCTGGATGATACTGTGAAGATCATCGGTGAGATCAGTGATAAGAGAATGAAAATAGCGGAAAGCAGCAGGGCTTTTACGGGATTCTTCTAATAAATCAGCTAATAGAAGAAAAGTACGGAAGCTGGTAATAAAGTCGTACAATACCTTCCATTCCCGTTCAATCGGCGCCTCTGCCCTGAGCCGCTGTGTGTAAGTCCGCCATTTTTCCGGCAGCGCATAGGATGGAAGCTCTTTATTGGCTGTTATATTTTCCGTAAAGGTCTCATCAATAAACTGGATCCAGGCTTTATAGCTTTTAACTAAAGGCTGCTTTTTCGTCCGGTTCAGTAGATCGCGTGCCCGCTGAAGCTGCAATGGGTTTCGGTTTGTTTGCCCTTGCTGCTGTTCCTTCCAATTCTGCACCCATTCACTAACGCTCCCAACTGCCGCATAGGCAGAAAAGAAAACAGCCAGCTTATGGCGGCAAAAACTGATGCGATTGCATGTACAGCTGCTATTTAACGGGAATGTTAAATCCAGTTCCACCTTAACAGGGGTAACATCCTGTACAGTAGCTCTTACAAAATCTGGAGTTTCCGTCTTCTCATATACCAGCTCCTGCCGGTAAAGCATTACCCCGCGCTGGACGGCAGCCACCTGCTCTCCGGCTTTCGGATTCAGCTCTTTTGCAAGCTGCTCACCAAAAAACGTCAACTCACTAATCACATTCATACCTCCCTGGCGGATGACCGCGCTCAAAGCATTTTTATATATTCAAAGGCAGAAATATCCCTGCCAATAACGAAAAAGTTGTGCCTTTGGGATGATGGCCAGTAGACACATCTCACTCCCGTTAGGCTATCTTATCATTATACCGCATTTTAAGGGGTAAATTGAATGGGCTGCTGCGTTTTGTTTTAGGAGGGGAAATAACCCGGATAAGTTAACAGGCCATACTATGGACAGTAAGGCCTGTTAACTGGATATCTTATTTTCCGTGCTCCATTCCTTTAGCTTTTTTTTAATGAAAGGAATGAACCGGTCATCGCCCTGAAGCTCGAACACTTGAAGTGATTTGGTCAAATATACGGTCGCGGATGCATAATCTCTTTTTAATTCGTAATTATAGCCTATATGATAGTGAAGCTCACCAAGAGAGAACAGTAGATCCTGTTCAATGCACCACTTAATAGCCTCATTGCAGTAGGAGATCGATTCATCATATTGGTTAAGTCTTGTCAGCAATCGGGAAAAATTATAAATTAACCGCAGCTTTATTGTGTTGTCAGTCAAATAAGGGAAATTCTCCAGATAATTCAAAGCACTTTTATAAGTAGAGTAGGCTTCATTGTAAAGCTTCTCTTCCACATAAAATACCGCTTTGCTGACCATTATATCGAGTTCTCTCTCGGAATAAACTTTTTCAGATGACTTCGTTAGTGCGATGGCTTGTTCAATAAGGTCAAGGGCTCTTATCAAATCCTTATTTTTAAAATATTCGTATATACCTTTATGCCAGAGCAATAATTGAGAGTTTTTCTTATTTTGTGTAAAAAGCGGATTTTTCTCTTCCGACTTAATAATTTGCCTGATAGTATCAAAGTCCATTTTGTGCCTTGCTATTTTAAGCTGATTTTCTACCTCTTGAATATAATCCAATCTTGGTGTCATACCTATATCAAAAAAGTAGTTCACGTCTACACCGAGCCGCTGGGAAATAAGATAAAGTGTGGTAGCCAAGGGAAAGACATCCCCTTTTTCAATTTTGCTGATCTGTGCCTGGGTACAGATTCCCTCAGCGAGCTCTCCCTGTGAAAGTCTCATCTGTTTCCGGAGCTCTTTTATCTTTTGTCCTATTAATGAAAAATCCATAGGCTTGTCCCCTTCATAATATTCCTAAAGTTATATTTTTCTAATAAATGCAGCGAAATATAAAAAAAACATGTCATTTTGTATATAAAAACGGTTATGAACGGATAAATGCTAATTTATTATATATGGTTAAATATAACTATAGAATTTATTTCTATTAAATCAACATTTCTTTAATAAAAAAGGAGGAATTTCCTATGAAAAAGAAGTTAGTTGGTGTATTATTTGCTCTTGTTTTGGTAGCAGGTTTTGTAGCGGTCGGTTCAAGTACGGTAAGTGCAGCCGAATTACCGCCAATGCTCACAGAACTTCCGCCAATGCTGTAAGTAAAATTCTATCTTTCTATACCCATTTCACACCTCTTTTATAGGGGTGTTTTTTCTTTGGAAAAGAGGCGGAGCTAATTGTTTGAGGTAAAAAAATCAATTAATCTCGCAGGAAGTTGTATGGTTTAGCTTCGCTCACACCGCCTTTATTGTGTTTGCATCTGTAACTATTAATGTTTATTTCCATGCAGAGGCTGGGAGTTAAGACTCTTGAAAGTTTTCTTAGAAAAGGGGCGGACCAGCGCCGATTATTAAGGAAACTATTTATTTTAACATGAATATGAACTTAGGACGTCCGATCGTTTAGCTTCGTTAACAGTGACTTCAATTTTAGGATTTGATTTTTACACAAATTGGGTGGGGAATATAAACTTATAATCAAATTCGATAATATTCTTGTAGGCATATTCCTAAAGTTATATTTTTTCATATAAGCAACAGATTTAATGGGGAAAACGGCGATATTCGAAGTTTTTAACGAAAAATGAGGTAATTCACCTTTTCCTATATTTTGGTATTATTTATATAAAATAATAGGAAAGAGGTGCATCTGTTGGTCGATATTTCTATGAAAGTCCATCCCTCCTTTTTTGATGAAGAATGTACCATTGTCTTTTCCTTTTATTTTGACCGGGAAGCCCGAAAGATTGGTGAAGCGGTCATATACACCTATGAAGAGAAGCTGAGGGAGACCCGGGAGGAAGGAACGAACGGAAACCGGGAAAAAGTAGCCTACCTGAAGGAATTCTCCATCGTTGAAGAATTTGAAAAAGAATCCATGAAACGGATCGAGCACTTCCTCAGCGCAATAGGCATTAAAAAATGTATAATGTAATTTTCATACTTGATAAATCCATACAGAAGACAGGCGCTCCATTGCCTATCTATTTGCAATTAGGAGATTAATTTTGTTATTTAATAAAAAATGTTTATATGCTGAAAAACCCGGGTATTAGTATAAAAGTTAATAAGGACAGTATGTTTTGGAAAAGAATTTTCCATCTCTGAATCACATAATGTACTGCAAAGGAGCGACAGCAGCTTGAGACTAGAGACATTAAAACTAAATCGGGTACAGCAGCAGGAACAAGTAAAAAAACCACAAACGGAAGACAGAAGCACAGAAGCGACTCCGAGACAAAAATATAACGAGATCCTGAATAAACTTAAAAAAGCAAACCTGCGTTAAAAACACCTGCGGAAACGATTTGAAGTCCGTGGGTTTTTTGTTTGATGTAAAAAGGATGAAGCTTATTCCTATTAGCTGCTTTTCTGGAGGAAATTCCCATAAAATATTCCTACAGTTATATTTTTATAGAAGTGTATTAGGTTTTGTGGGAAAAATCACTGAATTTGCCTGATTTTAATGAAAAATGAGCGATTTTGAGGTTTTGGTCAGAACAGAAAAAATGATTTAATATGGGTAACAGCTTAATGTTTTGCAGAAAGGTTTATGGCCTTTGTTCTGCAAGTGCTAAGTGAGTGTTATTTTGTTATGTTACCTCAGATGAATGTTCCCTAGAGCAGACTTCTGAACTTCTGGAAACCCTCAGTTTCTAGTACCCGATTAGTGAGGGAAACCGAAATGGTATCCCTATTGCCCTCAGGAGTATTACCTGGGGGATTTTTTTATGTTCTCACTCAAGACCGGCGACGTACGTTTTACATACCTGCTCTTGAGGGTATATTAATATAATCGGATTTTCTAAAGCAAGGTGGGAAGGCCTATGGTGGATGTTACAGAAATGGAAGCTGAAAATGAGGACGCTTTGAAAGCAAACAGGGCAAATTTGCAATTTTTATTTCCGTTTATGCTGGATAAAGACAAGATCGGTGACTTTGTCCGGAAGCTTCAAAAAGAGAATTTTTCTTTTTTTTCATTAAAGGACTTGAGTCTAGAGAACAGGTTTTACGGAGAAAATAGGGTAAGCCACCGTTCGCTTGAAAAGTTTTTCCTTCCAAATATAGAGCCTATTTTATTTCCTGAAAAAGTGGAGGATATCGAGGGATTCCGGCGTTTTACAAAAAAACTTGATTTGCGATGTGAATTTGAATCCAAACATCTGTATACAAAGTTTAAAATCCTTTCAATCGACTTATTTATATGTCCTTTCCATATTGGCATGACGAATATTCGTGTGGAGCTTCCAGAGGATCTCAGCTACTCGGATGTGCTGCACTTTGGAGACGTATTTCGTGTAATGGAACCAATCGATGAGGATCAGGAGGATTCTAAAATAATCCATGAAACAGGCGAATACTCAAAAATGAAGGATTTCATTTTTAAAGCGCTTTGCCCGTTTATGTCTGACTATATGGATCATCAGCCTAATGCATCCTATTTTGGAAGCCTTCCATTTTTTATCGACGAAAGGATGTATGTTATTGGATATATTGAAGTTCCGGCAGATAGTAATATAACCCAGACGGGCCTTTATCGGGCATCCCAGTTGAATGGATATGATGTAAATGGAGAACCGGCCGTTGGCGCACTCAATCCGGATTACATTAAGCGTTATTATGATGATAAAGTATATGATCGCTGGGCTGACCAGACGTACTATGTTACAAGTGATGATAATTTTATGTGCGTGACAAGAGCACACGGTGAATTGGCAACACACTTAGCCAGTGAAATGTACGGCTACCATTACTATTCACTGCTGCTTTATTACTATTATAAAATAGTCCTCATGAAGCTTACCCACGATCACTCGGTTATTGATGTAGAAAAAGACCACTCAGAAACGGAACTCCTCATTTTTATGATTACCGAGTTTTCGGCGAAGTACTTCTTTCCAGAGGTCAACAGCCGGGCGTCAGGGAAGGAACTCTTTCATATCATCAAAGAAGCCTTCCGGATTGATTACCTGTTTGATCATGTCGAAAATACTCTTGATAGACTATATCAAAACCAGGAAAACCTATCATCGAGAAGGAATAACTACCTGCTGCAGATCCTGACCACCTATACCGTTATATCGGGAATATATGGAATGAACCTTGTTATCCATGATTGGGAAGGGAAAATTAAATGGTCTAAAATCCCGGGTTATACGGTGTTCGAATGGATATCCTTAATCACTGCGGTCAGCGGCATCATTATTTCAGCTTTTCTTGGATTTCACGCACTGCGGCATTGGCTGCGGGAAAAGAGCAGTCTGAAGAAAAAGATTTTCTGACCAGCGTCCATGCGCGACTTAATATTCATAGTGAATACCGCGTTTGGAGCTTCAGCTGGTTCAAGTGAGATAACTAATACTGTGACGCGGAGTACTTTTAATTGGCTATTCAGCCTGCCTTTTATATAAGATAAAACAAAGAAGATTTAAATGGAGGAACTATGTCACGCTATAATAGCAGGAAAAAAAGCGCTCGAGGCAAAGCATGGAAGGTTTTGCTGGGACTCGTGATTGTTGTTGCAGGACTCGGCTATGGTGTTTACTATTATGGAACAAAAATTGCTTCCGACAAGCTGGTGGATTCCGTTTCAGAAGAGCTGGAAAGCAGCGGAGAAATGGAAAATGTCAAGCAATCGATTGAAAGTGACCCGGAATTAAAGCAGTTTGTGGAAGAGGGCAAAAATGCCGATGAAAGCAAGCTGCCATTCACGACAAAGGAAGAAGCAACCCGCGTCCTGGTCAAAAAGTTTGGCGTCAACGAGCTGCAAGACATTCAGCAGGGTGTCCAAAATGGAACGATGACAAAAGAGGAGCTCATGCAGAAAGCGGAAAGCAAGCTGACGGAAGAAGAGATGCTGGCATTGAAGGTTATTGTCTATAAGGAATTAAATAAGTAAGGTTATATATGAAAAAAGGCTGGTCCAGCAGTTTCTTTAACAGCGGATCAGCCTTTTTAAATTTATCTTAAGTCCAACAAATATTAGACAGAAGGCTGGGCAGTTGTTGGTCCTGTTTCGATTGTACCGTCTTCTGGCTAACACTTTAACATTGCTTTCAACAGAAGCAACCTGCTTTTCAGCTGACTTCGCAATTTTGGAGTTGATTTTCACTAACTTCTTTTTCGGAGCAGCAGTTTCATTTTTAACGGCTTCCTTTTTGGCGTCGGCGGGAGCTTGTTTTTGCACCTGTTTCGTTTCCTTTTCTGGTCCTTTGGTGCTTGCGATAGAAGCTGATCCGCAGACAAGTGCCAATGCACATAATCCGGTTACCCCCTTTAATACCCAACTTGTCTTCATTTTTTTCCTCCTCTTAAAAAAAGGGCAGCTGGCTGGCATAGATAAAATATCCTTAGCCCGATAGCTTTGTGAAACCAGGTTTTCCTGATTGTACCTTTAGGTGGGATAATAACCCATTTTGCTTTAAATTGATTATATTAACTTAGTGAAAAATTATCTTTCCATGACTAATTAAACGGAAAACTGTATGATGCTTCCTTTTTTATATCCCACGAAAAATTACTGGGACCTCCTTTTTTACCACACTTCTATTTTTTGCTACACTTACTAATAGAATGAAAAACCTGAGAGGGTGTACTATATGAAAAAGCAATGGACATTATTTCTCATGTTGCTATTACTATTTGTGCTTTCCGGATGCAAGGAAGAAGAGCCACAGCCTGAAGATAGATTTGCAGCATATACAAAACTTTGGAATAGCCAGAAGTTCGATGATATGTATGATTATCTTTCAGCGGAAGCCAAAAAAGAAATTAGTAAAAAGGAATTTATCGAACGCTACGAGAAAATATATGACGGTATTGAAGTGAAAAACTTAAAAATAACCTATATAAAGCCTAAGGAAATAAAAGAAGACAGTGACCGCAGAACGGCTTCGCTGCCTTATGATGCCTCCATGGATACAGTTGCCGGGCCGGTGAAGTTCTCTCAGAAGGCAAAGTTCGTCAAAGAAGAACGTGAAAAAGCAGTTAACTGGTATATCGACTGGAGTGCAAAACATATTTTTCCTGAGTTAAAGGAAGGGGAAAAGGTTAGCGTTGACACCTATCCTGCTGTAAGGGGAGAAATTGTTGATCGAAATGAGCGGGGCCTCGCTATGAATGGGTCAGTGTATGAGGCGGGCATCGTCCCGGAAAAAATGGCAGACAATGAGAAAAACAGTATTTCCCAAACGGCCAAGCTATTAAATATGAGTGAAGAGGAAGTTGAAAAGCAGCTGAGTCAGGCTTGGGTAAAGCCTGGCAGCTTCGTTCCCCTGAAAAAATTTTCTATGGAACAAACGGCGCTGCTGGAGCAGCTAATCAAAGTACCGGGCGTCCTGGTCAACGAAACGGAAGATCGAATCTATCCATATAAGGAAGCAACGGCCCATCTGATCGGATATATTGGCCCGATTTCTGCCGAAGAGCTGGAAAAAAGAAAAAAGCAGGGCTATTTGGCGAGTGATGTCATCGGGAAACGCGGTCTGGAGCAGGTATTTGAGGAGCGCCTGAAAGGGAAAGGCGGCGCAAAGATTTATATTAAATCGGAAAACGGACAGGAGAAGGTTATTGCCGAAAAACCGGCAGAAGAAGGAGAGACAATCTATCTGACCATTGATGCAGAGCTGCAAAAAACCATTCTTGCTCAATATAAGGGTGCAAAGGGGACGGCAGCAGCTATCCACCCAGTGACAGGAGAGACATTGGCATTAGTAAGCAGCCCATCCTTTGATCCAAACAAATTTGTGCTCGGAATTTCTAAATCTGAACGGGCTGCGCTTGAAAAAAATCCGGATAAACCGCTGCTAAACAGATTTACTTCTCTCTATTCCCCGGGTTCTACCATTAAACCGTTAGTTGCGGCGGCTGCATTGGAAAACGGGGCAGACCCTAAAAAAGAGGTAAATATAAAAGGCTTGAAATGGCAAAAATCCGAAAGCTGGGGAAACTACCGGATTACCCGTGTCCATGATTATGGCAAGCCTGTCAATATGACGGATGCCCTGGTATACTCAGATAACATTTATTTTGGCCAGGCAGCTTTAGCGCTTGGACAGGAAAAATTCACGGCAGGACTCAATAAGTTTGGTTTTGAAGAAAAAATGCCGTATGAGTATCCAATGTCTGCAGCTAAAATCGGTGACATCGGCACTGAAATTAAGCTGGCCGACAGCGGGTACGGACAAGGGCAGCTGCAAGCTGCATCACTGCAAGTGGCCACTGCCTATACAGCTTTTGTAAACAACGGCAGCATCATTGCGCCCACCCTTGAACTGGACAAAGACCAGCAAACCTGGAAGCCGAATGTTATCTCAGCCAATAGCACAGCTACTGTACTGGCAGGATTAAAGGAGATAGTAGCCAATCCGAACGGAACAGGCCATTCAGCCGCCGACCTCGGCATCCCGATCGCCGGCAAAACCGGGACCGCTGAACTCAAGCACAAACAGGGTGAAAAAGGAACGGAAAACGGCTGGTTTGTAGCCTTCAATACCGATAACCCGAGACTGCTTATTGCACTGCTTCAGGAAAATGTTCCAAAAGGAGGAAGCAAGCATGCGGTGGATAAAGTAGAAGCGGTTATGAAGAGTTATTTTAGAATTAAATAGCATGTACTTAGCAGCAGGGGGAACCCTGCTGTTTTATTTTTACTCGACAAATTTCGGCTGGTGACAGGTACCAGTTTCAGCTCCGAAATGCATAAATAAATATTTTTTCTTAATCAATTCCCCTTTTTCCCTTTAACGCGGTAAAAAAATGTTGCTTTAGTCTTGGGTCTAATTTATTATTGTAATGTTTAAGATTTCTTTTTAAGAGAAAATTTTCCAAAGGGGGACGATTTTGCTTATGTATTTATATTTCGAAAAGGGGGTTGCAAAATGAATAGGAACTTACGTTTTAAAAGAACGTACAGCTTGATTATGGTCCTAGCTTTAATTTTTAGTACCTTTACCCCTTTTATTAGTGCAAGTGCACAAACAGAAGGGATTCATTTTACGGTAAAGGGTCCTGAAAATTATACTTATGGAGGGGCAGAGCTATTATTACATGATCTGGAAACTGGTGAAGTATCAAAAGATTATATGAATGAAATAGAAGGTGCCTTCCCAGACGTAACGATCAATGATAATCAGAATTATAAAATAGAAATGGTAGCTAATTTCTATTCTTCCGATCAAGCTGCATATTCCTATAGTTTTAAAACGATGACGGGAGCCCAGCTAAAAAGCCTTGAAGAATGGGCATGGGAAACGGATGCAGTTCAACTAAAGCCGGACGTACCGTTCGATGTTGAATCGTTTGAATATATATTGAATGGCAGCAAGGATCACAACAGCCAGTTTAGGTTGTATTCTCATAAGGATAATCCGGTGAAAATATTTGTAAACCCTGCTTCAACAAACATTAGTGTAAATGTTAAAGGGTTTGAAAAGGAAAATACTAAGAAACAATACTTGTTAACTAAAAAGTTAACAACACTAGGTGATGGATCCTTCGACTTCAATAAAGAAATTGAAGATGCTATGACCTTATCATTTACAGGGCAAACAGAGTCCCTGAAGATTAGCTATGTTAATGTGAATTACGATGGTGAGTCAAAAAATGCCGATAATGTGAACGAATTAGTGGTTCCAAAAGGAGCGACAAATTTATACCTAACAACAGAGAAAACAGTTGACGGAGCCATTAAGAATTCGCACTGGAGTATAAATGCACCAATTTCAGAAAGCAAAACATACCCAGTTCCAGATAAGTTAAACACAGTAAAAATTGAAAATACTTATTTCTCTAACAATGCTGTGGATGTGCAAGCAGCTGCCTTTAGCGGTGATTTCCGTTATAGCGCCAACGGTGATTCCTTAACAGGAAAGGTTGAAGTTATTAACAGCGAAACCGATGAAGTGATTGCACAAACAAGTTCTGAGAATTGGACCTCTGTTAGACTGGAGATACCAGAATACTACCCGTCCGGAGAGTATAAAGTAAAGTACACTTTATCACACACAGAAAATAACGAAGTCATAGGTACAGCAGAGAAAAGCTTGTCTTTGCAAAACCAGGAATCTTCAGAAATAAAAGGCTTGGTAATCACGGCTGAAGATCTTTCCGGTCAGCCTTTAAAAGATGCAAAAGTGTATGTTTATGAAAGAACAAATCAGGATTCTTGGGAAGCAAATTACACTGATGAATTCACTTACTATTTAAATCAAATTTATAGTACAACAATTCTGGAGAAAAACGGACGAACAGAAGCCTTTATCCCGAACGCATATCTCCTAAAGGGCAGGGAATACGAAATTGTCGTAGCATCTTTGGCAGACAACAAAATTGTGTACCATAAAACAATAAATGGTACGGAAGTGAATACACTGAATCTAAAGAAAGACGACCTTTCTAAGATTACAGTTTCAACAGAAAAGAATTTTACGCGTGCCACTTATTCAGTAGATGTAGTTGACAATAATCGCGCTTACATGAGTTTCCCAATATTTCTGGAAACACCAAAACAAGCAGTGACAGCGTATGTTTCGACAGAAGCAAATATATTATTTAATGCTAAAATGTATGAAACAGATAGTGATACTGGATATGCTTTATCGAAGCTAATAACAGCAGAAGATAACAAGGAGATCAAAATAGATTTAGATGCTCAGGAGACGGTTACCATTACTCCTCCTGCAGGCGAAAAGTCAAAAGTTGATGTGAATCCTTCATGGACAACAAGAGTATATGCATCTAAGTATATTGTCTCAAAAGACTATATTTCGAACTTAACAGGTGCAGAGTATTCCCCTATCGATTTCTATGTGGAAAAAGAGGGATACCGTTTTGACTTTACTTCATCACTAAACAATGAGAGCTTTTCTAAGGACACTGTATTAACAGTCGGAAATGAGTTTAGTTTAAAAGGCTATCAGTTATTCCCTGAAAATAACAAAATACATTTTAATAGAATGAGATTTTTAGATAGCAATAATAATCACCTGGTTAAAGTAAGCAATATAAGCTCTGGTGGTGAAACTGTTGCAGGTTCAAATCCGGCATTTTTGGCACTGAATCAGGAGGCTGTTAAAAATTATCAAGTAACGAACAGCAATGAATATTCTGTTGCCGATGCACAAACTGGAACATCCATGCCGGAAGCAGGACTTTTAACATACCAGGTGTATAAAGATGACAATCCCGTTGGTGATGTTATTAAAGCAAATTCGATTGAGACCGTCTCTGTTCCGAAGCCGAGCGATGAGGGCAACTATACACTAAGACTGGTAGATCAGGCCTTTTCAAAGGATTTCATTCGTTTGAATGTTAATAATCACATTCCTAATATTAAGGATAACGATACAGAAACATTTAAGCTGAAGGTAAATCCGAAAATTGGCGATCTTACGCTATCAGAAAGCGGCTGGCTACAACCAAGGCTGTATAAAAAGGTAGAAATTGAAGAAAATCAATTTTTCTATCAGCAATACTATCTTGGAAAAACAGGTGAATTGGAATACGAAACATATAATCCGTTAAATATCGAACCGAATGACGAATGGGTTGTGGTCCTCACAGGCTCATTTGCTTCGGGCACGAATCAACGCGGACAATTTGTAGACTATCAAAAATTAACAGGTGATGAGTTATTAAAGCTACAAGAGTATACAATAACTCAAGATTTAAAGAAGCTGGATGTAAAAAATGATACGGAGTTATATGACCAATACGCTGTAGGGCTTAAATTAGGCAGCAATAACTGGGTTACCAATTACGTTTCCATAAATTCATATAACCCGCTATATGTAAAAGATGGAGATTACAGAGTTATTTTGACGGGTGTTAATGATTCTGTTGGTTACTACTTCAATAAAGATGTTACAGTTAAGGAAAATCAGGAAATTACCTTTAGTGACAATGATCCGTTAAAAGAAGTATCTATTGAAAGGGCTGGTAAAACCGTTCCATTCAAAGACTTTGTTGTACGGACTGCTGATGGGGATTCAACCTATGGCGGCGGATATTCCTATGGTTGGACTACTCAAGTACTAAATAAAATAATGGTATCCCCGGGTACGTATGAATTGCTTTTCGAAGTGATCGAAATTCCAAAAAATGAAACACCATGGAGCTATGGATACCGTACAGTTCAAAAAGAATTTAATGAAACTACAAAACTTCAATTAGGATCTGAGTTTACTAAAAAAGCAATTGAGAACTTTGCTGTCCAAAATTACTATAATGATGGTTATTCGGTTACAGGCGATGTTATATTACAAAGCGGTGACTTAATCCTGGATCAAATGGGCGTTTACCGTGAATCAAATAGCAGCAAAAATGTTTTAGGTGATGAAAACATTCGGGAGTATGATGGGCAGTTTAATTACGATTATTCTATTCCATCTACAATTACGGTAACAGATCAGCAGGGTAAGATAGCTTATAAAGCTGATGATCACAATTTCACTGATTTAGACTTCCGTGCTAATCTAGTTAAGGGTGCAGAATACACATTGAACTTCAAAATGGCAATAGCACCTGGAAAAGAAGTTGTTTTAACTCAAGACTTTAAAGTGGTAGATAAAGATGAGAAATTTGTTAGGCTTAACCAGCCACAACAAAATGAACCATCTAAAGAAAAAACGTTTGAAGTCATTGGGGAAACAAACCCTTCAAGTAATGTAACGATTCAAATATTTGCAGGTGACGCACAATCACCGGTTCAGAGCCAAACTGTTACGGCTGATGCCAACGGTCATTTTGCAAAAGAATTTACATTAGCTGATGATGGCACATATACAATAAAAGCGGTTCATGCTGAAGATGCTGAAGCTGTTTCAAATGAACTAACCTACAATTTGGATACTACACCTCCTGCAGTTCCACAAAATGTTACTGCGGAACAGACCAAGGATGGTGTAAAAGTTACATGGAACGCTGTTAATGATGCGGCTGAATACCATGTTTATGTTGCAGAAGGAGACGGCTCATTTACAAAAGTAGACAAAAAGATAACTGAAAATAGCTATCTATTGACTGCTATTAAACCGGGAACTTCATATAAGTTTAAGATTGCAGCAGCAGATAAGACAGGAAATGTTTCTAAAGAATCTGAAACAACATCCGTAACTACATCTGACTTTGCAGCAACAAAACTTGATGTTGCATTAAACACAAATGCTTCTTATAACCTAGTGAAAATTGGTAGTGAAGCGAAAATTGCCTTAGAAGGTTCCTATGAAGATGGTTTCAAGGCATCCGCCACCATTTCCTATAAAAAAGGTACAGAAGCGAAAGAAGAAAGTGTCGCTCTTACTTACAACCAAGATTCAAAGAAATACGAAGGCTCCTTTAAGGTAGTCGAAGGTATTACTGAAGTTACTAAGGCAGACGCTACAATTGTAAAAGCGGATGGCACTACTAAGACAAATACTCTTACTAAAAACCTAAATAATGCTAAAGTAGGTGCAACCCTTAAAGGTAAGGTTACTCAGGGTGATGCTGACCTTACATCGAAGGCTAAAATCCGTCTGGCAGCAGGCTCGACAATTTTCAGCTTTGATACAAATGCAGATGGCAGCTATACCTATGAGGGAGCACCAGCAGGAAGCTATTCTCTTCAAGTTACAGCGAATGGCAAAACATACAAGGATGCAGTAACTGAACAGGTAAAACTTGAAGGTGGAAAAACATCTGAACAAAATGTAAACCTGCCTATTTCTAAAGAAGCAAAAATCCAATTTGTTGAAAAGGGTACAACATCACCTGTACAAATGGATTTAAGCGTCAAAATAGAAAAAGCAAACCAAGAAGAGATTGTTTACTATGGTTACATTAATAAAGAAACTGGCTACTTCAACTCTTGGGGAGGCAATGAGCAGTTAACCAACCTGAGTGATGGAGACTATAAGGTAACCGTTTATGCCAGCGGGATTTACAAACAAACCGAATCTACTTTCAAAGTGACAGCAGCCAGCGATTTTGTCACCAATCCAGTAAAAGTTGAAGTGGACACTCTTACTGACGACAAGAGGGACGTAGTCATTTCATTCACAAATGAAAACTTGACATCAGTGGATTCAATTTCTCTTTACAGCTGGGATACGTATGAAGCATTTGACTATAATGCGGGTTATTACTATGAGTACAATCCTGAAATTCATGAAGGAAAAATCACAATCAAAGATGTAGTATATTCAGATTCTTATGAGCTGTATATTTACAAAGAGGGTTATCGTTCATTTACGAAAACACCTATAAAAGTGGATGCAGAATCAGGAAATATCGAAGTAACGCTTGACGAGGGTAAAACAGTTACCGGTACTGTTAAAGCTGGATCTGATAAGGTAGCAGGTGCTCAGGTTTCTGCCTATTCCAATAGCAGCTATGCTTATGCGGTCACGGATACAGAAGGGAAATTCACTTTAAAAGGTCTGGCTTCGGATGAAGACTTTACGGTGGATGTATCGTCCCCTGCTTACATGAGCAAGCAAGAGACTTTTACAAAAGATAAAACAGAAGTTGAAATCACGCTGGTAAAAGCCTCTAGCCTTGATGGATATGTAAAGGATAAAGATGCTAAGCCGTTAAAGCATGTTTATGTCTATGCATATGAAGTAAAGGAAAACAATGAGTTTGGTAATTATAAGGGCTTTGCGCGTACTGATGCTGAAGGATATTTCAAAATCTTTGGATTAGAAGAAGACAAAAAGTACGGGCTGAAGTTTTACAGCTACGATTATCCGACTACTGAAGTAATCGTAGAAAAGAATTCCGATACTTATACGCTTCAGCAAAAGTCAAACGGAAGCTTTACCGGTGAGGGCAATCGCTTAACAGCCTCTGCTGCTACCATAATTCCTGAAAAGACTTTAAAGTATCGTCTTGATTATCAAAATAACGGAGAAACTGCTGCTGAAAATCTTTTACTGGATGTAACATTGCCTGCTGGTCTAACACTGGAGAAGAAAACAATTCTCCTTAACGGAACAGCATTAGCGTCAGCAGACATTAAGGATACCGACAAAGGATTTACGGTAACTGTGCCGAAAGTCGAAAAAGATGCAAAAGGTTCACTAAGCTTTGAAGCTGTGGTTGGCAGTAATGCAGGCAACACCATCTACACAACTGCTAAGATCAATGGGGACAAAGTGGAAGATGCGCCTGTACTTAGCGCTACTACTAATGTTTTATTTGTAAATATTAATGCTCCTGAAAAAACAGCTGCAAAGAAAATTAAAGTATATGGAAATGCAAAGCAAGGCAGCAGCGTTGAGGTATACGCGAACGGAGCTCTGCTTGCAAATGTAAAGGTAGATGGCCGCTGGTGGTTTGCGGATGTAACTCTGCCAGTTAAAGATGCTAAGGAGAGCGAAGACTTTAACCTGGTAGCAAAGGCCAAAGAAGGTGAAGTTATCGTTACGTCCGAGACATTAAAGGTTTCCTATCAGCCTGATCTTCCGAAGGTTGAAAGTGTAACTGTATATGCTGGATGGAATGGAAATGTCAGCCTGAATCCTTATACAGGAGTTGCTTCTTTTGCTATCGTAGAAAAGACGCCTTTAGACTCTACAGTGAAATTTGCTGAAGAAGTAGATTCTGCTTCCATTACTTTCCTTGGCAAAACATACAGCATGGAAAAAGGCCAGGATGGCAAAACCTTTACGTTTGATGGACAAAAGCTTGGTGAATGGAGTTCATACGGTGAACAGCTTCTTGAACTTACATTCAAAAAAGGTGACATAACCATTACCCTTCCATTGATGGAAATCATTGTTCTGATCGATCCTTCCGGTTTTGTCTTTGAAGGAAGTATGGAGAACAAATTAGAAGGTGTAACAGCAACGGTTGAAGAGAATAAAGGAACAACTGCTGCTCCAAACTGGCAGAAGTGGAACGCTGAGTTCTTCGGACAAATCAATCCGCAAGTAACGGATGTAAACGGCCGATACGGATGGGATGTTATTCAAGGCGAATGGAGAGTTGTTTTCGCAAAGAATGGATATAACACTTATGTATCCAGAACGGTAACGGTACCACCGCCAGAAACTCAATTAAACGTTCCTATGGTTCGTACTTCAAATCCAACGGTGAAAGCAGTTAGTCCTGCATCCCAAGGTGTAGATATTCCTGCGAAGGTCACTGTCGAATTTGATCGTTTGATGGATATTAAAGAAATTGAAAAGTACATCAATGTTTACAAGGTTCCTGCTCAAGGCGAAAAGATAAAAGTAACTGGTGCCGTAAGTATTGAAAAAGAATACAAAGGCTATAAGCAAGTGGATGGCCAGCCGGGCTATTATGAAGAAGATGCAAGCAAGAAATTAGCGAAGCAAATCTTCTTTACTCCAGCTGCAGCTTTTGAAGCAGGTACTACTTATCAAATTGAAGTACTTGGAACAATTAAAGATTATGATCAAAAAGAGCTTGGGGATACTGCTTCCCATAGTTTTACCACCAAAGCAGCAGCGACTAACCCAGGTGGCGGTTCCCCTGGCGGCGGTGGTGGTGGCATTTCATTGCCAGCACCACAAGTACCAACCCAACCAGTACCTGGAAATCCAGATGGTAAAGGGGATGGAACAGTTACAGTAGGTAAAGACGATATTCAGGTTAATAATGGCAGAGCAACCCTGGAAGAAAAAATTGTCGAAACTATTCAAGGTCAAAAAGACTTCACTAAATTAACAGTTAAGGCAAATGACCAGCAAGTTACAGACGTATCAATCCCAGGATCCATTATTTCTGCTGCGAAGTCTAAGAATGCTAAAGCAGTGATTGAAATTGAGGCAGAAGCTGGCTCATACAGCCTGCCAGTTGCTGAAATTGCTTTAAGTGAGTTAGCAGCTAAGCTCGGTACAGAGGCCAAAAATGTCAATCTGGTAATCACATTAAAAGAGGCAGCTGCCGACTTAACAAGCATTAATAAGGCTGGCTTAAAAGCGGTCTCTAAAGTGATTGACTTTAATGTAGAAGCTCAGTATGGCGGCAAATCAGAACATGTTAACCGATTCGCAGATTATGTGGACAGAAGCATTAATATCGGCAAGACGGTTAATCCTGATAAAGCCATCGTTGTAAAGCTCACAGAAAAAGGTTTTGTTCCAGTTCCAACGGTCTTCAAAGGAGATACAGCCGTTATTAAGAGTCTGACGAACAGCTTATACGTAGTGGTTGAATCTGATAAGACTTTCAAAGACGTTAACAATGGCGCAAACTGGGCAGAGAAGTATATCGAAACACTTGCAGCTAAACTGATCGTAAGTGGAGCATCATCAACTGAGTATGCACCTGCACGTGATATGACACGCGGTGAATTCGCAGCCCTAATCTCACGCAGCCTTGGTTTGGCAGCATCTAAACCAAATGCTGGTCAGTTTACAGATGTATCTACGAAACTAGCCGTAAACAAAAATGGCGAAATCACAGCTGCATACGAAGCGGGCATTATCAAAGGTAAAACAGACAAACGATTTGCTCCAAACGAAAAAATTACAAGAGCAGAAGCGGCTGTAATGATTTCAAGAGCAATGGATTACGTCGGTTATGACAAAAAGAAATTAGACACAACCAAAAAGGTCTCCCAATTCAAGGACGGCAAAAACGTCCGCGATTGGTCTAAAGAAGGAGTAGAAACAGTCGTTCAAGCCGGAATCATGAACGGTATGGCCGGCGGTAGCTTCAAACCTTCCGAAACTACAAAGCGTGACCAAATGGCGAAAATTGTGGCAGATTTCTTGAAATTTGTAGAGATGATGAACTAAATACAGTAGACTCTGTCTACTAGTGAAAAAGCTTGGGTCCTTAACTTAGGATCCAAGCTTTTTTGTGCTTTATAACGTACCAGAAAAGGGCATGGGTAAATGCGGGCGGTACTGGTCCAATGACACTCCTGAGACTGGGAGAGATCTAGGAAAAGTAGTCAGTCGCTGTTCTAGTGAAGAGATGGGATTGGGAGTTACCAATATGATTCTGCCGGTATGTACGATAAAAGAGTATCAGGCTTTTTGTACGTGGGAGAGCTTGAAAGAAACCAGTCTTTTCTGCTATTAGATACTAGAATGATACTAGAATGGACTTACCTTCGAAGAGGATAATGGTAGAGGCACTATCTGCGACGATCTGAACATACTAAATTATGTGATGCTTGATACAAGAATTGACGAAAAATGATGTCGTAACTTGTTTACAAATAATTACAGGTCTTATTACCCGAAGCATAGAATATAAATTCCTATAAATACTATAATGATAGGGGTAATGATATATGAAGAAAGTAATGGGGTTGATTTGTTTCTTTCGCCGGAATCATAAAATCAATATCTATACTCGCTCTTGTATTAGATGTGGTTATTTAAGAAGTAATAAATAAAGAACCTGATTTAAAATAGCCAAATTCTCGTATCGATCATGGAATATCTAGATCGCCTAAATGTCCATTGACACCGGTGTACATAAAAACCGTAAATAAATAATTTCAAAAACTGCCAAGACATTGGAGTTTTTTCAGTGTCTTTTTAAGTTGTTTATTCAGGAAATTCCTTAATAATTTGGTTTATGTACATATCATCCCTTAAAGTATGTAATAAATTTCCAATGCAATTCTCCAAAAACCTTGCCGATACTATATAACTAGAAAAAAATGTATGATATAATAATTTTTGTTTTTGTAGAAAAATATAACATTTTGGGGGATTTTATGGAAGAGTCAATCAGTCTGCGAGAATTGTTTGAAACATTGAAAAAACGATTGTCGCTGATTATAGCAATTGCTTTTCTTGCTACAGCGATCAGCGGTGCTGTTAGTTATTTGTTATTAAAGCCTATTTATAATTCATCATCACAGATACTGGTCAGCCAGGCGGCAGCCGGAGCACTGTCTTCATTGGCGGGAGTGGCATTTGATACAGACGCAAAGTATATTGAAACGTACAATGTTATTTTAAAAAGTCCTTATATACTGGATCAAGTTATCGAAGAGCTGGACCTCAACACAACAGCTGAAGCGTTGAATAGCAGCGTAAGCGTAACCCAAGAGGGGCAATCACAAGTGGTTACGATTAATGTTCAAAATCATGATCCTGCTGAGGCGGTGCTGATTGCAAATGAAATTGCAAAGGTGTTCCAAAGAGAGATCTCGGCATTAATGCGGGTTGATAATATTACAATCCTGACACCTGCAGAATTGCATGACAATCCAGTACCTGTTAAACCGCAGCCGCTGTTGAATATGGCCATTGCTTTAGTCGTTGGACTTATGGCAGGAGTTGGACTGGCATTCCTGTTGGAGTATCTGGATAACACTATAAAATCAGAACAGGATATTGAGAAACTATTGGAACTTCCTGTGTTAGGGGCGGTCACAAAAATAAATCTGAATAAGGAAGGTATGACTGCGAAAAAAGCAGGAAAAATGAGAACGCGAGGTGAGTCTGTTGATTTTTAGAAAAAAACAAGATGCAAAGCAGTCTACAAACCGGACGTTAATCACCCATACAAATTCAATGTCCCCGATTTCGGAACAGTATAAGACAATACGGACAAATATCCAGTTTTCTTCTCTCGACGGAGATATTCGGTCCCTTGTGGTAACTTCCTCCGGACCGGGTGAAGGAAAATCTACGACTGTTGCTAATTTAGCCGTTGTTTTTGCACAGCAGGGAAAAAGAGTACTGCTTATTGACGCAGATCTCAGAAAACCGACTGTGCACTATACTTTCCGCAAAGATAACACAGTTGGGTTAACAAACGTCCTAACAAGGCAAACCGCTTTTTCTAAAGCTGTTTCTGAATCAGATATTGAAAATCTGTATATTTTACCAAGCGGGCCAATTCCGCCTAATCCTGCAGAACTTCTCGGTTCCAACGCCATGAATGAACTGCTGGAGGATTTATACGAGCAGTTTGATATGGTTTTATTTGATACACCTCCAGTTCTTGCAGTTACAGATGCACAAATCCTTGCCAGCAAAAGCAATGGAACGATTCTGGTTGTCAAAAGCGGCTATACGGTTACAGATGCAGCGAGTAAAGCGAAGGAACTCCTTTTAGCTGCACAAGCGAAACTGCTTGGAGTTGTACTAAACCAGAGAGAACAAAAAGAGAGCCATTATTATTACTATTATGGTAAATAAAGGTATTACATTTTTTTACAAAAATTACTTTTATAACTAGTAAAATAGGAATATAATAATAAACAACTTGACTAGCTTAGAAAATAATCGACCGATAAGAAGGTGTTGTAATGATTGATATACACAACCACATATTACCGGGACTGGATGATGGAGCGGCTGATGCCCAAGCCAGCCTGGAAATGGCCAAACTTGCACTATCTGAAGGAATCCATACAATCATTGCAACCCCCCATCATAAGAACGGGAGATTTCTCAATCCGAAAGAAACGATTGAAAAAAAAGTGGACGAATTTAACCAGCTGTTAAAGTCCAATTCAATATCACTTACCATCCTGCCTGGCCAGGAAAACCGGATTACCGGTGATCTACTAGATGAATATGAGGCAGGAGAAATACTAACTTTAAATCATACAAACTATGTATTTATTGAGCTGCCGTCCAATCATGTGCCTCGCTACACCGAAAAGATGGTGTTTGATGCTCAAATGAACGGTCTTATTCCCATAATCGTTCATCCCGAAAGAAATCAAGAAATCATCGAAAACCCTGATATTTTATATAACCTTGTGAAAAATGGAACACTTTCACAAATCACCGCATCAAGCATATCAGGGCATTTTGGGAAAAAGATCAAAAAATTCAGCTCGCAGCTGATAGAAGCAAACCTGGCCCACTTTATTGCCTCTGATGCCCATAACGTAACAAGCCGTTCCTTCAGACTCATTGAGGCGTACGACGAGATTGAAAAAATCTATGGTGTCGATACGGTCTATCAATTCAGTGAAAATGCAGAACTATTGGTAACCGGTGATGCGATATACAAAGAAGTACCTGAGAAGGTGAAAACTAAAAAGTTTTTAGGGATTTTTTAATGGACAATATGCCGTTAAGAACTACTTGGAAGTAAAATATCATATAATCGGCAATGTCTCCTTTCCGTTATCAATGGAGGCACTCGGTCACGCTGTGGGTAATATCGCCTATTACCTTAGACGCAAGTCGTCAAGAGTGGGATGTGAGGCTGGGTTAAATGCCCTGTTTTATTTTTCTTACCCATTTTGAAAAAAAGTAAACCAAAGAATAAATATCTAACGAAAAAACATGTATAACTATGTGTTTTGCCGTTAGGTATTTATTTTATGTGTGGATAAAAGAAATTACAGGAGGGCTGTTTTTCATGACATATCGCAGGCGCTTAACGACATTAATTATGCTGGATTCGATTATTGTCTTATCTGCCATTTATGTAGGTTATTTAACGCTGCATCCTTATTTGGCCATTTTTAAACTGGAAACCTTGCTGCTCTCTTCGGTGACATTATTAATCAGCCATCATTTATTTTCTTTCGTCTATAAGCTTTATAACAAAGCCTGGGAGTATGCAAGTATAGGAGAGTTAGTGGCTATTGTGAAAGCAGTTACCTTCTCGGTCATCACAACAGCAGTCGTGCAGGAGATTGTAATTCACAACGTTTATTTTCGTGCATTAATGCTTACATGGATGCTTCATGTATTGCTGATTGGAGGATCGCGTTTCTCCTGGAGAGTATACCGTGATAGGTATATTAAATCGGAAACGGAAGAAAAGCGTGCCTTGATTATTGGTGCAGGTGCAGCTGGAACGATGTTAGTGCGCCAGCTGTTGAATAAAAGAGATACTGGGATTAAGCCGATAGCTTTTATTGACGACGATCCAAGGAAATATAAGCTGCATTTAATGGGTCTTCCTGTAGTAGGTGACAGTACTGCGATCGCAAAGACAGTAGAGACTCTTCAAATCGATAAGATTATTATTGCTATTCCTTCATTAAACAAAAACGAGATGAAACGAATTTATGAAGAATGTGCCAAAACATCTGCACCCCCCAAGATCATGCCTATGATGGAAGATGTAATGCTTGGTAGAGTATCTGTCAATCAGTTCCGTGATGTAGAAGTGGAAGATCTGTTAGGACGTGAGCCTGTAGAGCTGGATATGGAAAGTATCTCCGACTTCATCACTGGTAAAACCGTTTTAGTAACCGGTGCCGGTGGTTCAATCGGTTCGGAAATCTGCCGGCAGATAAGCAAATTTAATCCAAGTAAACTTATTTTGCTGGGACACGGGGAGAACTCGATTTATCTAATTGATATGGAACTTCGCAACAAATACAGTAGTACATTTGAAATTATACCGGTCATTGCAGATATACAGGATCGTCATCGGATCTTTGAAGTAATGGATCAGCATAAGCCTGATGTTGTGTATCATGCAGCTGCCCATAAGCATGTGCCGTTAATGGAGTACAACCCAAAAGAAGCGGTGAAAAATAATGTTTTTGGAACGAAAAATGTTGCCGAAGCTTCAGCTGCATTTGGCATAAAAAACTTTGTTCTCGTTTCATCAGATAAGGCAGTAAATCCGACAAATATAATGGGTGCCACCAAGCGGGTAGCTGAAATGGTGATTCAGCAGCTGGATAAGGAAAGCAGCACAAATTTCGTGGCTGTCCGTTTCGGAAATGTGCTCGGCAGCCGCGGGTCTGTTATTCCGCTGTTTAAGAAACAAATTCAGGCAGGCGGACCGGTTACCGTTACCCATCCGGATATGACCCGTTACTTTATGACGATTCCCGAAGCATCGCGTCTGGTCATTCAAGCGGGAGCCCTAGCAAGAGGCGGGGAAATCTTCGTGCTTGATATGGGAGAGCCAGTCAAAATCGTTGACCTTGCTAGAAACCTGATTACTTTGTCAGGCTATACAATAGAAGAAATTGGTATCAACTATTCCGGAATCCGGCCAGGAGAAAAAATGTATGAAGAACTGCTTAACGAAAACGAAGTTCACTCCAAGCAAGTATTCCCGAAAATACGCATTGGAAAAGCAGCCCTTGTTGACGGGCCAATCCTTCATGAGTTTATTGCCAGCCTGCATGATAAGGATAGCGAAACATTGAAAAAGCAATTAGTAGAAATCGCTAATACAAAGGTTGGATTGAGAGAGGTAATGAAGGAAGCTGCAAGTTTTTAAAGGAAAGGTGAGAAGAATATGCAGAAGGTGAGAAAAGCAATTATCCCAGCGGCCGGTTTAGGTACAAGGTTTCTGCCAGCCACAAAAGCACAGCCGAAAGAAATGCTGCCAATTGTGGATAAACCGACTATTCAATATATCATCGAAGAAGCGGTGGCTTCCGGAATTGAAGATATTATTATCGTAACAGGCCGGGGAAAAAGAGCGATCGAAGACCACTTCGACAAGTCTTATGAACTGGAAGAAACATTGGCAAAGAAAGACAAGTTCGAACAGTTAAAAGAAATTCAAGAAATCTCAAAGCTGGCCAATATCCATTATATCCGCCAAAAAGAACCGTTAGGACTCGGGCATGCAATCGCATGTGCAAGCAGGTTTATCGGCAATGAACCATTTGCAGTGCTGTTAGGTGATGATATTGTGAAAACAGCAGAAAAGCCATGCTTGAAACAGCTAATTGATGTATATGAACGCTATAATTCTTCGGTAATTGGAGTTCAACAAGTGCCGGAACAAGAGGTATCCAAATATGGAATTATCTCAACCAATGGCCAGATTGAGAAGGATGTTTTCCATATTGATAACTTAGTTGAGAAACCTGCGATAAATGAAGCACCTTCCAATTATGCGATTATGGGGCGTTATATTTTAAGGCCAGAAATATTCGAAATATTGGAGAAACAAAATCCGGGAGCTGGAGGAGAAATCCAGCTTACAGATGCGATAAAACACCTGAACGAGAAACAGATGGTTGTGGCTTATCAATTTGAGGGTAAGAGGTATGATGTTGGAGATAAGCTTGGGTTTATAAAGGCTACAATTGAAATGGCGATGGAACGGGATGAGTTGAGGGAGGATTTGGTTGGATATTTGGGTGAGGTGTTGGAGAAAGAATTAGTTAAATAGTTCTGTAACGAGAGATTAAGATAGAATGGCTTTAGGAAATCTCTAAAGGATTTTTAGAATTACCAATGAGAATAGACTTCTGAAACTCCGAACAGGCGATACAACTATACTTTATTGAGGTTCTTCGAACCTTTTGATAAATATTATTTATGAAATGTAAATGAAGGGTTAGTTATAAGGGGTCAGATCCTGCAACAGATTGCAAGGAATGGCCCTTTGTTTTGGTATGGAGTGGAAAAATATTGTGATTGTTAGAGGGATGCTATATGGATACCCTAATGGGAATTGCAAGGAATTTCGTAATGCAGGTTTTACCATGATTGAGATTTTACTTGTAATAACCATGAAGAGTTAAAATGACTAAATTGACTCTGAAAAAAGCTTGAAAACGTTGATTTGACGGACTTTTTGGATTTGTAGAAAATGGAAAAAGATTGAATGCTGAACCGGAACTGACAATCATAGTTAGATTGAGTCCTAGAAACCTTGCGGGATAAGGGTTTGAGGAGTTTTTAGTGAGAATTATAGATTGATTGAATGGTTTATATAATAGGAAGAAACTCGGTTTTGAGTGATTAAGTAGTGAATATCTATTTCGTATTTGTTAGATAGATTGAATAGATATTACGAGGTGACTATGCTTATTGGATGATTACTGTTAGTGGTTTAGAAGTTGGTTGGAATCGAAAGTTAAAGTTCCAATTAAGTCCTAATCTACTAAAATATTAACTTAACAAGGGAAGGAAGTCTAGAAGATGGATTCTACAAAAGTGAAAGAAAGAATATTCCTATCTTCACCACATATGAGTGATGAAGGTTATGAAATGCAATTTGTAAAGGAAGCTTTTGATACAAACTGGATTGCACCCCTTGGTGAAAATGTAAATGGATTCGAAAGAGAACTGGCGAAGAAGGTTGGCTCTAAAGCGGCTGCGGCACTGTCTTCAGGAACAGCTGCTATTCATTTGGCTCTTAAAGCATCAGGAGTTGGAGAAGGGGATATTGTATTCTGTCCAACGCTTACGTTCTCAGCTACTGCAAATCCAATTATCTATCAAAATGCGATTCCTGTTTTTATAGATAGTGATTATGAAACTTGGAATATGAGTCCGAAAGCTTTGGATGAAGCATTTGAGAAGTATCCAGAAGTTAAGGCAGTAATTGTTGTTCATCTATATGGTTTATCCGCAGATATGGATAAGATTATGGAGATATGTAAGAAACATAATGTAGCGGTTATAGAAGATGCTGCTGAGTCTTTAGGTACTTACTATAAAGGTAAGCATACAGGGACTTTTGGTGATTATGGCATCTTCTCTTTTAATGGAAACAAGATTATCACTACTTCTGGTGGTGGAATGCTAGTTTCTAATAATGATGAAAGAATTGCTAAGGTAAGATTTTGGGCAACTCAATCTAGAGATCAAGCAAGGTATTATCAGCATAGCGAACTAGGTTTTAACTACCGTATGAGTAATGTTGTTGCTGGGATTGGGCGTGGACAGCTTAAGGTATTAGATCAGAGAGTAGAAAAGAAGAAATATATTTTTGAGTTTTATAAGCGAGAGCTTGGTGATCTTGACGGTGTTGAATTCATGCCTGTTAATGAGTGGGATGAACCAAACTACTGGTTGAGTTCGATGACATTAAAAGGACAGGTTAGACCAATTGATGTTATGGAAGCTCTAGAAGAAGCGAACATTGAATCAAGACCAATTTGGAAGCCAATGCATTTACAGCCGTTCTTTGAGAAATATGATTTTGTCGGAACAGATGTTTCTGAAGGGTTATTTGAGAATGGTGTTTGTTTGCCTTCGGATACGAAGATTACAGATGAGGATTTGGAAAGAGTTGTTAAGATTATAAAAGGGTTGTGGTTGATGTAATGAAAGAGTCTAAAGGCGGCATCTATAAAAAGTTCTTTAAAAGACCAATGGACTTCATACTTTCTTTAATCGCGACTATAGTGCTTAGTCCGGTTTTGTTAATAGTTGCTATTCTTGTCAGAGTTAAATTAGGTGGTCCAGTTTTGTTTAAACAACAAAGACCAGGGTTTAATGAGAAGATTTTTATGATGTATAAATTTCGTACAATGACGGACGAAAGGGATGAGAATGGAGAGTTACTACCTGACAGTGTGAGGTTGACGAAATTCGGAAGGTTCTTGCGTTCTACATCGCTTGACGAACTCCCGGAGCTTTTTAATATTCTTAAAGGAGATATGTCCATTATAGGTCCAAGACCATTATTGGTTCAGTATCTCCCTCTATATAATAAGCATCAAAAAAAACGTCATGAAGTAAGGCCAGGTTTATCCGGCTTAGCTCAGGTAAGTGGTAGAAATGCTATTAGTTGGGAAGATAAGTTTAATCTGGATGTGAAATATGTAGATAATGTGAGTTTTTTTAACGATTGGAAGATTATTTTTCTTACTATAAAGAAGGTTTTTGTCAGGGAAGGGATTAGCTCAGAGACTGCAGCAACGATGGAACCTTTTAAGGGAAGTAAAAAGGAAAGAATGGAACTATGAAAAATAAACTTCTTATAATAGGTGCTAGTGGGCATGGGAAAGTTGTGGCTGACATAGCCTTAAAAATGAATAAATGGAAGAGTGTTGTTTTCTTAGACGATGATAATAGTCTCAGAACATCAATGGGAATTGAAGTTATAGGGAAGTCAGTTGAAGCATTTAAACTTATCAATGATTACGAAATATGTGTTGCTATTGGCAATAATGCTATAAGAGAAAAACTACAGAATGAACTGGAATCAAAAGGAGCAAGTCTCCCTGTTTTGATTCATCCCACTGCAGTCATCGGTGAGCAGGTAAATGTTGGTTCTGGGACAGTAGTTATGGCGGGTGTGGTAATTAACTGCTGTACTAAAATTGGGAAAGGTTGCATTATCAATACAGGTTCTACTATAGACCATGACAATATTATTGGGGATTTTACACACATTTCACCAGGGGTTCATTTAGCAGGTACAGTTAAAGTAGGACAGAGTACATGGATTGGGATAGGTAGCATTGTTAGTAATAACGTGAATATCATGAGTGGCTGTAAATTAGGAGCAGGTGCTGTAGTGGTAAAAGATATAAAAGATCCTGGGACTTACGTTGGTGTTCCGGCTAGGAAAGTAGGTTCTTAATTACAAAATGTTGTAACTGAGGTGGCAGGAATTGAAGAAAAAAATATGGTTGTGGAATCATTACGCGACTGATATGTACAAAAATCAGGGCGGACGGCACTATTGGTTCGCAGAGAACCTGATTAAACAAGGGTACGAACCAACAGTTTTTTGTGCAAATACTTTTCATAATAAATCAGATTTTATAGATACACAAAATAGAAAATATGCTACAGATATTCTAGACAATATTCCCTTTGTTTTTGTTAGGACTACTACCGCATTAGGCAATGGCATTGATCGAGTGAAAAATATGGGGTTATTTTATTTAAACTTATTTTCTGTAGTAAAAGAATATGTAAAGCTTAACGGTAAGCCAGATGTAATTCTTGCTTCTAGTGTACACCCATTAACTATGGTTGCAGGAATAAAAATTGCTAAAAAACTTGGGGTTCCGTGTATTTGTGAGATTAGAGACTTATGGCCCGAAGCTATCTTTTCATTTAACAAAGCAAAAGAAAGAAGCCTATTAGGGCGTGTCCTTACAGCTGGTGAGCATTGGATTTATAGAAATGCACATGCTCTCGTCTTTACTAAAGAGGGAGATACTGATTATATTTTTGAAAAGAAATGGGATACCGAACAAGGTGGAAAAATAAATCTTGCAAAATGCCATTATATTAACAATGGTGTAGATATAAATGCATTTGAGATTTCTTCTTTTGAAAATAAAGTTGATGATGAAGATTTATGTGCGGATAAGTTCAATGTTGTCTATGTAGGAGCAATTCGACCTGTTAATAATGTAGGGAACCTACTAGATGCTGCCGCACTGCTAAATGATGAAAACAATATTCAATTTTTAATATACGGTGAGGGTAATCAAAGAGAAATGTTAGAAAAGAGAATTGCTGATGAAAATCTAACTAATGTAAAGATGAAAGGCTTTGTAAATAAACGTTCTATACCATATATATTGAGCAAATCATCGGTGAACATCCTTAATTATTCACATACACAATACAATTGGGCAAGAGGTAATAGCTCTAACAAATTATTTGAATATATGGCGTCAGGAAAACCGATTATTTCAACTGTGAAAATGGGGTATTCAATATTAGAAAAGTATAAGTGTGGAATAGAACTCGAAAACAGTACTCCGCAAGAATTAGCAATGGCAATATTAGATATAAAAAATATGTCAAAAGAAGAGTATAGTGGCATGGGAGCAAATGCTAAGAGGGGTGCAAATGATTTCGATTTTAAAAAGTTAACTGAAAAATTGATTGATGTTGTTGAAGAAGTAAACTAAAGAAAATGAGGTATTGCAATGATCAAATCGCTAATATCTGAATATGGATTGCCGTGGGTTATTAACCGCTCACTATACTCAGCAAAGCTGAAGATGATGAGAGCAATACCCAGCAGCGAAAAATTGTTTGAAAAAAATACTGATGTTAAAAGAGTAGATATTCTAAATTTAAATGTACAGTTAATTGAGGATTTTTTATATAAATTACCTGATGAAAAGAAAAAAACAATACTATTAAAGGCTGATGATGCAATAGATGGGAAGATAATGGGTTTCTCATCAATTCAGTTAGACTATGGAAATCCAATAAAATGGCATTATAACCCTATTACAAAAGAAGGAACAGATAGCAAATTAAAATGGTACAAGATTTCTGATTTTGATCCTAAACGAGGAGATATCAAGGCTATTTGGGAAGTGTCAAGGTTTACCCACTTTTTCTACCTTATAAGAGCTTATATGCTTACTAAGGATAGAAAGTATTATAATGCTTTTTCCAATCAGTTAAATGGATGGTTACAAGAGAATCAATATCCTTATGGTGCTAATTATAAATGCGGACAAGAAGCAACTTTAAGAATGATTAATTCATTGATGGCTTATTCAGCATTTAACTCATATGGTTTGACAACTTCCCAGGATGAAGAGAACGTTCGAAATTTAATAGACGGTAGCTATAAAAAAGTTTTGTCAAATTTCTTCTATGCTCATAAGTGTATTAAAAATAACCATACCCTTTCCGAGATAACAGGGCTTATTATTGGCGCTTGGGCTAGCGGAAATGAGAGAAGATTAAGGAAAGCATATAATTTGCTGGATAAAGAAATTGAGAAACAGTTCTTTCCTGATGGTGGATATATCCAATACTCATTTAATTATCAGAGGTTTGCACTTCAATTAATGGAATTTGTAATAAAAATAAGTAATAGAACAAATTTCCAAATATCAGATAAAAGTAAAGAATTAATAAAGAATAGTGCCCTACTTATATATCAAATGCAAGATGAAACGGGAGATGTGCCTAATTATGGTTCAAATGATGGTGCATTGATATTCCCTGTTACTTCTTGCGAATATCGAGATTTTAGGCCAGTAGTAAATACGGTTTTCTACCTTATTGATTGTAAAAGAATTTATGAACCGGGTCAATATGATGAGGAGCTAATTTGGTTTGGGAATGAAAGAGTAAGTAATATACCAGTTTCTAAGATTCAAAAATGCAATTCTTCATTTAATAGCTCAGGTTATTATTCGTTAAGACATGATTCAGGGTTTATGATGACTGTTTTACAAGATTTTAAAACTCGTCCATTTCAAATGGATCAGCTTCATATCGATCTATGGCATAAAGGTATAAATGTTTTTTGTGATAGTGGCACATACTCCTATGCAGCTGATATCGGTAAAAAGTTGGCATTAACTTCAGCTCATAACACCGTAATGGTTGATAAGAAAGAGCAAATGAAAAAACGTGAACCATTTTTGGTATATGATTGGACTAGACGTAAAAATGTCAATCTAGAGGATGATAGTTTTACAGGGACAATGCTTTCCCAAAATGGATATGAACACACAAGGAATATACAAAAAACAGAGTCAGGATATTTAATCACTGATAAAGTTATTGGAGATGGTGAATACTGTGTTTTCTATTTTCATACACCATGTGAAGTAAGAAAAGGTGATACAGGCTTTACATTATACAATGATGGAAAAATCATTGGTAATGTGAAAACAAAAGGGGAAATAGAAGTGAAAAAAGCTATTAGAAGCTTGTATTACTTAAAGAAAGAGGAAATTAACCTCGTTTTTATTAGAGTTAGAATGAAAGAGAAGAAATGTAATATTAATTTTGATATAGAACTAAAAAGAAAGGTAGGATTGTATGATTAATATAGTTGGATTGGGATACATTGGTTTACCCACTGCTCTCATGTTTGCAAAAAGTGGACTTAAAGTAGTAGGTACCGACTACAATGCTGATCTTGTTAACTCATTAACAGAAGGTAGACTTACTTTTGAAGAGAAAGGATTAGAGGAACTATTCCAAGAAGCACTTTCTAATGGTATTGAATTTTCAACAGAATATCAGAAAACACATACTTATATTCTTGCAGTTCCAACTCCTTATATAAAAGAGAGTAAAAAGCTGGATCCAAAGTATGTCATTTCTGCATTAAATAGTGTGCTCGATGTCTGTGAAAGAGGAGCAGTAATATTAATTGAATCAACAATCTCACCTGGGACAACTGATAGATATATACGCCCTGAAATAGAAAGTAGAGGGTTTGTCATTGGGGAAGATGTACATTTACTACATGCTCCTGAAAGAATTATTCCTGGAAATATGATTTATGAGCTTGAGAATAACTCAAGAACAATTGGTGCAGATGATATAGAAGTTGGAGAAAAGGTTAAAGGGTTATATTCAAATTTCTGTAAAGAAGAGATAGTTGTAACAGATATAAGGTCTGCAGAGATGTCAAAGGTTGTTGAAAATACTTACAGAGACATCAATATTGCTTTCGCTAATGAGTTAGCGAAAATTTGCCGTACAGATAATATGGATGTTTACGAGATTATTAGAATTGCAAATAAACATCCGCGAGTTAATATATTACAACCAGGACCAGGTGTTGGTGGGCATTGTATCTCGGTAGATCCATGGTTCCTGGTTGGGGACTACCCAGATCTAACTAATCTTATTCTAACTGCACGCAAAATAAATGACTCTATGCCGAGGCACGTATTGGGCCGAATTAGAGATATTATGAGAGAGCAGGGTATTAAAGATATATCAAAAGTGGGTTTATATGGATTAGCATATAAGGAAAACGTTGACGATATAAGAGAAAGCCCTACACTTCAGTTATTAGAACGAATGGACGAACACTTAGCCTTTGGTGTTAAAGTCTATGATCCACTTATAAAGGAAAGAGTCGTTGATCATCAATTTATGGATTTTGGAGATTTTCTAAATGAGATTGAGATTCTAGTTTTAATGGTTGGTCATGATCATATTAAGCAAAATATGAATCTTATTAAGGATAAATTTATACTAGATACCAAAAATATATGTGAATACGACATGGTTTATAAACTGTAGGCCAGTTAATGGTCTTTTATTTTTAAAAAATCACTTGGTAATCTTCACCTCAAACCATATTGGAATTTAGAGTTAAGATAAGGAGAGAATAAAATGTCACCATTAGGAACAGAGTGTTCAGTTAATCAATTAGAGAAAAATCTCTTAAATAAACTTGAAACAAAACAAGCGATTATTGGTGTTGTTGGTCTAGGATATGTAGGCCTACCACTTGCCGTTGAAAAAGCCAAGGCTGGTTATAACGTTATTGGGTTTGATGTACAACAAAAGAGGGTGGATATGGTAAATGAAGGAATAAACTATATTGGAGATGTTGTAGATGAGGATCTTACGGCAATAACTCAAAGTAAAGTGCTTAAAGCAACCACTGACTATTCATTAATTAAAAATGTTGATGCTGTAGCGATTTGTGTCCCAACACCACTTGATATATATCAGCAGCCTGATACATCATATGTAGAAAGTTCTGCTAGAGAAATTTCTAAGTATTTACACAAAGGTATGCTTGTTGTTTTAGAAAGTACAACATATCCAGGAACAACTGAAGAAATATTAAAACCTATTTTAGAAGAAACTGGTTTAGAGTGTGGGGAAGATTTCTTTATTGCTTATTCTCCTGAGCGTGTTGATCCAGGGAATAAGACATTCAATACTAAAAATACTCCAAAAGTTGTTGGTGGAATAACACCTTCATGTACAGCAGCAGCAGCTGCGATGTATCGTAATGTACTAGAAGGGGAGGTACATGAAGTATCTAGTCCTGCCGTGGCTGAGATGGAGAAGATATTAGAAAATACTTTTAGGAATATTAACATCGCTTTAGCGAATGAAATGGCTATATTGTGTAACAAAATGGGAATTGATGTATGGGAAGTTATTGATGCAGCTGCAACAAAACCTTATGGTTTTATGCCGTTTTATCCAGGTCCTGGATTAGGTGGGCATTGTATACCTATTGATCCTTTCTATTTGACATGGAAAGCAC
Organism: Bacillus sp. M6-12; assembly: GCF_002860285.1. Lineage (GTDB taxonomy): Bacteria > Bacillota > Bacilli > Bacillales > DSM-1321 > Peribacillus. The sequence goes on from NZ_PGVF01000006.1 coordinate 73,877, forward strand.
GTGAGTATAACTATCATACACGCTTAATAGAAACTGCCGGGGAAATTAATAATAGTATGCCCGATTTTGTAGTAAATCGTTGTATGCAAATTTTAAATAAAGAAGGCAAAGCTTTAAACGGTTCAAAAATATTAATATTAGGTATCGCCTATAAAAAAGACATTGATGACTATCGTGAATCCCCTGTATTACCAATTTTACAGCAATTGGATGAAGCGGGAGCAGACTGGATTGTAGTAGATCCTTATGTAAGAGAGTTTAAGTTTAATGGTGAAATTAGAGACACTCTATTAGAACTAAGCGAAGAATTAATTGAAGAGACGGATATGGTGTTAATTACCACAGACCATAGCTGTATGAATTATGAGCTTGTTGCAAAAAAATCAAAAGTAATCTTTGATACAAGAAATGTATTAAAGTCAACTAAACCACTTGGAAAGTACTACAAATTATAGAAATAAATAATAAAATTAAATGCAAGGGATATTCTAAATATCTGTTCTATATTTCCATAGGGTGGTTAAATAAGTGTTTAAAAAAATTGTAAATCGATTTAAAGTAGGGTCTTTTGGAAAAAACGTCCTTATATTAATGACAGGTACAACAGTTGCACAAGCTATTCCTTTAGCAATTTCTCCTATATTAACTAGGATTTATTCCCCAGAGGAATTTGGTTTTTTTGCACTGTATATGGCCATTGTTTCTATTTTGGCGATTATTGCTACAGCAAGATATGAGCTAGCTATAGTAATACCCAAAAGTGACAAGGAGGCATTTAATGTTACTTTTCTATCTTTATTTATATCAGTAGTTTTTAGTTTGTTATTATTATTAATAATTATTATTTTTAATAATAGGTTGGTTGAACTACTTGGGGTACCTGATATAGGTAACTTGTTATTTTTAATTCCTATAACAATATTTTTAACAGCAATTATTAGAACATTAAACTATTGGTCGCATAGAAGGAAGTTTTTTCAAAGAACCGCAATTACAAGAGTCACCCAAGCAGCAACAACAGCTGGCTCAAATGTTATTTTGGGGATTTTAGGTTTAACAAAGACAGGGCTTATAGTAGGTGGCTTGATAGGTTATTCTATGGCATTTTTTATTATTAGTATTCAGGTGTGGATCAATGATAAAAAATTTATAAATGATGTCTCTGTTAATGATATGAAAGAACAGGCAATTAGGTTTAATGATTTTCCAAAGTATTCTATACCATCAGGGGCACTAAGTGCCTCTACAGTCCAAACGCCGATAATTATTGTTACATCTTTATTTGGGTCATCAATTGTAGGCTTTTTTTCATTAGCTAATAAAACTATTAGATTGCCGATGTTGATTATTGCAAATGCATTTGGAGATGTTTTTAGACAAAAAGCTGGTCAAGAATACTCGGAAAATGGAAATTGTCTCAAATTATATAAAAAGACTCTTAGAAATTTAGTGTTAATATCGGTTATACCTTTTGGAGTTTTTTTTATTGTTGCACCAGGCCTTTTTGCTTTCGTTTTTGGCCAAGAGTGGAGGGTAGCCGGAGACTATGCTCAAATTTTGATAGTAATACTTTTTGTTCAATTTATTTCAAGCCCATTAAGTAATATGTTTATAATTGCTGAGAAACAAAAGTTGGAGTTAATATGGCAAACTTTTAGGTTAATATTAACTACCTCGTCAATTTTTCTCGGTTATTTTTTATTTAAAGATTTTTTATACAGCTTGTATCTTTATACTGCTGCCAATATACTTATGGATTCTATAAACCTTTTAATCTCTTATAACTTGTCTAAGGGAAATGAGAAGGGTTAAGTCATAAATTGTTTTCATTCGTTCATTAATTAGTTTTACAAAAAGATAAAGGAGTATTTTAATGAGAATTTTATACATCTCTACTATAAACCCATTTAGCTCATCTGGTGGCAAGGTACATTTTTTGGAGTTAGGAAATAGCTTTGTAAAAAATGGTCATGAAGTAGTTTCAATAATGCCCTGTTTTATAAATAATAAACCTTCTGAATTGGGCGATGAAGTTAATTTTGATGTTGACTTTATAAAGCTTAAACAAGACTATAATCATCCTACTTCTAGGAAATTAGGTTTATTGTTATATAATTATCTAATGGTAGTTAACTTTAGTAAACTTATCAAAAAATATAAACCTGATTTTATTTATTCAAGAAGTATGTTAATCGATGTGCTTTTAGGTAAAATGGCAAATAAGTTGAATATACCCTATTTAGTTGAAGTTAATGGAGATGTTGAAGAAGATAGAAAATCCTCTGGAAAATCAGTGATTGGAACGTTTATTATGAAATACTTTACAAAAAAGGGATTAATTCAAGCAAAACATATAATATCAGTAAGTGAAAAGCTTAGTGATTTAATTTCTAATAAGTACAATTTACAAAAGAGTAAAATTAGTACTATTAATAATGGAGTTAATACTTCCAAATATTATCCTATGAAAATAGAAAATATCAAATATAAATTGAAAGTAGATGGAAAATTTGTTGTAGGCTTTGCCGGTATTTTATCTAAGTGGCAGGGGATAGATGTACTACCTAAAGCTGTGAAAAAGATACCTACCTCTTATCTTAATGAGATGGTTTTTGTAATTGTAGGTGATGGTCCTATGAAAGGAAAAATAGAAAAAGAAATAAAAGAATTAAATTTGCAAAGTAAATTTATACTAACCGGGATGGTAAACGAACAAGAGTACATCGAATATATAAATCAATTCGATATATGTTTATTAACCTATCCCAAGGGCAGAAATGAGAACCTAGGATTATCACCGATCAAATTATACTCTTACATGGCTTGTCGAAAGCCTTTAATTGGTTCTGATGTAACTGGTGTCAAGGATGTAATAGAAACTGGGAATTGTGGCTATGTATATAATTCAGATAATATCGAAGATTTGGCTCAGAAAATAACTTTAGCTTATAATAATCGGGATAAATTGGATAATCAAGCTATTAATTCATTAGAGCACGTGAGGAAAAACTTTTCATGGGATAGGAATGCTGAAAAAGTAATAGACATAGTTAATAAATAAATTAAAAGGAAAGATTACATTGGAGCTTTTATTATTATCTATAATTGCAATAATACTCATAATATTTACAATTATAAACAATAGATTTGGGGTCTTTTTAATATTATTTATATTATGTTCATTACTAATGGGAACCGCTACATTGGTAAGTGATTATGCTATTTTTAATATTTATATTGATATTCTCATTGTACTGATCTTTTTTAGTATTATTTTATTAATAAATAATAGAAAAGTTTTTTACTTTCATAAAAATGATCTATTACGTTTTTCTTTATGGATACCATTTATCATATTGTTATTTGTCAGGAGTAATTTTTTTACCAATTATGAAGTAGCTAAGCCTATAATTTTTTCACTACTTATAATCTTCTTTTTCTTTATTTTTCCAAATGTAATAAGGGTGGTTACTTGGGAAAGATTTAATAAATTATTTATTAAATTATTAATTTCATTTGGATTTATACAATTTATACTCTTTGTAACTAATCCACAAGTATCTATTGTCGAGATATGGCTTAACCCTCAATTTGCAAGATTTGAGTATGCAGAGTATTTAAATCCAATTTGGCTTGCTAGAACTTTTAGTATAGCAGCTATTGCTTCTTTAATATTCTTGAATGGAAAAGTAAAAGTCAGTTTTTATATTTTCTTTGTACTAGCAACGGTCCTAACCGCATCTAGGGGTCCTTTATTAGTATTAATGATAATATCCTTAATATATTATATTGTAAATTATAAGAATAAAATAAATTATATCAAGTTCTCAATCTCTTTAATACTTAGTGTTTTTGTTATCACATTTCTTTATTTAACTAATATTGTAGGAGAGTATTTCACAAATATATTTTTACGGTCACATTCTAGTTTATTTGAAGCCTTTTTTAATACTAATAAAGTAGGTGGAAGGGGCAACTTACTTTTAGAATCTATTAATCTAATTAAATCAAACTTAATATTTGGTATAGGTACAGGAAGATTTAAAGAATATACTACAATACTATATCCTCATAATCTAATGTTAGAGATATTTGTAGAATTAGGTTTGATTGGGTTTATATTATTTATTCTTGCCATAAGCTTAAGGAATTGGCGTATAAATAAATCACCATATATATATTTGGTGATATTATCTTCGGGCAATGCTTTATTAAGTGGTGATATAAATGGTAATAAGGAATTCTTTTTATTTCTATCGCTAATGTTGTTGCATAATAACATTATTATTTCAAGATATAAACAAAAAAGAATCAATGGAGTTGTTATAAATTGAATAAAAAGCCAAAGGTTTTAATCGTAGGTCCGGGCCGTCCTGTTTTAGGTGGAATAACATCTTTTATTGAAGATCTTATGGTTTCGGAGTTAATGGATACATATGAATTAAGACACTTTAATACTTTATTAGTTAAAAAAAGAAAACAGGGCCAATACTCTAATATATCATTTAGAGAACTATATACAGGAATAAAAGTTATTAAGGAGTTAATTGTTCATGTAAAAGATTTTAAGCCCGACATCATACATGTAAACACAAGCTCATATTGGGGATTCTATGAAAAAAGTATTTATATTATTTTACTGAAATATCTACTGCGAAAAAAAGTATTTTTGCATATTCATGGTGGGAGCTTCGACAAATTCTATACCCGCTCTAAAGCAAAATGGTTTATTAAAAGTATTATTAATTTATCGAATAGGGCAGGAATTGTATCACAAGAATTTAAAGAAAAATTAAAAAATAGTACGTTGACTGTTGTACCAAATGGAATACACCTAAATAGAAAGTATTCAAAAAGGGAGAAATTATACGCTAAAGATATATGGGGTTTCATGAACCAAAAAACGGTATTTTTAAGTTTGTCAGTACTAGAGAAAAGAAAAGGGATTTATGAATTGATTGAGGTGTTTGAATTATTAAATAAAACATACGATAATTTTTCCTTCGTAATAGCGGGTAATGGCCCTGAATATGCAAACCTTCTCCGGACTATTAAAGAGCGAAAGTTGGAGAAAGTTATACATTTAGTAGGATCGGTTGATGGGAAAAAAAAGGAAAGCTTATTTAAAGCTAGTGACGTATTTTTGATGAACTCAAAAGCTGAGAGTTTTGGAATTACTATTTTAGAGGCTATGAATTACTGTTTACCAATAATATCAACTCCAGTAGGTGTTGCTCCACATGTCATAAGGGATAAAATTAATTCTTTCTTGGTCCAAAGTGGAAATCAATCGGAGTTGTTTATACGGTTAGAAGAAATATTAAATTCAAAATACAATCTTGATGAGATGGGTTCAATAAACTATGAATTATTAAAAGAAAATTATTCTTGGGATAATGTTGCAAGAATTTTAGATAGGGAGTATAAATCTATTTTAGAAGTTGAAAAATCATAGGAGAGAGGGAATGATATGGGGTTAACTGAAAAGCTTTTTTATTTTGCACCAGTACCTTTTCAAAATGCACTAATTTCATTATATGGGCATAACAGGAGGAAATATCGGTACAATGACATTTTTTGGGGGAAGTTACCTGAATTGGAGAGGACACAAAATTGTTCAAAAGACGAACTAAAGGAAATACAATTAAAATCATTCCAAAAAATTGTTGAGCACTCGTATAATACCACAGAGTTTTATAAAAAAGAATTTGACAAGATTGGGTTAACTCCAGATCAAATAAAAAATTTTGATGATATAAAAAAAATACCAATTATTGATAAGGAAGATGTAAGAAGTAATGAACATATTATGATCTCTAATTTTTATAGTAAACAGCAACTTACGACAGTAAATACAAGTGGAAGTACTGGTAAACCCTTGACTATTCATAGGGTAAAGTCTAGTCATGGAATTGAGAATGCTTTTGTCTGGAGGCAACGTAGGTGGGCAGGTCTGAACTTCAATGACAAAGTATTGACAATTGCTGGCCGTACTTTTTCAAAAGCGAATCAAAAAAATGATTTTTTTAGATATAACCTTGCTGATAATCAATTACTACTCTCAGCCTATCATATTAATAAACATAATATTAAAAAAATGATTGATGAAATTAACAGATTTAAACCTATATATATTCAAGGTTACCCATCTAGTATAGCTCTTTTGTCAAGTTTAATCCAAGAAGAAGGTTTATCAGTCATACCAGTAAAAGCTGTTTTTACATCATCAGAAAATTTATTGCCTTTTCAAAGATCAATTATAGAAAGAGAATTTAACACAACGGTATTTGATTATTATGGCAATGGTGAGCAAGTAGCATCTATTAGTCAATGCGAACACGGTTCATATCATATTAACTCTGAGTATGGATTAATAGAAGAGGTAGATGGTGAATTTATTGCAACTGGTTTCGTAAATTATGCAATGCCCTTTATTAGATATAAAATTGGTGATAGTGGGGATATAGTAAATAGAGATTGTAAATGTGGTAGGGGGCTACCTATAGTTAATAACCTTTTTGGAAGGACATCAAGTAATTTTATTGAAACTCCTTCGGGAGTAAGACTTGCGCATATTAACCAAGTATTTAAATTATTTAAAAACGTTACGGAGACACAGATTGTCCAAGATAAAATTGATCATCTAGTAGTCAAAGTTGTACCTAGGGATAATTTCAATTTAAAGGATGAACAATTAATAAAATATGAATTAGAACTAAGATTAGGGTCAGATATTAAAATAGATGTAGATAGAGTAAGTTATATAGAAAGAACAAAAAATGGTAAATTTTTACCTATTGTTAACAATGTCCATAATAAATAGTTTTTTTGGAACTGCCTGTCTAATTTATGAAGGTTTTAACGTTTTTTATGTAGGTTGATGAAAACTAATTTTGGAAACTGGAGAAAAACTAGACACAGTTGTATGTGTTACAGGGCAACATAGGGAATGTTAGATCAGGTTTTAGATGCATTTAATGTTAAACCAGATTATGATTTATCAATTATGAAAGGAAAACAGACTTTATTTGATGTGACAATAAATATTTTAGAGAAAATGAAATCTGTTTTAGAAGAGATAAAAACCTAGTATGGTTTTAGTACATGGGGATACTTCCACAACTTTTGTAACTTCTTTAGCGTGCTTCTATTACAGATCCCGGTAGGTCATGTTGAAGCAGGGCTTAGAACATATAATATATACTCCCCATATCCAGAAGAAATCAATCGTCAAGCTGTAGGAATTGTTGCAAATTATAATTTTGCACCAACACAAATGTCAAAAGAGAATTTAATTAAAGAGGATAAGGACCTTTCTACAATATATGTGACTGGTAATACGGCTATAGATGCCCTTAAGACTACAGTTAGAGATGACTATTTTCATGAACAGTTAGAATGGGCTTCGGATAGTAGATTTATTATGATTACTGCTCATCGAAGAGAAAAGCCAATGAGAAATATGTTTAAAGCAATAAAAAGAATTGTCGACGAAAATCAAGATATCAAAGCGCTATATCCCATCCATATGAACCCTGTTGTCAGAAAACTTGCTAATGAGAGACCTGGAAATAGTGATAGGGTAAGAATTATTGAGTCATTGGAAGTATTAGATTTTCATAACTTCCTTTCATAGTGGTGGCATTCAGGAAGAAGCTCCTAGCTTAGGTAAACCAGTTCTAGTTATGCGTGATACCACTGAGCGGCCTGAAGGTATAGCACCTGAAACACTGAAATTAGTTGGAACAGATAAAGATTATATCTATAAAAATTTCAAACTCCTTCTTGAAGATAAGGATAAGTATCAACTAATGAGTAAAGCAAGTAATCCATACGGTGATGGATTAGCAAGTAAAAGAATTGCTGATGTTTTAGAGGGCAAAGATACATTGCTGTTTGAAGAAAAAGTACTCTCTTAGGAATATCGGAATCAGACACTAAAGAGGGGATTGTACCATGTATACATAAAGACATGTCATTGTTTTAGAGTCTACAGCCTAAACTGGGAACTTCTTGAGCCAATCCTTGAAATTTTAAATGTGGCGAGGAATCCTACCCTTCTTTTTCTTCTCATTCTAAATGAAGAAGGGAATTGGATATAACTTACTAATATACACTGTTAATAGATAAGGGGCAATTATGATGCAGTATTTTGTACATGAAAGTAGTTTCATTGATGATGATGTAAAGATTGGAGAAGGAACAAAGGTGTGGCATTTTAGTCACATCCATTCTGGTGCCGAAATTGGAGACAAGTGTTCAATTGGGCAGAATGTAAATGTATCTAACAACGTTAAAATTGGAAACGGAGTAAAGATTCAAAATAATGTTACTGTATATGAGGGTGTGGAACTAGAGGATTATGTGTTCTGTGGACCGTCTATGGTATTTACAAATGATTTAACTCCAAGAAGTAAATACCCTAAAGGTAGTGCTGCATATAAAAGAACATTAGTTAAATATGGCGCTTCTATAGGAGCAAACGCAACAATTGTATGTGGAAATACCATAGGTTCCTGGGCAATGATTGCTTCTGGAGCCGTTGTCACAAAAGATGTTCCTGACTATGCATTAATGGCAGGAGTTCCGGCAAAACAAATTGGTTGGGTTTGTGAGTGTGGTCTTCCTTTAAAGGATGATTATCATTGTAAAGAATGTGATAGATCCTATGAGTTAAGAGAAGATAGCTTATCTGAAATTAAATAAGAGGAAAGAGGGAAAGTATGCAGTTTCGTGACTTAAAAGCTCAATATACTCAGTATAAATCAGCTATTGATGATGCTATTCAAAATGTGCTAAACACTGGCCAATATATAGGTGGCAAGCCTGTAAATGAACTGGAAAAAGAATTAGCTGAATACGTAGGTGTTAAGCACTGTATTACATGTGCTAATGGAACAGATGCATTGTCATTGGTTTTAATGGCTTGGGATGTAAAAGAGGGTGACGCTGTTTTCGTACCTGATTTTACATTCTTCTCAACAGGAGAAGTAGTTTCATTTAATGGAGCTACACCAGTTTTTGTAGACGTTGATGAAAAGACTTTCAATATAGATCCTGATAAGCTTATACAAGCAATTGGAAAAGTGAAAAAAGAAGGAAAATTAAATCCTAAAGTAGTTATACCAGTTGATTTGTTTGGACTCCCGGCTAATTATAATGAGCTAGAGAAGATTGCTAAACAGTACGATTTGCTTGTATTAGAAGACGGTGCACAAGGATTTGGTGGAAATATTAATGGTAAAATGGCCTGCAGTTTCGGTGACGCTGCAACTACTTCCTTTTTCCCAGCTAAGCCTTTAGGTTGTTATGGGGACGGTGGAGCAATCTTTACGAATAGTGATGAAACAGCTGAATTGCTTCGTTCCTATAAAGTGCATGGAAAAGGTGTAAATAAATATGACAACGTTAGAATTGGTGTAAATTCCAGACTAGATACGATACAAGCAGCTATCTTGCAAGTAAAATTGCATGCATTTAAAGAACATGAACTTGATGGAGTAAATAAAGCTTATCAACTGTATAGTGAAAAACTGCAAGGTATTGTAGAAACACCGTATATTCCAGAAGGTTTTTATTCAAGCTTTGCTCAATATACAATTAAACTCGATTCAAAAGAACAACGGGATGCTTTACAAGCCAAGCTAAAAGAAAATGATATTCCAAGTATGATTTACTATACTAAACCAATGCACCTTCAACTGGCTTTTTCAGACCTACCAATTGAAGAGGGAGATTTTACTGTAACAAACAAGCTTTGTGATACTGTTCTTTCACTCCCAATGCACCCATATATAACAGAGGAAGAAATTACAAAAGTATCAGATGTAATACAAGAATTTATGAAAGCTTAAGATCAATATATGAAAAGGGAAGAGGTTTCATTATGAATTTTGCAATTGTCGGATGTGGCTTTATAGCAAAAAAGCATGCAGCAGCAATTGATAAAATTGATGCTGCAAAGCTCGTTTCAGTCTGTGATAAAGTACCAGCAACAATGGATTTTTACAAAGAAGAATATGGTGCCGAACCGTATACAGAACTAGAACAAATGCTAGAAAAAGAGGATATTGATATAGTTTGTATTTGTACTCCAAGTGGTTTCCATGCATCCATTGCGGTTCAAATAGCTGAATCAAAAAAGCATATTATTGTAGAAAAACCAATTGCGATGTCAATTGAGGATACCGATAAAATCATAGATGCCTGTAACTCCAATAATGTGAAATTAGCGGTGGTTCATCCGAATCGTTTTAGGCCCGTTGTTCAAGAGTTGAGAAAAATTATGGACCAGGGTTTATTAGGAAAGATTAGCCATGCAAGCTGTATAGTGAATTGGAACAGAAATCAGGAATATTACGACCAAGCTCCTTGGAGAGGAACTAAACAGCATGATGGTGGAGTACTAATGAATCAAGCAATTCACAATATTGATTTATTGTTATGGTTTATGGGAGCTCCTGAACAAGTGTTTAGTATGGAAGCAACAAGATTAAGGAATATAGAAGCTGAAGATGTGTCTGTCGGAACAATAAATTTTGATTCAGGAGCACTTGGAACGGTAGAAGCTTCAACTACTGTGTATCCTAAAAACTATGAAGAGTCTATTACAATATTCGGTGAAAAAGGTACAGTAAAAATTGGTGGGACAAACGCATTATACTTCGAACATCTTGATCTTATGGATATGTCAGAAAACGAAATAAGCGATTTGAAAGAAAGTATCAAAGCAGACCCATGGGGAACTCCAGGTCATCAGTGGATTATTGAAGACATGGTTAATGCTATTAATGAGGGTCGAGAGCCAGCAGTTACTGGTGAAGACGGTAAGAATGCTCTAAAACTAGTGTTATCTTTCTATGAATCTGCAAAGTTAAATCAACCTGTGAAATTTTGATGCATATAGGATCCATCAATAGTATCAGGTACCGAAAAAGTTTAAAAGTGATGTAGTAAAGGTGGAAGTAACTGGTGGGGCAGGCTATATTGGTTCTCATACAGTAAGATACTTCATAAATCAAAAAGAAGATGTGGTGGTTGTCGATAACTTACAGAGCGGTCAGGAAGCAAGGGGACGGTTCTCCTGCTTCTTTTTCTTTACCGCCCAAGGACAGGTTATAAGATTTGTTTCTCTGTGCAGGGCAGTGATGGTGAAAGATATTGATGAGAGTCAACATCTATTGTGCTGACTCTCAATCTCTAATAAAACTACTATGTAACTTACTTTATTTTAGTGTACAATCTCTACTTATCTGTGATAGTAAATCGTTATAAGCTGCAAGAGCACATTCTTTTTGGTTTTTGTGGTAGCCAACTCCAGTAAAGCATTCATACTTTTGATAGGTAGTCATCGCAAATCCAACATAATCATTGCTTCGATTAAAAACTTCAATAATAATGGTAAATCCTCTTTTAATATGAATATCAAAAACCTCGAGTTCAACACATTTCCTTATTGATCTGATTTTCATAAAGATACCTCCATGCTTAATTTTGTTTCGAGTCAATTTAATCTTATTCCTTGTGAATAAGAGCAATTTTACTCAGCGTAATGGTATCAATAATCAGTATGAATATTTTTATAGATTTCAAGTAACGGTGCCTGACCCCACATACGTTTAAGTGTTAAAGGATAGATCGTTTGCTGCCTATCGATTCGGTCTACCAGTCGAGTGTGTTGGGAATGGATGATATAAGGGTAGCAACTTATAAAGAGGAGATGGTTGAATGGACGGGAGGGGGAAGAAGGGTCCTGTTATTTATGAATTTCGAATAACTCTACGTGAAGTGGAGCCATCTATATATAGGATTTTTCGTGTTTCAGACCGAATTACCTTAAAGAAGCTGCACAAAATAATTCAAAATTGTGATGGGCTGAGAGGGTTACCATCTTTACGAGTTTAAATATGGCCCTTTGAAATATTGCATTCCGGATGATGAATATTTTATTCCGGGGATTTATCTTCAGGATGCCTCGAAGGTGAAGTTGAGCTCCCTAAACCTTGAGCCAAAGGGATGTTCTTATATACAACTATGACTTTGGCGATGATTGGAGCCACCTTGTAGAAGTGCAGCATTCTTATTATTCTCAGGGAGGAAAAGTGATTCCGGAGTGTCTGAAAGGTGAAAGGGCATGCCCGCCGGAGAATGTCGGAGGTGTGCATGGCTATCAGCATTTCCTTGATGTCATTTCGGACCCTAGTAATGAAGAGAAATACCGGTGCCTGACCCCACGCGCGTTAAAGTGTTAAAGGACCTGTTGCTGCCTATTGATTTGGTTTTACCAGTCGAGTGTGTTGTTGGAGAAGGTGTGAGGGGTATGCTGTCCGGTGCAGATAAAATTTAGTTTAAGGGGAAATAAGAGAGGCAAAGAAAAAATTTGATCTGCTCATTTTGCCTTTCTTATTATTATTGCTTGGGGTATTTACTAGTTTTTTTAAAACTTATTTCACCTAAGGTAAAAGAGTTCCTTATCTTAAAGCAAATCCACTTAGAACAAGGTAATAAAAATATGCTTTATGAAATCAGCAAAAGAGAATATCTTTTTGGCATCTATAGCTATTAACCCTAGAAGGAGTGCCGCAACGGCAACGATTAGGTTCGTTTGGGAAATTTTGGCGATATTCTTGTCCAGAGTTCTTCCTCCCATTGTATCGATAATATGCTGCCACAGCTTTACTAATTGATCTTCCGATAATTCTGTTGTCTCATTTTTCATTTTTCTTTTATCTTTAATTTCATATAAACAAGATTGATAGATAGCATTTATCATAGCCTTAGAGAAATCGTCACTGACTTTTTCTTTAGAAGTAATAATAGTTGACGGTATACTTATTCTAATATTATATTTTTTTCCAAATGGCATAATGGCACTTGGTTCGCTAATATCAAAAGTCATTGTAGTTGTATCATTAGAAAACACAGCATCTTCTTTACTGAATCTAAGAAACTGGCGATTCCTTAGAAATATTAATTGATAGGTATCACAATGCTTAAAATCATAGACTTTATTTGGATTAATAATACTATTTGTAATGATATTTTTTGAATAATCATTGAACACTTTTCTTATTTTCCTTAAATCAATATCAATTCGTTTTCCTGTTAATTGAAAACGAAAGATAAGCCGATGATGATAATAGCCCATAGAGGCGGAGGTTATTTTTGTAAGTGGGATCTTCGTTTGAATCTCACTTATATCTAATTGATACATTTTCCATCTGCTGTTTGGTTGTATATTTTTTAGTTTTAATCCATCTGTGCTATTAATATTTTCATTGATTTTATTTAATTCCCTATCGTTGAATACTTTATTCTTTTTGTCCTCGTCTTTAAATGTAAATAATCCAAGGATATAAACTTCAGCTTTCATCTCTTGCTTCCTTCCTCAACATTTCTTATTTCAATATTTTACCATGATTTTAATGTATCTATATTAAAAATTAATAAGTGTTTGAAAAGAATGGTATGATTAAAATAACAAATGTGGATTGGGTTGTATAAACTCATTAGACTAGGAAGGCAGATAAAATGAAATATAAAATGATTGTATTCGACCTGGATGGAACTCTTGCTGAAGCCGGTAAAGGGATTGAAAGACATGTTGCGAATCAAATTAAAGATCTAGAGGAAATGGGCTACACCATTGTTTTTAACTCAGGAAAAAATGCTGCATACCTTTCTGGGTTCGCAAGGGGAATAGGTATCAGTAGACCCATAGTCATCGGTGAAAATGGGAGTATCCTCTTATATCCATTTGAAAATAGAGAAATTCAGCTTGTTGAAAGAGGAGACATACTAGATGAAATCAAGGAAAAGGTCTTTGAAACCTTCACTGATAAAGTCTGGCTCCAACCCAATCAAGTAGCCTTAACATTCTTTCCTAAAAACAGAGAACACATCACAGAGTTATCTGAGTTTATGAGTGACTTAGTCAATCAACACGAAGATGGTTATGTGATGTACACTCATATAGATGCTATTGATATCATCCCGAAAAACGTACATAAAGGAGTCTCTATGCTAGAGCTTTTTCGTCAAGAAAAAATAACAAAAGATGAAGTTATTGCTGTTGGTGACTCCACTAACGACATACCGATGCTTACAGAAGCAGGCCTATCCATTATAATTGGTAACAAACTTAAACTAGAGGGTGCAAAGCAATTTGATACGATTGAAGAGGCGCTAGAGTTTATTAAGCGTCAGGGACTGTCCCTGGGCAGATTGTAAGATTTGTTTTTCTGTGCTTAATATTTAGGTTTAGTTGTATTAGTTTTCTTATAGATATTATCGATATGGATACGAAAACCGAGCTTTCAATCAGCTCGGTTTTCTGGAAATCAGGTGCCTGACCCCACATACGAAGGAAATTGGGATATCAAATTACAGGATCAACAAAAGAAAAAAGGTGGAAAATACTTGAGGTTGCAGTAAGGCAACTAGGTTTACAAAAGGTAGTATATACTATTGCTAAAAATGTAAAACTGAGAAAAGCCAAAAGAATGGAGAAAAGAAATTTAGGTATGCCATTGGAATCCCTTTTGGAATCCCGGGTGCCTGACCCCACATGCGTTAAAGTGTTAAAGGATAGGTGGTTTGCTGCCTATTGATTTGGTTTTACCAGTCGGGTGTGTTGGGAATGGATGGTATAATGGTTGCATCTTATAAAGAGGGGATGGTTGAATGGACAGGAGGGAGAGAACGGGTCCTGTTATTTATGAATTTCGAATTACTCTGCGCGAATTGGAGCCATCGATATATAGGGATTTCCGTGTTTCAGACCGAATCACCTTGAAGAAGCTTCACAAAATCATTCAAATTGTCATGGGCTGGGAGGGTTATCATCTCTACGAGTTTAAATTTGGCCATTTTAGATATAGCATTCCGGATGATGAATATTTTATTCCGGGGATTTATCTTCAGGATGCCTCGAAGGTGAAGTTGAGTTCCCTAAACCTTGAGCCAAAGGATGTTCTTATATACAACTATGACTTTGGCGATGACTGGAGCCACCTTTTAGAAGTGCAGCATTCTTATTATTCTCAGGGAGGAAAAGTGATTCCAGAGTGTCTGAAAGGTGAAAAAGCTTGCCCGCCGGAGGATGTCGGAAGTGTGCATGGCTATCAGCATTTCCTTGATGTCATTTCGGACCCTAGTAATGAAGAGTATGAGCACTTGCTTGCATGGAGTGGGGGAAACTTCAATCCTCATTTTTTTGATTTGGATGAGGTAAACAGGAAGTTAGGCAAATTAAGGTGATGGATCCGGAAGCGGTCTTTGCCCATTTTTTGCAAGCTTAAGCTAACAGTTACCCGGCGCTGAATAATGAATGGCTGGAACGAATAAACAGGTGCTCCGTTTATCAAAAACAGTGTTAATCGCTAGCTTGGTTGTCGCTGAGCTGGTTTTTTTGTTGGGGACCTTGACGAATGGGGTAGGGAGGTTTATTATTTAATTATAGAACATATGTTCTTCGTTATTTTTGAAGTAAAGGAGGTTTTTTGTATGCCGAGGCAGCCTCGGGTTTGGTATCCGGGTGCGACGTATCATATTGTTGCCAGAGGAAATAGGCGTTCGGTGATATTTACAGATCATCTGGATTACCAAGTGTACTTGGCTATTTTGGAAGATGTCCGTAACATGATGCCTTTTGTTTTACACTCTTACTGCTTAATGACCAACCACCTTCACCTTCAGCTTCAGCTCGAAACTGCTCATCATCATATCCAATATATCATGAAAGAAATGCACTCCCGCTATGCTGTTTATCTGAATCAGCGCTTGAAGATGGATGGCCACGTTTTTCAGGGCCGTTATGGAGCGAAGTTAATTGAAACAGATGCCTACTTTTTAGAAGCAAGCCGGTATATACATAGGAACCCCCTGGAAGCTAAAATGGTCGTAAACTTGGCCGATTATCAGTGGAGCAGCTATGCCTCCTATGTAGATCCTCTTCAGTTTAATCCTCATGTAAACCACAATAAAACATTATCCTATTTCCCTGAACCCGTTGAAATGAAATATAAAACATTTATAGAAAAAACCCTGAATAAAAATGAGGAGGGTCAAATATGTCTGCCAGAGTAACCAGTATTGGATTGAAAGGGATGGAGGGCTATCTTGTCTATGCTGAAGTGAAGGCCATGGTCGGCGTCGATTCGATTGTGATTGTTGGGCTGCCGGATGCAGCAGTGAAAGAATCAAAGGAACGGATTGCGGCTGCCTTTCATTCATTAGGATATTCACTATCAAGTAAAAAGATTATTATTCATTTGTCGCCCGCCGAAATGAAGAAGAATGGTCCGATGTTTGACTTAGCGATGGCGATTAGCGTGTTAATAAGTCTTAAGGAACTAAAGATGGCCATTCCGGAACATATTGGTTTCATAGGGGCTCTTTCATTAGATGGCAGAGTGCAGCCGGTGGAGGGAATGCTTCCTGCCGTACTGGCTGCAAAAAAGCTGGGTTTAAAAAGACTGTATATGCCCTTTGATGAAAGATTGCCTGTTCTGGACTTTAAGGAAATGGATATAATCTACATATCTACATTGGAAGAGGTAATCAAGCATCTCAAGGGGCAGGAGATCACTTCGCTGTTTTCAAAGCCAAAAGAATTAGAAACAGGCACCAATTTTACTGACTTTCAGCAGATTATTGGCCATTCCTATGCTAAATTCGCTTTAGAAATAGCGGCTGCAGGGGAACTTCATATCTTTATGAGCGGCCCGCCAGGCTGCGGGAAAAGCCTTTTGTCAGAAAGCTTTCCATCCATTATGCCCCCTCTATCAAACGAAGCACAGCTTGAATGATCAGTCTATACCAGCTGAGTGGAAGCTCATGGACCCATACAAATACACCTCCTTTTCGCAGTCTCCACCATTCCGCATCAGGTGTATCAATTATCGGAGACGGTCAGTTTCCTAAACCTGGAGAAATTTCATTGGCTCATCGGGGAGTGCTGTTCCTTGATGAAATAGCAGAGTTTACGAAAAAGACGCTCGATATGCTCCGTCAGCCTTTAGAGAGCGGGATCGTCAGCATCAGCCGGACTCAGGCAACCATTACTTATCCAGCTTCATTTATTTTAATCGGGGCAATGAACCCTTGTCCTTGCGGATATGCTGGCAGCAATACCCATTATTGTACTTGTAGTCCTAAGCAGATTATAGTCTATCAAAATAAACTTTCGGGTCCCCTAAGAGACCGGTTTGATATTAATCTATCATTGCGGCCTGTGGATCTGAAATCTGATAAATCCAGTAAGGAAGAACCCTCGTCCAGCATAAGAGTGCGAGTAGAAGAGGCGAGAAAAAGGCAATATGATCGGTACGGAAAGGAAATATCCAATGGCAGAGTGTCCTATCATACCTTGTTACAAACAAGCCCCTTAACACCATACCAAGAGCGGACACTCCAGCAGTTCTCCGTTAAAAAAAACTGGAGCAACCGCACTCAAATCAAAATAATCCGTCTAGCCCGAACAATCTCAGATCTTCAGGGCAGCGATGGGATAACTGATCAAAGTATCTGGGAAGCTGTGAAATTGAACAACATAAAAGAGATAAAGAAGGTATCTGGAAACAAGGTTTATGCGCATATACCGGGAAACAATTAATATGAATTTTTTAGAATACATCAAGTCGTTTTATGTTTTAGAAAAAAGTGATGAGTTGGGAGTTATTGTAATATGACGTCAGCGGAAGAAAGAATTATTATGGGAGTGCTGACGGGGCTTGTAAGTATGTTTTGGGCCGGAAAAGGGTGCCTGCGACTCCTTTTCAAATTTGGCACTCCAGTGCTGCAGATTGTCCCTTGAACGTCTTGGAAAGGTACCCTTTTTTCACTACTCATTATAGTTCCATACAATTTGGCACTTACCTTTATTGTTAATTACATAAACTTCTTGTTCAAAGCTGAACTTCCCATATTTACCTTTATAAGTTTGGGTAACTTTAAACTTATAGGCTTTTTTAAAAGAGGGTGTATCCTTATCCATTTGCCAATCCTCTACTTCACCGATCTCTTTAATGTTATATTCAAAGGACTCAGTTCCGAAATGTCCTATAAAGACATGGGCCCGGTCTTGCAGGTAGGTTGTTTTATTCCACTTCTCTTTCATTAAGGGGTGGAATAAATCCCACGATTCTGCAAAGTTGCCTTCTTGTTCATAAGAATAAAACTCATCAACCATTTCCTTCGCCAACTTCTCTGGAGAGTCGAATATCCTAATAAATAAAAAAGAAAAAAATAAAACCATAATAATCGTGATCACTATAAGAGGTGTTCTTTTTTTAGAACGCATTTTAACTCCTTTGATTAGTTTAATTAATCAAAGGTATGAAGCTTGACCGATATTTATGATTGTAGCGTGAATATATTAAGGTTGCTGGAACCTTCTATATGATGAAAAAAATCAAAATAACTCTTTAAACGTATCTTACCCACTTTGCTGTACTCCGTTTTAAAGAAAGAAATTGTAATTTTGTTAGCTGAATGAAACCTTGATGAATTTCGTAGTTCATTCCCTTTTTCATCATCATATGTTATGGGGAAAATGACCTATTACCAATTAAAGTGAACTAATGCTGAATAAACTATCAGGTAATTTGAAAAATAGAGGAATGTAAAAGGTAAGATAAAGTTTATATTTATAAGTAAATTAATCCAGCCACTAGCTTAACCCACCCAATAATGGACATCCATAAAGGAATGCTGAATAAAACGCCCCAAAACATTCCAATAAAAAAACCATAATCATTTTGCTCCATAATGATACTCCTTTAGGGATTCTTTGTTGGTAACCATTATGGACAGCAAAGGGTCAGAGCAAACATGTTTTTATAAATAAGAAGATATGGACTAATGTGGATTTATCAGCTTAATAGGCTCCATATGTTCATTGTGTTATAATAAATTACCAAATGGGATTTTTATACAGTACTATGTTTATAGAAAGGGTGAGTAAACACGTGAAAAGCAAAAAAGGGCTTATTGTGGGCGGAACTGTTATGATCCTCCTTGCTATTGCCATTTTTCAGATCAATAATAAAGCCCTTAGTATAAATTCTGTAATCTCAAGGGATACAGGGCTAACAGCTAAGTCAAAGGATCCTCAAAAAATAGAAGAGTTGGAGAAGGAGACCAAAAATACACAAAATCCTGAACAGGAATTTGATCAAACTGAAGGCGCACAGCCTCTTGAAAAGGATGAGAACCCGGAAGAAGATTCACCTATAGAAGCTGGAGAGACCAGTAAAGGAACAGAGCCTGCCCAAGGTGATTCTCGAAATATAATTGCACACGAAGCTGTTTCTTCTAAGGAAGATAGGACTCAGGAGAAACAAAAGGCCACACCTGAGAAAAAAAGCAGCACAAGAGGCTTGCATTTCTCTTCGCGGGAGGAGGCTATTCAATTCGGGTTGAGCCGCTTTTCTTCCGAAGAGATTGCCATCTACAACAAAGCGGCTAAAAATGGATTGACTCCCGAACAAGAAACAATGGCAATACAGCTTGCCTATTCACGTTTTTCGGCGGAAGAGATCGCTGCGATTGAAGCGGCGTTAAAGAAATAAAACAAAATTTGTTCCCTCCTTATATTTAACTTCAAAACTATAAAGGGATTTGAATAGTGAGATTCGGGTATTCGCATTTAATATTGGGGAGCTTATATACGAAATGTAATCAAGAGTTATTTTTTGACGTCTCTAAAGGAATATATCTAAAGACCTATTGAAGTTAGGTTAACATTTTCTAATAATGGATATATAAATCATAAATCGCGCGATAATGGCAAACTTATTGAAAGGTAAGGACGCAAAGCTATAGGGGCTAAGGTTACTGCTACGCCAGCCAGTTTTCGAACAAACACCTCCTGCGATTTATGAAAGATCTGGGGGAATCATTATGAGAAAATTTATCCAGCGACTAAAGTATCATTGGCATGTTTTTCATCATCGGCAAATCGAGATAACTCTGAATGACTGTATCTGTAATGAATTAAGAAAAAGATTGGAATCTAAACTGGATAAGCATCGCATTAAAGCATTGTACTGTAAGATAGATTGAAAGAGGCGCCGTTAATTTGGTGTCTTTTTTGTTTTTAGGAAGTGAAGGTAGTATCTGGATAGATACTGTTGCAGTAAACTTAGCGGGATATGCAGACGTTTTTTCTGAAATAATCTCTCGTGTGAATATTTCTTGGATTGTAAGACGAAAGGAACTTACTTTAGAAATTCTTTAGTGTGTTAAAAACTTTAGCGCTGTGAAGCCTTAAGAAACTTATGTAAATCGCTTTTAGTGCCTGTATACTAAAACAAGTCCCGTCATAAATTAAATATTTTTTAAACTAATAATAGGGTGATCCACTTAAACCTATAAATTAGAATTCTATTATTTACAGGTTTTATTAAGGTTTTCTTTGGAAATAAAGTAGTAAACAGTTTATTGGAAAACTAAAATAAAGAACTGATATATACCGAATAATTAGAGTAAACAGGTTCGGAACAAATTGGAATTGAATGTTCCTGATGAATCATGTAAGATAATAAATGGTAATATTTGAAAAAGATGGTGGTTATTACTTTGATATCAACAATGAAAACACTTCCGCTCAGGGTGTTAAAAGGTGAGCAGAGTAGTATTTTATCGTTTGAAATGGTTCAGGAGACAGAGGAACTATATGATTGGTGTATAAAACAGGTAACTCTTTTTCATAAAGATTTGGAGACCAGGATTTATCCAATGGCAAAACTTGATGAACAATTATATTTTGAGGCATTGTATGCAGATTGCATAGAATTATATAAAGAAGAATTTAGAGATTTTATTATGACACTTATAAGCTCGTTATCCAATAGCTCTCTTCAACCAAAACTAATAGCTGAATTGAAAAAAAGCCGTCTATTTTGGGAGGAAAAGTGGCTCTATTTACTTAAGGATATGGCTTCGGTTGAAGAAGCAGTAAATCTATTTCAATGGTTAGTGGAATTTCCATATTTACTTGATAAACAACTAAGTAAAGCTAGAATTATCTCAAACTGATAATTTTGATACAGACATTTATGATAGTCTATTTTAAATTTGCATTATAATTAGGAGTAAACTCGTATGGAAAGCAATGGATTTTTAGAAAATGATTTTAATGTTCTATTGAAGGAAGCTTGTGAAAAGGGTGAAAATGATTCAGAGATAACCGTGGAGGAAATGGTAAAAGACATCACAAATAAACTTAGATACATTGTGAAAGAGACTTGATTGACCTTGAAGATTAAAAATAAAATCATGCTATTTATCCCCCTAATCCTCTGGGCATTACTCATCTTTTATTTCTCATCTCAAACATATAAAGAACAAGATATCACTCATATCATAGACAGGTATTCCCGTATAATCAATTGGAATGAGATTTTTGGCTGGGTTCACTTTAGCTATCATGGTTCAGAAATAAGCATCGAAAACAAAGGAGTTGCTCATTTCATTGAATTCTTTATTAGAAAAGCTGCCCATTTTATTATTTTTTTCGTATTAGGATTTTTGACTATTAGAATATGGACTAAATTTACTTCCAGACGCCTTATATCTTTTATTGGGACTCTGGTTTTTGTTGTTATGTATGCCCTGTTGGATGAGGTGCACCAAAAATTCACTGGTGGGAGAACGCCGTTATTAGCTGATGTATGGTTGGATTCAGTCGGAGGAATTTTTGGGGTAATTGCATATTATGTTGTTAGTTTTTATCGAAAAAGGAGAAGAAAATAATAAGCCTTTTATCTTCGTGAAAGATAGAAGGCTTATTTTTGCATTTTCATTAGAATCCTTGTACTTGGCTGATGATTCTGCTTGTCCGCTCATCTTTTTTCGCTTGATACTCTCTTTTAAATACCTGCGCTTCATTTAAACTGTAGCCATTCTTTTCAAGATCGGATTGAAGCTGTTGAAACAGGATGTTGAAGGATCGGTCAGCACTGCTTTGCATTTCAATAGCGGTCCCCTGATACTTGGCAGCAACTTCTGTTTTGGAAAGTTTTTTGCTTACATAGTCAGCTTTAGCCTGTACCACTAATTGATCTATTTTGCTTGTTTCCTGAGCTTCTAATTCACCAAACAATGAGCGATAAGAACCTTTTACTTCTTCCAATGTTTTCTTTTGTACAGGCTTAGAAGTTGGAGAAACAGCGCTTGCAGAACCCACTTGTGTTTTGCTGCTTGCATTTTGTTCTGGAAGATTACTAGTATTGTTGCCGGAGTTTGAAATCATTGTATTCCCGGACTTCCCACTGTTTGTGCTCCCTGGGTTTGAAATTTTAGTGTCTTTTGATTGTGTTTGGTTGTTTGCTGAAGAATCTTTGACATCTCCGATAGTTTGGGAGCCACCCGTAGTTGAATTAGGCGAAACGTTGGTTGGTGCACTTTCGCTTTTACTTGCACTGGGGTTTCCAACAGACTTTTCAATTTCCGCAATTCTTTCCTTGTTTTCCGGCTTTTCCATTGTTTCTTTCGCTTTTGAAGTTGTCTCCGTAACCTGATTATTCCAATACTTATTTCCTAAAACAGCTGCAACGATAATTACCAACAAAGATGCTATTATATAATATGGTTTCATTTCAAGTCCTTTCCGAGAATTACAGTTTTTTCTATCTTAACATTTTTTCAAAAAGGCGTCATCTAACAATATAGGTATCCTAGTAGTCTCAAAGTCTTAATTTTTTTGTGATATTCTCTACGTAGACTATTATACTTAACAGAAATTGTTATTTGCGTATTGAATAATTAGTACAAAAGGTTTATTATTGATTTATTGTTTTTCTCTGGAATAAATATACATTATATGGTTTAATTAGTAGGATTTAAGGTATTAAGATAGTATACATAACTTTAAGAGGTGAATTAGGAATGAAAAAGTATCCATTTAGCAACAAAGCAGTAAAAGCTATGTTAGTAGCTTCATTAGCAATTTCTCCTGTAGTGAGCACAGGCTTGGTAATTAAGCCGACTAATGCAGAAGCCACTGTTCAGCAGTCCTATTCTAATTTCCATACCTTGTCAGATAGACTGGAAGTGGTTTTCAGAAATCTATCTGTGGCTGATCGAGCTGCCTTACAATCTTTTTACGAAGTGGTGACTGATGAAGAATTAGAAAGCCTCTTTGATAAAATTGATGCAACAGGTCCGGCTTCGAGTGCTGAGAAGGAAGAATTTGTTCAAGATATCAATGAGCTTCTGTTTGCGGGGGCTACATTTAATGGAGTACAGGAAAAATTAGCGGCATTTGACGCGAAATACACTGACCAGAAAGTTCAAGAATTCCTAGGGCAAGGGATTACCAAACAAGGATTGTTAAATTTCATTGCTGCTGTAGAATACAATTTCTTCAATAGTATTTCAGCGGATGCTAATTTAACGGTTTATTATTTAACACTATTGACTTCATTGGAAGCAGTAGGAAGCCAAGATGCCTATTCTTCAGTATATGGGGCTATCAAAGATAGTACTCAAATCACAATTGAAAATAGGGAAGCAATTCTTTCTCAAATCTCCAGTTATCAGTCTCACTTTAATGGAGAAGTGCGTACAGCAATTAATAATATTGTTACAGCTATTAAAAATGCTGGAACTGGCGGCGGAGGAGGCGGCGGCGGAGTAGTAACTCCACCAGTAACACCACCAACAACTCCTGAAGCAGGTGACGTTGTTGCCAATCCTGGAAGCATTGCACAAAACCCAGCTGCTGTTGTTGATGCAATCAAGAACGCAACTAACTTTGATGCATTAGTAATTGCTGCTACTGGAAATTCTGCAGTTGTAGAACTTCCTCAATCTATCCTTCAAGCTGTAGCTGATAAAAATTCTTCAGCCGTGATTGAAGTAAAGAATGACAAAGGCTCTTATGAACTGCCTGTAAGTGAGATTAAACTTGCTGACCTGGCAAAAGAACTAGGTGTAGACGCTAAGGATGTCAAGATCAGTATTACTGTTGCAGTAACAACTGATTCTGCAAATGTACTTGGACAAAATAATCTTAAATCTGTTGCTCCAATCCTTGATTTCGAAGTTACTGCTAAAGGTCCGGATGGAAAAACTGTTTCTGTTGTGAAGACGAAGTTCAGCGGATATGTTGACCGTACAATTGTTGGGGATGCTGCTTTCAATGCAAATCAATCAACAGGTGTTCGCTTGAATGCCGATGGTACGTTTGCTTCTTTACCAACTTTCTTTGACGGTAAAAATGCTGTAATCAAGTCTCAAACAAACTCTAAATATACTGTTGTCCAAAACAGCAAAACCTTTAAAGACGTTGATAACGGTAAGAACTGGGCTGAGGCTTCTATTGAAAAGCTAGCTTCCAAGTATGTAATTAGCGGTAAAACTGCTGATTCTTATGCTCCAAACGACTTCATGACTCGCGGTGAGTTTGCTGCTCTTATTTCCCGCAGCCTTGGTTTGGTTGCAACTGATGCTAAAGCTGTTAAATTCAGTGACGTTTCTACTAATCAAGCATTGAACAAGAATGGTGAAATTGCAGCTGCTGTTGAAGCGAAAATCATCTTTGGTAAGAAAGATGGCAAATTCCACCCATCTGAAAAGATCACTCGTGCGGAAGCAGCTATGATGATTTCCCGTGCTATGGATTATGCGAAAGCTTCTGATAAAGATCTTGATAAGTCTAAAAAGCTAGCGGCTCTTAAAGATCTCAAGAAAATTGGAACTACTTCACGTTCAAGTGTTGAAAAAGTTCTTCAAGCTGGAATCATGAGCGGTTACTCAAATGGAAACTTTGGTCCGAATGACAACACTAAACGTGACCAAATGGCTACAATTCTTGATAAGTTACTTCAATTTATCAAGTTCTCTAACTAAACTCTATTAAGATAAGGCTGACTCAGGTGGGTAACTCCTGGGGCAGCCTTTTATTTTTAGATACAGCTGCTCGAATAAAAATTAAATGTCACATAATTGTAATTGGTAATATTTACATTAAAAATTAAGAGAATGGTCCCGTGTTTTTGGCTGGTGAGTAGGTTTCTAATCATCGATTATTATCTAAATATATTAATATATATTAAAAAAACAAAGTTTAATAGAGATTAATAGTATTTTAGAATAATAAATAGTGCACATTGATGATATGTTTTTCTCCCTTGTTTCTGCATAACTAGCCAAAAAGCTCCATTTTCTCTCCCTAATTTTATGTTAAACTGGAACCAATTGAAAAAGGGAGGAAACAAAAGGGAAATGAGAGTAATAAAAATGCTTCTTTGCTTTGTGTTGATAGCAGGGGTTTTGGTGCAGCTGGGGAATACAAAGGTGGAAGCAGCTACTTCTTTCTATGATGTGAAGTTAGACCACCGTGCCTATGATGAAATCATGTATCTGGCCCAGGGGAAAATTGCAAATGGTACTCTATCAGGCTATTACTATCCGAATAAAGTGGTAACTCGTGCAGAAGCCACTGCCATGATAGGAAGAGCACTGCAGTTAAACGGAACACAAAGAAAGACACAGTTTAAAGACGTTGGAATCAATCACTTTGCCTCTGGATATATTCAATCCGCTGTAGCAAGAAAGATTATTAGCGGCTATGTTGATAACTCGTTTAAGCCAAATAACACAGTAACGCGCAGCGAAATGGCTGTAATGATTTGTAAAGCTTTTGGTTACTCATTTGGCAATAGCCAGTCCGGAGCTGCCCAGGCGCTGTTATCAAGAGGGATAGCGCAATATCTTGCTGATGGAACTTTTGGTTCGAATATTAAAATGAACCGGGCAGACACAGCGGAATTTCTTGCAAGAGCTATCAATTACAAGCTAAGAACAAAACCGGAAGTAAATTTTGACAAGGAAATTAATATTGCAACAGATACATTGCAAGTCCGTACAGGCCCATCCACATATTATAATTCAGTGGGATCCCTAAACAGAGGAGAAAAAGCTTCCTTTGCCTATAGTGTAGGCAGCTGGATTTATATTAAAACATCTTCAGTTGAGGGCTTTGTCCACAGCGCGTATGTAACATCTGATAGTACCCTGCCTGGGACATCTCCGCTTAGTTTAAAGACAATCGTGATTGATCCGGGGCATGGGGGAACTGATCCGGGGGCCATTGGCTATGGGCTATACGAAAAGAACGTAGTTTTGGATACATCACTGCGTTTAAAGAAGCTTTTGGTGCAAACGCCGTTTAATATTAAACTTACAAGAGAAACAGATAGAAAGATTGAATTAGGAGACCGGGTAGCCTTTGCAAAGCAAAACAAGGCGGATATCTTCATCAGTGTCCATGCAAATGCAGCAGGTGGGAGTGCTGATGGTACAGAGACATTCTACTATCGCACGGCATCTACCAATCCGTACACTTCTGATAGTCTTCTCCTTGCCCAGAGCATCCAGAAGCGGTTGGTTGCTGCATGGGGGACAGATGACCGAGGAGTTAAGCATGGCAACTTTTATGTAATCCGTGAAAACAGCATGCCAGCTATCCTGACAGAGCTAGGCTTCATTGACAATAAGAGTGACAATGCAAAACTTGCCTCACCTTCTTATAGACAGCTTGCGGCTGAAGCCATCTATCAGGGTATTTTGGATTATTATAAAGCTAAGGGCTACAATGTAAACAGCTTATACAATATAGTAGATTAGAAAACTTATTTAGAGGAGTCTTGTACAAGGCTCCTTTTTATCTATTAAAGACGAGGGAAAACGATGAAGAAGAATTTATTCACAGCCTTGCTTTTAACACTCGAAATCTTTTTGATGCCTAACCCTTCATTGGCTGAAGAAACTACTGCTTCTGAAAACATGGAACGGGTGAATATCTTATTTAACAAAGAAATTGATCAGCAGCTTTTGAAGGATTTGAATGCGTCCATTATTAATGAGTATGATTCAATTGGAGCGGCAACGGTTGAGATTTCAGACAAAAATCTTCTTGTCCTGGAAATGGCCGGAACAGTCAGGGAAGTAACCAAAGATAGGCCGGTAAAGGCAGAAGCTCAAACAGTACCTTGGTCACATGAAAAACTTAATTTAAAAAGCAAGCAGCCATCTACGCTGTCAGGTAAAGGAGTAAAAATTGCTGTTATTGACTCAGGGATTGATTTTACCCATCCTGATTTAAAAATTGCAGGAGGAAAATGTGTGCTCGATACTGCCGATGATCCATTCGCCTGCAGTAATTCCTATAAGGATGATAACGGGCATGGTACCCATGTTGCTGGTATCATCGGCGCGCAAAATAATAGTATCGGTGTTGTGGGTATCGCTCCTAACGCGATGATATACGGTGTAAAAGCGCTTGATTATTCAGGGCTTGGAACAACCTCAACCATTTTGGCTGCTATGGATTGGTGCATCCAGAATAAGATGGATATCATTAATTTAAGCTTGTCCCTCCCGGTTGAGGACTTGGCTATGAAAGCCATGATTGACCAGGCGTATAACCAGGGGATATTGATCGTGGCCGCGGCAGGCAATGAAGGCCATACGGCAGAAAGCGATCAAACAGTACAGTATCCAGCGAAATTTTCCAATGTTATAGGGGTTTCAGCAACTGATAAATATAATCAAGTTATCCAAAATTCTTCTATTGGATCCGAGATTGAATTTGCGGCACCTGGAAATGCCATTGTAAGTACAACCCCCGTAAACATCGATAATGATGGCTATGGAGCTCTAACGGGAACTTCAATGGCAGCCCCGCATGTAACCGCAATGGCTGCTCTCTATATGGAAAAGTATCCATCCTTAACCAACAAGCAAATTCGGCAGAAGCTGCAGCAAAATGTTCTCGACCTTGGTGAGCCTTCCCGTGATCCGCTTTATGGATTTGGACTGATACAGGCGGATACGGCTTCCATGATGCAGGCACCTGAAACGAAAGCTTCATTTATCGTTGGTGAGAAAGGGAAGATAAGCCTTACCATAACAGCATTGCCGGAGGAATCTGCAGGCTATAACCTGTATCGGAATAATCGGCTGATTATCAGCAACGGCAGCGGCAAAGTGATAGAAGACTTTGGGGTAAAGGGTAATGTCGAATATTTGCTCGTTCCTCTTGTAAATGGAGAAGAAATAGTCGATCAATCATATAATCTATCGGTCAGTCTGCAAAGCCCGCTTATTCCTGACTTGAATAACGATTTATGGTACACCCGAAATATGATATATCTATACAGCAAAGGAATTATAAACGGATATCTGAACGGTGAGGTTCGCCCCAATAAGCTTGTTACAAGAGCGGAAGCGGTTGCCATGCTTGGCAGCTCCCTTGGCTACAGCCCTGTAAAAAGAATCACTAAGTTTACAGATGTAGCATCCGACAGCTTTGCTTCCGGCTATATCCAAACCGCATATGAACAAGGAATCCTAAATGGTTTTCCGGATGGAACTTTTAAACCGAATTCCCCGGTAACCCGAGTCGAAATGGCCATCCTGCTTTCAAAGGCATATAGCCTGCCGGCTGCAGACGGACCAGCCTACTCGGATGTAACATCAAATGTCACGGGATATGAAGCGATTTATAAAATAGCGGGAGCTCACATCACGCAGGCTTATGCTGACGGAACCTTCCGTCCGTATGAACCAATGAGCAGATCGACATATTCAGTGTTTTTGTCGAAGGTGCATAATCCGCAGTTAAAATAAGTATCTTTTTATACACTCACCTTTTTATGATGCAAAAGTCTTGAATACCAAACCCTATAATTTATTAGAACCCTGCCAGGAAAATTCGAGGCAGGGCTTTTTATTGAAAATATTAGTCCTAGTGGACAACTTTTCTATATACCCCATTTTATAAAAAATATTCCAATGTAATGAAAATGTAATATTAGTGTAATATCCATGTGCCCTTTCCCTGGTAAAATACCCATAGAAAAACAAAATCGATAATTTTATACAACGGTTATCGGGAAAATCTGGGGTGGAATACTTGAAGAGACGTATCAGTCAGCTGTTGATTGCCTGCCTATTGTTTGCCTTTTTGCCTATTGTCCATGCCAATGCCTCTACAAATGACAGAATAATAGATGTTGCAAAGAAATACATAGGAGTTCCTTATGTAATGGGCGGCAATACGCCAAGCGGGTTTGACTGTTCAGGTTATCTTGTATATGTGTTCAAGCAATTTGGCATTAGCTTGCCAAGAACCGCCGCAGAGCAATATAAAGCTGGTACTAAGGTTGAGAAAAGCAATCTTCAGCCAGGAGACCTAGTGTTTTTTTCAAACACGTATAAGCCAGGTATTTCCCATTCGGGGATTTACGTTGGGAACAATTCATTTATTAGCGCAACCTCCAGCAAAGGAATCGCTATCGTTTCCTTGAGCAATTCTTACTGGGGCCCGAAATATACAGGGGCAAAACGTTTGGTTACTGCAGGGGAATACAGTGACATCCCACAGAGCCACTTTGCCTATGAAGCTGTTAAGCAATTAAGTACTCAGGATATCATTCAGGGATTTGAAGACCAGACCTTTAGACCGGCAAGTTCGGTTACAAGAGGACAAGCCGCTGCCATTATTAACAGGGTTTTAAAGCAGACACCGGCAGACACAAGCTCTTATAAAGATGTTCCGTCTTCAGCAAGATTTGCCATAGATATTGCAGCGATTAAGGAACTGGGCATCATCAATGGATTTCCTGACGGAACCTTCCGCCCGGAAAGCACGATGACAAGAGCACAGATGGCTGTCATTGTTCAAAATGCCTTTAAACTAAATGAAAAGAATGTAGCAACTGCCGAAAGCGTCTATTCAGATGTTCCATCAACCTACTGGGCATATAATGCAATCGTTATGATGAACAAAATTGATAGAACAGCAGGATTTAAAACAGAAACTTACCGTATTGCGGACTCCGCAACCAGGGCAGATTTCTCCGCTGCAATCTATAATGCGATAAATGTCAAATAAGATGTGTAATACAAAGGAATAAGAATAAATTGCGAGAATGCTATCTGTGAGGTAGCATTCTCTTTTTTTTTGCCGGCTAAAATGGTTCGTGGCCGAAAGGATAACGATGAAAATAATAAAACATAACTTGATAAATTCCTATTAGTAAATTATTTTTAAAAAAATTTGTAAATAAATGAACTTTTTCCCAATTAATTCGTATAACAAGTAAATAAAAAATTAAGGGGGAAAAAGAATTGATTAATAATGTCACTAAGTCAATTGGCAAGCTAATGCTGGCCGGGTCACTTGGACTAACAGGAGCTGCAGTCAGCTTCTCAGTATTAGAACAGCATGTTAGTGCAGAAACAGCGGAGGTTATAAATTACACACAAAAAGCTAAGGAATTTGTTGCAGTTGCAGAAGCGGAAAAATGGGAGGATGCCTACAAGCTTCTTAGCAAAAATCTTCAATCCTCTTTAACTTCAAAGCTTTTACCGCAATTTTACTCAGGTTTAACTGCACCCTATGGAAAGGTTTCAGAAACAAAATTCAAAGAATTAAAGAATGATGGAGTACATACAATGGCATCATTTTCCGTGACAGCAGAAAAGGGCAGTCTTGAGCTTGTTGTGCGTTTAACTAGGGACGGTAAAGTGGATGACTTTTTCTATGACCTTCCTACTAATCCCGCAAGCTTCTTAAACCCGAAGTATAATCATCCCGAGAATTATTCGGAAAAGCAAGTTGTCATTGGTGAAGGAACATTTTCTTTGCCTGGAACACTGACGGTTCCAAAGGGGGAAGGACCCTTTCCTGTTGTTGTGCTCGTTCACGGTTCGGGAGCACATGATCGGGATGAAACGGCATATGTAAATAAGCCGTTCCGTGATATAGCAGTGGGGTTGGCGAACGATGGGATAGCGGTTCTCCGTTACGATAAACGGACAAAGGTCCATCCTATTAAATCCAGCCTGGCACATAATTTTTCCATTCAAGAGGAAACAGTAATGGATGCAAATTTGGCTATGGAAAAATTAAAGTCACTTCCAGAAGTAGATTCCAGGAATATTTTTGTTTTGGGACATAGCCAGGGAGCATTTGCCCTGCCGCTGATTATTGAAAACGATAAGCAAAAGGTTATTAAAGGAGCGATCGGGGTTGCAGGACCTCCCGGCAAATTCCAGAACCTATTGCTCTGGCAAATGGAGCAGCAAGTAAAAAGAGCAAAACAAATGAATCTTCCACAAGAGCAAATACAGGCTGCAAAGGAGAACCTGGCATTTTTCCAGGAACAAATCGGGTTAATAAACGATCCCCAATACTCAACAGATAAGTTCCCGGCGAACTTTAAGCTTCAAAACCCATACTGGTGGTATGATATCCGAGATTATGTCCCGGCAGAACTGGCAAAAAAGCAGAATGTGCCAATGCTTCTTTTACAGGGCGGTAAAGATATGCAGGTAGAACCATCGCAGCTTGATGTATGGAAAAAAGAGCTTGCTAACCGGTCTGATGTGGATTATAAACAATATCCTGACATGTTCCATATGCTGATCAATTATCCTGGGGCAGTAAATGGCATGACCGAATATATGACGCCAGGCAACGTACCAGAGGTATTTATGTCGGATATCGCAAAATGGGTTAAAACGGGAACTGTAGGGAACGGAAAGTCAGATCTATCTGTTTATACTGATTACAATCCAAATATGTATTGGTCAGATGCATTTGCCTGGGCGATAGACAAGAAGATTATTTTTGGCTATTCAGGCGAAAAAAAGCTAAAACCATCCAAGGCATTAACTGAAAGCGAGTACTTAAGAATATACCTTCGTTATTACCTGGGATCTGAGTGGAAGGATGAATCTTTAAAGTCCGTTTATACCCAAGCAAAAATGCTGGGTCTTCCGGTCAAGCAGAAACAAAATGCCATCTTGTCCAGAGGGGAAGCGGCAGTATTACTGGCAAAAGGCTTTACAAACAAAAATATGACTGAAAAACAGGCTGTCCAATGGCTGTATGATCATAATATTGCCAGCGGGCATAAGGACAAGGACGGAAATGTTTTGAGAACGTATGAATCTTTTAAACCGAACGATTTGATTATAAGAGCGCAGTTAGTCGTTATGCTTAATAAAATTGATTTAATGCAAAAATAGACATTGGTAAGCTCTGTGAAGAATGAGTCACAGAGCTTTTTGCATTTCCTAAAAGTTTATCTTCCGTTCAATACTCATAACTATGTTCTGTAAACTAGTAAATAAGTCTTATTTCTCCAAGAATCTACAAAAATTCCATTTATAGACGCCTTTTAAACTATTTATTTGCTAAAATAGAAATATACTGTCATTTTGTCAAATTGTTGTAGGTGTAATAGTTTCTAGTAAGTCTTGGTGAAAAAGATAAAGTTGAAAGGAAGTTATTCATGAAAAAAATTAGTACTCTCCTTCTCAGTTTCCTGCTGATTATTTCTTTATTGCCTGTCCGTTCAGCGCATGCGGATGATATTACCGGAATTGCTCTTGAAATGGAAATGAGGGCAATGGTAGAGAAGGGAGTTATTTTCGGATATGGACCTGGAAAATACGGTCCGCATGATGATGTTTCAAGAGGACAGTTTGCTAACTTTATAGCCCGTGCCCTGCAGCTGCCGGAGGGACAGCCTAAATTTAAAGATGTGCCGGTAACTTCAAGTCTGGCTCCGGGAATTTACTCAGCAGTGGCCGCGGAAATTATCACCGGTTATTCTGATGGGACTTTTAAGCCGGATGATCCGATCACCCGCGAACAAGTGGCCAATATGATTGATAAGTCACTAGATTATCTAAAGGTGCCCAAGCAAAAAGCAGCGTTAGCGTTTACTGATGAAAAGCTGATAACTTCTTCTATATCGCGCAGTTCCATCGGGAATATGGTAGCGCTTGGAATTATTGCAGGTATCCCTAATTTGGACAGCGAAGGAAATCCTGTTGGTACTTTCCGCTTTGATCCAAAGAAAACAGCAACCCGTGCCCATGCAGCTGCTTTCATTTACAGAATGCTAAAGGCTGCAGAAGAAATACAGGAAGAAGAAGATCCGAGCCAGGGAACAGATCCCTTCAAAATCGGAACGGTGGATGCCCAAGGGAATTTAACTGTTGACGCAAAAACTTATAAGACATTTGATGCAGCAATTTCAGCACTAACTAACAGCAATACCCAAGTTGTAATGTACAATGATTCCATTATTAAAATGAAGTCAGGCGTTGCTGTTGCTAAGCCTGCCGTAGGAACTGCAGCCGCAGTTATATATGAATCTGATATGAAAACGATAATGATGCCTGTTGCGACAGGAGGCGCTGTTCCGACGACTGAGATGGAATACATCAGGTCCGATGATGAGAAAATTGAAGTCAAGGTTGCGGGCAGACAAGGCTTTGTGAAGCATACAAATGCCTATCTTGTTCCTGCTGCGATGATGAAAGGCAGATCCTACTATTCTGTTAACAGTGCAGGCGAACTTGTCCACAATATATATGATATTAATAAAAACACTTATAGTGCTTATACAACTGGAGTTGCCCCTTCATTCCTGAAGCAGGGCACGAAATACATTAGCTGGGATGGCAACACATTTAAAACAGAAAGCGGTACTGTTGTAGGGACTGCTTATCAGTATTTTAATATGCTTCCAGCCCGTGCCAAAACAAATTACACAGCAGCTGAATTAGACCAATATATCAATCAGGCGCTTGCGGAAAGAGAAGCTTTATATAGGTCCAATCCAACAGCCAATGTACGCTATAAGGATGCTGCAACTAAAAGTAAGCTGATTGGAATTGGTCAAACCTTAAAGGCAGCCGAGAGCAAGTATAAGGTTAATGCTCTTCTAATTTTAGCCATGGCACTGCACGAAAGCGATTTTGGTATGAGTGCTCATGCTTTGACCATTAACAATATTTTTGGAATAGCGGTGTATGACAGCAGTCCGGAAGAGGGCGCGCAATATGCAACTGTTGAAGATTCCATTAATAGCTTGATGAACAACTATTTGAACAAAAATTATGTCCCAATCCCTGCAAGCGGAATTGCTTACCAGAATGGCAGCTCGCCAGGGAACAAGAACAGAGGTATAAACGTCCGATATGCCGCTGACGCTTATTGGGGCCAAAAAGTTGCCGGCCATATGTACCGCGTGGATAAAGCGCTGGGCGGAAAAGACTTCTTGAACAATCCGGCTCCTTATAATGTCGGCATTACAAATATCGAAGGCCTAAATGTCCGGATGGGCGCCGGCACTTCCTTTGAAAAGCAATTCACCTATCCTAAGCCAGGCTATCCTGTAATCATTGCTGGAACAGAGAAGGCTTCGAACGGTACTAATTGGTACAAGATTATCTCAGACAGCAACAACAACGAATTTGCTTATGTAAGTGCTGAGTATGTAGATAACATTACGATTGCTAAATAAAACAGCAGCCTCCCATTTTAATGGGAGGCTTTTAAATTGTTTGTAATAACCTAATAAAATGTTTGTAATAACCTAATAAAAGCTTTTGAATCTAGTGATTCCAGTAAAAAGTACTCCCGCTATCTGTTTCTTCCTTGGCTAATGTTTCGATAGCTCTATGGTCATTACTGTTTGGTCTCAAAGATTTAAATGACAATAACTCAGTCAATGTGTGATCGTCCGCTTTCTTTAAGTTCACTGTAGAAGAAGGCTGAGTGTCAGGCTGACCTGCAGGTTTGTTTACAATAGTAACTATGGCACCAAGTGGAACCGCAGCAAAGAATTCCTCAATATCCTCATTTAACAGTCGAATACAGCCCTTTGATTCATTCTTTCCAATACTTTCTTTATCGTAGGTTCCGTGAATGGCATAAGTACTGTTGGATAACTCCAGGCCGCGCGTGCCATAGATTCTTTTGGAGAGATGATGATTAGGATTTACAACCCGTTTTTTAATTGTAAATAAACCTTCAGGCGTAGAATTTTTTTCGCCTAATCCCACATTATACGTTTTCAGTTTTGTATCCCCCATATTTAAGGGTATGATGGGCTTTTATAATTTCGATATTTATCGGCTCAAACGGACAGGACTTTTGGCAGCTGTTACTGTTTGGCACTAATATTTCTTCTATTAAGCTATTTAATTGATTAGGGCTAAGTTCTTTTAGAGGTTTGTCTATCGAGTAGGGATTATAAACCCAGCCCCCAGTGCTATCTTTTGTTGAAACTTCTTTATTAGTAAAATGCCTTTGTTCTAACGGGATAAATGATAAGTAGTTGTTAGGGTACGAAGCTGCCAAATCAGATAATGAGCCTGGGAGTTTTCCTTTATCTTCAACGTATTCGAGAATAGCTGTTCTTAAAATATTTAGGGGCAGTCGATTTTCTGAATCTGTTGTGACGGTAAGCTGTTTGGGAGAGGA
This sequence comes from Bacillus sp. M6-12, assembly GCF_002860285.1. Classification (GTDB taxonomy): domain Bacteria; phylum Bacillota; class Bacilli; order Bacillales; family DSM-1321; genus Peribacillus. The sequence continues at coordinate 109,176 of NZ_PGVF01000006.1, forward strand.
TATTTTCTCCTCACGGGAGGTGTATTGAGGTGGTATAGGATTTGGGATGACGGATTTGTGGTTAGAAGAGCTTCTATTCGGATCTTTTCTTGGATCTTCTGTTAACTGATTTGAGTAGAATAAACCATCATTCATTGCGTATTTACCGCTTACCAATAGCCCTGGTATGAAGATTAACAGCAGCAGCAGTAATAGTAAAGGAGCTAACATTATCCAATACGGTTTACCGTTGGGTTTCGTTCTTTTATTAGAAAGCTGCTCTTTAATTTCAATTAAACGTCTGTATTCCATTTCATTTACATGCTCCGGTGCAAGCGGACGAAGTTTGTCATAAAAATAAATAGCCTTAATGAGGTGTTCCGTTATTTGATTATTATCACTTTCGGGCAGGAATGCCTTTTTGTTATATTTTTTTGCAAGGCTATAAAGAAAAGTCATATCTTCGGGAAAACGAATATGCATTTTTTCTAAATAGTACGGGTCAGCTCGGGTAATTCTTTCGTCCGCTGAATACACAACGCCGTCTGGAAGCAGTAATATCCTAATTCTCATTAGCCTCCTCCCCCCAGATAAGTTTATGAGGTTTCTACATTTGTTATGTTATTAAAAGGTTAGAAGATCTGTACCTTTTTCTCTACAGTGGCGGAACATTTATCACTCAGGTTCTATACTGCGAATAACGGGAGCTATTCAAAAAAAAGGGGCATTAAAGAGTTTTTCACTGATGATGAAGGGGATGGGGGTTGCTATTAAATGGCACTGTTCAAATCCAAATAAAAAGAAGCCTGGAAAATTTCCAAGCTTCTTTAGAATTATCACGCCACCGCTTTTTTCTTTTTAAGGATGTTTAGTAAGCGTCTAAACCCTTGCCGGTAAAATATATAAAGTGCACCTGTGTAGAGGATAACTCCTAACGGGACCAGTATTGCCAGCTGGAACAGCGAATAGAATCCGCCAATAGGCGTATATTCCTTTAACAGCCAGATAGGGACTGTCATGATTAAGGTTGGCGGTATGACTCGAATGAATAAGGTAAACAGCCGGGCAACTTCCTCTTTTGGGAATTCCTTATAAACGACTACAGATGAAACCACCAGATAATATACAGATACTATTGAGCTGGTCAATGCCAATCCGGTATAGCCGAACCGGTCCACTAATAGGAAGTTTAAAAGAGCATTTACTGCGATGGTAGTAACACTAATTCGAAAAATAATCGCCGTCTTGCCGCGGGCATACATGGATTTTGACGTAATAAACTGCAGCCCCTGGGTCACTATCATAGGCAGATAGAAGACGAGGGCAAGATAGGTATTATACGAATCCTCCGCTGTATACTCGCCGCCCTCATATACGAAGGCAATTGCTGCGTCTCCGACCACCAATAACCCGGCAGCGATCGGCAGCAATGTCACAAGGGAAATTTCCATTCCCATAAAAACAGTCTGCTGAAACTTTTTCATATCATCAACCTGCTCAGATAGCAGGGTAAAGATGATCGCTGCAATCGTGGTCGCATAAATTGCATTCGGAATGCTAACGAGCAGGGAAGCGTTGTTCAAGTAAGTTACCGCACCCTCAACAGTCCCAGATGCAAAGATTTTGTTCACGAACATATTGATCTGACCAACTACGGAGTTTAACAGGGAAGGGATAATTAACACGATAAAGACTTTTCGGAAATCCTTTTCAATCCTCAGATTAAGTCCCCAGCGGAAACCGCTTTTTTGCAGGTAGTAAAATTGAATAATAATTCCTAATACCGTACCAAAGACGAATCCGTAAGCTAAGCTGTAAATTCCCCATTGATCAGAAAAGATAAGCGCAAACACCGCACCCATCAACGTGGCAAGTATTTTAGAAATCTGAGCAGGAACAAAGATCCGCCTGCCCTGCAAATATGACTCCAGAATCCCGTTCAGCGCAATCGCACTCATAAAAATGAAGAAAACTCTTGTGATTTTTACGGCAACTTCCTCGGTGAGTGGAGTCATGTTGCCGAAAATAAAGGGAACAAAGTATGGAACGAAAATGGCTCCTACTAAAGAAATGATCAGGAACAATAAAACGGTACTGTTCATGACTCCATTTGCGTTCTTCTCCGTTCCTTCAGCGTCTTCTTTTCTGTTTTTTACATATAGCGGCAGGAAGACGTTATTGAAGCCTCCGGAAATCATTGCTACCACAAGGGTAATAAAAGAAAAGGCAAGCAAATAGCCATCTGTATGTTCGGTAGCTCCAAACTGACGGGCGACAATACTTTCCCGTAAAAAACCGGATAATTTTAAAACTAAGGCCAAAAGCGTTATCCAGATGGCCGTTTTTTTGAGTGTTGACATTCTGACACCTCTCTTAATGAGGGAAATAGGCATTTCCTTGAGGAGAAGCCCTAATCATTTAACCGAAAATGCGTTAATTTTTCATGAGTTCTTCTTTAAACCCCGAAGTTTCGGCACAAGCGTTTCCTGCCAAAGCTGATACTTTTAATCCAATTTGTTTTTACTGTTTGAAAATCAATTTACTGTCCAATTCAAGGGAATTACTGTCCAAAACGAGCAATTTACTGTCCGAAATAGCCAAGTTTACTGTCCAAAACCGGGATTTTACTTGCCAAAACTTTGGTCTATAGTCAAGCAGGACAAACTATTGCCAATCTGTCAGCTTACCTGGCAAGCCGGCATCTTACTAGCGGAAAGGGCCAAAATCCAAATTTACTCTCCAAACCCGAAGCTTTACTCGCCGAAATATTAATTTTACTCGCCAAAGCGAACAATTTGCCTTTACTTAAAACCATTATAAAAAGCAAGGCGCGTTCCACGCCTTACTTTTATCTCAAAGCGCTTTTATAGATTTCCAGATATTTTTCCGCGGCGGCGATGTGGGAGTATTCTCTTTCAATTTTCTCACGGGCTTTTGCTGCCATCGCCTGTCCCTCGTCAGGATTGCTAAGCAGCTTGATAATCGCATCCCCTAATTGCTCTACATTCTTTTCTTCTACTAAAATGCCGTCTTCGCCGTTATTGATAATTTCCTTTAAGCCGCCGACTGCACAGGCGACTAATGGCGATCCTGAGCCCATCGCTTCCAGTGCGGAAATTGAGGTAGCTTCCTCTACGCCAGCGGAATGGACGCTTGGCACGAGCACAACGTCAGCAAGAGCGTAATATTCCTTTACCATGTCATGAGGCACGGCGCCAAGCAGGGTAACATGGCCATCAAGCTGTTTTTCCGCAACGATTTCTTTAATTTGAGCGAGCGCTTCGCCGCTGCCTGCATATATTAATTGAGCGTTTGGAAACTTCTCGAGCACCATTGGAAGAGAAAGGGCCGGGTAGATAACGCCGTTTTTCTTTGTTAGCCTTCTCGGAACAAAAATAACCGGAGTATCCTCTGATATACCGTGCTTCCTGCGATACTCATTCTTTTTTCCAGGATTTGGCTTAAACCCGACTGTATCAATGAAATTCCGAATCGCTGTTCCTTCAACACCGGAAAGGTCCTTAACATAATCACGCAAGCGCTGGTCAACGGTAATGATTTTCCGGGTGCCCTTATAAGCCTGGATTTCAACATCCTGCATGTACTTGGCTTCCGCACTGCCTTCGTCAAGGGAGCCCTTGCTGATTGATTCAAAAGTCATATAACCATGTACAGTTGATACCGTCGGAATCCCGCTTTCCAAAGCAGCTAATGTAGTGAATGGATCCTGTGCATTAATGACATCATATTGCTTTGTCTTATTTTTCTCGATTAAAGCCTGCAGAAATCTTTTTCTCATCTGATGGCTCCAGATAATGCCTTTGCCTTTTTTCAGCTTGTTCAAAAGAAAGCTTGGGCCCTGGGCCAATATTTTTCGTGAAACAGGGGAAACATCCGAGAAAGATAGAACATCCACTTCATTTCCTAATGACTCCAGGCCGGCCTTCAATGTGGCAACATGTGTGGATAGGCCACCTGCATGCGGATAATCATAGGCTGTAGCAATTAATATTTTCATTTGTTTGCTCCTTTTCGTTTACGATAGGAAGTTTTGTTTTAATAAATCAATATTGCGGACTGCTTCCGCTCTCATAGACTGAGCATTAGCCTTTACAGTTTGGCTGTAGGATTCCCGCTCGTCCAGCAGCTTAATGGCATTGGCTGTGAGCTCAGGTACATTGATATTTTCCAAGTCTGCGGAAAAATCCCACATACCGCTGCGCTTTAGCAGGCTTTCTACCTTCTTATCATAGCTGAAGCCGATATGAGGTACCCCCATTAATGTTGAAAAAATAAGAGCATGCAGACGCATTCCGATCGTCATCTCGCACTCGCCAATAAAATTCAAATACTGGTTCGGAGTATAATCAGTGCCCAGCATAAGGCATTTATCTCTGTACTTCATATGTGACATAACCTGTTCACTAGCATTCTTATCGTGATGTCCCTCCATTGGAACGAATACCGGGGTCACGCCGCGTTCTGTGATCAAGGTATCCAGAATCTGGGCCATTTGCTCAAACTGCTTAACATGCTCAAACCACGGACGTACAGAAACAGCTACCAGTTTTTCACCGCCGTTTAAAGGAAGAGAAGCTTTAGCTGAATCATCCTTTTTTGGCTTGAAGGCAAAGACGATATCAGAGGTGACCACTGTTTCAGGTTTGGTAACACCCAGCTTGTGCAGCAAGTCTTTAGAATACTGATCCCGGACGGTGATGAAATCAGCCAGGTTAGCCAGCTTCATCAGTGTCTTGCCCCAGCCTGAGGTAACCGGGCCGATTCCCTGTGAGAAGAACATAACTTTAGTCCCGCACATCTTAGCAAGCATGACGATTAATAAATAATACGGAAGCGGCCCGAATAAAAATTTGGTAGGATATGCATCCTGTAAAAGACCGCCGCCCCCGCTGATTAACAAATCGGCCTCTTTCAGTGCCTTCATTTTACCTTTGTTATCATGGCGCCAGGCCCGATAAACACTTTTAACATTATGCGTTGTGGCAGTTTCTTCTGGAGAAAGCGAAAAAACGGTAATATCCGGGGAATCCAGACCGTCACGCAGGTTATCTATGATTGCTTCCAAAATCGCTTCATCGCCGGTATTGCCCAGCCCATAAAAGCCAGAAATTACAATTTTCAAAAAGAAGTTCCTCCTCTATGTAAGTGTTCAATTGTGTTTGGTTAATAAGGTCCAACACCACCGGCCATAAAACCGGGGTCACGTGCCGAATCCTATTAAAGTAGTCTCTTAGAAGGTCAACTTAGCTGTGCTGTGACAACCTGAGTCCTTTTGTCAGGCGGCCTGCAAACCTTCATTGTATTTTACCATTCCCTCTCGACCCTATCAACGTTATTAATGCATGACTCTTCTTCTTCTGATATACTAGTTGAGATATTAGCAAGATGCAAAAAAATATTATTAAAAGTAAGTGAGGTCCTTGTTGCATGAAAAAGATTTGTGTTATTGGATTAGGTTATATCGGATTGCCTACCGCATCCGTCTTTGCCAAGGCCGGATATGATGTTCTCGGTGTTGATGTGAATAAAAAGGTTGTCGAACTGCTAAATAAAGGTGAAATTCATATAGAAGAGATTGGCCTGCCGGAAATGGTAAGAGATGTTGTGGCTGCAGGGAATCTTAAAGCATCTGTAACACCTGAAAAAGCAGATGTATTCATTATTGCCGTTCCTACTCCGATCCACGAGGATTATACAGCTAACGTTGACTATGTGAAGGATGCCACAAAAGCAATCGTGCCATTCATTGAAAAAGGCAATGTTGTAATCGTGGAATCTACCATTCCGCCACGGACAATGGATGATGTTGTGGCACCAATACTGGCGGAGGCTGGAATCGATCCATATAAAGACGTTTATGTGGCACATTGCCCGGAACGCGTGCTGCCTGGTCGAATCTTGATTGAATTAATTGAAAACACTCGAATCGTGGGCGGAATTACACCGGTAGCAGCTACAAAGGCTGCAGATGTGTACCGTGCAGTGGTAACCGGCGATGTAATTGAAACAGAAGCTGTTACAGCAGAAATGTCTAAGCTGATGGAAAATACCTTCAGGGACGTAAACATTGCATTGGCCAACGAGCTTGCAAAAATCTCAGCAAGACTTGGAGTCAACGCACACAATGTGATTGAGCTTGCCAATAAGCATCCGCGTGTAAATATCCACCTTCCTGGACCAGGCGTTGGCGGTCACTGCCTTGCGGTTGATCCTTATTTCATTATTGAAAAGGCTCAGGAAGAATCTCCGTTAATCGCGGAAAGTCGCCGCATCAATAACTCTATGCCTGATTTTGTAGTAGAGCAAATCGGACGCTTAACAGCTGAATTGAAAAATCCGGTTTTAGCGGTTTGCGGTTTGACTTACAAGGGTAATATTGATGATGTTCGTGAAAGCCCGGCGATTGAAATTGCCGAAAAGCTGCTGGCTGATTCAAGATATGATGTCCGCATCCATGATCCTCACGTAAGGGATGAGCAGGTGCCGTTCAAGCTGACAACGCTTGAAGAGGCTGCAAAGGATGCCCACCTATTGGTTATCCTGGTTGACCATGCTGAATTTAAATTAATGGATGAAGGCATGCTAACTGAAAACATGAAGACTCCGGTCATTTTTGATACAAGAAATTGCCTGAAGGTAGCGGATGACACCCAATTAACAGTTCACCGCATCGGCGATTTAACGAAATTATCAGCAATCCAGGAAGCTTCATTGCTGTAAACAAGGAAGATGAATGTGCAGAAAGAAACTTACTTCGGCGTTGATGTATCAGCTTTAAGCTATGACGAAATATTGGGTGATTTAAAAAACCGCATGCAGCAGGATTTGAAATCCACGATTATAGCGGTAAATCCGGAAAAAGTTATCAAAGCTGAACAAAATAGCGAGCTTAGAGAACTTATCAACTCGGCTACCTATCAAATTCCTGATGGCATTGGAGTGCTGCTCGCTTCTAAATTAAAAGGCGGGCGCATTTCCTCCCGGGTAACCGGTGTAGATATGATGGAAAGGCTTCTTGGCTTTGCTGCAAACGAGGGATACCGGGTGTTCCTTTACGGAGCCAAAGAAGAGGTGGTCTCCAAAGCAAAGGAGAACATCATGGCCAAGTATCCGGGGATTACTATTGCCGGATATGAAAATGGCTATGTACAGGATCCTGATCAGGTAATCAATAAAATCAATGAAGCGAAAGCGGATATTCTTTTTGTTGCGATGGGAAGCCCGAAGCAGGAGCTCTGGATCCGTGAACATATGAACAAGATGGGTGTGAAGGTGTTCCAGGGTGTGGGCGGCAGCTTTGACGTTTTCGCCGGCCATGTAAAACGGGCGCCATTATTTTTTAGAAAGCTTGGCCTGGAATGGTTTTATCGTCTTCTTAAAGAGCCAAAGCGCTTAAAGCGCCAGCTGGCATTGCCAAGATTCCTGCTTAAGGTGCTTTTCTCAAGGTAGCCTCGAACCAAATTAAAATAATCGTATTTTATCGAAGGGCTCGGCCATCGCCGAGTTTTTTGCCTGTTTAGAAAATAGTTATTTTTTAACATACAATACTGTCTAGCTTCAGCGTCCAGCCCTTGAGTATAGTGAATAAAGGCCGTCACAACCCTTTGTCAGGGCAAAACTGGACGCTTACGCTTTTCTATGGAGGTCTACTTATTATGAAGATCTTACATGTAATTAGCGGAGGGGAAACTGGCGGGAGCCGCAAGCATGTGAATACGCTTTTGGAAAAATTCCCGCAGGAGCAGGTTTGCCTGCTTGTTTTTCAGGAAGGGGCCCTAAGCAAGGAAGCCAGGGAGGCTGGCATCCGAGTTGAATTGCTTAAACAGAGTTCCCGCTATGATCTATCAGTCCTAAAAAGGTTGGCCAGCTTCATAAACACAGAAAAATTTGATATCGTCCACTCCCATGGTCCAAGAGCAAACCTGTTTTTGTCTTTTATCAAAGCGAGAATCTCCGCTGTGTGGGTTACAACCATTCACAGTGATCCGACGCTTGATTTTATGAAACGCGGTATTAGGGGCTATGTATTTACAAAGTTAAATTTATCAACATTGAATAAAATAGATTTCTTCTTTGCTGTTTCGGAGCGCTTTAAAGAAAACTTAATGAAGCTGGGCATTCCTTCAGAGAAAATCCAAACGATATATAATGGAATTGATTTTTCTGAACCATTGGAACCAAACAGCAAAATAAGAGAAGAAATAGGTCTAACACAATCAGATTTTGTAATGGCAATGGTCGCTAGGCTGCATCCGATTAAAGGTCATGATATTGTTCTTCAAGCTCTAAAACAAATAGATAAGCCGGATGTTCACCTTTTGCTTGTCGGTGACGGCCCGATTCGTTTTGATATTGAACAAATGGTGTCCAGGCTTGGATTGGAAAAGCAAGTGCATTTCCTCGGTTTTCGTAAGGACGTAAATGAAATTTACAGCAACTCCAATGTTGCCTTGCTTGCTTCTCAAAGTGAAAGCTTTCCGCTTGCACTGCTTGAGGCTGCCAATCAAAAACTGCCAATCATTACAACCGATGTAGGCGGTGTCCGGAAATTGGTAACTGATCCACAATACGGCTGGGTAGTTGATGTAAACAGCCAGGCCCAATATTTACAGGCCATGCAAGAGGCATATTACCTGCATCAAAAAAAGGAACTTGCCCCGAGAGGTGAGAAGCTTTATAAGCATGCAGTCCAGCATTTCTCACTTTCAAATTTATACAAGCTTACGGAGGAAACCTACAGAAGGCTGGTAAGATAGTGGTTTTTTCCAGTGAGTAAAATACCATTGTCATTTAATGAAGCATCATGTAAGGTAGAATAGTGCTTTTTCTTGTCTGCATATGTCAGATTCAGTGAACCGTCACATTTTCATGTATACATATTAAGGATAATGGCTGTCCTTCATGAATAGGTGAACATATTTAGAGCACAGTAAAAAAAGAGAAGGGAGACGAAGGATGAACGGGAAGAACAGCCTGACTTACGTACTAGTGTTACTGCATTTGTTTTTAGTTCCGATCTTATATTTTAAAAAATATATAGGGCCACTGCCTTTGTCGATAGAGATCATTTTGATTCCGTTGCTTGTGCTGAGTGCGGCATGGGAATTTAAAAAGGGGACAATCAAGCTTAACGATTTGTCCATCAAACCATTTATTATCACCTTTAGCTTATTCCTTATTGCAGCGGTCATCTCCTTAGTGAAGGCCGAAAGCTATACACCTGCAATAATGGAAATTGGACGCTTCCTGTCTTATGTCGTCTTATTCTTAATTGTAGTAAAAGTGCAATTTACGAAAGAGCAATATATAAACTTTGCAAAAGCGTTTGGGGCAGCAGCCCTGATTGTAGGGTTGTTCGGAATTCTACAATATGTATTTAACTTCTCGCTTAACAAAGCAGGATTATATGCGTTAGAAGAAGCAAAGGGCCGGGTTGACTCCACCCTAACAAACCCTAACTATTATTCTTCATTTGTAAACTTTGTTATCCCAATACTATTGCTATTTGCTGTAGTTTACTTTAAAGACAAAAAAACGCAGCTGTTATTTTTCGCGTTTTATTCCATTTACGTTATTAACCTTATTTTGACTTATACAAGAGCAGCCTGGGTAACCATGTTCTGCGCGTTTATCCTGATCATCCTGATCATGCCGAAAAAGTTCTTCAAGAACTTTATTAAACCGCATATTCTAGTTGCCTTTGTACTATTGTTGACTGTTCTATACTGGATGCCTGATGTTCAATCACGGACAAACTCAGCAATCTACGCGATTGAAAAGCTTCTTCCAGATACACCAGGTTCGCCTGATAAAGGCGGAGATGCCGACGAAAATCCAGAAGGTGAAGAGGAACCTGAGGATGAACCCGAAAAAGACGAAACAACGAATCGTGCCGTCGTATCCCGTATCACCCTTTGGAAAACCGGCTGGGTAATGTTTAAAGATAATCCGATCCTGGGTGTTGGAATGGGTAACTATTATGTCCGATACAAAGACTTTGTGGAGAAATACCCTGAGCTCGATATCGGCCATGAAGCATATTCTGTTCATAATTCTTATTTAAAGGTAGCGGCGGAAACTGGAATTATTGGAATTTTATCATTCCTTAGCTTCTATGTAGTGTATTTCTTATATCTAGCCCGTTTGTACTTTAGGCAAAATCTACTTGGACAAGTTGTAGCTGCTGGGGTCTTTGTAGGCAGCGTAACTTTTATGGTGCAAAACCTTTCTAATAACCTGATCTTCATTCCTCAATTAAATATCATCTTCTGGTTAATTGGAGGACTGGCGATCGCCTTCCTGCATCAGAATAAAAAACAAAGCCTGTAAGCATGTGAACGTTCACATGCTTTTTTTGTGCTTAAAAGTAGGTTGTAGGGAATTATTTATTGACCCGGTCCATAGAATGGTTGAGTGAGTTAAAATTATACATTTTATTGGATGAAATAAGTTTTTTTAAAAAAATATACCAATTTTGTTACATTAAATGTATAATGTTAAAGTGTGATTACAAGACACGTTTAATTCGTAATCTTTATTCTACTAATTACCAATTTAAGAAGATTGTAAAAAATAGTTGAAAAATATGGTGAATTTGGTAGAATAGAGTACGAGTTTAAATGTCCCATTTTTACATATTATCTACTTTTATAGTAAATGTAGGTAAGGAGTTAGGGATTTTAAACTGTGAATGTGTTGTTTTTCGATGGTAATCATCGAGAAAAATTAAACTTTTTTACAAAACGGGGAGGATTTATTACATGGCTTACCAACCAAAGTCTTATCGTAAGTTTGTAGCAACAGCAGCTACAGCTACAATCGTAGCATCTGCTCTTGCTCCAGTAGCATCTGCTGCAACTTTTACAGATGTATCAGATCGTTACAAAGAGGCAGTTAACTACCTTGTAGAGCAAAATATCACTCAAGGTGTAACTCCTACTCAATTCGGCGTGAGCCAAAACATCAAGCGTGTAGACGCAGCTGTTATGCTAGCTAAAGCGCTTGGTCTTAACACTGCTACAGCTCCTGCTTCAGGTTTCACTGATGTTCCTTCTCGTGCTGAAGGTGCAGTAAATGCTCTTAAAGCAGCTGGCGTAGTTAATGGTAAATCAGCAACAACTTTTGGTGCTGACGATAACCTAACCCGTGGTGAAGTTGCTCTTATTCTTGCTAAAGCATATGCTATTACTTCTGTAACTAAGCAATTAAAATTCACAGATGTTTCTGAGCGTTATGAGCAAGCTGTTATCGCATTAACTGAAAATGGTATTACTTCTGGTAAATCAGAAACTAAGTTCGGTACTGCAGATGCAATCACTCGTGGAGAATTTGCGGTTTTCGTATACAAAGTAGAAACTATGGAAACAGCTCCGAAAGTTGTTGCAGTAACTGCGGTTAACGGAACTGTAACTGCTACTTTCAATAAAGCTCCTGAAACTGCTCCGGTAGCTGCTGATTTCAAGGTTTCTCAAACTATTAACGGTGGAACTCAAACAACAGTAACACCAACTAGTTTCACTTGGGATGTTGCAAATAAGAAGGCAACATTCGCTGTACCGCAAGTAGCTTCAACTAATGCTGCTCAAACAGTTGCATATTCTGTTGCTTTTAAAGATACTGCTGCTCAAATTGGAACGTTCACAGTGGCTGCCGAAGCTTCAGCAGACCTAAAACATATTGGAACTGATGGAACTAACAACACAATTACGTTATTCTTCGACAAACCGCTAGATTCATCGGTTGCACGTAATGCAGGTAATTACATCTGGGATAACAACCGCAATAGCGGAGTTAACACTCCAGTTTTCCCTAGCAATGTGGCATTGAATTCTGCTGCAGTAGGTGCTTATGGAGCAAATCAGGTAGTTACTTTAACTTACAATAACAACGCTGGAGATATTGTTGGAGGCGAAGAAGGTGTTCTTACAGTTCAAAACCTTAAGAATGCAACAGGTCAATCAATTCCAACAGTAACTAGAAATGTCGATGTAATAAATGGCACTGATGTAACATCTCCAACAGTAGCTGTTACATTAAAGTCAGGATCTCAACAAAACGCTGCTAATGTAATTGTTAACACAGGTGAATCAGTTGAGCTAAATGCAGTTACAACAGATGGAAATAACGGTGTTGTAAGCTTACGCTATAGACTTCAGAATCCAGATGGATCTCTTACTGGCTGGACTAATTTAAATGTTGCTGACGGCACATTAGGAGATAAATCAGAGACTGGAAAAGCTACCATTACTGCAGGGTCTACAAGTGGAAACTATATTGTTCAAGTTCAAGCTGTAGATGCAAACCAAAATGTGGTAACTAATACGGCTACAAGCATTACTGTTAACAGTGCTGACATTGTTGGACCTCAATTTGCTAACGTAACTGGTACGTATAACGTGACACCAAGCGGTTCCGTACAACCTCGTACAGTAACAGTAAATGCAACTGTAACAGATGCTGCTAATAGAAATAACATTTCAAAAGCTGAGTACAGAATTCAGGAATTCAATCCTGGTACAGGAGCTTTTGATACAGTACAAGATTGGACTTCTGTTGGGGCAGCAGTAGATGGTGCATTCGATGAAACAAGCGAAGCTATTCGATTCACTACTCCACAACTGGCGACTGGTAAGGACTACCGTATTCAATTAAGAGCAACTGATACATCTAATAATACAACTAGTCCTGCTGTATCTGTTGCCCAAGCAAATATTTCCGGATCAGCTGCTGCGGCTAACGGTGGTGGTGCAAATGCGTTCAATGTACCTGCTTCTGAATCTACAGTACCTGCTATTACAGCAACTCCTGTATATGGTTCTGCTAGTGGATCTACAGTTAACGACAGAGCGTTCACAATCTCCGGAAATGCTACAGATAATGCAGGTGTAGGCAAGATTGAGTACGCAATCTATAAGAATGCTGACAGAGATTCAAGCAACACATATGAAACATTAGTTGTTCCGTTTACTACTACAGGTGTAACTGTTACAGATGGCCAACTTGGTGGAACATCTGAAAACTATACAATTAGTGGAAACTTACCTGCTGCAGATGGAGCTTACCGTGTAGTAACCCGTGTAACTGATATTAATGGTAACGTAAATAACATTGGAGCTGCTGTTGCGCAATACAACTTAACTCTAGATGAGACTGCTCCAACTGCAACAATTGCACATGATACTACTACGACAGCTACAGATGACTTTATTATCACATTTAGTGAGACAATGGATGTTACTGCACCAACGGTTGATGCTGGAGCAACTAGCGCAAGTGCATTAGATGTTGATAACTACAAAGTGGTTCAGAATGGTGTAGTTCTAAGAGCTGCTCAAACTGTTACACAAGTAGGTGCAACAAATCAATTCAGAGTAGTATTTGCAGACGAATTATCTGCAGGTCAAGAGCTTCGCGTTGTTGAAGTAAGAGACGCTGTAGGAAATAAAATTAATCCAAATCCAACGACTTTCACAATTCGTTAATTCAGATTAATAAATTGGTTATAAAAGACAGAGAGTTTTACTCTCTGTCTTTTTTATATATAGAAGTAACTTTGAACTGTAAAAGATAGTGGTGCTGAAAAGCTATTTTTAGTGTAATAAAGTGTAATACGGAGATAAGTTTTTGTAATTTATATGGGATAGCTATGAGCTCAGATTAAGTAATAAATTAATATACTTTTGTCTGGCTGTGGTAATAAGGAACCGACCTGGTTTGATTAAAATACCTCATATACCAATTTTAACCTCAATCCACAACAACTCCCAGTAGCATAATTTCTATATTTTGATAGAATAAGTCTTGTGTTTAATATATCCATTTTTACTTTAATATTACTAACCTGCTATTACATAGACAAAGTAGAAATGATAGTTAAACCTGGAATGTGTATTTTTCTAATTTAGCAACAGGACAGGCAATACTTATTACAAAACGGGAGGATCAATTACACATGGCTTATCAATCAAAATCTTTTAACAAATTCGTAGCGACAGCTGCTACTGCAACTCTAGTAGCAGGCGCGATTGCTCCAGTGGCATTTGCAGCAAGTTTTACGGATGTTGCTCCAAAATATAAAGAAGCAGTTGACTTCGTAGCTTCTAAAGGAATAAATGGTTTTTCTGAAACACAATTTGGTACTGATGCAAACATTAAGCGTGTTGATGCTGCTGTAATGTTGGCTAAAGTTCTTGAACTTGATATTGAAAGTGCTCCAGCGTCAGGCTTTACTGATGTGCCTGCACGTGCTGCAAAATATATTAATGCAATTAAAGCTGCCGGAATCACTAGCGGTAAAACTGCTACTAAATTTGATGCAGACAGCCAAATCACACGTGGTGAATTAGCAATCTGGATCCAAAAAGGCTTCGAGTTAAAAGGTGAAGGCGAGCTTCCATTTACAGATGTAAATTCTCGTTATGCTGAAGCTGTTAAAGCGTTAGTAAGCAACGAAATTACAAATGGTACTTCAGCAACTCAATTTGGTGTTTCTCAATCAGCTAAGCGCGGAGATTTCGCAATCTTCCTTTTCAGAGCGGCTAATGCTGATACACCGGAAGTTGTTGAGATTTCCAGTGTAAAAGCAGTTAATGGCAAGCAAATTGAAGTTAAATTCAACGGTGCTGTAAAAAAGTCTAGTGTCATTCAAAGTGGAAACCCAGACACACTTGTGAATGGCGTCTTTACTATCAATGAGCTAACTACAGATAATGTAGTAGCAAATGCAGTTGATTCTGCTGACAGCCTATCTGCTTCTCTAAGCGCTGATGGCAAAACGTTAACAATCACAGCTGACACATTTTTCGATGGCCGCTACGAGGTAGTCGCAAAGGCTGATGCTATTGAAGCTGCTGACGGTAAAAAATTGGCTGGCTTCACAGGCGTTGTTACTGTAAATGATACAGTTAAGCCTTCAGTAACAGGCGTAACGTATCCAAATGCAAAGACAGCTCGAGTTAATTTCTCTGAGCCGCTATCAGCAGAAGGTTTAATTACAGCTAAATATGCAGATGGAACCACTGCAGCAGTTACACCAGTTTTCACAGCTGGCAAAGCATACATCGATTTGAATGTATCAGCTCTGACTGCTAACAAAGAAGCTACAGTAACAATTGTAGGGGCAAAAGATGCAAAAGGAAATATTGCAACACCTAACCCAATCTCTGTAACAGTTAAAAAGGATACAAGTGATGTAACAGCACCAGCTGTACAATCTGTTACACCAACATCTGCTACTTCATTTGATCTAAAACTATCTGAAGCAGTTTCTAAAGCAGCTGCAGCTGATCTTGCTGCTGGTGTCTCTCTTGGTGCTATTAAAGTTGGTACAACTGATGTTACGGCTAATGCTGCTGTTGATTCAGAAGATCCAACAGTAATCCACGTAACTGGCCTAAGTGCTTTAACAGGCTTACGGACTATTTCCGTAGAAGCTAACGCGCTTGTTGACTTCTCAGGCAACCTGAATGCTGCTTTCTCTCAAGTAGTAAGCTTTGACGCTGATCAGGCAGAGCCGACAATTGAATCAACTTCTGTTGAAACAATTAACAATGTTAAATATTTAGTAGTAAACTTTAATGAAAACGTAACTCCAGTTGCTGCGAAAGCTCTTGTTTTCAACTATGTTAGAGATAACGGAGAAAGAGCTAGCACAACGATCACTACAAATGCAGTTGCGGGTACTCAAGGTGAAGCAACTCTTCACAATGCTGTAAATGGTGTATCTAAATCTATCAAAATCAACCTTGGCAGCCTTGCTAGTGAAGATTATACTGTTAACCTAGTAGCTGGATTGGCTGAAGATGGTTTTGGTAACGACTCTGTTGCTAGAAATGACGTTGCAGTAACTGTTGGTGCAGCGACTATCCAACAAGCAGTTAAGCT
The DNA here is from genome assembly GCF_002860285.1 of Bacillus sp. M6-12. GTDB lineage: Bacteria > Bacillota > Bacilli > Bacillales > DSM-1321 > Peribacillus. The sequence goes on from NZ_PGVF01000006.1 coordinate 125,058, forward strand.
AACAACTAGCACTCCTGCTAGCGACGTTAACAACGGTGTAGAAACAGTTGATTCAAACACACTGCGTGTTCACTTCACAAAAGAATTGGATATTGCAAGTGCTACAACAGCAGGCAACTATGCTGTGGAAGGTGCTACAGTAGAAAAAGCTGAAATCTACAAAAACAACAGCACTGATGGCTATATTGTAGAACTTACTCTTGCAGATAATACTGTTGAATTAGCCGGCGAGTATGATGTAAAAGTAAGTAATGTCGCTGCTAAAAACGGCACTGCAATGAACACTTATACAACAACTGAAGTATTATCTGAAAATGTAAGACCGGTTGTTACAAAAGCTGTACTTGCTACACCGCAGACTGTAACACTTACTTTCTCTGAAGCAGTGAAAAATTTAGCAGCAGATGCTGATGATTTTGAATTGCTAATCGGCGGAGTAAAGGTTGCTGCAAATGACGTTGTTTCATCTCCACTACAAGGTACTGCAGCAACTACTTTAACAGTAACTTTAGAAGCACCTGTTATTTCTGCAGACCTTGCTAAAGGCTTATCATTAAAAGGTCTAGATACAATTGACCTTGTTGATGCGGCTGGAAACAAAGTATCTGTAGCTGGAACAGTAGCAGTTCAGTAATTTGTATGAGCAAAAATTAGGTCGATCTGGAGGACGAGTAATTGTCCTTTGGATTGGCCTTTTTTGCATTGGAGAATATTCTTTGTTTCTTCTATATATTGGGGATGCACTTATGGTAAAAGAATAGGAAATAAAACCGATAAAAGTAAATGAACCGTCTAAGATTTGTTGTAGATACCTTAGGGCTTATCACGCTTTTTACCTGAAAGTCGGTATGGTTAAATGCAAAAATCTCTTATTCTACTATAAATTATCCCGTAACTACTATGTAAAGTAGGATTGTTTAGTCGGTAAATTTCTAAAAAATATGGGGGAAATAAATTGAAGTCTTCAAAGCGTAAAAAACAGTTACTATCGGTTCTTTCTGCGTCTGTAGCAACAAGTGCGATAGTAAGTGTTGCTCCAGCAGGATTTGCAGCGCAAGGCACCGTTTTCTCTGATGTAAAGTCATCCGACCATTTTTACGAAGCTGTAAGAAGCTTACATGCCCGTAACGTTATTAACGGTTTTAAAGATGGAACATTTCGGCCGTATGAAAAATTAACGAGAGCCCAAGCAGCTAAAATTGTTGCTGCGGCCTTAAATTTAGATATTATAAATGTTCAGAATCCCAAATTCAAGGATGTACCACAAACAAGCTGGGAATACCGCTATGTTGCCGCCCTTGCAAACAAAGGAATCATTAATGGCTCCGGCGGGCGATTCAAGCCGGCAGATCCATTAACCCGTGCTCAACTGGCCCAAATACTTGGAGCTGCTTATCAGTTAGAAAAGACTCCGTTAAAGGATTTGCGATTTATTGATGTAAAACCAAATGATTGGTTTGCAGGTTATGTACAACCGCTGATTGAGAAAGGAATTACACAAGGGACTACCAGTACGACTTTTTCACCAAATCAATTAGTCAATCGCGGCCAAATGGCTTCGTTTATTTATCGAAGTGAGCTTGCGATGAAGCAAACGCAGATAAATTCTGCTATTAAAAATATTACTGATCAGGAAATTGTCACTGAAAAAGGTTCCTACAAAATCCCAAATCATATAAAAACCTGGGTTAACCCTTCAAATCTGGCAAGTTTAAAAGGGGCTGTAATTAATTTTCAGGTGAATAACGGTACTGTTCAAAAGGTGAACACTATTGAACTGAATACTAGCGGAAAAGCAGGCATTGGTACAAACGCAGAGAATGATGGCCATGTGGTTCTTGACGCCCGGGAAGCGATTATAGATGCTAATGTAGTAGTTAACGGTGATTACGTCACGATTAAAAATGCAACTATAAAAGGCGACCTGCACATCGGAAAGGGCGTTGAAAACTCCTTCTATACAGATAATATGAAAGTAGAAGGGAATACTGCCGTTTCGGAGACTGTAAAATTAGTAAAACAAAGCTCTAGCACTATTTATAAATCGTTAGCGTTTAAAATGTCTATGAACGGCCAAAATGTTGCTAGAGCCTCGGCAGTCGGTAAAGCTAAGGTGAATTTCCACAATTCTAAACTTAGGAATGTTGAAGTTTCTACAAACGGCATTGTGTTAGAAACGACAGGCTCTTCAACTGTAGAATCTTTATCTCTTTTAAGTGATGCCACTTTTACGGCAGCTGATTCTGTAACGATTCCAAAGCTTGTTATTCAATCAGGAGTCCAAAATGTTGTCATTGAAGCTAATGTACAGGAGATAGCTATTGTTGGTAATGAGAATGTTACCATTAGCGGCAGCGGCAATTTTGAAAGAATAATAGCTAATGCCTCGACAGTGTCCTTTCAAACCAGCGGCCGTGTAGGAACATTAGGCAGTGCTGATAAAGTTTCAAAGTTTATCCTGGGATTAAACATGAAAGTACAAAATCTAGAACTGCCAGACGGAGCAAAACCTGAGGATGTAATCAAGAATTTTGAGAGTGTGAAAGGGAACATAGAACAGATAAACGGGCAAAAAGTTCCTGGCGCAGCGCCATCTATGGGCGGAGGAAGCTCAGCGGGCGGCGGGGGCGGAGTCGCCATTTCTCCAGTTCCAACAATAGCCACACCGCCATTCTTGACAGCTGACAGTACCGAACCCAAAGTTGAGCATAATATTGAACTTACATTTACGGATAATTCAGCGTGGCGAAGCAATATAACCACCGTGGAGGTTGATCGCGCTGCATTAGCCTCAAACAAATATACAGTTGAGTCAGGAAAAATCACTTTGGACAGCAGTGTATTTCCTGCTGCTAAAAATTACGCCATTGTTATAAAAGCTACTGGTTTTTCCAATGCCAGTATCATACAGACTATTTTAGCAGCCGATCAGGTCGCCCAGGATGCGCCTGCTTTATCGGCGACTGCATCAGCGGGATCAGTAGTCGGCAGCACCAAAATTTCCGCAACACCAGAAAACGGAAATACACTGGGAGTATTGGTATCCAGTTCACCAATCGAAACACCGAAAGCAGGAGCAGATATTCCTGAGGGAATAACAAAGCCTTATATCTCCGGAAGTGATATACAGGGAGTCGATGCTACTGAAAAGAAGTATGTAGCACTTTATGAAGTGGATTCGGAGAATAAAATTGTAAAGTTTAAACTAATGTCATTAACGGCTGAGCAGATTAAGGCAGATGATTCAGTTGTACCGGATGCTGCTGTTTTGACGGCGACCGCATCATCTGGAACAGCAGCGGGCAGCACCAGAATCACCGCAACACCTGAAAACGGTAATAAACTTGCAGTATTGGTATCCAGTACATCGATTGAAACGCCGAAAGCAGGAGCGGAGGTTCCACCGGGAACAATGAATCCTTATATCTCTGGAAATGATATACAGGGAGCTGACGCAGCTGCAAAAAAGTATGTGGCAGTGTATGAACTAGATTCGGAGAATAAAGTCGTAAATTTCAAACTGATTACTTTGACTGCTTCACAAATCAAGTCTGCAGACGAAGTTGCCGATCCATTAACAGGTGGATCTTTGGCGGATAAAACAGGAGCCGGTACCAATGGGCAGGTAGTCGTTACTCTGCCGGCAGCAGCAGCTGGGAACTCTTTCGCTTACAGAGTCTTTGATGCAGCCCAGACTGCCCCAAATCTTGATACTGTAATTACACTCGGAGAAGGAAATTATACAGCGATAGAGGATAAAGGCACTATTAACGCTGCAGCCGGAAAGCATGTTGTGATTGTTGAGATTGATTCGACAGGTAAGGTCAAAAAGTTTGTTGACTTAGTTTCTAATGCTGTAGATGATGTACTGACAGCACCAGCCGAACTGGCAGCTGAATCCGGAGATAGAGTTATCAGTTTAACATGGTCAGCTGCTCCAGGAGCAACTGGTTATGATATTTATCAGGCAGAAACAGAAAACGGAACTTTTGCCAAGTTGGGATCAACAGTTGCCTCTACCACCTTAAATGTTACGAATCTAGCATATGCTGAAGATTATTATTACTATATTAAACCAGTAGCCGGCAATGAAGTAGGTCCTGCTTCTACGACGATTAAAGTGGTTACGAATGTGGATCAGCAAGGACCTCAATATAAGGCTGATTTTGTAGTGATCAGCAATGAATCTGTTGATACTGTTATGCCCCAATCATCTGGTACTCTTGTTGCCTTGCAGCAATTTACCACAAAGTCAAACACTATTCCTGGCTATTTGGATGTTGAAGCTTATAGGTATAATCCGGTTAAGCTGCTTAATCGGGAACTAATCAATAATGCCCCGCAAAATGATTTGAAATTTTCTATGCAGTCAACAAATGTGCTAAATAGTATAAAATCATTTAAAGTTTATAATGAAGAAATGGGAAGATATGAATCAACAGATGCGCAGCTTCTTTATTCAGGGACGTACGGTGAGGTCTGGGTGCAGACAGGAGTGTTAACTGCAGAACAGGCTCAGGCTATAGGAAAAGAATTCGATGAGGGGATTTATCCGACGATAACCTCAAAGTTCGGAACTCCTTCCGATGTCGATAACGATGGCAGGGTAGCGATCCTTTGTCTCGATATTCAAGATGGCTGGAACGGCAGCGGCGGCTATATTGGCGGATATTTTGATGGTAATGACTTGTTAAATGGTACAAATTCCAACAATATGGAGCTGTTTTATGTAGATACGTACCCGACGATGGGAACCGATAAAAATAACCTTGATGTTTCGAAAGCTTATTCAACATTAGCCCATGAATTCCAGCATATGGTCAATTTTAACCAAAACTGGTTTCAAGAAAATAAAGGTCAAATGGATACTTGGCTTGATGAAGGTCTGGCTATGGCCGCAGAGCATGCATACAGCGGTGTCCAAAATAACAGAATCTCGTATTATAACGCTTCCACTTCCATTCAAAATGGACATTCTCTATTAAATTGGACTAATCGGAGCGATGTTTTATCGAATTATTCACTATCGTATCTATTTGTCCAATATTTAAAAACACAGGCAGGCCAAGGGGATGCGATCTTTAAAGAAATTATTGATCATCCAGAAAATAATTATAAAGCAGTGGAATCAGTGATTAAGAAGTATATTGATCCAACTATGTCTTTTGGTGAATTCATGACTGCCTTTAGAATGGCTCTTGTACTTAAAGCTGACACTGGTTTATATGGTTTCCATGGAGATCAGGGATTCAATCAATTAGCACCCCGTCTATTCACAGGATCTTCTACTGAGCTCCTGGGTGGAGAGGCGGTTGTTATTAGAACCGAAAATGGCAGTCTTACAGACCAAGGAAACAAAGGTACAGGTGTGACCTACACAGGGGTAACGGAAGCTAAAACCAATTAACAGAGAATTCTAACCACTAATTTTAAGATTTAATGAAGCCATCTTTTTAGAGCTTAAAATTAAGAGTCCTATTATCTTTAGTAACCAATTTAGTGTTAGTATTGTATATGAATGATTACTCGGGAATTTGGAAAAAGGAACCTTAGCTTATAGCTTTGGTTTCTTTTTTCTTTAAGTTTCTATTGGATATATTTCTGGACTATCGTCCAGTTTTATCGCAGCATCTTCAGGGTAGTTAACATGGAGTAAATCATTTTAAATCGGGTAAGGTAAGATAAACTAAATATAAGGAGATAAGTTTTGTGAAGAAATGGGTTTTTACATTTTTCATTGTATTACTTGCATCTGTCGGGCTAAGTAAAGAGATTGAAACAGAAGCAGCTGAAAGAAAGGTAACGGTTTTATTTGGTGACAGCAATACAGCTGGTTCAAATTGGGCAGCTAACAATTATTACAGCAGCGCAAAGTGGGCTAATCGGCTGCTAAAGACGCGGCCTGTCATAAATGCCGGTGTGGGGGGCAATTCCACTGGCATGGCCAGACAGCGATTTAAAAGGGATGTGCTGAATAGGAATCCGAAAACAGTTATCATTATGTTCGGGACGAATGACGCGCAGATAATGAACAGCAATCGATTGCCAAGAACTTCAAAAGCAAATTTCAATAAGAATATAAGGTACTTTGTAGATACTTTAAGAGCTCGTAGAATAAATGTTATCCTCATGACCGCCCTGCCTGTGATCGAAGGAGGGCAAGGGCATTACTACTCCAGGAATAGAGAGGCATTATACAAGCCTTATGGCGGAGCCAGGGAATGGCATGATTCGTATAATGATATTACCAGATCCATTGCAAGACAAAAAAATGTACCTTTAATTGATACATATCGTCTCTTTATACAAGCTGCCGGAGGAAATACAGACCAGGCCCTCTCTGCTTCAGGATTATATGACCCTACAGGAATCCACATGTCGATGCACGGTGCAAATGAATTGTATCAGGCGGTACAGAGAACACTGGAAGTTAAAAGAATGTAAGCAGACTGTAATAATTGGGATGCAATAGTAGGCAGGGAGTGTAAAACTCTCTGTCTTTTTTACGTTAATTTACCAGTCCCGGGACTATCCTAAGAAATTAATTATTTATAGACAAATAACGCAAGTTTAATATTAAAATAGATACATATACCCATCTGGATTGACATATAAATTGAGAATGCAATACAAAGGGGAGTGAAAATAGTTGGTTAAGCATTTTAAAAAGAGAATTGGGTTCCTGGGGTTTATTTTTGTATTATTAGTGGGGTTGCTGGCTCCTGCCGCTTCTGCCCAGACAGTGGAACCAATCAAGTATTTAGCATTGGGTGATTCCCTTGCTGCCGGAATGACGCCAGAGAAGGGCCTCAGTAAAGGATATTCTGACTTTACTGCCGAGTATTTAAAAGGGGAAAACTTTTTAGGTACATACTCGAAGGCTTTTGCAGTTCCAGGCTATAAAACTCAGAATATTATTGATGACTTGGCTTCAAAGCCTGAGTTAAGGTCGGCCATTGCACAGTCTAATGTGATTACCATTTCAGCTGGTGCGAATGATTTACTAAAAGAAGCAAAGGTAGACCGCGAAAAAAGAACGGTAACCCTTGATCCGGCTGCTGTGCCGGTGACACTGCAAACAATTGCAAAAAACTATATTATTATTCTTAAAACCATTAAAGATCTCAATCCGGATGCATCCGTTTATGTTATGGGATACTATTTTCCTTTCCCATTTATGGCAGATGCGCAAAAACCGCAGCTTATTCAGCTCGCTAAAACATTGAACCAAACTATTCAGCTATCTGCGGCAGCAGAAGGTGCTGTATTTGTTTCTGTCTATGAAAAATTCGGCGACGATCCGAAGCAGTTTGTTCCTAACCCAGAGGATATTCATCCGAACCTTGATGGATATAAGCTAATGAGCGCGGCTTTAATTGATTCTATGGCCAAGGCTGCGCCTAAAGCAGCTGATGTTCCAAAAGGCCATTGGGCTGAAAAGGAATTGAATATGCTGGTATCTGCTAAACTATTGAATGTTGATGAAAAAGGAAACATCTACCCGGAGAAAGCAATCACCAGAGCGGAAGTGGCTGATATCCTATTTAAGTCTATTCCAATGACCAAATCGATCCCGGCTAATCCAGGTTACAAGGATGTCCCGAAAACGCATCCAGCCTATATGGCAATAGCAAAGCTTACGGAAGCGGGTATTTTTACAAAGAGTGATAACTTTAATCCTAATGCCCCGTTAACCCGAGTTCAAATGGCAAAGGTTCTTGCTGCAGCGTTCCAGTTAAAGGGTGATGGTTCAGTGCCTGCATTTAAGGACATTAGCGCTACTTATTGGGCAGCCCCTTACATTGATGCCGTTACAGATAACCACCTTATGTACGGCTATAAAAATGGCCGCTTTGGTTTGCATGATCCTTTGAATCGTGCCCAATTTGCAGTTGTCTTTGCAAGAACGCAAGCCTTGATGACCGGTAAAAAATAATACTTCCAAAAGCCCATTGCATGCAGTGGGCTTTTTTGCATGGAAAAATCGACAAAATTCTAGCTGAGTGCAAGATTGTGTTGAACGATTTTTATTAGTTTGACTGCAGGTACGTGTTATAGTTTTATAGTCAGAAAATTATAAAAGGAAGTAATCAATGATGAAAGTTTTAATGAAGATTTACATTTCTTTGTGTATCCTCCTGTTTTCATTGTTTTATCCTATTGGAGATAATATTATCCTTGCTCCTTCTCCAAGTGCAGCTGCAATTGAGAGTAATAAATGGGAGCCGGTTCACATCAACCCGCTTCCCAGCAGTAAGAGTGTTGCTTTTACATTTAGCAACAAGGCAAGAGTCGCAACGAAGCCGTTTCCAGCCCAATATCAGACGGTCAATGGAATTTTAACCTTCAGAGGAGGGCCTGCCCGAAATCAAGCTGTAATGGGAATGCCTGTGATCAAAGAGGGGAAATTGAGAAAAAGCTGGTCTTTTCGGACATCTGCATCACCGAGATGGGGAGGCGGAGCAGGCTGGACAGGTCAGCCGAGTGTAATTGAATGGAACAAACGAGAGCAGCAGATCATGAATATATATCCTGAATATAAAAAGAAAGCCAGTTTTAAAGAATTAGTTTATGGTTCTTTGGATGGCAGGGTTTATTTTCTGGATCCGGCAACCGGAAAGCAGACAAGAAAGCCAATCAATATACATAATCCCATTAAGGGGAGTATCGCCCTTGATCCACGCGGTTACCCGCTGCTTTATGTTGGCCAGGGGATTCCGCAAACGGGGAAAATCGGTTTTAGAATTTATAGTTTAATAGACCAGTCCTTGCTGGCATTCATCCCTGGAATAGATTCCTTCTCATTCCGCCGCTGGGGAGCGTTCGACAGTTCTCCGCTGATTAACCGGGAAGATGATAGCTTGGTGGTAGGCGGGGAAAATGGACTCGTATATTTGGTAAAGCTATTTACACAATATGACCCGAAAAATAAAAAGATAAAAATCGCTCCTGTCACAACAAAATATCGTTATAAGCAGCAAAGGAATGCTTATCCAGGGATTGAGAATTCCATATCTGTTTATAAAAACATAGCCTATTTTTCCGATAATGGCGGTGGAATTCAGGCGCTGGACTTAATCAAAAAGCGTCCAATCTGGGCTAACCCTCCATATGATGATACAGATGCCAGTTTGGTTATCGAAGACTCAGGCGGTGTACCTTTCTTGTATACCGGCTCAGAGATTGATAAACAAGGCACAAAAGGCTACGCCAGATTACAAAAATTAAACGGGCTCAACGGAAAGGTGATGTGGGAAAAGAAAACCTCAGGCTTTTCGGTTAAAGGAGCAAATCCCGTAAATGGCGGAGTGCTGGGAACACCAATTGTAGGAACTGGCCCGTTGGCAGGGCAGGTAATCTATAATATTTCACGGTATAAAACCATTAACGGCGGATTGCTGATCAGCCTTGATTCAAAGACGGGAAAAGAAAAATGGAGGCTGCAGCTCCCGAATTATGCATGGTCATCAACAGTGGCCGTCTATACCTCAAGTCAAAAGGCATTTCTTGTCCAGGGTGATTCGGTGGGGAATCTTTACCTCATTAATCAGTTAGGGAAAGTGGTTACAAAAATTAACTTAGGCGCCAACATTGAAGCATCCCCGATTGTGGTCGGGCAGCAAATTATCGTTGCGACACGGGGCGGGGCTTTTTATAGTGTGGGGATTAGATAGGAATGAATTGACACAACGCGAGTGAACTGTGTTAAGTTGAGTGCAATTTTGTTATAAAACGAAAGTGTATTGAATGCTGGAGAGCTCTGTAGGATGATGATCTTACCGGGCTTTCTTTTTGGGTTAGTTGTCCCCGCTAAGTCCCAGGACCAGAAATCCCGGATCTTTGAGGTGAAGCTTTATAACATAGAAGCATTGACTTCAATCAGGAACATCAATTACTAAAAGTTTTGTATCCCATAAAAGAAAAGTTGAAAAAGAGAAAGAACGGGGAGAGAGTATTACACTCCTTTAAAAGTTCCACAATTGGAATATACTCAGAGATTAGAGACGTATTGAACACGAAAACACATTGGAAAGCCGCATGCCTTAGTAGCCGTTCAGTTTGATGGGGGAGGAGCCTTGAAAAAGGTTCCCCTACTTTATTTTCAAAGCAAAGGTAAAGGGAACTGGAGGGGAAAATTTTATCCTGTAAAACAATTGTATTATTCCCGTAATGTGGTAAAGTAATCAAGTTATTATTTTGCTAAATGGGGTTGTAGTTTTGATTAAAAAAGTAAATAGCACCTTAGAATTAAATGTTTTTAATAGCATTTGGCTTCAATGTTGGGAAGAGAAGGGGTATGAGGCTGAGTTTTCAGAGTATGTATTTGGCCGTTACCTTGTGAGCAATAATGATGGTGAACACATCGGAGTGTTTGAATTTAAACAACTAGCACACTCTTTGATTGATGAAGAATTCCCCTTTACGTCGTTCCCGTTTATAAAAGAAAATTTCGAGAAGACTTTTGAACTGGATAAACTGTCTATTTTACCTGCCTATAGAGGCGGTAAAGTATTATCGGAAATGTTATCACATATGGTAAAAGTTTCTATAGAAAATGATATCAGTTATTTTATAGCACTTATTGAGCCGAAATTATATTTAGCACTAAAAAGGTTTTATAAAGTTCCTATTCAAAAATTGGGAGAAGCTTTCTTTTATAAGGGAGATAATGTTGTCCCGATTAGTATTGATCTTAAGCTTGTTATTAATAATTTAGAAAACTTCGATTGGTATTACGATTCTGTTTTAGTAAAGATATAAATTCGTACCTGCTTATGAATAAAGGATTTTACTAGAAGCATCCAAAAAAGGGTGCTTTTTTTTATTCCATAAGGGAATGAAACTAATTGATCACTTAACAGATGAACAGCGAAAGCAGCTTATGCGGTGAAGAAGAAGCTGTGAGAGAAGCTGAGCAGCAAGGAATGGGAAGAAATGTTCGAACCAACAAGTCTAATTAGACATATGCTATGATTTAAGATAGTTTAGAATAGTTTAATGTGAAACGCTGGCTTTTAATGAGGAGTGATATATTTGATAAGAGCTAATGTTTTAATATTCAGCGTGCTACTTTTAGCTACTGTGTTAGGCGTTTATGCCCAAGATATTGAATATTTTTTATCTAGTAATTTTAATAATCTATCACCTTTTGTATGGCTGGCTGTGGTAACAGTTTCAAGCTGGTTCTTGTATGTATACGCACTCGTGTTAGTATTTTTCTTTACGTGGAAAGGTATGTTTAAAAAGAATCAATTCTTAGTATACTTATTCGTTATTCTTGGGGTGGGGGTATTAATTTCCCTTTGGTCACTATTTGTATTGGCTATGTCGGGCGGGTAAGGTAGGCTCTCGACTACGGAAGATTTATAAGAAAAAGTAAAAGGCTGCGATCTAGCAGTCTTTTTTAATGTGCGACAGGCAGTCACTCTCGAAATATAAGTGAGTGGCCCGTATCTATCTTATATAGAAATAGCTTTTCTTTTACCGGCCTACCTAGCAGAATATGTGGTAATTATGAGTGTAATGATGGCAATGTCCGTTTAAGAATGTAGTTAGGAATTTCTGCGTAAGGAATTGTGTTTTCTATGCTTCTGAATAGCAGTTTCATGTGATCAGAGCCATATGCAAAAAAGCTATTCAGCCCAACACGCTGAATAGCTTTTTCTCTATTATTATCTTACTCTTGCAAACCCAAATCCTGAAGCATAGTCATCCCCAGTGGCTGCTCCATATCCGCCTTTAATATCATATATTTTTGCCCGGTTTTGAAGCTCGGCTCTTAGCTGCGCATTTGTTAGATTGCGATTGGCCGACCAGATTTTAGCGGCTAGGCCAGCTACATGTGGTGTAGCCATGGATGTTCCGCTGATTGTGTTATAGTTTCTGTCATACCAGGTTGATTCGATGCTGCTTCCCGGGGCGGAAATTTCTACATCTTTTTCCTGGATGACAAAATCGCCATCTGTGCCCGGGTTTCCGCGTGAGGAGTAGTTGGCGACCCGGTAAGTTCCGTTTTGCTGCACATTTTCCAGAGCGGCAACTGCAACGGCATTTGGAAGGGCTCCAGGGTAACCGATTGTGTTAGCGTTGTATCCGGAGTTACCCGCAGCTGCTACTACCAGCACTCCCTTTGAATAAGCGTAATTCACAGCATTAGCAATCAATTTGTCTTTTGTGCTTGCACCCAGTGACATATTGATGACAACCTTTGAGCCAGTGCGTACAGCTTCGTCGGCTGCATGCCTGATGGCTCCGGCAATATCATCGGAGTATCCTGAACCGCTGTCTGACAGTACTTTATAAGACCAGAGTTCAGCTTGAGGAGCAACTCCGTATACACCCTTGCCATCATAGCCGCCATTTGCGAGTGCCGTCCCTGCAACATGAGTTCCGTGCCCGTTCCGGTCTGTACAAGATCCGTTAACCATTGATGAGGCAGTTTGGGTAAAATCCTTGCATTGCTCCACGTTGTCGCTGAGATCAATGTGGGATGTATATGTGCCGGTATCCAGGACGGCTACCTTGATGCCATCACCGCCGGAAGTTTGGGTAATGGAGCTATCATTATAAATGGCCTGGATTCCCCATGGAGTCCGGTCACTTGGCAGGGTAGTAATGGCCGTAGCCCCCACTTTGCTGAAGGTTCTTTCTTCAAGCTTCACTTCCTGGACTTCCTCGACCGTTATGTTTTTGTTTTGCAATAATGCATGGTATTCTTTTGCTTTTACTGTTGTGGTAAAGCCTTCACTTCCAAATTCCCAGCGGGCTCCATGCTTTTCCTTCACTTTGATTTTCTCCGAGCTTGGTCCCTGAATCAAAACACGATAAGAATCCTTTTCCTTTACTATAGCGTCCGGTTCCTTACCAAAAGCAGCAGATGAAAAGAGCGACAATCCCATTGCACAACTAAGCACCAAAGATCCAACCACTTTTCTCTTTTTCATGACCTGACTCCTCTCATAACTGAAAATGGCCGTATTATCACTACGATGCAAATATTCTAAAAATAATAATAGATTAAAATTGAATTTACTGGAATGAAAGTAATAGGAAGCATGCTTATCTCATTGATGCTTAATATTAGATATACTTTTATTCTTTTAATTATATTTCAATAACAAATAGTACTTAGTTACCAAGTAAATATTCCCGATAGTTAAATATACACAGGTCTTTGTAACTGTAAAAAATTAACAATAATTTAATATAATCGCTATAGTAAGATATGTTTCAATTATTTTAGATGAACTGGGTTAGCAGAGTTCATTAATAATTACTAGGTAGGAGGCGAACAATTCGAATTAAGGTATTCGGCTAAATTCTTCTTGAATTCGGAAGAATAAATTGGAATTTGGATAAATTAACTTCGATTTTGGACGAATTATTCCTGAAAACGGACGAATAATTTTTTAATGCAATTCGAGAGGAGCTGCAAAATGATAAAAAGGGAGAGGTTAATAGTGCGGAGAAGAAAATCTTTCAGTTTGGCATTGATTTTTACGATATTAATAAGCCTTTTTGCTCCATTTAATAGTGCGAACGCGGCGGAGGCCATCACTGTGGCTGAAGCGATTGCAAATAAAACTGGAACCGCGACGGTTGAGGGCTATATAGTCGGGACAACCGCTAATGGTCCAACATATAATCATAGCGGTCCTTTTACGGTTAAAACGAATATTGCCATTGCCGACAATCCTAATGAGACGGATAAAGCCAGGATTCTTCCGGTCAGGCTCCCTACCGATAGTGATGAGAGAGCTGCGTTAAACCTCGTCGATAATCCTGCTAATCTAGGTAAAAAGGTCCAGTTGACCGGCACGCTTGGCGCCTATTTCGGTGTACCGGGAATTGCCACTTTAACAGGCTATGAATTTATTAATGATACCGACCCAACGGCGACACAGCCTGTTGTGGCGGCTCCAACTCCAGGGCCTGTAGCTTCTGGGACCACAGTTACATTAACATCCGCCACTGAAGGAGCGACGATCTTTTACACAACTGACGGATCGGCTCCATCGACGTCCAGCAGCCAATACACTGAACCAATCACCATTGATAAAGCAACAACCATTAAGGCTTTTGCTTCGGCCTCTGGCCTTGAGGATAGTGAAGTAACAACATTTGAGTATTCTGTCCTGCAAGAACAAATGATTGCCCAGGTGAGGGAGCTTCCGGTCGGCCAATCAGCACTTACGTCTGGAATTGTAACGGCTGTTTTCGGTAATACGGTTTATATTCAGGATGAGTCAGCCGGACTTGTTTTATATGGATCCAATTTAAATATTGCTCCAGGAGATAAAGTGCAGGCTTTAGGTAAACTGGCAGATTATAATTCTCTGCTGGAATTGGAAGTGAAGTCTGAGAATGTAAAAGTAATTGAAAAAGCGGAGCTGCCTGAGGCTGATGAACTTACAGCGGCCGAGCTTCAGGAGAATAAAGAAGCAACGCTTGTAACTGTAAAAAAGGTAAATGTTGAGTCTTTTGCAGGCGGGAACTATACAGCCAAGGATGCTAATGGAACGTCATTCCAGATTCGCCCGCAGGATGCAGCATTGCTTTCTGTGGATACAACTTATGATTCGATCACAGGTGTGCTTGGTGCGTATAAAGGTGTTTATCAATTGATTCCGAGAGATGCCAGCGACATTATTGCGGATTCAACCAAGGTTCAGCGCATTGTAGCAATACCTGGACCGGGGCTTATAAAGACAGGCGATAAAGTAACGCTGACTACCGGAACGGAAGGTGCATCCATCTATTACACAACCGATAACACGAATCCGACAACGAGCAGCCAGGTATACAGCAGTCAAATTGAAATTACAAAGGACACCGTGATTAAGGCCATTGCTGTAAAAGAAGGACTAACAGCCACTGATGTTTCAACCTTCAACTACATTATCCAAAAAGATGTCGTGCGTATTCATGACATTCAGGCGGCTGCCCATTATTCTCCATATGACGGCATAAATGTATCCGATATTGAGGGCGTAGTTACGAAGGTTGTGGATGCAAATAACTTCTATATGCAGGATCTTCAGCCTGATAATGATGAAAAAACATCTGAAGGAATTTTAGTCTATAAAAAGGCTCATGGTTTAAAAGTGGGCGATGCAGTTAAAGTAAGCGGACAAGTGAAAGAGTATGTACTGGAAGGCTATGCTGAAAAACAGCAAACTGATTTGCCGGTTACCGAAATCAATGCAACCGGCATTACAGTGACAGCCAGCGGACAGGCACTGCCTGCTCCTGTAGTGATTGGAAAGGACCGTATTCCTCCAACAGAGGTTATTGATAATGATAGGTTAACAACCTTTGACCCGGAGCAGGATGGAATTGACTTTTTTGAAAGTCTGGAAGGCATGCTGGTGCAGGTGGACAATGCAAAAATAGTAGCACCGCAGAAATACGGAGAAGTCATCGTAATTCCAGGCAGCCTGGAAACGAATACGGATACAGGCGGGCTAAGAATTACGGAAACTGACTATAACCCGGAACGGATTACGATTGATATCAATGATGAGAACTTTATCGCGAAAATGGGTGACAGCTTTGCCGGTTCCATCCAGGGCGTGGTCAGCTACGGCTACAGCAATTACAAAGTTCTAAGCAATAAAACAGATCTGCCAGCGTTAGTTGAAGGTTCGAATACACGTGAAACCACGACTATTGCTGCAGCGGCTGATAAGCTGACGATCGCTTCTTATAATGTGGAGAATTTTTCAACGAAAACACCGGATACAAAAGTGACCAAATTGGCCGAGGCGATTGTTAACAATCTGAAGCAGCCTGATATTATCGGACTCACTGAGGTCCAGGATAATGATGGTGAAACAGACAGCGGGAATACGGATGCAAGCCAAAGCTTTGAAGCTTTAATAGCTAAAATTAAAGAACTTGGCGGAGGAGATTACCTATATACAGATGTCGCTCCATTGGACAAACAGGATGGCGGAGCGCCTGGAGGCAATATCCGTGTCGGCTTCCTTTATAAAAAAGACCGGGTAACGCTTGTTCCTGGAACTAAAGGAACAGCAACCGAGGCGGTCGATTTTGAAAATGGCAAGCTTACCTTGAATCCAGGCCGGATCGATCCGACAAATTCCGCATTCGAATCAAGCCGAAAGCCGCTGGCAGCCCAATTTGAGTTCAATGGAAAAAATGTTATCGTAGTGGCCAACCACTTTAACTCAAAGGGCGGGGACCTGCCGTTATTCGGGAAAGTTCAGCCGCCAGTTCTACAAAGTGAAATCCAGCGAATGAAAATAGCTGAAATCGTGAATGGCTTTGTGAAAGACGTTAAGGCAAAGGATCCAAATGCAAATATCGTCCTTCTAGGTGACTTTAATGACTTTGAATTCTCTAATACTTTAAGAGTTTTAAAAGGAAATGAACTAACGAACATGATTGAAAAAGTTCCCGCAGAACAGCGGTATTCTTATAACTACCAAGGCAATGCTCAGGTACTCGATCATATTTTAGTATCTAATAACCTGGCAGTAGGAACTCAAGTGGATATTGTTCACATCAACTCAGGCTTCATGGAAGAACACGGACGGGCGAGCGACCATGATCCGGTACTGATTCAAACGAGCTTGAACAGCATTGAGGCACCAAATTATGATAAAGAATACAACCTTATTGGTTATAAAGCAGACAAATTGAAGATAAAAGAGGAAAATGCACTAATCAGCATGGACAGCACTTCAACTATAAAAGATGGCATTTATCTAATGAGATCAACAGCAACTTTGAAAGGGGAAGGCCTTGAGAAAACAACCGTAATAATTGCCCCATCTTCCAAGGATGCAGAAATCGATTTCACCGGTGCCGAAGTGAAAGAAGTCATGATTGAAAGTAAGGATGTAAAAGAAATCAGAGGTGCAGAGAACGTACAGCACTGGAATGTGAAGAAAAACGTGGATACTAGTTCTATTAAATTTTTTAACTCGAATGGGGAAGAAATAGCTTCTCCTCTTGCTCCAAAAAAGAAGGCCGCTTAAAGGAAGGTGCCAGGTTCCCAAAAATGAGGGGAGCTCTGGCACCTTTTGTTATAAGGTGAAAGTATATATAATAGCTTCAGTGCCAGCACCTTTTTTACGTCAAGATTGAGGTATAATGCCCTCATACTTTTATTATAATAGATCCGAAAAATCTTACTTACATAAAGAAAAAAGCAGGGTGCAACGGGACAAGTGGAAAATGTAAATTGGAGCAGCTTTAAGAAAAATGACAGAGTGCTTATCGAATACTATAAAAGTGAATCAGGTCAGTATGTGCTGACTAGTATTGAGAAGAAATAAGAGTGGAAGAGGATAGATGGAAGTGTCGTCTATCCTTTTTTGTGTTTGATTGGATATATGATTATTATGTAATCTCAGGATAGGGGAGGGAGGTATATAAAGGTAAACCTGTATGTTATTCAGTAAAATTGCAGATTTTTTTATAAAAATCAGGCTATATTCAGAAAGATCTGGCCGGTCAAAACCAGCTGGCAGTGCAACTGGGGTTTATCGACCACTTATTAAGCTGTATTTATTAACTTCCGCACTTTTTTTTCAATCTTCCTGTATCTATCGTCAACTTCGCTAACCATATACCCCCTGCAAATGTTTCTCTTTAGGACTTTATTGTCAACTTTTCACATTTTATCGTCTAACTCTTAAAATTTATAAGACAACTTTACATTTTTATGAGTCAACTTCTTAAGAAATATCGATTTCTCGACAAATCTCGCCTCTTGGTATTACTGCTATTAAAAACAACTCTACCAGGCGGTAATATTCAGATCGAAGCAACACTGTCAGTAAAGGGATATACCACAAGCTTTTTTGGCAATTTCACTATAAATATGGTATTAAACAGTTTTCGGACTTTCCTTTTATATATCAAAAAAATATTTAATCAGACCTATAGATATTTCGAACATTCCTACCGATATAATTATGACTATATATAGAGAGAAACAGAAGGGTGAGAGGGTTTATATGAGGGGTATGAAGAGCTGGTATACTAGATCGATTCAGCGTCAGATTTTAATTCCGTTCCTGTCTTTAATTATTATTGGCGGGTTTGTCGTCGGGCTGGTTAGTTATGAATCCAGTGTGAAAATGACAGCAACGGAATTGTCCGAAAGCAAGAAAGAACAAATGGACGCTAT
The DNA here is from genome assembly GCF_002860285.1 of Bacillus sp. M6-12. Lineage (GTDB taxonomy): Bacteria > Bacillota > Bacilli > Bacillales > DSM-1321 > Peribacillus. Next base: position 143,218 of record NZ_PGVF01000006.1, read on the forward strand.
GAATGACACGTTTGAGATATTCTTTGATAACGCAGAAAACTTGATCAACCGGTTCGCGGATATTGAGGGAATAGCGGACTACAAGAATACAAAAAGTGAGCTGCTGAAGGATTTTGAAAACGCTCAAAAAAATAATCCAGCTTTAGCTAATGTTTATTTAGGAACTGAAGAAACAGGTGAAATGATTTTATATCCGCCTGCAGACCTTCCGGCGGATTTTAATCCAAGAGAAAGGCCTTGGTATAAGGATGCTGTAGGCAGCAAGGATAAAATAATCTGGACGGAGCCTTACATTGATAGTGCTTCAAACGAAGCCATCGTAAGTGCTGCTAAAGCTGTTTATGATAACGGAACATTAGTCGGTGTAATGTCAGTTGATATTTCTATTGATGCCTTAATCAAAATTGTCGATAAAACTAAAATTGGAAAAAGCGGTTATGCCTTTTTATTAGACGGAAGCGGGAAGATCCTGGCGCATCCTGATAAAAAAATGGTAACAAAGGATATGACAAAGCAGCCATTCTTTAAACAAATTTCTGCAAAGCAAGGTGTATTTGTCGAGGAGTATAACGGTAAAGAACATGCTTTCAGTTATATAGAAAACCCGACAACCGGCTGGAAAATACTTGGTGTAGTAGGTATTGATGAACTCCAGTCTGCAGGTCAGAAAGTACTTACACCAATCATTATTACATTTGGCCTGGTTCTCCTTTTCTCAATTTTGGCTTCTTTCATCGTCACACGGTTTATTACTAAACCAATTAAAGTCTTGCAATCGAAAATGAAGCAAATGGAAAACGGAGATTTAACGGTTTCTGTAAGAACGGATAGAAAAGATGAAGTGGCTCAATTATCTCTGAGCTTTAATAATATGGTTACTCAAGTCAGGGAGATACTTGCGAAAGTGTCCACTACTTCAAATAGCTTGACAGATGCCGCGCAAACATTGGTAGCGAGCGCTGAGGAAAACACCGCAATTTCTAATGAAGTAGCTATTACAATAGAACAAATCGCTTCTGGAGCGTCAAACCAGACGGAAATGGCTCACACAAACGGGACAGCGACTCAGGCTTTATCTAACAGTATTAAGGGAGTCGAGCAGCAAACGGAGGAAATGAAGCATAAATCTGAAAACATGCATAAGGCTTCAGAAGAAGGAATGGACAAGGTTCACTATTTACAGGAGCAATTCAATATAACCAGAAAACTTGCCACTGAAATGGAAGAGGCTGTTAAAACTCTGGATGACCGGTCCCATTCCATCAATGATATTGTAAAAACAATAACTGCCATTGCCAATCAAACCAACTTGCTTGCTCTAAATGCTGCCATTGAAGCAGCTAGGGCTGGAGAGCATGGGAAAGGGTTTGCAGTCGTTGCAGATGAAGTGCGGAAGCTTGCAGAACAAACAGACGGCTCCCTGAAGGAGATCTCAGAAATTATTGGCTTAATGCAGGAAGACACGCTCAATACTGTTAACATTATTGGACAAACCAATCAGTATATCCTCGAGCAGGGCAAAGCCGTTAATGATACAGAAACTGCTTTTAAACTGATCGATGATTCTATTGTGGAGAATTATAATAAAATTGAGGAAATCTCCAGGGCGATGAGGACAATGGTGGAGCAGAAGGACTTACTGCTGGCCAATGCAAATCATCTGAATGCCATTACACAGGAAGCGGCTGCCGGAACAGAGCAGGTTTCTGCCTCCATCGAAGAAACAACAGCTTCAATGGAACAGTTAAACAAGCTTGCGACAGAGCTGGAGGATACTGCTAAGGAACTACATAATGATATAGGGAAATTTATTATAGACTAATTTTACAAAATGCCAGGACCTAATGAAGTGAATATAAATGGGCCTGGCACTTTTCTTATTTTATGATCTGGATCAGCAGAGACTGAATTAAATATGTACGTATAAGGTGTTTGGATGATAGTCAAACGCCTTTTTTTGTATGATATTTTATTTAATCAATCGTTTGATTAAATTAAAGAGCTGAACCAGTTCCAAGCAGAACCGGTTGAAGAATGTAAATTAAATCACGAACATGATAGTTACAGTAGATTTGCAAAAGCCCTTCTATCCTTTAGGGAAATTCCATAATTATATATAAACTCCTGTCATTGTGCGGTGAGGAGGGGAGGACGCTTTTGAAAAGAGTTATTCCTGCAGCAGGATTGGGAACGCGTTTTTTGCCTGCAACAAAGGCAATGCCAAAGGAAATAGAGCTGAAGGATACTGCTAAGGAACTACATAATGATATAGGGAAATTTATTATAGACTAATTTTACAAAATGCCAGGACCTAATGAAGTGAATATAAATGGGCCTGGCACTTTTCTTATTTTATGATTGGATCAGCAGAGACTGAATTAAATATGTACGTATAAGGTGTTTGGATGATAGTCAAACGCCTTTTTTGTATGATAATTTATTTAATCAATCGTTTGATTAAATTATAGAGCTGAAACAGTTCCAAACAGAACCGGTTGAAGAATGTTAATTAAATTACGAACATGATAGTTACAGTAGATTTGCAAAAGTCCTTCTATCCTTTAGGGAAATTCCATAATTATATATAAACTCCAGTCATTGTGCGATGAGGAGGGGAGGACGCTTTTGAAAAGAGTTAGAAAAGTGATTATTCCTGCGGCGGGATTGGGAACTCGTTTTTTGCCTGCAACAAAGGCAATGCCTAAAGAAATGCTGCCGATTGTGGATAAGCCGACCATTCAGTATATTGTTGAGGAAGCGGTGGCTTCGGGAATTGAGGATATTATAATTGTGACGGGTAAGGGCAAGCGTGCCATCGAGGATCATTTTGACCATGCATTTGAATTGGAAGCAACTCTTATGCAGAAGGAAAAGTATGAGATCCTGGAAAAGGTAAAGGAGTCATCTTCTGTTGATATTCATTATATCCGTCAGAAGGAGCCGCTCGGTCTGGGCCATGCCATTTGGTGTGCCAGAAAGTTTATTGGGGAAGAACCATTTGGGGTGTTATTGGGCGATGATATCGTAAGAAGCAAAAAGCCTTGTATGCTGCAGCTTATTGAGCAATTTAATGAAACTTTCTCCAGTGTCCTTGGCGTACAGGAGGTTCCAATGGAAGAAATCTACCGTTACGGTGTAATTGATCCAATAAACACTTCATCCCGCTTGATGCAGGTAAAGCAATTCGTTGAAAAGCCGAAGGTGGATGAGGCTCCTTCCAATCTGGCAATTGTAGGGCGATACATTTTAACTCCAGAAATCTTCCGCTACTTGGAGGAGAAGAAAACGGGCAAAGGTGGCGAAATCCAATTAACTGATGCCATCGAACGGCTAAATAATATACAGCGTGTATTTGCATACAGATTTGAAGGAGAACGTTACGATGTGGGTGAAAAATTAGGCTTTATTGAAACAACAATTGACTTTGCCCTTGACCGTGAAGATCTAAGGGAAGATGTTCTCCGTCTTCTCGAGAAAAAAATTAAAATAATAAGTGATTGAAACCATTTGATTTCCGCCTCATATCGAATGCTGTGGGGCATTTTTTTCGCTATAAAAACTTAGATTTTAATAGGATGATCTACTTTGCTAGCCGCAAAGTGCTAGGATTAATATTTGTGCTTTTGCCATTTCTTATTGGAATAGTATAAAAATATCAACATATATTTCTACTACTAATCAATTCTATTCAAACTATTTACTGAGGGGTTGAGTTTGTGGAGAAATATATGAAGTATTTATTGTTCATAGGTATAGCGCTAGTCTTGCTTTTACCCGAAAGTGTGCAAGCTGCCCAAGCAGAGACAAAAGTGAAAATTGCCTTTAATGATAGAGTCTATTCAGACCTTAAGCATGATTCTATGATAATCGGTGGAAGGGCCCATATTGCCTGGGATGATTTCGTCCAATTATCATGTGCAACGAACAGCTTTCCCAATAAGACGACTATTAAAAAAGGAAACATGCTTGTTAAAATCGATTTACATAATAATACTCTCCAGTTAGGAAGTGAAAGCTTCCAAGGAATGGTGATAAAAAAAGACCAGATAGCTTATATTCCTATCCGGATAGTTTCCGAGTATTTGGGTTACCGAGTCTATTATCTTTCTGATAAGAGAATTGTCCGTCTGGTGGATGGCAGCCATAAATATAGTAATACTCAATTTATTAAGACGATGGATCATGCAGTCAGGAAAAAGGTATATTTAACATTTGATGATGGCCCGAGGTCACATACTGCAAAGCTCCTGAAAATATTAGCCGAAAAAAATGCCAAGGCTACTTTCTTCCTTGTTGAACCGAACATGAAACAATACCCTCAATATGTAAAACAGATTGTTAGAGACGGGCATTACGTTGGTTTACATAGTGTAAGCCATGACAAAAATAAATTGTACAGTAATCCGGCAAATGTGGTAGCGGAAATGGAACAGACCAGAAAAACACTATATTCGCTCACCAAATTGAACAGCCATTTAGTGAGAGTTCCATATGGAAGTAAACCATTTATGACTGGTTCATTCCGAAACGGACTAGTGACCAGTGATTTTAAAATGTGGGATTGGGATATCGATACAATGGATTGGAAGTATCATAAAAACAACCCAGGTGAAGTCATAAATAAGATAAGAAGCGGATTGCAAAAGTATAAAAACCAGGACCGGGTGGTTATCCTGCTTCATGATGTAGAAGGAACAATAAAGAATTTGCCTATGATTATTGATTTAGTCAGAAAAGCTGGATATTCGTTGGAAACCTATGATCCTAAGGAACATTTTTCGGTGAACTTTTGGAAGGATAAGAGGCTGTAAAATACTCCGGCAAGCAATCACTGTCGTTTATACGAAAGAAGAAAAGTGTTTATGAAGTTTATTCCATGGATATATATAAAGGAGATTTTTAATTTTAAAAAAACACAATTTCCTATTGAATTCATTTATCATCTGTTCATTTAATTTGGAAAATTACATGAGTAAAGGGAAAATTTACTTATATAACCAAAGTATAAATTTTGTTAAAATCACAATGAAGATACGGTCAAAGTATCCTCTTTTTCTAAAAATTACTTAAGCTGTTAAAATATCAAAATAAAATACGCATACAAGAGGAGAAAAAATAAATGGCAAAGTCCTTTCAAAAGTTTTTAACTGTCAGCGCTACGGCTGCACTGGTTGCAACAGCGGTTGCACCTGCTGCTTCTGCAGAAGGCCACTCTTTTACAGATGTAAATGACCGATACGATGAAGCAGTTAGCTTTTTGTATGAAAATGGCATTATTTCAGGAAAGACTCCTACAAAGTTTGGAACAGGCTTAAACCTTACTAGAGGTGATGCGGCTGTTATTCTTGCCAATTCTTTAGGTCTTGATACTGAAACGGCTCCTGATGCAGGATTTAAGGATTTAAATGCCCGTGTTAAAGGTTCGGTAAATGCACTTGCTGCAGAAGGAATCATTTCAGGCGTGTCAAAGGAGAAATTTGCTCCTGACCAGCTGTTAACTCGAGGAGCAATGGCCAAGTTCTTGGTTACTAGCTTTGGCCTTGAGGATTTTGCGGAGGAAACTCCATTTACTGATGTAGGCGGCGTTTTTGCTCCTTATATTGAAGCTCTTTACGGAACAGGAATTACTTCCGGTAAAACACCTACTAAATATGGAACGTATATTGAAATCACTCGCGGCGATTTTGCGAATCTTCTATATAACACAATCGTGTTCTTCGAGGATAATATTTATTTTGCAGAGGCTAAATCTGCCTCTGTGACAAATTCAAAGACTCTTTCAGTAACGCTTGCTGAGGCGGTGCCAGAGGAATTTACCGCACAGGATGCAGCTGATACCCTTTACCTTGCCGTGGAATATAAAGACGGAACGGTTGAAGAATTAACACCGTCAAAAGCGGCTCTATCAACAGACCGAAAAACGTTAACAATAGAACACAAGGACCTGGCTGGTAAAGAGGGCATCCTTTGGGTTGATGATGTTGAAGTAGCATTTGACCATGCAGCTCCAGTTTCAGGTGCAGGAACGATCATCCTTGAAGGCAAGCCTGCTGTAAACTTTGATTTTGCTGGTAAAAACACCGCTTCGGTTACGCTGCCCGCAACTAATGGAACAGCGAACCTGAACGGGATTGAGCTAACTGTGGCTGACTCATCGTTCAATGCTAATCAAACGGTAACAGTCATTCTGGCAAGTACGGATGTAGCTGAAGCTAAGAGTGGTGAGGGAAAAACGTGGGGCGTTCTAACACTAAAGGATGGTAAATGGAACCTGGTAGACAACCCCGTGTACGATGTCATTCCGGCTGGTAACTACAAATTGCAGGCTGAGTTTAAGGATTCTACAGCTAATGCAGCGAATCTAACATTAGATATTAAAGTTGGAGAATAGTATATAAGAAGATAGCTCTGGTCCTTTTGGATTAGGGCTATTTTTTTTGCAAGAATATTTGCTTGGAAGTCCTAAATAGAAAATAGAATTCATATACATATAAAAGCATTCATCTATGTATTCCTAAACAACCATTTCGTGGGATAATTTTACTTTTTTGATCATGATTTTATGGTATAATTATCAATAAGTAGGACTAAAGAAATAGGAATATTGATAGAAATATAGTGCGGAGGGGTTAAAAGATTCTATCAGTTCCAAAAAATCAAGGCGGGGAAATGAAAGTGCAGAAATATATAAAGAGTATCATGCTGTTAGTTACTATTATCCTGGGAATTTATTTAATACCGGAGGAATCGGAGGCAGCCGGCCTTACCTATATAAAGGCGGTACAGGATACACCGGTATATAGCACATCGGGCAGTACAAAAATAACGGTTGGTAATTTATTGAAGGGACAGGAATATGCTCTTACTGGATCAGACAGCCAAAACTATCATATTATGTTTGGCAATGGGCGAGCTTTAATTAGTAAAAGGAATGCTGTTGTCCTTGCAAAGCCGGCCAATCAAGTAAATATATCTTATACAAAACCAGGCAAATCGGGCATTATCACTCAGCGCAAAACCGTAATTTATGATAAAACCGATAAAAACAAAAGGGCTATTGCGGTTATTAATACAAACATCAGGTTCCCTGTTCTTTCCAAAACAGGTGAGTGGTATAGAATTTCTATAGGAAACAGGATTGGATACATACCCTCTGGAAACGTAAAGGAGGATCCGGGAATCCCGGTTTTAATGTATCACCATATGCTCGAGCATCCGGAACTTACCGCTTTTAAAAATAACGATATGGTTATCCCTGTTTCAGCCTTTGAAGAGCAAATGAAGTATCTAAAATCGGATGGATGGAAAGCGATAAACGGACAGGAGTTAGAACGGTATCTTAACCATGAGCAGGTTTTAACGGGAAAGGCCGTGCTGATAAGCTTTGATGATGGATATACATCAACCCAAAAATATGCTTATCCAATTTTAAAAGAACACGGGTTAAAGGCAACCCAGTTTGTAATAGGGGGCCGTACATATACCTATGCAAGTCCATGGGATGAGAACACGCTCCAATATCTAGGATATAGGGAAATGCAGGAGATGGAGGATGTATTTGACTATCAGCATCATACATTCGGCATGCATCTTCGTGAATCCGGAACTCTGACACCTTATTTAATCTTGAAAACTTACGAACAAATAGTAGAGGATATGGAAAGGGGCAGGCAGCATCTCGGAAAGGCAACCGGAAATCCGGATAACATTAAATACTTAGCATATCCATGGGGCCAGTATGATGAAGAAACGATTGAAGCTGTAAAAGCTGCGGGCATTACAATGGCATTTACCACCGAAACTGGAAATGTCAAACTGGGTGACAATCTGCTAAAGCTAAAAAGGCAGGGCATCGCACCAAGGCATAGCCTTGCTGATTTTGTAAATAAACTGAAGGGGACATATGTTGACCCTAGGGTAAAGAAGCCTAACCCGGTTGAAAAGCCTACAGAAAAAGTGGTGATTGGAAACACTCCGCAGCTCCTGGATAAAAACGCACAAACTGTTTCAAAGGGCAAGCAAAAATAAAGAAACAGCCTTCCGGGAGCCAAACCGGAAGGCTGTTTTCATTCTATTCAAGTTTAGTTGGCAGGAACCGCGGCTGGTACTGCCACATCTGTGATACGGCCTTCAACCTTAGGATCAACCGATGTTTGAGTCTTTAAATAGTCTCTGAACATTTCATAGTCTACATACCCAGGCTCGCTCACCCGGCCTTCTTCATATGCCTTCTTGAATGCTTCGTAACCGTCGCCGCCTTTAGCGGTAAATGTGTTGGTAGCTACAATATAAGAAGTTTCGCCGTTAATAGGAGCAAAGCTGCCATCAGCGCCTTTTACTTTTACTTCAAGGACCCTTTGGCCAGCCGGCTTGCTGCTGTCATATTTAAAAGTTAAACCTGACACTTGAAGGAATCCGCCAGAGGCTGCCGGAGCCTGGCTGACACTGTGCTCTAGTGCCGCTTTAATTTCAGAACCCTTCAGGTTCATAATGCCAAGCGTGTTTCCAAACGGCATTGTTGTTAAAATTTCCCCTAAAGTAATGTCTCCTGCTTCAATGGAGGCACGGATCCCGCCTCCGTTTGTTACCGCAATTACGGTATCAGGATTAATTGTCTTTGCTTTTGCCAGCATTCCATCTGTAATCAGGTTTCCTAAGTTCGTTTCTTTAGTGCGGACATTTTCTCTGACACCATCTAAAACAGCTTTTGCTTCTACTCCTATTGACTGGTTTTGCAGTGCTGTAATTTTATCGCTGTATGGCTTTAGCATGGAAAGTACTGCCGGATCTTCAGCTTTTTTGGAAATGTCGATAAGCTCGCCGGCCTGGCTGATTACTTTACCGTTTTCATCGAATTCTACATCAAGAGTTCCAAGAGAATTGCTGTATTCTCCGGTCTGGACGATTACGGTAGCCTCGTCGCCTTCTTCAACTACTGTTGGTTTTGTTAATACGGTATGGGTATGGCCGCCGACAATGACATCGATTCCTTCAACCTTCTTTGCCAATTCCAGATCGTTATCAAACGCAATGCTGTCGTCATAGCCAAGGTGAGTTAGAGCAATGATTTTATTAATTCCTTGTTTCTCAAAAGCGTCAACCGCTTTTTCTGCTTGTTCAAGATAATTGCTGAATTCAATTTTTCCAGTGCTTGAAATCGTCGGCGTTTCCTCTGTTGTTAATCCGAAGATACCAACCTTCTCTCCATCGACTTCTTTGACAATTCCGCTGTAGATATTGCCATCCTTAGGGCTGCTGGAAATGGCTCCTCCATGGTAAAGGCCGTTAAACAAAGCATCCTTAGAGAAATCCACGTTGGCGCTAACGAAAGGAAACTCCGCTTTTTTTACGAAATCGGCAAGTCCTTTATGTCCTTCGCTGCTTGAACCAAGATCAAATTCATGGTTTCCGAAAGTCATGGCATCATAGCCTAAATAGTTCATGAATTTAAGATCCTGCTGGCCCTGAAATTCGTTGAAATAAAGTGTTCCGGAGAAAACATCCCCGGCGTCAAGAAGAAGCGCCTCAGGCTTTTGGCTCCTTACTTCTTTAATTGCTGTAGCACGCTTGGCGATTTTCTCTGTATGTGAATGAGTATCGTTTGTATGCATGATGGAAAGCTTGAAAGGGTCATCTTCCTTGGCAAGTGATGCTTTATATAAAAATATCGCAAAATCCCCGCGCTTTGCTGGCTGGTTAACCCCGAACTTTGTTTTATTCACACCGGCAGTTATTTTATTAGCCACCATAGCTTGAACTGCAGCATCGTAGCGTCCGCTTACATCAGTAAAAGCATGCTTAGCTGAACCCTCAAGCTCAAAGCCTTTTTGAAGCCAGATCGCCAATTCGCCGCGGGTAACCGGGCTATTTGCTCCAAAGGCTGTTTCTGTTTTGCCGGAAATAATTCCTGCAGCTTTAAGTGCATTTACTGCACTCTGCGCCCGTGCAGGTACGTCTTTAAAGCCTGAGGCAGGAGCGTTTGTTGTATCCAATCCAAGGACTTTGGCCAATAGAACTGCAGCATCGACGCGCTTGATTGGCTGGTGTGTACCAAAAACCGTCGTATAGCCATGTGCGCCTTTTGAAACTAGAAAGTCTACTGCTTCCTGATAGCGGGCCGGAACGTCTTTAAATTGGGAGGCTGCAGATGCAGCTGGAACTGCAATGCTGGCAGTTATGGCAGCTGTTGCAGCAGTGGCGATAAATTTGCGAGAAACTTTTGGAAGGTAAGCCATATTTGTTTTATCCCCTTTTCCATAGTAATTTTTTAAAAATATTAAAACAATAAACTACCAATTTATTATAGCAAACATTCTGAATACTGCCCTCATAATGTACAATCTTTGCAATTTTTTAATAAAATAAAGCTTGTGGAAATTTACGCCATCAATGGATATAAATTAAAGTAGTATTTTTTTACAATTTTTGAGTGATATTTCCATTGCCTATATGCTACTATTAAGTCGTCTTGCAATTCAAAAGAAATAGTAGGGGGAAATATTTTGAAAAAGGTTATAAATAAAAGATCTTTAGCAAGTACAGTTTTAGCATTAGGAATTATCGTTCCTCAAGTTGCTCCTGCAATTACTTATGCAGAGGTAATGGATAAGGATGTAGTAAAGCTTAGAATTATGGAGACTACTGACACTCATACGAATCTTCTAAGCTATGATTATTACAAGGGAGCTGCCGCAGATAAAGTAGGGATGGTAAAGACGGCACAATTAATAAAACAAGCACGCGAAGAAGCTAAAAACAGTGTGTTAGTTGATAACGGTGACACAATTCAGGGAACTCCATTAGGGACATATATGGCAAAAATCAACCCCTTAAAAGATGGACAAGTTCACCCTGTCATTCGCATCATGAATGAAATGGGCTATGATATGGCGACTTTGGGCAACCATGAGTTCAACTATGGCCTGGACTTCCTGGATGAGACATATGATGATGCTAACTTTGGATATGTAAATGCAAATGTTTATGTTGATGATAAGGATACTAATCCGGATAACGATAAAAACAAATTCACTCCATACAAAATCGTGGAAAAGAAAGTAAAAGACGAAAATGGTGTGGAACAAACTATTAAAATAGGCTATTTAGGTCTTGTTGCTCCTCAGATCACAGATTGGGATAAAGCGAATCTAGAAGGAAAAGTTATCACGAAGGATATTGTGGCAACTGCAGAAAAATTTGTTCCAAAAATGAAAGCAGAAGGGGCAGACATTGTAATCGCTATGACCCACTCCGGCTTTAATGGTGCAGCTGAAGCAAATAAAAATGCTGAAGATGCAATTTATCCCTTAAGCAAGGTCGCTGGAATCGATGCGATTACTTTCTCCCATACACATAAAGTGTTCCCTGCTGCTGATGAAAAGTCTCTTGATGCACTATTTAAGGACAAAGACGGCAAGGTTCTTCCAGGTGTTGATAATGCAAAAGGAACAATCAATGGCGTCGCGGCTGTACAGGCCGGCTTTGGCGGAGAGAAATTGGGCCTGATCGATTTAACATTGAAAAAAGTCGATGGAAAGTGGAAAGTGCTTGATTCCCAATCATCTACAACGCAAATTTATGATGCAGCTGCAAAAAAACCTACTGTGGAAGCAGATCAAAAATTAGTAGATGCCATCAAAGCTGAGCACGAGGCAACAATCGCCTACACAATGGGCAAATTGGGTACTACAACTGCCCCGATCCACAGCTATTTTGCCTTGGTTCAAGATGACCCATCGGTTCAAGTAGTAACAGCAGCACAAAAATGGTATGTGGAAAAGTATGTGAATTCTTTTGCTCCAGAGTATAAGGATACTCCAATTTTATCAGTAGGAGCTCCTTTTAAAGCTGGCCGCAATGGTGTAGAAGAGTTTACTGAAATCAAACAGGGTGACCTGACGATCCGCAGTGCGGGCGACCTTTACTTATATGACAACACGCTAAAAGCAATCCTTGTAAAAGGGTCTGTTGTTAAAGAATGGCTGGAAATGTCAGCGGGTAAATTCAATCAAATTGATCCTGGAAAAAAAGAGGAACAGGCTTTGCTTGACCCTTCATTCCAGGTATACAACTTCGATGTCATCGATGGAGTTACCTATCAGGTCGATGTAACTAAGCCTGCCAAATATAAGCCGGACGGAACAATAAATAATGCTTCCTCAAGCCGTATTGTGAACCTGCAATACAACGGAAAAGCGGTTGACCCTAATCAGGACTTCATCGTCGTAACGAACAACTATCGTGCCGGCGGCGGCGGTAACTTCCCGGGCGTTAAAGGCAGCAAGTATATAGTTGATTCAGCAGATGAAAACCGTCAAATTCTAATGGATTACATTTCTGAGAATAAGGAAATTAACCCGACAATCGATAAAAACTGGTCTATCGCGCCAATTAAAGGTGATGTGAATGTTACATTCACTTCCAGCCCTAAAGCGGAAGAGTATGCTAAATTAACTGATAATATCGCATATACTGGCAAAACGGACGATAAAGGCTTCGGAATCTTCACACTTGATCTAAGCAAAGGCCAGAGCCCGTCACCTGGTCAGGAAACAACGAAGTTTAAGGATGTAACTGACAAGCATTGGGCAAAGAACTATATTGCTTCGCTGGTTAGTAAAGGTGTGATTAAAGGAAAAACAGTAACCACTTTTGATCCGGAAGGCACTATTACACGGGGACAATTTATTGCATTGCTTGTACGCAGCCTTGGTTTAAGCGATGGTACTTTGACTCTTGCGAAGGAAGTAGAATTGGCTTATAAGAATGGGCTTACAACATTGGCACCTGCAGAATTCAATGCAAACAATCCTATTACCCGTGAACAGATGGCTTACATGACAGTCCGCGCTTACGAAAAGAAGACAGGCAAGCCATATAAAGCTGTTAAGTCTGTCGCTTATAAAGACAGCAAAAAAATCCACAAAGGTTTAGCTGCTGCTGTAAGTGCTGCTAACGAACTAAAGCTGATGAACGGATATACAAATGGCAAGTTCGAACCGAAAACCTCAGCAACTCGTGCTCAGGCAGCAAGAGTAGTTTACGACTTTTTAAATAAGTAACTCAAAATACATTTGGGATCCTCTACTGCGGAAAGCGGTGGGGGATTTTTTTATTGAGAAAAAACGCTTCTGATAAGAGTCCCGGAGCAGGGTGCAAACAGCTTGGAAAAGTAAAAAACTCCATTCATCGGAACCAGAAGATGAATGGAGTTTATTTTGGGCAATGTACATTGGTGAACGATCTAAGATTATAAATCTATAATTTTTTAAACCCAGCAAAACGCTGCTTGTAATAGGAAGCATTTAATGAATTTATTTCAATTCCATTGCTGCTGCTGGCGTGGATAAACTGATCATTCCCAAGATAAATCCCCATATGTGTAATCAGAAATTTATTGGCAGGGTTTGTGTAAAAAAAGACCATATCCCCAGGCTGAGGGCTAGTCGTTTGTTTGCCGAGATCAAAGTATGTAGAGGAATTAACCCTGGAAATTTCGTAGCCGGCTTGTTTATAGACGTAATAAATAAATCCGCTGCAATCAAAACCGCTTGGAGAAGCCCCTGCCCATGAATAAGGAACTCCGAGTAAAGAGGTAGCTGTTTCAACCACCGCATATGCTCCCTTATTGACAGTTTCAGCAGTATTGCGCTCTGCAGGAGCCGGGGCAGATGCAGGTGCTTTAGAATTTGCTGTCCCAGAAACTTTCAGAGCTTGGCCAACAAAAATAGAGTCATTTGCTAGCTTGTTAAGTTCAATTAATCCATGGACTGACATGCCATAGTGATTTGCGATTTTCCAGAGGCTGTCCCCTGATTTAACAATATGCTGACTTGCAGCAGGAGTAGCATTTGGTGTTGAAGCAGGTTTGGAACGTTTTGCTTCTGGCTTGTCATTCGGTTTTTGTGCAGGCTTGGAAACTGGTTTAACAGCCGGCTTTGCAGCAGGTTTGGATGGCTGCGGTTTTGGCAGGGTTACCTTTGTAATAGTTTTAGATTTAGCGACTATCAGCTTTCTGCGAGGAAATATGAGTGAGTCAGTCAGGTTGTTCCAGACTTTCAGCTCCGCCAGGGTAATATTGTGTTTATTCGCAATGCCGATTAAGGAGTCTCCGGCAACAACCGAATATGTAGAAGTAGTTGTTTTCCCTAAGGTGATGGTTTGAGGCATAGGAGTTTTCGTTTTGGCTTCGGAGACTTTAAGCACCTGGTCTGTAAAAATAGCATCAGAAGTGAGGTTATTCAGCCTTTTTAAGGCCTCTGCGGTGGTGGCATGCAATCTTGCAATAACAGTTAAATTGTCTCCGCTTTTAACCGTATATGTACTTGCAAATGCAGGTGAAGCGATGGCAGCCGATGCGATTAAGGCACCTGAAATGGCCATGACATTTTTCTTCATAATCTTTCACCCCCTGGAATACTTTGTCATTATTTTACCAAGAATCTGCGCTATTTGTCACCGGGAAATTTGGTAGTACCTATTACTAAAGTCCAATTTTTCTTGCGAGAGGTTTCTAATTTCCTAGATTCGGATAAATTATACAAAGCCTTATTTCTGCATAAATTAGGAAGAATACATACTTTCCAGGGGGATTACATGAAGAAGATTGCTTACTTGTTTTTGCTAACACTATTCCTTGGTGGATTTTTGGCAATGAATGCTAATGCACAGACATTGGAGGACATTGAGGATCATTGGGCTAAAAATGAAATAAATACACTGGCCGAAAAAGGGGTTATCAGCGGCTTTGAGGACGGCACATTCCGTCCGTATGCCCAGGTCACGAGAGGACAATTTGTTGCTTTTCTGGTTCGGGCCTTAGAACTGCCTATTGGGGATTCAGCTTTCAAGGATGTTCCCAAAACAAGCCGGCTTTATGATGATATATCGGCTGCAAAAAAAGCGGGATTAATCATCGGCACGACTGACGGATTAGCAAAGTCCGACGAAAAGATAACGAGAACAGATGCGGCTGCATTGTTGGACAGGGCTGTCCAGCATGAGGGATATTACCCCGAAAAAGCCCAGCTTACATATACAGATGCTAAATCAATCTCTAAGTATGCATACGAGTCTGTCCAGAGAATGACCCATTATGGGCTAATCTCCGGGACAAAAGATAATCAGTTTCAGCCTTTAAAGATTGCCAACCGGGGAGAATCAGCAGCCCTGATTTACCGCATGCTATCCTTTCTCGGTGAACTTGATGGCACGAAACCTGTCAGGCCAGCCGCTTCAAATCCTTCAATTGCTGCAATAGACTTAGCCAATGGAAACAAAGTACAGATTCGGCTGAATACAGCGGGGATGCCGTTGCAGTATATCAGACAGGATTCTGTAACACATATCCGGGCTACGGACAGAAACTACTATTACCATATTGGCAGTGCCCAAAATTCTGAAGGAACGCTAAAGGTCACCATAAGAAAACTAGATAACGAAGATTCCTTTATTTATACCGAATTCCAAAACACTAGCGAAAAAAACCATTCCGCATCTATTATTCTTCCATTCTCTAATGCAGCTTCCTATGAAGTATCCCGCATCGACACCTTTGGACAGGTAGATCGGCAGCATAACAATACATTTGGCATTGACCCTTCATCTCATCCCATCGGTCTTTTATCCGTAAAAAATGGTGATCAGATGGCAGGAAACGTTATGATAGGAAAAAACTATATTTCCTTAAAAAGGGTACAGTCTTATGCTAATGGGCAAAAGTCGGTGTTAAGGGAGTTCCTTGAAGAATATGAAAGCTATAAAATTCTTCAAAATAAAGATGCAGCCTCTATCACAATGCAGTTAGAAATGAAAGTGCCTGCGAAAACAGTTTCTGAGAGCTGGGCCCTGCTTTCGAATCAGCCTTTATTTGAGAAAAAGGAAAATAGGGACAGTTGGTTTGAACGCAGCGTTAAAGAATATACTACTATAAATTCCTGGCTTACGTCGGAAGGAGCTTATACAAAGCTGCCTTGGTCTGTTGAGCCTTCCTATAAAATGGCATTTGGCCGCAATCTGGGTAACTTGCAGGGCGGCATTTATTTGACAATGTATAAGGGAATGCAGGAGAGATATTTCTATGACATTGTCATCAACTCCCTTGCTGATCTGAATATCTACTCTAATGGTGCTATCCGGGCTGGCGATGTGCCGATCTTTAAAACAGAATATACAAGCACCTGGCTGAAAAATGCCTACGGAACCACAGCGCCATACATTGATACCCGGCATAATGAAAACGTGGCTTTATTTTTAAAGCATACCGGAGAGGCGTTTGGGATCCAGCAATTAGCCGGGGCCAACCGAAAGTACGCGGACTTTTTAGTTCAGCAAAAAAGTCTTGGGAATATCATACAGATTACTCCAACAAGCCACCTTGTCGCCGATTATTATGCGCCAGGAAGCCAAAAAACACATGTATCCCTAAACCATGCCTTAGGTGAAATGCGCTTCCTGCTTGAAACTTACCAGCAAACCAACGATGACAAATATTTTAATACGGCTAGAGAAATACAATCTGCTATCGAGTATTTGCATCCGCGCTGGATCCGGGAGGATGGGGATTTATGGTACCAGGTTAACGGCAGGATGGAGTTTAATGGCCGAGATTATCCCTGGCTTACGCTTGCCGACCTGCTGCTAAGCCAGGAGCGCTTTGAGGAGATAGGGCAGCCCCGCAGCACGGTTTTTGACCAATTGATTCGTTCGAAGACAAATTATTTAGTTGATACGAAGCAGCCGATAAAAGCGCCAATTATTCAGATGTTGCGGGATCAAGGGTTCGGTGATTTAGTAGAAGGCTATGGTTCAGTAAGTGCGGCAAGTACGCTTGAAAAAGATGTACTGGACTTGTTATCAGAATAATAGTTATAACTATATAAAACTAGCGAAAACGAGGCAGCCATTAGGTAAAATGGCTGTTTTTTCTTTTTTTCACGATGTTTATAAAAGTATTCTGGTAAAATTAGTGTTAGAAAACACAATATGGGAGGAGAAACTAGAAAAATATGAAAACCCCTAAAATCATAGTAAGTTTGTTGCTGTCAGGCTCTTTGTTCCTTCATCCCGGAACATATTCAGCAGCCGGCAATGCAGTTGGTTCAAACGATTCCCTAACTGAGCAGCAAACAAGCAGTAATGTAAATACTCCTGAAAGTGGGCAACGAGTACAACAAAATGAAAACTCTGAGGACACTGGCGGGCAGCCGGCGGATAGTAAAAACGCTATAGAAAGTAAGCCTCAGCCCGTTCAAAATTCAAACAAAGCAGAGAGCGTGCAGTCCCAAAGCGGTCAAGCAACTGTCCGGGATGGGAACGTGCAAAGCGGTTCAACTAATCAAGGCAACACAATAAAAGCTGCTTCCGACCAATCTGAGGTTATTTATTTTAAGGCAGTAAAACAGGAAACACTAGTTTATATCCGCAAAAATGACCGGTTGGTTTCCATTGCAGCTTTGCAGGGTGATCAGGAGTTTATCTCAAAAACACAGCTGGAAAACTGGCACATCATTCAGCTCGGGGACAAAGAGGCATTTATCAAGAAAGTGGATACGCTTCTATCAGACGGTACATCCATTACCAATCGTACGTCCCTTCCTAATTCAAC
This sequence comes from Bacillus sp. M6-12, assembly GCF_002860285.1. GTDB lineage: Bacteria > Bacillota > Bacilli > Bacillales > DSM-1321 > Peribacillus. Next base: position 160,823 of record NZ_PGVF01000006.1, read on the forward strand.
TGAAACAATCAGCTTACTCAACGATGTTCCTGTTTATGAGAATGAATCAACAAGTATACCGTTTGCAAAACTTTTTTCAGGAGATAGTTATCAGGTCATCAGTAGTACGGATGCAGGCTATTTCGTTAATGTTGGCGGAAGGGCCGGCTTTATCAAAAAAACAGATATAGTCCGTGAATTCACGACCCAGGATAAATATTTTACAGTGCTTACTGAAAAACAGCCCGTTTATATCAAACAGGGAAGCAAACTGGTCCAAAAAGGTTCTCTTTTAAAAGGGAAAGAGTTTGCTAGATTAAAAGGTGACGGAAAGTGGCATCTTATTTCCTACGGCAGCCAGACTGGATTCGTGGCAATAGAGGGAACGGCGCCTTCAGCAGGAAAAACAATTGTAAAGGCTGAACCAAACAGCAGAGTTTCCTTAACTATTAAAACTGATACGGTTGTTTATGAGGGTACTAGTCTGACAACAGCTGGATTTGCAACACTTTTAAAAGCCGAAAAATATCCTATTGTCTCGCGCGCAGGTGATTGGTTTAAGGTTAATTATGCGGGCCGTATCGGCTATGTTCACCCGTATTTGGCAAGCACGAACTATGTGGATGCAGCAAATACAAAAGGTGTTTATACATATGAGCAGCTGGGATCGGATGCCAAGACACTCGAAATTATGTACCCAGGGCTTGTAAAAACGGAGGTAATCGGCAAGTCTGTGGATGGAAGAAACCTTTATGCAATTAAGCTGGGCAAAGGCAAAAAGGAAATCTTCTTTAACGGTTCACATCATGCCAGGGAGCATATGACCACCAATGTATTGATGGAAATGGCAGACCAATACGCCTTATCATATGCAAAGGGTACGACATATGGCGGCTATAAAACAAGGGCCGTGCTAAACAATGTGAGTATATGGTTTGTCCCAATGCTGAATCCTGATGGGGTAACACTGGTTCAAAAAGGACATTTAAGTGCTAAGAATCCAGCCCAGGTGCTAAAGCTTAATAATGGCAAGAAGGATTTTTCTGCGTGGAAAGCAAACATACGCGGTGTGGATTTGAACCGCCAATATCCGGCGAACTGGGCAAGTATTGATTATGATGCCAAAAAACCCGGCCCTAAAAATTTTAAAGGCTATAAACCGCTTAGCGAACCTGAAGTCATTGCTATCGTCAATTTTGTGAAAAAGCATTCCTTTAAAACGGCAGTAGCCTATCATTCTTCCGGAAACATCCTTTACTGGCACTACGGTCAGACAGGAAGCAGGTATACAAGAGACTATACTCTTGCGAAAAGGTATGGCAGCCTGACTGGATATAGCTTAGTAGCGCCAAGCAAGAATCCTTCGAAAAGCGGCGGAGGCTTTAAGGATTGGTTTATTATGCAAACGAAGATGCCTGGCTTTACGCCTGAAATCTCCAAATATGTCGGAGAAAGGCCTGTACCAGTATCCTACTTTCCATCGGTCTGGAGTAAAAACTATAAAGCCGGACTCATGCTGGCTGACGACGCTTCTAGAAGATAAATAATGCTATAAAAGCGAGAAGGCCTCCCATGGCGGGAGGCCTTTTTTGGGGTGCAGGGGGCACGAATTTTGTCGAGAAATCGATATATTTGCAAATTTGGACGAAAAAATTTGAAAAGTGAACGATAAAATTTCAAAGTTGACGATAAAGTAGCCTAAGTCGATAGATAACAATTTTAGGCGGCAATCCCCATGGGGGTATTTACGGCTTTGAGTTGACGATAAGAGCCGAAAAACTGATCATATTCCTATTTAAGTTGATGATATGCTATAAAAATTCTGCAGTAAAAAGTTGTGCATTAACAATCAGAGTGGATTTTTTTAAATTGATAGATTAAATTCCTAAATGTTAACCTAATTAGGGCAATCAGAAGACACATTTCTGCTAAAAGATAAGTATATACCCCCCTTTTTTCTTCTACTTTGATGAGAAAACAACCGATTAATGGCCATATAGCAACTTGGCACAATCTAATGTGAACTAAAAGCCAGACTATCGGATGCCCAAGCGCTGTTGTCGAAGGATGGTTGATTTTCAGGAACGGAATATATTTCCAGTAACTCCTTATTCTGCTAAACTTAATAAGTGCTATAAAAAGATTAAAAGGGGGAAGAGCATGAAAAAGCTGTACAAGCAAGCTGCGGTGATTGGACTGTCTGCCGGTCTATTGGCGGCAAGTGTATCACCAGCCACTTTTTTAGCTGAGACCAAAACTATAAAAAATGCTAAAATTGCATCCTTTCAAACAGGAAACTCACCGTTTCAGGATACTAAATCACGTGAGAAGCAAAATAATGTAAGTGAAGATACGCTGGTTGTTAAATTTAAATCTCCTCTGACGGCCGCCGAGCATAGATCCGCGGGAGGCACTGTCGTTAAACAGTTTTCAGACTTAAAGTATGCAATAGTAAAGGTTAAGGATAAAAAGAACCTTCATAAGGCTATTCAAAATTATCAGCGAATCGGAAAGGTAGATTCCGTTGGCCCAAGCGTATTTTATTCTACTTATGGATATGCTGATCCAAAAGCATCCAATCAATATCATTTATCAATGTTAAATATTGCAAAGGCACAGGGCTTAGCCGGGAAAAACAAGGTAATCGTTGCTGTCATTGACACAGGTATCGATTCCCGCCATCCGGATTTGAAAAACGTTTTATTGCCTGGATATAATGCTGCTAACCCAATGAACCAGCCAGCTGTCGATTACCACGGAACTCATGTGGCAGGTATCATAGCTGCCAATAAAGACAATGGTATCGGCGGGTATGGCGTCAGCCCGAATGTTAAAATTCTTCCTATTGATGTATTTGACCGTTATTATGCAAGCGATTACAGCATAGCACAGGGAATTTTACATGCAGTTGAAAAGGGAGCAGATGTTATTAACATGAGTTTGGGCGGCCCATTTTCGTCCCCGATAATCGAGGAAGCAGTAAAGCAGGCTATTGATAAGGGAATAGTGGTAGTTGCCGCAGCCGGAAATGATGGCTATGAATGGGTTAACTATCCTGCAGGTTATGAAGGGGTTATCAGCGTTGGTGCCATAAATGAAAAACGGAACCTAGCCGAGTTTTCGACCTTTGGTCCTTCCATTGATATAGTTGCTCCTGGTGAAGAAGTGTACAGCACTATCTATGAGGCAGAGAGAAAATCGAGTTTCCGAAAATTAAGCGGAACGTCCATGTCATCTCCGGTAGTAGCGGGGGCTGCGGCACTGTTGCTCTCAAAATATCCTAATCTAACCCCGGTTCAGGTTGAATATATTTTGGAACAGACAGCTACCGACCTGGGGGAAAAAGGGTTTGACGGCAAATTTGGAAACGGGCTAGTGAATATTGTTGCCGCTCTCCAGTATGATATTAAAAAAGTTCCTACTTTCATTAAAGAAACGTGGACCCAGAAGGAAATTTTGGCAAATGCAGAAGATGTACAAGTTTCCGATTCCCTGACAAAGACCGGGTCATTTACTAAACCGTATGAGCAGAAATGGATTAAGTTCCCGGTTAAAGAAGGTGACAATATCCAGACTGTGTTGGATGGAGCAGCTCAATATGACTATAAGCTGATGATCCATTTTTATGGCGAGAATAAAACCCAGACAACAGAAGTGAACGATGTACTGGCCGGGAAACAAGAAGACAATTGATTAATATCACAACAACCGGGGTACCTGGGGTTAACTCTAATTTAAGCATTTATAATGCTGAAGAAATTTTACCGCCGAAAGACGGAAAAACATTGCCGCCTGGAAATGAAGGTACTATGCCTCCTGGAGAAGGGGAAGTAAAACACCCTGAAGAAGACAGGGGACAAATTCTGAAAGAAATGCTGGAAGGGAAGCAGCCAATCGAGCCGATGTTTTACTCAAACAGCGGGGGGACTAGTGAAGGGGACAAGCTAACCTTTACAGCGGCCGCAGAGAAAGAATATATTTTAAAAGTCTCCAATAAACCGGATAACCGTTATGGTTTATTTGAATTCTTTATGATGGGGATGAGCTCCTTTAAAGCTGAAACTAAAGCAGAGCAATCTCTTATTCCATACCAGATTAAAATGGAAGGCAAGGTATTCCCTCCTGATGAAGATAAATATCCAATGAATGAAGAAGAGGGCAAGGGGGACCCAGACGAAGAGTCCACAAAAGAAGCTGAAACAAAGCCAGAAAAACTTAGGGCAGCCGTCTATGCTGCAGCAGACCCATTCGTCGAAGAACAAAATGAGTATGTAAATAAAATTTTGGAAAGTGCATTGCCTTATGAAACAGGAAAGCAAGCACAAGCGTACCTGCAAAGTTCATCCGATGAAGATTGGTATGTAGTGAAGCCATCTGCTACCTCAATCCTTGAATTGTCCCTTACCAATAAAGAGAAGAAAGTTCCGTATATGGAAATCTATCAAGTGGTTGAAGACAAAACAGAGGATGGAGAAAAAGTAAAAAACTTAAATTATTTAGGCGAAAATATAAATTGGGGCATGGGCTCCCTTACAACCAAAGAAAAGATATTTACAGGCTTTAAAAAAGGTGAAACCTATCTCATTGCGATCAGGCCGAATTTCTTTAACGAAAGTGACAGCATTTCCTTTGAGCCATATCACCTTAGCTCAAAAGTGGCAGTCGCAAACCCGAATGATAAGTACGAGGATAATGATTCACTGGAAAACGTGAAGAATATTCCTGGATCAGTTTTCTCAGGTAAGTTTTCATTGCCTGGAGACAGAGATGTTTTCTATTATCAATCAAAAGAAACAGCAATAAAAGGTATTACCATCACGGCTAACGATAAAGCTAAGGAACTGTCACAATATCCTAAAGAACTGCTAAATGAATTCATGGGTGTAGCTGCAATTTTGGAAGACCGAAACAATAATAGAAAAATAGACGATGAAGAATTCAACTATGCTCATTATATTGAAAAAGGTAACCCTGGCTATACGTATGGATCATTTAAAATGGTTAAGGGGAAAAACTACTTTATCGTGCTTGAAGGCTATATAAACGGACCGTTAACACTAACTCCTTATACATTCACAATGGGAGATGCCAAACTCAAGGATGAAGATGCCGGATCCGTTGTCAAAAACAATACTCCTTCAAAACCAATACAGCTGAAAAAAGTAAAAGCTCAGCTTCATACAGCAACAGGTTACTTTAATACTGGAGTAGCAAACGGAGATTCCGATTGGTATGAGTACAGCCTGAACAGGGATACTTCAGGTGTCATTATGCTTTCTGACGATAAAAACATCGATGGCATCATTTCTGTGTACCAAAATGGCAAACTGATTGCCAGTGCAGACTATTATCCGGAAGGCGATAATGAGGCATTATACCTTAACCTGAAAAAGGGCAAGTACCACATCCAGGTAAAAGAAGTATATGGGAATGCCAGCCTTAACCCGTATACATTACAAGTTTATATGAACTAGAACTAAAGAAAAAAGTCGGCTTCAACGGAAGCCAACTTTTTTCTTGTTTTGTAGAAAGTGTTTTTGGGATTAAGCGAGAATTATTTGGACCCTTGCTGATTAGCGTTATCCTCTTTTCCAAGCTCGGCTGCTTGTTTTCTGACCTTCTGTAAGTGCTCCGGCAGCTCTTCTTTTGTTATATATACGCCAAAGTCTTCAGGTACATCTTTGCTTTCCCCGCTGAGGCGGTGGGCAATGAGTGTTCCAACTTGAGGATAGAAGTGATGTCCGTCAAAGTAATTGTTTATTTCATTCGTAACGGTGTTTGGATACATGAAATTATGAACTCCGCCAAATACATCCGTCACATCTGTAAGCCATCGCTCGTAGGCAGGCAGCCTGTTTTGGGCCACCAGTTCCTTGAATAAAGGAGTAGAGATAGGCGTTGTAAAGATAATGAATTCGGTGTTCGGATTATTCTTTTTCAGCTGCATAAGAATGTTTTTATATTGAGGATTGTACGCATATGTTTTGCCGTAAAACATTTGCCTGAACTTCTCAATTTTTCCTTCCGTTTGCTGCTTTACCTTATCCGGAGATATTTTACGGGCTGATGCAACATTTTCGCGATTATAGTTTCTCTCTTCCAGTACAGTATTATCTCTGGACATTTTATAGTTCTGATAAGAATACTCCAGCAAATCCCAGGATAAAAGGTTTTTATACCGATAAAAGCGTTCGTTGCTTTTTGCGATATAACGGTCCAGTGATAGCATGGTTGAGCTTTGGTCCCTGCTGGTTTTAAAGAAATCAATTCCCAGAATGACGCGGTCGAATTCTTTACCGCGCCGTTTTTTTGCATATTCAATAAATGGATTATATTCTCGTACTGATAAGTTGCTGGCAGAAAAATTATATACATCCATCCCTGAAAAATCGTGCTGATTAATATAAGTGCTGCGGCTGCTTCCAATCAGCAGGGTGTCATAATTAAATGGCTGGAAATGAATTGTGTTGGTTTTCTGCTGCCGTTCATCAATGACTGTCTGGACATTATTGTAGGAATTGGCATGTCCGAACGTCCACATCGGATCAATAAAATAAATAAAGGATGCCGACGAAAGCACACATGCAAGCACGATCGACAGAACGGTAATGACAAAAGATTTATGTGACATTGGCATTCACCCTAAAAGTTGAAGTATAGGAACTCTGAAACCTGCTGCAGCTGGAATACTGAGTATATCAGCAGTACCGCGATGTATATAGCAGAAATAATATTTGGTTTCAGTTGATCCCTTAGCTGGATTGAATTTTTTGCAAAAACAGAAATAAAAAAGCCGATTAATAAGGCGATTGCTGCCCATGTGAAGCTTTCTGCAATGGTGAAATGATAATAAGGTAAATTAAAGCTTTTTAATAGAGTATCTTGAAAACCGTATGGCAAACTAAATCCATTTAGACCGACCATACCTTTTAATACATTTATAGCTACCTCCACAGATGGGGCCCTAAAGAAAACCCACGCTGCATTTACGAATTGGAAGGTAATAAACCATGCTAACAGTTTAGGCATCTTAAAGCCCGCCCTACTCCAATAGCGGTTAATCACACTCGCCGCCCCGTGCATAACGCCCCAGATAATGAATGTCCAGCCTGCGCCATGCCAAATGCCGCTTACAAAGAATACAATGGCAATATTGAGGTATGTCCTTCCAGCACCCTTTCGATTCCCGCCAAGAGGTATATAGATATACCTTGTTAAGAAGTTTGAGAGTGTCATATGCCATCTTCTCCAGAAATCCTGGATATTTAGCGCTTTATATGGTGAATTGAAGTTTACAGGCAGCACGATGTTGAATAATAATGCCGCACCTATGGCCATATCCGAATATCCGCTGAAGTCAAAGTAGAGCTGGAAGGTATATGACAAGGCGGTGACCCAAGAATCAACAAAGTTTAGAACCCCGTCTGTGCTGTAGCCTTTATTTGCCCATTCAGCGAACGTATCGGCAATGCCGACCTTCTTGAAAAGGCCGACTCCAAAAATGAATAACCCGGCTGCAATATTGCGATAGTTCATTTTCCGGTTTTCTTTATTTAAAAACTGTTCCATGACATCATTGTGCTGAACGATTGGCCCGGCTATTAATTGAGGGAAAAATGTCAGGAACAATCCATAATTCAAGAAATTGTATCCTTTAGTCTCTCCATGATAGGAGTCTACTAGATAAGGGATTTTTTGAAACGTGTAAAAGCTGATCGCAAGCGGCAATATCAGGTTTAATACATTGAAGTTTGTTCCGATGGCCGCATTAACGTTGGTAATAAAGAAATCATAGTACTTGAAATAACCAAGCAGCGATACGTTAAAAAGAATGCCAGCCGTCAGCAGGACTTTCTTTTTCCGGCCGCCCTCCATTTTTCCAAGCCTTGTTCCGATAATATAGTTGACAGTAAGTGAAAAGAGAAGCAATGGCAGATATATCGGATTCCACCAGCCATAAAAAAAGAGCGAGGCTGTCAGCAGCCATGCTTTTGATAAAGTGAAATTTATTTTGTTTAAAAGAAAATAGACCACAAAAACAGTGGGCAGGAATAAAAAGATAAATTCAAAAGAATTAAAAATCAAAGGGCTCTCCTCCGTTAGGAAAACTATCAAATATATAAATCATACTATACAATAATCTGAGATACAACATAACGCTGTGACTGGAAAATTGTTTTATTCCCAAGCTGTAAAAAAATATGTTTCATAGAGATAAAACCGGGGTATAAAAATTTCTGTATGTAAATTAATGGTTTGATTAAATAAATTACCCAACATAGGAAAATTTGCATAATTTTATCTTGTATTACATTACCGATGTGATAAAATATTTATTGTAATAACACATTCCGTTTTGTATTGCATATCTGTTGGTAATGGTTGGTCCTGGCTGAAAAAGCTGCCTGCTAAATATATTTTAGCAGGCAGCTTTTTTTTGTTGGAGTTTTGTAGAAAAAAATGCCAATGGCAAGTTTTCTCTTGGAATAAAATACTAGTAGTATATAATTTATACTGTTGGCCGCTGGATTAGTAGAGTAAAAAAGAAGAGAAAGGTTGTTTGTTCTTTGAAAAGATTTACAAAAAGTGTTGCATTTGTATTAAGTTTTTTTGTTGCCGTACTGTTATTTGAAAGCTCGGTGCTGGCCGCGCCCATTAATTTGACACCTGGTGTCCAATTAAATAAGACAAAGCCCATTGTCGCAAATAAAACACAATCGGTAAACATATTGAATGTTAATTTGAATGATCCCTATACTACCATTGACCTCGGTGTTGCGTCACCCCTTACAAAATTAACTGCACTTACGAATCTGGCAAAGCAGCATACATATGAAAAGCATCATGTGGTCGGTGCTGTGAATGCTTCCTTTTTTCATTTTGACACAGGCAACCCGTCGTTCCTGCTAGCCAAAAATAATCAGATTATGAATTTAGGTACCGGGGCTGAAGCGGAAACAGGCTTTATGCATGTACCGGCTGCCTTTGGAATAAGTGAAAAGGGACTAGGATTGATAGACAGATATAATCTGAATATTTCAATCACCCATCACAATCAGACCTATAATTTAAGCGGTGTCAATAGAAACCGTGAAGCAGATGAAAGCATCTTATATACCTCAACCTGGCGTTATGATCATACGAGAACCAATCCAACTGGTATGGAGGTAGTGGTAAAAGACCTTTCAAAAAACATAAATTCACCGGTAGGGTTTGGTGAATCAGTTGAAGGGAAGGTTGCAGCAATCAGGCCCTATGGACAGACGACAAGCGCAACAATCCCTCCGGACGGCTATGTTGTTTCTGCAGCCGGATTATCTGTAGACCAAATCAGAGCCCTGAAGATTGGCGATCCTATTTCGTTAAAAGTAGATGTGGATACTAAATGGAAGAATGCTAAGTTTATTCTCGCGAGTGGTCCACTATTGGTTCAGGGCGGAAAAACAAATATGACCATTGATCCGGCCAGCCCGCGCGCAACTGCGAGAACTGCCAGGACAGCGGTTGCCACTGATTCAACCGGCAGCAAGGTGTTTATGGTAACAGTCGACATTAAATCAGGAATTAGCGGCGGCATGACCATGAAGGAGTTTGCAGATCATCTTGTAAAACTCGGTGCTTATCAGGCAATCAACCTGGATGGCGGCGGATCTACTACCATGGCAGCAAGAATACCTGGGGACCGCTATGCTTCATTAGTGAATATGCCATCTGAAGGAACGCAGCGATCAATTTCAGCTATTTTAGAAGCAGTAAGCACGGCGCCATATGGGGCACCTGTTAAAATTTCTGCGAGGAAGACAACGGAAGGGAATATAATCCTTGGTTCTTCAGCTGAATTTGAAGTTACATCCGCACTCGACAGCTACAATAACCTGCTGCCAATCAACAGTCAAAATATAACTCTTACAGCTGACAGCAGCATTGGAAGAATAGAAGGTAATCAGTTTATTGCAGAGAAGGCGGGCACTGGAAATGTAATCGTTAAGTACGGAAATGCTCAAGCGGCAGTTCCGGTTACGGTTACCTCATCAGTTGCACGGTTAACAGCTTCTCCTTCACCTTTGTATATTGGAAAAGGCAAAAGCCAGAAGATTACTGTGAATGCCTATGATGCAAGCGGGAAGAGTCTGGCCATTGATCAGAATTTAATTAATTGGAGCGTAACAGGCAGCATAGGTACCATTCAGAATGGCATTTTCACTGCATCTGCTGCAGACGGCACGGGAGCATTGACAGCTGAATTTGGCGGCAAAAAGGTTTCTGTTCCTGTTACAGTGAGCGACAAGCCAGTTACGATTCAATCTCTGGATTCAACTGGAGGCTGGAAGACCGAAAGCACAAGATCGAAAACAAGTTTATCTGTTATTCAGAATGGTACCCAAAAGGAGGGAGCCGGTGCTTTTCAGTTAGGCTATGATTTTACAGGAACAAGCACTGGGACCTCGGCCTCGTATTTGGTTGCACCCAATCGAATAGCGGTACCAGGCCAGCCTGTTAAAATCGGTGTGTGGGTACATGGTGATGGCAAAAAGCACTGGCTGAGAGGGAAACTGTTTGATGCTGCAGGAAAAGCAGTGACAGTAGACTTTACAAGTCCGGGCGGTTTGAACTGGTATGGCTGGAAATACGTTGAAGCCGCAGTACCATCGACTGTCACATATCCACTATCATTGGAGAGAGTGTATATTGCTGAAACGGCTGATGCAAACAAAACTAAAGGGTCTATTTATCTGGACCGGCTGCAGGCTATTTACACGGCTGATCACTCCGAACGGTATTTTACAGCTTCCAATCCTCCGGCAGTAGCAGCATCGAAGGAATGGACAGTAAAATTTAATATGGAAATGAATAAAGCATCTCTTAACACCTCAACTGTATATGTCGAGGATGAAGCTGGCAAACGCCAGCCGGTTAGTGTTAGTGCTACGAGTGACTTAAAAGCCGTAAAAGTAAGCGCCCCTGCAGAAGGCTATGAAGCAGGCAACTATCAATTAGTAATTACAAGACATGTTACATCTTCAAAAGGAAAGCCAATGACAAAGGATGTTTATAAAGTCTTTACGGTCAAATAGTAAAGCAATACGTAAAAGCCCTTATCCTGTTGGATAAGGGCTTTTTAATATATTTTATCTTTACTGTACAGGAGCTACTCTCCACTTTGATAAGTCAAACGACTCTTCGAGAAGCAGGGTTTTAGGGAAGATAAATGTCCACGGCTTGGTTGAGTTGGCTTTCACTTCAAGGTTGTCTAAGGTAAAGCTGCCTTTAGCAATTGGTTTGGCGGAAGCATCATACACTTCCAAGGGCAGCTGTTGAATATTGATATTTCTGTCGTTGCCATTTCTAATAAGTACAGTTATATGCAGGTCGCCATTTTCAGCAGCGAGAGCACGCAATCCCATGAAGTTGATTTCACCGTCTTTTGGAGGCTCAAGGCTGTCTACAAGCTGCTGGAGCTTTGCTTTATCATCCTCGGGCAGGCTTTCTTGCCAGGATTGATCCAAATCCAGTCTGTGCTTTTGCTTTAACTGAAACGCCAGCGTCCACCCTTGAGTGGAGAAGCTGGTTGAAAGCAATGTATCAGAAGGAAAGTGGAACATCCATGGACGGCTGCTTTTAGCTGGGATTTCGCCTAGCTCAGCCAGATTGAATGTATGTCTGGCAAGAGGGCTTTGATTTTCATCCAACAACAGTAGCTGAACATCCTTCATGTTAATAGCTTTATTTAAGCTGTTCCGTACAAAAGCGATAACAGCCACACCATTGTCTTCCGGCCGTAATTCAATACCGGAGAGGGAGATTTGATTTGGTTTTAATGGCGGCAGTTCATTATTTAAAAATCGGTATACATACTGCTGCTCACTAGGAATATCCCACTCGGGATGCAGGGAAAGCTCAGTATATATTTCCTCGTCTTTAATATCTTCCGATTCATTTAGAAGCTCTTCAGATGAAATCGTACTATCGTTTCCTTCTTTTTTTATCTTCTCTTTATTCTTTCTGCGAAATATAGACAGCATGCTGCAGCTCCTCTCATTACATGTCGTTTGAATATGATCTTACCAGTCGGGCTGTTTGTACTGTGATATCTTTTTCTATCTTTCGGAATGCAATTGTAAACAGCTCTAAGCCCTCTCGTTGATAAAGCCTCATTGGATCTTCCTGCTGGTATTGCCTTAAGCCAATTCCTTCTTTAAGCCGTGCCATATTTTCAAGGTGATGTACCCAGTGGGTATCTATTACAGCCGTCATCACATATTTAAGTGAACTTTGCAGGTCATCATTACCAGCTTGCTGTTCCAGATCGGCTAGGTAATTTTGTAAAACAGAATGAACTTCATTTTCAATGATCTTCAGGTTTTCCGTTTCGTTTATAATGTCGACGCTATGGCCTGGCATCAGCTCACTCAGCTGAGCTTTAAGCTGATTTATTGCCCATTCCTCGGGGTCCTTTTCCTCCGGACATGCAGTATTAATAGCTTCGTCCACTGAGGAAGAGATCATCGGCATAGCTAGTGAAAGAACGTCATTCTCCTCAAGGACATTATTCCGAAGCTTGTAGATAATTCCGCGCTGTTCGTTGATCACATCATCCAGCTTCAGGTTATATTCCCTCATGGAATAATTGGCACCTTCTACAATCCTTTGGACTCTATCAACAAACTCATCAATTTTGCTATAGCTTACAAGTCCATTATCTGCATACTGCAGTCTCTTGCTCATTTTTTCCAAATCTTCTTTGGCAAACCGGCGGAACATATCATCTTCCAATGAAATGAAGAACTGGGAAGATCCCGGATCGCCTTGTCGGCCTGACCTCCCGCGAAGCTGATTATCGACCCGGCGGCTTTCATGCTTTTCGGTTCCAATCACATGAAGGCCGCCAAGTTCGGCCACGCCTTCTCCTAGTAAAATATCTGTTCCGCGTCCTGCCATATTCGTTGCTATGGTAATGTGTCCGCGTTGGCCAGCCAGTGAAATTAACTCAACTTCCAGTTCTACACTTTTAGCGTTCAAAATTTCATAGGATAAATTTTTCTCATCAAGGTATTCCGCAACTTTTTCAGATTGCAGAATCGACGTGGTTCCCACTAATACAGGCTGTCCTGTCGAATGCCTTTTTTCAACTTCTTCCGCTACAGCTGTATATTTATCGTTTACGGTTTTAAAAATGAGGTCAGGCATATCCACCCTGATTTTTTCTTTGTTAGTAGGGATTTGGATAACATCCATTCCGTACACCAGCTGAAATTCCTTTTCCTCAGTCTTAGCTGTTCCAGTCATTCCGGAGAGTGTCGGATACATTCGAAAATAGTTTTGGATAGTAATAGAGGCCTGGGTTTTATTCTCATCTGTAATTTCCAGGCTTTCCTTTGCCTCAATAGCCTGATGAAGGCCATCACTCAGGCTTCGTCCTTCCATAATTCTTCCCGTAAACATGTCAACTAGCAGAATTTTGCCGTCTTTTACGATATAATCAACATCCCGCTTAAACATAACATGGGCCCGTACAGCCTGGATGACATAATGGTAAAGTGTCTGGTGTTCCAGCTCATAAAGGTTTTCAACACCAAACGCTTTTTCCACCTTTTCAATTCCTTCGTCTGTCAGGCTTGTGGCTTTTGTTTCGTCATCATATGAATAATCAGTATCCTTCTCAAAACGCTTTGCAAGCCGGGCCGCTATATAATGCAGATCAGCGCTCGATTGCATTTTGCCGGCAATAATAAGCGGTGTTTTAGCTTCATCTATCAGCACGCTATCCACTTCGTCAATGATGGCAAAATGATATGGTCTTTGTACCTTTTCCTCATTGCTCCTTGCCATATTGTCCCTTAAATAATCAAAACCAAATTCTGTCCCGACGCCATATGTAATGTCAGCCAGGTACGCATCCTTCTTTTCATCCGGCTGCATGAGCGGAATGTTTAAACCCACGGTCAGACCAAGAAATTCATGTATCTGGCCAATGATATTACGGTCACGGTTTGCCAGGTAATCATTAACTGTAATTACATGGACACCCTTGCCTTCCAGGGCACGTAAATAGCTCGGCAAAGAGGCCACAAGGGTCTTTCCTTCCCCGGTCGCCATTTCTGATATATTTCCCTCGGATAAAACAAGGCCCCCGATTAGCTGGACATCAAAGTGTCTCATGCCGAGGACCCGCTTGGAAGCTTCGCGAACAACAGCGAATGCGTCGTTGCGGATATCCTGAACAGTTTTTCCGCTGTTTAAATCTTCCTTGAAGAAAACGGTCATATTTTTAAGTTGGTCATCCGTATATGTTTCATATTTAGATTCGAGTGAGTTAATTGCTTCTACTTCCCGATAGTATTTTTTTAACCTTTTCTGGTTGCTGTCTCCAAATGTATTTTTGAGAAACGATAACATGAATTAAACGCTCCTTAATGGCTTTCGCATTATTTCTATCATTATAATATCTTACCAAAACTACTGTTTATTTACTATACTTTGGAGAACTAGAAAAATATGTAACATATGAAGGGGTTAATGAGTCTTAATAAGCGGGTATATTTTCATGAGTTAGGAGTTGAAAGTAAATGGGTAATAATAATTTAAGTGAATTAGGAAAAAATAGTTTGAAAGAGTGTGATGTTTTAAGTAAAATAAGCTAGGTGATAAAGAAATTATGGGCTGCCATATTTATCTGTGCAGTTCATTTAAACTTGGTAAAAGAACTTTGATGCCGACGCCACGGTTTATGTCCCTTACAGGATTGGCCCAAAAACTGGGATGCTTGAATTGTTTTACCTAACTACTCTATACGAAATCTGGTTATGATAATTCTTAGGAGGTACTTCATGGTTTACCTTACCTTGTTAATATGTTTTATTGCATCAATAATTATTACACCAATCGTAAAAAAATTCGCCCTAAAAATCGGAGCTACTGACACGCCTAACCAACGTAAGGTACACCAAAAAATTATGCCGAGACTGGGCGGACTTGCCATATATATCAGTTTTATAATCGGGATCCTGATTTTAAACCCTTATAACGAGAGCATTATTCCCATCCTGATCGGAAGTGTTATCATCATTGTTACAGGAGTATTGGATGACCTTTTCGAACTCTCTGCCAAAATTAAGCTGTTGGGACAGGTCGCCGCCGCACTGGTGGTTGTTGTTGCTGGCGGAGTACAGGTTGATTACATCAACCTTCCATTTAATGGTGAGATCCATTTTGGTATTTTCAGTATACCGCTGACGATAATTTGGATTGTAGGAGTAACAAATGCAATAAACCTGATTGACGGGTTGGATGGCCTTGCTGCCGGAGTTTCATCCATCGCGCTTATAACAATTTCCGCGATGGCGTTCCTAAAAGGGGAAGTATTCGTTTTAAGTGTCGCACTAATTGTACTTGGAAGCACATTAGGTTTCCTTGTCTATAATTTCCATCCCGCGAAAATTTTTATGGGTGATACAGGAGCATTGTTCCTTGGTTATATTATTGCCGTGTTATCACTGCTTGGATTTAAAAGTACAACGATGATTTCACTGATTGTACCAGTTATTATTCTCGGTGTTCCAATTTCTGATACATTCTTTGCGATTATTCGCCGTATTGTTCACAAAAAGCCTTTAGGTGCTCCTGATAAATCTCACTTGCATCACTGCTTGTTAAGAGCAGGCTTCTCCCATAGACAAACGGTATTGCTAATTTACGCAATTGCTGCTTTGTTTGGTGTAGCAGCTGTAATATTCTCAATGGCAACCATCTGGGGGGCCATGATCATAATTGGTGTTTTGGTGTTAATTATTGAAGTAACTGTTGAAAAAATCGGTCTTGTCAGTAAGGAATACCAACCGCTCCTGAGGCTGTTGAATGGAAAAAATGAAAATAACTAAAACTTATTAAAGAGGGTTTCCAAAAGTAAACTTTTGGAAACCCTCTTTTTCAGTTTTTCCTGCAAACGTCAAATTTCAGTTGGCGGAAGAAACCGTGACTAAAATAGGAATACCGTGAGAGTGAGTACTAATCCCGTGAAAAAGCAGCTTCATTCGGTGAGAATGGGGAATAATCCAGTGAAAAAGGGCTCCAATCCCGCGAAAGTCAAATTTCGCATGGAAAAGAAACGGTGCCTAAAATAGGAATACCGTGAGAATGGGGAATAATCCAGTGAAAAAAGGCTCCAATACCGCAAAAGTCAACCTTTTGTTGCGTAAAGAGATTTTATTCAAATGATCAATCTCCAGTCTGGCGGTTTTATAAACGACTGTTTTCGTATTCATTATTGTTGTGCGTACTAAACATAAAACCGTATGAATATTGGTTTTGTGGCATTTTTTCGTTGTTACTAACAAGACGCTGTAGAATAAAGGTAATTGTAAAGTATTCGGTTCTGATATCAACAAAATTTTTGAAAAGATTCTTAATTAAAATAAATCATTCTTTTGGAGTAAAACCGATTAAGAGGGGAAGGATAAATAAAAAAAGCCCTTTAAAAAGGGCAGCCTGATCTGACTATTGAATTTGTTCTTCTTGCGCCAGGTCCTTTGAACTGTTTAAATTCAAATGTTCTTTAAGAATGGCTTTCGTCTCTTCAAGTTTTTCTTCATCCAGCTCATAATAATACACACCATCTTTGCGGGAGTCTTTGCCGGCCAGCTGTAAGGTTTCGATGTTATTTGTGGATCCTGCCATTGCGTATCCCAGATAATCTTTCATCTCAGAGAAGGTTAAATTAGTCCTCATATTATCGCCGACCGCTTCCAGCACATCGGTATACTTTGAAATGGAGGTGACTGAAGAAGCTTTACCCATAATTGCTTGGATAACTTCCTGCTGGCGCTTGCCCCGTTCAAGGTCATTATCTTTTTTACGGGTTCTTGCAAAAGCCAGTGCTTCCCTACCGGTAAGTAATTGCCTGCCAGGCTCAAGGCGGATGGCATTGCGATTATCCTCCGTGTCCTTTTCTCTTATCACATATGGAACATCAACCTCAACACCATCTAAGGCATCAACCACATCAATAAACGCATAGAAATTCATTCTTACATAATAATGGACTGGTATCCCTAAAAGCTCCTGAACAGTTTCAACGGTTGCACTTGGACCTCCTAAAGCATGGGCATGATTTATTTTTGTATAGGTGTCATTGCTCGGAATATGTACATAGGAATCACGCGGAATACTTAAAAGCTTAACTGACTTTTGTTCCTCATTAAACGTGGCCAGCATAAGCGCGTCTGATCGTGTTCCTTCCTCATAGTCCCGGGAATTGCTGTCGTCAACTCCGATGAACAGGATAGAAGTGTTGTTTGTGTCTGGTTTGACCTCAGTCTCCTTGCGTTCTTCAGAGATACTTCTGTCGGTGTTAACGTTGGTGTCAATCTCTTGATACGAATCCGCGACAACATCCTCTGCTTTGTTATATAAAAAAGTGCCATAAACGGTAGTAGACACTGTTAGCAGCAAGATTGGCGTTAAAAGCCAAAGCACTAGCTTCTTTTTCTTTTGCTTCTTTTTTATTACTCTGTTTGATTGTCTTGATTCAGACATAAATTTCCCCTCTTGAATCATAAATTTTTTATTTTGGCGAAAAAATAAGCGGATTCTATACTGTCTATCCGCTAAAGGACACAAACTGAAGTTGGTGTAAGTGGTTTAAAGGATTCCAGCTTCTGATAATACAAGCTATATTTTACATTTATTTATTAAGAACGTAAAATAGAATTTCTTTTAAAACTATAAGATGCATACTAAAGAAATTTTTAAACTTTTTTCCCGGAAGTTAAGTTATTTTACTAACTTAATAAATTTGGATAGTTGGATAAAGTGAACACGATAACGTTGTCTTTTAGTAACAGCAGACGTTCACTTAAGGGAATTTAGCCATAATAAAGATCTAATTAATTCGTCCTAAACACCAGTTAATTAACCGAATTGAAAAAGAGGGCATCCCAATGTTTATTTTGGGATACCCTCTTTATTCTTTACTGCTGTTCTGTTTCCTGTGAATCAGACTCTGCGGTTTCATCTTCATCTACAGGCATTTCGAGATGCTTTTTCAGCTCGTTCTGTACATTTTGCAGGCTTTCATCGGAGGGAATGAAGTAAAAGGCGCCGCCGATGGTGTCCTCTGTACCTTCAAGTGTTAATGTATCAATATCACTTGAGTTAAATGTTTTATATTTATTTAAAAAGGCGATTCCTTCCCTCATTTTAATGTCTGTTTCAACATTATCCCCGACATGCTTGGCTATATCATCAATTTTTAGTAGGTTTGATGGTTTTACCATAGCATCTATGGAAGATTTAATAATTTCTTTCTGTCTGTCATTTCTGCCGTAGTCGCCTCTGTCATCCCGCTTCCGCATTCTGGCATATGCAAGTGCTTCTTCTCCATCTAACTTTGCAGGACCTTCTTTAAAATATATTTTTTCCCTAGGGAAGGTATCTGTGTACTCCCAAAAATCAAATGGAACTTGAACTTCAACGCCGCCTATTTCATCAACTATTTTTTTAAACCCTTCAAAGTTAACCGTAGCATAATAATCAATTGGAATATTTAGCAGATTTTCAACTGTTTCGATAGTAGCTTCTTTTCCTTCATTATATGCTCCATTAATTTTCCCTTTTTTATCTTTGGCGGGAATAAAGGTCCTTGTATCCCTTGGAATGCTTAGCAATTTCATCGTTTTTAATTGTGGGTTAAAAGTACCGACAATAATGGAATCCGTACGTCCTCCTTCGCCTTTGGTAGAGTAATCCTCTACTCCTAAAAACAAAATAGAGACAGGATTCTTGCTTAAATAAACCTGTTCTTCCCGAAGTTCAGACTTCGTTCCTCTTTCTAATGCACTGAATGAATCGCTGGCTGCTGAATATGTCTGATAAAAAAGATATCCGGCAAATCCAATACCCAATAATAATACAATCGAAAGAAAAGCCATAAACCGTCGCAGTTTTTTCTTTTTCTTTTTTACTCTATATACCCTTCTTGTTTTATTCTCCATAAAATACTCCTTTATCGTAAATGCGAAGATGCATTTAAAAGTAATGTTAAAAGCAATCATATGTTTCTATTAAATTTTTAACTATTTATTCATTTAGAAGGCTAACGTAAATATATTATATCAACACGAGAAGAACAATTTTATAATGCTGGAGTACAGTATTTGGACTAGTGACTACGCACCATTTACATCCTTTTCCAGATACAGCATTTCCCCCTCAGTAATATCGGCCTGCCCATTTGTCATTTCGGTCATCCATTCAGTAAACGTCTGTTTCTGACCCTCCTCAACAAAGGTGTGGATAATCACTTGATCCAAATATTCAATTTCTTTCAACGAATAAATGGAAGAGCGGAGTTCATTTTCCAGCTTGCCGAGCCATGTATACTCAACCTTAGTTTCCATGACGCGCATTAGCTTTCGTTCTACTATTCCCGTTGCGTTAATGCCCTCCGATGTAGAGCTGCCATAAGCACGAATTAATCCGCCTGCTCCCAGTTTGATACCGCCAAAGTACCGTGTGACAACTACAACTGTATCTTTAAGGCCTTTCTTTTTAAGGACCTCGAGAATCGGTACGCCTGCTGTTCCGCTCGGCTCACCATCATCATTAGCCTTTTGAATTTGATCGTTTTCCCCGATCAAGTAAGCAGAACAGTTATGAGTCGCGTTCCAATTTTTCTTTTTAATTGTCTGAATAAATTCCTGGGCTGCTTCTTCGGATTCAGCACGAGAAACATAAGCGATAAAGCGTGACTTCTGAATCACAATCTCATGCTCACCATAGCCCTTCACTGTCAGGTAGCTTGGAAGCATAGTGACCCTCCTCTATAAGCGCAATTGCCTTCTCTTTTATCAAGGCTGGCAAAACAATACTTTACTATTACTCAGCGTGACCAGCGATATTTTTAAAATAAATCGTATCAGCTTCTCTAATCTAGCATAGGAACCGCTGTTAGCGCTCCAAATAAGTTCTTTGAGACATAGGATGCTGCTAATCCCTAAATATTCATTATACGATGCTATTGCTAGCAGGACAATGGAAGAGTTAAGGAGTTTTATATACAAAATTTCCAATTTTCCTCTTCACTGGATGAAAACATTACGTAACATAAGGGAAAGGAATGTAAACAAACTTTAATATCACTCCTAATTTCCCATGTTATAATTTGTTCTATCATACATATGGCTTGGTCTTAATAGAGATAATACCCTTATTTTCCATAAGGTTTTTAACTATATAAAAGGGCAGGAGATATTTTTTTTGTTACAATAGGTACATAGAGGCAGTGTTTAACGTGATAAAAATAGTCTTATTCTACTGAAAACTTCATCTCTATTGGATAAAAGTGAGGAGTTCTGCTAAATTATCAAATAACACAACATATTTAAATTTTACCTTTCTTTTAAAATATTGGATAATAATTCTATGTATGACCAAAACAGTAAACAGATCGGACTAAAGCGGAGGAATCTTTATGTCCATTAAAAAAGTTGATATCAAAGCACTTGATAAAATCCTCGATACTATGGTCGAAACAGTCGACAGCAGCAAAAATGAGGTTTTTCAGATCGAAGAGCAATGCCGCGCTGACTTTGAATCTCTTTCAAATGAATTGAAAGAAATTAAAGAGATGGTCTGCAAGGTAATAACGGAGGGCGACAAGCTTGAAGTAAACGCCCGGATGGCAAGAAAAAGGCTTTCTGAAGTAAGCATGCATTTTAACAAATTCTCCGAAAGCCAGGTCCGCGAGGCATATGAAAAGGCGCATAATATGCAGGTTGAACTGCAAATGAACCGCCAGCTGGAAAAGGAACTCCGAAACCGGCGCGACGATTTGGAGCGCCGCCTAAAAGGACTGCAGCAAACCATTCAGCGCGCAGAGCATTTGGTTTCCCAGATCAGTGTTGTTCTTAATTATTTAAACAGTGACCTGAAGCAAATGGGCGAGGTGCTGGAGGACGCAAAGAGGAAGCAGGATTTTGGCTTTAAAATCATTGAAGCCCAGGAAGAAGAACGCAAAAAGCTATCCCGCGAAATCCATGACGGACCTGCGCAGATGATGGCAAACGTGATGATGCGTTCAGATTTGATTGAACGGATTTATCGGGAACGCGGCGGGGAAGAGGCTCTGAAAGAAATTAAGGACTTAAAGAAAATGGTCCGGAACGCTCTTTATGAAGTCCGCAGAATCATTTATGATCTGAGGCCAATGGCGCTGGATGACCTTGGGCTGATTCCGACCTTAAAAAAATACATGGCAACACTCGAAGAATATAACAAAACTGTCCAATTGAGTTTTTTTAATCTTGGAGAGGAAAAAAGGCTTCCGTCCAACATGGAAGTGGCTTTGTTCCGGCTGATACAGGAATCTGTCCAGAATGCTTTAAAGCATGCTGAACCAAGCAGGATTACTGTAAAGCTTGAATTGAAAAAGACTCATTTAATGGCCGTCATAAAAGATGATGGAAAAGGTTTTGATTCTAGTATCCAAAAGGAAGGATCCTTTGGCCTGATCGGGATGGCAGAACGGGTCGAGCTGCTCGGCGGGGAACTGACGATTGATTCAAAACCTGGAAAGGGAACGCTTGTTATCATTCAGGTTCCTTTAAATGATTGAAAAAAATAAAAAAAGAACATACAAAAGTCAAGGGGGCGAAGGCATTGAATACAAACATTGTCATTATTGATGACCATCAACTTTTTCGCGAAGGGGTTAAACGAATTCTAGATTTTGAAAAAACATTCCAGGTAGTTGCGGAGGGCGATGATGGTTCAGAAGCAATCAGCCTCGTAGAACAGCACAACCCTGATGTAGTGATAATGGACATCAACATGCCGCAAATTAACGGTGTAGAGGCCACTAAGCAATTAATTGAAAAACACCCGGATACAAAGGTAATCATCCTTTCAATCCATGATGACGAAAACTATGTCCAGCATGCGCTTCAGACAGGCGCTTCTGGTTACCTTTTAAAGGAAATGGATGCAGACGCATTGATTGAAGCTGTTAAAGTAGTAGCTGACGGCGGCTCCTACCTTCATCCAAAGGTTACTCACAATTTAGTAAAAGAGTACCGCAGGCTGTCTTCAAATGGCAGCGGCAGGAACGGAGTTGCATTTGCCCCTGAAATCAGAAGGCCGCTTCATTTATTGACACGCCGTGAATGTGAAGTGCTCCAGCTGCTTGCAGACGGAAAAAGCAACCGCGGCATTGGCGAAACACTATACATTAGTGAAAAAACTGTCAAAAACCATGTAAGCAACATCCTGCAAAAAATGAACGTTAACGACCGTACACAAGCAGTCGTAACTGCAATCAAAAACGGTTGGGTTGAAGTACGATAAAAACTCTTAAGCGTATGGCTCTTTATTAAGGGCCATGCGCTTTTTTTAATGCATTGTCCTTATTTTTCCTCTAGAATGGAAATATGTTTAAATTTACAAAACTTCCATAAGGCAGGTATTTATTTTATGAAAACGGCCATCGTCACGGATAGTACGGCCTATATCCCGAAAGAAACGCGCGACAAGCTAAACATACATATGGTTCCTCTCAATGTCATCTTCGGAAACGAGGCATATCTCGAAGAAGTTGATATAACCGCATCAGAATTCTATCAAGAGGTAAAAAAAGCTGACAAGCTTCCCACTACCTCCCAGCCGCCCATTGGCTTATTTGTTGAAAAATTTGAGGAGCTGGCTAAAGATTATGATGCCGTTATCACGATTCATTTATCAAGCGGCATCAGCGGAACATACCAGGGAGCACTTACCGCCGGCGAAATGGTGGCTGGACTGAAAGTATTCGGCTTTGATACTGAAATCAGCTGCATGATCCAAGGGTTTTATGTGGTGGAAGCTGCAAAGATGGCAG
Organism: Bacillus sp. M6-12; assembly: GCF_002860285.1. Lineage (GTDB taxonomy): Bacteria > Bacillota > Bacilli > Bacillales > DSM-1321 > Peribacillus. The sequence continues at coordinate 183,669 of NZ_PGVF01000006.1, forward strand.
GGCACGGAAAAGAGCCTAAGGAAATTCTGGAACGACTGGATGAAATGAAAAAATCGGCCAGGGCCTACTTCATGGCAGACGATTTGGGCCATCTGCAGCGGGGTGGCCGCCTCAGCAGTGCAGCTGCCCTCATTGGCAGCCTGCTACAGGTCAAACCGCTACTGCACTTTGATAATAAAGTAATTGTTCCATTTGAAAAAATCAGGACACGGAAAAAAGCGATGAAACGTATTGTGGATCTGCTCGCGGCGGATGCAAACAGCGGCAGCAGCTACAAAGCAGCCATCATCCACGCCAACCGGGAACAAGAAGCCGTGGCGTGGAAGGCGGAACTTGAAGCTCAATTTCCTAATGTCGAATTCGTAATCAGCTACTTTGGCCCTGTAATCGGCACCCATCTTGGCGAAGGCGCAATGGGAATGGGATGGTATAAGGTTTAAATTAGGGCGTCATACCTTGGAAGGGGTGTGACGTTTTTGTAATATTAGTAGTCATGGGAAGTATCATTCTAGATCAAGAATGATTGGAGTGTATCAGTGAAGAATATGATACTCCTGGCAGTATTTTAATATTATTTTCAAAAGCTGTTTGAATATAATTGGTAATTGGGTGTGTTCTTGTATATATAGTGGGGTGAGCTTGTCATTTATTGTCGAGAAATCGATATACTGTAAAAGTCGACGATAAAATCTGAAGATTGACGATATATCTTCGAAGTCGATGATAAAAATAGAGAAGACGACGATATATAATCTTCTTAGGGGGACGGGGTATATGTATAGAATCGCAAAAAGGCCGTATTACCTAAATATTTATCTAATATTATTTAAAAGGCCCTCATTATTCCCAGTTGAATTTGCGAAATGGCTTTAGTAAGGGAAAAAAAATCATAAATCAGTTCGTTTACCTTACAAAATGATCATAATTTTAAGAGGAAATATAGTTTCGTCTCTATTATACCCCCTGTCATTTTAAAAAAGAGGTTACGAGTATTCTTCTTTGGCAAGTAAACTAGTGATTTTGGGCAGTATTTTGCAAGTTTTGGATAGAAAATCTTCTGTTTCGGCAAGTAAACTATCGGCTTTGGACAGTAAATCAGTTTCCAGGGCAGAATTAGTATGTTAAGTCTCTTTTTTAGAGGATGGCAGGAAAAAAGCTAAACATGTCGAAATCTGTTTAAGAATAACGAGAAAGGAGCTACTATTTTGCAGAAATTCCTCCAAAAAATTTTCCGCGTTTCGAACCAGCCGGTAATCCCCACTCTTGAAAGCCATACCCTCTTACAGTCTTTTTCCTTTTCGTCCGAACTACAGCATCATTTATACGGCAGAGCCCTGTTACCTGAAGAAATTCCTTTTTCAGTAGATCTCCTCGATAAACATTTCAAAACCGGTTATATTTCCCGAGTACAGGGGGTAAGTCGGGAAGCTTCCAGATTCCAGTGCAATCGATGCGGCAATCAAATTCAGGCACAGTTTTTTACGTTCCCATGCAGCCGATGCCAGACCGAGTGCACCTATTGCCGGAGCTGTATCATGATGGGCCGGGTCAGCAGCTGTTCTTATTTATATGTTTGGACTGGCCCTAATGTTGATTTTGGCGTTACACACTCACCGCTAGCGTGGACAGGCAGCCTTTCTGAAGGACAAAGCCATGCATCCAGCCGGGTCGTGGAAGCAGTAACCAATAAGGAGCAGCTCTTGGTATGGGCTGTCTGCGGCGCCGGCAAAACTGAAGTACTTTTCAAAGGAATTGAGGCAGGTCTGCAGTCAGGGCAGCGGATTTGTATCGCCACGCCAAGGACTGATGTGGTGTTGGAGCTGGCTCCCCGGCTAAAAAAATCTTTTCCCGGTATACCAGTTACATCCCTATACGGGGGCAGCGAGGAGCGGCACCTGCTTGCCCCATTAACTGTTTCCACCACCCATCAGCTTTTCCGATTTTATCGCGCGTTTGATACGGTGATTATTGATGAAGTCGACGCGTTTCCGTATTCTGCAGACAAATCGCTGCAATTTTCTGTCAGTAAAGCCCGAAAGGCAGAATCCTCACTTATTTACCTGACCGCTACTCCCTCAGAAAAAATGCAGCATAGCTACGCAAAAGGTACTCTAAAGGCCGTAACCATCCCCGCCCGCTTCCACCGTAAACCAATCCCTGTTCCAAATATGAAATGGTGCGGAAATTGGAGCAGATCTATTTCGCAAAATAAGGCAATTCCTTCAGCCGTTTCTTCCTGGGTACAAGAACGTCTCGACAAGAATACCCCCATTTTGCTGTTTTTCCCGAGCATAAAAGTAATGCAAATGGCTCTCCCACTTTTTCAAAAATTAAATCCAAACCTTGAAGCGGTTCATTCCGAGGACCCTGACCGAAAAACAAAGGTTTCTTCCTTAAGGGAAAAACGGATACCAGGTTTGCTGACAACGACTATCCTGGAGCGGGGAGTGACGATTCCTAATCTTGAAGTGGCCGTCATTGGAGCGGACCATGATGTTTTTTCCGAAAGTGCCCTTGTGCAGATCGCTGGTCGGGTTGGCCGCAGTTTTGAAAACCCTAACGGCAATATTACCTTTTTTCATTACGGAAAAAGCAATAGCATGGTAAAGGTGGTTCGCCATATTCAAAGGATGAATGCTGAAGCCGTGAAAAGGGGGCTGCTGGATGTTTGAAACAATGTTTAGATCAAATGAAATTTGTCTTCTTTGTGCCGCTGCTATTAAGAACGAAATAACCTGGAAAGCACTCTTGAAGCAGGAGGAGTGTGTCCTTTGCAAGGAGTGCGAAGGAAAGCTTGAAAAAATTGAAGGGGACACATGTATAGCGTGCAGCCGTCCCTTTGACGGCCTTTCCCCGGACTTCCAGATTGGCGAGCTGTGCTATGACTGTGTCCGATGGAATGGAGACCCGGAGTGGAACGGATATCTATCGAAAAATATTTCTCTATATTCCTATAATGATTTTTTAAAAGAAACAATCGCAAAATTTAAGTATCGTGGCGACTATGCCATTTCAAAAGCGTTTGCCCAACAGATTAGTCAAAGGCTTTTCAAGCTTGAATTTGATATCGCAGTTCCTATCCCCCTAAGCGGCGAACGATTACAGGAGCGAGGCTTTAACCAATCGGAAGCACTTATCCGATCAGCGGGACTAATGCCGGTGGAGGTCCTTTCACGTCTCCATACAGAAAAACAATCAAAAAAATCCCGCCACGAGCGAATTTCCCTTCAGCAGGTATTCCAAGTAGAAAAGCCGGAATTAATCCAAGATAAAAAGCTATTAATCATAGATGATATCTACACTACAGGATCAACCTTAAGGCATGCCGCAAAAGTATTGATCGAGTCAGGGGCTGGGCAAGTCATCTCGTTCACAGTCGCTCGGTAACTATTAATCCTAAATAAATGTTCGACATTTCTTCATATTGCTCCCTTGTTAGACGATATAATGATCATAGGAAGAACAGCGGGAGGGCAAAGCCATGAATGATTTAAACAACTGTCCAAACTGTGACGCGCTATTCGTCAGGACAAAATTTCGCGATGTTTGTGATGCGTGCTATAAACAAGAAGAAAAGGAATATGAAAAAGTATATCAATACATTCGTAAACGAGAAAATCGGACAGCAACCTTAGTGCAGGTGGTTGAAAATACTGGTGTGGACGAAGACTTGGTTGTCAAATTCATTAAAACCGGGAAGCTTAGAACCTCACAATTTCCCAATCTGGGAATCAAATGCGATAAATGCGGCACTACCATCAAAGAAGGGCGCTTATGTGTTAATTGTCAGAATGCCTTAAAATCTCAGTTAGGTCAATTTGAAAAGGAAGAAGCCCGCCGCAAGGAAATAGAAGAGCGAGGGAAAAAAGGCGCTTACTATACACATCTTGATGATTAAATTAGTACAAAAATCCATTTCAATTGAAGTGGATTTTTTTTATTCAATAAACTACAGGCCTAAAGTCTTCATTTTAGAGTAAAAGATAAATATAAAAAGCCTATAACCGATAATAACCTTGTAAAGAAACCGTATAGGAGTGTAACAAATGCAAATTAGTAATCAGAAGCCTGCAAATCAATCTCCTAAAATAGATAACTCCCTGGAAGTAAATAAGGGTGACATATATAATGCTCAAATAAAAGAACGTGTTTCAAGTACTGAAGCAGTACTTCAAATCAGGGGAAAAGAGGTATTAGCAAGTTTTGAAGCAGGAGTTCCGGCTGAAGATCGGATTACTGTTCAGATAGTGGCTCGAAACGAAAACGCTATCGAAGTGAAGTCTGTTATCGCTGAACAAAAAAAGACATCGGACGCGGGAAGCCAGCTAGCTGAATCAAAAATCATCCAAAGCTTGGAACTATCAGACAAGGAATACAGCAAAATAAAACAAGCCGTCCATATGTTTGTCAGTAAAGGAATTCCAATAACGAAACATATCGCCGCTAATTTAAAAGAATTTTTTGTGAAAGAAACAGGCAGCACAGAAAATAAATTGAATACGGTAAAAGCGCTAGCAAATAAAGGTTTGGAACCCACGAGTTCAAATCTGCGAGCTGTACATGCTGCATTGCATGGGCCACCGCTTAATGAAGTACTATCTTCGCTGGTCAAGGAAATCGATCCCCAAGCTGAATTCCCGAATGCTGAGCGAATAACCGTACAGAAAACAGGAACTGGAACTGTCTCTGCGGTACAGCAACAGAATCGTTTAACCAACGGCACACCTTCTTTTACACCATCCATAAGTGCATTACAAGAACTAATCCAATCTATAAAAACCGAACCAAATATACAAAAAACGATCCAAAATGTACGTGACATAATAAACAAGATTCCTGGGCTTGATAGTGAAACAATAAAAAAAGTAGAAAAAGCTACATTAGAAGCAGAAAAGCTTCAATCTATCGGAAAAGAACGTTTGATTCAGGTTTTGAGAGAAGCGGAAGGCAGCCTTCAGTCCAGTCGCTCCCAAGTACCACTTAATTTAAAAGAAGGTTTAAAGGAATTGCGTGAGCATGTTGCACAAAACCCGGAGTTGAAAAAAGTAATAGATAAGATAATAAACATTATTAAAGATAACCGGTTAGAGCCAGAGTTATCAAAACGTATAGCAACTGTGGCAAAACAGGCAAGCCAACTTGAATTTGCCGGCCGCGAAAAAATGTCTGAGGCTCTAAAATTGGTGGAAACAGTTCTGTCTAATGCAGAAAAGCACCAAAATAGCCATCAAAATAAAATGTTGCCAATAAATTCGAGTCCAGCAAGGGAACAAAGTACCAGCAACATTCAATTCAATGAAAATCTCCGAAATCAGCAAATAAAAAGTCAAACACAAATAAGTGAACAAATAAAAAACCTTATCAAAACCGTCCAAATTGAACCTAATATTATTAAGGCAATTGAAGTAGCGAAGACGGTATTAGGATCAGATCTGAAAACAGAAACCCTAGATAGAACTCAAAAAGCCATCAATGAAGCAATACGTTTAGTCCAAAGCGGCCAGGCTATTACCGCCCGCCAAAAAATTATGAAAGTCCTGTCAGAAATAGAAACAGAGGTTGCGAATGTCGAAGCTTCTAATAACCTAGAACAAAAGCAACAAACATCTTCATCTCGAGTAAGTCCAAGTGAAATAAAAGACCTGATCAAGACTGTCCAAACAGAACCTAATATTGTTAAGGCAATTGAAGCAGCGAAGACGGTATTAGGATCAGATCTGCAAACAGCTACCTTGGATAAGGCTAAAAAAGCCATAAACGAAGCAGCACGTTTAGTCCAAAGCGGGCAGGATATAGCTGCCCGCCAAAAAATTATGCAAGTCCTGTCAGTAATAGAAACTGAAGTTGCTAATGTGGAAGGTTCCAATAACCTAGAACCAAAACAACAGACCGCATCACAAACAGTAAGCACAAGTGAAATAAAAGCCCTTATCAAAACCGTCCAAACAGAACCTAATATTGTTAAGGCAATTGAAGCAGCGAAGACGGCACTAGGATCAGATCTGCAACCAGCTACCTTGGATAAGGCTCAAAAAGCCATAAACGAAGCAGCGCGTTTAGTTCAAACCGGCCAGGCTATTGCCGCCCGCCAAACCATTACGCAAGTCCTGTCAGAAATAGAATCCGAAATTACGAATGTGGAAGGTTCTAATAGTCAAGACCAAAAACAACAGACTGCTGCACCAAGTATAGGTACCAATGAAATAAAAAACCTGATAAAAACCATTCAGAATGAACCTAATTTATTAAAGGCTATTGAAACCACAAAAAACGAATTGTTATCAAACCTAAAGCCAGAAATCCTGAATAAGGTTGAAAAAACCGTAAATGAAGCCACCCGGTTAGCAGAGGGAGGCCGGGAGATAGCAGCCCGTCAGAAAATCATGCAGGTATTATCTGATTTAGAGAAAGAGTTTGCCAACAGTGAAAACAAAAATAAAATAGAACAAACCCAGCAAGCTGCAGCATCGCAGTATAATGTGGATGAGTTATTAAGCTTGATGCAAACTGATTCTAAAAATATTCTAGTCACAAAAGTTACAAAAAAATTAGCCGAAGCTACACAAGAGTTTCGAGATCTAAAACGGGAAATGTCAAGGAATCTGGACAATGTTCAAAGAGTTATAGATGTATTCAAAAAAAATGCCTATCCCCAGGCAAAACAGATGCTTGAAACCACAATAAGCAAGCTGGATAATGCAATATTAAAAAGTGACCTGATGCTTTTAACAGATATGAAAACAGAGAAACAATTACTTGAAGCTAGTTCGCAATTAGCAGATGCGAAGAAAAATCTTGCAAAAGGAGATTTTTCTGAAGCGTCAAGAATTGTCCGCGAAGTAAGAACGCTGATAGATAAAATAATATTTAAACCTTCTGACCAAAAAGTAATGCATTTTGTTGCGAAGGAAAGCTTGGACAAGGAAAATAGCGAGCCTCCTCAGCAGTTGGTTAATCAATATAAAAATTTAGGAAACAGTTTTGGTCAGGAACCTTCTGCCCGGCAAATGTTTGAATATGTGCGTTCACTCGGAATAAATCATGAAAGCGATCTTGCTAATTCATTGGTTTTTTCAAAGGGAGATCAATCTCAACAAGAAAAAAATCAGCAACAGGAAAACTTAAAATCGGTATTGCTGAAATTAACACAATTTGAGGGCGAAGAACTGGGTTCAAAAATGGCTGCTAATGTCGAACAGGCTATAAATAACATTACCGGACAGCAGCTGCTGAGTAAATCGGATGCTAATGGCACCTTACAGAGCATGTTTTTCAATTTACCGCTTTTATTGGGAGGTAAATCTGAAAATGTTCAGGTATTTGTGAATTCTAAAAATGAGGGACAGCAGGTGGATTGGGAGAATTGCAGTATTTATTTTCTCTTTGAAACAAATAAACTTGGTGATGTAGGGATTCTCTTGAACGCAAGTGATAGAAACCTTTCCATTACCATAAAAAATGATAAACCTGGTTTTAAAGAAAAGATGGAACCGCTTGCCTCTATTGCAAAAATAAAGCTAGAGGAAATTGGCTATAACATAAACAGTATGCATTTTAGTAAAATGAATGCTTCGAAGAGACCGGACGAAAAAGGGCCAGCAGATTCAAGTAACGAAATGAAGCAAATAAGGCCTGTTTTCGCTGAAAAAGGGATGGATTATAAAATATGAAAATCTCAAAATTCTATAACCAAAAAAAGAGAAAGGAAACGAATGGACCGTCGGCAGCTGTCATTAAGTATGATCAGGATAACAATGCAACGCCTATTGTGATGGCACAAGGGACTGGTTTAATAGCGCAGCAAATCATTGAGTTAGCAAAGCAAAATAATATCCACATGCAAGAAGACTCCTCACTTGTAGCAAATTTATTGGATATGGATTTAGGTGACAATATACCGCCACAGTTATACTCAGCGATGGCTGAAATTTTATTGTTAATTGAAGAAATGGATCTAAACTATTAACAATTTCAGGAATCACTCCGATAAAAATAAAAGATAATCACATTTGGAGGTGGAGACAAAAGTGACAGGGATTTTTACAGAGGGCGCCTTACACAAAAAGTCACCTCAGGAAATTACAGCTTTATTATATGAAGCTTGTTTAACGAAATTAGAAGAAGCAATTGATGATATAGAAAACAAAGACCTTATTATAGCAAATACCAAATTACAAGCGGCTAATGATATCTTGTACCGTTTAGGAGCCGGAATCAACTATGAGGCTGGAATCATTGCAGACCAATTAGATCATCTTTATAACTATATGGCTAATAGAATTATAGAAGCTAATTACAAGAAGGACATAGCAATGATTAAAGAGGTAATCAATGTTTTACAGCCGATAGTGAGTGCTTGGAATGAGACTCTCAGAAAGAAGCCATCGGAGGCCACCTCCATGCTCCGTCAAAAAGCAATGGCTTATGAAAAAAATGTCCTGATAGAAAACTGATAAATAAATTCTTGCAAGGGGAGTAAATAATGAAAATCAACCATAATATCCAGGCTTTAAATGCATACCGAAACCTTTACCAAAATCAATTCAATTCATCAAAAAACCTGGAACGACTTTCTTCAGGTTTACGTATAAACAGAGCTGCAGATGATGCTGCAGGTCTTGCTATCTCGGAAAAAATGCGTTCGCAAATTCGCGGACTTAAACAAGCGGAGAGAAACTCTCTTGATGGAGTTTCATTAATGCAAGTTGCAGAAGGTGCAATGACTGAAGTACATTCAATGCTTCAGCGTATGCGTGAGCTAGCAGTGCAGGCAGCTAATGATACGAATACAACATCAGATCGTAACTCGATCCAATTAGAGATTGATCAATTATTAAAAGAAATCGATAGCATTGCTGCAAAAACAGAATTTAACACGCGTAAGTTGTTGGATGGTTCAAGTGCGGTGGATACGCAATATCGAGTAGGTCAAATGCAGAACACGAATATTAAGAGTGTGCCTGTTGTCACTGATCCTTCGATTGCGACGGGAACTTATCAAATAGGTGTTGAAAATACACCGTCGCTAGTTTATACACTAAACCAGCCAGGAGCAGGTGTAAGTTCTGAGGGAGTTATCACAATTGAAACAGAGACAAAATTGGCGACTAATGGCGCAAACATATCTGGAGTAAGTATAACAGATCCTAATTTAAAAACATCAGATGCTACTTACGAGTATTCAATTACTGGAAAAACAAACATTGATACCGTTAACGATGCTACTGGAGGATTCACTAATAAAACGATAACACCTGCTGCAGGAATTACCTCCCTTGGTTATGGAGACGGACTTGAAATTGGTGACTATAGTATCAAGATCACTGATTATCAAATTGGTACTAGTGGAAGTGCATCAACAGCTGATATAGAGATTATTGATCCATCTGGTAACTCCATAGGAGTTCTTGCAGATCGGGCATTAAGTGGAAGTGTTACTCTCGGAACTAGCCCAGAGACGATTACACTCACTGCTTTAAACACTATTAATGTATCCGGAACAGTTAAGGTGACTGTGGCACCACAAAGCATTGACTTTGCGATAGGCAAAGACCTTCCGCCGGGGGAATATAGCATCAATGTAAGTGCCTATAATGGTAGTACTGCTACCATCCAAGTTAATGGCCCGGATGGCCAGCCTGTTCATCCTGCCTTGACCGACGTTACCATTCCGGGATCACCTATTACGATTGGTAGCGGAAATACACAGATCACCATTAATGCTCCAGCTCTTAACGGAAATGGCACAGCTAAAATAAAAGTGGAAACGCAAGCCGATATTGTTGTAAATAAACTTAAAGCAGACGGTACAAGAGAACTTTATGCAAGTCAGTCAGACGTTACGTTTGCAAGTGGATCAAGTCAGACTGTAAGCTTAAACGGATTTGATATCACTCTTAACCCAACCGCTATGGCTAATGGCGCAAGTAACTTTAACATTAAGACAAGTGACTTGGGTCTTGGAGAATTCGCGATCGTTGTTTCCGACTACCAAAAAGATAGTAATCAAGTTGAAAGTGCAACAATTGAAATTTTTGATCCGAACGGTTTCTCAATCGGAAAGCTTGCAGCCCAAATTGGAGAAAACCATGGGAGTCTTCAAACAATAGGGACAGATTCGGGTAAAAGGGTTCAAATCAATACTAAGCTTATTACGCAAGCTGGAACTGCAAAAGTACAAATTGAAGGAAAAATGAAAGTTGCTGTTTCAAAAGTGAATGATGACAATACAGCAACAGCTATTACTTTTTCAAAAGAATTGACAACAAGAAACGGAAAAATGGCACATGGCGGCTTAGAAATGGTATTTGGTGCAAATGCAAAAGAAGGTACTTCAAACTTTGATCTTACAAATAAAGCCTTATCCTTCCAAATAGGAGCAAATACAAACCAAAATGTAAACATTGATGTACCTGAACTAAGTACTGTAAAGCTTGGTATAGATGAAATTAATGTGCTTTCTCATAAAGAAGCAAATGATGCAATCTTCAAGTTAGAGCAAGCAATTAACCAAATTTCTGCAACACGTTCAAAGCTGGGCGCTACCCAAAACCGTTTGGAGCATACGATCAGCAACCTGTTAACGACAAATGAAAACCTGACAGCGTCAGAGTCGCGTATTCGGGATGCTGATATGGCATCAGAAATGACCGAATTTACAAAGAACAATATCCTAAATCAGTCTGCTCAGGCTATGCTTGCCCAAGCGAACCAACTTCCGCAGGGAATTCTTCAGTTACTGCAGCGATAAATAATGAATAGAGGTAAGTTCCGGGTTAAGGGACTCACCTCTATTTTTTAGTCTATTTATGTTAGAATATAACAAGAGGCAGTCATCAACTAATTTCGAAACGTTCGAAATAGGGGAGTGGTGTTTGTGGAGATTCAAAAGGTTGATAAAACAGGAATTAACAAAGTAAAAAACACTAATAATGCGGTAACGGAAAGCATTTCTTTTCAAGAAGTGATCTCTAAAAACCGTCAGCAAATGATATACGACAAGATGACTAAGTTAGTGGACGAGATAGAAGAGCAGGGGAAAATCCTGGCTGAAAACCGGACTGTTGAGGACCTCCGAAAATATAAAAAAAAGGTAAAGCAATTTATGGAAGAGGCTGTTCAAAATGGGTTGCAGCTTGAGGAACAGCGGGGATTCAGCCGACGGGGCAGAACAAAGGTATATAAAATAGTTAAAGAAGTGGATAAAAAGCTGATTGACCTGACAAACGCAGTTCTTGACAAAGAGAAAAAGGGACTCGATATCCTTCAGACGGTTGGAGAAATCAAAGGTTTATTGATTAATATTTACACGTAAAACTACTGGACATCTTAACTGGTAGTTTTTTTATTAGAAAGGAAAAGAGACTTCCCCTTTGAGGAAAGAATTTACTACTTAAGACTTACTTAAATAATAATGATTCAAACCGATATATATAACATCCAAATAAATAAACATCAGGTATTTATAAAATATATTACTTTATTGGGGGAACGGGGAAACAACTAAAAAGGGGTGGAAAATATGAAAATTAATAATTTTAATCGTGTAAATTTAAACCCTTATATTAAGCAGGCTGAAAAGCTGGAAAAGGCAGAAAAAGCCGGTCGCAAGGATAAGGTGGAAATTTCTCCTGAAGCAAAGGAACTTCAGCAAGTAAGCCAGATTGAGCTGGAGCGTCAGGAGAAGGTAAAGAAAATCAGTGAACAAATCAAGGCGGGCGAATATGAAATTAAACCAGAAGAGATTGCCAGGAAACTATATGACTTTTGGAATAACTCATTATAGTGAGGGAGCCTAATGGCCAGTCAAAATGCATCGCGGATTTTAGAGGAAATTTTGCTATTGCATAAAAGCATGAACCGGATTGCAAAGCAAAAATCTGACGCCGTTATCAAAGGGGATATAGAGGCATTAAAGTCGGTGCTTTCCAAGGAAAAGCTGCACATAAAGGCAATTGATCAAAAGAACCGTGAAATGAGAGAAATCTCGGCAGCACTTTTGTCAGGAGGCGGGGATATAGTAAACGACCCTACTTTATCGGCTGTAATAGCGGTTTCCGCCGGGAACGAAAAAATGAACTTATCAAGGCTGAAAGTGGAACTTGAGACCGAGATAAGTGAATTGGCCCATCAAAATAAACTGAATCAGCAATTGCTTGAGCAGTCCCTGGACTTCATCCATCTGACAATGGATTTAATCCAGCCGGATCCGAATTCCTATACCTATGGCCATCCTCAGGATTCCCCTCAATCGGTCCAAAGAGGGCAATCCATATTTGATTCAAAAGCATAACGGAGGTAATTAGATGATTTCTACATTCCATGCCTTGGAAGTGGCCCGCAGAGGTATGCTTACCCAGCAGGCAGCCCTATTTACAACGGGCCATAATATCGCCAATGCCAATACTCCCGGGTACACGAGACAGCGTGTAAATTTTGTTCAAACTGAACCATATCCTTCTGCCTCGATGAATCGCCCCCAAATTCCCGGACAGATGGGAACGGGAGTAAAAGCAGGAGATATTCAGCGTATACGTGATAGTTTTGTTGATATGCAATTCCGCGGCGAAAACAGTAAACTTGGTTTTTGGCAATCAAAAGCAGAATTGCTTTCGCAAATGGAAGATGTGATGAACGAGCAGACAGATACAGGATTGGCCGGCACAATGGACCAGTTTTGGGAAGGATTGCAGGACCTGGCTGTACAGCCACAAAATGACGGGGCAAGACGAGTTGTCAGGGAGCGCGGAATCACCCTGGCGAATACTTTTAATTACACGTACAACTCATTAAAAGCAATCCAAAAGGATTATCGAAGCGAGATCGACAATTCACAGGATCAAATTAATTCCCTTTTGCGGCAAATTAATAACATCAATAAGCAGGTTGCTGATATTGAACCTCATGGATATTTGCCTAATGATTTGTATGATGAAAGAGATCGGCTAATTGATGAATTGTCATCCATGATGAACATTAAAGTGGAGGCAAAAGCAACCGGTGGGAACTCATCGGCAAATGCTGAGGGGATATTTGATATTTATTTAGCGACCTCCCAAGGGGATATTTTGACAGATTCAAACGTACCGCCCAACCAGATAAAGCTTGTCGACGCGACAGCCGGAAAAGCAAATGGGATCCATATTATGTATGAAAATCGGGCTGTCCTGGACAGCCCGGTTACAAGCATTAAATTTTTCGAGCTGAAGCAGAATGAATCAGGATTCATGAGTCCGGCTACCGATACAGATGCCGACAATGATGCAAGTCCAGTATATAAGCTTACTCAATTTACTGACTTAAACGCGTCTGGGAAGCTAAAAGGCTACATAGAGGGTTACGGGTATAAATCTGACCCGACACCTGCCGATTCGACAAATGGCGACGACATCGTTAAAGGCCTTTACAATGATATGCTGGCTGACCTGGATGAAATGGCCTATACCTTCGCTTCCCATTTTAACTTGGTTCACCGGTCCGGGTGGAGTTTAAATGAAATCTGGAATGGTGCTTCAAATGATAAAGCCTTCTTTTCTTTTGGGGGTGCGGCGCCAAGCGACAGCAATCCGAAGGGAGCTGCCGCAAATTTAAAGGTAGCTGATGCGATTTTAGATGATGTCGAGAATATTGCAGCCGCTGCAGAGGGCAATGTCATTGCAGGCAGCATGATCCGTAACCCGGTTGCAGCAGGAACAGTAGGCAATGTATCCATTACCGGTATTTATGAACCTGAAAGTGCGCCTGCGTCGTTTACGAATGCTAAAGAAATTAAAGTTGTTGTTAAGTTTACTACAGATAACCAATGGACATACGAGTTAAAGGGCATTGATAGTAATGGAGCAGAAATAGCAACGGCAACCCAAACTGGAAGCTTCACCGGGAAAAATCCGGAAAAAGTGTTTGGGGTTACATTGGATCCTTCAAAAATCTCATCCCAGCAAAACGGGGATACCTGGACCTACACATTTTCAGCAAGTGGAGTTAAATCAAGTGACGAGGCATTTATCGGAAATGGTTCAAATGCCTTGGAACTTTCCAAAGTTAAGGATGCGATGCTCGACTATGGCGGCGATTTAACCAATGTCCAATCCTTCTATCAGGGCATGATCGGCAGGCTCGGTGATAATTCTTCCGAGGCGCTCAGGATGAGCAAGACAGCCGGTGTTTTAAAGGATTCTGTCGAGCAAAGAAGGATGTCGATCAGCAACGTATCCCTTGATGAAGAAATGACAAATATGATTAAATTCCAGCATGCTTATAACGCTGCAGCCAGAAATATCACCCTGGTTGATGAAATGCTTGATAAAATCATCAACGGTATGGGCGTTGGTGGAAGATAGGCAGGTAGATAAAAAATGCGTATTACACAAACAATGCTTACCAACAGTAACCTCCGGTATATTAGCCAGAATTATGACCGTTTGGGGAAGCTCCAGGATCAAATCATGTCCGGCAAGAAAATTTCAAGGCCTTCCGATGACCCGGTTGTCGCTATGAAAGGATTAAGATATCGGACACAAGTAACGGAAGTTAAACAGTTTAAGAGGAATTTGAATGAGGGGTATAACTGGATGGATAATGCCGATTCAGCTCTTGACCAATCGGGTCAGGTGCTCCAGCGAATCCGGGAACTGACTGTACAGGCCTCCAACGATAGCTATGATCCAACAGCCAGGGGAAATATCGCAAAAGAAATTTCAAGACTGCAGGAGCATCTCGTTGCCTTAGCCAATACAAAAGTTGCCGACAACTTCATTTTCAATGGAACGAATACAGCAGCATCTCCTATCAATACCAATCAGTTCAATATAGATTATGATACTTTTGTTGATAATGTTGCGACACCACAAACGGGTTTTAATGTGGCAGATTATGTTGTAAGCTATCGAGGAGAAACCTATAAATATAATGGAACAAATTTCGAGTCCGCTTTTGGCAGTACTATTACACTAGAAACCTCACCAGGCAAATTTGAACATTCTTATACGGATAAGTTAGAATACAAGGATGGTGAGGAAGTTACAGTAACTGAAGAATTGAATAGCAATGCTATTGTGATATCCAATAAAGATGCTGTGTCCACTAATACAGAGGATGTTGTCATTGAAGTTATGAAGGGCGTGACCATACCTATCAGCGTAAGGGGCCAGGAAGCTTTTTCGGTTGATTTATTCAGTGGCATCGAATCGATTAAAAAAATGCTGACGGACCCGACTTCAAAGGGAGCTGAAATAACAAAATCCCTAGATTTCATTGACGGGTATGCAAACAGCATGGTCTCCATGAGAGCCGAGCTTGGTGCACAGCTGAACCGTGTCGAAATGGTCGAAAACCGGCTGCTCCAGCAAGAGGTCGTTGCCGAAAAAACCCTTTCCGACAATGAGGACATTGACTTTGAACAGGCGCTCATTAACCTGCAAATACAGGAAAGTATCCATAAAGCATCACTATCCGTTGGCGCGAGGCTCATCCAGCCGACATTAATGGATTTCCTAAGATAAGCTATCCGTATTGGATAGCTTTTTTCTTATATAGGCGTCTATAATTAAATTAATAAACTGAAAGAAATGGTGAAAATAATGAAAATACTTACAAAATACCATGAAGAAACTGAAATAGAAGAGTCAAAGATTATTCAATTTGAGCAAGGAATTCCAGGCTTCAGTGATGAACAAAAATTTTATATCCTGCCATTTGCCGAGGATGGATCGTTTTCAATTATGCAATCCGTTCAGACTCCGGCTCTTGCTTTTGTAATCGTCAGCCCGTTTACCTTTTTCCCAGACTACTCATTTAAACTTTCTGATCAAAATAAAGAGGCCTTGCAAATTGTAAAAGAAGACGATGTATCAGTTTATGTAATCCTTACCATTCAAGAGCCGTTCCAAAAAACAACAGCAAACCTGCAAGGCCCCCTGGTGATAAATGCAGAGAAAAAATTAGGGAGACAGGTTCTGTTAAATGATTCTCTCTACAAGACAAAACATCTGCTCTTTTCTCCATCAGCCTCTGAAGCCAAGGAGGAGAAATGATGCTAGTTTTAACAAGAAAATTAAATCAGTCTATTAAAATCGGTGATGATATAGAAATTAAGATTCTTGATATTGACGGAGAACAAATCAAAATTGGCATAGACGCACCAAAGCATATCGAAATACATAGAAAAGAAATCTATCTCGCCAATCAAGAAGAAAATAACAGTGCGAAAAACGCTACATTAGAACTTTTAGAAAAACTGAACAACCAGATGAAAAAATAAAATTATAGGAAAAATTTCTAAAGAATAAAAATATCATGTCGATATATCTAATATAGACAAGAGAATACTGAGGCGGCCGACTCAGTCATTAATCTTGTTTTAAAAATTAACCACATGGATGTGGGTATTTATTTCAAGGAGGAAATAAATCATGATTATCAATCATAACTTATCTGCGATGAACTCTCATCGTCAATTGGGAATGAACCAAACAAATTCAGCAAAATCAATGGAGAAGCTTTCTTCGGGTCTCCGCATCAACCGTGCTGGTGACGATGCTGCAGGTCTGGCAATCTCCGAAAAAATGCGCGGACAGGTTCGCGGTTTAAACCAGGCACAGCGTAATGCTCAGGATGGTATCTCTTTAATCCAAACTGCCGAGGGTGCATTGAGCGAAACTCACTCTATCCTTCAACGTATGCGTGAACTTGCTACTCAAGCTTCCAACGATACAAACACCGATCAAGATCGTCAAGAGCTTCAAAAAGAGTTAAACCAATTAACATCTGAAATCAACCGTATTGGTAACAATACTGAATTTAACCAAAAGAAACTTCTTAACGGTTCTCAATCACTAGACGCTGGTAGCCGAGTTGCAACAGCTGGTAATACAACTAGCGGTAACGGTTTACACTTACAAGTGGGGGCTAACTCTATCCAAAACTTCACTGTTGATATTTTTGACATGCGTGCAGAAGCTTTAGGCGTAGCAGGTACTGCTAGTGGAGGTAACGCAAAACTCGATAATGCACCTGGATCGTCTGCCCATGGTGTGAAAAATGATTGGGTAACTGGTGGAACAGCTGGAACAGAAAGTTACTACTCAGCAAGCGGCGCAAAAGTAGATGGAGCTAATAGAGTATTAACCGAAAATGGTACTACTATCAGTGCGGAATTAGTAGCAAAATCAGCTGATGCAAAATTTGCTTCAGGAGCTGCAAATGCTCTTACAGATAGAGGTAACGCAACAGGTGCTTCCGTAGTGGCATTAGATATTCGTAACCATAAAAAAGCAACTGCTGCCATCTCTGTAATCGATGCAGCAATCAACCAAGTATCTGCTGAACGTTCAAAACTTGGGGCGTTCCAAAACCGTTTAGAACATACAATTAGTAACTTAGGTAACTCTTCAGAGAACCTGCAAGCTGCAGAATCTCGCGTCCGTGATGTAGATATGGCTGCTGAGATGATGAAATTCACTAAGGATAACATACTATCTCAAGCTTCTCAAGCTATGTTGGCTCAAGCTAATCAACGTCCACAATCAGTATTACAATTACTTGGATAATCTTTATAATAGAAGAGACTCTAGTATATCTAGAGTCTCTTTTAAATTTGGTTCTATACTAAATCTTCGGTTTGAAAGGCCTTTATAGGCAAAATAAAAGCAATTACAAGATCTCTCTTTAAAATGATAGTTGACTGGACTCTCATCGAAAAGGAGATTTCGTAAATGCACTCGCGTTCTACCACAACATTACTTGATTTAGAAGAAGTGGATGTGTTATCACCTCGAAGAAACGGACATTCACCTGGAAATTAATATCAATACGACTTACAAGGTCTGTCTATGTTGTTGTCAGGAGGAGACTTGTTCCATCCATGATTACCGAATCCAAAAAGTCAGAGATTTAAAGATTTATGAAAAGTTTTGCTTCATGTAAACTCCTATATAGAGATGGTCAAGAAGGTCAAGAAGATTGAGTTATATATATATGATAATGAACATTATAGATTCTACTCTAATAAAGCACAATTAAGAGTTCAAGTATTCTTAAATACTATACTAATAGATGATTAATCGAAGGCAGTCCTATCTTTCTTTAATATAAAGGAGCAGATTCATGCTTTTTTTTTTGAAATAAAGGGGTAAATAGTAAATATTACCTTGTGGTACTAAATATATAAACCACTTAATACAATTATTATTTAACCGATAATATAACTATAAAGTTCGACATAAAATCGGAGGTTTCGATATGAAACTTATTATAAATGAAACAATTTTTAAATTTAATAATGATATTTCTTCATTGCAGGACGTTATAGATACTATAGAGAATTACTTTTCTCAATCAGAAAAATACCTAGATTATATAATTATAGATGGTGTTGAAATATATTATGAATTTGAAGCTTCCATAGCTGAATCAATTGATAGTATACAACTAGTTGAAGTAAAGGAAAAAAACAAAAAAGATTTACTAGCTGAGTTGCTTTTAACTATTGAATCGTATATTAAAAGAGCTCTTCCAGAGATAGAACATCTGGCAAATGAATATTATCAAGGGGCAACATCAGAATCTTGGAATAGTTTTACCCAATTATTAGAGGCGCTAAATTGGATGTATGACGCAATTCTTAGAATAAACGAATCCGAATATACCAATGACGGTTTAAGAGTAGCTTTAATTCAAATACAAAAAGAGTTATCTAATTTAGAAGAAGCTGTAAAGTCGGAAGACCATGTTTCTATAGCTGATATAATACAATACGAGATAATGCCCATAATAAACACAATCAATGAAAGTGTTACTAAAATAATTAATGAAGAAGGGCTTCGTGAAGGAGTTAACTAAGGAAAGTAGTGAAAGTGAGATGGACAATGTATATGAAGGCAAAAAGATTTTAATATTAGGTGGGACAGGTACAATCGGTAGATACCTCGTAAATCAACTATTAAAGTATTCTCCTGAAGTTATAAGAATTTTTAGCCGTGACGAATATAAGCAGTTTGAGTTACAGCAGGAATTTAGAGAATATGTAAATATTCGATATTTAATTGGAGATATAAGAGATGAAAGACGGCTCTTAAGGGCAATGGAAGACATTGACTATGTGTTTCATCTAGCTGCAATGAAGCATGTACCAGCATGCGAGTATAATCCATTTGAAGCAGTTAAAACAAATGTTATTGGAACTCAGAATGTTATACAAGCCGCATTAGAAGCAAAAGTAAAAAGAGTCCTTTTCACTAGTACGGATAAAGCAATCGCTCCTTCAAATACATATGGAGCAACAAAATTAACGGCTGAAAGATTAATTTCTGCAACTGAGTTTCAGAAGGGACCCAAAAAAACCATATTTTCTTCAGTCAGATTTGGGAATGTAATGGGATCACGTGGCTCCGTTATTCCTTTATTCAAAAAACAAATAATTGAGGAGAAAAGAGTAACTGTAACAAATTTGGAGATGCTCAGATATATGATGACACCTTCTGAGGCAATCTCTCTGTTATTAAAAGCAAATGAAATGGCTTACGGTGGAGAAGTTTTCGTGCTTAAGATGCCAGTAGTTGAGTTAAGAGACTTGGTTCAAGTAATGATTGAAGAAGTTACAAAAAAATACCGAATTACTGATCGAATATTAATTGACGAAATTGGTTTACGTCCAGGAGAAAAAATGTTCGAAGAGTTAATGACAGAAGATGAAGCTACTGTTGCCTTAGAGACAACAGAACTTTTTGTTTTGCAGCCACCGTATGGAAGAGCAGAAAGAGTATATCCAGATGTCAAGGAATTCTCCGGTGAGGCACCGTCACCATTTAAGGAATATATTATAGATAAAGAAACTCTAAGAAGATGGATACAGAATGAAAAGTTGATTTAACCTTATAATCTAAAGGTCTTTTGATGGAGGAAATTAGATGTTAATTGAAAATATCAATTTCTTAAAAAGAAATTATCCCGAAACACTAAATTTTATCAATGTCTATAAGGAGCAGCTAAAATCAGTACCCTATAATATTCAAAAATCAAAAGTGGGATACCCTACAATACAAGTTCAAAATAATCACCGTAATTTGTTCATTCATAGCAAATATGATCCAGTCAAAGAGGCAAGCCTTTTAATAGATAAATATAAAACCGAATTGGAAGAGGGAAAATATAGTCATGTCTTATTTTACGGTGTAGGCTTTGGTTATCATATTGAACAGTATACCAAAATGTATCCTTCTCTGGCTTTTTCTATTTATGAACCTAACCCTGCAATATTTTATCATTATATATGTAGCAGAAATTTAGTTGGATCAAATTCAAAAAAATTAGAAAATGTTTACGTAGAAGTAGATTCAAGTTCTTTACAACCATATATGAATCATTTTGCATCTCAGATATCTGGTAAGGTTTTATTGATAATGCTGCCAAGTTATGAGCAAGCTTTTCCAGAACAATGTAATAATTTTAGGGTTGTATTTAAAGATAAGGTGCAATCAAAACTATTATCACTCGGAGCCGATATTAATTTTTCAAGAAGATGGACTTTAAACTCTTTAATGAATTTGCCTACAACTTTATCGACCCCAAATATTATTCGGGACAAGATGCATTTTTTTAAAGGAAAACCGGTCATAATAGTATCAGCTGGTCCTTCGCTACATGATGAGTATGAAAATTTAAAATTTATAAAAGAAATGGGTCTTGCCTATATATTTGCTGTTGGTTCTGCGAATAAGGCGTTAATTGCCAATAATATATTACCTGATGCGGTGTGTACCTATGATCCTCAAGACCACAATTTTACTGTTTTTGCGGAGATGGTTGATAAGGGGATAACTTCTGTTCCAATGATTTATGGTACGAGTGTTGGTTATGAAACTTTAAAATATTATCCCGGGCCAAAGTTACATGTAGTTACCTCCCAAGATACAGTAACATCCTTTTATGATGGGAACAATATTAATAGTTCAGAAGTTGTTGATGATGCTTTTTCGATAGCGATTATTACATTACAAATTCTGGCTAAGATGGAAGTCGCATCTATTATTCTTGTAGGACAGAACTTTGCATTTCGGGATAATTTGTTTTATTCGAAAGACATAATACGAGATAAAGAACTAGGTGCTGCAATCCAAGAAAGTGATCTACAAAATGTAATGACAGTAAAAAGTGTTGACGGAAACGTAATAACAACAAATAGTTCGTTTAATCAAATGCGGTTGTTAATGGAATATTATATTTCTATTTATTCTGAGGTTAATGTTATTAATACAACTAAGGGTGGGGCTCATATTGATGGGACCGCCTTTGTACGACTTGAGGAGATCATTCAAACATGCTTAAGGGAATCGGTTGTAGATAAAGAGTGGTATATCAATAATAATGAGCCAATAACGGAACACCTTAAAGGAAAAATTGATAAAATGAATTTTTCTATGTTAAGTTTTGTGAAGACTCATAATGATATTTTTTCACTATTTACAGAACTCGGAAAATGGATTGACCGAAATAATAAGGATAAAATAATTTCTATTTTACAGAAGTTTGATAGACTCTTTCATAAATTCTCTAATAATGATTTTTATTCTGTATTTATTAAACCATCGTCCAGGGTAAACTATGAAATACTTCATAGGTATGTAAAGATTATTAAAGAAGAAGAAGACATTACTGTAAAATCTAAAAGAGTGATTCAAGAATTTGGGGCTTATCTTGGTATTTGTAGGACTGTATATAATGATATTGCACCAATAATAAAAAGTACGTTGAATACCACCCTTGAAAGGGAATTTAGATTGTCTTCTTGGGAAAATTATGGTGAAGATAGCGGTGTTTTTCAATATTCACAGGAGTGGAGAAGAAGAGAAATAAAAATCCATAAAAAAAAGGGAATTAAACCAGATACCATTTGTACATATTACGAGATCAACAAACAGGATGCAAAAATTCAATTTAAATTTAAAGGTACGGGCATACGAATTTTGGGCGGGAAACAAAAAAAATGCTCCAATCAACTTAGAATATCTATTGATGGGAAAACTCAAAAAATTTCTGCAAAAGATAATCAAGTTTCTGTTGACTTTACAATTGACTATCAGAATGTGTTGTATGAGAGGGAAAATCTAAAAAATAGCATTCATGAAGTGGTAATTGAGGTTTTGAACGATGATTTATTCATTTTTCAGGGAGTACAAATTAAAAAAGGCGACCGTATCTTTCATATAGATGAAGTTATGAATGTAGAAGAACTAGAAGTAGGTAAACGTATAAGGTGCCACTATAAAGCTGATTATAACAAAGCTGGTTTTTTTAGTAATTTAGGTGAGAAGACAAAGGAATTCATACAAGTACAATCTGCTGCAGAACCGGATGGTGATTTTTATTTTATTATGGTGGATTATGAAAAAGGATATAAGAAATTAGCCGCAGACCGCAACATTCAACATAGTATTTCATGGGAAGAATTAAATAATAATGGGTTTATTTTTGGTAAAGAGATGTCTTTCAAAAAACATAAAGGGATAATTCGATCCTTAACAGGTGGTTACGCTTTTAGAAACGGGGATGGGGGAATCTCATTATTTGATAAGGGGTTAGGTGCGTATCCTACGGAGAATGAGTGGGATACTTATATTATATCTAGCAATTTAAATGGACATATAAAAGCTGGTGATAAATTAGTTTGGAACTGGGATGTTTCCCCGCAAACTTGG
Source organism: Bacillus sp. M6-12 (assembly GCF_002860285.1). Taxonomy (GTDB): domain Bacteria; phylum Bacillota; class Bacilli; order Bacillales; family DSM-1321; genus Peribacillus. The sequence continues at coordinate 206,360 of NZ_PGVF01000006.1, forward strand.
TGCCAAGAGTCCCCGATGATAGGACTAATTCACCCATTTAATCCTAATGCTTATGATGACAAGCAGTTAAACAGGTATAAAGGTATATCAAGATGGAAAGAGCACTCTGGAAAAGGTCTAACTTTTAACTACACAGACCATATCCACTCTGTTAGAGGATTTAGACCAGTACTATATATCTAACATTAAGTAATTATTAATAGTATTTAATTTGTGAGGATGATGAGATGTTAACTGAGTACGCCTTAGATTTTTTGCTAGAAAAATATTCATTTATTAAGGATAAGGATGTATTCATATTTGGAACGGGAAAAGGTGGAAGAATTTGCGGGTATCATCTAAGAAATTTGAATATTAGATTTAGATATCTAGATAATAACAAACTGAAGTGGCGAGAAGAATTACTTGATGCCGAGATACTCAATCCAAATTTACTACCTAATTATTCAAAAGATAATTTATTTATTATTATTGCCACTGAGCACTATGAAGAAGTTAGCAAACAGTTAGCTGCTTATGGATTTAAGGAAGACCTTAATTATTCTTCATTTATAAAAAAAATGAAAAAAAATATTTTGGATCAAGAAAGAAAAATAATGGAAGAGAGGGAAAAACTTGAGGTATCTTCTCGAGAAAAAAGGATTGCCCAAAGAATTAAAGAAAGTAGAATTCATAAAACGGTAAATGGTGTTAAAATAGGCCGATATTCGTATGGTTATGAAAAGTTTTGTCATGATAATACGCTTGTGGAGAATATTGGATCATTTTGCTCTATAAATCCAACTGTTGAAATGGGGTTTATTAATCACCCGATTGATTTAATTTCTACTCACCCTATACTATATTCTCAACGTGAATGGTTTTCAGGCCCAGAAATGGTTCCAGGTATCCTAGAAAAAGAAGACGTTTTAGAATTGGAAACAATAGCTAAAGTGAAAAAAATTAATGTAAAGAATGATGTATGGATTGGTGCAGGAGCAATAATATTACCGGGAGTAAAAATTGGCAATGGTGCCATTGTGGGTGCTGGGGCAGTTGTAACCAAGGATGTACCAGATTATTCAATAGTTATTGGGGTTCCGGCTAAAATACTAAGATTTAGATTTTCGGAAAAACAAATAGCACAATTAATAAATATTAAATGGTGGGAATGGAGCGAAGAGAAAATTATCAAAAATGCTAAGTACTTTAAAAATATTAATGAATTCATCGAAAAGTTTCGTTCAGAAGGTGACTTATAATGGCCGATTTTGGCGATTCAAATCTAATCTTTGTTGGTGGAAGTCCCAGATCCGGAACTACCTTAGTTCAAAGTATACTAGATTCTCATTCTAACATATATGGAGGTCCGGAGTTTGATTATATACCTAGCATAATAGGGCTTAGGGATTCAATTCATAGCGGTATAACTTCAGGTAGAATAGATCAGTATACGTCCTATTCTGATGTCGATAGAGTTTCCAGGGAATTCTTAATAGGATTGTTTCAACCACTTGCGAAACTTCAAAGGGTGGAATATATAAGTGAAAAAACCCCTTCGAATATATTGGGCTTTAATCAGCTTATCGAAGTTTTTCCAAATGCTAAATTTATCCTTGTACTAAGAGATCCCAGGGCTATTATTGCCTCTATGAAACAAGTAAGAGAAAGGGCTTTAAGAAAAAAAGTTACCCCCCCTCATTTTGTGGAAAATGTAAGGCAGTCAATGCATTATATTTGGTCATGTTTTACTAGGGGGTACGAATGTTATAAAAAGCATGAGGATAAAGTATTTATAATTAAATATGAGGAGTTAGTAAAAAACCCTAAAGTTGTAACCAAAGATATAACCAATTATCTCGGAGTTGAGTGGGAAGAACAAATGCTGTACCCGAGTAAAAGGGTTAAATTCGGAAATAAATTAGATTACGATAATGTATGGTATACACAGGAGATGTATATAAGGGATATAGAGAAAAATGAATTAAGTAAATGGAAAAAACAATTGTCCGTCATAGAACAACAAATGATAACAGAAACTTTTAAAAACCATCCTTTAATGAAAGAATTTGATTATAACCTTGATTTAAAAATTGGGAAGCTTTATGAGAATTTAGGGAATTATCAATTAAAGTATTATAGCCTTAAAGAAAAGCTAGTTTACGCTAAGAAAGAAGATAAACTAAACTTTGATATGGATAAATTTAGGGGAATTCTTAAAACCCTTGAATGTAAAAAAATAATAGGTTGGGGTTCGGGTGAAACTTATAAAAAGATTCAAAATAAATATAAATTTGAACTTAGTTATTTAGTAGATTCAAGTTTAGAAAAAGAAGGTCATCAGCGGAATGGCCTAAAAATTGTAAATCCCATTGAATTGCTTAAGGAAAATAAAGAAGAAATTTATATCTTGGTATTTGTTCAGTCTCCTCATCAGATTTATAAATGGTTGGATAATAAAGGGTTCAAAAAAAACAAACATTTTTTGTAAAAGGAAGGTTTTTATGGGGGAAGCATTAGTTTCAGTTATTATTTCTGCCTATAACCATGAAAAATATATAGGAGAAACACTAAAAAGTATTATCAATCAAACTTATACAAATATAGAGTTAATACTTTTTAATGATGGTTCTAAGGATAAAACTCATGAAGTAATTATCTCATTGAAGGAAGAATTAAATAAAAGGTTCACTGACTTTCATTATTTTAGCAAAGAAAATGAAGGAATTAGTAAAACTTTTAATAGAGGCATTAAGCTAGCAAGAGGAAAGTATATAAAGGTCTTTGGATCAGATGATATATTATATCCGAATGCAATATCAGAATTAGTAATCTATATGGAACGATATAAAAAATACGGTGCTGTTTTTGGAAATGGCTATCATGCTTTTACAAGTCTCATATCTTTAAATAAAAAGAGGTACTCTGAAGATAATCGTTTTTCAAAACAATTTAAATTTAAGTCAGGGTATATTCATCGGCATATAATTAAAAATTTACCCCTTATCCCAACAATAACTGTTATGTTTAGAAAAGAAGTTTTAGATGAACTTGGTGGATACGATGAAAATTTGCCTTGTGAGGATATTGATTTATATGTAAGAATGTCAAACAAATATATGATAGGTTTCATGAAAAAGAATATTGCAATTCACAGATTACACGATGATAATAATGGGTTAAAGCCTGAAATAATGCTTCCGACATTGAATGCAATGTTAAAAAAGTATGATGTATCGGGAATCTTTAAGGATAGTGAAGAACGAAAACTTTTTCTAGAGGTGATCTATTGGGTAGAAAGGGTTTTGTCTTCTGTTAATTGGAACAGATACGATTTTATAAAGGATAAAAAAATTATTGCATGGGGAACGGGTGGTCTTGCAAAAAAATATCTTAAAAATTTCCCCTTTGAAATTACATACTTTGTGGATAAAAATCCAAAGAAGCAGTTTGGGAAATTTGAGAATTATAAGGTATTACCACCACATTCTATTTTAAAAGAAAAGAGAGAGGAAATATTCGTTGTAATTTTAAGTTCTTTCTATCAAGAGATAGATAAATGGTTACAAAGTAGAGGATTGGTTTTTAAGAAACATTACTATTAATGAAGAAGGTGGCATTATGAAAGGAGTTATTCTTGCCGGGGGGCTAGGCACTCGATTGAATTCCTTAACAAGGTATGTTAATAAACATCTATTACCTGTTGGAAAAGAGCCAATGATATTTAACCCAGTAAAACAACTAATATCGGCAGGTATTGATGAGATATTAATTATTACTAGTACTGAACATATGGGCGCGATAGTAAATACTCTTGGAAGTGGACAAAAGCTTGGATGTTCATTAACCTATAAAGTCCAAGAAACCCCTAGTGGTATTGCACACGCTTTAATGCTTGCTGAGGGTTTTGTAAATGGTGACCAAGTGGTGGTTATTCTAGGCGATAATATTTGCGATACTTCCATAAAGAAAAATGTAGATGCTTTTAGAAAACAAAATATAGGAGCAAGAGTGTTGTTAAAAAAAGTTGATGATCCTGTAAGATATGGGGTAGCAGCAATAGATGAAAAAAATATTGTAGAAATTGTAGAGAAGCCATCATTACCTAAATCTGACTATGCAGTGCTTGGTTACTATATGTATGATAATAAAGTATTTGACTTTATTAAAAAGATAAAACCTTCTGATAGAAATGAGTTAGAAATAACGTCTGTCAATAATATGTATATTAATAATGGAGAATTGTTTTACGATATTTTAAAAGGGAATTGGACCGATGCGGGGACATTCGAATCATTACGTTTAGCAAATAATATTCTTTTTGCTGTTGATAATAATATTCAGGAGACAGAAAATTTATGAAATATTTAATAACTGGCGGAGCAGGCTTTATAGGTTCAAATTATATTCATTACCTATTAAAGATGTACGATGATATTGAAATAATAAATATAGATTCTCTTACATACGCCGGAGATTTAAATAATTTAAATAACGTACTTAAACTTATAAAGGCAAATCAAAAATACAATTTCATAAAAGCAGATATTAGCTGTGATCACGAAATTGAAGAAATTTTCATGGAATACAAACCAAATGTAGTTGTGAATTTTGCCGCTGAGTCCCATGTTGATCGAAGTATTAGAAACCCTAAGGTTTTTATTGAAACCAATGTATATGGAACCAATGTTTTATTGGAAAAGAGTTTAAAATATGGTGTTCAACGTTTCCATCAAGTTTCCACAGATGAGGTTTATGGATCTTTAATGGAGGATGGTTTTTTTTATGAGGATTCTCCTTTGGATCCAAGCTCTCCTTACTCAGCATCTAAAGCTTCTGCAGATTTAATCTGTCAGGCTTATTATAAAACTTTTAAATTACCTATAACTATTAGTCGTTGTTCAAATAATTATGGTCCCAATCAACATAAAGAAAAATTAATACCATTAACAATAGAAAAGTTGTTGTTAGGGCAAGATATTCCAGTATATGGAGATGGTGCAAATATTAGAGATTGGTTGCATGTAATGGACCATTGTGCAGCAATTGATAAGATTATTTCGTTTGGCAGAATAGGTGAAATTTATAATATAGGAAGCAATAATGAGTGGGAAAACATAAAATTAATTCTTCAAATTATAAAGATACTAAACAGTTATCTAAAGCACTACGATAAAGTGGTTACTGAAAAACAAATTACCTTTGTAAAAGACCGTCAAGGTCATGATAGACGGTATGCAATTGATGCTAGTAAGATTAATAAAGAACTAAACTGGCGACCTAAGTTTGATTTTAAAAAAGGTTTGGAAGAAACAGTTCATTGGTATATGTCAGAAAAATTCTCAAATCTAGTTTGGAAATAATGGGAGATTATATAATGCAAGAAAACATATATTGTTTTAAAGAAAATATTGACAAAAGAGGAACGTTAGTTTCATTGGAAGGGTTAAAAAACATTCCTTTTCAAATTAAAAGAGTCTATTATATTTTCAATACAAATAATGAGCCTAGAGGGTTCCATGCACATAAGAACTTAAAACAAATGATAATTTGTGTGAATGGAAGCTGCAAAGTAAGATTAGATAATGGGAAAAATAAAAGCGACTTTTTGTTGGATAAACCTTCCAAAGGATTGTATATAACAAATATGATATGGAGAGAAATGTTTGATTTTACCGAGGGCTGCGTTTTGCTTGTTTTAGCAAGTGAATATTATGATCTAAACGATTATATTAATGATTATAACGAATTTATAAGAATGGTAAATTAGGTGAAAGAATGAATAAGGAAATTGTATATAGTTTAAGAAAAACAAAATTGATTGGCAGTACTATTGATCTTATACCTTATTCGGATAAATATGAAAGAGAAGTTATAAGACTTCGAAACCAACAAGTAAATCGCTATTTTTTGAATCAAGATTTCGAGTTAACTTTAACATCTCAGAAAGAGTGGTATGAAAAATACTTGGGGAGAAATAACGATATATATTATTTAGTTCAAAATAAAGAAGGAAATGTTATAGGGACAAATGCTTTATATGACATTGACTTTAAAGAAAATCTTTGTGAAAAAGGCAGACAAATAATAGACCCGTCTGAAACCCTTAAAGGTCCATATGCACTTGAAGCAGAGTTAATGATTTTAGATATAGCTTTCAATGTACTCGGGTGCAATCAAATTATTGCAAAAATAAGACAAGATAATGGGAAAGTTTTAAATATGAATAAACGCCTAGGATTAAAAATAAAAGATTCTGTTCTAGTAAGAGAAATTCCTTATTTCGTTTTGGAATTAAAAAAATCATCTTACAAACCGGATCAATTTAAGAAAATAATAGACCACTGGTGTCAAAGAATGCGGATATTATCAGGAGGTCAAAATGATTCCATTTCTAGATCTTAAATCCATTAATAATCAATATAAAGAGGAACTTAACAAGGCAATTGAAAAAGTTGTTTCTAGTGGCTGGTATGTAATGGGTAATGAGTTAGAAACCTTCGAATTTGAATTTGCAAATTTTTGTGGTACATCACATTGCATTGGTGTAGGCACTGGGCTAGATGCTCTGGTTTTAACAATTAAAGCTTTAGAAATAAAACCTGGGGATGAAATTATTGTTCCTGCAAATACTTTTATTGCAACTGTTTTAGCAGTAACTGCAAATCTGTGCAAGCCAGTTTTTGTTGAACCGAGTGAGAGTACATTTAACATAGATCCAGATTTAATTGAAAGTAAAATTACAAGTAAAACAAAAGCCATAGTTGCAGTACATTTATATGGACAAGTTGCAGACATGGAGAAAATAAACATTATCGCAAAAAAATACAATCTCTATATTATAGAAGATGCAGCGCAAGCCCATGGAGCAATTTATAAAGGGAAAAGAGCTGGTTCGTTGGGGGATGTAGCGGCGTTTAGCTTCTTCCCTGGAAAAAACTTAGGTGCCCTTGGCGACGGTGGAGCAGTAACAACTAATAATGATAGTATTGCTAAAAAAATTAGAGCTTTACGAAATTACGGCTCAGAAGAAAAATATATTAATAAATATATAGGAACAAATAGCCGGCTTGATGAAGTTCAGGCAGCATGTTTAAAGGTTAAACTTAAATATATTGACAGAGAAAATAATTTAAGAAGAAAGTATGCAAACTATCTTATTGAAGGAATACAGAATGAAGGCATTGTTTTACCAGTCGCTCCAGTGGAAAGCCTAACTCATGTATGGCACCTTTTTGTTATTAAGTCTGATTCAAGAAAAGAGCTCCAAGGGTTCCTGTTAGAAAAGGGAATACAAACATTAATCCATTACCCAATTCCACCACATAAACAAATGGCATATAAAGAATATAACAACTTGTCTTTCCCATTAACTGAAAGAATTCATGAAACTGTTTTGAGTATTCCACTTTTTCCTACTTTAGGTGAAGATAACGCTAATTACATTATAGAAATGGTTAATTCTTTCAAGAAAGGTTGATTTAAAAATGATGCTTACATGTGTAATGCCCTTCTATAATAATCAAGATTATATAGAAGAAGCATTAAACAGCCTTGTTGCCCTAAATTATAATGATTATGAAATAATATTGGTGGATGATGGAAGTGAAGATAATTCAACTTACATCGCGGAAAAATTTTGCAACAGGTATAAAAACATTAAGATTATAAAGCATCAAACTAATAAAGGAGTTGCTCAGGCTTTAAAAACATGCATTAAGTATAGCGGTGGTGAATATATACTATTTGCTGCGGCAGATGATATTTCACTACCCCAAAGAGCAAAGAAGTGTATGGATGTTTTTATGAATCATGAGAATGTGGGCATAATAATCTCTAATGCAGAAATTATTGATGCAGAGTCGAACTTAACTGGAGAGTTATATAAAATAAATGAAGATATTAATGATCATAATATATTTCTTGAACAATTAAAGAGAAATTATTGTCTAGGAGCAACCATGGCAATAAAAAAAGATACTAATATACTTCTTAGAGAGGATTCTCTCTTAAATATAGATGATTATGAAATTAGTTTGGACTATATTTTGGCAGGTTATGATATTCACATTATAAATGAACCTTTGATTAAATATAGAGTGCATAAAAAAAGTATTAGTAATAATAAACGATTACTATATGAAAAAACAGTAAAAAGTCTAAAAAAATATAATAGTGAAGATTTTAAAGATTTACTTCTTTCAAAAGGATTTAATCAAAAAGATTCTTATTTATCCATAGGAATTTTTGAACTGTTTAGGCTCAACTATACAAAAGCTATTCAATATTTAAGGTTTGCATTAGAGGAAATAGTAGACCAAAATTTAGATGATTTCGAAATTTACTTTTACCTTTCATCAGCTTACTATGGTATGGGCCTCTTTAATGAGAGTTACCAGTATGCATTGAGGGCTCTTTCTTTGAATAATGAGGAGCCAACTGTTTTAAATAATATTGGAGTTTTGTTGTGTTATTTAAATTATGATTCAAAAAAAGCATTAAAGTATTTACGAAAAGGTTTACAAATTCAACCATTATATCTTGATGTTTATAGCAATTTACAAATATTGTTAGGTGGAAATTATTTGAAAAAAGATTTAAAATTTACAAGTAGATTACTTTCGAAAAGTATTGTATCAAGGGAAAATTATATTATTTAAGGAGTGGAGATAGTGAGTAATGAAATAAAATTAAAAAATATTTTTATAGAGACTTTAGGAGTAGAAGAAGAGAAAATTACTGATAATCTTACATATAACTCCATTGCTGAATGGGATTCTGTGGCCCACATGGCATTAGTGGCAGAGATTGACGATAACTTCGATATTATGATGGATACAGATGATGTAATTGATTTAAGTTCATTCAAAAAAGCAAAGGAAATATTAACAAAATATGGAATTGAATTTTAACAGAATGCTTGATAATAAAGTTGCATTAATAACAGGTGCAACGAGAGGCATCGGTAGAGAAACAGCTAAAACATTAGCTTCCCAAGGTGCAAAACTTGTATTAACTGGTAGAAATTTCGACGACTTAGAATCTTTAAAATATGAATTACATGGACTGCACAATTCAGAGTGTCTCTGTATAGCTTATGATGTAAAAGATCTTTCCCAAATAAAGAATGCATTTATCAGTATTAAAAAGAATTTCAAAAAATTAGATATACTTGTAAATAATGCAGGAATATTGGATGATGCATTGATGGGAATGATAAATAGAAATCAAATTGAAAATACCATGGAAATTAATCTTTATTCAATTATTAACCACATGCAATATGCAAGTAGATTAATGAAACCTAATAAAAGTGGTTCTATTGTAAATATAAGTTCGATTATTGGAACAAACGGCAATGAAGGGCAAGTTGTTTATGGTGCAAGTAAAGCCGGTGTTATAGGGGCTACTAAGTCAGCAGCAAAAGAGTTAGCTGCTTTTAATATAAGAGTTAATGCAGTTGCACCAGGCTTTATTGAAACAGATATGGCTAGATCACTTCCGATAGATAAATATAATGAAAGAATTGAAAGTATAAAAATGAAGAGAATAGGCTTACCTGTAGAAGTTGCAAATGCAATATTATTTCTTACTTCAGATTTATCTTCATATATTACAGGTCAGACCATCGGAGTGGATGGCGGGATGTTAATATGACTTGATGAAGAATTTCATTAGTTTTCGTTTTTATATATGATGATTTTCAATGTAATCTTAATAAATATTCAGTTATGTTGACCCAAAAGGTTGTTTTGTCTTGCTTTTGGGTCAGCTTTTTTTGACTCATTTTATAATTATTCTATTTTATATCACTCTAGTAGGAGCCGTGGGCTAGCTAATTTATGATGAGGAAAACTATTGAAGTTTTACTGGTAACCTAACTTTTAGATTCGAACAAGAAAAGTATATGTACGCCTTAACTTTTAAGATAATCAAATTCTTATAGGAGTTGTTTTAGTTTACTATATATCAACTAATTAAATTACCGATATTAAATCTTTATGAGCAATAGAATTCTTTTTACTGTTCATAAATTCAACATTATTTTTTCTATAAATTAATTCAAAATGGTCGATTTAATAAAAGAACTGTAAAAGACAGGTGGGAATTATGCAGACTTTATGGAACCTAACGTCTGAAAATAAAAATAGAATCTCGATTATAGAACAGAATGGAGAAAGGTATACTTTTGAACAATTGCAGCGGGATGTAATTGTGCTGAGCAATAAACTCCGGTCTTCCCGTAAACAATTGGTGCTTATTTTAGCAAAAAATGATTATATCTCCATCGTTAGTTATTCGGCTGTTATGGTAAATAACGATGCAGTAATGTTAATGAGTGCTGATATTGAGGAAACGCTGTTGGCTACGATAATTGATGCCTATCAGCCCGGATATATAATTGGTGATGTTAATCATGATTTATATGATGAGTACTTTGCTGGAATTACCAAAAGGAGAACCGAGACTGAATATGAAATCCACCAGGATCTTTCCCTGCTTTTAAGCACCTCTGGTTCAACTGGAAGTTTGAAGTTTGTAAGGTTGTCTTTTGCGAATCTATTGGCAAACGCGAAATCCATTGCTGAATATTTAGAGATCACTCATGAGGATCGTGGCTTGGTCAATTTGCCAATGAATTATTCTTACGGACTTTCTTTAATTAATAGCCATCTCTTTGCAGGTGCAACGATTTTATTATCAAGCGAAAGTGTACTTGCAAAAAGCTTTTGGGAGTTTGTAAAAAATGAAAAAGCCACTTCCTTTGCCGGGGTTCCTTACACTTATCAGATGCTGCAAAGAATCGGTTTTCAGAAAATGGATCTGCCGGATTTGCGTTATTTTACCCAGGCAGGCGGAAGACTGAACGAAAAACTGGTACGGCTATTTTCGGAATATGCACTAGAACACCAAAAGAGTTTTTATCTGATGTATGGCCAAACCGAGGCAGCACCGAGAATTAGCTATGTGCCGCCAGAGGATATCGTTAAAAAGCCTACAAGTATAGGTATAGCGATACCTGATGGAAGGTTATCCCTGGATCCTGAAACTGAAGAGCTCATATACGAAGGTCCAAATGTGATGATGGGTTATGCCGCCGATTTCTCCGACTTAAAAAAAGGCGATGAACTCCTTGGCAGATTGCATACCGGTGATTTGGGTGAAGTCGACGAAGATGGATTTTATTATATTAAAGGACGTATTAAGCGGTTTGTTAAATTGTTTGGGTTGCGTATAAATTTGGATGATATTGAAAAAAAGATTGAGTCAGCTCTGCAAATAAGTGTTGTATGTGTCGGGACAGACGATCGGATGGTTGTAGTTGTCCCTAATGAAGAAAAGCAAGATTCAATCCAGAGCTTAATCGAAAATTTATATAAATTGCATAAAAGTGCTTTTCGGGTAAAAGTGTTGGAAGAGGTTCCGAGATTGGCTAATGGAAAAGTAAACTATGAAGCGTTAAAGGAATTGGTTTTATGATAGAGCCATTTGATATGGGTAGCGGAAAAAAACAGCCATATTTATTAAAAGAATTGAATTCTTTAACAAGCTTTCATTATGAGAAGTGTCTGCCTTATAAAAATATGCTTAAAAAAACGGGACAAACTGTCTTGGCTGAGGCCCTCCACGAAATCCCTTATTTGCCCGTACAACTATTTAAAATGATGGATTTACTCTCCATAGATAAAGAGGAAGTTTTTAAGGTGCTTACCTCCAGCGGTACAACCGGCCAGCAGGTTTCCAGGATTTATTTAGATAAGGAAACTGCCCAATCGCAAACAAAAGCGCTTGTTTCAGTGATGAAACCGTTACTGGGAACAAAACGACTGCCTATGATCATCATTGATACGAAAAGTGTCCTCAAGGAACGAAAGTCTTTTAGTGCACGAGGTGCGGGAATTTTAGGCTTCTCAAACTTTGGTAGCCGCCCATTTTATTTATTCCATGATGATATGAGTATAGATTGGGAAGGATTATATGAATTTTTAGAGCGGAATAAAGATGAGAAGATATTATTGTTCGGCTTTACGTTCATGATCTGGAAGCACTTTTATCAGGAAGCGGTTAATCATGGTATTAATCTTGATTTGGGAGACAGTATCCTGATCCATGGTGGCGGGTGGAAAAAGCTTAAAGAGGAAGCGGTCAGCAACGATAAATTTAAGGATTCATTACTGAAGCAATTTGGCATTCGTTCGGTTCATAATTATTATGGGATGGTAGAACAGGTTGGTTCGATTTTTGTTGAGTGTTCACATGGCCACCTCCATACTCCCATATATGCCGATTTGATTATTCGTGATCCGCTGTCCTTTAATCCTCGCCCATCTGGGGAACAAGGGTTGATTCAGGTGCTTAGCATCCTGCCTAAAAGCTATCCCGGGCACAGCCTGCTTACGGAAGACCTGGGAACAATTCATGGTGAAGATGATTGTCCTTGCGGCTGGAAAGGGAAGTATTTTTCAGTAGCGGGCAGGATTCCGAAGGCAGAACTGCGGGGATGCAGTGATACATTTGCGTTTGATCGGAAGGTGGGGAAGCATTCATGAAATTTTTTTGGCCCAAGCATTCGCAAAACTGGAAAGAAACAATTGAATCAGTGGCGAATAAGGAACCACTTTCGCCTTTTTATCCAGAAGTCCTTTCATTTTTACAGGGTCTATCCAGGGAGATGTTAAAGGACCATTCCTATCGGCGTTATCCTGAATTAATCGCTTTGGCGTATTGGCTAAGAAAAGCTCATCTATCTAAATTGCAGGAGTTATTTTCAAAGAACACAAAGGAAAGGTTCATCCATGCCAGAGGGGCAGCCCTTCATTTTGCCCCTTCGAATGTTGATACAATCTTTGTGTATTCATGGGTGCTCTCCATGTTGGCCGGGAACTGCAATATATTACGGATATCTGGGCGTAATCAACCGCAGACAGAGGTTTTGCTGCAGGCAATTATTAAGGTGCTGGAAGGGCACCCTGCAGTTGCTGACCGGACGGCAATTATTAATTATGATCATGACTTTGAAATAACCAGATTTTTATCGGAAAAGTGCAATATTCGTGTCATCTGGGGCGGGGACGAAACGGTAAAAGCAATCCGTGCCATTCCGCTGGCACCTTTGGCGACAGAAATAGCTTTTCCTGACCGCTTTTCGCTATCAGTGCTGGAGGCAAATGCGGTATTAAACGCTACTGAATCTGAGTTTTCTAATTTAATCCAGCGATTTTACAATGATGGATTTTGGTTTGCCCAAATGGCATGCTCATCGCCCAGGCTGATTGTATGGACAGGAGAACGCGGAAATATTGAGGCAGCGCAGCAGCGTTTTTGGAGTAGGTTAAATGATTACCTGGAGGCTTATTTGGAAGAAGTTTCACCATCTCTTCAGGTGCAGAAATTGGCAACGGGATATTTATTAAGCACAAAGGGTAGTATAATTAATTTTAGACAGCGGCAAAATTTCTCCCGTGTTAAGGCACAGGATATGGATATGGAAATAAGGGAAAGACACTGTGGCGGCGGTTTTTTTGTCGAACTGGAAGTTGCCTGGTTGAATGATCTTATCCATTATCTGCATGATAAGGACCAGACCGTATCCTATTTTGGTTTTAGCCGTGACAAGTTAATGGAATTTGCCGGCAGATTAAGAAATAGAGGCATTGACAGAATTGTCCCAGTAGGACAGGCCCTCGATTTTGAAGGAGTTTGGGATGGTTATGATCTTTTAATGAGCTTTACAAGAGAAATCGTGATAAGGTGACGGATATGCAATTTGTTTCGGTAAAAGAAGAACATTTGGAAATGATCCTCAAGTGGCGCACAAGCGAGTTTATAACACGTTATATGTACACTGATATTGATTTCGACCTGGATAAACAAAAAGCATGGTTCAGGTCGATTGAAAAGGACCATAACAGCCATTACTGGGTTTTAACCTATAAAGGCGAATACATCGGGCTGGTTTCTATAACCGATATTAACCACCGGGATAAGCGGGCTTTCTGGAATTTTTACATTGGGAATCCTACTTATAGTATGCTTGGTGGATTCATTGGTCCTTATGTATATAATTTTGCTTTTAAACATCTTTCCCTTCACAAGCTTTCAGGGGAAGTCATGGAGGAAAATGAAGGTGTCCGCAAGCTCCATCTAAAACAGGGTGCAAGAGAAGCTGGTTATTTAAAAGAACATATTTTCAAATATGGCAGGTATCACAATGTCTATATTTATGAAATGACTGAGGATATGTGGGAAGTATGTGGCGAGAAATTTGCAAAATATGTTCTTGAAGTTAACTAAATCGAAGTATGGTTGGTGATAACATGAAGACCATCGCAGTGATCCAGGCTCGAATGGGTTCCTCCCGTCTGCTAGGGAAAATATTAAAGCCACTTGGAAATCATGATGTTCTTACATATGTAGTAGAACGATGTAAAAAGATAGATGGTGTCAGTGATGTGATTGTTGCGACTTCTGCTCTGCCACAGGATGATTTGGTCGAAGAATGGTGTAAGAGCAGAGGAGTTTCTTATTTCAGAGGGTCTGAAGAAGACGTATTGGACCGATATGTTCAAGCTGCCAAGCAGTATAATCCCGACTTTGTGATTCGTGTTACGGCTGATTGTCCCTTTGTGGACTTTGGGTTGGCATCAACGATGGTGATGGCCATGACTGAAGCGCCTACTCAATTTATGAATCTCCAGGGTGAGCTTCCAAGGGGATTGGCAGTTGAATTATTCTCTTACGAAACACTAAAGTACATTCATGAAAATGGACTCGAACCCCGCCACCGGGAGCATGTAACGTATTACGCATATGAAAATCGGGATGAATTTTCTTGGACATCTGTTCACGCAAGCAGTGGGATCCAAAAGCCTGAGCTGAGGATTACATTGGATACAGAAGAAGATTATGAGCTCTGTAAAAGGGTAGCAGAGCATTTCGAGGGCAATCTGTTTGTACCTTCAGCAGAAGTTGTAAAATATTTAGCTGCTAATCCTGAGTTGGCAAAAATCAATGCCCATATTGAACAAAAACCGGTTGTGTGATGATGAATATTTTTATTAGAGCCGATGCTTCCATTGAAATGGGTACGGGCCATATCATGCGCTGTCTGACCTTGGCAGCCTTTTTAAAGGAAAAAGGTGCTGGCGTCCAGTTTATATGTGCCTCAACAATAGGCAATCTGATTGATTACATAAGTCAAGAAGGATATCAGGTACTTGTCATTCCTGAAAGCAATGATAAGTTGCTAGATGCCCTGAATACGATTGAGGCATTGAAGCATCTGAAAGCGGATTTGGTCATTGTTGACCATTATCAGATGGATTGGGTTTGGGAGGCCGAGGTCAGAGAAGCGGGCAACTTTAAGATAATGGTAATAGATGACCTTGCAGACAGAAACCATGACTGTGATTTACTGCTGGATCAAAATTACTTTAAGGCGTACGAAAAAAGGTATGATGAACTGATGCCTAGCGAATGTAAAAAACTGCTTGGACCTAAATACCTTTTGCTTCGGCCGGAGTTTTATCAGGATACAGGAACAGCGCAAGGCATCAGTGCAATTAAAAACATTTTAGTTTTTTATGGCGGATCCGATCCTACAAATGAAACATTAAAATTCTTGGAGAGTCTAAATTTTATAGATTTATCAAGCTTTAATGTACATGTTGTGGTGGGATTATCCAATGCAAATTTGGAATTAATTAAACAATTATGTGGAGAGAAAAATATAAACTTCTATGTCCAAATTAACTATATTTCTGAGTTAATGAGAAAAGCAGATCTGGCTCTGGGAGCTGGCGGCGTTACGATGTGGGAGCGTTGTTTTCTTGGATTGCCTTCCATTGTAACCATAGTCGCTGACAACCAGAAGGAGTCGACGGAAGCGGCGGCTGAATTTGGCGCGGTTTGGAACATTGGATGGCATGAGAATGTGCAAGTTCCTGATCTGGTCGAATCTTTGAATAGAGCACTGGATCGTCCTGAAGAACTTAAGAAAATGTCCATTAAAGCAAAACAATTAATGCAGTCGGACATGCAGTATAATATTCATCCTGTTGTTGAAGCGATTTTGGAGGTTTTAAAATAATGACAGCTACAATTAACATAGAAGGCAAGTTAATAGGACCGGAACATAAGCCCTTCATCATTGCAGAAATGTCAGGCAATCATAATCAATCATTGGACAAGGCGCTGCAGATCGTCGAGGCTGCTGCGGCTGCCGGGGTAGATGCACTTAAACTGCAGACATATACAGCGGATACGATGACATTGGATATTGATGAAGGTGAGTTTTTCATTGATAATCCAGACAGCTTATGGAAGGGCCAGTCTTTATACAAGTTATATCAGCAGGCATACACTCCTTGGGAATGGCATGAAGCTATTTTTACACGCTGCCGGGAGTTGGGGATTATTCCTTTTAGCTCCCCGTTTGATGAAACCGCGGTTGATTTTTTGGAGACATTAGGTGCTCCTTGTTACAAGATCGCTTCCTTTGAAAATATCGATATTCCCTTGATTGAAAAAGTGGCGGCAACCGGGAAACCTGTAATTATTTCTACTGGAATGGCTACGGTTGCGGAATTGGATGAAGCGGTGCGTACCGCCAGAAATGGCGGATGTAAAGATCTGATTCTATTAAAATGTACGAGCACCTATCCTGCGTCACCTGAAAACTCGAACTTATTAACTCTTCCGCATATGAGAGATATGTTCCAATGTCAAGTGGGATTGTCCGATCATACGATGGGGATCGGGGTTGGTGTAGCCAGTGTTGTGCTAGGTGCAACAGTGATTGAAAAGCATTTTACGACTTCTCGTGCCGAGGGTGGAACGGATGCAGACTTCTCGATGGAGCCTGAAGAGATGAAGGCGCTTGTAACAGAAACAGAGAGGGCCTGGCAAAGTCTTGGTAAGATTACATATGGCCCGACGAAGGCTGAGCAGCCATCTTTAAAAGACCGCCGTTCCCTTTACGTGGTCAAGGATATTAGGGCTGGGGAGCTGCTTACAAGGGATAATATCCGAGCTATACGTCCTGGATTTGGACTGGCTCCCAAGCATCTTAAGAAAGTGCTGGGTATGACATCTAAAACAGATTTAAAAAAGGGAACTCCGTTATCATGGGATCTACTTTAAAGGGGAGAGTCAGGAAATGAACATCTTATTAACCGGAGGAGCCGGCTTTATCGGACGGGCTGTTGCGAAACGCTTGCTTGCTGACGGCCATAAAGTGTGGATCCTTGATGATCTATCGAATGGCAGGGAAGTGAATATAGAAGAATTTCGAGACCAGCTGGAGCAGTTCATTATGGGCGATATCAAAGATGAACAACTGCTGGAAAAGCTTTTTAATGAATGTAATTTTGATATTTGTTATCACCTGGGTGCTTCTATCAATGTCCAGGATTCGATTGATGATCCAAGGACCACTTTTAACAATGATACTGTAGGAACTTTCTATATTTTGGAGCAATGCCGGAAGCATCAGGTCAAAGTGGTATTTATGAGCACATGCATGGTTTATGATCGTTGCCTGGATGAAAGTGGCATTTCCGAAACGCATCCAATCAAGCCTGCTTCCCCTTACGCAGGAGCCAAGATTGCGGCAGAAAATATGGTATTGTCTTATTATCACGCTTATGGCCTGCCAACTGTTGTCATCCGTCCTTTTAATACATATGGACCGTTCCAAAAGACAGGCGGAGAAGGCGGAGTTGTGGCAATCTTCATTAAAAAGAAGCTTGCCGGGGAAAAGTTGAGTATCTATGGTGAAGGTATTCAAACAAGGGATTTGCTGTATGTCGATGATTGTGCCGGTTTTGTTGTTCAGGCTGGTTATTCAGATAAGGTGAATGGGGAGATTGTCAACTCTGGCCTCGGCAGGGATATTTCAGTGAATGACTTGGCCCTGTTGGTAGTGAAAGATGAAAACCGGATTAAACATGTCGAACACATCCATCCGCAAAGCGAAATTCAAAAACTTTTATGTAATTATAACAAAGCGAACGAGCTGTTAGGCTGGAGTCCGAAGATAAGTTTAGAGGAAGGCATTAAAAGAACAGAAGATTGGATTAAAACGAGTCACCTGATTTAATGGGTGGCTTTTTTAGGAGGAAGTCCGATGACCTTAGCGATTTTTGGGGGGAAGCCTGTAAGGAATACTTTCTTATCTTATGGGCAGCAATGGATTGATGAAGAGGACATACAGGCGGTTGTTGATACACTAAAAAGCCCTTTTCTTACCCAGGGCCCTGCAATTGAGAAATATGAAAAAGCGGTAGCTGAATACGCAGGAGCTAAATACGCGGTAGCATTTGCCAATGGGACAGCTGCTTTGCATGGTGCCTGCTATGCAGCCGGTATTGGAAATGGGGATGAAGTCGTCACTACTCCGATGACCTTTGTCGCTACTTCCAATAGCGTTTTGTATGTTGGTGGCAAGCCGGTTTTCGCTGATATTGACAATCAGACTTATAATATTTCACCGGCAGCCATTGAAAGGGCTATCACCCGTAAAACGAAAGCTGTAATTGCAGTAGATTACACGGGCCAGCCTGCTGCCCTGCATGAAATTAAGGATATCTGTGCGCGGCTTAATTTGATTTTTATTGAAGATGCCGCCCATTCCCTGGGGGCTACGTACCGAAATGAAAAAGTTGGGTCACAGGCAGATATGACCATGTTCAGCTTCCATCCTGTGAAGCATATTACCACAGGAGAAGGGGGCATCATTGTCACCAATTCTCTGGAATATGCAGATAAACTTAGGCTGTTTCGTTCACACGGGGTTACAAGGGATAACTCGGATGAGGATAAAGGACCTTGGTATTATGAAATGGTTGATCTTGGCATGAACTACCGAATGACCGATATCCAAGCGGAGTTAGGGATATCACAGCTAAGAAAAATCGATTCTTTCGTTAAGAGACGGCGAGATATCGCTGCTGCTTATAACGGCCAATTCCAATCTCTAAAGGAAGTTACGGTGCCCTATCAGGAGGCTGTTTCCGAATCCAGCTGGCATTTATATATGCTCCGTTTGAATTTAGATATGCTGAGAGTCGGCCGGAGAGAAATTTTTGAAGCATTGCGTGCAGAAAATATTGGAGTGCATGTGCATTATATTCCTGTATATTATCAGCCATATTACCGGGAGTTAGGTTATGGAAAAGGTTTATGCCCTGTAGCGGAAAAGTGGTACGAAGAGGCGTTGACCATCCCATTATTTCCAAAAATGACGGACCAGGACGTTGAATCTGTTATTCAGGGGGTAACGAAGGTAATTAAATATTTTTCAAAGTGAAGCGTGGGGCTTTTTTCCACGCTTTTTTACGTTGCAAGAAACTTCGTATTAAAGAGTAACGGTTCATTTCCGATATAACTCATAGGATACTATTAGGAGTTGTTCTAAATGAAAATTGATGATATTTCTTCATCTGTATATTCGGGTAGTTTACTTGTTAAAAAGAATGAAGAATCTGTAAAGGCAGAGCCGTCATCATTAGTTGAACAACAGCAAGAGAATCAACTTAGAAAGAATAATGATGAAAAAGAAGAAAAGAAAGAGTTGTCGAAAGAGGAAGCTGAACACGTTGTAAAAGGAATGAATGAGTTTTTAACACCAAAAATGACCTCTTTGAATTTCGAATTACATGAAAAACTAGATAGATATTATGTAGAAGTTGTCGATGTGGAAACAAAAAAAGTAATAAGAGAGATACCATCAAAAGAACTATTGGATGTATATGCCAAGATGACGGAGTATTTAGGGCTGTTTATTGATAAAAAGCTGTAATTTGGAGGTGTCTAAATGGTAGAGTCTATTCGTTTTTCAGGTATGGCAAGTGGCATGGATACACAGTCCATTGTTGACTCTTTGATGAAGGCGGAAAGAATGCCTTTAGATCGTATAAAGCAAAAAAAGCAAGTGCTGGAATGGCAGCGTGATGATTATCGGGAAATGAATAAGTTGTTAAAAGGTTTTGATACTTACATCTTCGATAATATTTACAAACAGTCAAAAATGCTAACGAGGAGTGCTACCTCTTCCAATACGGATTTTGTCACTGCAACTGCATCGGCTGAGGCAGGGAATGTGTCATATAAAATTGAGAATGTGACGTTAGCGACAGCTGCTAGGAGACAATCGGCTTCGGGTATCTCAAAGGATGCTAATATTGATGGCACTGTGACAACTACTGAAAAAATTGATCCAACGAAAAGTTTATGGTCTCAGAAAGGTAAGTTTGCAAACTCAATAACTTTCGTAGAGGATGCAGAATTTACTAACAACAGTTTTACTGTCCCAAAAGGTGGTGCAACTGAATTCCAATTGACTAAGGGAGCTATTTCTCAGTTACCAGCTGCGATTGATGTTAATAATGTTTCATATTCAGTAGTAGATGGTGCAATGCCAACCCCACCTCCATCAGATGGTGTTAAAAGAGTATATATAAATAGTGATACTGGGAAAATGGTTTTCAGCGAACAGTTGCCTGAAGACAAAACTTTTAGTGTTAGTTTTAAACAAAATAATTTAGTATTTGATATTAAGACATTCAACGAAAGTGGAAGCCCTCAATATAAAAATTTTAAAATTGATGGAACAAATTCTCTGAATAAAATGTTTTCAACAATAAATTCAGCGGATGCAGGTGTTAATCTTTTCTACGATACTAGTTCAGATAAGGTAGTAGCAATGAGAACAGAAACAGGGAAATTTAATACTGCCGTTAGCGGGAAGGAAATGGGTTTTGTCGATGTGACTCGTGCTACTAATGGAAGCATAACGGAGAATGGTAACAATACATTTTTTACAAGTGTTTTGGGATTATCCGATACAGTAGAAGTACCAGGTTCGGATGCTAAATTTACTATAAATGGTTTGGAAACAACACGTAAATCCAACACATTTACTATGAATGATGTTACATTTACCTTGAAAAAAGCTTCAACGACAGATTCAGCAACTATCAATGTCAAAACCGACACAGACTCCATCGTAAAAACAATTAAGGATTTCGTAGACAAATACAATGAATTAATCGGCAAGATTAATGGTGAATTAACAGAAGAGCGGTTTACCACATTTACACCTTTGTCAGATGAACAAAAAGCCGGGATGAAAGAAAAAGAAATCGAACAATGGGAAGAAAAAGCGAAAAGCGGTATGTTGCGCCGTGATATGCTTTTGACAGGCGGTCTTTCTAAGATGCGCATGGATTTGTATTCAGAAGTTACTTCTAATGCCGTAACGCTAACAGATAAGAAATATAATCAGTTATCAGAAATTGGTATTAAAACAACTAAAGATCATTTAGAACGAGGAAAACTTGAGCTTGATGAGGATAAGTTAAAAGCTGCTATTGAAGATAACCCAGAGGCAGTGTACCAACTCTTTATGGCTGACGGGACTGTTGGGCCTGATGGAAAACCAGTTTATGCTGAAAGGGGTCTGGCCCGAAAGCTCCGTGACTCTATAGCTGAAACTATGGGGAAAATTGAAACTAAGGCAGGCAATACGTTTAAAACAGAACACAATTATTCTATGGGTAAAGACCTATTAAGAATGAAAGAAGATATTACTACTTTTGAAGATAGACTAAGATTGAGAGAAAAAAGGTATTGGGATCAATTTAATGCAATGGAAAGTGCCATGCAGAAATTGAATAACCAATCTTCTCAGCTTATGGCTCAGTTGGGTGCAGGAAGTCAAGGATAAATGAAATTTAATATAGAGGGTGAATGGTAATATGAGTATCAACCAACCATTTCAAACATATAAACAAAACTCAGTTAACACAGCACCGCCTGGAGAACTTACATTAATGTTATATAATGGTTGCCTGAAGTTCATTAAACGAGGCAAATTGGCGATTCAGGAAAAAGATATTGAACAGCGTAACCTCAATTTGTTGAAAGCACAGAATATTATTCAGGAACTTATGGTTACATTGAATATGGATGTGGAAATATCAAAGAATTTAATCCAGCTATATGATTATCTTTATCGGAGGCTTATTGAAGCAAACACGAAAAATAGTATTGAGATTCTTGATGAAGTTGAGGATTTTGTCACTCAGTTCAGGGACACATGGAAACAGGCGATGATAAACGCCAAAAAAGCTTCGGCTGCAGAAAGCGTATTGGTATAGTGGAACAATTGGAGCTATTTGTTAAGAAAACGGAACAACTGTTGTTATTGCTTGAAGATGAAAAGTCCTTCGCCGATAGGGAGCAATTTATCAGTCAGGTTAATCAAATAATTGGTGAAAGAGACGATATTATTAATCATCTGCCTAGTCTAGCAACTCTTATAGATAATCAGGTGAGACAGGATATTTTACACAAGGAAACCAGGATTAAGATATTAATATCGGGTTATTTTGATAAAATTAAGAACGATTTAAAAAAATTGCAGCTACAAAAAAGAAAGAATATCGCATACTCAAATCCATATGGGAATTTGTCAGCTGATGGCATGTTTTTAGATAAAAAAAAGTAAAGCTTGCCAATTGTCATAAACCAGCATCTTAAAAAGAGATGACTGGTTTTTCTGCTTAAAAAATGGTTAGTGCCGAAAAAGCACAAAGTATGTTCTGAATTAGAAGACTTAAAAAATTTAAACATTTGACGATATTATCCCTATAAACCACTTTTTAGGAAATTGTATTTTAAAAGTGTGAGTGGTAAAGGAGGCGTCAAAACTGAATAAAAACAGGATCTTTTCTTTTTTTATCCTATTACTTATAGGGTTAGGATTTTTCCATATAGAGAAAGCGGCAGCAAGTACAGTGATGAAGGGTTCCTTCGTGGATGCAACGTACGAGGATGTACGTATAGACGATGAAGTAACTGAGAAAAGGTTAAAGTCCATTACGATTAAGAATTCCCAAGGGAAGACAACTACTCTGCCAATTGACTTGAATGCTAGCTTTACTGTTGATACTATTCCTACGACGATTGATGCTTTTAAGACTGGGATGGAAGTTGAGGCTGTTGTAGATCTCCGCAGGGTGAAGGCGCTGAGTGGAAAGTCGGGGGAGTATGCCGGGGAGCTTTCTGATGATAAGGAAGTTGAAAGCGGCATTGTGACCAAGATTGACCCAAATGGAAGATTCCTATCTATTAAATTAGATAATGGGAAATCGAAAACGTATAGTATCGATGGCGGGACAGAGGTATTTAAAGGGACGACTCTGGTTGATTTAAGCGTATTATTTGAGGGAGACCGGGTTAAGCTCTCTTTTTCAGAATATGATACGAGCTTTATTAGTTCCATAGAAGTTATCGCACAGGGGATTAAGATAGAAAATCTGCATAAGGCAACGATTTACCGTATTGATCCGGTGCGAAATACGCTTATGGTGAAGAATGAGAAGGTGTTTCGGGACTGGAGATGGCAAAATAGAAGCGTTACCGGTTCTTATACATATTCAGCTAAAACACCTATATATGTAGGAAATAAGCAGATTAGCAGGGATCGTATCCGCTTCTACGCTAACAATGAGGTTTATTTTGCAACTGTAAGCCAATACGGCAAGCAGGCGATACAGCGTATAGTAATCAAATCAAATTTTGAGCGTACATATTATGAACCTTTGCGTTCGGTTAATTTGAAGTACAGAACATTGGGGTTATGGAAGAGCGGTTCTATTCCATTTCATAATGGAACGATCCTGATCCGAAACGGCAGACTAATAGATTCGAATAGTCTGGCTGCTTATGGTACTGCATTCGTGGTAACAGGCGGAGCCCAGAAAAGCCAGTATGCCAATATTATTCATGTTACAAACGATGGCTTCCAAAGTCCGAACTTAACTAATCATACCATTTATTTTGGGCAAATCAGCCAGGCTAATAACTATCAGCTTACGTTAAAAAATACAAAAAAATTAACGAATAACTTCTGGCAGGACAGCGCAGCAGCTGCTCTATCATTCAGTGATGATACAATTGCTGTCAGGGATTTTAGTACGTCCACTTTATCGCTTGTCGCTAAAAATGAAATGGATAATCAAATAGGAAGCTACGGTTATTTCTATGTTTTTAATAACACAATCGTGGGAGCCCATATAATCGGAACAAGCAGCGCGCGGGCACAGCTTGTATCTGTCGGCCGGATTGATTTGGTATCTAAGGGTGCCGGAAATGTTGATATGATAAAAGTCCGTAATGTAAGCCAGTGGCAAAACGGCGCCTGGGTTGAAGCTCCGTATATCTCAAGCATGAATATTGAGCAGGCTACAATTATTCGCGAAGGGAAGGTTATTACTCCTGAGGATCTGAATCCAGGCGAACGGGTCTACCTTCTGCATGAATCATTGGTAAAAGGCCGTGTCCTATTGGTTAATTAGATTTCAGAATTGATCTGGTTTTTGAATATATTAAAACACCGGTTCCTAACGAATTTAGGAAGACACAAGATGAAAGGAACGAACATGACTAGACCTTTTGCATCCTTACCCAACAAACTCTATTTATCTTTTCTTGCTTTCATAATCGCCCTTTTAAGCCAAGTCACACCAGCAGGGGCGACTCCACCCGACTTGAATGGCGGAGTCAATAATGAATATACCTATGAAGAATATGTGTTTTTAAGAGGTACGCCAGAACGGTTCAGCGGAAAAGTTACCAAGACGGAAAGTGAACAAACAGACAAAAAAACAACAACATACCGTTTTACTTTAACAGGTCCAACGGCAAAGGATAAACTTACCCGTTCTGTAAGCTATGTTACCGATGTGAAGGAACGGCTGGATAAAGGACAGACAACCACCCAAACAACGGTAAAAAGCTATAGTGAAAAAATCACATTTGATAAAAAGACGTTTACTTTAGATGATTATCAATTATCTCATGGTGTTATAAGTGACAACCGTCCTGCTTCAGACTATTATTCTGGAAATATGGTGGGCAGGAAGATTTACAAAACAGATAATGATACGATTACAGTTCATTTTAGCGGCCGGAATGTAGGATATGAAAACTTTTGGGGGGCTACGGAAACCCAAATCATTGACTATGAGATGGTTTCAAGCCAAGGGACTGCCTTAATCACAAGTAAAGTATCGGACAGCAAGACAAAAACGATGAAGTATGAACCTCATGATCCGTCATTATCCAGCTTTACCGGCGGACATGCTGTGATTAGCCAGCGTAACATGATCGGTGAGTATACTTATGACATCCCTTATGCAGCCGGCACTGGAACTGTAAATGTCGGTCAGGAAATGGTTCCGAAAATTGAGCGTCTTATTGTGCCGAAATTCCGTGACCTGGCCAAGCATTGGGCAAAGGAAGATATTGAAAAGTTATACTCTTTAGGTATTTTTGATGAGAAAAGCAGCTTCTTCTCACCTAATACACCTATGAACCGCTATAAGTTTACAGTCGGCGTTTTAAAAGCTGCCGATGTACGGGTACTGGAACCGCCTAAAAATACACGTGCGCCGAGAAAACCGGTTTATGCAGATCTGGATGTTAAAGACCCTGACTATCTCTATATAGAAAGTGCGGTCCAAAAGGGAATCACAAAAGGTGTCACTGCAACTAAATTTATGCCAAAAGGTTCGTTAACAAGGGCGCAGGCCGTTACGATCCTTATCCGCGCTTTAGGATTGGAACATCGGGCACCTACTCCAGGCTATAAAACCAGCTATGCTGATAACAGCAGAATCCCGAATTGGGCAAAGGACAGCGTTTATGTAGGTACAGAAATCGGGCTGATTTACGGAGATACGAAGGGACGTTTCAATCCTAACCAGACGATGACCAGAGCAGAAGCATCTTTGCTGATTATCCGCTACCTTAATTTCCTTGAAAAAGACTTACAGCAGAATTACCGCGATGATATGTTGTTTTTTGAATAACAGAAGGCCCCCTTTATCCGGGGCTTTCTTTTTGACTAAGTTTTTTTAGAAAAAGGATGATTGAAATGAATGTAATCAGAAATAAAGCGCTCGTACGTGTACTTGTATTGCTAATCCTATTTTCTACTTTGGCCAGCCATGCCAGCGCAAACCAATTTAAGGATGTCAAGGCTGACCATTGGGCTTATCCATCCATTGAGTGGGCTGCCAAAAAAGGGCTGGTTAGTGGTTATAAAAATGGTACGTTCGGGCCCCAGAAGGTTTTAACCGAAGCAGAGTTTATTGCGATGCTTATACGCTACGACTGCAGTACGAACAAGGGGAGCCTAACGGCACGGCCTGGTGAGCATTGGTCTTCCGGCAATTATCGCTATTTTCAAAAGAAAAATATTCCATTAAGAGGTTATTCCAATAGTACACTGCGTGATAATGCCATCACCCGCGGACAGGTAGCGCGGATAGTCGCTGCCCTCGACGGCAAGGATTTAACTGAGCCTTATGCTGTGCAGTACATGTATACCAAAAATTTATCCAGCGGCATGACAGGCAAGAAGGATTTTAAGGATTATGGTGCTGGGAAGTATTTAACACGTGCCGAGGCAGCTGTATTTTTAAACAGGCTGTCAAAACGCGTTGCTTGCAGCTTCAGTGGTCTAAATGGACCGGCTGATGGAAGTGACAATAGCCTGTACACTCCATTACCGCCTAATTTTATGGGTGATGGCACAGTTTATTTTCCGGAGCCTCAAAGCCCTCCGGTAGTAAAGCAGCCACAGCCAACTAAAGATTCCCGACTGGCAGATCTGGATATTGAAAAAGGTACCCTGATTGCGAACGGAAAGGATAAGTCTTTTGTTACACTGATGCTCAAAGACTGTTATGGAAATCCGATTTCGAATGACGAATCTCTTTCATTTCAGGTGTCTTCAACCGCTGGAGCTGTCATAGAAGGAGACTGGGGAAATGATTACTATAAAGATGACTTTATCGGTTCGCAGATACGTGCATCCAGTTATTCGACAGCTGCTTACACAGATGGGCCGGAATTAACGGTTGAAATAACCGCTCCACAATCAAGCACGGTTCAACAAGATACGCTTTCGTTTCAGGTAAACCCGTATAGCGCGAATGTTAACATGTCTTGTTACCGAAATCCTGTAACCGTTCCGGTGAATTATGTTCCAAAGGCTGAACTTAGGATTGAAACGAGTGAAAAAATCTCTGCAGACGGAGTAACCACCACTCAGGTATATGCTACAATCGTGCGTCCAGGAGGACAGACAATCACCGATTATAATGGACGGGTACGTTTCCACTCAGCTTATGGAGCTTATTTTTATAACCTGGAAGCAAGCTTTTACAATGGAGTGGCAACAACAACTTTAAGATCTGTCCAGTCATCGCAGCCAATAACGGACCAAATTTCTGCTGAGTTTGTTCAAGCTGATCCCCGTTATAACGATATTGTGGCCCCGCTCCTGACTCAAGTTCACAGCACGGATATACTCTATGATTCAGGCTTGAATGCTTCGTGTCCAATCGGGGACACTGAAGTTGCATTCATCATTGACTCCTCAGGAAGCATGAGGAGAAACGACCCTGAAAGATTAAGGGTATCAAAGTCTCAGGAGTTAATTACTGAATTAAACGCAAATACTAATATTGCCTCACATTTTAATGGGAATGGAATGTGGCTTAGCGGACCGGGTTCCGCAGCAATTGTCAGCTCATCATTATATAATGTCTTCCAATCGGGCGGAACGAATATTGGGGAAGGACTAGAAGAAGCATTTAGCCGCTTTTCATCCACTTCAAATTCAAAAGTTGCAATTTTGATAACGGATGGCCGATCAAGTGAGAGTAAGATTGTTAATATGATTCGGGAAGCTCAAAATAAAAATATTAGAATCTTTACGATTGGACTTGGTGAGAAAAAGCAGCTAAATGAAGCTTTATTGCAAAGAATGGCTACAGAAACGGGCGGTGCATATTTTCATGCCCAAAAGAATACCGATATCGGTGGAGTTTATCAAATGATTCTAAATGAAATCGCCTGTGGTGTACCAAGTCCTGGCTGTTCACAATCAAGTTTGGTTTTTTCTTCACCTGCAATTGAAAAAACGAGCGAGGAATTCTTTATGCGTACATTCATTAATGACAATTGTGGCGATATAGCAAGAGTCGTTGTCCGGTTTAATGCACCTGACGGAGACGTGGATTATGATTTAATCCCTCGGGGACAAAACTTTTATGCAATAGAAAAAGGTAATTATGAAATATCTAATCTTACATTACAAGCGGGAGGAACATTCCTTGCCTATAATGACCAAGGAACATTGGTCGGGCAAATCCGGGTGCCCCTTCTAACACAATAATTTTCTGCCTTCAGATTTGTATTCAACCAAATCTGGAGGTTTTTTATTTGAGTGAATTGTTTTAGTTCACCATTGGACTCTTGTTTGTTAAACCAAATCTATCAAGTCCCTGCATAATCTCCACAATTTCGACAAATTTTTCCCCACGTTTATGAAGGAATTATAAAGGGAATGATAGAATATTATTAACATAGTCTTATTTAAAGGAGGACCCATTTTATGAATTACAACATTCGTGGTGAGAATATTGAGGTAACTCCAGCTCTTCGTGAATATGTGGAGAAGAAGATTGGAAAATTGGACAGATATTTTGCTAATACGCCAGATGCAAATGTACATGTTAATTTGAAGGTGTACAGCGATAAGACGTCCAAGGTGGAAGTGACTATCCCGATGTCTAATCTGGTTCTTCGTGCTGAAGAGAGAAAAGAAGATATGTATGCAGGGATTGATACCATTACTGATAAATTAGAGCGTCAAATTCGTAAGCATAAGACAAAGGTTAACCGTAAGTTCCGCTCAAATGGCAGCACATCAGATATGTTCGTAGCTGTTGCGGAGCCGGAAGCACCGCCGGTTGAAGAGGATGAAATGGAAGATTTAGAAGTTGTCCGTAATAAGCGCTTTGATTTAAAGCCTATGGACAGCGAAGAGGCCATCCTGCAAATGAACATGCTAGGCCATAATTTCTTTGTCTACACAAACGCTGATACCAATAGTACCAATGTCGTTTACCGCCGGAAAGACGGGCGTTACGGTTTAATCGAACCAAACTGAGCGGCACTCTTCAGTAAAACAGCTTAACAAATAGGCTAGCAGCAAAATAAACCCGCCACCTAGGTAGCGGGTTTTTACATTTATAGTGATTTAACTATTGTAATATTAATCTCTTTCCTTAAATCAAGCTCGTAAGGTGAACTTAATTCCAGTTTGGGTCTTTAATGACCCTTAGTACTGGACGAAGGGGCAAGTCTGAATGAATTTTAGCAACACCAGCTTCATATCCTGTATTCAAGATAACTCTTGAGGAAACTGGAAAAATCGCAATATATGCTAAAAAGTCCTTAATAATGGAGTAATCAAATAATATATTACCTGCAGCAGAAAGAAATTCAGCGGCTTCCTGTGCTGAATGACGTTTACGGTAATTCCTTGAGGACGTCAGAGCATCGTAAACATCTGCAATGGCAACAATCCGTGCATATTCATGAATGTTTCCGCCTTTAAGCTGTCTTGGATAGCCGCTGCCATCATATCGTTCGTGATGCTGCAGCGCACAGTGGGCCGAGAGCAATGAGATGTTCCGCTGCTTCCATAAGAGCTCAAATCCCAATACAGTATGGCTGTGCATTAAATTCCGTTCTTCTTCGGTAATGAAACCCTTTTTTTCCCATAGCCCGCTCGATACCTGGGTCATTCCAATATCGAATAGCAGTGCACCAACTCCCAAGTCGAGAAGCTGTTCAGAATTGTATCCTCTGGATATTCCTATGACTCCGGCCAGAGTAGCAACATTTACTGAATGATGGAAAAAGTAACCCTGTGCAATGACAAGGTCAGACAGGTTAACCATTATGTTATCATTGGCTAGCAAATGGTCCAATATTTCTTTAAAAACCTGTTGGTATTTCCCGAGATCCTGTGAGGAAGAAGTTTGAAGCAATGCTTTCTTGTCAAGGAGGGATGTCATCGTTTCATATACCTTCTGAACGGCTTGCTGCCGAACTGTTGGGCTAATCAGCGGTCTTGGTCTGATGCCATGGGTGATGCTGCTTTCGATATAGATATACTCGACACCTTTCTTTCGTAAGGAGGAAATATAGGGCCCGGTCAGTCTTGTGCCTCTAGCAAGCAATACTTTTCCTGTAGGTCCATATATGTGCAAGCCTAATGTATCCCCGATGTCCGCTTCTGATATATGGATTCTCTTCATCAAAAAACACCTCTAATAAAGTTTGGGTAATTTTGTAAAATACAGGAAATTAGACCACATATTTACTATTATTATAGTAATAAAGTCACATTAACATGTTAATTATGTTATAATTTGCAATAATTTTTCTGGTAAAAATATATTGTCATTTTAAATCATAAAGCGTAAAAACGTATCGCCTTATCTCGTTCTTTATTAATCTCTGAATTTATAGTAAATTAATTTAAAATATTACTATGAACGTTCTTATTCAAATGGGTAACATATTTTTCGTATAGATCTCTTTTTTGCCTATATACGTCTGGAAGGAAACCTGTTCATTTATGCAGAATAATGGATAAATCATGAAAATCGAAGGTGAGAAAATGAAGCAGGCAAATATTTTCATGGCCTTTTTTAGGGTAGGGGTCCTCGGTTACGGCGGAGGACCTTCCTCCATTCCGCTTGTCCATAAGGAAGCTGTGGAAAAGTATAAATGGATGGATTCTGATGAGTTTGGAGACACTTTAGCTCTTGCGAATGCTTTGCCTGGACCAATTGCAACGAAAATGGCTGGCTATATCGGGTATAAGGTTGGCGGAATCCTTGGGATGATTAATGGGCTGATTGCGACGATGGTTCCTACAATCATTTTGATGATTCTATTATTAAAGTTCTTGAACTCCTATAAGGATCAAGCGTGGGTAAGTGGAATGTCTGCAGCCGTGGTGCCGGTTGTTGCGGTTATGCTTGCTACTATGACCTGGGATTTCATTAAAAAATCAACAGGCTCCCAGCTAGGATGGGGCTGGACAATTTTGTTTGTGGCTGCCAGCTTGCTGCTGATGGAATTTATACATATCCATCCTGCTGTTATTATCTTTGCGCTTTTATTGGCCGCTCTTTTGAAAAAAAGTTCTTTATTACATGAGAAGGGGAAGGGCAGCTCATGATCTATTTTAAAATTTTCTGGGCATTCTTTCTGCCGGGTATCCTTGGCTATGGCGGCGGCCCATCATCGATTCCGTTAATCGAAAATGAAGTGGTGGACCGTTATGGCTGGCTGACTGTGCATGAGTTCAGTGAGGTGCTGGCGCTTGGGAATGCGCTTCCTGGACCGATTGCGACGAAAATGGCTGGATACATAGGATATGAACAGGCTGGCATCCTTGGAGCACTGGTCGCAGTTTTTGCCACTGTGGCTCCCTCGTTAATCCTGATGGTTGCTTTGATGAGCCTGCTGATGAAACATAAGGAGTCGCCGCGGGTAAAGCGGATGACAACATATGTTAGACCGGTGATTGCCGTTTTGCTTGGAATAATGACTTATGATTTTTTATTTTCATCATATAAAGGGATCGGCTGGCTTCAAACGTCTGTAATTGGGTTGATCAGCTTTGTTCTAATGGAAAAGGTGAAGGTGCATCCGGCATATGTGATAGCTGGAGCGCTGGTGTATGGCGGGATATTTTTAGGGTAAAGAGGAGCGGGAAAAATGACATTTTCAATAGTAGGATATGATCCAGCTGAAAAAGAATGGGGCATTGCTGTTCAGTCGAAGTTTCTTGGAGTAGGTGCTGTTGTTCCGTGGGCTAAAGCGGGTGCTGGAGCAGTGGCCACACAGTCATATGCAAATACGGCATACGGCCCAAAGGCGCTTGAGCTGATGGAGCAGGGCAAAAGTGCACAGGAAGCACTTGAAATCATCATCAAAGATGACCCGGATAAGGAAATGAGACAGGTAGGGCTTGTTGATGCCAATGGGAAGTCTGCAACATTTACAGGAAAAGAATGTTACTCTTGGGCTGGCGGGGTAGCCGGGGAGTATTTTGCCGCACAGGGGAATATTCTAGTTGATGAAAATACTGTCAAGAAGATGGCTGAGACATTCCTAGTGACAAAAGGAACGCTTGCCGAAAGATTGCTTGCTGCGCTTCTTGCCGGTCAGGCAGCGGGCGGTGACAGCAGGGGCCAGCAATCGGCAGCATTGACCGTCGTGAAAGAAAGAGGCGGATATGGCGGGTTCAACGACCGTTATATTGATTTGCGCGTAGAGGATCATCCGGAACCGATTAAGGAGCTCCAGCGTATTTTTAACCTGCAGCAGCTTTATTTCTCGCCTTCAAAGCCAGAGAACATAGCCAGGATTGAAGGCGATGTCCGGGAAACAGTAGTTGAGGCATTAACCCGATTAAAATATCTTGAAGACTCGGCGGCGGATGACAGGGGATTGGCCAAGGCTTTGACTGCCTATATCCATACTGAAAATTTTGAAGAGCGGGAACAGAAAGACGGATATATCGACCTTGAGGTCCTTGAATTTATGAAAAATCAAAGATAAGAGGGAAGCTGCCGAGAAAATCGGTGGCTTTTTTTAGATCTTTTCTTTCCTGTGACTGGCAATAAGTTCGCGGAACTGATCTTTTGTCACACCGGAATCTATAGCTTCATGAATCAGCCTAAGCCACTCCTCATCCATGCTTTCATTGTCTCTTTTATCTTGCAGAAGCATTTCAACAGGGATTTCGAGGACATGGGATATTTTTTCAAGGATTTGAATGGAAGGATTCTGCTGGAGGTTTCTTTCCAGGGAGCTTAAATAGGATTTGACAATACCTGCTTGATTTGCGAGCTGGCTAATGGATATGTTCTTTTCCAGCCTTTGTTTTTTAATCCGGTCGCCAATCATGGAATAACACATCCTCATAAATGACCTTTTGTTAATTTTATTCGGCGGTAAGGAGTTGTAAACACAGTTTTCGTTTTTAAAGACCCATGGTTATGCGAAGTTGTACCGATACCATATAAGTGGTAAAATTAATATTGTGTATTTTATAACGACTATGACTCTCTATGGCTTTTTTTAGAGAGTAATTATAGATAGATTTAACATGATTCTTTTTAAAAAGAGGAGCGTTTGCAATGCTTAATATTTTAAATAAAGTGTTTGACCAGAATAAACGTGAGCTTAAGCGACTGCAGAGGCTTGCTGACCAGGTAGAAGCATTGGCGCCGCAAATGGAGGGGCTTTCAGATGAAGGCCTTCGCGAGAAAACAGACGAGTTCAAGAAAAGGTATCAAGGCGGAGAGTCTCTTGACAGCATGCTGCCTGAAGCGTTCGCTGTTGTACGTGAAGCCGCGAAACGTTCACTTGGCATGTTCCCGTTTTATGTACAGCTAATGGGGGGGATTTCCCTTCATGACGGCAACATTTCCGAGATGAAAACCGGGGAAGGTAAAACGCTGACATCGACTATGCCGGTTTATTTAAACGCGATTACTGGTAAAGGCGTCCATGTTATTACTGTCAATGAGTACTTGGCGAGCCGTGACGCAGAAGAAATGGGCAAGCTGTTTGAATTTCTTGGCCTGACTGTTGGTTTAAACCTGAATGGTTTAACAAAAGAGGAAAAACAAGAAGCCTATAATGCGGATATCACATATGGTACCAACAATGAATTTGGTTTCGATTATTTGCGTGACAATATGGTTCTTTATAAGGAACAAATGGTTCAGCGCCCGCTGCATTATGCCGTTATTGATGAAGTTGACTCCATTTTGATTGATGAGGCGCGTACACCGCTGATTATTTCCGGTTCCGCCCAAAAATCAACTCAGCTTTATATCCAGGCAAATGCGTTTGTCCGTACGCTGAGAAAAGAAGAAGACTATACGTATGATGAAAAAACTAAGGGTGTTCAGCTGACTGAAGAAGGCATCAATAAAACAGAGCGGGCTTTTGGTATTGATAACCTGTTCGATATTACTCATGTGGTATTGAATCACCATATTAATCAAGCACTGAAGGCACATGTTACGATGCATCTTGATGTGGATTATGTTGTCCAGGATGGCGAAATCGTAATCGTTGACCAATTTACCGGCCGTTTGATGAAAGGGCGCCGCTACAGCGATGGCCTTCACCAGGCGATCGAGGCAAAAGAGGGCGTTGAAATTCAGAATGAAAGCATGACGCTTGCAACGATTACGTTCCAAAATTACTTTCGGATGTATGAAAAGCTTTCCGGGATGACCGGTACGGCGAAAACGGAAGAAGAAGAATTCCGCAACATTTATAATATGAACGTTATTGCAATTCCAACCAATCGGGAAATTGCCCGTGATGATAGAGCAGACTTAATCTATGCAAGCATGAATGGGAAATTCCTGGCTGTTGTAGAAGATATCGCAGAGAGACATGCAAAAGGACAGCCTATTCTTGTAGGTACTGTTGCGATTGAAACATCTGAATTGATTTCACAGCTGCTAACAAAAAAAGGAGTCCGCCACAATGTGCTGAATGCAAAGCAGCATGCAAGCGAGGCTGAAATTATCGCTGATGCCGGTAAACAGGGCGCTGTAACGATTGCGACCAACATGGCTGGACGTGGTACCGATATTAAGCTTGGAGAAGGCGTGAAAGAGCTAGGCGGTTTAGCTGTTATCGGAACAGAGCGCCATGAAAGCCGACGGATTGATAATCAGCTGCGCGGACGTTCCGGACGTCAGGGAGATCCAGGGGTAACCCAGTTCTATCTTTCTATGGAAGATGAATTAATGCGCCGTTTTGGCTCAGATAATATGAAGAATATGATGACTCGACTGGGCATGGACGATTCCCAGCCGATTCAGAGCAAAATTGTTACAAGAGCTGTGGAATCTGCGCAAAAACGGGTTGAAGGCAATAACTTTGATGCCCGTAAACAGCTGCTTCAATATGATGATGTATTGCGCCAGCAGCGTGAAATTATTTATAAACAGCGTTTTGAAGTTTTGGATAGTGAAAACCTTCGTGACATCGTTGAAAGAATGTTAGCTTCCACAATTGAACGAAATGTAGCTGCGTTTGCTCCTTCTCATGAGGATAGAGATAGTTGGAACCTTAATGGACTTGTGGATTTCATTAATGGCAATCTGCTTCATGAAGGCGATATTACCGAAGCAGACCTTTCCGGTAAAGATGCTGAGGAAATGTCTGAACTGATTCTTGCAAAAGTGAAGGCTCGCTATGATGAAAAGGAAGAGCAGCTTTCAGCTGAACAAATGCGTGAATTTGAAAAGGTAATTGTGCTTCGCGCTGTTGACAGCAAGTGGATGGACCATATTGATGCGATGGATCAGCTCCGTCAGGGTATCCACCTTCGTGCATATGGCCAGATAGATCCGCTTCGTGAATATCAGCAGGAAGGCTTTGCAATGTTTGAAGATATGATTTTGAGCATTGAAGAAGAAGTTGCGAAGTATATCATGAAAGCGGAAATCCTCAATAACCTGGAGCGCCAGGAAGTTGCGCAGGGCCAAGCTGTTAATCCAAAGGAAGATGGAGAAACAGTGAAGAAAAAGCCTGCCCGCAAAAAAGAAACAGCCGGGCGAAATGCTCCATGCCCATGCGGAAGCGGCAAGAAATATAAAAACTGCCACGGTGCATTAGAATAGAAAAGCAGCTGGACGATGTCAGCCGGGAGGGTAATTTGCCGGCAAAATCCAAAATGGCGAGATGCTGAATACTGATGCAAAACCTGCATTGTTACGGCTATAATTCCGTGAGTTAATTGGAGGAAAGCAGATTCGGGACTGCGGATTCAGACATCTGTCCGGGTTTCGGATTTATTCGACCAAAATTGATGATAATTCGTCCAGAATCTACGATAATTCATCCGGATTCCTGATTAATTCGTCCAAACCGGCCATTTATTTATCCGATTCAAAAATTGGCAGGTTCCGCTGGCAATTTTTACTTTTGAATGAGTATCATGGAAAAGAGGTCCGGCTGTGTGTGCCGCCTCTTTTCCTGTTTAGCAAGACTTAGCTGTGAAATAAAGTATGAGGTGAAGATAGATGGAATTAGCAGAAATCAGAAATGAGCTTGAGAAAACCGCTAAAACGTTAGCGAATTTTAGGGGGTCTCTTTGACTTAGAAGAGAAGGAAGCCCGAATTGCGGAATTTGATGAGATTATGACAGAGCCTGATTTTTGGAATGACCAGCAAAAGGCGCAGACGATTATCAATGAAGCCAATGCAATAAAGGATCAAGTGAACCAGTTTAAAGAGATGAATGATTCTTTTGAGGATCTGGAGGTTTCCTATGAGCTTGTTAAAGAGGAAGCGGACCCGGAACTGCAGGCTGAACTGGAAGAGGAGCTGGCGAGCCTGACGAAGAAGCTTGCTGATTTTGAGCTTCAAATGCTGTTAAGCGGTGAATACGACAGCAATAATGCGATTCTTGAATTGCATCCAGGTGCAGGCGGAACTGAATCCCAGGACTGGGGATCGATGCTGCTGCGCATGTATACTAGATGGGGCGAGAAAAAAGGCTTCAAGGTCGAAACGCTTGATTACCTTCCCGGCGACGAGGCTGGAATTAAAAGCGTAACCCTGCTTTTTAAGGGTCATAATGCTTATGGTTACTTGAAGGCTGAAAAAGGGGTACACCGGCTTGTCCGTATTTCGCCGTTTGACTCCTCGGGCCGCCGCCATACTTCCTTTGTGTCATGTGAAGTGATGCCTGAATTTAATGATGATATCGAAGTGGAAATCAGGACTGAGGATTTAAAAATTGATACGTACCGGGCAAGCGGAGCCGGCGGGCAGCATATCAATACGACCGATTCAGCGGTTCGGATTACCCACTTACCTACAGGTGTTGTAGTAACGTGCCAATCCGAACGTTCGCAAATTAAGAACCGCGCCCAGGCGATGACAATGCTGAAGGCGAAGCTTTATCAGCGTGAAATTGACGAGCAGCAGGCCCAGCTTGATGAAATCCGCGGGGAGCAGAAGGAGATCGGATGGGGAAGCCAGATCCGTTCTTATGTTTTCCATCCATACTCCATGGTCAAAGATCACAGGACCGGAACAGAATCGGGAAATGTGCAGGCCGTGATGGACGGGGAAATCGATCAGTTTATTGATGCGTATTTGCGGTCAAGGCTGCAGTAATTCTATAACAATGTTAAACAGACGACGGGATTATCCTGTCGTCTTTTTTTTGTTCTAAAGAAAATAATAAAAGGTAAGTGTTGTTGATCACTGACGTAGAGGGGCTATTTCTAGCTCCAGCGCCCAGCCCCTCGAGGTCATAAGCCAATCGCTTCGGAAGGCAAAAAGCGCCTTCTGTCAGCGCTTGTCTTATGCTTGTCGGGGCTACCCGGGCACTTCCGCTTTTTTTTGTTGCAGATTCATAACAGCTTATTTAAGGTCCATTTACAGACATTTACTTTTAATGCATCTAAAGTTAATATAGTGTTTAACTTAACAGAGAATTCAGTTTATAAAAATAATTCAAAATAAGGTGGTGGTATAAATGGAGATAAGGGTGGCTGTGATCGGCCCGGAGGATTTGATCAACCAAGTCTTCTCGCTCGGAAAATCCTATCCTGAAATTGTTATGATACCTGTTTCTTACAGTCATGAACAGGAAACATTGGAAGTAGTTCAGCCGATTCTTGATGCTGTTGATGTTTTGTTTTTTACCGGAATTATTCCCTACCAAATTACAAAAACCAGCCTAATGACGGACAAGCCAATGGTTTTTATTCCGCCTACAGGAACCGGTTTATATAGGACGCTTTTTAAAATTATTACAGAAACCACTTACAACCCTCTTCATGCACCATTAAAGATGAGTGTCGATACGATTGATAAGGCTGAAGTGGAGGAATGCCTTGAGGAACTTGAAATTATTCCGGAAAAGGTATTTCTCAATGTTGACCAGCAGGCCGATGCATTGGTGAATTTCCACCTGAAAATGTGGGAGGAAAACTCCACGCATGTAGCGATTACTTGTGTAAAATCAGTCTATGAAAGGCTAAAGGACCTTGGAATACTGGTGTATCGTGTCATACCAACCAAATCAGCCATCCGGATTTGTCTGCAAAATGTGCTGCTGGAAGGTAAGGCCTTGCTTCAAAGAAACACCCAGATTGCGATTGGGATCCTTCATTTCCACAATTTATTTGCAGCTGGCCAGCTTTCGGAATATGGCATTCAGCGGAGAAAGGCGGCACTGCAAAATCTGCTGATTGATTTCAGTGAGGAAGCTCAGGCGATTTTTGACTGGTCAGAGCGTGATGAGGTGAGATTTATTACGACTCGCGGAACTATGGAAAGGATGACTCAGAACTACAAGAAAGTACCGCTCATTAATGAAATTACAATGAAAGTAGAAATTGAGACATCGCTTGGAATTGGTTTTGGGCAGACCGCTAATGAAGCTGAACACAATGCGCATACCGCTTTAATAAAAGCGCAATCCAATAAACCGAGCTGCTTCATCGTTGATCTGGATGGAACTGTTGTCGGTCCTGTCGGTCAGAATCAGCAGCTGCAGTATTCATTGCGCAGCGACGACCCAATCCGGATGCAGCTTGTAAAAACCTCCGGGCTTAGTGTGGCGACCATTAATAAGCTGCTGTCCTTTTGTGAGAGCTTCGGGACGAAAAGTATTACGGCTCTTGATCTTGCTAATGGGCTTGGCGTGACGATCAGAAGCGCCAGGCGGATATTGGCCATACTCGAACGAAGTAATTTGGCAGTGATCGTGGGAGAAGAGCAGCCGATCCACAGGGGCAGGCCGAGGCAGCTGTATGAAATACAGCTTGCATAAAACAGCAATGTGAAAATTTTATAAAGGAGTGGGAAGATGAGAATTGCAATTGGGCAGTTAGGCCACGAAACGAATACTTTTTCTATTGTAAAAACAACGGTTGATTCCTTCAGGCTGTGGGAATGGGAGCGCGGTGCTGATGTTCTTAAGAAGCATGAAGGTGTGAAGGACTTTTTAGGGGGCATGATTGACCGGGGGAGAGAGCTTGAAATTGAAATTGCGCCAACCTTTTCTGCCTGGGCAAACCCATCTGGCCTTATTACAAGTGAAACGTATGAGGCTGGAAAACAGGAACTGCTTTCAGCCATTACGGAAGCGGGACCGGTTGATGCTATTTGTCTATTCCTCCATGGGGCAGGTGTTGCTGAAGGTGTGGATGATCTTGAGGGAGACCTCCTGACCGGTTTAAGGAAGCAGGTTGGTTATGAAATCCCGGTAGTAGTAGTTCTGGATTTACATGGCAACATTACAGAAACAATGGTCAGGGAGGCAGATGTGCTTCTAGGCAATATCGAGTACCCGCACACCGATTCATACGATAGAGGAATGGAAGCCATCACTTTGGCTGCAGACATCGCTAAAGGCACACTCCAGCCTGAGATGACTATCACAAAACTGCCTTTACTTATTCCTACAACTACTTCTTATCATTCTCCAGTAAAAGAGCTTAATGCATTGTGCCAGGAATGGGAGCAGCATCCTGATGTAATTGATTGTACGCTTTTCCATGGATTTCCTTATGCTGATATACCCGATGCCGGTGTATCGATTATAACCACAACCAATAACAACAAAGATTTAGCCCGCAAAGTTTCTCAGGAAGTCGCCCAGAAAGTTTGGGAAGAAAGAGAGAAGTTCTTTCCGCCATTGCCGTCAGCTAGTGAAGGCATTGCCCTTGCTTCAGCAAGACAGGAATTTCCTATTGTGATAAATGAGGCCTCGGATAACCCTGGAGCAGGAACGCCGGGGGATGGTACATATCTGCTTCGGGAAATGATTAAGGCCAATATAGAAAATAGCTGCTTTGGTTTTATTTATGATCCTGAAGTAGTGGAAATCGCCCATAAAGCTGGTGTCGGGGCTCAAATTGATATAGAGCTGGGAGGTAAAACCGATAGCCTCCACGGTGAACCGATTAAGATTTCCGCTTATGTTAAGTGTTTGACAGATGGGCAGTTTATCCAGTCATCGCCTATGTGGCAAGGAAGTAAGGTGAATCTGGGGAAAAGCACAAGGATTCAGGCTGGGAATGTAGATATCATCGTTTGCTCTGTAGTATCTCAAACATTCGATGAGCAGGTCTTTCTTCTCCACGGGATTGATGTTCATAAAAGCAGAATTGTTGCTTTAAAGTCATCACATCATTTCCGCGCAGCGTTCACGCCGATTGCTAAAGAAATTATTACGGTTGATTCGCCCGGGTTAGGGTCAGCGAATCTATCATTATTCCAGCATAAAAAAGTAGCACGGCCTATTTATCCGTTTGACTCAGTTTCATTGCAGCCATTGGTTCCGCAAGCTTAATAGAGGGAGTGGTTTATATGTTTGATGTAATCATTAAAAATGGACAGGTTTTTGACGGCAGCGGCAATCCGTGGACAAAGCTGGATATTGGGATTAAGGATGAAAAAATCGCTAGTCTTGGAGAC
The DNA here is from genome assembly GCF_002860285.1 of Bacillus sp. M6-12. Classification (GTDB taxonomy): domain Bacteria; phylum Bacillota; class Bacilli; order Bacillales; family DSM-1321; genus Peribacillus. The sequence goes on from NZ_PGVF01000006.1 coordinate 246,758, forward strand.
TTGAGCCAGGAACAGGCAGACCAAATTATCGATGCGTCAGGAATGGCAGTATCACCGGGATTTATTGATACACATGTTCACTCAGATTTAATCTGTACGATTCCTGACCTCCATAAAATTAAGGTGCTCCAAGGAGTGACCACCGAATTATTCGGACAGGATGGCATATCTGTTGCACCAGTTTCAGAAGAAACGAAACCCTTATGGAAAAAACAGTTAAGCGGTCTTAATGGCGGTATTGATGAATGGCCATGGAACAGCGTTGAGGAATATCTGGCCTTTCTCGAAGAATCAAGGATGATTGGCAATGCTGCCTATCTAGTGCCGCATGGAGCTGTTAGAACTCTTGTTATGGGTTTTGACGGCAGGCAGGCAACCCCAGCTGAAATGGATGAAATGAGGGAGCTGGTGGAAGAAGGCATGCGCCAGGGAGCAATTGGAGTATCTTCAGGCCTGGTTTATCCTCCAAACGTTTTCTCCGATAAACAGGAGTTAATTGAAATTTGCAAAGGAGCCGCAAAGTATGGCGGAAGCTTCGTTGTCCATATCCGCAATGAAAGCATCCATTCAATCGCAGCCCTTGATGAAGTAATTGATGTGGCGAGGCAATCAGGTGTGAGGCTGCATATCTCCCATTTTAAAGTGATTGGCATAAGCAATCGAGATAAGTTTAAGACCGCACTTGAAAGAATGGAAGCTGCGAGACAGGAAGGAATTGAAGTTACATTTGACCAATATCCGTATTCCGCAGCGTCAACTGTCTTTCATGCAATCCTGCCACCTTGGATGCATTCCGGCGGCACAGAAGAATTGCTTGCGAGACTGAAAAATCCTGAGGATAGAAGCAGGATCTGCAGTGATTTTAAAAATAATACTGAATATGAGAATTGGGTGCTGAATTGCGGCTGGGAAAATATCGTAGTCACCTCCGTCCAGACACAGGCAAATAAAGCTCTTGAGGGAAAGAGTGTCATAGAAATTGCGGAAATAAGAAAGCAAACACCCGAGGATGCCGCCTTTGATTTACTGATCGAAGAAGGCGGAAGTGTTACGATGGCTATCCATTGGGGGCTGGATGAAGATGTGCTGCTAGGCATGCGCCACCCGCTGCAAATGGTTGGCTCCGATGGCATTTTTGGGGGGAAACCTCATCCGCGCCTTACCGGAACTTTTCCGAGAGTGCTAGGTAAATATGTCAGGGAGGAGGGCGCACTGACACTTGAACAGGCGATCCGGCAAATGACCGGTGCACCGGCACAGTTTATGAGACTAGCAAACCGTGGCCTAATAAAAGAAGGCTACCAGGCGGATATTGTCGTATTCGATCCGGAGACTGTTGCGGAACGGGGATCATTTGAAAATCCAATGGTAAAGCCGGACGGTATTTTGGAGGTTCTCGTAAATGGCAAACTAGCTGTCCATAAAGGAGAGTACACAGGAGAAAGAGCGGGCCAGGTATTAAGAGCAAGCCGACAATCTCAAATAAGCGTTGCCAATCTCTAACTCAATTGATCGCAGGTGTTATGACGGTTTCGAAAAAAGAAGATATAGAGGAGGAGTATGATGGGAACTTTCGCTGGGTCTCAAAACAAGCATTTTATTCTGGGTCTATTATTCGTAGGGTATCTGGTTGATTATCTTGACCGGATGGTAATGAGTGTTGCTGTTGTGTATATCAAAGATGAATTCAGTCTAGACCCTGCAGCGGTCGGAGCAATTCTTAGCGCCTTCTTTATCTCATATGCGGTTATGCAAATTCCCGGGGGCTGGATGACAGATAAGTTTGGCTCAAGAAAGGTTTTGATATGGTCGATTATCATTTGGTCCGTGTTTACGGTATTGACGGGATTCGCCTGGTCACTCGTTTCCTTATTGGTTATCCGCTTCCTGTTTGGAGTTGGCCAGGGGGGGTATCCTTCAGCATCTCAAAAGGGGATTGCAGACTACTACCCTCGTGATGAAAGGCCAAAGGCTTCGGCTTTTCTGATGTCCTCCAACTATTTTGGAATGGCGCTTGCCCCGCTGGCAGCGGCTCCGATGATTTTATGGATGGGCTGGAGAAATATGTTTGTCGTTATCGGTATGCTTGGGGTTATCCTGACTGTAGCCTTCTGGGTTTATTTTAAGCCGAAAAGTGAAATGTCACCAAATGCAGAGGCAAAGAATAAAGTGCCGGTAAAAGAGCTTTTGGCGAACGCTGAACTTTGGAAAATAACTGTTATGTGGTTCGCCGCGGGTATCGTAAACTGGGGATTGGCTTCGTGGATTCCTTCCTATTTAATGGAAGCAAGGGGAATGGATATTATGGCAATGGGCTTCTATGCTGCCCTGCCAGGTATCTCTACGGGTATCGCTATGCTGTTTAGCGGCTGGCTATTAGACAAGTTCTTTGTAAATCGTGAAAAATACTATGCTGCATTTGGGATGCTGATCTCGGGGATTTTCCTTTATCTTATGTTCACAACAAGCTCCGTTCCTTTAGCGATGCTGTATCTAAATATTTGCATGGTCTTTAAGAGCTTTGCTTTTACTGTAGCTTTCTCGCTGCCGCATAAGATGATGTCCAAGAAAATCATTGGCTCGGCTATGGGTATCATTAATATGGGGGCGCAGGGTGCAGGATTCCTTGCTCCTTTAGTAATGGGCTTCATGATCTCTTTCACAGGGTCTTACAACGCTGCATTTTATTTCCTGATCGCATGTACCGTGGTGTCCATCATTGCCGCTCTTTCTATTAAAAAACGGGACAACACCGTTCAGGCGAAAAAGATTGAAATCATTGCCTAATAAAGGAGTTTGCGGGATATATCAAGAATACATTTGAAAAAGAGAGAGGAATGCTCTGTGCGGAAACTATCCGTCAGGGCAGCCTCTTTCTTTATGTATTTGGGAAAGAGGTGCAGGGATGACAATAAAGAGTTTTCAGGAAAAAACAATAGAACAATGGAAGAAGGAGTATCCTGTATTAAAAGCAGTGGCTGATGCAAATGAAGTGTTTTGGGCAAATCCTGATTACGGGGAAAATGTGGGAGCAAGCCCATTGAAGGCCGAAAATATTGCTGATGCGGCTGAACGGCTTCAGCGTTTTGCACCGTATATTGCAAAGGTTTTTCCCGAAACAGCTGAAACAAACGGAATCATTGAATCGCCCCTGATTTCAATACCAAACATGCAGAACCATTTAGAGAATAAATATGAAGTGAAAATAGAGGGCAGCATGCTGCTGAAATGTGACAGTCACCTTCCGATTTCCGGCTCGATAAAGGCAAGAGGAGGAATATACGAGGTGCTGAAGCATGCAGAGGGACTGGCTGTTCAGGCTGGAATGTTATCTTATAGCGATGACTATACCATTCTTGATAGTGAAAAGTTTAAATCGTTTTTCTCGGAATATTCCATTGCCGTTGGCTCGACTGGGAATTTAGGCTTGAGTATTGGCATCATGAGTGCCCAGCTTGGATTCAAAGTTTCGGTCCATATGTCTGCTGATGCAAAGAAGTGGAAAAAGGATTTGCTCTGTGAAAAAGGGGTCATGGTGATTGAGTATCAGTCTGATTACAGTAAGGCAGTTGAAGAGGGCCGGCGTCAGGCAGGAGAAGATCCTAATTGCCATTTTATTGATGACGAAAAAAGCTGTGATCTTTTTTTAGGCTACGCGGTGGCAGCATCACGATTGAAAAAGCAGCTGGATAAACAGGGCATTGCCGTTGATAAGGACCATCCGTTGTTTGTCTATCTTCCATGCGGCGTTGGCGGCGGGCCAGGGGGGATAACTTTTGGACTTAAAGAGGAATTTGGGGAGTATGTTCATTGTTTTTTTGCTGAACCGACCCATTCACCATGCTTTTTGATTGGGCAGGCAACGGGCTTGCACGATCAGATTTCGGTCCAGGATTTTGGGCTGGATAACCGCACAGATGCTGATGGACTTGCAGTCGGGCGGGCTTCAGGTTTCGTCGGTAAAACGATAGGGCATATGCTCAGTGGGTGTTATACAGTAGAAGACGGGCGGCTTTATTCACTATTGCGGGAGGCGGCGGATACAGAAAATATTTTTCTTGAACCTTCAGCTGTTGCCGGGTTCTATGGTCCGGTCCAATTATGTGGCCAGCCTGCAGGACAAGAGTACCTGCAAAAACAAAATCTGCAGCAGAGTGTGAAAAATGGCACTCATATCATTTGGGCAACAGGCGGCAGTATGGTTCCTAAGGATATAATGGAAGAGTATTATCAAAAAGGGTAGGCTAACACGAAAAAAATGCTTAAATATCCAAACATAATAGTAAAACGCAAGGCATTTCACAAAGAAATTTGCCTTGCGTTTTTTTATTTTGAAAATTACTTAGGTATGCGCTAATAGCCCTGCTGAACGCGGGTGGTTATTTAATAGAGCCCAATCTTTTTAGTTATTTCATCAAAAACAAAAACAAATAATCGCAGGTACGCAGCTCCCAGGATTGAATGTATTCGGCAGGAAAGTGTGTGTAATAACGCTTTACTGCTTTATCTTGATGGCGTTTACAGCATGGCCCCCTGATGCTATACTACTTTCGGCAAATCTGGATAAAAAATTATGCTATGAATAAGATGATAGATAGTAAGAATTAATGGAGGTTAAGAGATGAAAAAGAGGTACCGGCAGCCTAAGCATCCATTTTTGGAAAAGGTAACGGAATATGGGGCTGTGCTGATTGGATCGGCTATTGTGGCTATAGCGTTTAACGTGTTCCTGCTTCCGAACCGGATTGCTTCCGGCGGGGTAAGCGGAATCAGTACGATTTTGGATGCGTTATTTAACCTCGAGCCAGCATATGTTCAATGGGCTTTTAACATCCCGTTGTTTATTATGGGTTTAATATTACTGGGAATGCAGTTTGGGGCCAAGACGCTTGCGGGAACAGTATTTCTTCCGTTTGTAGTATTTTTAACAAATGAGTGGGACGCCTGGACACTAGACCCTCTGCTGGGGGCGATTTGCGGCGGTCTCGGTGTAGGGCTTGGACTGGGCATCGTGTTTAGAGGAAAGGCTTCGACAGGAGGAACAGACCTGGCCGCTCAGGTAATCCACAAGTATACAAACCTGCCGCTCGGAACGTGTGTTATGCTAATTGACGGACTAATCGTCTTAAGTGCGGCCGTCGTCTTTGATATAGAACGCGGACTGTATGCTTTAATTGGTCTTTATGTAACAAGCAAAACTATTGATCTGGTGCAGGTCGGTTTTGGGCGCTCGAAAATGGCGATGATTATCACGAATGATGTGCTGGAAGTAAAACAGGCTATTTTAACTGAAATTGATCGTGGAGTAACAAGACTATCCGGTCATGGGGGCTATACCGATGACGAAAGACCTATTTTAATGTGTGTTGTGGATCAAACCGAATTCACAAAGTTGAAACAAGTAGTCAAAAGTATTGATCCAAAAGCATTTGTTGTCGTTATGGATGCCTCGGAGGTTCTTGGTGAGGGTTTTAAACGGGCTTAACAATGGTATAATGTAGATGTGTATGTAAATTTTGTGTAGGGGGAAATCAAAGTGAAAAAGAAGCTACTAGCTTTATTAATGGGAACTTCACTTGTACTTGCAGCTTGCGGCGGCGATGACAGCGCAGATAAAGAGCCTGCAGAAGACAAGGGATCTGAAACTACAACTGAAACTTCAGATGCTGGGGATGGCAATGAAGCGAAAATCTTTGAAAACAAATGTGCCAGCTGCCACGGTATGAACCTGGAAGGCGGAGTGGGGCCGAAGTTAGCAGATGCCGGAAGCCGTCTTTCTAAGGAAGACATCGAGAAAATCATTGCTGAAGGTAAAGGAGCAATGCCTCCTGGTTTGCTTGAAGGCGAAGAAGCTTCTTCTGTAGCTGCTTGGCTGGCTGCAAAGAAATAAATTATCATCAAAGCTAGCATTGATGATACGGGAAACCTTGTCTATGGACAAGGTTTTTTTCTTTTTCGGCGGCGAATATAACTGAAAATATCATGTATTCAACGGTTTTAAGGGAATATACATTTCGTTAAGGAAAAGGTCTTTTTTGTACCACTCTATTATGCTAGTCTGATAAAGAATAGAGAAAAAAGGGGGGCTTCCACTGGAACGGTGCGGATGGGTAAATCAGGATCCGCTATACATCACTTATCATGATAAGGAATGGGGAAGGCCGGTATATGAGGACAGGCTGCTCTTCGAATACTTGAATCTGGAAGGGGCACAGGCCGGACTCAGCTGGTATACGATCCTGAAAAAAAGAGAGAATTACCGAGAAGCTTTTGATCAGTTTGACCCGGAAAAAATACTGTCATATGATCAGAAGAAAATAGATGAATTGATACAAAATGCAGGAATTGTCAGGAATAAGCTTAAGATTAATGCAGTTATTTCCAATGCTCAGGCCTATTTCAAAGTAGCAGAGGAATTTGGAAGTTTTAGTACATATATATGGTCATTTGTTGATGGCAAACCAATTAATAACCAATTTCGAACGCTGGACGAAGTACCCGCCACTACACCCATTAGTGACAGGATGAGCAAGGATATGAAAAAACGCGGTTTTAAGTTTGTTGGTTCAACTATCTGTTATGCGTTTATGCAGGCAACAGGCATGGTTAATGATCATTTAGTTACTTGCTGCTGCTATAATAGCCAAACAGCGAAGAATGAGAGGGTTGTTTTATGATAGTTGATTTAAGAAGCGATACTGTAACAAAGCCGACGGAAGAAATGCGAAAAGCCATGTACACAGCTGAGGTCGGGGATGATGTATATGGTGAAGATCCGACTATTGGAAAGCTCGAGGAAGCGGCTGCTGATCTTCTTGGAAAAGAAGCAGCATTGTTTGTTACAAGTGGAACTCAGGGAAATCAAATTGCCGTTCTGACACACTGCCGTCCGGGCAATGAAATTCTGCTGGAGGCTGACTCCCACATTTTTTATTACGAATCAGGGGCAGTATCCGCTTTTGCAGGTGTGCAGACAAGAACCATTGCGGGGTACCGCGGGGCTATGGATCCAGCTTTAGTTGAAGCAGCAATTCGCCCTGAAGACCAGCACTATCCTGAAACCGGCTTGATTTGCCTGGAGAATACCCATAACCGGGCTGGCGGTGCAGTAATCCCGGTTTCAAATATGAAAGAGATTTATAGTGTGGCCAATCGCTATAATGTTCCGGTCCATGTTGACGGTGCCAGGCTTTTTAACTCTGCGGCTGCATTAAATATTCCAGTTTCAGAATTTACTCAATATGCGGATACTGTGCAAATTTGTTTATCAAAGGGACTGGGAGCGCCAATTGGTTCACTGCTGGCTGGAAGCAGGCAATTTATCCAGTCGGCCCGAAAATGGCGGAAGAGGCTCGGCGGCGGTATGAGGCAGGCGGGAGTTATTGCTGCACCAGGTCTTATTGCATTAACAAAAATGAAAGACAGACTTTGGGAAGATCATGAAAATGCGAGAATTCTCGAAGCAGGAATAAATGAAATTAAAGGCTTGAAGGTTATAAACAAAGTAGAAACAAATATCGTTGTGGTGGATGTTTCCGGCTTACATATTAACTCCGAACAATTTGTGGCCAGCCTGATTGCAGAAGGTATTTTGTCTGGAACCTTCGGACCAAGCTCTGTCAGGTTTGTTACCCATTTTGATGTAACCCGTTCCCAGATTGAAGATGCCATTGGGGCGATTGCACGAGCGGCTGATAGTGTAACTGTATAAAGTTAACCTTAATTACAGTTGGCAGCAAGAGGGAAACAGCTTGCTGCCAGTTATTTTTACAGGACAAGGAATGCTACGACAGCGATAAATCGCACGAAACAAAGCGTTAGCTTTGTGAGGATTTGCTGAGGTCGACGTTTGGCACAGGACGTGCCAGAAATTAGTCGACGTTCCTTTTTAGGGCGCGCTTTCGCTTTTCTTATCTGTACATCGTCCACATTCCAATGTCCTCAAAGCCCAGCCGCTTATAAATTCTTCCTGCTGCGGGGTTGTCGTAAAACAGGCAAAGTGTCTTCCCTTCAGCGAGGACATCTCTTGCAAGTTTTTGTGTAACAGCGGTCGCCAGCCCCTTTTTTCGGTATTCTGCCCGGGAGCATACACCAACAATCATAGCTGAAATGGAATTTTCCGCTGTGGTTGAAGCGGTTGCAATCATTCTGCCGTTTTCTTCTATGTAATAATTTCTGCCAGTGTTGGTTTCCATTGCTTTTAAGATCATATCACGGGCATCAGCCCGGGGAGGAAATTCTGCGATTGTTTCGCGAATGGCAACAATTCTGTCGATATCACTAATATCTGCTTTTTTGACATCTAATTTATCAGTCCCTAGATTCTGGGCTGTCCGGCACTCTGCAAAATACGTTACCTGTTTTTTGCCAAGTTTTAGTCCTTCTAGCTTTTCAAACCTCTCTACTATTTCTTTTTTTCCTGACAAGGCAGCGGTGTCTCCATATGAGCGGATGATATCAGCGAAGCCTTCTGCATCAAAGTCTCCTTTTGCATACGGAATAAAAGAGTTATAGAATTTTAAAAGCACTGCGGTAATCTCATCTTCTTCACTGAATTGAGCCCAAAGCTCCTGAAAGTCGGATTCATAGCCAAACGCTTCAATATCTCCAATGATAAAAAGATTAATAGAAGGTTCCTCGCTAAGAAAAGCCATAACCATTTCATTGTCTTCTTTACTAAGTTTCCGAATCATACCATGACACCCTTTCACCAAACATTTAGAATATACTAAGCGAAAATGCCAAATATTTCAATATAATTATTCCGCCTGAATTCCTTTGTATAGGAAAGTAGTTCGACAATGTGTCCTATTTTATGTAAAAATATCACTCTCTTTTTAGTTTGACTTATTATATAATAGATTCAACCACGTTAATTACTTCATTCCCCTTTCAAAATTTTTGGAGTTATTGTAAAAAATCCCACTTTAGTCCCTTGAATGTTCAGAAAATTCCTTGGTAAATGAAATGAAACTGTAATATTATTTAACCGTTTTTGACAAATTTTGATGATATAATGGGTCTGTGATGAAAACAGGGCTATCCTGTTATTTTTTCGCGCTTTTTGTCAAAAAACAGCTTATGTACAAGCTCTTAACTCGGTTAAAAGAAGGATGTACTTTATTAAAATGCTGATTTAGGTGGTTATATATGATTGAAATGTCTGATGTGTCCAAAACATACCCGAATGGGGTAGTGGCGGTTAGTAATATAAGCGTTCAAATTAAGCAGGGCGAATTTGTGTACGTAGTCGGGCCCAGTGGTGCAGGGAAATCTACTTTCATAAAAATGATGTACAGGGAAGAGAAACCTACTAAAGGAAATCTCCTTGTAAATGGCATCAGCATCCCGAAGCTTCGCAATTCAAAGGTGCCGATTTTTCGAAGAAATATAGGCGTAGTATTTCAGGATTTTAAACTCCTGCCAACCTTAACAGTCTTCGAAAATGTTGCATTTGCTATGGAAGTAATTGAAACGCATCCTAAGGAAATAAAGCGCAGGGTGATGGAAGTACTTGAACTTGTCGGACTCAAGCATAAAGCAAGGATGCTTCCTACTGAATTGTCGGGAGGAGAACAGCAGCGGGTTTCGATTGCCAGATCAATCGTAAATTCTCCCAAGGTTGTCATTGCAGATGAACCGACTGGAAACCTGGATCCGGAAACGTCCTGGGAGATTATGAATATTTTCGAAGAAATCCATCATCGCGGTACTACTGTTGTGATGGCTACTCATAATAAAGATATTGTTAATAATTTAAAGCATCGTGTAATTGCCATTGAAAATGGGAAAATTGTCCGCGATGAGCAGCGGGGTGATTACGGCTATGAATATTAGAACGATTGGCCGCCATTTTCGCGAAAGTGGAAAAAACCTGAGCCGGAATGGCTGGATGACTTTTGCATCAATAAGTGCGGTAACCGTTACGCTCTTACTGGTCGGAGTGTTCTTCGTTATTATGATGAACTTAAACAACTTTGCCAGCAATATCGAGAAGGATGTCGAAATAAGGGCACATCTTGATCCGGCAGCAACTCAGCAGGATCAAGAGCTGATAGAAACTCAAATTAAACAGATTTCCGGGGTAGATAGTGTTGTTTTTTCCCCGAAGGAAAAAGAACTTACCAATTTAATAAAAGACCTTGGTGAGGATGGACAGGCGTTCAGGCCATTTGAGCAGGACAATCCGCTTAACGATGTTTATATCGTCAAAACAAAGTCACCCAAGGACGTCATAAAAACAGCAAAAAAAATAGAGTCTTTCAATTATATTCAGCAAGTTAAATATGGCCAGGGATATGTAGAAAAGCTTTTTGATATAGTTGAAACATCCAGAAATATCGGAATAGTGCTGATTCTTGGCTTACTTTTTACAGCTATGTTTCTGATTTCCAATACTATTAAAATAACTATTATGGCAAGGCGGCATGAAATTGAGATTATGAGGCTGGTAGGGGCAACCAATTCCTTTATCCGCTGGCCGTTTTTCCTTGAAGGCCTTTGGCTCGGAGTACTGGGTTCTGTTATCCCGATCGTTTTAATTGGGGTATCCTACCGATACTTTTATAAATTAGCAGCTCCTAAAATAGATATTAAATTCGTTGAGCTGCTGCCGTTTACACCGTTTGTCTATCAAATATCAAGCATTATGCTTTTACTGGGAGCGCTAATTGGCGTTTGGGGAAGCCTAATGTCTGTCAGGAAATTCTTGAAGATATAAAAGATATAAAAGCCAGCGTGCTTTGCACCAATTCTTTTAATTTCGATTGCAGAAAAATATAGATTACTATCCATCGGTTATTTCGTCTGACGGGAAGAGAAAGAAAGGGGAAAAGGATTTTGAAAAGAAAAGTACTAGTTTTAAATGCAACAATAATGCTGGGGGTGGGAAGCTTATTCTCTGCTCCTGCAGCAAATGCAACAAACCTGCATGATATGGAGACAAAAAAACAGAACTTAGAGGAAAAACGCTCTACAGTTCAATCCGGCATTAATAAGGCGGATCAGACAATTGATCAGCTTCAGTCGCAGCAGGCAAAACTGGATGAACAAGTTAAGGCTCTTGATTTGGCTATCGGAGACACCAATCAAAAGATTCGTGAAAAGGAAGAGCAAATTGAGCAGACTAAAGATGATATCCAGGCACTTGAGAAAGAGATAATAGTGTTAAAAAAACGGATTGCAAAACGCAATGAATTGTTAAAGGAACGGGCGCGTTCTTTCCAGCAAAGCGGCGGAGATGTAAGCTATCTGGAAGTAATCCTTGGGTCTTCAAGCTTCAGCGACTTTGTCGACCGGGTCAATGCAGTGGCAACTATCGTTGAAGCCGACCAGGACATATTAGAGCAGCATGAAGCAGATATGAAGAGCCTTGAAGAAAAACAGGCATCTGTTGAAGAAAAGCTTAAGTCCCTTGAAAACATGCTTACTGAGCTTACCGAGATGAAAACTAAGCTGACTGGCCAGAAGCGCGAAAAGGATAAGCTTATGGCTCAGCTTAAATTGAAGGAAGAAGAAACAGAACATTTAAAGATGAGCTTGCAGGAAGAAGAAGAAATTCTTGCTGGCCAGCAGGCAGCAATCCAGAAAGCAATCGAACTTGAGAAAGACCGTCTGGAAGAATTGGAAGCTGCCAGAGAACGTGCGGCTCAAGAAGCTAAAGATAGAGCTGCCAGGGAAAAAAGAGCTGCCTCCCGCAAAAGCAATGCTGGGGGTTCATCCACTGGAGGAGGAACTTCGTCTTCAGAAGATAACAGCCCAGCACCAGCAGTTTCTTCCGGCAATTTCACCAGACCGTCAGCTGGTGCAATCACTTCCCGCATGGGATCGCGCTGGAATAAATTCCACGCTGGGATTGATATCGCACAGTCCGGGTCTGTACCAATCGTAGCTGCGGCAGATGGAGTAGTTATGCGTTCATACTATTCTTCAACATATGGAAACTGTGTAATGATATCCCATTCCATTGGCGGCCAGCTTTATACAACCGTGTATGCACACATGGAATCCAAGAGTGCCGCTACAGGCCAGGTAGTTGCAAAAGGCCAGCAAATCGGATACATGGGCAATACAGGCCGTTCATTTGGCCAGCACTTGCATTTTGAATTGCACAAAGGACCTTGGAACGTATCTAAATCCAATGCAGTTAACCCATTAAGCTATATCAATTTCTAGTTATAAATTTACTATTCTTATAACCTTTTCTTCTCTCTTTGAAACCTGTAAAAATGCGGCAGTCATATTCTGTACAAGCCATTCATATAGTGAAAGTAGACAAAAGACATCGCACAGATTGTGTGGTGTCTTTTTTAGAAGTTCTGAAGAAGTACAGATGTCTGGCTCGAGCGCCTGTTTTCACCAGGTAAAAGCCGGACGCACAACAGGACATGGCATTCAAAGCCGGCCTCTAGTGTTGTGATCAATTTGTTGCCGCTAAGCAATGAGGCAATCCTAGTCGGGCTTACCAGGGCGCTTTCGCATTTCTAATATGAGAGGGGATTCAAATGAGAAGGAAATGGGTGCTTCCAGCAGTGGCTGCCGTAACACTGACAGCCGGTGTAACAGGCGGTATATATCTTGGCGGCAGTGAGAATGGACCATTTAAGAAATGGACAGCAAAAATGGAAATGAATGCTGAAACGGACAAGCAGGGAAATGAGGCTGGCCATAAAGAGCTAGGGAAGGTTGAGCAGGCGTATGATCTTATCTTAAACAGCTATGTAGAAGAAGTGGAAAGTGAACAGCTGGTGGAGGGAGCTATCCAAGGTATGCTTACCACCCTGGATGATCCTTATTCCGTATATATGAATAAGGAAACTGCCAAACAGTTCGAGGAAACTCTGGATTCTTCTTTTGAGGGGATTGGTACAGAAATTGGAATAGAAGAGGGCAAGATCATCATCATTTCTCCTTATAAAAACTCCCCCGCTGAGAAAGCTGGTCTTAAACCAAAGGATCAAATCCTTAAGGTGAATGGTGAAAGTGTCGAAGGACAAGACCTTTACGAAACTCGTTTGAAAATCCGCGGCAAAAAAGGAACACCGGTAACTCTGGAAATTAAGCGAGATGGTGTCGCTAATCCCATTACAATTAAAATGGTGCGAGCAGAAATTCCGTTAGAAACCGTGTTTTCTGAGGTGAAGGAAGAAAAAGGGAGAAAGATGGGCTACATTGAACTTTCTTCATTCTCTAACAATACAGCAGCAGACTTCAAAACCCATTTGCAGAAGCTGGAGGAGCGGCATATTAAAGGGCTGGTCATTGATGTGCGGGGAAATCCGGGGGGGCTATTATCAAGTGTGGAAGAGATTGTTGGCAATCTGATTCCGAATGACAAGCCTTACCTGCAAATTGAAGAAAGAAATGGGGATACCCGATCCTATTTTACGAATCTAAAAGAGAAGAAGGAATATCCGATTGCGGTGCTGATGGACAAGGGCAGCGCATCCGCCTCGGAAATCCTGGCTAGCGCCCTTCAGGAGGCAGGAGGATATGCATTAATCGGCGACAGGTCATTTGGAAAAGGCACCGTTCAGCAGCCTGTGCCAATGGGCGACGGAAGCAATATTAAGCTGACTCTTTTTAAATGGCTGACGCCTGACGGGAACTGGATTCATAAAAAAGGGATAGAGCCGACTGTGGAGGTCCATCAGCCTGAGTATTTCAATCTTCAGCCATTAGCAATCGAAAATACATTAAAACGAGATGACAACAGCGAACAAATCAAGCACGCCCAGCAAATGCTAAGCGGCCTTGGGTTTGAAAGCAGCCGGGACGATGGCTACTTTGATTTGAGAACGGAAATCGCCGTTAAAGCATTCCAGCAGCAAAATGATATCGAGGCAACTGGAAAGCTAGATCGAAAAACGGCCGAGGCAATTGAAAAAGCGCTTGCTGAACAAATTAAAGATGAACAGAATGATATTCAGCTAAAAACAGCATTAAAATACTTAGCAAAATAATACCGTTCAAGAGTATGCGTATTAACTGCGCATACTTTTTTGCGGAAAAGGGGTGGAGCTGCTCCAATTGTTTGGCGGAAGATGTATGGTTTAACTTCGCTCTCACTTTATTGTGTAAACGTATGCTAACTTTTTATTCCTGTATCCAAATGGGTACTGAGTTACAACTCATGAAGGTTTATTGTTGGCAAACGGTGTACGGTGATAGGCAGAAAAGTATAGTTTTGTTACAATAGAAGCTGGTATACATAGAATAGTAGATAGCCCGGTTAGGAAAGGCTGGTGGAAGTGTGGCACAACAATGGCTGTTTAATGGTTTACTGGGATTGGGAAAGTTCCTTTTGCATCCGTTATTTTATTATTCTTTTTTTCTTTGTTTGGTTATGGGGTATCTCAGAGTAAAACGGGAAAGACGAGATTTTCATATTCGTACCTATGACGGATATCAGGAATTAAGGTTTTTGCTGCCCGGCGGATTGTTTTTCGGACTGGTTTTGTCCCTTCTTATTCTTGGAGCAGGACTTGTTATTCCTTCTGCTGCATTGCTGGCGGCCGCAGCGATTACTTTTTTATTATCATTGACCCTTAAAGTTCGCCTTTTATCGCCGGCTTATATTATGGGAGCTACCTTTTTTCTGCTGACATTTCTGACAGGAAGGGATATAAGCATCCCTTTTTTTCAGCGGGCACTGGACGAGCTTGACCAGCCGATTTATCCATCTGTCGCCATTTTGCTGGGCCTTCTCTTAATTGTTGAAGGGCTGTTAATCAGCCGGAACGGATATGTCAGGACTTCACCTGCATTAATGAGATCCAAGCGGGGACTTACTGTAGGTTCGCATATTTCAAGAAGGCTTTGGCTCGTTCCGCTTTTCATTTTGGTGCCAGGCGGAAATTTGCCTGCACTGGCTGAGTGGTGGCCGGTGTTTACATTTGGAGAAGTACATGTAACCCCCCTTATGGTACCCTTTTTAATCGGCTTTTCACAGCGAGTCCATGGACTGCTCCCTAGAGAATCGATTCAACTGAATGGACGCAGGGTATTAATGCTGGGCGTTCTTATAACAGCGATTGCAATTGCTGGAAATTGGTATCCACTGGCGGGGATTGCAGCTGTTTCACTTGCACTAATTGGCCGTGAAGGTCTGCACTATTATCAAAAGCACTCAGAGGAAAGGCTGCCATTCTATTTTTCCCGCCGCCAGCACGGAGTCATGGTTTTGGGAATTATCCCTAAATCCCCAGCGT
This sequence comes from Bacillus sp. M6-12, assembly GCF_002860285.1. Taxonomy (GTDB): domain Bacteria; phylum Bacillota; class Bacilli; order Bacillales; family DSM-1321; genus Peribacillus. The sequence goes on from NZ_PGVF01000006.1 coordinate 261,967, forward strand.
TTAAAATGGCACTCCAGGTCGGTGAAATCGTCACAAAAGTCAACGGAATCTATATCCGAGATGAAAAGGAATTTTACGAGGCACTTCAAAAAAATGCTGCACACTGCAAGCTGGAGGTGCTGGATACGAATGGCCAAATCAGGTTTGTCCAGCGGGCGCTGTTCGAAGGCGAACACCATGAACTTGGAATATTATTTGTTCAGGATCCGAGAAGATGGGACGTTGAAGCAGGGTAGTTGCAGTTTTCAATTAAAACTATTTAGTTAGTATTAATTTATAGTTACTATTGAGAAGGACAGAGAGAGGCAGCTTGCTTCTCTCTGTTTTTTTATATGGGCAAGTGTAATGGGACTATCATCCAAAGTTCTTACCTTTGAATTGCAGTGGCTGCAGGGGAATATTTCTACCATAAATGGCTGCTTAAAAGAGATGATATGCTAGACCGTCACCATCATGATAGAGCATAATTAGAAGTCTTTAGAAGATCCTGCCTGGTTTTTGGGCAGGGTTTTTCTATGGAAAAGGGGAGGAGCCAGTTTTTAGCAGGACATGGATTATGGTCAAAAGTTTTCTTTTTTAGGGGACGGATGGTTAATAGAGAAATATCTGGGGTAACAAAGTATAGAGTTTTGAAAAATAAAGGAGGAAGAGTAATGTTTCGACATCAAAAGCAAATGCAGTTTGAGGTCAAAGTTGACCGGCCTGATCCGATGCTGGCTCGTCAAGTCCAGGAAGTTCTAGGTGGACAATTTGGAGAAATGACTGTTATGATGCAGTATCTCTTCCAGGGTTTTAACTGTCGTGGAGAAGAAAAGTATAAAGACATGCTAATGGATATTGGTACAGAGGAAATTGGCCATGTGGAAATGCTTTGTTCTCTTATCAGCCAATTGCTGGATGGCGCGTCACCGGAGGACCAGGCAGAAGCTGCAAAAGATCCTGCTACTGCTGCAATTATGGGAGGAATCAATCCCCAGCATTTGATTGTCAGCGGCCTTGGAGCCATGCCGACTAACTCCAATGGGGTACCTTGGAATGGTGCTTTTATTGTAGCAAGCGGAAACTTACTGGCTGATATGCGTTCAAACCTTCATGCAGAAACGCAGGGCCGACTTCAAGTTGCCCGCTTATATCATATGACAAAAGATGAAGGAGTACGGGCTACATTCCGCAAAATGATTGCCCGTGACCGTTATCACCAGTATCAATGGATGGCTGCCATTGCAGAGCTGGAAGAGAAAAAAGGGGTAGTAGTTCCCGCTTCATTCCCTCCTGAGGCTGAAATGGAAGCCCAGCCGCATGCTTATGAATTTTGGAACCTTTCGGAGGGCAGTGAATCCTCCGAAGGCCTTTGGGCAACAGGCAGCGCCCCAGATGGATCAGGAGACTTTGTTTATTTAAAAGAACCGGTAGCAAAAGGACAAGTTCCACAACCGCCTGTTCCTTCTGAAACATTACACCATGACCTGGATGATATAAAATTATCTGCCAAATAAAGCGAAAAAAATTGGATAATAAAAAAGATAAAGGAACGCATTCAATTTACGAATGCGTTCCTTTTACAATGATATAAAATGTGAAGGATTCCCCGTTTATTCAAACAGTGCCAGGATCTCCCCATAAAAACTAGAACTCCACCAGTATTTTCACCGGTGGGACTGAATTTTATTGATTACTGAGTTTGTCCATCATCAGTAACAATTTTCTTTGTACTTTCATCCTCCAGCTGATAAAGCTGTGATTTACGGCGTCAGAGTTGATTGTATGGCTTTTATTTTCCTTTTGCAGCCACCATTCCTCCTATTTCCCGAAAGATAGTTCCTGATAATCATAAGGAAATGGCTTCAATTTGATAAAAAACTTAGAAGCAGCTATCTTTACAAATCCTTAACTTTAAATGTATCTCCCTTGTCCAAGGTGCCTGACTGTAACCCTTTATAGAACCATCGTTTTCGCTGCTCTGAGGTTCCGTGCGTGAAGCTTTCGGGTACGACATATCCTCGGGCTCTTTTTTGAATGGTGTCATCACCGACAGCACTCGCTGCAGTTAGGGCTTCGTCAACGTCCCCTTCTTCAAGCAAGTCCATCCCCTGAGCATGGTGTGCCCAAACCCCGGCCAGATAGTCGGCCTGCAATTCAAATCGGACCTGATACTTATTGTATTCTTCTTCACTCAATTTTTGGCGGAGAGGTGCGAGTTTTTCAGTCGTCCCCAGAAGTGTCTGAACATGGTGACCAACTTCGTGTGCGATCACATAGGCCATTGCAAAGTCGCCGGGAGCCTTAAACTCACGCTGGAGTTCATCATAGAAGCTTAGGTCAATATAAAGTTTTTGGTCACCGGGACAATAAAATGGTCCCACTGATGATGAGGCTGACCCGCAGGCGGACTGAACGCTGCCCGTATATAAAACAAGGGTAGGTTCTTTATAATCCATGCCTTCCTTCTTGAAGACATCGGACCATACTTCCTCGGTATCGGCAAGGACTACAGAAACAAATTCTGAGAGCTCCTTTTCCTGCTCTGTTTCTTCATAAGGAGCAGCTGGATCTGAACCTGTACCTCCCATATTATTCAGCAGTGCCCCTGGATCGCCGCCAAGCAATGTTACAATGAGGAGGATGACTATTCCGCCAATTCCGCCACCGACAATCGTCTTTCCTCCCATACCTCTCCTATCTTCCACATTAGAACTTGCCCGTCTTCCTCTCCATCGCATGATATTTCCTCCTAGCTGAAATCTGAAGTTTTACACTGACATGATAAATGCTAGCTTTATAAGTGTTATACCCGAGTTTAGTGATATAATGCTTCAAATTGTTTTTTTGAAAAGATTTGAACGGTTATGGTTTTACACCACTCTACCTTGGGGTTGCCTTTAAAACCGGTTGAAGTATACCGGCAAAAATCGTCCTGATATGGCAAATGGCTTTAAAGGAAAAATCGAAGGAAAACTAGGCAATTTTAATAATAACGACATACTCAAGCCGAGAAGAGAGAATGTGAAAAAAGACCCATTTTCCAATCAAGCCGTTAAAACCAGCTAGCAGGAAATAAAGGTTTTGGAAGATATAACTTGTTAATAGGAATTGTGACTAAAGTACTGCAAAAAAATTTAGTGAAGCATCTATACAAATGCTTCCGAACATGTAAAAATATATACTAAAATATGCGTAAATAATAGATTTTGATTTACTTTCGGGAGATATGATTCAATAAACTGGGAATCTGTGTTCCGGCTTTTATTTTGAGTAAAAAGTCCCGATCTGAATCGGTGTACAACTAGCGGCAGTTTTTCAAAAAACGTAACACTTCTGTAACAAATATTTGGTAATCTCTATATATTTACCTATTGCAACCTTGTAATATTAAATTATTCTTTTAAATGATAGAAAGGGGCTTTTCAAATGACAATCAAATTACTGGCAACATTAATTGAATCACATCGAATAAAAATGATGGAAGCTGGATTAAAATACGGGTTATCTTCACCTATCACAATAAAACTAAGCCAGGAGCTAGATGAGTTGCTCAATTTGGAAAGAAATTTACATAACTTAGCTTGTTAACAGTCTTAAAAATATTTCTTCGATAGCTTTCCTTTGATATCTCCTATAGTCGTCTATATTATTGTTTGGAACTAATGTAAGGATACTTTCTCCATCAGCATAAAACTCTGCTTTTCTCCATAAACCCCTATATTTCTGTTCAGCAATGGGCAGGAATCCTTATACACAGCATTATATGAAATACTCTACTTGTCATTTCCCTCTGTGTTTTAAAGAGACTCCATATTATCTTCCCCATCGATTGGTAGTTTTTCGATATGAAATAAAAAATTAAATATCAGTGAATTGACTGAATATTATTGACAATCGGCCTCTCTTATTCCAATTATTATATTAATTGCAAGAGGGAGGAAGGCAGATATGGTTCAAATGGGAATGCCAAATAAAATTGAAGAGCTTCCAGGCGGAAATATTTCTAAAAGGAAGTTAAATAGCAATCCATTAAGAGATATAACAGGACAAAATTTTTCCTCAGGGCTGATTGCCAGTACCCTTGTTATGACAGGGCCAGCGCTCATCGTTTTAGAAGCTGCAGCGTCAGGTCACTTTACTCCAGAACAAACGATTAATTGGATGTTTGCAGTGTATTTTTTTGGGGGTCTTTTCGGGATACTTATGCCGCTCTGGTTTCGGATACCGATTACAGGCGGTCATTCCATTTCGGGGGTAGCCTTTTTGGCAACCATGACTTCCCAGTTTACATACTCCCAGCTAATTGGCGGGTATGTAATTTCGGGTATTTTTATATTGCTGGTCGGTTTGACTGGAGTATTTACTAAAATCATTAAATGGGTGCCTAAAGAGGTTATTGCTTCGATGCTGGCGGGGTTGGTTACCGGTTATGTGGTTAAGCTTGTTCCAGCCATTAAGGAAATGCCGCTCGTTGGGGGCTTGGCACTTGTCAGTTTTTTTCTGGTGACAAAATACAGTAAACGGATACCTGCTGTAATGGCAGCTGTGGCAGTTGCTTTTCTCGCTTTGATATTTACTCAAAATCTGGATATTGCGTCTGGGGAAATCCCTTTCTTTTTTCCTTCATTGCAAACACCTGAATTCACCTGGATGGGAATGCTGACAATTGGTATCCCGCTTGCTATGCTTATCTTAAGTAACGATGCTGCTCCAGGCATCGGGGCGTTAGAGAGCTCAGATTTTGATCCTCCCATACGTAAAATCGTTTCATTCAGCGGCGTTTTTTCCGTGATTTCGAGTTTTTTTGGAGGGCAAAGTGCAAATATCGCCGGAATGATGACCGCCATTTGTGCTGGACTGGATTCAGGCCCAAAGGCGAAGCGGTATATGGGATCCTTCGTGTCTGGGGCGGTTACCTTAGTATTTGGGATATTTGCCTGGAAGGTGGTGCCGTTCATTCAGTCACTGCCGCAGGCCTTCGTTTCCCTGTTAGCCGGCTTTGCTTTAATTGGTGTTCTGCATTCAAGTTTGCAGCAGGGCTTTTCGGAAAATCGGTACCGATTAAGTGCACTCACAGCGTTTATTGTAGCCTTATCTAATGTATCTCTTCTCCATATAAGCGCTCCTGTATGGGCTCTTGTGCTGGGCGCTGTTGTTGCACGTACGGTGGAGAGATAATGGGGATTTGACTATGAACCCTGATCCCTGAAAATTATGGCCCGTACCACTAATTTAGACGGTACGGGCCGTTGTACTTGTTATAAAAAGGATTACGGTTTTAATACAACCTTTATGCATTCATCTTCGTGATCATTAAATGTTTTGTACGCCTCACTGGCCTGATCAAGAGGTATCCGATGCGTTATGATTTCTGTCGGGTCGAATTCACCCTTTGTAATTTTATCAAATAGCATCGGCATATAATGGATAACTGGTGCTTGTCCCATTTTCAAGGTTACGTTCCGTTCAAAGATATTTCCAAGCGGGAACATGTTGTACATTGAGCCGTATACTCCGGTCAATTGGATAGTCCCGAATTTCCTTACAGCATTTAGCGCAATTTCGATTGCACTTAAAGTTCCGCCTTGAAGCTTCAGTTTTTGTTCAACAGCCTCAACCACAGATTTTTTTCCATCCATACCGACACAGTCAATGACAATATCAGCACCGCCTTGTGTCAAATGTTTAATATATTCTCCTGCATTATCATAGTCATCAAAGTTTACTGTTTCAACATTATTCATTTTTATTGCATGATTCAGCCTGTATGGGAGATTATCAACGGCTATTACCCGTTTGGCACCTTTCATCCAGGCAAATTTTTGTGCCATTAACCCTACTGGCCCGCATCCAAGAACTACAACTGTATCCCCAGCTTTCATACCCGAGTTCTCTACACTCCAATATGCGGTCGGCAGGACATCCGACATAAATAGCAGAGCTTCGTCCTCAAGTTCACATGAAGCTGGGATTACAAATGGCATAAAGTTACCGTACGGTACACGCAAAAATTCAGCTTGTCCGCCCGGATGGTTCCCGTATCTTTCGGTAAAACCAAAGTATCCTCCAGTATCTGCTATTTCTTTATTAGGATTGGAATTATCACATTGACTTTCCATTTCATGCTGACAATAAAAGCATTGGCCGCAAGAAATATTAAAAGGCAAAACTACTCTGTCTCCTTTTTTCACCTTTGTTACTTCTGGTCCAACTTCTTCCACGATTCCCATTGGTTCATGGCCTATTACATAGTCTTTTCGGGTGGGCAGTGCGCCCTGATAAATGTGAAGGTCGGAACCGCAAATGGCTGTTGAAGTGATACGGACAATAATATCTTCATTATGCTTCAGGGTTGGATCTTCCACCTGTTTTACTTGGATATCCTTCGCGCCTTGAAATGTAACTGCCTTCATAATCAGCCTCCTAAAATGTAGAATCATATGAACTATACCCATTATTTCTGTATTTATCCCTTGGATTGCACTTCTTGCTAAAAAGGAAAGTTCGTAACCGCCATTTTGCGCCAAAAAAAGACCGTCCCGTTTATTAATATTTAGGGATGGTCCTTACAAACTTGATAAGAAAGTGTTACTTTTTAACAAATACAGATGTCTAGCTCCAGCGGCCGCGACACACAGGACAGGGAACACTGCGGCTGCGATACATCGCACGAAACAAAGCGTTAGCTTTCTGAGGGTGTGCTGGTGCCGACGTTGTCAGAGGGCGTGGCGAAATTAGTCGGCCTCGAGTTGCTAGCCGAAAGGAGGAAGGAATTAATAGACTTCAAATCGGTCCTTGAGCATAATTCAGATTCCTTTTATATAAAATCTAATAATGATTGTCCCGGGCATATAGATTCATTCCTTATTGGATCTTCTAAAATAATCAAAAAGGTTTTTCCCTGCTAGTTGGAGAAATGAAAAGCATAGATACCTTTATTAGGGGGGATAACACCGTGAAGTCATGGACGAAAGAAATTGAAATAAATGCTCCCATTGAACGGGTGTGGAAACTGTTCAACGATGTAGAAAATATGCAAAAAATCATGCCCAATGTAGTGGAACATAAACCAATAAAGATTACAGAGGAGGGGGTTGGGAGCGTTTATCGCCAGAAATATAAAGAAGGAAAGCGGATTGAGGAATACGATGTTGAAACGTTGGAATATCTGGATTCTGCTGATCAAAAAAAGCTGAAGGTCGGTTTTACGCTTGCAAAAATGTTTGAAATCACCGCCGATTATCAATTGATGCGAATAGATGATAACCGGACCTTTTTCGCATATACAGTTACAAATAAGGCTTTAAAGTGGTTTGTAAAAATTTTTCTATTACTAGCAAATGATAAAGTGGTTATTACCTTTGTTGAACAAGTTAAAAGAATTGCGGAATCTGAAAATAACTAGCCAAAAAAGAGAAAGCCATTTACTGCGGCTTTCTCTTTTTTATTTATAACCAAGGCTGAACAGGGCGCTTCCGCATTTCTTATTATATACTTATATACGTTTTGCGCCGATATATTTTGGCTTCCAGTACGTATTGCTAGTGCTGGCAATAGATACACCTTTAGAAGAAGCTGCATGGATCATTTTTCCGCTTCCCATGTAAATTGAAACATGTGTCGGTCTTGCTGCTTTGCTTGGTGCAAAAAACATTAAATCTCCCGGTACCAATTTGCTTACGCGAGTGCCTTTTTTATACATTTCAGCTGCTGTGCGCGGCAAAGTCTTTCCTGCCTTACTATATGAGAACTTTACAAGTCCAGAGCAATCGAATCCTTTTGATGTCATGCCGCCCCATTTATACGGAACTCCAAGTTGAGTTTTAGCGGTTGTAATAGCTTTTGATTGTGGTGTTGTAACGGCTGCCTCACCCATAGATGGTGCAACAGTGCTTATGATGGCTGCGAGTGACAGAGCGGCGAGTAATTTCTTTAACATAATTGTTTACCCCCTGGTGTGATTTGCTAAACCTAATATTAATAGAAAAGCATAACATTACCATCACAGGAAGATTACAGTTGTGTTACAAAGGAGAGGGAAGGTGCTAATGTTCAAAAAATCATCATAATTCTACAGAAAATAAAAAGGAAAAAGATGTTTCTATAAAAATCTATCGAAATTTCAGCATAAAGTTCGATATTAATAGAGGGAAGTATTTGTTTTCCGGGAGATAAGAAAACTTTTAGAAAGAAGGATTGCAACCATGCTGCTCACAACTACAGGAAGTAAATTCCTTGCTGCTGCCCTATCTCTTAGTCTTGGAATGTTAAATATTACTTTGCCAGTGAATGCTGAAAGCCAAAAGGAATCAGAAGTCATTGTTGTTTATAAAAATCAGGAGGGAAGGGAAGATGCACTTGATCTCAGCAAACAAGTTGATCATCAATTTAAAACCGTCCCTGCTGTTGCTGTAACAGTAGAAAATAAGGAAATCGACAAACTAGAGAATAATCCTGATATTGCATATGTGGAGGAAAATATTAAATTTTCAGCTCTTAAGGGTTTTACCCGTCTTTTATCTGAAAAGCAGGTGAAAGCAAATGCATCATCGTATTCCTTCCCAAGGGAGGAGTCCCGATGGAATTTACAGGCTGTTAAAGCCGCATCAGCCTGGAGCCGCGGCTATACAGGTGAAGGAGTAAAGGTTGCCGTAATAGATTCTGGAATCGCGCCTCATCCTGAATTAGAGATTGCTGGAGGAATCTCCACTGTAGGGTATACCAATTCTTATTATGATGATAATGGCCATGGAACACATGTTGCCGGCACTATAGCAGCTAGAAGAAACGGCTCTGGCCTGGTGGGTGTTGCTCCAAATGCCCAAATCTATGCTGTAAAGGCTATGGATTCTGAAGGGAATGGGTATCTGCAGGATTTGCTTGAGGCAATTGACTGGGCAATCGTTAATAAAATGGACATTCTAAATATGAGCCTGTCACTGACAGAAGACTCAAAGCTTTTAAGATCCATGATCGACAAAGCCAATAATTATGGAATACTTGTAGTCGCTGCAGGGGGAAATAACGGCACTTCAGAAGGAAGCGGTAATACAGTAGAATATCCTGCTAAATACAGCAGTGCCATTGCAGTTGCTGCCGTGGACAGCCGGCTGAATAGGGGGGCATTCTCAGCTTCAGGGGAGGAAATTCAGTTCTCAGCTCCAGGTGTTGATGTAATAAGTACATTCCTAAACGGCGGCTATGCGGAAGCTAGTGGGACTTCTATGGCTGCTCCCCATATCGCCGGGCTATTAGCTTTATTAAAAGAGAAATATCCGAGCAAAACCAATGGGGAGCTTAAAGAGCATTTAAAAAAACATACTTTTGATCTTGGTTCAGCAGGAAAAGATACGTTTTATGGTTATGGTTTTGCTTTCTTTAATACCGAAGTTGAGAATGCCGCTCAGCTTCTTGCAGAAACAGAAAAGGCGGTTGCTTTGGCAGAGACTTCGCTTGCCATGGCTGATATTACAGATGCTCAGTCGAAGATTGATAGATTAGCAGATGGGCCAGAAAAGGATCGTTTTAATCAGCGGATCAGTACTGTAAAGAATTTTGCTGCAGAACTAGAAAAACAACCAAAACTTAAATTTGCCAAAAACGCAGTAGAAGCAGCCGAAGCATATCGAACTGAGCCATATTTAAAAAATGCCCAGGATGCGGTCCAAGATTTACCGCCCGGTTCCGAGAGAGATGCACTTGAAAGCCGGATAGATACCTTACGGTCAGCGGTTAGCAATAAAACTTTATTGGATATAGCTTCTAAAAGTGTAGCAGATGCGGAAAATTTTAAAACAAAATTATATGCAGAAAAAGCGCAAAATGCTGTAAATAGTTTGCCGGATAATGCTGAAAAAGCTGTTTTACAAAACAGATTAAAGGAAGTCCAAAGCTATTTGTATGATAAAGCATCGGCTATGGTTGCAAATGCCGAAAAAAGTCTGAAAAAAGTTGATGTAACAATTGCAGAGCAGGCGATAAGCGGTATCCCGGCAGGAATTAATACCACAATGCTCCAGAAACGTCTATATGCGGTTAAAGCTTTAATTCTGAACAACGCTAAAGCTAAAATTGCAGCAGCTGAGAAAAGCAAGAAAAAATCACTGGCAGACTCTGCTCAAGCAGCAATCAATGAGGTTATTAACGCAGGAGATAAAACTAGTCTTCAGAAGCGTCTTGATGCAGTACGTGCTTCGATTTTGTCTAACGCCAAATACAAAGTAGCAAATGCAGAAAAGTATAAGAAAAAAAGTTATCTTATAGCTGCCCAGGCTGCAGTAAATGAACTGCCTGCAGGTTCTTCGAGGACATCCCTGCAAAAAAAAGTTGATGCTGTCAGCCGTTTTATTCAGCAGGAGGCTATAAATAAGGTTACATCCGCGGAAAAAAACCTGAGCCAGAATTATGTTGATAAAGCACAATATGCAGTGAGTGAACTTCCAAATGGAAGCTTAAAGAATTCATTGCAGAAACGACTTGATGTTGTCAAAAAGAAAGTTGCTGAATTATATAAGAAGCAAGTTTCTGCAGCAGAAGGAAAAGTAAGGCAGGCAGAAAGAATTAAAACCAATAAATATAAAACAGCGGCCCAAATGGCAGTTAACGGTCTGAGAACTTCTTCTCAAAAAAACGCATTCCAAAAAAGGCTGAACGCTATAAAGACAAGATAAAGAATTAAAGTGTTAGGCCGGACCTTGCCGCTTATACTCAATGCGGTAAGGTCCTCTTTCTTTATATATAAATAGCATAACCGTAAAAATAATAGAAAAAATAGAGCTATTTTTACCGTTGCTAACAATCAATCAGAAGCAGTTTTACATTTATTAATCATAAAAATTGATTAAAGCCCGATGATTGGTGGTAGATAGTAACAAAAAGGTGGGAGGTTAACTATGGAACAGGAAAAGCGAGTGTTTTATGTGGATATTGAAAATGGAGAGGTGCTGGAGAACCCTGTAGAAACTGAGACTCAATTTAGGGTTTTCGCAACCGATGATGAAATCGCGAGGCTGAAGGGTTTGTTTGATGATAATAATGACGCTGATTTATTGACTTTCGGGGAAGCGCATATTCCCTTTCAACAATATAGTGAGCAAAAGGGGAATATTGAATACGATAAAACCATAATTGAAATTTATGGACAAATTTATCAATTGGGTGACGAGAAAGCGAAACGGCATATTGAAACCATGGGAATCAGTCCGGGAATCATAGGGAATAATGCACCATAAAAAAGAGGGCTGGTTTGAATCAGCCCTCTTCCTGCTTAATTATGAGTTTATCTTTCTTATACTATTTCAAAAATAGTGCTGGGTGTCTTGTTATGACTCAAAATATCTTACCAGTCCCTTATAGACCCCTTGAGCTACCTTTTCCTGGTATTCTGGCGATTTAACAAGTTTTGCCTCTTTAGGGTTTGAAAGGAAGCCTAACTCTAGAAGAATCGCAGGCTTTTTATTTTCCCGGATTACTTGGAAATTCCCCTCTTTTACTCCGCGGTTTGCCATTGCGGTGTGCTTGATTAATTCTTCCTGCATATAAGTGGCAAGTTTTTGCTCATTAACATTTGTCGGATAAAAGAATGTATCAATGCCGGTACTGGAACTGCCGGGAGCATTATAATGAACGCTGATGAAAACATCGGCATTGTAAGCATGGCTCACATTTACACGCTGGGAAAGTGTCAGATATGTATCAGTTGTACGTGTATGTATGACTTTTGCTCCGGCTTGCTGCAGCACTGCAGAGATTTTTTGGACCGTCTGAAGGTTTACCGTCTTTTCTAAAGTTGAAACTTCTTCCCCCGTTGCTTTTCCGCTTGTTCCCGGATCCTTTCCGCCATGCCCGGCATCAAGAACGATTACTTTTCCAGCTAAGGTTTTTACACTCTCTGGAATGTCAGGATTCTCAGGGGATGGAGCAGTTAGCTTGCTGGATACCCAGACGATGTCACCGGCAGCCGTTTTTACTTCAGCCCATTCTCCTGCTGTTGATAATCTCTCCAGCTTTGAGCCCTTTTTTTCTATTTTGATAATTTCATATTCTGTCCCTGGTCCAATTCGAAGGTTGCTATCAGTTAGCAGTGTTATAAATTTTCCTTCTGCCGGTTTCGTTTCAGCCGGTGCGGGAGCGGGTTTTGGAACAGAAGGCGCCTTGTCAGTCAAGTATGAAAGTGAAACCCAGCCTGATTTACCGCTTGGTGTCTTTACTTTTCCCCATTCTGATGTTTTTTCGGATAATTGAACAGCCGTTCCCTTTGGCAGTTTTTCGAGCACTTTTGCCTGTGTGTTGGACTGCTCCCGAAGATTAAGAGCAGGGTTTGCTGTGGTATACATTTTTACAACAATCGCTGGAACAGAAGCCGGCGGTTTAACAGCAGAAATTGGTTTAAATGAAATATATGTTTTTGAAATCCATCCAGTCAGTTTTTTTGTCGGCACAGTTACCTTTAACCAGCTGCCTTGCTGGGAGAGTACGTTAACAGCTGTTCCTTTAGTTAATATTCCTAAAGATTTACTGCTTTCGGACGCGGACTGCCGAACATTAAGCGAATTAATAGTTGTGTAGCCCGTTTGGACTTTGATAGCTGGCTCTGACGTTAACTGTTTCAGGTAATCTGAAGAAACCCAGCCGTATTTACCGCTAAATGAAATCTTAGACCATCCAGTTTTTTGTTCCAGAATGGTTACAGTCTGGCCATTAATCAATTTGCCTATAGCTTTCGATGAAATAACAGGTTTCTCTCTAATATTTAGTTTTGCAGCATTCACTTTAGCCTGGACAGCAGCGAATGCTAGGCTGCTAGAAAAAGGGACACAAATGAGTGCCAAAAGTATACAAATGAGAAGAAGTCCGCAAATCCTTTTCATGAAGCATTGCCACCTTTACGATTTATTCGCAGCTTAATAACATATGATAAACGGAGCAGGGACTTTGGCCGCGTAGTCTATGTAATATGTATTTTAGAGCCCTGCCTCCTTTCGTGCGTAACTTTTGTACTTAACTGGATAAAAATCATTGTCTTAACAGCTAATTCTGGGCGTCAAGCTAAGTCGGGCAATTAAAAATTTAAATCTATTTGTCCTTAAGCAGACAAAATGACATTTATCGTATATATCGTCAAAATGTACCGTTTTTTTCATAGGAAAATAGACTTATATTTTTGTTATGGAGCTGCAGGGTGATAATAATTAGATTTCAGAGAACGGAATGTTTATAATATGAAAAGATTCAAAAAGTATATTACCGTTCTTTCACCCTTCAAAAAGGAGAAACGATATGATAAAAATCTTGTCGGCACTGGTATTGCCTGCATTGCTGGTTATGTTATTCGCGAGAGTTACGTTTAACCAATTTGTCGGGCTGGCTCTGACTGTGGCCTTAATTGCCGCTTCTGTCTATAAGGGATATACAGACAGCTGGCTATTAATCATCCTTGATGCATTTTCACTGACATTTGGATTTTGGGTTTCAGTGAGGATTTTAAAGAGATCATAGTATAGGGACTTTTTCTAGGTGGATCTAATAAGCGGATCCATCTTTTTCTTTTTCTGATTCTATTTTTTCACTCAGCTTAAAGAGTTCATTTGCCGAAAATATCCGCGAATGAGTGTTCGCTTATTATTGGTTTCTTATACTGTATATATGGTAGAATGAGTATATAGTCTCTGGTTCAAGGGCTATAAATAAACTATGGTTCCCTTCCGCCTGTTTGTGGTGGGAGTTCGCCGTATGTTTTTCTTGCAGCAAGCATTTATGCGGCATCGACCGTTTGATATAGAAAGAAAAACAATCTTTGATGTAAAATCATTACAGAAAAATTTTTATACATTTTTTAACTTAGGAGGCTTGCCCGGTGAAAAACGAATTTGAACTGGTTTCAAAATATTCCCCCTCAGGGGATCAACCGGAAGCTATTCATAAAATAGTAGAAGGGATAAGAGAGGGGAAAAGGCACCAAACCTTGCTCGGGGCAACTGGAACCGGCAAAACCTTTACCATGTCCAATGTAATTAAGGAAATTAACAAGCCTACGCTTGTAATTGCCCACAATAAAACACTGGCCGGACAGCTTTACAGCGAGTTTAAAGAATTCTTCCCGAATAATGCTGTAGAGTATTTTGTCAGCTATTATGATTATTTCCAGCCGGAGGCGTATGTTCCTTCCACGGATACCTTTATCGAAAAGGATTCAAGCGTAAATGATGAAATCGATAAGCTGCGCCACTCTGCTACATCTTCTTTATTTGAGAGGAATGATGTCATCATCATCGCGAGCGTTTCGTGCATCTATGGTCTCGGCTCTCCGGAAGAATACCGGGAAATGGTAGTTTCGCTTAGAACGGGAATGGAAATAGAACGGAATGCACTGCTCCATAGGCTGGTGGATGTCCAGTATGAACGGAATGACATTGATTTTCAGCGGGGGACTTTCCGTGTCCGCGGAGATGTAGTGGAGATTTTCCCTGTTTCCCGCGATGAACGCTGTCTCCGGGTTGAATTTTTTGGTGATGAAATTGATCGTATCCGTGAAGTCGACGCTCTGACTGGCGAAATTATAGGCGAACGTGACCATGTGGCTATTTTCCCGGCATCCCACTTCGTAACCCGTGAAGAGAAGATGCGCAAAGCAATTGAAAATATCGAAAAGGAACTGGAGGAGCGGCTGGCAGAGCTCAGGGAAGATGAGAAGCTGCTGGAAGCCCAGCGCCTTGAACAGCGAACCCGCTATGATCTCGAAATGATGAGGGAAATGGGCTTTTGCTCTGGAATTGAAAATTACTCCCGCCATCTGACGCTCAGACCTCCGGGTTCTACACCGTATACCCTAATAGATTATTTTCCGGAAGACTTTTTGCTGGTTGTAGACGAATCCCATGTAACGCTTCCTCAAATTCGCGGAATGTTTAATGGCGACCAGGCCAGGAAACAGGTGCTGGTTGACCATGGTTTCCGTTTGCCATCAGCGCTCGATAACAGGCCGCTTCGTTTTGGGGAATTTGAAGAAAAAGTAAAGCAGGCTGTATATGTTTCAGCAACTCCAGGTCCTTATGAGCTGGAGCATACGCCTGAAATGGTCGAGCAAATTATCCGTCCTACCGGGTTGCTTGATCCGAATATAGAAGTCCGCCCTATTCAGGGCCAAATTGATGACCTTATCGGAGAAATCCAAGACCGCATTAAGAAAAATGAACGTGTTTTAGTCACAACCCTTACGAAAAAAATGTCGGAGGATTTGACTGATTATCTGAAGGATATCGGAATTAAGGTTCAATACCTTCATTCTGAGGTAAAAACATTAGAAAGAATTGAAATTATCCGTGAATTACGGATGGGGAAATATGATGTTCTGGTTGGGATAAACCTTCTAAGAGAAGGTCTGGATATACCCGAGGTTTCGCTAGTTACCATTCTGGATGCAGATAAGGAAGGGTTCCTCCGTTCTGAAAGGTCACTTATCCAAACCATTGGGCGGGCTGCCCGTAATGCAAATGGCCATGTAATCATGTATGCCGATAAAATAACAAATTCCATGGAAATTGCAATCAATGAAACAAAGCGCCGCCGGGAAACACAGGAGGCGTACAACCTCGAGCATGGAATTGTTCCGCAGACTATTCAAAAGGATATTCGCGAGTCCATCCGGGCCACCCATGCCGCAGAAGAAACTGAGGAGTATACAGCAGCTCCAAAGTTTGCTGCTATGACGAAGAAGGAACGCGAAAAAGTAATTGCAGACATGGAGAAAGAAATGAAGGAAGCGGCCAAGGCGCTGAATTTCGAACGCGCCGCAGAGCTTCGTGATTTATTGCTGGAGTTAAAAGCGGAAGGATGACGAAAACATGGCAATGGATAAAATAGTTGTTAAAGGAGCCAGAGCCCATAATTTAAAAAATATAGACGTCACAATTCCAAGAGATCAGCTTGTCGTATTAACGGGCTTGTCCGGTTCGGGCAAGTCCTCGCTTGCTTTCGATACGATTTATGCGGAAGGGCAGAGGCGGTACGTGGAGTCTTTGTCTGCCTATGCGCGCCAATTTTTAGGGCAGATGGACAAACCGGATGTTGATGCGATTGAAGGGCTTTCTCCAGCCATTTCAATCGACCAAAAAACAACGAGCAGAAACCCGCGTTCAACAGTTGGGACAGTGACGGAGATTTATGATTATCTAAGATTATTATTTGCGCGTATTGGAAGGCCGACCTGCCCGATACACAATATTGAAATTACGTCCCAGACAATTGAGCAAATGGTTGACCGGATTATGGAGTACCCGGAGCGGACAAAGCTTCAGGTGCTGGCGCCGATTGTATCCGGAAGGAAAGGCACGCATGCTAAAATCCTGGAAGATATTAAGAAGCAAGGCTACGTGCGAGTCCGGGTTAACGGTGAAGCCCTTGACCTGGGTGAGGAAATTACACTTGAGAAGAATAAAAAGCACTCAATAGAGGTCATCGTCGACCGGATTGTTATTAAGGAAGGTGTCATGGCGCGGCTAGCCGACTCAATGGAAGCCGCACTAAAGCTGGGAGAAGGAAAGGTCATAATTGATGTAATTGGGGAGGAAGAACTTTTGTTCAGCGAGCATCATGCCTGCCCTCATTGCGGTTTTTCTGTAGGGGATCTGGAGCCGAGGATGTTTTCTTTCAATAGCCCATTTGGCGCCTGCCCGGATTGTGACGGACTTGGATCAAAGCTGGAAGTAGATAAGGATCTTGTCATTCCGAATCCTGAACTTTCTCTCCGCCAGCACGCTGTGGCACCATGGGAACCAACAAGCTCCCAGTATTATCCGCAGCTGCTGGAAGCTGTCGCAAATCATTACGGAATTGACATGGATATACCTGTAAAAGATTTCACTCCCTCACAATTAGAGAAAATTTTATACGGTTCAAAGGGCGATAAAATTTATTTCCGTTATGAAAATGATTTTGGACAGATTCGAGAAAATTATATACAGTTTGAAGGCGTCCTGAAAAACGTCGAGAGGCGATATACGGAAACCAGCTCTGACTGGATTCGTGAGCAAATGGAAAAATATATGGGGCAGCATTCCTGTCCATCATGCAAGGGCTACCGATTAAAAAAGGAGACTCTTGCCGTTTTGATTCAAGGCCGGCATATTGGTGAAACAACAGCACTTTCCATCGAGGAAGCAGTACAATTTTTTCAAAGCCTTGAATTAACAGCAAAAGAAAAGCAGATTGCAAATCTGATCATGCGCGAAATTCAGGAAAGGCTAGGCTTCCTGTCAAACGTCGGTCTTGAATATTTAACGCTGAGCCGTGCAGCTGGAACCCTTTCCGGTGGGGAAGCGCAGCGCATCCGGCTGGCTACACAAATCGGTTCAAGGCTGACAGGAGTTCTCTATATTCTGGATGAACCATCGATTGGACTGCACCAGCGGGACAATGACAGATTAATTGATACGCTAAAAAGTATGCGTGAAATCGGCAATACGCTAATTGTTGTCGAGCATGACGAAGATACAATGCTTGCAGCGGATTATCTTATTGATGTAGGTCCGGGAGCAGGTGTCCATGGAGGAGCAATCGTGTCTGCCGGAACACCTGAAGAAGTTATGAATGATCCTAAATCGCTAACAGGACAATACCTCGCCGGGAAGAAGTTCATTCCGCTCCCTGGAGAAAGGCGGAAGAATGATGGCCGCTTTATTGAAATTAAGGGGGCTAAGGAAAATAACCTGAAGAATGTAAATGTGAAATTCCCTTTGGGGACGTTCATTTCTGTAACAGGTGTATCAGGCTCTGGCAAAAGTACGCTGATTAATGAAATTCTCCACAAATCCCTTGCGCAAAAGCTGAATAAAGCAAAAGCAAAACCGGGGAATCACCGGGAAATTAAAGGCATAGAGCATCTGGAGAAGGTTATAGACATTGACCAGTCTCCTATCGGCAGAACACCACGTTCCAATCCGGCAACCTATACAGGAGTGTTTGATGACATTCGCGATGTGTTTGCTGCTACGAATGAATCAAAGATTCGAGGATATAAAAAGGGCCGGTTCAGCTTCAATATAAAGGGCGGCCGCTGTGAGGCATGCCGCGGAGACGGGATTATAAAAATCGAGATGCACTTCCTGCCGGATGTATATGTCCCTTGTGAGGTATGTCATGGTAAGCGATATAACAGGGAAACTCTTGAAGTGAAATATAAAGGTAAAAATATTTCCGATATCCTGGATATGACGGTGGAGGATGCAGTCGCGTTTTTTGAAAATCATCCAAAGATCCGCAGAAAGCTGCAGACCATTTTTGATGTTGGTTTAGGATATATAACACTGGGCCAGCCGGCCACTACATTGTCAGGCGGAGAGGCGCAGCGGGTAAAGCTGGCTTCCGAGCTTCATAGAAGGTCAAATGGCCGTTCATTATATATTCTCGATGAACCGACGACGGGCCTTCATGTGGATGATATATCCCGCTTACTTATCGTGCTGCAGCGCCTTGTTGATAATGGTGATACAGTATTGGTGATTGAACATAACCTTGATGTGATTAAAACTGCGGATTATATTGTTGACATGGGGCCAGAAGGCGGAGACAAAGGCGGTACTGTTATTGCCTCTGGCACACCGGAACAAATAATGGAAGTAAGTGAATCGTATACTGGCAAATATTTAAGGCCGGTGATTACACGGGATCAAGCCAGAATGGAAAAGCTAATTGAAGAAAAAGAGCGTGAGCATGTTTAATCAAAACTAAATTGCAGAGAGAACCTTGTCATAAACGGCAAGGTTTTTTTCGTGCAGTTCATATAATGGGTTAAAATGTTTTTCTTTTAGGACAGATCTGTCCTATCCGAAATTTTTTTGTCGAATCCTTGGAATATTAGAACTAAATTTCCTGTTCAATCGTTTAATTAAAAGGGAAAGGTTTTCGGTATTTCCGGGGAAATAGGCTGGTTTGTTTATGCGGATTTTGTCTGCAGAAAATGTCGTATTGAAACGTAGCATTTGAACGAAGTAGCCTAAAAATTTGCTTGAATGAATAAGATTAAATGAAACCTTTTACAGCTATATCCGTAAGCAATGTAACAGGAGAGTGAAAAAATGGATTCAAGAAAAGTAATGGCAGGTATTAGTTATTTAAGTGTTCTGTTTGCGCCGTTTGTTGTTCCTATCATTATATTTTTCGTAGCACAGGAGGAATTTGTGAGGAATCACGCCAAAAAGGCTTTTTTGTCTCATTTAATTCCTTGGCTGGCTTTTCCGATTATCGGGTTTGCTGTTTATGCGGATTTTGCCCGCTTGAACAGTGATGGAGAAATTCCTATTTTCTTAATGATTGGGATTATAGTTTCCGGGTTGATTGGTTTTGCTGTAACAATCTGGAATCTTGTAAAAGGTATAAAGATACTTATCTCTAAATAAAATGATAAACCGGAGGCCATGCCATGAATGAAGAAAAAAAGAAAATTCTCCAGATGGTGCAGGATGGAAAGCTGACTGCAGATGAAGCGATGAAGGTTCTCGAAGAGTTGGAGCAATCAGAAATACATAGCTCCAAGAAAGAAAAAGAACTAGTAACTCAGCTTTCAGCCTATGTTCACCCGGGTGAAAATAATAATACAAATACTCAAAGCCATAAGAAAATAGTTTCAGCGAAAGAAAAGATTTTTGGGTTTGTGGATGAAGCGGTAAAGAAGTTAAAAGAAATAGATTTAGATTTTAATTTTGGTCAATCGGCAGTTGTATCCCATATCTTCCAGCATAGTGACGCCGAACTGAGGGATATAGATATTGATATCGTGAATGGAAGCATTAAAGTTTTTCCATGGGACCAAAAGGATGTCAGAGTAGAATGTGCCGGTAAGGTTTACCGGCTGAAAGAGCATGAAAATGTGAGAGATGCCTTTTTAAAGGAAGTTCACTTCTCCATAAATGATGAAAGACTAAGATTTGCAGTTCAGCAAAAGTGGATTAAGGTTGATGCGAGGATTTTTATCCCTGCTTCTGAATATAGGCGGATGAGGCTTCGCTTGTTTAACGGAAATATTGATGGGGAGAATCTGTCTGTAAAAGATTTTGAAGCAAAAACTGCAAATGGCACTGTGCAAATAAACGGACTGTCCGGAATGCAAGCTGAGGTTGAAACAGCAAACGGGACTATTGCCGTTAACAATGCAGTTCTTGGAAAGATAGAATCAGAAACAATCAATGGGTCAGTTTCCCTGACAGGTATCTTTAAGAAAATTGATGCTCAGGCGCTTAACGGCAGTATATCCTGCAATATTACAAATCGCGACTGCGACTATATCCATGTAAAAGGAGTGACTGGCGGTATTGAACTGACTGTTCCCGAAGGTGTGGCGGCTGATGGGGAATTGAAGTCCAATATAGGGAGCTTTAATGTTATACTGGACGACATTCATATAACAGAAGAAAAGAATGAGGTAGTCCAGAAGCTGCTTAAATTTAAGCCTAGTGGACTTCCGGAACATACACTTCATATATTTGCTGAATCCAAAACAGGCGGTATATCAATAAGCAGGAAATAGGGTTAGAGAAGCGGTAGCACCCTGGCGCTGGAGCTGGAGATCTATACTTCTAAAACAGATACTTTCTCACCTTTTCAAAAAGCCCTGTCATTTGAATGAATGACAGGACTTTTTCCGTTGAATGGAGATATCGTGTTTAGAATAACACCTTCAGATAAATTACTTTAAGGATGAAAAAGTATGGAGCCTCTCACTATAGTCCAGTATTCCGCCAGCAATCGCAGCTGCGCAAATTTGGCGATAGGAATCTGATTGCAGCAGTCCGGCTTCATGACGATTGGTCATGAAACCGCATTCCAATAAGACTGCTGGACAATTTGTGGCCCGCAAAACATGGAAATTGGCCTCCTTTATTCCTCTGTCCCGCAGCTTTGTGGCAGCAATTAGCCGGCCATGGATGCTGTTTGCCAGCATCACCGATTGGCGAGGAAGTGTTTTGAAAATAAATGTCTCAATTCCATGAGCGTCATCCCAGCTGCCGTTACCGTTTGCGTTGGCATGGATGCTGACAAATAAGTCAGCACCCCAGGAATTTGCAAGGCTTGCCCGCTCAGAAAGAGGCACGTCCCTATTGTTGGAATGGGAGAACAATACTTGAGCCGTTTTGTCTGTCTCTAAAAGGATCCTAACCAAGCCGGCAACTGCCCTGTTAAACTCATATTCCTTCATTCCATCAGGTGTTCTTTTTCCGGGTGTGGTAAGGCCATGCCCCGCATCCAATACAACTTTCATCCCTGATCACTCCTTTGTGAAATAGATTCATGGGATTTATATAAAAAATTAAGGGGAAAGACTCGTCCTTCACCTTAATTTCTTTGGAGTGTATGGGTAAATCGGTAACGGTCAGCCCGAAATGTGGATTTAACATACTCAAATGGTGTCCCGTCATCAAGAAAAGATATTCTTGTCATTTTCAGTACAGGGGAGCCGGGCTTTATCTGCAATACCTGGGCCTCTTCCTCATTGGCGGCAAGAGCCTCTATTTCCTGCTTTGCTTCATATATGTGAAGTCCTAATTTTTTCTCTATATAGCTATAAAAAGAGCCTATAGCCTGTTCCTCGGTGATGTCACCAGCCAATTCCGCAGGTAAATATGCCGTTTCGAGTGCCATGGGAAGCTGATCGGCAAGCCGGATCCGCTGGATAATCAGAACTTTGTTTAGTTCTGTAAGCTTTAAGATGCTTGCTATTTGTTTATTGGCTGGTTCCTTTTTAAAATAAAGGACGACGTTCTCGGGGTTCATTCCTTTTTTTAGCATTTCCTCTGAAAAACTTGTCAGGCCATGCAGTGTTTGTTCTACCTTCTTTTTGCTGACAAAGGTGCCTTTTCCTTTTTGCCGGCAGAGATAGCCATCATTAACCAGGTTCGTCAATGCCTGTCTTACTGTCATGCGGCTGATTTGATAACAATCGGCGTATTCCCGTTCAGAAGGGATGGCGGTATCCTCTTTCAGAACACCTTCCTCAATTTGCTGTCTGATCAATTCCTCTAACTGATGATAAATAGGTATAGGAGACTTTTTATCAATCATTCAAAAACCATTCCCTCGCATAATTTAAAGGCATCGCTGTCTGCTATAATTGTCACGTTTTTATGCAGTTTTAGTGCGGAAGCAGGAAAATTCTCTGAAACCTCTTCGGTGAGCAGCCGCTTTATCGCTGGAGCTTTTGCTGAACCGGATGCCAGCAGAATAATTTCTTTGCTGTCCAATATGCTTGAGATACCCATTGTGATGGCCTGTGAGGGCACCTCATCCATATTGCTGAAAAAACGGGAGTTAGCCATCCTGGTGCTGTTTTCCAGCCTGACAATACGGGTTCTGCTTGAAAAGGGGGTTCCGGGTTCATTAAATCCAATATGGCCATTTTGCCCGATTCCTAATATTTGCATATCAACTCCGCCGAGCTGCTCGATTAGTTTATCATAACGTTTGGCTTCCAGGTCAGGGTCATCCGTTATACCATTCGGGATATGAGAATGTTCAGGATGTATGTCTATATAACGGAAAAGCTTTTCATACATAAAGCTGTGGTAGCTGTTGGGATTGTTTTTCTTAAGGCCGATATACTCATCCAGATTCACAGTCTTAATTCCCCGGTAGCTGGTTCCGTTTTTTCTGTGATCTTCAATTAATGCACAGTATAGTCCTTCAGGTGAGCTGCCTGTTGCCAATCCAAGTACCATGTCAGGCTGTTCCTTTATTTTTTCAATTACCTTATTTGCTCCTAGCCGGCTCATTGAATCATAGTTTTCAGTTTTAATAATGGTAAATCTCATTTATGTCACCTCACATACTATTTTTATGAAGTTTCACACAGCTTTCCGCGGCAGAAGGTCATGTATACTTCTAGTTCGGGAGTGAGAATTACCAGATCGGCATCCTTCCCGGCCGCTATGCTTCCTTTGCGGGAAAAAACTCCAAGCTGTTTTGCAGGGTTGGAGGAAGCCATTTGGATAATCTCCATCAAACTTAAGCCAGTGAAGGAGATCATGTTTTTTATTGAATCTATCATTCTTAAAACACTTCCTGCCAGGGTACCATCCTTTAGGAGGGCCTTGCCGCAGGAAACGGAAACATCCTGTCCGCCCAAATCATACACTCCGTTCTTCAGGCATTTTGCGCGCATCGCATCGGTAATTAAGATAATGTTTTCGATTCCTTTGGCTTTTACTGCAAGCTCTACCATTTCAGGACGTACATGGATACCGTCCGAAATGATTTCTGCTTTCAGTTCGTCGAATAGAAGTGCAGCTCCAGCTGTTCCGGGCTCCCGATGATGAAGGCCGCGCATGCCGTTAAACAGGTGGGTCACATGAGTAGCCCCTGCTTGCACAGCCGCTTTCACATCTTCATAAGTAGCATCAGAATGGCCAATGGAGGCGAGTACTCCAGTTTCGTATAGAAACTGTATTAGCTCAATTCCGTTTTGCTGCTCAGGAGCCAGTGTCACAAGCCTGATGTTATGACCGGACATCTGCTGCCATTTATAGAACAATTCGATGTCAGGAGGGAGGATATACTCTGCGGGCTGAGCTCCTTTCCTGCTTTCATTGATAAAGGGACCTTCCAAATGGATGCCCAGTACTTCTGCACAACCCGGAGCATTATGATTTTTCATATATTCACCCGCATTCTCAAGAGCGGCCTCTATTTCTGCTTTCCCTTGGGTAATGGTTGTTGCAAGAAAGCTGGTCGTTCCCTCCAGGGGCAGATGTGAAGCAATAGTCCTCAGAGTTTCAGGAGTTCCATCCATTGTATCGGCACCAGCAGCACCATGAATATGGACATCGATAAAACCCGGGACAATCTTTGACCCTTTCGGCAAAGTAATAGTAACTTCTCCATTATTCCGGGGCGCATGCTCCATCGGTCCTGCCTTGCTGATTTTTCCCTCTTCTATAAGCAAAAATCCATTTGGGATGATTTCGTTTTCAAAATAGACCTCGCCATGGGTTAAAAGTATTTTTGAATCCGCCATTTGAGTAACTCCTTTTTTATTTATAAACTTGTTCTATTGTTAGAAAAAGGAATAGTTTTTCTAATTATATTGGAGTCGACATCTAGTTGTCTAGACCACCTTTTTCTCATAGCAAACTAGATAAGTTTCAGCTGTGTATGTTTGGTTCTTTCTAAAAAAGTGCTAAAATAAAGAAAGCGTAAAAAATTCTAACTGGCGATGACTCCAAAAGGGGGAACTATATATGGCAAAGGTTCGTACGAAGGATCTGATTGAAGAGTTTAAATTGGAGCTAATCAGTGGTGAAGAAGGCATCAACAAGCCAATTGTAACAAGCGATCTTTCCCGGCCCGGGCTTGAGATGGCCGGTTTTTTCGATTATTATCCTGCTGAGCGGATTCAGCTGCTTGGAAAATCAGAAATGACTTTCTTTGAAAAGCTGAATGAAAATGAACAACGGATTCGCATGGAAGAGCTTTGCCGCGACATAACCCCAGGCATCATTATTACCCGTGACCAGGAGGTTCCCCGTGAATTGATAGAAGCATCTGAACGGGAATCAGTTCCTGTGATGCGGTCAAGAATGAAAACAACCAGATTGTTCAGCCGTTTGACGAATTACCTGGAAAGCAAACTGGCGCCAACAACAGCCATTCATGGCGTTTTAGTAGATATTTACGGAGTTGGTGTATTGATAACAGGTAAAAGCGGCGTTGGTAAAAGTGAAACTGCCCTTGAACTTGTGAAAAGGGGTCACCGGCTGGTAGCTGACGATTGTGTAGAAATTCGCCAAGAAGACCAGGACACACTGGTCGGTAATGCTCCAAAGCTGATTGAGCACCTGCTCGAAATCCGCGGGCTGGGCATCATCAATGTGATGACGCTATTCGGAGCTGGAGCTGTCCGCAGCTTTAAAAGGATTTCACTAATCATTAATTTGGAGCTATGGGAAAAAAACAAACAATATGACAGGGTAGGGCTTGATGAAGAAAAATCGAAAATTATCGATACGGAAATTACCAAGCTGACTGTTCCTGTACGTCCAGGAAGAAACCTTGCCGTAATTATTGAAGTCGCCTCGATGAATTTCCGCCTGAAGCGGATGGGTGTCAATGCAGCGCAGCAATTTTCTGACCGTCTGACTGATGCAATCGGTGAAGAAGGCCAAGAAGACTCTTTTTAGATATAGAGATAAAAAAGTGAAGTAAACAGTAAAGAGAGGGAGATAGAATGGGTGCAGGAAGTAAGGCAATAGATCCAATTGCGTTTTCACTTGGACCGCTTCAAGTACACTGGTATGGGCTGATTATCGGTTCAGCTGTACTGCTGGCTTTATGGCTTGCGATGCGGGAATCTGAGAAAAGAGGTTTGGGTAAAGATACCTTTGTTGATTTAATTTTGTTTGCCGTTCCAATCGCAATCATTTGCGCAAGGATCTATTATGTTCTTTTTAAATGGGACTTTTATTCGCAAAATCCGGGCGAAATCATTAAAATATGGCATGGCGGAATTGCCATTCATGGCGCCTTGATAGGGTCTGTTCTGACAGCGATTATCTTTGCGAAAGTAAGGAATATTTCTTTCTGGAAGCTGGCGGATATAGCTGCTCCCAGTATTCTGCTCGGCCAGGCTATCGGGAGATGGGGGAATTTCATCAACCAGGAAGCACATGGCGGGGAAGTATCCAGAAGCTTTTTGGAAGGAATTCATTTGCCGCAGTTTATTATCAATCAAATGCAGATTGACGGAACCTATTATCATCCAACCTTTTTGTATGAGTCGCTATGGAGCCTGTTGGGTGTAGTCATCCTGATAGCATTGAGAAGGGCGAACCTGCTGCGCGGGGAAATGTTTTTAATTTATGTGATCTGGTATTCTATCGGCCGTTTCTTTATCGAAGGGCTTCGGACTGATAGCCTTATGCTTACAGAAAGCCTTAGGATTGCCCAGGTCATTTCTATTGTGCTGATAGCCTTGGCTGTGATCCTGATCGTCTTCAGAAGAGTAAAAGGGATAAATAAAAGATATGTAGACGCGTAGCTGCTGCTCGGGAGGGGAAATGGCATGCTGAAAAACTCTGCCAGAAAGGGGCTGGAGGTTGGCCTTAAAACAACCTGGACACTCGGAAAGGTTATATTTCCTATTACTTTAATTGTTTTTATATTGCAGTTTACCCCTGTTCTGGAGTGGGTGATTTCCGTAATCTCTCCTTTTATGAAAGTGCTGGGTTTGTCTGGTGACGCTGCTATACCGCTTGTGATCGGCAATTTTCTGAACCTGTACGCTGCAATCGGGGCTATTTTAACACTGGAACTGCCGGTAAAAGAAGTATTTATCATTGCGGTCATGCTTTCTTTTTCACATAATATGCTGGTTGAATCAAGCGTTGCCTTGAAGGTTGGAGTCAAACTGTGGGTAATTGTGGCTGTCCGCATAGGGCTTGCTATCCTGTCAGCCATAATCATAAACATTGTCTGGCAGGGAGGCTCCGAAATAGCTCAGTACGGCCTTGTCAGCTCTCAGACTCCTGAACTGTCAGGCTGGAGTTCGATTCTTTTGGCTGGCCTGCAAAAAGCAGCATTCGGAATTCTCCAGCTGGCGTTAATTGTTATTCCGCTTATGATTATTATTCAAATTATGAAGGATCTAAATTGGCTAACGGTTTTTTCAAAGAAAATTGCTCCATTTACTAGGATGCTTGGAATGAAGGAAAATACGTCAATGACGATGGTTGCCGGTTTGACGATTGGCCTGGCGTATGGGGCTGGGGTCATGATACAGGCTGTTAAAGAGGATAATGTCAGCAAAAAGGATATGACGCTGGCGTTTATCTTTCTGGTGGCCTGCCACGCTGTTGTAGAGGACACTCTAATTTTTATCCCGCTTGGCATCCCGGTTTTACCATTGTTTTTAATAAGGATTACCGTAGCAATCCTGCTGACGGTGACAATCTCTTTTATATGGAACCGTGCAGAATTGACAAGAAGGAAGGAAGCTTCATATGAGCACTGATATTACAACCTTATTATTTGATTTAGATGGAACACTAATCAATACAAATGATTTAATTATCGCTTCTTTTACAGCAACATTGAATCATTACTATCCTGATAAATATCAGCGGGAAGACATCCTGCCATTCATGGGACCGCCTTTATATGACACGTTTGTCTCCTTAGACCCGGAGCGGGTGGAAGAAATGATCGCCCGATATCGCGAGCATAATCTGGCAAACCACGATTTGATGGTGAAAGAGTTTGACGGTGTTTATGACACGGTTAAAGCATTGAAGGAAGCTGGCTATAAGCTGGCGATTGTGTCGACAAAAATTCATGATACGGTGGTAAGAGGCCTGCGCGTGGCACGGCTGGAGGAATTTTTTGATGTAGTGATCGGGCTGGATGACGTTGAAAATGCCAAACCCGATCCGGAGCCGGTGCTAAAGGCTTTAAGGCTCCTTAATTCAGAGCCGGAGGAGTCCATAATGGTCGGTGACAATCACCATGATGTGCTTGCTGGGAAAAATGCGGGGACAAAAACCGCGGGAGTGGCCTGGACGGCAAAAGGCCGTGAGTATTTAGATCAATTTGAGCCTGACTTTATGCTGAACAGCATGGAGGACTTGCTTGACATTTTAAAGGTAGCTGAAAAATGAGGCGTACTACCAGGCATCCAGTCAGCGGAGCGAATTCCCTCTGGCATGTTTATAAAACAGTTCCGTTTTTTAAGGTCGTAAAAAATTTCGCTGTGATCCAGATGGCCAGGTACACTCCTTTCCTAGGTGTGAAAAATTGGCTGTACCGCACCTTTTTGAACATGAAGGTCGGGGATCAGACGTCATTTGCCCTGATGGTGATGCTTGATGTGATGTTTCCCGAAAAAATATCGGTAGGGCGCAATTCGGTAATCGGCTATAATACAACGATACTGGCCCATGAGTATTTAATCGAGGAATACCGTCTGGGAGAGGTTGAAATCGGCAGCGAGGTTATGATTGGGGCCAATTCAACCATCCTTCCAGGAGTGAAAATTGGCGACCGGGCAATTGTTTCTGCGGGAACCCTTGTTCATAAAGATGTGCCGGCAGGCTGCTTTGTCGGCGGCAATCCAATGAGAGTAATATATACAATGGAAGAAATGGAAGAGCGGAAAAAAGCGGATCTTGCTAAAGTATGAGAACCATAGAGCGGGCTGTTTTTATGTAATTAACAATGAATCTGATTAGGGAATTGCCCGTAAAAAGGCTAATTCCCTATTATTTTTCCAGTAAAATGGATAATTCATCTTCAAGATGTTTCATGACATCCTGATACGTAATATTTTGCTCTTTTTGAGCGGTTTCATATGTTGATTTTAAGATTTCTACAAAGTATTCATATTTCGTGTCCATAATTATTGTTTTCCATGTTGTATTAGACGTTCATTTCCTATACCCGTAAAAAAGCCCGCTAAACTTGCTTAATAACTTTACATTTATAAAAACAATACCGATAAGCTGGGAAAAAGCTGCTTACATAATTTTCTGTTTTTTCTCTGGTTTTTTGGGCTCTTTTCCTTGACGCGATTCTTAAGTGGCGGTACACTACTATTAACTTCACTATATTAGCATATTAGCGAACTAAAGGATTTGTAAAATATATCGTTTTTGGAATAATATATAGATTAGATATTTCAGGTATAGGATGTGCTGTCATGACCAAGCTGTTTATGTTTGAGAAGCCACTAGGTATGAGGGACACGCTTCCGTTGTTGTATGAAGCGAAGTCAGCAGTAAGAAAAAAAATGACCGATGAAATAAAGCTGTGGGGCTATCAATTTATTGAAACGCCTGCACTTGAATATTATGAAACAGTAGGCGAGGCTTCAGCTATATTAGATCAGCAGCTGTTTAAACTGCTTGACCAGCAAGGTCATACGCTGGTTCTTCGGCCTGATATGACTGCTCCAATTGCCCGTGTAGCAGCCTCCAGGCTCTTAAATCAGCAAATTCCAGTTCGCCTGGCTTATGATGCGAATGTATACCGCGCCCAGCAGCGGGAAGGCGGCCGGCCGGCGGAATTTGAACAGATTGGCATCGAGTGCATTGGAAATGACACTGTCAGCGCTGAAACGGAAAGCATCGCTCTGATGGTGTCGGCACTTAAAACGGCAGGTTTGGCAGAATTTCAAGTGTCGATCGGCCATATTGGATTTGTCCAGGCGCTTTTCTTAAATATTCTAGGTACAGAAGAGCGGGCAAGTGTTTTGAGGAAGTTTTTATATGATAAAAATTATGTAGGTTATCGGGAGCATGTAAAATCGCTTTCGTTATCCTCCATTGATAAACAGAGGCTTCTGGATTTTCTCAGCTTAAGGGGCGGGGTTGATACCTTGCAAAAAGCGGAAACACTTATGGAAAATGCTGCAGGAGCAGCTGCGCTTTCGGAATTAAGGGAAATCATGGAGCAATTAAACGACCATGATGCGGCACATATGGTCCATATAGATTTAACTCTTATCAGTCATATGAGTTATTATACTGGCCCGTTATTTGAAGTGTATGCCGGAAATATCGGTTCTCCGGTCGGAAATGGCGGCCGTTACAGTAATTTGCTCAAAAAGTTTGGCCGCGATGTACCTGCTACCGGTTTTGCGGTCCATGTAGATAAATTGGTGGAAGCACTGGGCGAGCCTGAGTCTGCTGAACAGGTGTCCTGTATTCTCTTTAGCCAGGAAAGAAGAAAAGAAGCGCTGGAATGTGCCCAGGAAAAAAGACGGAATGGAATAAGGGCAGTTGTTCAGGATATTAATTCGGTCCAGGATGTAGACAGATTTACGGCTGCTTACCAAGAGGTTGAATTATTTATAGGGGGGAAGCGGGATGAATGAGTATGTAACAATTGCCATGCCAAAGGGGCGGATTTTTGAAGAAGCCCTGGAATTATTGCGCAAGGCAGGCTTCGTCCTTCCGCCTGAATTCGATGATTCCCGCAAGCTGATTTTAGAAGTGGAAGAAGAAAAGCTTCGCTTCTTTCTGGCTAAACCGATGGATGTTGTTACATATGTTGAACATGGTGTGGCCGATATTGGCATTGCAGGCAAGGACGTTATGCTTGAAGAGGAAAGAGTCGTATACGAACTGCTGGATTTGAAGATTAGTGCTTGTTATCTTGCAGTGGCTGGCTTGCCGGATACAAAGATGAGTGATGTTGCTCCAAAGGTTGCCAGCAAATACCCAAACATTGCCTCCAGCTATTTTCGAGAGCAGGGAGAACAGGTTGAAATTATCAAGCTGAATGGGTCCATTGAGCTGGCTCCCATGATTGGGCTTGCTGAAAGGATCGTTGATATTGTTTCAACAGGGCAAACATTAAAGGAAAATGGATTGGTTGAGTATTCGAGGATTGCTTCTGTTACTTCTCGTCTGATTGCCAATCCCGTCAGCTTCCGGCTTAAGGAAGAGCGGATATCTGAAATTGTCGATCGTCTTGCAGCAGTTATTGATAGATTAGAATCCGGAGAATCAGTATTTTAAACTTTTCTCAGATGACAGTAATAACGCAGAAAAGAGGCACAGAAATGGAAATAGAACAATTAGCCGAAGGTCTCTCTTTAAAGCGGTCGGTTGAAACCGGAACAGAAGAGCAGCGCGAGGCAGTGAAAGAGATCATTCTTAAGGTAAGGAATGAAGGAGACAGTGCTCTGTATGAATTAACGCGCAGATTTGATGGAGTCGATCTTAATAGTTTAAAAATTACCGAGAATGAAATAAATGATGCATTGAAGGAATTAAGTAAGGAGCACGTGGCAATCATTCGCGAGGCGGCAGAGAACATCCAGGGCTTTCACGGAAAACAACTGCGTAATTCCTGGATTTCAACGGATGAAAACGGCACGATGCTCGGACAAAAAATTACGCCCCTGGATTCTGTTGGTGTCTACGTGCCCGGGGGAACAGCTGCTTATCCTTCGTCTGTTCTGATGAATGTATTGCCTGCCAAAGCTGCTGGAGTAAAACGGATTGTGATGGTTACCCCGCCTTCCAAGAATGGGGGCATATCGCCAGCTGTGCTGGCGGCAGCCAATATCGCCGGCGTCACTGAAATTTACAGTATAGGCGGAGCTCAGGCGGTAGCGGCTCTGGCATATGGCACGGAAACGATTGAAAGAGTCGATAAAATTGTCGGTCCTGGAAATATTTTTGTCGCCCTTGCAAAGCGTGAAGTATTCGGGGATGTGGACATTGACATGATTGCCGGACCGAGCGAGATTGCGGTTCTGGCAGATGATACGGCGATACCTGCAGAAGTGGCAGCAGACCTGTTATCTCAGGCTGAGCATGATACCCGTGCCTGCAGTGTGCTGGTTACCACTTCAATGGAGCTTGCTGAAGGTGTTGCAGCCGAAGTCGAAAAACAGCTTGCCGGCCTCCCGCGTGAGGAAATTGCAAGGGCAGCCATTAAGGAGTTTGGCCGGATTTTTGTAACGGATACCATGGATTCGGCGATTTCAGCAGTGAACGAGCTGGCGCCCGAGCATTTGGAAATCATCACCCGGGACCCCATGAATGTAATGGCAAAAGTCCGCCATGCCGGAGCGATTTTTCTTGGAAGGTACAGTTCAGAGCCTGTGGGCGACTATTTTGCCGGACCTAACCATGTACTGCCGACAAACGGAACAGCCCGGTTTTCCAGTCCGTTGAATGTCGATGATTTCCAAAAGAAATCAAGCATCATTATGTACAGCGAGGAAACATTTAAAGCCAATTCTGAGAAAATAGCAGCATTTGCAAGGCTGGAAGGGCTTGAAGCGCATGCGCGGGCTATTGAGGCTCGCACAAAATAATTGGAATGTTGATGGTCCTCTATAACAAGCAGAAATAATATTAAGGACCTTGTCCAATGAAGAGTGGAATAGTGATTACTAACCGAGGGGGTTTTTGCGGATGGAACGTACAGCCAGAATCGAACGGAAGACAAATGAGACAAATGTTAAGCTTGATTTATCAATCGATGGCGAGGGACAGTCTTCCATTGAAACGGGCGTGCCTTTTATGACACATATGCTGGATTTGTTTACGAAACACGGTCACTTTAATATGACTGTCGATGCCAAAGGTGATATCGAGGTGGACGACCATCATACGACCGAGGATATCGGAATTTGCCTTGGACAAGC
Organism: Bacillus sp. M6-12; assembly: GCF_002860285.1. GTDB lineage: Bacteria > Bacillota > Bacilli > Bacillales > DSM-1321 > Peribacillus. The sequence goes on from NZ_PGVF01000006.1 coordinate 294,086, forward strand.
ACTGGTTCAGGCGCTGGGCGACAAGCGTGGAATTAAACGATACGGTAATGCGTTTGTTCCTATGGATGAAACATTGGCACAGGTTGTGGTTGATTTAAGCAACAGGCCCCATCTGGAGCTGCGGGCAAATTTCCCGTCCCAAAAGGTGGGAACCTTCGATACAGAACTGGTACACGAGTTTTTATGGAAGCTGGCACTTGAAGCAAGAATGAACCTCCATGTGATCGTCCATTACGGGCAAAACACTCACCATATTATCGAGGCGATTTTTAAAGCGCTGGGCCGTGCTTTGGATGAAGCAACCTCCATAGATCCCCGGGTAAAAGGGATTCCATCCACGAAGGGAATGTTGTAAATGATCGGCATTGTCGATTACGGCATGGGCAATCTTTTTAGCGTCAGTAAAGCCCTTGAGCGTTTACAGGTGGATAGTTTTATCTCTGATGAGCCGGCAAAGCTTGAGAAGGCAGACGGAATCCTTCTTCCGGGAGTTGGTTCCTTTAAGGATGCTATGCATTTGCTTCATTCATTAAAACTGAATGATTTCCTGCACAGTTATGCCGAAAGCGGCAGGCCTTTGCTGGGAATTTGTCTTGGAATGCAGCTTTTGTTTGAGGAAAGCGTAGAAAACGGACTAACACAGGGCCTTTCCCTGCTCCCGGGCAAGGTAATCCGATTGCCTGAATCAGGTGAGGACGGGATCAGCTATAAGGTGCCTCATATGGGCTGGAACAGGCTTCATTTCGTCAATCCTTCCCCTGTATTAAAGGGAACCAAAGAAGACTTTGTGTATTTTGTCCACTCTTATTATGTGGCTGCAGAAGACAGAAACGTTATTCTTGCCTCAGCGAATTATGGAGTAGAAGTTCCGGCGGTTGTCGGCAAAGGAAATGTCTATGGCATGCAGTTCCATCCTGAGAAGAGCAGTGATATGGGAATGTCGCTGCTGAAAAATTTCATCGAGCTAGCAGAAGGGAAGAAAGAATAGTGGAGAATTTCGCCATTTACCCGGCAATAGATATGCGCGGAGGAAAATGTGTCCGTCTAATTCAGGGAGACTACAATCGGGAAACGATTTACGGGGATTCCCCTTTTGATATGGCAAAATCCTTCTCAGAGCAGGGAGCTGCATGGATTCATATGGTCGACCTCGACGGGGCAAAGGCTGGCCAGATTGTAAACGGGCAGTTTGTCATCCAGGCTGCCAAAGAGCTTTCGGCGAACATTCAAATCGGAGGCGGTATCCGCTCTGAAAAGGACATTGCAAACTACCTGGAGAACGGGATTGAAAGAGTCATCCTCGGAAGCGCAGCCGTTTCCGATCCGAATTTTACAAAAGAAATGCTGAAAAAATACGGCAGACATATTGCAATCGGCATCGATGCAAAAGATGGCATGGTTGCCACTCATGGCTGGCTGAATACTTCTGAAACGGAGGCAGTAGAGCTGGGCAAGGCACTTGCTGATGCCGGAGCGGAAACGTTTATCGTCACTGATATCGCCACAGATGGCATGCTGTCAGGCCCGAATGTCGAAGGTGTTCTGCGGATGGCTGAAGAAACGGGCCGGAATGTCATTGCTTCCGGCGGTATTAGCTCACTGGGAGATTTGCAAAAGCTGAAAGCCTATTATTCACAGGGGATAGTAGGCGCCATCGTCGGAAAAGCCTTATATGAAAATAGATTTACGTTAAAAGAGGCGCTTGAAGAGGTGAAATCCTCATGATAACAAAACGGATCATTCCTTGCCTTGATGTGAAGGAGGGCAGGGTTGTGAAAGGCGTTCAGTTCGTTTCACTGCGTGATGCCGGAGATCCTGTGGAGCTGGCTGAATTCTACGATCGTGAAGGCGCGGATGAACTAGTGTTTCTTGATATTTCTGCCTCCCACGAAGGCCGCGAGACGATGGCTGAGGTAGTCAAAGAAGTGGCTGCCAGACTGGCCATTCCATTTACAGTTGGAGGGGGCATTAATTCCTTAGATGATATGAAACGGATTCTAAGGGCCGGGGCAGATAAAGTTTCACTGAATACTGCGGCTGTCCTCCGTCCTGAATTAATTAATGAGGGTGCTGCCTACTTTGGGACGCAATGCATCGTTCTTGCCATAGATGCAAAATATGACCCGGAACTTGGATCTTGGAGAGTATATACACACGGCGGTCGAAAGCCGGCAGATAAAGAAGTTATTGCCTGGGCACGAGAAGCTGTGGAACGTGGTGCAGGTGAAATCCTGCTGACAAGTATGGATAATGACGGCGAAAAAAAGGGGTTCAACCTGGAATTGACCCGGGCTGTCAGTGAAGCGGTCTCTGTCCCTGTCATTGCTTCCGGCGGTGCCGGAAATGCAGAGCATTTTGAGGAAGCGTTTAAATCCGGAAAAGCAGACGCCGCTTTGGCGGCATCGATTTTTCACTATAAAGAAACCTCCGTACATGAAGTGAAACGATTTCTAAAGAGCCAAGGAGTGTTGGTCAGATGAATATAGAACAACTGAAGTTCGATGAAAAGGGACTGGTCCCTGCCATCGTCCAGGATGCAAAAACGAAAGAAGTTTTAACTCTTGCTTATATGAATGAAGAATCTTTGAAACTTTCATTGGAAACAGGCGAAACCTGGTTTTACAGCCGATCAAGACAGGAGCTGTGGCATAAAGGAGCTACAAGCGGCAACACTCAGAAAATCGTAGAAATGAAGGCGGATTGTGATCAGGATGCAATCATTGTGTTAGTAGCTCCTGAAGGGCCTGCCTGCCATACGGGTGCTGTCAGCTGCTTTGGAGAGGGAGACGAGGTAAATGCGTTGGCAGCAGAAACAAGTCCAGGCGTACCTTCGGCAGACTTTTTGCTCGAGCTGGAGCAGCTGATTGGGGAAAGAAAAGCTGCCATGCCAGAGGGATCTTATACAAAGTATCTGTTTAATGAAGGCGTAGATAAGATTTTAAAAAAGGTTGGGGAAGAAGCAGCTGAGGTTATCATCGCAGCCAAAAACCGGAGCCATGAAGAGCTGAAATGGGAGTCAGCTGATCTTCTTTACCATTTACTCGTCCTGCTGCAAGAACAAAACCTTCCTTTCCAGACTGTACTGGATGCACTTAAGGAAAGGCATAGATAAGAAAATCCCTGCAAGGGGGTTTTTTATTTGCGTTTTAAAAAATGTGTATATAAATCCGTTCACGATTTAGATGAATTGATTATAGTTAATCAGCTGAGTTTGTCATTTTTTGTCGAGAAATCGATATATACCAAAAAGCGACGATAAAATCTGAAATTTGATGATAAAATCCAGAAATTGACGATAAATTCTCGAGATCGCTGATAAAATAGCGAAGTTGACGATATTTAGATATTATAGAGGTACAGGGTATGGGTATATCGCCCCCTGAAAGCACAGAAATACCTGTTATTAACCCGAAGATCTCCCCAATTTATGGCAGCGGGATGTTTGATTTACACCTTTACGGGAAAAACAGTCATAAAACTTGTTTGTTTTTCTCCATAACGTCGCTAGATCATAGGCGTAAACATAGTTTATGTTCCATATACCCCAGTCCAAAAGTCGAAGCCGCTGAAATTTTAGTTTAATGGAATAAGTCTGGTGATATGGCATTATATCCCGCTGTTCTTTTCCTGGATAACTTCTATCCTTCTGCTTCAAATCAGCAATAGTATGCTATAATAGTAGAGTTAATCTGCTTTAAGATGGAGGACTTCATGGGGAACGATTCAAAAGGCGGCCAACAGGCCAAAATTTTACCCTTTCACCCTACAGGGGAATATTATTTTTCAAAAGGTTTAAAAGCATATCACAGACGTGATTTATATAAAGCTAAGAAATTTCTGGAACGGGCGATGGAGCTTGAGCCTAACGAGCCGATGATTGCCTGCCAGCTTGCAATTACCTGCACGGAAATGGGCGAGTATTCGTACTCAAACAATTTGCTCGAAAATATATTAAATGTTTTAGATCCATTCATGGCCGAATGCCATTACTTTTTGGCAAACAATTATGCTCATCTCGGAATGTTTAAGGAAGCTTACCGCCATGCGAATGCCTATCTTGATAAGGAAGAGGACGGAGAATTTTCAGAGGATGCTGAAGATCTTCTTGATCTCATTACTTTTGAAACTGATGAGGGCGAGGAAGGCTACAACCAGGAAGATGGCCTCATTTTTAAACAGGAAAAAGCAAGAGAGTATCTTGAATCCGGAGATTTTACACAGGCCATAGAGGTATTGTTGGAAACAATAGAGGAATACCCCGATTTTTGGTCGGCCTATAACAATTTGGCGCTGGCCTATTATTATGTTGGCCAAACCGAAGATGCATACGGGACGCTGGACACCGTTCTTGAAAAAAGTCCGGGAAATCTTCATGCACTTTGCAATATGGCTGTGTTTCATTTTTACCAGCAGAAGGATGATAAGCTGGATAAACTTGTTCAATCTCTTGCCAAGATCCGTCCAATCGTTATGGAGCAAAGATTCAAGCTTGGCGCAACATTTGCTTTGGTTGGCAAATACGACCTTGCTTATCAGTGGCTTAAACAGCTGCAGAAGAATGGATTTGAAGGGGATGCCACTTTTTATTATTGGCTTGCCCTTTCTGCCCATTATCAGGGCTATGAACATACAGCAAAGCAAGCTTGGAAACGAGTGCTTGATATAAGTCCAGACAAGGCTGGCATGGAGCCGTGGGCCGAAGGGAATACACAAACAGCAGGTTTCAGGACTCAAATGCCTTCCATTCTGAAGCGAATGGAAAGTGAATATACGGAAGAAAGACTGTTTGCTATTTTCCTTGCTAAGCATTCTTTGGAAAAAGACAAGCTTATCCAGCATTCGCTATTCATGGAAAATGAGAATCTAACAGAGCCTGAGCAAGGTTACATTATGCTGCTGGGCGGAAAAAACCAAAGCGTTAATAGCGGGATTGAATTTGCTGACCGCACTGCTGAGCTGCTCTATAAACATTACAGCATAATTCAAGCTTCAGAAGCTGGTTTATTTCTTATGTGGTTTTCCTTATTTGCGGAAGCAGTTAATGAGAACATCAAGCTGACAAACCCGGCAGCCTGGGCTGCAGCCACGGAATATACTTGGAACAAGCTTAGGGATGAGAAGAAAAGCCAGCAGGAAATCGCAAAAAAATACTATATTTCCACCTCCACATTAGCTAAATATGTAAAATTAGTGAATTCGCTCCTTCATTGAGCAAATATTTGGACTGTAAATTATTTGTTATATAGGATATGAGTAGGGAAATGCTAAAGAGTAATAAAAACAAGTCTTTGGCCACTGTATTTTTTTGAGGGAGTGAAATAAGGTGTCAGAAGAAAAAATCTATGATGTGCTGGTAATTGGTGCAGGACCGGCAGGAATGACTGCTGCTGTTTATACATCCCGTGCCAATCTATCGACATTAATGCTTGAACGCGGTATACCTGGCGGGCAAATGGCGAACACGGAAGAAGTCGAAAACTATCCAGGCTTTGACCATATTCTTGGCCCTGAATTATCGACAAAAATGTTCGAACACGCAAAAAAATTCGGAGCAGAATATGCATACGGTGATGTGAAAGAAATCATCGATGGCGAAGAATATAAAACAGTTAAAGCTGGCTCTAAAGAATTCAAAGCGCGTTCAGTAATCATTTCTGCCGGTGCGGAATATAAAAAATTAGGCGTTCCTGGCGAGAACGAGCTAGGCGGACGGGGCGTTTCGTATTGTGCTGTCTGTGATGGAGCGTTCTTTAAAAAGAAGGAACTAGTAGTTGTTGGAGGCGGAGACTCGGCCGTCGAGGAAGGTGTTTATTTAACGCGCTTCGCTTCAAAGGTAACGATTGTTCACCGCCGCGAAGAGCTGCGTGCCCAAAAAATCCTTCAGGATCGAGCATTCGATAATGATAAAATTGATTTCATCTGGAATCATACAGTGAAACAAGTTAATGATAAAAACGGAAAAGTTGGAAGTGTGACTCTTGTTTCCACAGAGAACGGTGAGGAAAAGGAATTCCCTGCTGACGGAGTATTTATTTATATTGGAATGCTGCCGTTGACAAAACCGTTTGAAAACCTGGGAATTACAAATGAAGCAGGTTATATTGAAACAAATGAACGGATGGAAACAAAGGTTCCTGGAATCTTTGCAGCGGGGGATATCCGTGAAAAAACACTGCGTCAGATCGTTACAGCTACCGGCGATGGAAGCATAGCAGCCCAGAGTGCCCAGCATTTTGTGGAAGAGCTTGCAGAACAAATGAAATTAAAAGGGTAATCTTTACAATTCGTAATTCTGTTTTAATTATTCTGTAACATATATGCAACAATGTTCGGGTATAGTTAGAGTAGTAATTGACCCCCTTTTATATTTATAAATCCTTTGGATGGCACAGTTTATGTAAACTGTGTCTTTTTTTTGTTTCCACGTGCAACTTGCGCGTAGCGGCTTTTTTTGCAGGAAATTAAAAATGCATCACACGGAACTAAGCGCATGCTTTGTGAGAATGAGGAAAGTACTGGCGTCGACATAGGACGTGCCAGACCTTAGTTGACGTGGGCACTTCCGCTTTTCTTTGATTTCCAGATATCTGTTCATTGTGGGCAGTTTTGAAAAATAGTATAATAAAAGGAATACGTTTTCATCTAAATATAGAAAAAATGCAAACAATATTAATTAAAACAATGTCTGCTTTTCTCTGTAATAGAACCATTGTCCTGAAAGTTATTGACTTTCATAAAAGTGGGACAGATGCAGAGCAAAAAGCTCCGAGGTGAAAATAGTGCAGCGTGTCACAAACTGTGTATTAGTTAAGGATAATAAAGCTTTGTTATTGCAAAAGCCTCGCCGCGGATGGTGGGTTGCTCCAGGCGGAAAGATGGAGCCTGGTGAATCGGTGAGAGATGCATGCATAAGAGAATACCGGGAAGAAACAGGTGTTTATCTGAAAAATCCTTCCCTCAAAGGTATTTTCACCTTCATTATGAAGGAAGGAGATAAGGTGCTCTCTGAGTGGATGATGTTCACTTTTTATGCCGTAGATTCCGATGGTGTCAATGTAGATGAATGTGAAGAGGGCAAGCTGGAATGGCATGCTCTTGATCAGATAAAAAACCTTCCTATGGCAGAGGGAGACACACATATATTGGAATATATGATTCAAGGGACAGGGATTATTTACGGAACCTTTACCTATACACCGGATTTTCAGCTCTTATCTTACAGGCTTGATCCAGGCTGATGAGAAAATATAGATAAATAAGTTAGCGGGGGGAAGAAGAAGTTGAGTACAGGATCTGTAAGTGAGACACAATTGGTAGTGATTACAGGTATGTCGGGAGCCGGGAAAACGGTTGCGATTCAAAGCTTTGAGGACTTAGGCTTTTTTTGCGTGGATAATCTGCCGCCAACTCTGCTTCCAAAATTTCTTGAACTGATGAAGGAATCGGGCAGCAAAATGAATAAAGTGGCCTTAGTAATGGACTTAAGGGGCAGGGAGTTTTTCGACCATTTATTCCGCGCTCTGGATGATCTTGCGGAGACCTCATGGGTTACTCCAAATATCTTATTTTTGGATGCGGATGATTCAGCGCTGGTACGCCGTTATAAAGAAACACGCCGGACTCACCCGCTTGCGCCTTCAGGGCTGCCGCTTGAGGGAATAAAAGCAGAGCGGAGCTTGCTGGAGGAATTAAAGGGCAGAGCACAGGTTATTTACAATACATCAGAGCTGAAGCCCAGAGAACTTCGGGAAAAAATTCTTACCGAATTTTCGGTTGATAAAAAACCTGTATTTACCGTGAATGTCATGTCCTTTGGATTTAAACATGGCCTGCCGATTGATGCTGATCTCGTTTTTGATGTCCGATTTCTTCCTAACCCGCACTACATTGACCATATGAGACCAAAAACCGGATTGGAAGAAGAAGTGTCAAGCTATGTTCTGAAATGGAACGAAACGCAAAAGTTCCTTGAAAAGGTAACCGACCTGCTAGGTTTTATGCTTCCCCATTATAAACGGGAAGGAAAGGCGCAGCTGGTTATAGCCATTGGATGTACGGGCGGCCAGCACCGTTCTGTCGCTCTTGCAGAATATATCGGGCACTTCTTTCAGGATGGGTATGTCACCCGCATCTCACACCGGGATATTGCAAAGAGGAAGGAAAAAAAGGAATGACCAAGAACCCAAAGCAGCCTAAAATCGTGATTATCGGCGGAGGTACTGGGCTGTCTGTCTTGCTGAGGGGATTGAAAAATCTCCCTGTTGATATCACTGCCATTGTGACGGTCGCCGATGACGGCGGCAGTTCAGGAAGATTGCGAAAAGAAATGCATATCCCCCCGCCGGGCGATATCCGCAATGTACTTGCTGCTCTTTCTGATGTCGAACCGCTTGTTGAGCAGATGTTCCAGCACAGGTTCGGCAGTACCAATGAATTGGCAGGGCATTCGCTTGGGAATTTGATTCTCGCTGCCATGACTTCCATTACCGGTGATTTTGTCCATGCCATTCAGGAAATGAGCAAGGTGTTAAATGTACGGGGAAAAGTGCTCCCTGCAGCTAACCAAAGTGTTGTGCTGCACGCTGAAATGGAGGATGGCACTATCGTTTCCGGAGAATCAAAAATTCCTTATTCAGGAAAAAGGATTAAAAAGGTATTTTTGACACCAAGGAAAATTACTCCTCTTGCAGAAACGATTCAGGAAATAAGAAGGGCGGATTTAATTGTTATTGGTCCTGGAAGCTTATACACCAGCATCCTTCCTAATCTGCTGGTCCCGACGCTCGGGAAGGAAGTTTGCAGGTCGAAAGCAAAGAAGGTCTATATATGCAATTTAATGACCCAGGCAGGAGAAACGCTCGACTATACAGCAAGTGATCATGTTGAAGCAATCTATAAGCATATGGGATGTGCGTTCATGACCACTATTCTCGTTAACAATGAACCTATTCCGGAAGATATCCAGCTCAAATATAAAGAAGAATACGCAAAACCGGTTGAATTTGATTTGGAACGGCTCAAGGAACTTGGCCTGGATATTGTCCAGGAGAAAATTATTTCTTATGAAGGAAGCGCCATTCGACATGATACAAAAAAGGTCGCGGCTTTATTATATGAGCTGCTGCCGAATGAAACCAAACCCTTGGTTTAACGTATAAAGAATATGGGCATCGGTTTTTGGATTTAGTGTAAGTGGTTTGGAGGTTGGATCGAATGTCATTCGCATCAGAAACAAAAAAAGAGCTGACAACCTTGGAAGGGAAGGATTGCTGCGCAAAAGCAGAGCTATGCGCACTTATTCGGATGAACGGGTCCCTATCGTTTTCCAATCGGAAGCTTATTGTTGATATTCAGACAGAAAACGCAGCTATCGCACGCCGAATCTATACGCTGCTGAAAAAAGTGTACCAAGTACAGGTTGAACTTCTCGTCCGAAAAAAAATGAAGCTCAAAAAGAATAATGTCTATATTGTCCGAATATCATCGGAAGCGCAAAGAATTCTTGAAAACTTAGAGATTCTTGGCGCGGGCTTTGAGATCCAGCATACTATCTCAGACAGCATTGCAGGTAAAAAATGCTGCAAGCGTTCCTATTTAAGAGGAGCTTTCCTTGCGGGGGGATCAGTAAATAATCCGGAAACTTCGTCCTATCACCTGGAAATTTTTTCACTGTATAAGGAACACAACGACGAGCTTTGTGAACTGATGAATTCCTTTGGTTTAAAGGCAAAAACGCATGAACGGAAAAAAGGGTACATAACGTATCTAAAGGAAGCAGAAAAAATTGCCGACTTTTTTAACCTGGTAGGTGCCCATCAAGCGCTGCTGCGTTTTGAAGATGTACGAATCGTCCGGGATATGAGGAATTCAGTGAACCGTCTGGTGAATTGTGAAACTGCGAATCTCAATAAAACAATAGGGGCTTCTTTAAGGCAAGTAGAGAATATACGTTTTATCGATCAAACAGTTGGCCTTGGCGTCTTGCCGGATAAGCTTCGGGAAATTGCGGAACTGCGGGTGGCGTATCAGGATGTCACCCTTAAGGAATTGGGAGAAATGGTTTCTGGAGGAGCAGTCAGCAAGTCAGGCATCAACCATCGTTTGCGAAAAATTGATGAAATAGCAGAGAAGATTAGAGCCGGGGAAGCGTAGAAATTTGGAAAGCAAAAATTGAAGGGAGAGGGAAATGAATGGTGGAGAAACAAGTGGAAGTCCGCTTGAAGTCCGGACTGCAGGCACGTCCTGCTGCACTTTTTGTTCAGGAGGCAACCAGGTTCAGCTCGGAAGTCTTTCTTGAGAAGGATGGCAAGAAAGTGAATGCTAAGAGCATTATGGGCTTGATGAGCCTGGCTGTCAGTTCGGGAGCCAGCATTATACTGAGCGCCGATGGAAGAGATGAAGAAGAAGCAGTTTCAGCTCTTGCTGCTTTTATTGAGCAGGAAATATAAAAAAAAACACCCGGCTGGGTGTTTTTTTTATAATGTATAACTTTTTTTCGTGTACAGATAACTGCTTCAGCGCCCCGCCCTGATGCATATGATGTGCTGACGCCGACGCTCTATTTTACAGGGTGCTTGCGCTTTTCTTATATTATTCTTTATCTTTTTTATTGTCAGTTGCCATTTCATTGCGAGTTATTAGCTTATCGATCAATCCGTACTCTAATGCTTTTTCAGCAGGCATGAAATTGTCACGCTCTGTATCGCGTTCGATAACATCAAGAGGCTGGCCTGTACGCTCAGCAAGGATTTTGTTTAACTTATCACGCAGATACAGGATACGGCGAGCTGCGATCTCAATTTCAGTTGCCTGGCCTTGTGCACCGCCCAATGGCTGGTGAATCATTACTTCAGAATTAGGAAGGGCAAAGCGCTTTCCTTTTTCCCCTGCAGCAAGGAGGAATGCCCCCATTGAAGCAGCCATTCCGATACAAACTGTAGATACTTTAGGTTTAATGAACTGCATAGTATCATAAATCGCCATACCGGCAGTGATGCTTCCGCCCGGGCTGTTGATGTATAGTGTAATATCCTTTTCCGGGTTTTCTGCTTCAAGGAATAACAGTTGAGCTACAATGGAGTTAGCCACATTATCGTCAATTGCGCTTCCAAGCATGATGATGCGGTCTTTCAGCAAGCGGGAATAAATGTCATATGCACGTTCACCGCGGTTTGTCTGTTCAATAACTGTAGGAATTAAATTCAAGTTATTCTCCTCCTTTTATAAGAGAGCAAATTTATATATTCCGGATAAGGGAATACTTAGTAATGTTAATGATACACCTTTTGGTCAATTTAGGTCAAACGAAAGGCCTGCCGATCGGTATTATTCGTTCGACAACACTTATACATATTTCATTGTTATGTTATTTTTGGATATTCTTTGCTTTCTAAAGAAATATGAGATTATACTTCCAATCCATGCATGGAAAAAAGAGTAAACAGTTAGCACATGCTGACCTGATAAAGGCTGTGTGAGGAAAGCTGAAGTATTCCTAAGTGATTTTACATTTACGTTTCCTTTAGTTTTTCTTAGACCGAACAACCGGCGAGGCGCAGCCCTTGTTCACTGAAAAATATGTATTAACAGCCTTTAACCATAATACCCAATGTTAGGCAAAATAAACATGAACCAATGCGAAGAATTAATTTAGGCATATATGAATTTTGAAATGAAAATATCCTTTCTGGGAAAAAGTGACCCTAAAGAAGTTTATGCCCAAAGGGTTGCAAAGATGATGGAAATGTCATATAATAATATTTGTCGGCTCAAGATTTATCGGCTGATATTGATAAAAAAATTCAAACATGCCCTCGTGGTGCAACGGATAGCACGTAAGATTCCGGTTCTTGAGATGTGGGTTCGATTCCTGCCGAGGGCGCTACTATTTACCTGATACCATTGTGTTTTAATTACACGATGGTATTTTTTTATGATCATTTTTATTTAATTAAATGGGTACATAATAAACATCAAAGATTGAGATAATGTTAAGATAGAGGTTAAGGATAATCCTTGCTAAAAATTAATAAAAAGTGGTTTGGAGGACAGGAGTCACGTTTTGTCTAAATAATAGAACAAAAAGGAGTATGCGTAAATGACTACAATGACCACAATCACTTTTGCTAATAACCAAAAAGAGTTGGATCGTAAAATTGAACAAATTATACAAGACCATGAACGACGAAATCCTGCAAGTATAGTTGAGATTTCTTACTTAGATCCGAAAATAAATGATATTCATTTTCTACCGCACCAAATCATGCAATTATTAATTGGAATACGAATAGTAGACCAAGCGAATGACAACAAATAAGCACCGTTAAGGGTGCTTGTTTTTTTGAAAAGGGGAGTAAAGGTGGCAGATCGAAACAAATACAATAATGGCGAAAAAGTAAAATTAAAAACAACAGATGAATTAGTAACAATAAAAAAATGGCAGTATATAAAAAACATGAAGGCGTACTCTTATACCGTAAAAGAGCATCCCTCAACTTTTTATTTTGAAGATGAACTTTACAAAGAATAAACGGTACTGAGACTTGCAGATACTCAGGAAAGCCATTGAAGAAGCTCAAGAATTAGCCAGGAATTTTATTAAAATAACAGTTACAGCTTAAGAAACCTTGAAGCCAGCATAGACTATGCTGGTTTTTTAGTCCTCAGTAAGACCAGGTGTTCAATTTTAGAGACAACTCAGAAAAGGGCCGTGTTCCATGTCTGCTTCCATTCATAAAATAAAAAAGTAAGCGTTTCCACTATCTTTCATTCCGCATTTTAAATAAATCATGTAAAATGAAAAAAGGGGGTGAGATGGATGAATATGAAAGCAGGGCTTTTTCAGCAACAGTCGTTAAAGCTGGCAATGACACAGGAATTAAGCCAGGCAATTGCGCTTTTGCAGTATTCTACACAAGAGCTTTCTTCTTTTTTAGAAGGCAAATCACTGGAAAATCCCCTCATAGCAATTGACCACACTATACACCATTCTTATAAACCGAGAGTTAATAAACGAAATTACGGGCATGGAAACGATCATAAAGCCTGGATTGAACAAATAAGTGATGAGCAGGAAACACTTGAAAACTATCTTTTATCACAATTGAATTTTAAGCAGCTGTCCAAAACTCTGTTAAAGGCTGTACAGCATTTAATCCATAGCTTGGATGAAAACGGGTATCTTCGTATTCCGATATCGGATATCGCAATAGAAAAAAATTTTCCTGAGGAACTGGTTCATTCAGCTCTGTCTATCTTGCAGAGTCTTCAGCCTGCAGGCATAGGAGCGAGAAGCCTTCAGGAATGTTTGCTTATCCAGGCAAGGGGAAGCTGCTGGCACGATACAGCTGAGCGGATACTCTCTGGACATTTCATCTTATTTGCTGAAAAGAAATGGAAAGAACTTTCGAAGCTAACGGGACTTTCGTTAACAGCCATCCAGGAGGTTTTTGATTATATACAGTCTTTGAATCCCCGTCCGGGCTCAGCTTTCGTTTCAGAAAAGCCGGGATATATTATTCCTGACGTTATTGTAGAATATATAAATGGGGAATATTCTATTGGGACCTTTGACGGAACAGGTTCCAAGCTAACATTTAATCAAGAATATTATCAAGAAATGAAAAACCATAAAGATCAGCAGGTTAACCAATTTATCTCCGAAAAAATGCAAGAGTTTCAGTGGATTGCCAGAAGCATTAAGCAGCGTAAAGAGACAATAATAAAAGTGATGGGTAAAATAGTCGAAAAACAGCCAGACTGCTTTTCAAAAGGCCTTACTCATTTAAAGCCAATGACGATGAAGGAGATTGCTGAGGATCTGGGGATCCACGAATCAACCGTCAGCAGGGCAGTTAAGGAGAAATTTGTCCAGGCGCCGTTTGGGACGGTTGAGATGAGAGCCTTCTTCTCAGCCAATCTGCAAACAGTTTCAGAAGACGATATTTCAGTGCTCCAGGCAAAGAAAGAGCTGCAATGTGTGATTGATAATGAAAACAAAACAAAACCACTATCTGACCAGGATATCTCTGATATACTAAAAGGAAAATGCGGAATTGTACTATCAAGAAGAACGGTGGCTAAATACCGTGATCAGCTTGGAATTCCATCATCCACAAAGCGAAAACGGTATACTTGAATTGGCAAGACAATAGAATTTAAGTGTGTGTACTTCCTGGCCTTTTTATATGAAAATCCACTTAAATTGGGCTATTTTAAAGGTAATTATTGTTTTTGGCATTAAGTTGAGTGGAGCTGAAAGCGAGCGCCTGGAGCGGCAATCAACAGCCAAGTATATCAGAACTTAATTTTTTAAAAAGGACTGACTGTTTTGACTGAACTAATTCTTTATACTAGAGATAAGTGCCCGCTATGTGACAAAGCAAAAGACCAGCTTAATGAATTTAAAAATGAAACAAGGCTATCATTTCAGGAAGTCGATATATACAGTGATGATGCCCTTATCGAAAAGTATGGGTTAATGATTCCTGTTCTTGAATGGCGCGGTGAGGTTATCCAATACGGAAACCTGGATATGGAGGATCTCCGGAAACGATTGATAAAATCCTGAGCGGAGAAACCGGTTTCGAAAAATTAACAATCGTATCAGTTGAAGTACGAAATCATTCCTGTTAGTATAAGTTGTGTAGCAGGGGTGATTTTTTTTGGAGGTTCTGGGACAAAATATGTCACAGCGGGACTAAAAAAGTCCAGCTACTCTACATATTAAGGAGAGTTGCCTGTGCGCTGGTTACTAGACATACAACAAAGATTATTGCCCGACTTCTTAAACGTTATGCAAAAGCGGTACCATATTCTCCGTTATATCCGCTCAATGCAGCCGGTTGGACGCAGGAGCCTGGCACTAAGCCTGAATCTTACTGAAAGGACGCTGCGCAGCGAGGTTGAGTTCCTAAAGGAACAAAATCTGATTGAGGTATTCAGTTCAGGAATGCGCCTGTCCGGAGAAGGTGAGGATATCCTTCAAAAATTAGAGGGAATAATGAGAGAAGTAATGGGTATAGACATAATGGAAAAAAAGTTGAGGGATGCGCTCAATCTGAGAGAGATAGTGATTGTTCCAGGCAATAGCGATGAGTCTCCATGGGTGAAAAGCGAACTTGGCAAAGCTGCAGCCGCCCGTATGAAAAGAGAGTGGCAAGGGAAAAATATCATAGCTGTGACTGGCGGTTCAACTATTGCAGAAGTTGCTAATATGCTTACACCGGTAACAAACGGACAAGAATTGCTGTTCGTGCCTGCTCGCGGCGGGCTTGGAGAGAATGTCCATAATCAGGCTAACACGATTGCAGCCCAAATGGCTCACAAAACGAATGCTTCATATAAGGTGCTATATGTTCCCGATCAGGTAAGCGATGAAGCGTATCAATCATTTTTGAAGGATCCAGGCATAAAAGAAGTGTTTTCGCTGATCAAAACGGCTAATATGGTAATCCATGGGATCGGTGATGCGATCAAGATGGCGGAAAGGCGAAAAACCAGCCTGGAAAATTTAAAGGTCATTGAAGAGGGGCAAGCTGTTGGAGAAGCGTTTGGTTATTATTTTAATGAAAATGGTGAAATTGTCTATAAAGTTCGGACAGTTGGAATCCAGCTAAATGACCTAAGGCATATTAACAGTGTTATTGCGGTTGCAGGCGGTACTTCTAAAGCAAAAGCAATTCGTTCCTATATGAAGGCAGCGCCTGCCTCGACCATTTTAATTACAGATGAAGCGGCAGCAATCGAGTTAATAAAGGGGTAATCCCTTTTTATATAAAATATTATTTCCGAATGACTAGGAGGAATTTTTCTTATGACAGTAAAAGTTGGTATTAACGGGTTTGGACGTATTGGACGTAACGTATTCCGCGCAGCAATGAACAACCCTGAAGTGGAAATCATTGCAATTAACGACTTGACTGATGCAAATATGCTTGCACACCTATTACAATATGACACTGTTCACGGTAAGTTAGGCGAAAAAGTTACTGTTGACGGTGATTCCCTTGTTGTTGCAGGTAAAAAGATAAAAGTTCTTGCAGAGCGCGATCCAGCTCAACTTGGCTGGGGCGATCTTGGTGTAGAAGTTGTTGTTGAATCCACAGGCCGTTTTACAAAGCGTGCTGACGCAGCGAAGCATCTTGAGGCTGGTGCGAAAAAAGTAATTATTTCTGCACCTGCATCTGATGAAGATATTACGATCGTAATGGGTGTTAACCATGACAAGTATGATGCAGCAAGCCATGACGTCATTTCTAACGCATCTTGTACTACAAACTGCCTTGCTCCATTTGCAAAGGTACTTAACGACAAGTTCGGCATCAAGCGCGGTATGATGACAACTGTTCACTCTTACACAAATGACCAGCAAATCCTTGACCTTCCGCATAAGGATTATCGCCGTGCCCGTGCAGCAGCTGAAAATATTATCCCTACAACAACTGGAGCTGCAAAAGCGGTTGCCCTTGTATTGCCTGAGTTGAAAGGCAAATTAAACGGTATGGCAATGCGTGTACCTACACCAAACGTTTCTGTAGTTGACCTTGTGGCAGAGCTTGAGAAAGATACAACTGCTGAAGAAGTTAATGCAGCACTTAAAGAAGCAGCTGAAGGCGAATTGAAAGGCATTCTGGAGTTCAATGAACTTCCATTAGTTTCAACTGACTATAACGGAAGCCCTTATTCTTCTTCTGTAGATGGCTTGTCTACAATGGTAATGGAAGGAAACATGGTTAAGGTTCTTTCTTGGTATGATAACGAAACTGGCTACTCAACTCGTGTTGTTGATCTAATCGACTTCATCGCAAAAAAAGGCCTGTAATATTCTTAGTTAGAAAACCGGATAATTCGTCATTAATTTGCCAATATTAGCAGATATACAAATCATGGTTATTTTGGCTGATTATGACTATAATGAAAAAGGGATAAAGGGGAGCGGGGATGTATGCCCTCTCCTCTTTCTTACTGATAAAGCTAAACAAGGGTTAATTCGCAGTCCCTAATTAAGAGGAGGTCCTTTGTCAATGAATAAGAAGTCGATCAAGGATATTGATGTAAACGGAAAACGGGTTTTTTGCCGGGTGGATTTCAACGTTCCAATGGAAAATGGAAATGTAACAGATGATACGAGAATCCGAGCAGCGATCCCGACCATTCAGTATCTATCCGAACAAGGAGCAAAAGTAATCCTTGCAAGCCACCTTGGCCGTCCAAAGGGAAAAGTTGTCGAGGAATTGAGATTGACTCCTGTGGCCAAACGATTAAGTGAACTGCTTAACAAAAATATTGCGAAATCGAATGAGGCATATGGTGACATTGCTAAAGCTGAGGTTGAAAAACTAAATAATGGTGATGTGCTGCTTCTTGAGAATGTTCGTTTTTATCCGGGCGAAGAGAAAAACGACCCGGAATTAGCAAAAGCTTTTGCTGAACTTGCGGATGTATATGTGAATGATGCATTCGGGGCAGCTCACCGTGCTCATGCTTCAACTGAGGGAATTGCTAAGCATCTTCCTGCAGTGTCCGGTTTGTTAATGGAGAAGGAATTGGAAGTTTTGGGAAAAGCCCTTTCTAATCCAGAACGGCCTTTCACTGCCATTATTGGAGGAGCTAAGGTAAAGGACAAAATCGGAGTAATTGAAAATCTTCTTGAAAAAGTGGACACCTTGATTATTGGCGGGGGACTTGCTTACACATTTGTTAAGGCCCAGGGACATGAAGTTGGAAAATCATTGCTTGAAGAAGATAAGATTGAGCTTGCTCAATCATTTATGAATAAAGCACAGGAAAAAGGCGTTCAGTTTCTTATGCCTGTAGATGTGATTGTTGCAGACGATTTCTCTCCTGATGCTAATACAAGAGAAGTAGCTATCGATGCCATTCCAGCAGAATGGGAAGCACTCGATATTGGGCCGAAAACAGCAGCTCTTTATGCGGATGCAATTAAAAAATCAAAGCTTGTTATCTGGAATGGGCCAATGGGTGTATTTGAATTTGACAAGTTTGCCGGCGGCACAAAAGCAGTGGCAGAAGCTCTTGCAGATTCAACTGATACTTATAGTGTTATTGGCGGCGGAGATTCAGCGGCTGCTGTTGAAAAGTTTAATCTTGCTGAGAAAATGTCCCATATTTCAACCGGTGGCGGAGCTTCCCTTGAGTTTATGGAAGGCAAGGAATTGCCGGGCGTAACAGCACTGAATGATAAATAAAAACAGCAACCCCTTTTAAATTACCGTCTTACTACAGAAAGGATGGTCTGCCTTATGCGTAAACCAATTATCGCTGGAAACTGGAAAATGAATAAAACGATGTCTGAGGCTAAAAGTTTTATAGAGGAAATTAAATCGCTTGTTCCTGCCAATGAGAAGATGGAGGCAGTCGTATGTGCTCCTGCCCTTTTCCTTGATCAGCTTGTACAGATAACAGAAGGAAGCGATGTAAAAATAGGTGCACAAAATATGCACTTTGAAGAGAATGGAGCTTTTACAGGAGAGATCAGCCCAGCTGCACTTGCAGATCTAGGGGTCCAATATGTGATCATTGGCCATTCAGAGCGCCGGGAAATGTTCAATGAAACCGACGAATCGGTAAACAAAAAGACAGCGGCTGCTTTTAAATACAACCTGATTCCAATTGTGTGCTGCGGAGAAACACTTGAAGAACGTGAAAGCGGACAAACGAATGAACTTGTAGGAAACCAGGTTAAAAAGGCTCTTGAAGGGCTCTCAGAAGACCAAGTTAAAAATATGGTGATTGCTTACGAGCCTATCTGGGCTATTGGAACAGGCAAGTCTTCAACTTCTGAAGATGCCAATGCTGTTTGCTCGCATATCCGCTCTGCAGTTGCTTCCCAATTTTCACAGGATGCTGCCGATGCAGTCCGCATTCAGTATGGCGGCAGTGTGAAGCCGGAAAATATCAAAGAGTATATGGCACAGTCTGATATCGACGGTGCCCTTGTAGGAGGAGCAAGCCTTCAAAGCCAGTCTTTCCTGCAATTATTGGAGGCAGGCCAGTATGAGTAAAGCACCTGTTGCATTGATCATCTTAGATGGTTTCGCGATTCGCGGAGAGCGCAAAGGAAATGCAGTAGCACAGGCAAAGAAACCTAATTTTGAGCGATTCTGGAATGAATATCCGCATGCGCAGCTTACTGCTTCAGGAGAGGCGGTCGGGCTTCCCGAAGGCCAGATGGGCAATTCAGAGGTAGGCCACTTGAATATTGGTGCGGGACGGATAGTGTATCAAAGCTTAACTCGTGTAAACGTAGCAATCCGCGACGGTGAATTCCAGGAAAATGAAACATTCAAGGGTGCTATTGATCATGCTAAAAAGAATGGTACCGACCTTCATTTATTCGGATTGCTTTCTAACGGCGGCGTTCACAGCCATATTAATCATATGTATGCGCTGCTGAAGCTTGCTGCAAAGGAAGGCATAGAAAAAGTATATGTACATGCTTTCCTTGATGGACGCGACGTAGGGCCCCAGACTGCTGAAGGATTTATCCGGGAAGCAGAGGAGCAAATGAAAGAAATCGGTGTTGGACAGTTTGCAACAATATCCGGCCGTTATTATTCAATGGACCGCGATAAACGCTGGGACCGGGTAGAAAAGTCATACCGGTCAATGGTTTACGGTGACGGTCCGACGTATTCCTCAGCGATGGAAGTTGTGGAAGACTCTTACCGGAACGGAATTTTTGATGAGTTTGTTCTTCCGTCCGTTATTACTGATGAAAAGGGACAGCCGATCGCTACAATTAAGGATAATGATGCTGTAATCTTTTATAATTTCCGTCCTGACCGGGCTATTCAAATCTCCAACACGTTTACAAATGAAGATTTTCGGGCGTTTGACCGTGGAGAAAAGCATCCGAAGAGTCTTTATTTCGTATGTCTGACTCATTTTTCGGAAACAGTAAACGGGTATGTTGCATTTAAACCGACAAATTTAGACAATACCTTGGGTGAAGTGCTGTCGCAAAATAATTTAACACAGCTCCGAATTGCGGAAACCGAAAAATATCCACATGTCACGTTCTTTATGAGCGGCGGCCGTGAAGACAAGTTTCCGGGGGAAGAACGCATCCTCATAAATTCCCCAAAGGTTGCTACTTATGATTTAAAGCCAGAAATGAGCGCATATGAAGTGACGGAAGCATTACTCGACCAAATCGAGAATGATCGTTTCGATGCGATTATTTTAAACTTTGCTAATCCAGATATGGTAGGGCATTCTGGAATGCTGGAGCCAACCATAAAAGCGGTTGAGACAGTGGATGAATGTCTGGGCAAGGTGGTAGATGCCATTATTGCCAAGGGCGGTGCCGCTATTATTACCGCTGACCATGGAAATGCGGACGAAGTAGTAACGATAGAAGGCAATCCGATGACTGCCCATACTACCAACCCTGTTCCGGTCATTGTTACCAAAAAGGGCCGGGAACTGCGCGAAGATGGTATTCTTGGTGATCTTGCTCCGACTGTGTTAGACTTGCTTGGAGTAAAGGCACCAGTTGAAATGACAGGAACATCACTTTTAAAATAACTTTTACTATCGAAGGAGAGAGTTTAATATGCCATTTATTTCTTATGTATACGCACGTGAAGTTTTGGATTCCCGCGGTAATCCGACAGTTGAAGTTGAAGTAATGACTGAATCAGGATTTTTCGGCCGAGCAATTGTTCCATCCGGTGCTTCTACTGGTGAATATGAAGCAGTAGAGCTTCGTGACGGAGATAAATCCCGTTACCTCGGCAAAGGTGTGTTACAAGCGGTAGAAAACGTTAATGAAGAAATCGCTGAAGCCATCATTGGCATGGACGTAACTGACCAGGTAGGAATTGACCGTACGATGATAGAATTGGACGGAACTGAAAACAAGGGCAAGCTAGGAGCTAACGCAATTCTTGGTGTTTCCATGGCATGTGCCCATGCTGCGGCAGAATCAGTTGGCCTTCCTTTGTACCGTTACCTTGGCGGAGCAAATGCAAAGCAGCTTCCAACTCCAATGATGAATATCATCAACGGCGGATCACATGCTGATAACAATGTGGACTTCCAAGAATTCATGATCCTTCCTGTAGGAGCACCTACATTTAAAGAAGCAATCCGCATGGGTGCCGAAGTATTCCATTCATTGAAATCCGTTCTTTCTTCAAAAGGACTTAACACAGCTGTAGGTGACGAAGGCGGATTCGCTCCAAACCTTGGCTCTAACCGTGAAGCATTGGAAGTTATCATTGAAGCGATCAAGAAGGCTGGCTATGAGCCTGGAAACGACGTCCTTCTTGGCATGGACGTTGCTTCTTCTGAGTTCTTTAACAAAGAAACAGGTAAATACGACCTTGCTGGTGAAGGCCGCACTGGCTTAAGCTCTGAAGAAATGGTCAGCTTCTATGAGGAATTGGTGAATGAATTTCCGATTATCTCAATTGAAGATGGTCTTGATGAAAACGACTGGGATGGCCACAAGCTATTAACTGACCGCCTTGGCGACCGTGTTCAATTAGTTGGTGATGATCTGTTCGTTACAAACACAAAGAAACTTTCTGAAGGTATTGAAAAAGGAATTGCTAACTCAATCCTAATCAAGGTTAACCAAATCGGTACACTTACAGAAACTTTTGATGCGATCGAAATGGCTAAGCGCGCAGGCTACACTGCAGTTGTTTCCCACCGTTCAGGTGAAACAGAAGATGCCACAATCGCTGACATCGCTGTTGCCCTTAATGCAGGCCAAATCAAAACAGGCTCTATGTCCCGTACAGACCGTATTGCTAAATACAACCAATTGCTTCGCATTGAAGATGAGCTTGGTGAATTAGCGGTATATGATGGACTAAAGTCATTCTATAACTTGAAGAAGTAATATCTTATAAAAAATCTGCCGTCAGACGTGATGGCAGATTTTTTTATACCTAGGCTTTCTTTCTAAAAAGAGCTCTGAAACTGCCTGTTGATTCCCGCTCTAGTGTCGGTCGGGAGCCTCCTCGGCATCCACGCTTGCGGTCTCCCTTGGTCCGCTTTCCCCGGGTACACTAATACTGGGAGAACACCGCCTGAAGGAAATGCGAAACATTTTCGAGGAGTCTCGCGCTTTTTGCTCCTATCAACACCAAAATCAACAATGAACTTTATCATAGCCTTAAATAATTTTTAACTTTTATAAAGGCGAATTACTGCGATGCAAATCTCCATTGTAGTCTGGCTCTATGTATGGTAAAGTTAGAGTAATGTTTATTTGTTTCGGGAGGTGGAACTTCGTGCACGCAGTTCTGGTTACACTTTTAGTTATTGTTTGTATCGCACTTATTGTAGTGGTATTGCTTCAATCCGGAAAAAGCGCGGGGCTTTCAGGTGCTATTGCTGGAGGTGCTGAACAGCTTTTTGGCAAGCAAAAAGCTCGAGGCATTGATTTGGTGCTTCATCGTATCACTGTTGTTTTAGCTGTTTTATTCTTTGTTTTAACGTTGGCTGTAACATATCTAAAACTATAATCCTAAAACAGGGATATATACATCATGGAAGTACCCGGCATCTGCCGGGTTTTTTGCATACTGTTGAATTTTTCTCTCTCTATCATGGTGTTCAAATTAAATTGAAAAAGATAGGTTTTGACATGATTAAGAGTGCTGATAACAACTGTTTTAATTTATTTATGAGGTTATAAGCCAATCACTTCCGAAGGCAAAAAGCGCCTTCTGTCAGGGCTTGTCTTGTGCTTAGGCCCACAGGATGTGGGTCAGAACGGCGTTGCCCCAGGACGGGGCGAACTTAGCCGTTCATCCTTAGAAGGGATGTGCTGGCGTCGACGTTCCTTTTGTCCGGGCACTTACGCTTTTCTGTATGCGTTGAATTAGCATCCAATGAAAATCTTTGCTTAAATAGAAGAAGGAGGATCGAAGCTTAATCAATCGTTTGATTAAACTGTTGCTTCAGTGGGATTCTATATAGAATCTGAAATCACCTGAAAACTTAACAACAAGAATAAAGGGAGTTATATATATGAGAGTTAAAATGCCGCAGCCATTCACATTTGAAGGAGGCAAGCGGGCTATTCTGCTTCTCCACGGTTTTACCGGGAATTCTGCAGATGTCCGGATGCTTGGCCGCTATTTGGAAAGCCGGGGATATACATGCCATGCACCTCAATATAAAGGACATGGAGTACCGCCAGAGGAATTGGTTCATTCTGGGCCGCGTGATTGGTGGAAGGATGTCATGATGGCTTATGACTTTTTGAAAAGCAAAGGTCATCAGGAAATTGCTGTAGCCGGCCTGTCACTTGGAGGGGTTTTTTCCCTGAAATTAGGTTACACTGTACCTGTAAAGGGTATCGTACCAATGTGTGCACCAATGTATATAAAAAGTGAAGAAACGATGTATAAAGGAGTTTTGGAGTACGCGAGAGAATTTAAAAAAAGAGAAGGAAAAAGCGAGGAACAAGTTGAGAGTGAAATGAAGGCTTTTGCGCCGATGGATACTCTTAAGGCCCTTCAGGAACTCATCGCTGATGTACGCGCTCATGTCGATGAAATATATACGCCCACTTTTGTTGTACAGGGGCGCCATGACCGTATGATTAATATAGACAGTGCGAATATTATTTATAACGAAGTAGAAGCAGAAAATAAGAAAATAAAATGGTATGAAGAATCGGGCCATGTTATCACCTTAGATAAGGAACGTGACCAGCTTCATGAGGATGTCTATCAGTTTTTGGAAT
This sequence comes from Bacillus sp. M6-12, assembly GCF_002860285.1. Lineage (GTDB taxonomy): Bacteria > Bacillota > Bacilli > Bacillales > DSM-1321 > Peribacillus. The sequence goes on from NZ_PGVF01000006.1 coordinate 317,817, forward strand.
CGCTTGATTGGCAGGAATAAGGAGCGTCCTCTCGTGAATTCATACCTTTAAAAGGAGGTTTTTATATGGAGGATAGTATCCGCCAGCATGTTGACAGGCTTCTTTCCTATATGAAGGAGGAAGCATATAAGCCATTGACAGTCCAGGAACTTGAACAGGCATTGGAAGTTCAGGATTCAATTGATTTTAAGGATTTTGTTAAAGCATTAGTGCATATGGAGGAAAAGGGACTCGTTGTCCGCACGCGCAGCAATCGTTACGGGCTCCCGGAAAAAATGAATCTAATCCGCGGCAAGATTACAGGACATGCAAAGGGATTTGCCTTTGTGGTGCCTGAAGAGCCAGGAATGGATGACATTTTTATCCCGCCAAATGAAACGAAGAATGCAATGCATGGCGATATCGTGCTCGTCAGGGTTTCAACAGAGTCAAATGGTACAAGAAAAGAAGGAACAATAGAAAAAATAGTCGAACGTGGCATTTCTGAAGTGGTCGGTACATACGTAGAGAGCAAGCACTTTGGCTTTGTTGTTCCTGATGATAAAAAAATTGCCAATGATATATTTATTCCAAAAAATGCTTCCGGCGGCGCCGTAGAAGGCCATAAGGTAGTCGTCCGGCTTACCGCTTATCCTGAAGGGCGTACAAGTGCAGAAGGAGAAGTTATCGAGATCCTAGGCCATAAAAATGACCCTGGGGTCGATATCCTTTCGGTTATTTACAAGCATGGGCTGCCGCTTGAATTTCCTGATGATGTGCTGCAGCAGGCAATTGATACACCTGATACAATTGATGAAAGCGAACTGGAGAACAGGCGTGACCTGCGTGATCAAACGCTTGTAACTATCGATGGCGCGGACGCAAAGGATCTGGATGATGCCGTTACCGTTAAGCGGCTGGATAATGGCAATTATAAGCTTGGCGTTTCGATTGCCGATGTTTCCTATTATGTTACCGAAAACTCGCCGATTGACAGAGAAGCGTTTGAACGCGGAACAAGTGTATATTTAGTGGACCGTGTTATTCCGATGATCCCGCACCGTCTTTCCAATGGAATCTGTTCCTTAAATCCACAGGTAGACAGGCTGACATTAACTTGTGAAATGGAAATTACGCCTCAGGGTGAAGTCGTGAATCATGAAATATTCCAGAGTGTCATTAAGACTGTGGAACGTATGACTTATGGCGATGTGAATAAGATTTTGGTCGAAAATGATGAAGAATTGCTGAAACGGTATGAGCCGATCGTTCCAATGTTCCGTGAAATGGAAGAGCTTGCTCAGATTCTCCGGGATAAGCGCATGCGCCGCGGTGCCATCGATTTCGACTTTAAGGAAGCAAAAGTGCTTGTCGATGAGGAAGGACAACCGACAGATGTGGTTCTCCGCGAGCGTTCAGTGGCTGAGCGGCTAATTGAGGAATTCATGCTGGCGGCAAACGAAACGGTGGCTGAGCATTTTCACTGGATGGAAGTGCCGTTTATTTACCGTATCCATGAAGATCCTAAGGAAGAAAAACTCCACCGCTTCTTTGAGTTCATTACGAATTTTGGATATTTAGTGAGGGGAACAGCGAACTCTGTCCATCCACGAGCGCTTCAGGAAATTATTGAAGCGGTTGAAGGAAAACCGGAAGAAATGGTAATCTCAACGGTTATGCTTCGTTCCATGCAGCAGGCGAAATACGATCCGGAGAGCCTTGGACACTTTGGATTGTCAACCGACTATTATACACATTTTACATCACCAATCCGGCGCTATCCCGATCTGATTGTACACAGATTAATCCGTACCTATCTGATTGAGGGGAAGATTGATGAATCAACCCAGGCGAAGTGGGATGCCAGGCTGCCGGAAATTGCTGATCATACTTCCAATCGGGAGCGGCGCGCAGTAGATGCTGAACGGGAAACAGACGACCTGAAGAAGTCGGAATATATGCTTGATAAAATTGGTGAAGAATATGATGGCATTATCTCTTCTGTAACCAACTTTGGCATGTTCGTGGAATTGCCTAATACCATTGAAGGTCTTATCCATGTAAGCGCGATGTCCGACGATTACTACCGTTTCGATGAGCGGCATTTGGCCATGATTGGTGAGCGTTCAGGCAAGGTGTTCCGTATTGGGGACGAAATTTCAATTCGTGTTGTCAATGTTAATAAAGATGAACGCGCGATTGATTTTGAAATCGCCGGCATGAAAGATAACAGAAGGCGTGAGGATACGGAGAAACGAATCTTCCGGGCGGCTCCAAGCGACCGGAAGCGGCGAAAGGATGACCGAGGCGGTAAAAGCGAAGGAAGAGGAAGTGGCGGCGGCAGAAATAACGGCGGAGGGCGTACTGGAAGCGGATCTGCTTCTGATAAGCCTAAGCGCACAAAGAAATACTATGAAAATGCTCCTGCTGCCAAACGGAAAAGCAAGCGTCCAAAGAAAAGATAAGATGATATTTTAAAAAAGGTAAGAGCCTGTCCTCCAGCAGGCTCTTCTCCTTTTGCAGAACTCGCTTAAATTGCCGATATCCTTAAAATTTGATATCATGTTTAAAAGAAAAACAGTACCTTTTTACAAAAGGATGTTTAGCTGCAGCGCCGAACGAATATTCTATGATTGTTGCAACAAAATACAGTTTCACAAGGCGCTTTCGATGTAGGGGGAGTTTAGATGCCAAAGGGTGAGGGCAAGCAAGTAGCACAAAATAAAAAAGCATACCATGATTATTTTATAGAAGAGACCTATGAAGCTGGAATTGTACTTCAGGGAACCGAGATTAAAGCAATCCGGGCAGGAAGATTAAACCTTAAGGACGCCTTTGCGAGAATCGAGCGCGGGGAACTGTTTCTCCATAACATGCATATAAGCCCTTATGAACAGGGTAACAGGTTCAACCACGATCCGTTAAGGACGAGGAAGCTGTTATTGCACCGAAAGCAGATTAACCAGCTGATTGGCGAAACAAAGGAAGCTGGCTATACAATCGTTCCATTAAAGGTCTATTTAAAAAACGGATTTGCTAAAGTTCTAATTGGCCTTGGTAAAGGGAAAAAGAATTTCGATAAACGGGAAACACTGAAGAAAAAGGATGCGAACCGTGAAATCGAGAGGGCTTTGCGTGAACGGCAGAAGATGTAGCTGTTTACAGGACCTTACAATTGAAAAATAACGAAAATATGTTATAATAATAAATGTAAGACATAATTGAATATCAGCAAACAAGCTGGCTATTCATTCTTCGTAAACTCCATTCGTTGTTGCCTAAGACGCAGCAGCCATATCATGGGGACGCTACGGATTCGACAGGGATAGTTCGAGCTTAGGTTGCGAGTCGAGGGGATCGGCCTCGTTAAAACGTCAAAGCCTATAACTGGCAAACAAAACAACAACTTCGCTTTCGCTGCTTAATAACAGTTGATTGCGGTTCCTCCCTCCATTGCCCATGTGGTAGGGTAAGGGACTCACTCTAAGTGGGCTACGCCGGATTCCACCGTCTGAGGATGAAGGAAGAGAACAACCAGACTAGCTGCCCCAAAGCCTGTCGATAGGCCGCCGGGTAAGCGAAATGCCAATATGTCGACTACACTCGTAGAAGCTTAGGTGCCGTTATGTCTGGACGTGGGTTCGACTCCCACCGTCTCCACCATACATAAATTTGGTGGCATGAATTTTAATGTAACTTTAAGCATATCTTTGCAACAATGACAAACTTATGCTTAAAAACGCTTTGACAATATTATGTTTAAAATTATTTTGAAAGTTTGAATGGATACAAAAATGCTCAGAGTTTTAATGGCTCTGAGCATTTCTTTTATTATTATGGACAAAGGTATTAGTTTCAGCAGGATAAAGAAGAACTATACAGAATAAAAATATCATAAAATGACAAACGGTGATCCAGGGGGATGACCGCCTTGTTTTGTTGAATGCCTTATTCAACAGGGGTGCGTTGTTTGAACCCCTTATTGAAAATTGCATGTAGTCCTATTCTACACAAAACCCTCGGAAACCCCTACTGGAGTCACCGAGGGCTTAACAGACTATATTTTCGTTATGAATCACTGCTTCAATCTTAATGGAACCGCCATTTGCCCAACGGTACGTACGGTGGTGTGAGAGGTTGGGGGTTAGTCACACCCTCCTACTCTAATAAGTTCGATAGACATAGGTATCTTCCGGCTCTTTTATTTTGGACCAATCTTTAATGTTAAGGGCAGGGATCGTTGTTTTAAATGGCTGGTAATAAACGGTCGATAATGTGCCTTTTACTCGGATCCAGTCATCATCCTTTAAGTCCATTTCTTCAGGAAATTCCACGAGCATTCCGTATACCCCCGAATCTGCGATGCAGTGAATAATCCCAAATCGCAGGACAAATAGTTGATTCTTATTCGAGGTTTCCCCATGAAAGACGAATCCTTCCAACTGCAGCGTTTTGCCCATAAATTCACCAGGGAAGTTATAAAGAGTTTCCATCCCGTTCAAATAATTTTTGTCATTTAATACAACGGAGGAACCTGAACTGAATTTTTTTAAATCTTCATCCATCAGTTTTCTATAACCATCAGCCCCATAATAAACACTTGTATCAGGCCTTAGGTATTGAGTTTGGGAATACTGGTCAGGATTTTCAAAACCGGGAAAGTGAAAACCTTTCGCCTTCACAATATTTGAATCCAATTTGGCCACCGGGAAGAATAATCCAGTGATCAGCGGGACAAAAAAGACCGCATAAATTAATCCTTTTACCCATTTAGGTTTATCCTCATCGTGGCTATGGTCATGCCCGCAGCAAGAGTGGTCGTGTTCGTGCGCATGGCTGTGTGCACAGCTCCCCTGGTCTAATCCATCTTCTTCCTTTGAGTCCTTCAGCAAATTAATAAACTCGACAATTAACAGCAAAATAAAGATGAAGATTGCGATAAAGGAAAGATAGGAGTACTTCATATTAATATATTGTGATAATTGACCTGTTGCGTGCAGATGAAAAAACAGGAAAGCGTATCCCATTAAAATGATTGACCTTAGCATTTTTCTACCCTCCTAAAAAAATAGAGATCCTATGAAAACAAGCATTGATATATACAGAATGATAAGGAATACGGATTTCTTCTTAAATGCACTTAGCATCATTAAAGTGTTTTTAATATCCACCATTGGGCCGAATACTAGGAATGCAACCAGGGAGCCGGTGGAAAAGGTTGTTCGGAACGAGGAAGCAATAAATGCATCAGCTTCCGAACAGAGGGAAAGGACAAACGCAAGGCCCATCATAACCAAAGAGCCGGAAGCTTCATTCTGTCCAATTGCCAGCAGGGTCGATGTTTTCACATAGGTCTGCATGGCAGCGGCGACAAAAGCGCCAAGAATAAGATATTTCCCAACAGAGAAGAATTCCTCGACAGCATGGTTGAGAGTCCCTTTGATTTTTCCCATGACTGAAACATCCTCATCGGTCAAAATGGCCGGATTAAGCAAAATGGAATCATCCTTGTAATGCCAGAATAAAAGGAGGCCGACAATAAAAGCCACAACGACTGCAAGCCCTCCGCGGTAAAGCATGATTTCCCAGCTGTTTCCAAAGGCGATATATGATGAAAATAAAACAATCGGATTAATGACAGGCGCTGTAAGCATAAAAGCAATACCCGCATAGGAAGGAACTCCTTTTCCAATCAGTCTTCGCACAACCGGAACAATCCCGCATTCACAGGCTGGAAAGAGCGCGCCAATCAGAATCGAGAACAAAATGGCCAAAATGGGGTTTTTCGGCATCATCCTGGCAATCATTTGTTCAGATACAAACATTTGAATAATGCCAGCCAATAATACCCCAATTAGAACAAAGGGAAAAGCTTCTATTAGAATACTGATAAAAATTGTATTTAATTGCAAGAATGATTGTGTCATCATTTTTAGCTTCCTCCAAAAAACCAAACTAATTTAATGATTGTAGCACAATTTAGAGAGACGTGGTGACCAATTTACTCCCTATACAAGAAATACCTTCCTGCCCGCATAAAAAAATTTCCTTAAATAATTTATTTTGGATAAAGGAAACTTTTTGGCGGTTGGCGAATATAGTTAAAAATAAAGCGGGGAGGATACAAACATGAAGGGATCGATTCGTATAAAAAAGAAAATCTTTACTTATTCTTTTCTCTGCAAGCTTTTGGGAGTATTAAGTGAAGAGGATTTTAACCGGATTAACCCAAATCATTTTCAGATTGAGGAGGTGGTGAGATGAAGTGCTAGCGTGAATGGCGACATTAAAATTGCAGTAATGTTTTCTGGGGAAAGACCATTTTTTTTGGGAAAAAAGTTGCCTTAAGTAAAATTTAGTGGTTAAAGACAAAAATTTAGAAAAGAGGAAAGGCCCATGTTTAAGAAAATCAAGGCTACAGTATTGATGTTTGCGGCAATTGGATTAGTGCTTGCTGGCTGTTCTGGCACAAAAGCAAACAAGGATGATGACGGCAAAATCAAAGTAACAGTCACAATCGGAATGATTGCAGATATTGTGAAAAATGTTGGAGGTGAGCATGTTGAAGCTGTCGGTTTAATGAAATCCGGGGTTGACCCTCATCTTTACAAGGCATCTCAGGGCGACATCAAAAAGCTTGATGAAGCGGACATGATTTTTTACAACGGGCTCCACCTTGAAGGGAAAATGGTTGATATTTTTGAAAAAATGGAAGCCGAGAAGCCAACTATTGCGGTAACAAAGGATATACCAGAATCTGAATTGCGCGGGTGGGGGGATGATGCAAACGCACATGACCCGCATGTCTGGTTCAATGTCAGGCATTGGATTTCAGCTACCAAAACGGTTAGGGACGAATTGGCCAATTTTGACCCCGACAATAAACAGGAGTACCAACAGAATGCCAATGAGTATATCAAAAAGCTGGAGGAGCTTGACGAGTATGCAAGAGAACAAATCGCAACCATCCCGGAAGAAGCAAGGGTCCTTGTAACAGCCCACGATGCATTTGGTTATTTCGGGGATGCCTATGACATTAAAGTAATGGGACTTCAGGGAATCAGCACAGCATCGGAGTATGGATCAAAGGATGTCAGCAGTCTGAGAGATTATCTGGTTGAAAATAAAGTTAAAGCAGTCTTTGTTGAATCAAGTGTCCCCAAGAAAGCCATCGAAGCTGTTATTGAAGGAGCAAAAGAAAAAGGCCATGATGTAAAAATCGGCGGGGAACTGTTCTCTGACGCAATGGGAGAAGAAGGCACAGTGGAAGGCACCTATATAGGCATGGTAAGGCACAATGTTGATACCATAGTCCAATCATTAAAGTAAGGAGATGAAGAAGATGATTTCACCCGTAAAAGTAAGCAATCTGACGGTTGCCTATCAAAAGAAGGCTGTGTTGACGGATATTTCTTTTACTGTCCCCGAAGGAAAGCTGATTGGAATTATCGGCCCCAATGGCGCCGGGAAATCAACCTTGATCAAAGCAATTCTGGAATTGATCCCGTCCATATCCGGCACGGTTGAGATTTTTGGAGATTCATACAAAAAGAACCGGAAGAAAGTAGGATATGTCCCGCAACGGGAATCGGTTGACTGGGATTTTCCTACAGATGCACTTGATGTAGTGACTATGGGACGCTATGGCCATTTAGGCTGGTTTAAACGGCCAGGAAGAAATGACACCACTATTGCCATGCAATGTCTTGAAAAAGTAGGAATGGGAGAATTTGCACAAAGGCAAATCAGCCAGCTTTCTGGAGGTCAGCAGCAGCGCGTCTTTTTGGCTCGGGCACTTGCACAGGATGCAGAACTTTACTTTATGGATGAACCATTTGTTGGAGTGGATGCAGCAACAGAAAAGGCAATTATCACTTTGCTAAACAACTTAAAAAATCAGGGAAAAACCGTTTTGGTGGTCCATCATGATTTGAATACGGTAAAAGAGTATTTTGACTGGATTATGCTCTTGAACAAAGAGCTGATTGGAATCGGGCCTACTGCAGAACTATTTACAAAAGAGATGCTTCAGGAAACATATGGAGGCAAGCTGACAATGCTTGAAAAAGAAGAAGCGCCCATTATTATCAGCTGAGGAGTGTGAAAATAATGAACTGGATTGAACTATTTCAGGATCCAAATACACAATGGATTTTGCTTGGGTCGATGCTTCTGGGGCTAAGCAGCGGCATGATTGGGAGTTTTGCCTATTTGCGGAAGCAGTCGCTGATGGGGGATGCCCTGTCCCATGCATCCCTCCCTGGTGTATGCATTGCCTTTATGTTGACAGGGACCAAATCGATTTTCTTTTTCTTGATCGGAGCAGCAGTCGCTGGGGTCATTGCCACTTTTCTGATTGGCTATATCACAAGGAATTCCCGGATCAAACAAGACTCGGCACTGGGGATTATATTAACAGTGTTTTTTGGTTTCGGAATTGTCCTCTTGACACAAATCCAGCACGGCGACAGCGGGAATCAAAGCGGGCTTGACAAATTTTTATTCGGGCAGGCTGCATCCATGGTCCAATCGGATGTACACACGATGGCCAGCATCAGCATCATTCTGGCTGCTTTATCCTTCCTGTTCTTCAAGGAATTTAAGCTTTTGTCCTTCGACCCCGGGTTTGCAAAAGGAATTGGGCTGCCAACCATGCTCCTGGACCAATTTATCATGCTCCTTATCGTGACTGCAGTGGTTGTGGGTATTCAGGCAGTTGGCGTCGTCCTGATGGCAGCGCTATTGATAACACCAGCAGTAGCAGCACGATATTGGACAGAAAAACTGCATGTCATGGTTCTTCTGTCTGGATTGTTTGGAGCACTGAGCGGCTTTGCGGGTACGGTGATAAGCACAATGGCCAATAATCTGCCAACCGGGCCCCTTGCAGTACTGTCTGCAACTATCATCTTTATATTTTCAGTTGTCTTTGCACCGCGGCGGGGAATAATTACAAAAAGCCTGATGCAGGCAGCGGCGAAAAAGGACTATGAAGAGAAGAAACTGTACCGGAAAAAAGTGAAGGAGGGGTCTTTATGAATGACTTGTGGATTATTCTAATTGGAATATTGGTAGCCTGGTCCTGCAGTATCCTGGGATGCTTCCTCGTCTTAAGAAAAATGTCGATGATTGGAGACGCCATTAGTCATTCCGTCCTGCCTGGCATTGCTCTGGCTTTTCTTGTCAGCGGTACAAGGGATTCTTTCGTCATGATGATGGGAGCAGCGGCCATTGGCCTTGTCACCGTCTTCCTGATTCAAATGTTCACAAATTCAGGTGTTCAATCGGATGCTTCCATCGGTGTTGTATTTACAGCTTTATTTGCGGTGGGGGTTGTCCTGGTCAGCACTTTTACCAGGCAGGTGGATTTGGACCTTGACTGTGTCCTTTATGGCGAAATTGCCTATGCCCCCTGGGATACATTCATGATTAATGGCTATAATCTCGGACCCAGGGCTGTATGGGGAATTGGTTCCAGCTTCCTTTTAAATGTGCTGGCAGTCGGGCTGTTTTACAAGCAGTTTAAAATCTGCTCCTTCGACCCTGCTCTGGCAGCAGCGCTCGGAATACCAGTAGCATTATTCCATTACTTGCTGATGGGCCTGGTATCGATTTCAACGGTTGCTTCATTTGAAAGTGTTGGTGCCATTCTTGTGGTAGGTATGATCATTGTTCCTGCTGCAACTGCCTATTTGCTTACAGAAAGCCTGGGAAAAATGATTGGCATCAGTATGGGAGTCGGAGCTGTTAGTTCAATAGCTGGTTATTATATTGCCTATCTGTTGGATGCTTCTATTGCCGGGTCCATGATTAGCGTGGCTGGCGGAATCTTTTTTCTCGTATTCCTTCTTTCCCCGAAACATGGAATCCTTTCGAAAAAGTGGGCAAGAAGAAAAATAGTTTCAGAACATTAAGGAGGTGAGCAGGATTATTGATGCCATCCCCAAGTGAAGGAATGTATTTGGATGAGATTTATCGGTCTAAGGAAGGAATTTTAATATGTGATAAAATTAATTACTTATCTAAAGGCAGCGTTGGTCCAAAAGGGATTAACGCTATTTTTTTGTACTTCTTCAACACGGGAGCAGGGTAGAATTCCTGTAATTGTTAAAGGATATCGCACTCAAAGCTATAAACCATGAAGGGGATTTTTATGGAATTTGACCTTGTTGAAACAGGAGAAGTTTATTTACAAAGTACAACTCTTTACAATATTGAACCATTAGAGATAAGCAGATAAAAAAATGAAGTAATGTGTCAATGGAGGACACAAACTTAATTTAGACCATAAAATCGTCATGAGTAAAATGCTTGTCATAGGTAGAAAAAAGACCTTCGATTAATACATGAGGCCTTTTTTTCTGTGCAAGTAATATTGCCAATGGGCAAAAAAGTCAGTAAGGACGGGGCTTGGCAATTATTTAATTAAATTTTGGCAAACTTATGCTTAAAGTTACATTTAATTGTTTAACATAAAACATAAGTTTTCCACATAGAAAACTTATGTATGAAGATTGCTATTCGATAATACTCACCATTAGGTGGGTATTTTTGCTTTTTAAAAGCTCTTTTTTCATTACTCCCTATTCGTTATTTGCAATGACAATTTTGTTTCTTCCCTCTTGCTTTGCTTTATAGAGAGCTTGGTCAGTTAAGTTAAATAAATCCGAAAAATTGTTAGCTGTTTTAGGTAAATTTCCTATTCCAATAGAGACTGTAACGCAATATCCTGTAGGGCTAGGTGTCGTTTCAGCCTTTATTCTTATTCGTTCTGCAATTGTTTGAGCAATTTTAATATTGGTCTCTGGCAGTACAATCAAAAACTCTTCCCCGCCAATACGGAAACATAAATCCTTTTTCCTGGTTTCTTCTTTAACCATTTTGGCAATATACTTTAATACTTCATCACCCATTTGGTGTCCATATTGGTCGTTCACTTTTTTAAAACGGTCAATATCAAATAAAATGATGGAGTACATTTCTAAATATTCAAGTGTCTTTTCTAAAGACCTGCGATTATAGTAACCAGTTAAGGGGTCCAGATTTGATTCATTTTCTGCATATTGAAGTTGTTTTTGATAAAAATCAACTGTTAATAAAATCGTTCGTTTTAATTCTTTTAACTCAAAATACCATGCGGGTATACGGGGTACTGGGACGGAATTATTTTCTGAGATTTTTTGTGCATACACGGCTAAATCCCTTACAGGTTTTATAATTTTTTTTAACATGATAATGGACAGTAGAAATACAAATATCATAAACGGAATCGCAGTTAGGCTTACTTGTTTGGCCATTTCCAAAGTAGGTTCCATCACGGACTTTTTAGGAGTTTGAGATATAATCCCCCAGTTGCTGGCAGAAAACGCGTACCCGGCGAGCATTGGTATCCCCCTTGTATTCATAACCTCTTGATTTCCATTTTCTCCTTTTAAAGCTTGCTGTACGGCTTTGTTTTCTATTGCGTTTGTATTAATTCTTTTTTCATCAGGGTGATAAATGATATTCCCCGCAGAATCCACTACATATACATATGAATCATTTTGATGTTTTGGATGCTGACCAAGAACTCTTTTTAGGCTATTTTTTTCCTGTAGATGAATGGTTCCAGCAAGAAACCCTTTATATGTCCCATTGTCATCAAAAACAGGGACAGAAATAAGCAATATGAGATTCCCCGTCACACCAACATACGGCTTAGATATTAAGGGTGCTTTTTGATTCAAGGCTTCCTTTACTCCAATGGTATTCAGCTGTTTACCCATTACAGACATATCTGGAGCTGATGCAACAATGTGTCCTGTTTGATTGATAAACAATATAGAATTAAAAAAAGTAGTAGAATCTAACGTATGCTTTAATTCTTTATATATCGTTTTTGAATCAATTGATAAATATTCCTTGTCATGTGACTCCATAGTTAGACTTTTAAACATATTACTAAAAAGAGCATCCGTCGTAATGGCCAATTTTTGTGCATAATATTGATTTTCTATTAAATAATTCTTCTCCAAGTTTTGTTTACTTACTAACAATCCAGAAATAGCAGTTCCAATCCATGTCCCCACCATGGCAAAAGCTAATAATGAAAGACTAAGAAATTGCATATTCAATTTAAAAGGTTTCATTTCATACCCCAATTATTCCTATATTTTCTATGTTAACTATATCGGTAGGCACTAATTGATTATATATAAAAAATTACGAAATAGTGAATTTTCTCTAGAGATAACTAGTCATAAAAATACACTTATGATGATAGGTGCTTATTTAACGGTAGAGTCAAATAGATACAATATTTATGTTTACTTTTTTCCTTAGCTGTCCCTCTTTGAAAAGGAGATTTCGTAAATAATCACTGATAATAACATAGAGCCTTAGAATGATATAGCTCTTAAGTTAGAATTTTCCAGTAGACAATCCATGTGTATTCTCTAATAATTTATAATATTAATTATTCTACTGACATCATAACTTACTTAATATTTACTGGAATGTATTTTAAAAAACACCAATACATCATACTTAATTGAAATAAAATTTAATGACCTGGTGAAAATTGCTTTGGTGTTTTTATATATATTAGCTACTAGTGAATAAGTAAAATTAACAAATCTTTTTTTAAAAGTAATGGAGATATAGAATGAGTGATTTTGGATATATTAAACAAATAAATGCAAATAAAACTGGTATGGTTTATAAGTTTATAAAACAGGGTGATGTTTTTATTCATACGATGTGTGAGGGAAAATTACTTTATAATCTAGGCTTTACTCCGGGCGATATTATTGGGAAAACATTACATGATTTTTTTCCGGATGATTATGCGGCCACTAAACATCAATACTACCTTAAGGCATGGGACGGTAATTATGTTCATTATGAAAGTAAGATTGAAGGAGTTTATCATGTGGGTTCTTTACGGCCAGTCCTAAGTAACGGAGAAGTAGTGGAGGTAATAGGGTCGTCTATTAACGTGACGGAACAATTACCGGGTTCAACACATGAGATCAGTCAAACTATAGAGAGCGCCCGTCCGTCAGTAAAAAGGGATTTAATGATTAAACAGTCTAATAATATTATCTTCATCCCATTAATGGAGATCATCTTTATTGAGAGGATTGGCAGAAAGTCAGTTATTCATACGACTAGTAAAAAATTCGAAACTTATGAAGCCCTTACTAGTTTATGTCAAGTTCTTGATGAAAGGTTTATTGGCTGCCACAGGTCATACATAATAAATATGGATTATTTAGAAGTCATCAAACTCAATAAACAAAGCTATATTGGATATTTTAAAAATTACACTAAAAATGCAAAGATATCCAAAAACAAGTTAATCGAATTACAAAAGTATAAATCCTATTGAAAACTCAGCAAATGCTGGGTTTTTATATTTTATAAAAAAGAGTATAACATTACAGCGTCCAGCAGTTTTTCCCATTTAAACCCTGGAGAACAGACAAGGAACACTGCGGCAGCTTCAAAAGAGATAGGTATATTTCAGTATGAATATTTTACGGTTTTTGTTCAAAAGCATCCATTTAATGATTGAAAAAGGTTCAGTTGGTATCGAAAGATGAGGTTTTATGATTGAAAGCAGTTAGACAACAGGAGAATTATTCCATATGATACTTCAGTAGAATTGATAGTATTTCCCGCATATTATGGTTGCTCATTAATTAGTCCATGTACTTACATTATGAAACAAAGTTCATTTTTTTAAAGTCAGCAATTGAACAGTCAGAGGGAGTGTTAGTTCTAATAACCTAGATTAATTCAATAATCATAAGTTTGGTACATTAATTGAGATAAAGTTTATACGGCTGGGTAACACAATAAGAGAATCAACTGGATAGATAAAAATTTTTGCCAAAAGGCTGGGAGAACTATTTATGAATACAAGTAAACTTAAACTTACATTAGGGACGAAAATAAACATTATCGTTTTGACAATAATATTATCTTTATCTGTAGCAGTAGGCATGGTTGTCTTTAGTGAAGTAACAGAGGCGATCAAAAATTTCGCCGTTCAAAAAGCAAAAGGCGATTTGCATTTAGCTTATCGTTATATAAACCATAAATACGCTGGAGATTGGAGAATTCAAAACGGAAAGTTATATAAAGGATCTACGGCGTTAAACAAAAATTTTGAGGTTACAGATAAAATTGGCGAGGATACAGGAGATACCGTAACAATTTTTCTAGGTGATACTCGTATCGCTACCAACGTATTTAAGGACGGGGAACGTGCGATTGGCACACAAGTTTCTTCAGGGGTCGCCCAAACTGTTCTAAAGGAAGGAAAAAATTATTATGGGGAAGCAGAAGTAGCTGGAAATACTTATCAAACAGCTTATATGCCAATAAGGGATAGTAAGGGAGAAGCAATTGGGATTTTTTATGTAGGGGCACCTGAGAAAATAATTGAGGAGACGATATCTTCTTTTTTGAAGAAATTTGTGATTGTTTTAGTAGTGATTATCATTATAGCATCCTTTGTTGTTTATCTATTCACTCGTAATCTTAGAAAAAGATTACATAATATCGCAGATGCCTTACATAAAGCAGGTAATGGAGACTTTACAAAAGGAGTTGTCGATGAAAAAGGGGATGAGCTTAGTGAGTTAACGAATAGCTACAATAGTATGAGAGATAATCTAAGCACTATGATTAAGAAAGTAATAGAAACCTCCGAACAAGTAGCTGCCTCATCTGAGGAGTTAACGGCTAGTTCAGAACTAACGAGTAAAGCCTCGGAACAAATAACAGAGGCTATTCAACAAGTTGCGGCAGGTGCGGAATTGCAAACCGCGAATGTTCTAGAAAGTGCAAAAGCAATGGAGGAAGTAACTTTGGGAATTAGTAATATTGCTGCAAATTCTTCCTTGGTTGCAGACTCAGGTGCGCAAACAAGCAGGCTGGCGAAAAAAGGCGGAACCCATGTTGAAGAAACTGTAAAACAAATTAACGCCATTCATTCGTCTGTAGATGAGAGTGGAAAAGTTATCATGCTTTTAGAGGACCGTTCAAAACAAATTGGTGAAATTACAAAGGTGATTACTGAAATTTCAGACCAAACGAATTTATTAGCACTTAATGCAGCAATTGAAGCTGCTCGCGCAGGCGAACATGGTAAAGGGTTTGCAGTAGTAGCTGATGAAGTTCGAAAATTAGCTGAGAAATCACAGCAATCTGCTACCCGCATTACGGAATTAATTCAGTTGATTCAAAAGGATATGGTGCGTTCTAATGAATCCATGAGTCGTGTAAAGGCAGAGGTTCATGAAGGCTTAGGAATTGTCGAAAAAACGCAAGTTAGCTTTTCTGAAATTATAGAGTCAATGGAAAGAATGAGTATACAAATCGATGATATGGCAGCCACAGCAGAAGAAATGTCAGCAAGCGTTGAAGAGGTTTCAGTTTCAGCTTCAGGAATAACGTCGATTTCAAAAGAAACGTCAACTCATTCACAAATTGTTGCGTCATCGACTCAAGAGCAATTAGCTTCTATGGAAGAAATAACTGCATCTGCAGCTTCTCTTTCACAAATGGCCATTGATTTACAAGAAATGGTAGGAGAATTCAAGGTCTAATACTTACCCATTATGGAAGGTTTGTGATTTACGATTTATTAGTGGCAGCATACCAGTTTGTTTTCACTGAAATTTCGGTTTACTTCACTTAAGATTGCTTTCACTTGTTATGGCTAATACTCTAATAAAAACAACCGCCGATATTTTATCAGCGGTTGTTTTTAAAGTATTCGTTTATTCCGTTAAAGATCCCCTTTGATACCTGGGATTGAAATGCAGCAGAAGCTACAATTTTTTCTTCAGTTGGATTAGACAAAAATCCTAACTCGAGCAGTGTTGCGGGCTGGCTGTTTTCCCGAATAACATGGAAATTACCGAATTTAACTCCCAGATCCTTCATGCGTGTTTCTTTGATCATCCCATCCTGTATTTCTTCGGCGAGTTTATAGTCTTTTGATGACGTATAATAAAACGACATGATACCGCTGCTTTTTGAACCTGCTGCATTATAGTGGATGCTGATAAAAGCATTAGCCTTATTTTTTTCGCTAATTGCTACGCGCTGCTGGAGGGTTAGGTAATAATCACTTTCTCTTGTTTTTATAACCTTTGCTCCTGCATTCGTTAATAAAGCCGATACAGCATTCATTGTTTTAAATGATAGCGTTTTTTCTAAATTTTCTTTACCGCTTGTTCCCGGATCTTTTCCTCCATGTCCTGCATCCATAACAATTACTTTTCCTTTTACATAGGAGGTGCCAGGCATTGGAATAGGGGCAGGAACGGCTGTCATTTTGTTTTTGCTTAAATAAGTAAGCAAAGCCCATCCTGTACCATTGGCTGTTTTAATTTTTCCCCATGAGCCATTTTTCTCAATTAATTGTACACTTGTATTTTTAGTCATAGTAAATAGTACTTTACCTGACATTGATGGCAGGGATCGGACATTTAAGGAATCCACGGTTGCGTAATAAGTATTTGCGTTAGAGCTTGTAGCTGGCGGAGCTGTAACAGCTGTTTTTGAAACATAAGCAGAAGATACCCAGCCAGTAAGTTTTTTGCTTGGTACATAGACCATCATCCAGCTTCCTTGCTGAATTTGAACAGTTAGGGGCGTTCCCTTAGCCATAGAAGCTAATTTCGTGCCGGTTAGGCTGGCTGTTTTTCTTAAAACTAAAGATGATGCATTTACATAACCAGTCCAGGTTTTAGGTTTAATATATTGAGATGATACCCAGCCATACCCTTTTCCATAAGAGATCTTTGACCAGTCTTTTTGCTGCTGTAAAACCGTCACAGTTTGATTTCGTTTCAGTTTGCCGATTGACTTATATTGTGTACCAGGCATTGACCTTACATTTAGGTTATCCGCAGTTACTGTAAATGTCCTTCCTGCAGCTTCCGTTGGCATGACTAAACCCGATATGCTTAAGGATAGGACTAAGATTAATGCAATGCTTAGCCTTCCTATAGTCTTAATCATTTAAGACACCATCCTTCTAGTAATTTCCAGAGACGAGGGGGACATTCTTTATTTCGGAATAATTTCCTTATTATTTATGGTTCTTTTTACCTGTTAGACATAAAGTGGGAATAATGGAATAATCCGTACACTAATAAAAGAGAGCCAAATAGCTCTCTTTAGTCTTGATTAAAAAAATGCAGCACATTTGTATCATTAAGGTTATATCCAATTAAGAGGGTTCGGGTTTCCTGATTTAACTCCAAATTTCGGCTTGCGTATCTCGTTAAATTTGTAAATCTATAACAGATGGGGTTAAATATCGTGTTATTCTTTATTTCATAAGTTAATGAAAACTCTCATCCTATGTGTTGAGGTTTTTTTATAAAAACGTTATTATGTAAAGTGTTAAAGTAGCATAATTATTTATTTTATTTACCATTATTCTGATTCAAAGCTGAAAGCGAGTGTTCAATATGGGCCGTAAATGGAACAATATTAAGGAAAAGAAAGCGTCAAAGGATGCAAATACGAGCCGTATTTATGCTAAATTTGGACGTGAAATTTATGTGGCAGCAAAGCAGGGTGAACCGGATCCTGAGTTAAACCAATCTTTACGATTCGTACTTGAGCGTGCAAAGACATATAACGTGCCGAGAGCAATCATCGACCGGGCGATTGAAAAAGCAAAAGGCGGTTCAGAGGAAAACTATGATGAGCTCCGTTATGAAGGCTTCGGACCAAATGGTTCGATGGTAATTGTAGATGCACTAACCAATAACGTAAACCGTACAGCATCAGATGTACGTGCGGCATTTGGCAAGAATGGCGGAAACATGGGAGTAAGCGGATCTGTAGCTTATATGTTTGATGCAACGGCTGTTATTGGAATCGAAGGCAAAACAGCAGATGAAGCGCTTGAACTTCTAATGGAAGCGGATGTGGACGTCCGGGACATAATCGAAGAAGAAGAGTCGGTCATCGTTTATGCAGAGCCTGAACAGTTCCACGCAGTTCAAGAAGCATTTAGAAATGCCGGCATAACTGATTTTACAGTAGCGGAATTAACGATGCTTGCACAAAATGATGTAGAGCTTCCAGAGGATTCACTGGCAAAATTCGAAAAATTGATTGATGCATTAGAAGATTTAGAAGATGTAAGACAAGTGTACCACAATGTCGAATTAGGCTAATAATTCATGAAAGAGCAGACCTTTGGTCTGCTCTTTTTTGCTAGATAAGAAAGCAGCTTTTTTTTACAAGTATAATGTCTAGCTCCAGCCCCCAGCCCCGACGCAGAGGGCTTGGCGCACTTTTGCCGTTCTTTCTTCATCAGGACGCTAGCGCAATTCCTTTTATTCTTGAGATATTTTTAATGTTCTCATAAAAAAGTATAATCACTTGGTATGTGGGGATATTAACCTTTGAAGTGAAAAATTTAAAAGGAGTGATCCCCCATGCCGTTTGGCGCCCATGAAGCAATGGAAGTACACGAGATTTTGATGGAAAAAATAAATATGATCACGCACTTTAACATTTATGCGAATGAAACAAACAACCCGCAATTATTAGACATAATCATTCGCCATCAGCAAGAGGAAATCAGGTCTTATAATGAATTTGTTGCATACACACATGATTACAAAACTTTTGTCCCGATTCCTCCTAATACAGAAGTAAGAGGAATAAGCCCGCAGCAAATTCAATACGGAATGAATACACAGGCGGAGTTCACTCCACAGTATGGAACAGTCAACAGCGACCGTGAAATCACAACTGCCATGCTGCTTTGCCACAAAAATGCAGCCAGAAATGGAATGTGGGCTGCGCTTGAGTGTGCTGATCCTAACCTGCGTAAAATGTTAATAAACAGTGCGACAAACTGTGCGAATCAAGCTTATGAAGTTTTTCTGTTCATGAATGAGCAAGGTCTTTACCCAGTGCCTACATTGAATGATAATACAGCAAAAACCCTTCTGCACAGATATCAGCCGGCTGACCGTGCACTTGAGGTTCAGTATTTTGGACAAAATACTGGTTACACAGGACAAAATTATGGAAATGCAGGCCAAGGGACTGGAAGTGCTGGTCAATTTTCTGGATACCCTGGACAAACCATGGCTAATGGCGTGCAGCCGGCTTATGGAACATCACCTTCCTACCCGTTTGCTTACGGAAATCCAGTAGCTGGTACTTTTGGAACGTCAGCTTCTGCTTCACAGGGTACATACAGGACTCAAACGGGAACATATGGAGCATCAGCCTCCACTTTATCGGACACGTATGGAACTCAAGCGGGTACATACGGAGTATCAGCTTCCGTCTCGCCGGCTTCTTACGGAACAGCCGGGTATGCTTCTGGAGATGTTTCCGGAGCAGGCGGCCAGGCTGCATCTAACGATATTAATGTTAGTAATTCAGAAAGTGTGATCTACGGCAACGGAACTCAGGAAATGGGGAGCTCAGCAACTGATTCGGCCGCAGAACAGGAAGGGACAGCATCCCAGGATAACAACACTGCCCGCTGAAGAACGGGTCGAAAACTCTATATATTGATTTCCAAACCATCCACTGCCGGTAGTCGGCTGGGTGGTTTTTTTATATAATTTTAAATATTTAATTTGTAAGAAGGAAAACAAATTTTGGAAAAAGGTTCTATTAATCTCTGTCTATTGTTAAAATAAAAAAGAAATATGGATTTGAAAGGATGATACAGATGTTTAAAAAGATTGCTTCTGATGCATTGGGTTTATCTGATATCGGAAAAATTATCCACCCGTCAGACTACGATAAGACGGATGCTGACGATTATGTCATGCATGAAGATAACGAAAAGATCTACTTTTTAATTAAAACAAAAGCTGATGAATACTGCTTTACTAATCTGGCTATCATCCATGTAGATGGACAAAGTGCCGTTTCTTCCAAAAGAACGCTCAAACGTTATCCTTACGCACAGCATAAGATATCCAGTGTGTTTTTGGAGACAGCCGGTAAACTTGATATGGATGTTGAGATCAAATTCATGGTCGGCAAAGAGCAATTTGATATTGATGTGAAAAAAGAACAAATTGAGCAATTAAAAGATCTTTATAAATCACTGCTGAGAATCTCTGAAATCACATATGAAAATGATATCTACATTAAAATGGCGTCTCAAAGCTTAGATAAAGCTGTAAATGTTCTGCAAAATTCCCGAACTGAAGATATTAAACTAGCTGATACATACAGGGACTTAACAGACTTCGGCTTCACCTGGCTAACCTCCGTCCGCGAACAGTACCACTTAAAGGACTTTGGCGAGGTATATGAAAAATATATTAATAACTAACTAGAACTAGATGAGATGGACTTCTGGGGGCACGGTAAATCCGTGCCTTTTATGCGGTTAGGCTCGCTTCTCTTTGGTTTGATTAAATAAAATGAAAAACGGCTTAATTATTTAGTGCTTTGGACGGATTATTTTGAATTCGGATAGAATATTGTTCATTTTGGATAAATTACTATAAAAAGTACATTCAGTATCATTTTTCAAAGCAGGAAACACGCCTTGCCAGGTAGAACTATTACTAAAACCGACAGGGAGTGATGAAATGATCGTTAAGAACTTAGAAATTTCTATATATCAGAAGAAATTGAGGGCTCTTTTACGAAGATTGCCCAGAACCCATTCAAAACGCGATAAGATTGAAGAGGCATTAGCAAGGAGTATGGCAGGCTATAATGGTGAAAAAGCGGTAGATTTTTACCTTAGGGAACTTCCAGAACAAGAATACTTTATTCTTCATGATCTGCGGCTGGCCGATAAAGACCAACTCTTTCAGCTCGATTTATTAATTCTTTCCGCAAAATTCTTCCTGATTATTGAGGTAAAAAATATTTCAGGCTCTGTTTACTTCGATTCTCTCTTCAACCAATTCATCCGCAAAACAAAGGGATCGGAAAAAGCATTTCCAAATCCTCTTTTACAGATCCGGCGCCAACAAGAACATTTGGGAAACTGGTTAGAAAAGCTAGGCCAAACCAAAATACCGATTGAAACACTAGTGGTGATCAGCAACCCATACACTGTCATAAAAAGCGATATTCGCCACCACAGTGCTATAAACAAGGTCATTAATTGCGAGAACCTCACTGATAAAATAAAGTTAATCCAGACCAAGTTCACGAAGGATATTCTTACAATAAAGGAACTAAGGCGGATTTCACGTCAGGCAGTAAAACAAGATACTCCATTTTCCCCTGATATATTGGAAAAGTTTCATATCTCCGCGACAGAGCTTCTAACAGGTGTTCACTGTCCAAGCTGCCAGTCCCTGCCCATGGTAAAGAAAGCCTCTAACTGGATTTGTCCGGAATGCAAACATATTTCCAAGGAAGCCCATTTAGAAGCATTAAGTGACTATTGTCTTTTACGTGGCAGTACCATTACTAATAACGAAATAAAACACTTCTTAAAACTTTCCTCAGCCTCAACAGCCACAAAAATGTTGTCCTCTCTCGATTTATTTTTTACCGGAAATACATAAGGAAGAAAATACGATTTACTAAGTTTGTCGGATAAATAACAAAAATGATTAAATAGAATAAAAACGAGGTAAACCATGGATATTTATTTAAAATCTGTTTTTAATCAGCTGGAGGTAGCAAATAGAACGATAATAAGCATGATCGATCTTTTGAGAGATGATGTCCTTGATATTGAAATTTGTGGGAATAAGAGGACATTCCGGCAATTACTCTCCCACATGGCGGTAATTTATAAAGCAGACTGGCTGATTATGAACGGGGCATCTCAGGAAGAGATGGATAAGTTTTATGCGGCGAATCAGCCAATGGACAAAGATAAGCTTAAAGAAGCGCTTCTGATTAATTTTGATTATTTAACATCAAAGGTAAAGTCCCAGCGACAGGATGACCTTGATACTGTCATTGCTTCATGGTGGGGAGCCGCCTGCCCAAAATATGAATGGCTGCTGCAAATCATCTCGCATATGTATCATCACCGGGCCCAATTGCATACTGCACTTGTTCAAAAGGGATTAGACCCAAAGATTCAGCTGTTTGAGTAGAAGTTCCTTACGAAAAAAGCTGATTTCCATGCATCGAGTATGAAATTTGTTCTTTCCATTGTTCTTACACTATCGTCTATCGGCAAATAACCGAATCCTGAGTGTTTAGAAATGAAAAACTTTATACAGCTTAAACAGTCTTGCTTTACCGTAAGGCTGTTTTTTATTAAAAAATCACCCGAAAATTGTAACCAATTGGCAATCCTGTTCGCCTTAATTATGAAAAACAAAAATAGCAGTAAATGAGGTGACGGCAATGGATCTTGTCCAAGATCTGATCCAACAGTGCCAGAGCGGAGATAAAGAAGCGTTTGGCAAACTGGTGAATCCATACATAAAAAAGGCTTATGCAACTGCGTTCAGCATTCTGAAATCAAAAGAATCAGCGGAGGATGCTGTGCAGAACTCTTTGCTCGAGGCTTATAAAAATATCATGGCTGGAAAAGAAATACGTATGTTTCCAAGCTGGTTCTTTACCCTAGTTACGTCAAGGTCACTTGATATCGTTAGGCGCACCAGTAAGGAAAAAGCAAACTGTGAATCGAGCGGGACATATGAAATAGCCGATCAGGCTGCTTTGCCGCTAGAAACTGTCCTGGAAAAAGAAGATAGGCTGAACCTGCTTGAAAAAATCCTGGAGCTGCCGGAAAAAGATAGAATCCTGATAATTCTTTATTACTATCAGGAATTAACGATCAGGGAAATTGCAAGTCAATTAGTTAAAAAAGAGGGAGCTGTAAAAACCGAATTGTGTCGGGCCAGACACAAGCTTCAGTCAAAAATAAAAAGCAATTTAATCACTTTTCAAAGGCTGGTGAACTAAATTGAAAACATTAGAAGAACAAATTAAAGACTCCCTTGATTCAATCGAAGTACCTGATTCATTGTATCAATTTGCCCAAAATGTATCTTTCATAGCAGAAGAGCAGAAGGCGAGGGTGCCTGTAAATGAACAGCCTAAAAAACATAAAAATTATCGGTGGGCAAAATCAGCCATTGCCACTGCTGCAGCATTTGGTATTGTTATCGGTTCCGGCTATGTCTCTCCAGCTATGGCGGCCGTGTTAAAGGAAGTCCCGCTGGTCGGTTCTCTTTTTGAAGAGTCAAAGTCGGAGATTACTAAAGTTGCTGTCCAAAAGGGATATGTTAACGAAGTTCAAAAAAGCGCTAAAGCCAATGGCATACTGGTGAACATTTCAGATGTTTATTTTGACGGGCTGAACATGTCTGTCGGTTATACTATTCAATCAGAAAAAAGCCTGGGAGAAATGAAAAAAGCAGATGCGGACCCTTTTACCCCTGTAATCAAGCTGGATGGGAAACAAGAAAGTTATATGTGGTCCTTTGAGGAAATCGAGAAGAAAGGTAATAAAATAAGCGGTATAATGCATATTAACTTTAATTCCAATAATGCCAAAACCCTTCAAATGACTCTTAATGAAGTATATGGAAACAAAGGGGAATGGAAGTTTAACACACCGATTGAAAACCAGAAGCTGCAAGAGGATACAGTTGTTCTGAAGCCTAATATTCAAAAGAAATGGGAAAAAGGAAATACCGTGGTTTCCATTGAGGAAATTCAAGTAAAGCCTGGCCATACAGATCTTGTTTTTTCTCAGAAGAACGATCCAGGAAAAAATTCTATTTCATTAGCGAATACATGTGTGGCGATATATGACTCTAAAGGGACACTTCTTGGGCTTGGATACGGTATTCTTAATCCAGCTGGGAACGGCAAGTATTCAGTGTCATTTCCTGAAATTAAAAGCCTTCCGGAAAAAATCATCTTAAGCCTTGCTCAAACCGGACAATTGAAATTTGATAATGATCCTTTGGTTAAGCATTATGAATTCAGCAATAAGAGCAAATTTCCAGTAAATGTACCTGTAGATAAAGACAACCACATAAATATAAACTCGATTACAGAAACAGATAAAACGGTAAAAGTGAACTTTGAAATTAAAGGCGATATTTCGCTGCAGCAGCAATTTATGGTGATTACTGATAAAAACGGAATCTCAGGAGTGCCTTTAGACAAAAAAAGGGTAGAAACTGGTGATAGCCGGATGGTCTTTGAACAGGAATTTAAGAAAGAACCAAACTTCTCGGGTGAGATTTTATTGAAAATGAGTGTGGATAAAGATGAATTTATAAGGGATTATTTAAGAGTGGAAGTGCCGATTAAAACGCAATAATCTTCAAAAACGGACCTGCTGATTATTTTAGGCTTGTCCGTTTTTTTGTACTGCAATGCTATTCTTTTGAACTTCTTTCATTGTTATCATCCTCTACTGCATTATCCACCGCTTGAAATATTACATTGGTAAATTGATCGACACTCTGCATAGGGTCTTCGCTGCTTTTGCCTTTTGATCGGTTATTACTATTCGTCTTTTCTGAACTAGGCATGAAATCACCCCTTTTTGTTAAGATGTGCCGGTTTTCAAAATCCAATACCCACAAACGACCCTATAAGAAGTGAACTCTTCAGTACGAACCTTGCCAACAATAAATAGAAGCAGTCATCGGTAATAAGAGAATAAAATTTATTTCCTAATCAAAAAATAAATCCAAGACATAAATTCAAGAGGGAGGATGGAATATGTATTTTTACAAAGAAGATTTAATTAATATAATTGTACCTGACAAGCCGGATCCGGCTGCTGCCAAAGTTATGCAGGAGATATTAGGCGGACATTTTGGTGAAATGAGAACGATGATGCAATATTTTTTCCAAGGCTCAAACTTCCGGGGAGAGAAAAAGCAATTCCGCGACCTGCTGCGCGGGATATTTCTCGAGGAAATTGCTCATGTTGAACTTGTACAAACAACGATTAATATGCTTCTGAATGGTGCCGGAGAAAGGGAAGCAGGAAATGCGGGGGCAGACAATGCACCTCTTGATGAAGCTGTCAAGCATTCGAACCCCCACCACTTTATCATCGGAGCCCAAAGTTCAGTGCCTGAGGATGCTGCAGGAAATCCTTGGAATGGGTCATGGGTTTACAGCCACGGAAATTTAATCGGCGACCTTCTCGACAACTTAGTCCTTGAGTCGACTGGTGTGCTGCAAAAATCCCGTATTTATGAGATGAGCTCGAATAAAACGTTTAGAGAGACACTTGCTTTTTTGATTGTTCGTGATAATGCCCACCAAAACGCATTTGCTAAAGCGCTGGAGACATTGGGTGTAGATTGGGGCAAGCTTTTCCCTGTACCGAATTATGATATAAACAAGTATCCGGAGTGCAGAAAATATGTAGACATGGGATTCCATAATGCCCAGTTTAATTTCAGACTGGATGCGACACAAATAGGGGAGATTTTCCAGGGGCAATCACCAAGCCGAAATGGCGGACAACTGCAGGTTGTGCCGCCGCCTGAAGGGTTCCCGGTTCCTCAATTGCCTGAATTGCCAAACGAGCACAGCCCTGGGCTGGATGATTTATCTTTATGATTGTAAAGTACTAACAGGTCATGTTAGCTTCTTTCTACTTCCTAAATTACTTGTTGTGTAAGGAGGCTCACAAATGATATTAGAAGGCCATATTATTTCAGGTGATTTTGATCAGGCCAATAATGAATTTTCATTGCAGAGAGTGAAAAATTTATCTACCGAATCCGTTTTAAATCAGGCGCAGATTAACAACATCTATTCTTATCTTAAGCAGAATCAGAATGATAGCAGCGGGCAAATCCTTACATTATACGATCAAATGCCGGTTCATTTGTCACAGGATGAGATAAATCAATTAATTTTGGATCTTGAACAGGTTCAGTCTATGTACGAATAAATTTTGATCTCTTGTTCTATTTTGTGAAAAAAGCCCCCGTTCCGCATATTGGAACAGGGGCTTTCAAAGGTAAGAAAGTATAAACTTTTTTGACAAGTACAGATTTCTGGCTCCAGGGTCCAGCGCTTGCGCGTTTCTTACTTGCATTCGATATGGGATAAAACCTGATTAATTAAATTAATAACATGCTCATCATCATAAGTGTAAAAGAAGGTATTGCCCTCGCGCCGGTATTTAACAAGCCTAAGATTGCGCAAATAACTTAATTGATGAGAAACTGCCGATTGGGTCATTTCGAGTACCTCGGTGATGTGGCTGACTGAACATTCTTCTTGCGACAACAAATATAATATTTTAATCCTGGTTGGATCAGCTAGCGCCTTAAAGATGCGCGATGCTTCATCTGCCGTATCCGGTGATAAAAAGCTATGATCTTCTTGTTTCATTTTGCACCCTCACCTTCAAAAACTCAATTAGATATTATGTATTTATACAGATATCTCGCATCATCTCCGACTCCCAAAATAAGAGCAGAGCCTCGATTATGCTGCCATGGAAGGCCCAGAAAATATAGTCCCTCAACTTTTGAGATTCCCCGTTCATGATTTATTTTACCATTTGAATAAAAAGTCTGCGGTATTTCCAGCCAAGTGTAACTTTGAATAAAACCAGTAGCCCATATAATATTGTTAACCTGGATGGAGGATTGGTCTTCAAACACCACTTTGTTTTCATAGAAATGAGACGTTCTGTCCTTTACTTTGATTTTACCATTCTTTAGAACTTCCCGGAGTTCATATCCAAAAATAGGATCGCCTTGCTTTTGAATTTTTTTACCTATAAAAGTATTCTGGCTGGCCTTTAAGATGCCTAGTTTATCGGCCCACCAAAAGATGCTTTTGCTTCCGAGGGTTAATGGAAAAAAACGGATATCCTGGCCGGCGGATAAATAGGTTTCCTTTTCTTCAGATAATTCCGCCGCGATTTGTGCACCGGAGTTACCGGCCCCGACGACCAAAACAGGGCCATCCTGAAGCTGTGCAGGATTTTTGTATTGAGAAGAATGCAATTGAACAATATCAATGGAAAGCTGATCTGAAAACGAAGGGATTCTGAGAGTATGAAAGGGACCTGTTGCGATCACAACTTTTTTTGCCTTAAAGACAGAATCGTGCGTATGGATATGGAATAGGGTATTTTCTTTAATAACTCGTTTAACATTCACATTTAATTGGACTGGCAGATTAAAGGTGAGGGCGTATTGCTCCATGTAGTCAGCCATTTCATCCTTAGAGGGAAAACCTGAAGGATCCCCATTCAGCATGAGGCCAGGCAAAGAACTATAGGAGCGGGGAGTAAATAAAACGAGTGAATCGTATTTTTTCCTCCACACATCACCTATTCGTTCATTATTATCAATAATTAAAAAAGATAAAGAAGTTTTCCTTAAAAAATAACCCATTGACAAACCTGCTTGACCCGCCCCGATTATCAATACATCATAAATCACTAATATTCACCCTTTAAAATAAGTGTATGAGCATATGTTCATATATAGGATATTTTAAATGGATTTATATGTCAATTAGTAATTTAAAATAGAGTGTTTTTTTCTTAACCAATAGTACAGATGTCTAGTTCCAACACCCGGCTTTTCTTTTTGCCGGTGTATAAAGTTTAAACAGCTTCCTCGAAGTTAAAAT
Source organism: Bacillus sp. M6-12 (assembly GCF_002860285.1). Taxonomy (GTDB): domain Bacteria; phylum Bacillota; class Bacilli; order Bacillales; family DSM-1321; genus Peribacillus. The sequence goes on from NZ_PGVF01000006.1 coordinate 345,363, forward strand.
TAAAAATAAAACTTGAACATATGGGATAGCTCTTGCATAATGTATATGAGCATATACTCATATGTTAGAGGGAGAGATATTTATGGGACATCATCACGGCCATTCTCATGGACACCACAGCCATGGACATAGCCATGCACATACTGGAAATAAGAAAGCTTTATTTTGGTCATTTCTTCTGATAGCGGGATTTATGATAGTAGAAGTGGCGGGAGGGCTGATAACGAACAGCCTTGCCTTATTATCGGATGCGGGCCATATGTTAAGCGATGCAGCCGCACTGGGACTCAGCCTTTTTGCGATAAAATTAGGAGAACGGAATGCGTCACAAACAAAAACATACGGCTATAAACGATTTGAAATTATCGCTGCTTTTATCAATGGGATAACTTTGATTGTCATTTCGCTATATATCTTTTATGAGGCGTACCATAGATTTACCAATCCGCCTGAAGTACAAAGCTTGGGGATGCTATTGATCTCTATAACTGGTTTATTGGTTAATATATTGGCCGCATGGCTTCTTATGAGAGGTGACAAAGAGGAAAACTTAAACGTAAGAAGCGCTTTCCTGCATGTTTTAGGAGATATGCTGGGTTCAGCGGGAGCCATTGCAGCTGCCTTGCTGATCATGTTCTTTGGGTGGGGAATCGCGGATCCAGTCGCAAGCGTGATAGTAGCATTCCTTGTTATCATCAGCGGCTGGAGAGTCACGAAGCAATCTATCCATATCTTGATGGAGGGTACTCCTATACAAGTCGATATGGAGAAGTTGAAACAGTCATTATCGGCTATTCCGTATGTAAAAAACATTCACGATTTGCATATATGGTCGATAACCTCCGAGTTTCCAACCTTAAGCTGCCATATTGCCATTGCAGGGGAAGGTGACCATGATACTGTTCTCCATCAGGCCCAGAATATCCTTCATGATGATTATGGAATTGAGCACAGCACAATTCAGGTTGAATACGAGGACAATGGATGTCCAAGCCACCATGGTGTATGTAATTAGTCTGGCAGACATAATCTCAGGCGGAGGATCAAAAAGCAGCATTTCAAAGTGCTGTTTTTTTTGCTATCCAGGAAGTTGCAGAAGCGCGATCTTTGCCTTCTTTCTCTAAACCGGGAGCATGATTTATTATTCATGTTCAAACCCAGGCAGCATGCTGTTTGAATAATATTTTACCGGGAAAAATACTCTTAACAATAATCTGTTACATAAAAGAATTGCTTGAGATGAAACAAATTTATGTGAGGAGCTTGGATCCTATGAAAACGACCAGTGAAATACCACGTGAAAAAGGCCTGGATAATAGCCTTTCCCTGTTGAAGGAAGGCTATCTCTTTATTCAAAACAGGTGCCGCCAATTCCAGACAGATATTTTTCAAACACGCCTGATGGGTGAAAAGGTAATCTGCATGAGCGGAGAGGAAGCTGCAAGAGTTTTTTATGATAATGAGAGATTCCAGCGCAAGGGAGCGGCTCCAAAACGGGTACAGAAAACGCTATTTGGAGAAAATGCAATCCAAGCAATGGATGGTGAGGCACACAAACATCGCAAGCTGCTCTTTATGTCTCTAATGACCCCTGACAGCATAAAAAAGCTGGGCGAACTAACCGGCAAGCATTGGCAGGCGAGAGTAAACAATTGGGAACAAATGGAGCGGGTAGTGCTTTTTGATGAAGCCCAGGAGATTCTGTGCAGGGTTGCGTGTGAATGGGCTGGTGTTCCTTTGAAAGAAGGAGAAGTAAAGCAAAGAGCTCGTGATTTTGGAGCTATGGTAGACGCTTTTGGGGCTGTTGGGCCGAGGCACTGGGCAGGAAGGAGAGCCAGAAAAAGGGCAGAAATGTGGATTGAAGAAATTATTGAACAAATCCGGGATGGCAAGCTGGATGCATCCGAGGGGACGGCTGCTTATGCTATGGCCCGGCATCGGGGACTGGACGGGAATCCACTGGATTCCCGCATGGCAGCGGTTGAACTCATCAATGTATTGAGGCCAATTGTTGCCATCGCCACATATATCACTTTTGGTGCTCTTGCTTTACACGATCAACCCCAATACCGCAAAATGATGACAGATGCTAACGAGCATGATATTGCAGCGATGGTACAGGAAATCCGCCGCTTTTATCCATTCGGCCCGTTCCTGGGTGCCAGAGTCCGCAATGAGTTTACATGGCGCGAAAACCAATTCAGAAAAGGCGAATTAGTGCTGCTTGATATATATGGAACCAACCATGATCCCATGCTTTGGGAAAATCCTGATGAATTCCGTCCTGATCGGTTCAGCGATTGGAAGGGCGGCTTATTCGACCTCATTCCGCAGGGAGGGGGAGATTATTACAAGACGCACCGCTGCCCGGGAGAATGGGTTACGATAGAGGCGATGAAACAAAGCATGTCCTTTCTGACAAGCGAAATTGAGTATGATGTACCGGAATCCGAACAGGATTTAAGTTATAGCCTTGTGCGGATGCCTGCCCTTCCTAAAAGCGGATTCATTATCAGCAATGTCCGGCGCCGAAAAAACTGATTCATTAGAAAATGTAAAAGAGTGATTTAATGAGAGAGAATCTCTATATTCACTCTTTTTTTATTTTGCTTTTTACTATAGTTTTCTTTGACAATCAAATGGTTATTTGAATAAAATACAATCAAATAACTGTTTGAATAAAAGGTGGCGGATTTATGGAAGAACAGGATGCTTGTGAGATAATCTGTATAGATAGTGAAAAGGTTAATCGGATAGCTTCGGTTTTACAGAAACAAAATACTGCTGCAGCTGCCAAGATGTTTAAAGCATTGTCCGATGACACAAGAATTAAAATTGCGTATATACTGTCTTTGGAAGAAGAGTTATGCGTATGTGATATTGCAAATATTGCCGGGGTAACAACAGCTGCAGCCTCCCATCACTTAAGGCTGCTAAAAAGCCTTGGGCTTGCTAAGCATAAGAAGGTGGGAAAGCTCGTTTATTATTCTCTGGACGACCAGCATGTGAAACACTTAATTCAATTAGCAGTTGCCCATCAAGAGGAGGTGATGCACCGTGTCTGAGGCCGTTAACCAATCTGCGGAAAAACATGTGTACCGCATCCATGGATTTTCCTGAGCTGGCTGTGCCAATACGTTCGAGAAGAACGTGAAACGCCTGGATGGTGTTTTAGATGCAAATGTAAACTTCGGTGCCTCCAAGATAACAGTTTATGGACAGACAAGTGTTGCGGAACTGGAAGGAGCAGGCGCCTTTGAAAATTTGAAAATCATGCCCGAAAAAGGCCCGCAGGAACCCCTGGAAAAAGTTCCCTTTATTAAGCAGCATGCTTCCCTAATTGTTTCTCTTTTCTTTTTACTGATGGGATATGTTTCATTAGCGATAAACGGAGAGGACGGCTCCTCAACAATCATTGCTTTCGCAGCGGCGATCATCATTGGAGGGTATGGTTTATTTAAAACAGGATTGAAGAATCTTTTTCGCTTAGAGTTCGATATGAGGACACTGATGACCGTTGCAATCATCGGGGCTGCCCTAATTGGCGAGTGGAGTGAAGGGGCAGTTGTGGTTATTCTTTTTGCTATCAGTGAAGCACTGGAAAAGTATTCGATGGATAAGGCCCGTAAATCTATCCGGACACTCATGGAAATTGCTCCAAACGATGCGCTGATTCGAAGAAATGACACCGAGATGATAATTGATGTAGATGACATAGAGGTCAATGACATCATGATCGTGAAACCCGGCCAAAAAATTGCGATGGACGGTGTGGTGGTTAAGGGAAGCTCATCCGTTAACCAGGCTGCGATTACAGGAGAGTCTGTTCCTGCAGAAAAGAACACTGATGACGAAGTGTTTGCAGGCACCTTGAATGAAGAAGGCTTATTGGAAGTCAGAGTTACGAAGCGGGTCGAAGATACTACAATCGCTAAAATCATTCATTTAGTGGAAGAAGCCCAGGCAGAGAAAGCCCCTTCCCAGGCCTTTGTTGACCGATTTGCTAAATACTATACACCGGTTATCATTCTCGTTGCACTCCTAGTAGCAATTGTGCCCCCTTTTTTAATGGGTGCAAATTGGAATGAATGGATCTATCAAGGGCTTGCGGTTCTGGTTGTTGGCTGTCCGTGCGCGCTCGTCATTTCCACCCCGGTATCCATTGTGACGGCAATTGGAAATGCCGCACGGAATGGTGTCCTCATTAAGGGCGGAATTCATTTAGAGGAAATGGGTGCGATAAAAGCTTTTGCCTTTGATAAAACGGGTACGCTGACGCAAGGGATTCCAGAGGTAACCGATTTTGAGGTTTTTGAGTCTGAGGAAAAGAAAAAATTATTATCCATTATTGCTGCCCTGGAGGATCGGTCCCGGCATCCGCTCGCTTCAGCCATTATCAAAAAGGCCGAAAGGGAGCATGTTGCTTTCAAAAATATGGCCGTTGATCAGTTCGTATCGATAACTGGAAAAGGGGTAAAAGGGACTGTAGACGGAACTGACTATTATATAGGCAGTCCTGCCTTTTTCAATGAGATAACCGAGAATTGCATAGTGTCTTCAGTGAAGGAAAGAACTCTCCTGCTGCAAGAACAAGGAAAAACGGTCATGGTTTTTGGGACTAAAAAAGCTATACTTGCCCTTATTGCCGTTGCGGATGCTGTTCGGGAAAGCAGCCGGGAAGTAATTGAACGTCTGCATGCTCAAGGTATTGCTAAAACAATCATGCTTACCGGTGATAATTATGGAACTGCAAAAGCAATTGGAAAAACAACAGGTGTTACGGAAATAAAGGCGGAGCTGCTGCCGCAGGATAAGCTGGATTATATAAAAGCGATGAGAAACAAGTTTGGAAAGGTTGCTATGGTAGGTGACGGTATAAACGATGCCCCAGCTCTAGCCTCCGCCACAGTCGGTGTGGCGATGGGAGGAGCAGGAACGGACGCTGCACTTGAAACCGCAGACATTGCCCTTATGGGTGATGACTTAAGAAAGCTTCCTTTCACGGTCAAACTGAGCCGGAAAGCTTTAGGGATTATCAAGCAGAACATAACTTTTGCTCTTCTTATAAAATTAATTGCCCTGCTGCTTGTCATTCCGGGGTGGTTAACACTTTGGATAGCAATATTTGCGGATATGGGTGCGACACTGCTTGTTACATTAAATGGGCTGCGTTTACTGAAAGTAAAATAGATCCGGGATTTGTCGATTGCGTTGGAAAAAGCCAGTCATTTTGAACTGGCTTTTTCGTATTTATCCCATTATTTAACAAACTTCAGTGCACTCTCAGAAATATAGAAGTCTTTTCCGTTGTATACATTGAGGCCTTTCACTTCTTTTGTAACGCCTGTTCCCTGGATTACGATATTTTTATTAGCAGGGAACTGTACTATTTGGCTGCCTTTTTGTGCTACAAGTACAGGATTAGCCATGTCTGCGGCATCAACACGAACTGAATATCCTTTTTTCGTTAGAGCATCTTTAGCATTGATAAATAACTTGTTCGTTAACTGGCCTAATTCGAAGCCCATGAAACTGGCCATCTTTTTAGCAATGTCAGTGTTTTCAACCAAGCCAAATGGTCTGGACGGACCGTAAGAATAAAGGAATACATCTTCCCCGGTATGGCCGCCGGTTGTAAAGCCAATATTAGCGCGGGCTGCGAGCATCTTTGTCATATCTGAACCGATGTTTTTCGAAGCTTTTAATGTTTTCAGTTCCTCGGCTGTTAAGTTATCAAGACCATACAGTGCCGCTGCGTCTGCCAGGTTCGATTTATCTTCCTTAAGCTGGCTCAATGCACCTTCAACTGTCATTTTCGCTTTCTTTAACGGATCAATGTAAGCAGAAACTGGAGTATTCGGATAGCTTGAACTAGTATTTACGTTACCCATAGTTATTCCGCTGTTTCCGTGGTCACTAACTGCGATAACCATGGTGTTTCCATCTTTCTTAGCGAAGTCAAGAGCTTTTTTAACTGCATCATCAAATGCTAAAACATCACTGATGATCCCGACTGTATCGTTTGCGTGTGCAGCCCAGTCCACCTTGCTTCCTTCTACAAATAAGAAAAAGCCGTCCTTATCCTTATTTAATGTATTGATTGCTTTATCTGTCATTTCAGCAAGTGTCGGTTCACTTGGCTTAGTAGTTTTGCGGTCAAAATCGTATGCAAGCGCACTTGGGGCAAAGCTGCCCCAGATTTTACTGGATTTAGAATTCAGGAGCTCGGTACGGTTTACAACTATATCATATTTCTTGCTCTCTAATACCTTTACAAGATTTTCGCCATCCTGCCTCGCGTTTTTTGTTGATCCTGGGGTTAGAGATTCCTTGCCCCCGCCTAAGACTACATCAATATTTTGATAGACTTGCTGTTCAGCAATATCGCCATAATTAGATCTGTGTGTGACATGGGAAGAAAATCCGGCCGGTGTGGCATGCTGAATTTCCGATGTGGAGATGATTCCTGTTGCTTTACCTTGCTGCTTGGCTCCCTCGAGAACATTTGCAACCGGTCTTTGAGAGTCCTTGGATTCTACTGGTTTAACGCCAGGTGAGTTAACTGCGGATGGAAGCACGCCTATGTATTTATCGTTTGATTTATTGCCTGTAGCAAGAGCAGTTGCCGCAGGAGCTGAATCAGTAATTGCGGATTCTGCAGAATATGTTCTAACGCCGCCTGCCGCCATTTGGTCCAATGCCAGATTTCCGCCTTTATACCATCTTGAAAGGGTAGTAGCACCAGCACTTGTTCCGTCCATTACCATCATAATTACATTGGTTGGTTCCTTTTTAGTATCTTTTGCTTTAATGCTATCATTCTTAGCATTGATTCCTAAGGCAGAAAAAGCGACTGCTCCAGCAAGTGTCATACCTGCAACCCTTTTGCTCAGTTTACTCAATGTTTTTCCCTCCAAGTATATAGTAACTATTAACAAGATTTACTATATAGGAGGAATATTAAGTTAATATTTTAGTAAGGTAAAGGGTCTGTGTAGTAATATTACAGTTTTGTGACCAAATATATAGCTCCTGTATAATTTCCCCGTAAATGCTGCCAAATCGCCGTTTTGCCTCCGTGATTAATCGTTGTTTTTGTCGACTATTCACTCTGTTTACCGCGCTTCCAGGATTTCTAATGTTTGGCCTGCGTTTTTAAGCTGCAGGGATCAGTGCTTGGGTTATATAAATGGCGATGATGGCCAAGAATTCGTTATTTACTCCTGCGCTTACTAAAGCTTATTATGGGACTAACCGTTATCAACAAGGAAATTAGAAACGTTTATAATAATATAAATATATATAAGTTTAAACTGCGGAAGGGGAGAGGTTTTGTGAGCCAAAAGTATGTCATTGGGGTAGATATCGGAACAACCAGCACAAAAACGGTACTTTTTTCTGCAGCTGGAACTGTTATAGCATATTCAGCTGCGGAATATACATTGTCAACACCTACGCCCGCCATTGCTGAGCAGGATCCGGACGTGATTTTTAATGCAGTCATAAACACTATTAAACAATCTGTTAAAAATAGCAATGTTTCCCCAAGCAGCATTGTTTGTGTGTCATTCAGTTCGGCGATGCACAGTGTTATAGCCGTTGATAAGGAAGGAATGCCGTTAACAAAATGCATCACCTGGGCGGACAACAGAAGCGCCATATGGACTGAAAAAATAAAAAATGAAATGAACGGGCATGAGATTTATCTTCGGACCGGCACCCCTATCCATCCAATGTCACCACTGTCAAAGCTGGTTTGGCTCAGGCATGAACAGACAGAACTTTTTTCGAGAACCCATAAATTTATCTCCATTAAGGAATATGTTTTTTTAAAGCTTTTTAACGAATATATTATTGATTTTTCCATTGCCTCTGCAACAGGAATGTTTAACCTTGCTTCATTAACCTGGGATCAGGAAGCGCTGGCGGTGGCTGGGATTTCCGAGCAGCAGCTTTCTAAGCCGGTGCCAACAACATATTGCTTATCCGGGATGGACCCGGCATACGCAAGAGAAATGGGCTTGCCGAAGGATATTCCTTTTGTTGTGGGAGCAAGCGATGGCGTTTTATCAAATTTAGGTGTAAATGCCATCGGACCAGGAGAAGTGGCGGTCACAATCGGAACAAGCGGTGCTATAAGGGCTGTTACCGACCAGCCAGTTACGGACCCAAAAGGAAGGATCTTTTGCTATGCATTAACTGAGAAGCATTGGGTAATTGGCGGGGCTGTTAATAATGGGGGAATGGTATTCAGGTGGGTACGCGACCAGCTGGGAACTGCCGAAGTGGAAGCCGCATCGAAGCTGGGAAGAGACCCGTACGAAATGCTGACGGAAATCGCAGCAGGAGTTAACCCTGGCTCTGACGGTTTGTTATTTCATCCCTACTTGGCTGGAGAACGGGCTCCTATATGGGATGCCAATGCGAGAGGCTCGTTCTTTGGATTAGGGCTGCATCATAGGAGAGAGCATATGATACGGGCTGTCCTCGAAGGGGTAATTTATAACTTATATTCTGTTATGCTCGCGCTGGAAGAGCTAATTGGTACTCCAAAGAAAATCCAGGCAACCGGCGGCTTTGCCAGATCAGAGCTTTGGAGACAGATGATGGCGGATATCTTTAACCAGGAAGTATACATACCTGAAAGCTTTGAAAGCTCCTGCCTTGGTGCCGCAATTCTTGGTTTATACAGTCTTGGTGAGGTCGAAACATTAAACAGCGTATCGGATATGGTAGGTGCCACTCACCATCATGAGCCAAATCAGGCAAATGTCGAAATCTATCAAGAATTAATTCCTATTTATTTGCGGATTTCAAGAATGTTAACAGAAGAATATAAAGACGTCGCTGTATTCCAAAGGAAAAGAGTTACAAATGTATAGCTTTTGAATAAGAAGGGGCATTTAGTATATTGTTCCTTCTTGTTTATGATTTAATATAATTGAATGATTTTTAGGTTCTTTTACAAACCTATTAAAACTTAAGCGGTTAAGGAGTTTACCTGTGAAAATATTATTTTCGTTACTGGCTGTTCTCGGCGGTATCGCAGTTGCCGTCCAGGCCCAAATAAATGGGGGGCTTGGCAAAAAGACCGGAGCAATTGAAGGATCATTTGTTTCCTTTGCAATTGGAACTCTTGCTTTGCTATTTATCGTACTGTTCTTTGGCAAAGGACACGTTTCTGCAGCTATGACCGTTCCAAAGTGGCAATTAATCGGCGGCCTATTGGGTGCATTTTATGTGTTTGTTATGGTCTTTGTAGTTCCAAAGATCGGTGTAGCCCCGGCTTTAATCGCCGTTATCGCAGGACAGATCGTAGTCGGAGCCATTATTGATCATTTTGGCCTTTTTGGAGGACTGAAGATACCAATAGATTGGAAAAAGGTTACTGCAATTGCTTTGCTGTTTCTATCTCTTTATTTGTTTAATCATAAATGAGCCGCTTGCAGGCATCCTGCTTATACGAGATGATTTCTGTTTTTTCGGTCTGATTCTAACTATTACAAAAAAATCCGCACAATTTACAAAACCGATATTTCGAAATTTTCCGTCTTTACATATCGATTTTCCAGGGATATTATTAATTATGAAAATTTAATTATGCTACTAGGGGTGCCCAAATACGGGCTGAGAGAAAAACAAATGTTTTTTAACCCTTTGGACCTGATCTGGGTGATGCCAGCGTAGGAAAGTAGTGAAAGTGAAATATGTTATTTCACTTACATACTTTACCAGGTCCTTATATGGATCTGGTTTTTTATTTTTAAGGAGGTTAATAGTCATGCGTTTAAATGAACAAGTTGTACTGGTAACCGGAGGCAGCCGCGGTTTGGGCAGTGAGACAGTTAAGGCTTTTGCCCGAGAGGGAGCGAAAGTGGTCATTAATTATTTTAATAGTGAGGCCAAGGCCTTGGAGCTGAAAAAGCAAATCGGCGGGAATGCGATTGCGATTCAGGCCGATGTCCGAAATGCTGGGCAAGTTCAGGCAATGTTCCAGCAAGCAAAAGACTATTTTGGAAAGCCGATTACTACGGTCGTAAATAACGCACTAGTAAACTTCCGTTTTGATCCTGCTGCAAAAAAGGATGCAGCGAGTATTGCCTGGGAGGATTTCAATGTGCAGCTGGAAAGTGCTGTAGGAGGGGCACTAAATACAGTACAGGCCGGACTTCCTGGCTTTAAAGAAATTGAATTTGGGCGGATTATCAACATTGGAACAAATCTATTCCAAAATCCGGTCGTAGCCTATCATGATTACACAACCAGCAAAGCTGCTCTTTTAGGCTTTACACGCAATATGGCCAATGAATTAGGGCAATATGGCATTACGGTTAACATGGTTTCTGGCGGTCTTCTGAAAATGACAGATGCAAGCTCCGCTACATCAGCGGAAGTGTTTCAATTAATTAAGTCTTCCACCCCGCTGCGAAAGGTTACAGACCCCTCAGAGGTAGCAGATGCCATAGTTTTCTTTGCTTCCCCATGGGGAAGAGCGGTAACAGGACAGAATCTTGTAGTCGACGGCGGATTGGTAATGGATTAAAGGGGGGAAGAGGATGGATAAAATTTTGATTTGCGAAGCATTAGAAAGAGTGAGAGAAGTAAATCCGCTCGTACATAATATTACAAATGTTGTTGTTGCCAATTTTACTGCAAATGGTCTGCTTTCCTTAGGCGCATCGCCTGTTATGGCTTACGCTGCAGAGGAAGTAGCTGATATGGCAAGCATAGCCGGTGCTCTTGTTTTAAATATAGGAACACTCAGCGCTTCAGAAGTAGAATCCATGATTAAAGCTGGGAAAGCGGCAAACGAACATGGAGTGCCAGTCATTTTTGACCCGGTGGGAGCAGGAGCAACAGCTTACCGGACCGAAACCGCGCAGAGAATCATCAGTGAAGTAAACATTGCTGTCATTAGGGGAAATGCAGCCGAAATTGCCAACGTGGCCGGTGAACAGAGCCAGATTAAGGGTGTGGACGCAGGAAGTATGCAAGGAGACTTTGCAGAGCTTGCAGCAGCTGCAGCTAAGAAATTCAAAACAGTAGTCGTGATTACAGGAAAAGAGGATATCGTTTCCGATGGAGAATTGACCTATGCTGTAAGCAATGGGCACCCAATTCTTACAAAAGTCACTGGAACCGGATGTCTGTTAACTTCTGTCATAGGTGCGTTTGCTGCTGTAGAAAAAGATGCGGTTCGGGCTTCTGCAGCCGCATTGGCTTCCTATGGAGTTGCTGCTGAGATGGCGGCGAAAAAAACGGATGAACTTGGGCCCGGAAGCTTTCAAATTGAATTTCTGAATCAATTATCCCTTGTTTCAAGCGAAAATATAGCACAGTTTGGATCCGTTAGAAAATTATAACGATCGTTTAATTTTGGTATAGATACTAGAAAAAGCGTGAAAGAGGTGGAAACTGCCATGAACAAAGCTTTAACAATTGCTGGTTCCGACAGTGGGGGCGGTGCTGGAATCCAAGCGGATATCAAGACATTTCAAGAGCTTGGCGTCTTCGGAATGTCAGCAATTACCGCTGTGACGGCGCAGAATACGCTCGGTGTCCAGGCAGTATATCCGATGACGGCTGAAGCAGTCGCTAGACAGATAGATTCTATTGGGGAGGACATAGGCGCAGATGCCGTTAAAACCGGTATGCTGTTTAATGCTGAAATCATTGAAGCTGTATCAGTGAAAATTAGACAATACCAATGGAAAAATGTTGTGGTGGATCCTGTGATGATTGCAAAGGGAGGGGCATCTTTACTGCAGAATGAAGCCGTATACTCATTGAAAAAGTATTTGCTGCCTCTAATCATGATAATTACTCCAAACATCCCTGAAGCCGAAGTGCTGACAGAAATGCATATCCACTCAGATCGGGATAAAAGAGAAGCCGCTAAAAAGCTTTACGATCTTGGTGCCAGGAATATAGTAATTAAAGGCGGTCATGATGATGATCCAAATGAATCGGTCGATCTGCTCTATGATGGTTCAGATTTCTTCACGTTCAGGAGCAAAAGGATCAATACGAAAAATACTCATGGAACAGGCTGCACCTTCTCTGCTGCTGTTACAGCCGAGCTGGCAAAAGGAAGCAATGTCCATGAATCTATTACTATAGCAAAAGACTTTATCCAGGCAGCCATCGAGGATCAGCTATCGATTGGCCAAGGGCATGGTCCAACCAATCATGGTGCTTTGAGAAGAAAAGCCGCCCTGAAGGAGTAGAGCATGAGCATAGGGAGAACCAGCAAGGAAACTTTAAAAGATGCCTTAAAAGTTTATTTTATAATGGGAAGTGTGAATTGTACGAATTACCCGGCAGAGGTGCTGAGAGAGGCGATAGCAGGCGGGATCACAATGTTTCAATATCGTGAAAAAGGAAAAGGAGCTTTAATCGGAGACGAAAAGTACAAGCTCGCAAAAGAATTACAAACAATCTGCAGGGAACATGGAATTCCTTTCCTTGTTAATGATGATATTGAGCTGGCAATGTCTATTAATGCTGATGGTGTCCATATTGGCCAGGAGGATGAGCCTGCTGACTATGTACGGAAGCAGATTGGTGATAAAATCCTTGGCATATCCGTCCATACGCTGGAGCAAGCAACCGATGCAATTCAGTCTGGCGCCGATTATTTTGGCGTTGGACCGATTTTTCCGACTAGAACAAAAGAAGATGCCAAGCCTGTTCAGGGAACGACAGTTATAGAAGAATTCCGCGCGGAGGGATTTACTGTACCTATCGTAGGAATTGGAGGGATAACAGCAGAAAATGCCGCTGCGGTCATTGAAGCCGGTGCAGATGGTATTTCGGTAATTACGGCAATAAGCCAGGCAAAATCCATTCCTGCTACTGTCCAGGAATTAAGAAGAAGTATATTATTTTGATGGCAGTCGGGCGTCCAAATAGGGCGCCCTTTTATAATTTATGACACCAAAGCAAATCCTTTCCCAGTCTGATTTTTTATAAAGCCCCCAAAATTGCATAAAGTTTAGTTGACGTTTGGGAAACAATTAAAAAAGATACTACCACATTTTTTTGTTAAAAATTTTTTTCAGCCGCTTTAAACTCTCCAATTTCCTATGGTTAAAACGTACTCTCATGATAAGCAATCCCTGCGTTATAAAATATCTTCTCTTTACCTGGACAATTCCAATTAATTTAAAATACAGCAGAAGTTTATGTGGTGGTTCAACGGATCTTTGTAAATAAAAGTTGACCGATAGTTCAAAAATATTTATCATTAATAGTATAAATATGGAAAAATAACATTTAAAAGGAAAGGTGTCCATATGAATCGGCCTTCGCGAATTGATTTTATCGACAACTTAAAGATCTTTTTATCGCTTACTGTTATCGCCCACCATGCAGGACAGCCCTATGGCGGATCGGATGGTTTCTGGTATGTAAAAGACCAGTTAATGCCTGCAAATCTGGGACCCTTTTTCGGGGTGAATGCTGGTTTTAACATGAGTTTGTACTTCCTGATTTCGGCTTTCTTTATCCCTGTTGTTTTTCAAAAGCGGGGAGGAGCAGCTTATTTGAAGGATCGATTAAGGCGACTAGGAATTCCTTTATTGGTTGGCTTTTTTGTCATGATACCTTTCATGATGTTCTTCTATTACAACCATTTCCGGGGATATGAGACAATGTCGTTTTTTGATTACTATCTCAAAATTTATTTCGGATTGAGCGGTGAACCCTCTGACTGGACCGGTCCTTCCTGGCCTGATTTGAACTTTGGCCACCTCTGGTTTATTGAACATTTATTGATATACTCTGTTCTTTATGTTTTATGGAAGCAGATAGTAAAAAAAGGGATTATTAGAGAGGGAAAGATTCAGTTTACAGCATCCCATGCTTCGATTCTGTCTCTCGTGTTTCTTGCTGCTATTGCCACTTTTATTATTCGTATTTGGTATCCTATTGATCATTGGATCGGTCTGTTTGGATTTGTTCAGACAGAATTAGCCCATATTCCTCAATACGTGACCTTTGTGATACTTGGAATCGGTGCAGCTAAAAACGGGTGGATTCGGAATATACCAAAGCAGGTTGGGAAAACGTGGTTTGGGATAGGTTGTATACTTGCAATCCTGCGCTTTGCAGGCGTTGTCCATTCAACAGACGGGGGGATGAGCGGGGCTAGTTTATTTTATTCTTTTTATGAAACTATCCTGTGCTTCGGCCTTGGAATCGGACTTCTGGAGTTGTTCAATCGAAAGCTTAATATTTCAAGTTCCTTTTCTAAAAAGCTGGCCGGAAATACATTTACTGTTTATATCATCCATATGCCAGTCCTTATGGTCCTTCAGTATTGCCTTATCAAGGTTCCGCTCTCAGGTTACATCAAATTTGGTATTGTCTTTGTGCTCGGTACGATTCTCGGTCATTTGATATCCTTTTTCGTTATCAGGCGTATCAATTTTCTGAGCATCCTGTTTACTGGTGTGGATATTCCGAAGAAAACAATAAAACAAACTGTTTAGCCGGTGATAATATCTTCCCCGCCAACTGTTATACCGGTTACTGTCCAAAACGTAAGATTTACTTTCCGAAACATATTTACGTGCAAAACCTAAAGATATTGCTTGCTCAAAGTGGCAGCTTGCCGTTTTTTAAAAAAAATGCCCTTATATAAAGCGAAATCCCCGCTAACGCAGTGTACTGCAGATTAGTGGGGATTTTTTGAAATAGATGCTAAAAATAATTCCAGACTTAATGCCGCTTGTTTTATCAGGTCGTCATCGCCGCCTCCCATGCACCAATGCGTGAGAATGCCGATGTAGGTTTGAATCAGCAAATCGGCAAGGAGCTCAGGGGGATAATCTTTACTGAATTCACCGCGCTCCTGTCCGATCACAAAAAAAGGAATCGCAATTTCAGCAAGATTTTTCATGTTTTGCCTATGTTCCGCAAGAGAGTCTTCACCGGCGAGTGTGGCCATAACAGTGGCTCTTCTTAAGGACCGGGTATAATTCATTTTTTGCAGTACGTTTATGAGAGCCATTATTATGGCTGGGGAAATGGGACCGTCCAGCTGCATAGCCCCTTCAGCTTCGGTAAACAATGAAACTCTTTCATACTCATCAAGGACGCTTTCTTTTGATTTAAAATAATTGAAAAACGTACCTTTGGCGACTCCTGCTTCCTTCGCAATTATTTCTACAGTTGTTGCCGCATATCCATTTTCTGAAATAAGCCGAATGGCCGTATCGAAAATTTTTTGCCTTGTGATTCTCTTTTTTTCTTCGCGATTCAATGGGCCCACCTCAACACCAGTATAGCAAAAAAACAGTGTTGATTTAGCTGTATCAATCTGATTTAGTGAATTTGGCTTTCAAAAAGGGAATTGCGGTCGTTTAATTTTGTCATGACCTTAAGCAGGAGTGCGTTGCCCAGCAGGAATCCGGCGCCAATCAGAAACAAAATAAAAGGGCTTAGGAAGAAAAGTCCTGTCACCTGGCTGATGAGGATGCCCACAATTGGAAGAACCATCATTCCCCCGAACTGCTGTGCTTCCTGAAAGGACTTTACCTTTGATGAAACAAGCACATTTAAAAGAATATTAAACAGCACCAAGGCTGGAATCACCCAGAATATCAAGAGCAGCCAGGTGGCATTAATAAACAAGATCTGATTAAAAAACGGGTAGGTAATCAAATTAATGACAATCAAATTTAGTATAAAGGTACTGAATACAATCAATAGTGTTGGAATGAAGGAGGCAAGCACCTTCCCTAAAAACAGGTCCTTTATTGATAGGGGCGAGAATAATAAGCTTTCAAGCGTCTTTCGTTCCTTTTCTCCGGCAAAGCTGTTGGATGAAGTGACCATCGAGTTGACAATGGCCGCCATGAGAAAGAATGGTGTAAGCATGAAGTTTAAAAAGTAATAGACTACTTTTTCACCCATAGTCGGGAGGCTTGCCAGAGTGTTTTTCATTTCTTCTGCTGGGAAGTTTTGGATTACCTTTTCAATTGGTTTTTTCAAATCATCTGATGATTGATTGAGAAGTTCTGTATGCAGCCCGATATAAGAGAAGACCGCGGGAAATATGATACAGAGAACGACTGCTAGGATAACCATAGGCATCCATACTTTCTTGGATGAAAATGTGGCTCTAATGTCCTTTTCCGCTATAGCTATAATTGTCGTTTTATTCATCGCCATTACCTCTAATCTTAAAATATATTGATTCCAGGCTTCTGTTTGTAATCTCGCTGGAATGTATCCATGACTCGTTAAGAATTTGCCTTAGCAATGGGGCTATCTCTTCTTTTGAAGCGAGCAGGAACTCCAATTTATCAGTCCCCTTAACCTCATAAGCAAATCCATTGTAATGGCTGTGGTCTTTCGGCCTTAATCCGGTTTCTACAAGCAGTCGTATGTCAGTTAAATATTTATCCTCAAGATCATGCAATAGCCCATTTTCTATTATTCTTCCATCCTTTAAAAAGAGGTAGGAATCACATAAATCCTCCAGCTGATGAAGCACGTGGGAGCAGATAAGGATGGTGACATTTTCTTCCTCGTTCACTTTGCGCAAATAGTGTATTACTGAGCTGATGCCTTCTGGGTCTAACCCGTTGGTCGGCTCATCGAGAAACAGGATTTCTGGTTTATGCAGCAACGCTTTTGCCAGTGAAATTCTTTTCTTCATTCCGGTTGAAAATAATCCAACTGCCTGGTCTTTAAACGGAAGCATGTCAAACTGCTCAAGAAGATGGGTTATCCTTTTAGGATCATACGCGTCATAAATTTTTGAATAGAATACAAGATTATCCCAAGCGCTCATATCATGGTAAAGGGAGGCGCTCTCTGTCACGATCCCTACCCTTTTCCTGATTTCATCACCATCTTTGCGGGGATCTAAGCGCATTACCCTCATATTTCCGGACGTTGCATCTATTACGCCATTGAGCAGGCGGATGATCGTTGTTTTACCAGCCCCGTTCGGACCAAGCAGCCCATTGATGCTTCCTTCCTTAATGGTAAAAGAAATGTCCCTTAATATAGGCTTGCTGTTAAATTCCTTTTGTACATTTTCCACTTCAATTATATTGGCCATATTGGCACCTCTTTTTATTTGCTAGGTTTGTTTTTTATGTATGACGGTTATAAGAACCATTTCGTTCAGTGCCTAATTAAATTTCTTTTTAAAAAATAAGACTGCCGAAAATTCGGCAGCCTTTTGTATGGCTATAATTAGGAAATTCGTTTTCCGAGGATATCCAGATCCCTTTCAGTCCCATCCAGTTCGGCGATACGAGGGAGGTGTGCCCAGGTTTCGAACCCGAAAGCCTGAAACAGCTTTAAGCTTGGCAGGTTATGATGAAAAATAAAACCAAGTATTGTCTTGAGTCCGAGGTCAGGGGCACTCTCAATTGCTTTTGAAAGGGCGATCCGGCCAAGGCCTTGTCCTCTGAAGGCTTCATCTATATAGATGCTGATTTCTGCCGTTGCCTGATAAGCAGGCCTTCCATAGAAAGATTGGAAACTTAACCATCCGGCGACTTTTTCATCTTTTATGATGACCCATAAAGGACGGGCTTCCGGAGTGTGTTCGTTAAACCAGTTTAATCGGCTCTCAACGGATACAGGAACCGTATCGGCCGTTACCATTCTGGAAGCAACCGTGCTGTTATAAATTTCAATAATTTTTGAAAGGTCGTTATATGTTGCGTCTCTGAAAATTATATTTTCCATCCGATTGACTCCCCTGAGCTTTTTCTTCATATTTTACACTCATCAAGCAAGGGTTTCTATAAAATTTACGTTTAACGAAATTAATGATTTTCGAGGCAGAGAAAGTATTAAATGCCATACATTTTATAATATCTAAGTCTCTGGACCTAGTAAAAAATAACTCTGGAGTTTATTATATAGAAGGAAATAAATGTATAAGATGGGAACTGAGGTCAAATTTGGAAAATAATAAGGAGATAAAAGATGAAATCAATTATTCGTTTTAGTATGAACAATGCGGTTGCCCTTTTTTTAATGATTGTTTTAATCATTGGCGGGGGAGTATATTCGTTTCAAAAAATAAACATAGAAAAATACCCGAATATCAATATTCCGTATATGACTGTTGTCATTCCGTATCCGGGTGCGTCACCAGAGCAAGCAATAAAGGAAGTGGGGGAACCTCTTGAAAAAGAACTGATGAACATTGATGGTGTTAAAAATGTTTATACAGATGGGGTTGCCAATGTTGTTTACTCCACAATGGAGTACGATATGTCAGTGGATATGAAAGATGCCGAACAGCTTGTACGTTCTAGCGTTGATAAGGTAAACCTTCCAGAAGGCACGGAAAACCCGGAGATCATATTGCAGGGGCCAGAGCCTGATCCGACTGTATTTTCAATGGGGATATACGCAGATGAATCAAGTAATAAAGTCCAGCACTTTGTAAAAAATAAAATTGTACCTCAGCTGGAAGCTATTGAGGGCGTCAATAAAGTGGAGGTTGGCGGAATTGATGAAAAGCAAGTGTTCATCCGCTTGCTGCCGGAAAAGCTAAAGGAAAAAGGACTCACACTAGAGGATGTAAAGAACGCTATTACAGCAAATAATCTTTCGATTCCAACAGGTGATGTTGCAATATCCAATCAAGTGTTTCCTGTTCGCGTGGGTAAAGAACTGGAATCTGTAGACGCCATCAAAGATATAACTTTGTTTGCAAAAGGAATGGCCGGTTCGCCTCAAGGACAGATGCCAGTACTGCAGAACCTTAAATTAAAGGACATTGCCGATGTTACTTATGAGTCAGTAAACAATACTGATTTCACTAGGATTAACGGAGAACCTGGAGTAAGATTTGGTATTATCGTTGAAGGCGGCGCAAATGTTGTCTCTATCGTTGAAGAGGCTAAAGAACTAATGAAAGAAACTGATTTTCCAGAAGGGTACAGTGTAAAAACGCTGCGTGACCAATCAATCGAAATTAAAGATTCTGTGTATTCGATGCTGCGTGAAGCACTTCTTGGCGCTGCTATGGCAGTGGTCGTTACCCTATTATTCTTGCGTAATATTCGTTCTACTATTATTGCGATTATATCCATTCCTCTTTCCATCCTGGCATCGTTTACTGTCATTAACATGCTTGGCTATACATTGAACATCATGACGCTTGCTGGAATCGCCGTTGCTGTTGGGCGTGTAGTAGATGATTCAATCGTGGTAATCGAAAATGTGTTCAGGCGAGTCCGCGCCGCTAAGGAAAGAAATGCAAGGCTTGTAGAACAATCAACAAAAGAGGTTGCATCAGCAATTACATCATCGACGATCACTACGGTTGCTGTATTTTTGCCTATGGCTTTTGTTCCGGGTATTATCGGAAAATTTTTTGCTCCGCTTGCCTGGACTATCGTCATCTCGCTGCTGTTTTCACTGCTTGTCGCGGTTACGGTTGTTCCGCTTCTTTCAAGAATCTTTTTACTCAATATTTCTCCGAAAGAGCATCAGGAAAGCGGGCTTCAAAAAATATACCGCAAAAGCCTGGGATGGTCGCTTAACCACCGTTTGCTGACGCTTGTAATGGCCATTGTCCTGCTTGCGGCATCCGTGGGCTTCATTGCCCCGCAGCTTGGCACAACATTTTTGCCGCAGGAAAAGGTCAGCAATTATGATGTAAGCATTACAATGGAAAAGGGTACCGCTCCTGAAGAAACGAGCAATCTTGCGACCAAGGTCGAAGATATTCTTCTGGATGCAAAAGAAGTAGAACTGGTAAGCACCAGTGTGGATGGCGAGTACGAACATGCATCGATAAACTTCGTTTTAAAGGATTCAACGGAGAATGTAGATGCTGTTATTAAACGATTGCGGGCTGATTTCAAAGAAGTGAAGGAAGCCGAGGAAATTTCCGTTTCCGGTGTAGGAAGTTTTGCCGGCGGCAGTCAGTCACAGTATGTTCTGGTTGTAAAGGGCCCGGATTTTGAAGACATTAAGACTGCCAGCAAGCAAATTGAAAGTACGTTAAAGGAAGTAAAAGGAATGGCGGATGTCCACTCGTCTCTTGAAGGAGACGAACCGGAAATCGAAATTCAGATGGATGAAGCGAAGCTTGCACAGCATGGTTTGATGCCAGCAATGGTCGGCAAGAGCCTTCGGGAGTTAATTAATGGAGATACAGTCACAACAGTCAACATTGAGAATGAGAAAAAAGATGTGACATTGAGCCTGAAGATGGATTCAATCCAAACTCTTGCAGATTTAGAAGAGCAGCAAATCCCCAATATGATGGGTGCTCCTGTTGCACTTAAGGATATCGGTGAGTTAAAGGAAGTAAAAAATCAAACGGTTATTACTCATTTAAATGGAAATGAATATGTAATGGTGGTTGGGCAGATCACTGATTCCAAAACAGGTGAAGTTACGAAAAAAGCTGATGAGTTAATCAAGAATCTTGATCTTCCAAAAAGCGTCACCTACTACAAGGAAGGCGCGTCAGCGGCGATGGAAGAAGGCTTTGCCAACATGGCAATTGCAATTGGTATCAGCATTCTTCTTGTGTACATGGTAATGGTAATTGCTTTTGGTGAAGGAAAAGCGCCGTTTGTTATTCTGTTTGCGATTCCTTTCTCCGCAATCGGTGCATTGCTTGGACTTTTCATCGTTGATGAACCGATTGGAATGCCTGCGATGATTGGGATGCTGATGTTAAATGGAATCGTTGTAACGAACGCGATTGTCCTGGTTGACCGGGTTAAACAAAACGAGAAGCGAGGAATGGAAACACATGATTCCTTGATCGATGCCGGAGTTGTCCGTTTGCGCCCAATTCTGATGACCGCGATTGCGACAGTCGGAGCGCTCATTCCAATGGCCATTTCAAACCATGCCGGTATAGTATCAGCTTCACTTGCCGTTGTTGTAATCGGCGGATTAATCACATCAACACTGCTTACACTCTTCATTGTTCCAGTTCTATACAGCCTGATACATCCTAAACGAAAAGTAAAACCAATGAAGGAAAAAGTAATAACTCCACAGGCTGGTTAATAAAAAAGCAAAAATCTCTGCCTATTTGATCGGGCAGAGATTTTTATTGAGCAGATGATTTAAGGAAACAGTCTTAAGCGGAATAAGCATCAGGTCAGCAGCATTAAAGTGCTTTTTTCTGAAGCTGATTCTCCGGCATTTTAGGAACTGCAATGACCTGTTTAAAAAATGACAATGATCTTTGGAAGATGGGGCTCTGGATAAATGTATAAATGAAAGAAACAATAAATACCGGACCGCCGATAAGGAAACCAATCAGCAATACAAAGCTTTCGACGAGAATACGCGCTTTGCTGACAGACAAACCGGTTGTGTCCGAAATAGAAAGCATGAAACCGTCACGCGGCCCTGCTCCAAGTCCTGCCGCTACATACATTCCCCCGCCAATGCCGGTAAGTACGATTCCGCTTAGGATAATGAGATAGTCAACCCATGTATGAGTGGCGGATGGCAATAAATCGAGCCATAAGTAAAAATCCATAAACGGACCGATCAGTGCTGCGTTTAAAAAGGTTCCAATGCTGATATATTGGCGCGCTTTTTTCCACGAAACTGTAAGCAGAAACAATCCGCATAGTACTGACCATGACCCGATCGTAAGCCCAAATCGTTCATATAGCCCAACATTTAGCACATCCCAAGGATGCAGACCCAAATGTTTAACCTTAACCGTAATCGCGGCTCCTAAAGCAAAAATCATCAGACCAACAAAAAACAGGATAATTCGTATGTATTGCCTCAAAACAGGTCTCTCCCTTTGATATACTTTTATAGTAATTACTTATTAACTATTTAGATAATATACTCCCCATTGTCAGGAAATGCCAGTGGGAATCTCGTTATCACGGATGCTGAGTCTAAAAGTTAGGATAATTTAAATAAAATCGAGGGGGATTTTTTTGGCACCGGTCAAAGTTATTAAGATATCAAGCCTGCTGGACAACGATATAGCCCATTTAATATTAGAGAGCAAACAGGAGGGCTTCCGGTTTGTACAAAGATTAAAGGATGAATATTACAGTGGTGAAAATATATTCAATAAGCCGGGTGAGGCCCTCTATGGGGTAGTGGATGCTGAAGGTACTTTGATAGCTGTTGGCGGCCTTAATATAGATCCGCTTTCCAGTGAACATGGGGTCTGCCGGCTAAGAAGATTCTACGTTGCGAGGGCCTGCAGAAGAAATGGAATAGGAAGACTCTTACTGGAAGAAATTATCAAACACGCACGTGAGCATTTTCAAGTGATGGTGCTTAATACAGATACAGAGCAGGCAGACAGTTTTTACAGCCGAAGGGGTTTTACAAAAGAAAAGGTAACCCCAAAGTCAAGCCATTATTTACGGTTATCCAATGGCTGAATGGAGAATGCGTGTAGGATAAAGCAATTTTTTACAAAGAGCGGTATCGCAGTGCTTTTTTCAATGCTATCAATGAATGATTATTTCTTAATGCCTGGAGCCCTTTAAGTTTAACCTAAAGGGCTAAGTGGTAATTTTTACTCTGTGTTGAACCAAAGTTGCAGTAGATCTTAATCCTCGAACTTTATAAACTCATGAGGACTTTTCCTGATATGTTCACCAATCCCCTTTAAAATGGCTGATGAGATTTCATGCAGACGGGTGTTGAGCGGACTAATGGAGGAAAGAAGCTCTGGGTCGTTATCCAGGTCCTTGTAAGTAACGTCGAATCCTTGAAAACTTCGCGGGTGGTTCCACGCTTTCAAAGTTCCTTCCAATTCCTCAAGCAGCTGCAGCATTGCATTTGCCCTGAAATGCCGCAGCCCTATTTTAATTTCTGACCATGTTTTCGGCTGTGCCAAAAAGTAAGCAGTCCACCAATAAAACTCTGCCATGGATTTGCTGGCGTGGTTGTAATAAGCGCTGAACATAAACAATGCTTGCTGACCTTTCGTAAGATGTTTATAAACATCTTCCTTTACCACGGATCAATGGGATTATTGGTTCAAAACAATAAGCTCCCAGTACCAAATCATCCAGCGAATCAAAATCTTCTCTCCGTATTGTTACCAGCAAAAAATCACTCCCTGTTTACCATTATAATCCAGATCCTAATCCCTGTAACATAAAATGATTATTCGGCTCCAAAAGTATAAAAATTAGCTGATAAGTGAAAAAACAAGAAAAGGGTACCATACTCGATCCTGAAAAAGCAAAAACCTTCAGGAAAAAAATTCTAGATTTATTAATTTATTAATTTAATTGACTAAATACTATAGGAGGGTATAGTATAAAAACACCGCAGTAGCTCAGTGGTAGAGCATTCGGCTGTTAACCGAACGGTCGTAGGTTCGAGTCCTACCTGCGGAGCCATTTTTTTTATGGGGAAGTACTCAAGAGACTGAAGAGGCGCCCCTGCTAAGGGTGTAGGTCGGGTAACCGGTGCGAGGGTTCAAATCCCTCCTTCTCCGCCATATATATAATACGCCTTTAGCTCAGCAGGATAGAGCAACAGCCTTCTAAGCTGTCGGTCAGAGGTTCGAATCCTCTAAGGCGTGTAAAAACTAGTCCAAATTGCGGATTAGTTTTTTTGTGTTTTTTTTGCATAAGTTTTTTTAACTGCAAAATACTATTACATATAAGGCAGATCAAATGAAAACCTTGCTACTTGAAAAAAGCTACCCCCATCAGGTGAGGATAGCTCTTGAAAGCTTTATAGAAGGTTATTAATTAAGAATGATTGAGCTTATAATTCGGTTGCTGTGTGAATGTCTTCCCACTCAGGCCTTAATACTCCCATAACGATAATATCGTATCGCTTTCCGTCACGGTAAACCACTGATCTTTTTCTGCCTTCCTGCTGAAAACCTGCTTTTTCATATGCCCTTATTCCACCCTTGTTATATTCAATTACTTCCAAACCGACCCGATCTAAATTTAACTCATTGAAGGCATAACGAAGGATGAGCCTCAGAGCTTCTGATCCATAACCTTTATTCCGATTAGAAGAATCACCAATTCCCATAGCCAGGAGTCCCGCCCGGTTATTCCATTCAATGCTGTGAATGGCTGCAAATCCGATCAATTGATCATCCTTAATGGTTCTAAGCCGGAAATAGGCCACATTGGGGGCCGCTTTTCCTTCTGCTTCGAATTCTTCTTTATTCTTAGGGAAAGCTATTTCAGTATCCACATTACGAAGATATTCAGTATCTTCTCCCCACTTCACCATAATGGCAGCATCTTCTTCCCTCGATGCTGAGAGTTTAATTCTGTCACCGTAAAAAAGGTTATTATTGATTGTTGTCATGATTTTCTCCTTATAATTGTTAAGATTTATACACCTCACTGCTATTAGGTAAAACATTAACCGTACGCAATACCTCATCCCCTTTGATTTTCATTTATATAATCATATATTTTTCTGAAATTATTGACAATGAAATTTACCCTCATCACCTAAAGGAATCGTAAATTTATTTATTGATTAACTAACGTTTGTTAGTTATAATAAAATGTATCTTACCTTAGACAAAGTATTAGTTAGTGGATGTCTTGAGAATTTTGGAATGGGATCCATTCTACAATAGTAAGTATGATCAGATAGGAGTTTATAAATTGACACCAAAAAAGACCAACGTTACTAAAGATAAAATTTTAGATGCAGCAATAGACCTTTTTTCGCAAAAGGGTTTTAGTGGAGTGTCAATCAGAGAGATAACGAAAGAGGTGGGAATTAAAGAAAGTTCGTTATATAACCATTACAAAAATAAAGACGAGATTCTTGAACAAATCCTTTCTGCTTTTCGAAAAGAATTTGCTAAAACTCTCCCCCCTGTATCTTTATTAGATGACATTTTAGAAAATTCTACTCTTGAAGGATTCTTTGAAAGAGGATTCGAGCGATTCAGGGAGCATATAGATAATGAAACGAATGAGAAGTGCTGGAGGATTCTTTTCATGGAACAATTTCGTTCTGCGGCTGCAAGGGAAATATTCTTGAATGATCTAATTAAAGATACATTGGATTTCTTGGAAGTGGTCTTCGAAAAACTGATAGAACTTGGAAAGATCAAAGACACTTATAGTCCTGCAGTACTGGCCTCAGAATATCAATATCCGACGTTCTCCATGCTGGTTGAATATAATATGCTTCGATTTGATCAAAAGGACACATCGGTAATTGAAGCAAAAATGAAAAATCATATTCGTTTTTTTCTTGAAAACGTTAGTGAAAAATAATGGAACAAAAGTACTGGGTGATGCAAATCACTCATTTTTTACCGAATAAATATGAACGAGTGTTAGTTAGCAGATAAATACGAAAGAATTAGTACACAATCCTTTTGTAATGGAGAGGCTTTTGTAACATTTCAGTTAATGACTTGTGTAGAGTTGCGGGCAGATTTGGAAAACAGGTATTTAATTAAAGTTAAACTAAATAACAGATGTGAGGTAGATTTTAATGAATAATGTAAAAGAGACTATTCACCAGCCAGTTTTTTTGCACAACAATATTAATAAAAAAGCAAATACGATAGATATTTATTTTTCCCTAATAATGAGGTCACTTTTTTTTATTATTTTTGGTACCGTCTTTGTCGCTATACTTTCTGTTAACGGGGCTGAACAGCCATTGAAAGAAGCAGAAAAATGGTGGCCCTTTCAAGTTGTTCTTGCTAATATTATATCGTTTATTATGCTTACGCATTTTCTTCGAAAAGAAAAGAAGTCATACATCAGCTTATTTAAAACAAAAAGAATAGGACTGAAGAAGTCGTTGAAAGAATTTTTCTTGCTGGTAATAGTTGCAGTTGTTAGCGGCGCGGTTCCTCTCTATGTTTTTTCTTACTTATTTTTAGGTTCCATCATACCCCCGGATAATATGTTTCAGCCATTGCCGGTTTGGGCTGCGCTTATTGCATTAATTATCTTTCCGGTTTCAAATGCTTTGGTTGAGCTGCCAACGTATATAGGATACGCCTTGCCACGGCTGGAACAGCATTACGGAAGCAAGTGGAAGCCGATCATTTTCGCTGGTATGGCATTGGCTTTGCAGCATGTTTTTCTGCCGCTGATCTTTGATCCATCCTATATGCTATGGCGATTTTTCTCGTTTATCCCCATGGCGATTATCCTTGGAGCGATCTTCTTAAAGACCAGGCGTTTGTCGACTATAATAATGGTTCATTACTTGCTGGACCTTCAGCTTATTATCCAAACCTTTATGTATTCTATTAAGTAATTTTCAGTTTTAAAAAAATTACGCCTCTCTGCAAGAAGTTTGTTAGTTTGAATATTCGGCGCATAGCCCACAGTATGAAGTATTCGATAGATTCCGAGTTATATTAGTAAATATTAAAAGAGACCTAAAAATAGATTATTAATTTTGCAGTTGAGCCTGTTATTAATAAAGGGGAAAAAGCATGAAAAATTTTACACAAAAACAAGAATATGAGTTCGACGGATTATATAACTTTCGGGATATAGGAGGATTCACTACTGAAAGTGGCTTAAAAATGAAGAAAGGGGTTCTATTTCGTTCTGATGAATTATCGCGTTTATCAAAAGCTGATTTACAGAGATTCTCTGAATTAGGTATTAAATTAATATGCGATTTGAGAACATCCCAGGAACAAAAATCAAAGCCGAGCCGAATAGGGCTGTATCAGAACGTTTTGGTTAAAAACATTTCCATTCATGATAAAAGTCAGGAATTCACACGTTTTGAGTTTTTTAAATTTTTGGTGGGCAGGTCAGGAAATATAGATTTTGAACAGATTATGAGAGCTATCTATGCTAATATGGCAAACAACTGCAGCCAGCAAATTCAAGAAATCATTATGTTATTATCAGATGAAGAAAACCTGCCTGCCCTGATCCATTGTACTGGCGGAAAGGATAGAACCGGGTTTATTGCTGCTTTGATTCAGCTCCTTGCTGGAGTACCATACCAAACTGTTTTAGATGAATATCTGTTTTCCAATGAATTAATCGGCCCACGGATGCGAAAAGTGGAACGATTTGTTAGATGGGTAAGCCTGTTTCAAATTTCACCGGATCGGTTAAAGCCGATATTAGAAGTACGCCATGAGTATCTTGATGATATTTTCATGGATATATTAAAAAGCCATGGAAGCATTGAAACATATCTATGTCAGTTTTGTAATATATCAGAAGAGATGTTAGCCAGTTTCAGGAACTTATTACTGGAAAAGTAGTCCTGAAAGAGTTTTTTGGGTGCAGATTTTAAAGCCTTGTATGTACAAAAAGGATAGGAAAGCCAGATAATTTTTTCAGTTTCCTATCCTTCCCCATTGAAATGTGGCGATTAAACAAAAAAAATAGCTGTGCTATTTTTTCTTATTCAGATTTTCCTGTGCCATTTTCACTAACTCCCGAACCATATCGCCGCCCAGCCTTCCGCCGACTTTTCCGGCCTGCTTCGGAGTAAGCTGTCCATTATAGCCTTTTTGAAGTGGAACTCCAACTTCAGCAGCAGCTTCAAATTTAGCATCCTCAGGATTTTGTGTTCCGGCCACTTTTGCTTTCAATTGATCCATCTGCTGTCTTGCTTCCGGCACAAGTATATTCCTTCTTCGAGCCATTATTATCACTCCTTTTTTGTAGATTTTCCTGAAAGAGCTAGTCTTATTAGTTTCATTTTTTTATGATTAAATAAAACAAATTTTTTTGATAAAAGGGTTGAAAGTCAGAAAAGGTCAGAGTATAATGGGTATAGTAAGTCAAAGATAGTCAAAGTCAATTTGACCAGGCAAACTGTCCATCAACTACGCTTATTAAATAATTAATGAAAAAATGTATAAAATCAAGGAGGAGTCACATATGCATTGTCAAAAATGTCAAAGTAATCAAGCGAATATTCAATTGCGTGTAAGTATTAATGGCAGCCAGCAAAATTTTCATTTGTGCTCCGATTGCTATAAAGAAGAACAAAATAAACTAGGAGCAGCCATGGGGGGAAAAGGATACATGGGTAATTTCCCATTTGATGATTTCTTTAAAGGATTTAGCCATAACCCTGGGCAAGCTGATATAGATGAACAAGAACAGCCGCAGCCAGCAAAAGGGGGACGGGGCGGCGGATTGCTTGACCAATATGGCCGCAATCTGACTCATAATGCTAAAGCTGGCCTTATCGATCCGGTCATTGGACGTGATGAGGAAGTAAAGCGTGTGATTGAAATTTTAAATAGAAGAAATAAAAATAACCCTGTTCTGATTGGGGAACCTGGTGTCGGTAAAACAGCAATTGCTGAAGGACTTGCGCTGAAAATTGCTGACGGGGATGTACCAGTAAAACTGCGAACAAAAGAGGTTTACCTTCTCGATGTTGCTTCACTTGTTTCGAATACAGGAATCCGCGGCCAATTTGAAGAGCGGATGAAACAGCTTATTTCCGAGCTTCAGCAGCGTAAGAACGTAATTCTATTCATTGATGAAATACATCAAATTGTTGGGGCCGGATCTGCTGAAGGGTCTATGGATGCAGGTAATATCCTAAAACCTGCATTAGCACGAGGCGAAATGCAGCTTGTTGGTGCGACTACCCTAAAGGAATACAGAAAGATTGAAAAGGACGCTGCACTCGAACGCCGCTTCCAGCCTGTTCAAGTTAATGAGCCGACTCCTGCAGAAGCGCTGGAAATTCTAACAGGCCTTAAAGACCGTTATGAAGCATTCCATGCAGTAGGATACAGCGACCAAGCCCTTCAGGCTGCGGTTGAACTTTCCCACCGCTATATCCAGGACCGCTTCCTTCCTGACAAAGCGATTGACCTTATGGATGAAGCTGGTTCAAAATTGAATCTCACAATAGAAGATGGACAAGAAGAAAATGTAAAAGAACGCCTTGCTCAAATTCACGAGGAAAAGAAACAGGCTTTAAAGCAAGAAGCTTATGAAGAAGCTGCAAAGCTTAGAGATGAGGAAGCAAAACTCGAAAAAATCCTTGAAGCTGGAGAAAATGCTAAACGCCCGACAGTGACTGTTGAGCATATTCAGGAAATCATTGAACAAAAAACTGGGATTCCCGTAGGTAAATTGCAGGAGGATGAACAATCGAAAATGATCCGCCTTCAAGAGGAGCTTTCTAAGAAGGTGATTGGTCAGGAAGAAGCGGTACGCAAAGTAGCTAAAGCAATCCGCAGAAGCCGTGCCGGTCTGAAATCTAAAACTCGCCCAATCGGTTCCTTCCTCTTTGTCGGCCCGACAGGTGTCGGTAAAACAGAACTATCAAAAACATTGGCTGAAGAATTATTTGGTGCTAAGGATGCCATGATTCGCCTTGATATGAGTGAATTTATGGAGAAGCACAGTGTATCTAAGCTTATCGGTTCACCTCCAGGATATGTAGGCCATGAGGAAGCAGGGCAGCTTACTGAGAAAGTCCGCCGCAAGCCTTACAGCATTATCCTCCTGGATGAAATTGAAAAAGCTCACCCGGATGTTATGCACATGTTCCTGCAAATTCTTGAAGATGGGCGTCTAACTGACAGCCAGGGCCGGACTGTTAACTTTAAGGACACAGTAATCATTATGACAAGTAATGCAGGTGTAGGGGAAAAGAGAAAAACAATGGGCTTTGGAACAAACACTGCCGTGGAAGAAGCATCTATCCTTCAATCATTAGGCAGCTACTTTAAGCCTGAATTCCTGAACCGTTTTGACAGTATTATTGAATTCTCTGCCTTACAGAAGGAAGATCTGCTGAAGATTGTTGATATAATGCTGAACGATCTTTATGAAACTCTTGAGGAACAGGGACTTTCACTTACTGTAACGGCAGAAGCAAAAGAAAAGCTTGCTGAGCTTGGTTATCACCCTTCATTCGGTGCTAGACCGCTCCGCCGTGTACTTCAGGAACACCTCGAAGATGGAATCACTGATTTCATTTTTGAAAAGCCGGAAGTGAAGAGCTTTACTGCACTTGTAGAAGAAGGCAGTTTGAAAATAAAAGAAGCATAATTAATGTTTTGCAGAAATACAAAATGCCTCCCGGCTAATGACTGGGAGGCATTTTTATTCTTGGTTTATCTTGTAGCGAAGGGATGAAAAGTTACCGGTCGGTACAGTCTTGGTTATCATACCGTTTTTGTTTCTATATACCTCATACTCCTGGTAGGTCTCTACAAGATAACCGTCCACTTGTTCACTGTTATCAAGGATATTTTCCAAAGAAGGCATATCCTCATTGGTTTCAAATCCTGAGACCGGCCTGGCAACTTTAACATTTTCATCAAAAGTTGAAAATTCCGTTTCTAAATATGCGACTAAACCTATTAACAATATCAAGCCAAACAAAGAAATCCGTCTTATACTCTGTTTCATATACTCCATCTCCCATGTAAAACACCTATTGTAAAATATGCATGTCCTAATCGCTTTATGCTAAGTTTTTTGCTGAAAATATAGATGAATTACTGGATTTAAGCCATTTTATCTGTCACTCAAGAAGCAGCATATATTACCCGCATAACAGATTTGATTTGAAAATTCCTCCGTGAACTGATAATCCGGATTGGAGATGGAAAACCCGTTGTGTAATTTTTTGTTACCTTTTTTTTGTTTAAACAATAAAATAATCGGGAATTAAGTGGACAAGCAGTAAAACAAATAGAGGAGGAACATTACATGGCACAAAATATGAATAGCAATAACAAAACAAACAATTATGATGCAAACAGAATGAGTGAAAACAACAGAGTTAACAACTATGCAGGATCCAGGCAGAACGATACTGGCAGTGTGAATAACTCCGAAACTAACCGAATGACAGCAACCAGCAATGTGAATAATACCTATGGTTCCAACGGAATCAATTCTTACCAAACCAATACAAACGACTTCCAGCATGATAGAGTAACGACAAATGTCAAGCACACGATGACTTCTGAGAGTGACAAAAACAGTAAATTACTGAGAGGCTTATTAATTGGCGGGCTGATTGGAGTTGGCCTTGCGATGCTAGATACAAATACACGCCGAAAGGTTAAAGAAACCGCTGTAGGCCTTAAGGACAATTCCATGGGAGTAATTAACGAAGCCAAGGAAAATCCTATGACCATGATGGCACGCTTTAAAGAAGCGTCTAACACATTAAAAGAAGCAATCAGCAATGCACAGCATTTATACGATGTTGTGAATGAAGATATATTCGGAAAAGTAAATGAAGTGAAAAGCATCTCAAGTGATGCATTGGCAACTGCAAAGGAAGCTACAAGCGAATTAAAGGAGATTGGCTCAAAAGTAGCTGAGGCAACAAGCAAGATTACGGAAGGCACTGGATCCTCTTCTGAAACTGCAAATACATCAGGGGACGCTGCTGTACAGAGCTCTGGCACCGTTACAAGCACAAGTTCAATGACTACTGCCGACACCCCAACAACTGAAGGAACAAAAACCGCAGGATCAACTACTGCAGGATCAACAACAGGATCAAGTACATCAAAGCTTTAATAACAATAATATAAGGAGCCCCTTGTCAGCTGGCAAGGGGCCTTCTGCTTGTTTATGCGGCTACATTTTATTTTCTACTTGTTTAATTAAACTTTCCATTGAATCGGCCGTTAGCATTTCGCCGTTCAGTATGGCATATGGCGATTGCTTGCATTCTTTGCAATGGCTTAAACACTCAAATTCTTTATATTGGATAGCCTGGTCCCTTAAAAGGTGTCCAAGGGATGCTTGAGTGCCTTTATTTAAAAACCGGTCAAGATTATTCTGGCAAAATTCTATTGAAAGCTTTTTTTTCTTAGAAAATATATTTGATAGCAAGGATTTCATTTTATTTTGACATCCCTCAGTTCATAAAAATAAATAACCTGTATAACTAGTTTACATAATTATTTTTAATATTGTAAAGGGATTTATCCGATAGCAGTTTTTTGTATGAGATTTTGTGTACACATTGTGAATAATGGGAAAACGTGGTAGTCTGACCTTTGAAGAAACTTATAGAGGGAATTATACTAGGGGGAGTAAAATGAGTACGGAAACCAATATTAAGCCGGTCGTCACCGCTCTGTTATTGGGAATTTTAATGAGTGCGATGGACAATACGATAGTGGCTACAGCCATGGGTACTATCGTTGCAGATATGGGGGGCTTCAGTAAGTTTGTTTGGGTAACAGCCTCTTATATGGTAGCTGTTATGGCAGGTATGCCGATTTTCGGAAAGCTGTCCGATATGTATGGCAGAAAACGTTTTTTTATTTTTGGACTCGTTGTGTTCCTGATTGGTTCTGCATTGTGCGGGATAGCTCAGACAATGGATCAATTGATTATTTACCGCGCGATTCAGGGGATTGGCGGCGGAGCTTTAATGCCGATTGCCTTTACGATTGTTTTTGATGTGTTTCCGCCTGAAAAACGGGGGAAAATGACTGGACTTCTGGGAGCCGTGTTTGGCATATCGAGCGTGGCGGGGCCTCTTCTTGGCGCCTTTATTACTGATACCTTCAGCTGGCACTGGGTTTTTTACATAAACGTCCCAATCGGCATTATTTCATTACTTTTAATTACACGTTATTATCACGAAACTCTTGAGCATTCAAAACAGAAAATAGATTATATGGGTGCGGTTACCCTTGTAATTGCTGTCGTTAGCTTAATGTTTGCGCTGGAACTGGGCGGAAAGGAATATGCTTGGGATTCGATGCAAATTCTTGGATTGTTTGCTGCGTTTGCTGTCTTTTTTATCGTATTTTTTTTCGTCGAAAGACAAGCAGAAGAACCGATCATTTCCTTTTGGATGTTTAAAAACAGGCTTTTTGCTGCATCACAGATTTTGGCCTTCTTATATGGAGGAACATTTATCATACTTGCGGTATTCATTCCTATTTTTGTCCAGGCGGTATATGGAGGCTCTGCAACCAACGCCGGATTGATTCTAACGCCAATGATGCTTGGTTCTGTAGTCGGCAGCATGATAGGCGGTATATTTCAAGCTAAAACCACGTTCCGGAATTTGATGGTTATATCAGTAATCTCATATTTTATCGGAATGTTTTTGCTCGGAGGATTGACGCCTGGGACTTCAAGGGGGATGCTGACTTTCTTCATGGTCATCGTTGGTTTTGGAGTAGGTTTTTCATTTTCATTATTGCCTACAGCTTCACTTCATAATTTAGACCCGCGCTATCGCGGTACGGCGAACTCTACTAATTCTTTTCTTCGTTCCTTTGGTATGACATTGGGCATCGCAGTTTTTGGCACAATTCAAAATAATGTTTTTACTGAAAAACTGAAGGATGCTTTTAAAGGGATAGAAGGAGCCGGCGTCAGTACGGGGCATATGGGGGATTCGAGTAATCTTCAGGAAATATTTCAGTCTAGCGAGCGGGCAAAAATTCCGGAAATGATTCTTAAACCAATCATTGAATCCCTGTCAGATTCCATTTCCCTCATCTTTATGCTAGCCTTGATTCCGATTGGGGCCGCTGCCATTACGATTATGTTTATGGGTAATGCGAGAATAAAAAAGAAAGAAGAACCAAAGCAGGTATCTAGTTGAATTTTCAATGAAAAAGCGAAGAAATATGTACTGTGATGCCTAAAAATCGGATGGCGGATAGAGAAATGGAATTCTGTGAAAACGAAAGCGAATCCCGTGATAAAGGAATTTATCTGTGAAAATACAATAATCCCCTGAAAACGAGCCTCATTTACATGGAAATAAGATTAATTCTGTGAAACCTGTTTTTGCTGTGATGTCTTCCGTATTGTTTTAAACTAATTTTACCCTGTCGAGCGGTTATACTGCCGACAGGGTTTTTCAATGGCAGAAAACAATTTGGCGTAAGTTATTCATGCCGCGGTTTCTGGGATCCTTTAAATAATTATTATTGTGTTAATACCGTTTTTGGTCTGACGAAAACACCTGCGTCTTTCTTGCCTGTTACATTAATAATACGCCCGCCCATGGGCATGATAAATGGGGTAAGGAGGGTGTTTATGTTACGACTGTTAACGCATAATGACCTTGATGGAGTGGGCTGCGGCATTCTTGCAAAAGCAGCTTTTGGAAAAGAAGTGGATGTCAGCTATAACTCTATTGACAGTATTAATCATCAAACTGCAATTTTTCTTGATAAAAATAATACCAATGTTGAACTGCTGATCACAGACTTATCCGTTAATGAAGAAAATGAGAAAAAAATAGAGGAATTTGTACATTCCGGAGGAAATGCAATTCTCATTGACCACCATAAGTCTGCAGAGCATTTTAACCGTCATCCGTGGGCAAGGGTGGATATTACACATGCTGATGGGAGTCCGGCTTCAGCAACATCGCTGCTCTATGGGTACTTGCAGGAAAACGGTTACCTTGAGCCGGCACCTGCAATGGACCAATTTGTCGAGCTGGTCCGACAATATGATACATGGGAATGGGACAAGCTTAATAATATACAAGCAAAGAGGCTTAATGATCTTTTTTTCATGTTTTCAATTGAGGATTTTGAAGAAAAAATGCTTCGGAAACTTGCTGAAGCAAATGAGTTTGCCTTTGATGAACTGGAAACGAAGCTTTTGGAAATAGAAGAAGAGCGAGTAGAGCGATACATACGCAGAAAAAAACGAGAGGTTTACCAGGCGCAAATCAATGGCTATTTTGTTGGAATTGTCCATGCCGAATCATATCATTCGGAACTTGGAAATGAACTATCAAAGGAGTTCCCATATCTCGATTACATTTCCATCGTGATGGTTGGCCGCAAACGAATGAGCTTAAGGACTATTCATGATAATGTGGATGTTTCAGCCATAGCTGCAGACTATGATGGAGGCGGCCATCAAA
Source organism: Bacillus sp. M6-12 (assembly GCF_002860285.1). Classification (GTDB taxonomy): domain Bacteria; phylum Bacillota; class Bacilli; order Bacillales; family DSM-1321; genus Peribacillus. Next base: position 380,154 of record NZ_PGVF01000006.1, read on the forward strand.
AGGCTGCCGGGTGCAATCTTACATTAGAGGCCTATCTTCAATTTGTTGAACAAACGTTTCATTCAGAACCTATTCAGCAGGACGCCCACAGAAACAGATACAATCTTAAGGATAACCCTTCAGGAAGTTTATTTATGAATTCAAATGATGACTTTTTCTTTATTTTTAAAGAAAAAGACTACTGGAATTTGCATATCAATCATAGCCATCATCCAGAACAGTTCGATTCCTTTGCTGAAGCAGAAAAATTTGTGAAAAGGAATTATGCTTCATCGCTAGTCCGGGATGACAGGTTTGTGAAGTACCTGCTGAAATCGCATTTGGACTCCGAATTGATTAAAGAGACGCCTGAAGGGTATTAAATGTAAAAGGTGAGTATAAAACCTAAAACATATCTGGAGGGTTGATAATGGATTTCTCTTTATCACAGACGTTCCTGTCATTCTTGCCCCTTATCATCATTGTCCTTATAGTAGGTGCTTATTTCTTATATAAGAGGAAAAGCAGAAGCAGAAGGTAGCTGAAAATCTTAAAAGAAAAGCCTTGTCATTTATTGTTTTCTGGCAGGGTTTTTTCATTGCATGTACTTTAATGAAAAGGCGGTTTATGAATGCTCACTCTTATTAAAAATGGATTGGTATACGGCCCTGATTTTATCGGGAAAAAGGACATCCTAATAACTGGGGATAAAATTGGCTATATAATGGATACCATAGAGACGCCAGCTGTCGAGACTACAGTTATTGACGCCGAGGGGAAGCTTGTCTTTCCAGGCTTCATAGATTCCCATATTCACATAATTGGTGCTGGAGGAGAAGAGGGGTACCATACAAGGACTCCGGAGCTTCGGATGACAGATGCTACAACTGCTGGAATTACAGCCGTAGTGGGTGTAATTGGCACGGACGGCACAACAAGAACAATGGAAACACTGCTTGCCAAGGCCTTTTCACTTGAGAATGAAGGGATTAGTACGTATATACATACAGGATCCTACCAGATCCCTGTTAAAACTCTTACGGGAAAAATAGAGAATGATATCATTCTTATTGACAAAATTATCGGTGTTGGCGAAGTGGCTATTGCGGATGCCCGATCTTCCCAGCCCACAGCAAGGGAAATTGCCCGTATTGCTTCACTGGCCATGATTTCAGGTAAAGCATGCGGAAAAAAAGGAATTGTGAATGTGCATGTCGGTGAGGGGCCGGACAGACTATCGGTGCTCGAAGAGGTTGTTTCCACAACCAATGTGAGCATTAGCCAATTTCATTGTACACATATTAATCGGACAAGGGATTTGTTTGAAGCGGGAGTTGAGTATGCTAAAAAGGGCGGGTTTGTTGATTTCACTACTTGTACGGATCCAAAGTCAAGACAAAAAGAAGTGAAATGCTCAAAAGCCTTAAAGGAAATGCTTGAACGCGATGTTTCCATTGAGCAGATAACTTTTACGTCAGACGGCCAAATCTCATTGCCGGTTTTTGACGACAATCTAAAACAAATAGGCTTTAAAGTCGGCAAGCCAGCGTCATTATATCGGGAAGTGAAGGATGCAATCCTGGATGAACAGATTCCAATTGAAACAGCAATTCGCGTAATCACCTCAAACCCTGCGGAAATATTGGGGCTTAAAAGAAAAGGATACATAAAGGAAGACCACTATGGAGATATAGTTATTGTTGAAAAGGAGACTTTGGATATTGATACTGTAATCGCAAAAGGAAGAATAATGGTTCAAGGCGGCAAAGCGGTTGTAAAGGATGTTTTTGAACGGTAGGAGCAATTTATCTGATATAGCAGGGCTCTCTTTATACAGAGACTTGTCCGATGAGGTAATTATAATCCGATTGGAGTTCTGTATACAGGAGCTTATTTTCATCTTTATAAATATTTTTTAACGTCATTTGACTATTCACCCAAAAAACTGCACCTCCAATGGTAAGCTGTCTCTAACCATTGAGGTGCAGTTTTCACTGTTACAATTATGCGGTTATATAATTATGTGGTAAGCGCAGAGCCTCTGTCCGAACTTCTTTTTCCGCTCTGGGAAGGCGGCGTATTCTCCCGATGGTAAACAGCATTGATTTCCCCTCCAAGCACAAGGGCCAGTCCTGTTAAATACAGCCATAGCATAAGGACAATGACGCCGCCGAGACTGCCGTATGTGGAGGCGTAATTTCCAAAGTGACTCACATAGAAAGAAAAACCAAGTGAAATCAGCTGCCATACCAATGTAGCGATAAGGGCTCCCGGAATAACATGTTTGAACGGAAAATGTTTATTGGGAGCCAGACGGTATAAAAGAGCTAACACTATAACCATTACCGATATGGAAATCGCCCACCGCAGCACACGGAATAAAATTTCCATGCTGTCCGGAAGGAATAATATTTTTCTAATGAGATCAATTATTACATCGCCAAAGACGGGAAGAACCAAAGCCACAAGAAATGCAACTATCATTCCTAGTGTTAACCCGATTGAAAGAAGGCGTGTTTTAATGAAGGATCTGGTCTCTTCCACATCAAAGGCGAAATTCATGGCCCGTATAAAAGCGTTCATGCCATTTGAGGCAGACCAGATAGTGCCCAGAATACCAAAGGTGAGCAAGCCGCCGTTCCGCTCACTTACTATATCCACGACCGTATCCTCCACAAGGGAAGCCGTGTCAGATGGCAAATAGCTATTAATGAAGCCTATCACTTTTTGCAGGTCAATATTCAAATATGGAACAATCGAAAGCAGCAAAATTAAGATGGGAAATAGAGCTAGCATATAGTAGTAAGCCTGCTCTGCCGCCAGCCCAGTAGCCCTGTCATCTTTAAGCTCCTTTCCCACTTTCTTTCCAATCCTCAGCCATCGCTTTATCATTCGCATCAGCTCCTATAGCTTACAAGTAATGTTTTAGTCCTTTTCCCGCTTAGAAGGCAGATTAACCGCGGAAGCAGGAAATAAAAGCTGTAAAAGTTTACAAATGAGCTTGGGACGGCACAGAACACAGGAAAAATTTAATCATGGCTGTTTCAGTAAGCTGAGAATCTGGGTAAAATTACCCTTACTATTACTAAAAGATTACATTTTGATAAAAAGAAAATTATTTCTTTAAAACTAGTTTCAAAAGTTCAAAAGTAGGCTATTTAACACAAGTGTACACCCCAAAAAATAACAGAAGGAGTGATTTTCATGGCAAAGAACAATGATGGAAAAATGTCTCGAGAAGAAGCAGGACGTATGGGTGGAGAAGCAACTTCAAAAAATCATGACAAAGAGTTTTACCAGGAAATCGGCCGCAAAGGCGGAGAAGCAACTTCTGAGAATCATGACAAAGAATTCTATCAGGAAATCGGGAAAAAGGGCGGGGAAACAACCGCCGAAAACCATGGTGAGGAATTCTATCAGGAAATCGGCCGTAAAGGCGGAGAGGCTACTTCTGATAATCATGATAAGGAATTCTACCAGGAGATTGGCCGCAAAGGCGGAGAAGCAACTTCTGAAAACCATGATAAAGATTTCTATCGTGAAATCGGTGAAAAGGGCGGCAATGCCCGTGCCAAACAGCGTGATAATGACTAACCTGCAATCTATTTAAATAATGGCTATGTTAAAGTTCAAGTTGTTTTTGGCATGATGTTGATGTAAAGCTGCAGCGCCCAGCCCCGACGCAAAGAACAAGGAACGCTACGGCAGCGATACATCGCACGAAACAAAGCGTTAGCTTTGTGAGGACGTGCTAGTGCCGATGTCGCCACAGGACGAAGGTTGGAACACGAATTTAGTTACAACACTGGCGACTTTAGCCGTTCTTCCTCTGACCAGGGCGCTTTCGCTTTTATTTATTGGAGTGGAAGGCGCGAGACTGCTCGGAAATGCTCCGCATTTCCTTCGTGCGGTGTTTGTTCAAGGCAGTCAATTCAATGTCCAGCGGGAGAAGCGAATCAAGGGGGACCCCCGCAGCGTATAACGCCGAGGAGACTCCCGGATCGCCCCTATAGCGGAAATCAACAAGCAAGTTTAACAGAGCTTAAATGATAAATTACAAGCCCCGGTGGTCCTCTCGGACTGCCGGGGTTTCCATTTGATTCGGTAAATTCGCAATATGGAGTAAAAAAACATTCGAGCCTCCAGTACTCAGTAGAGTAAAATATAAAAGGGGTGTTGTTTTAATCTCTCCGCAACCTTATGGTTTATTAGTCACAGAACTAATGGTTCTTGTTTAGGATAAATTATTCCGCAATGAGTCGCGATTAAAATCAAATATTGAGGTGATATAGTGTCTATAAAAGGTTTGAATCATTTTTTATTTTCAGTTTCTAATTTAGAGAATTCTATTGAGTTTTATCAAAATGTGTTAGATGCCAAATTGTTAGTAAAGGGGAGAAATACTGCCTATTTTGATTTGAATGGAATGTGGCTTGCCCTGAATGTAGAAAAAGATATTCCCCGTACAGAAATAAGCCATTCATACACACATATAGCTTTTACAATAGATGTAGCAGACTTTGAAAAAATGTACAAGAAACTTATGGAATTGAATGTTAACATCCTTCCAGGACGTCCAAGGCATGAAAAAGACGAAAAATCAATTTACTTTACAGACCCAGATGGTCATAAATTCGAATTTCATACCGGTACATTGAAAAATAGATTAGAGTATTATAAACAGGAAAAATTACATATGGAGTTTTTTAATTAGTAAAGTTTTCTTCGTAAACTATAGTGCTTTACTTTACATCCAGCTGCCATTTCAGGCGGCTTTTTCTTTTGAACTAGCGAGTTTAGTTCAACAAGAACCAAATAAAATATCCAATTTCCTAATGATGATAATATAAGGTCTAAGGGGGGATATGAACGTAAAAAATGTGCCTTAACTTTATCTTTTTTGTTGCTATATTAAGTTCAATTTTATATCCGAACAATACTTTAGCTAACTGGGCATATAAGTTTTTGTTATTAATGATGAAGAATTTGTAACAGAAATCGATAAAGAAATAGGGTATGTCACAAAGTATTCAGATTATGAAGGCACCTATTATGGCAACTTTTCCAATGTTTATAAGAAAGGTACCGAATTAAGATCCAGCTGCCTCAATCAAGCACTTTTTCTTTATTCACTAAAGAAGCAGGTTATTTCACTAAGTCAACTTACAATTACCGGTTTAAATGGTATAGTTTGTAAATAAATAATTTTCATGCCAAAAGGGGGAGTTATAATAAAAAAGGTAATTGTTTTTATCTAAGCCGTCCTCGTTTGGAGTACCCGCAGGTATAAAAACACGTATAAAAACATCTATAAAAGCAGTGGATTTGGCAATCGAAAACACACTGCTTTTAGCACATTATATAGCATACGCCGTGAAATCCTGGAAAAACAAAAAAGCAGCCACAAAAGCTGCTTCAGTATTTATTAGCTTTCTAAATTTGGTTGAGATTGTTGTTCATGTGTCGATTTAAGCTTTAAGGTAGAAACCAGTATTAGTACAATGCTCACTAATCCAATCCAAACAAGGGTAGATAAAGACGAACTCCAAGTTAAACCTTTTCCAAAGAAGAACAATTCACGTAATCCCTCTACCATAAATCGCATTGGCAACCAAGAATATACCCAATCTCGATAAAATGAAGACATCAATTCCGGAGCCATTGCAAGTAATGGTCCACCGAAGAATAGCATTAAGATAAAAATAGGCATACCTTTAAGCCCTAATAGTGAAAGTACAGCTAATATCATTAGGAAAAAGCTAAAGGAAGTAATTGATAAAAATAACGCTGTATCTGTGAATTCTGGAATGTGTAATCCTAGCATTCCATCTGCCAGCCAAGTTAACCCAAATCCAGCGATGAGAGCAACAATTGCTCCCATTAGAACTTGAATTATCTTTGCGACAAAGTTCTCTTTGCGATTAGCAATCGATAATTTACTAACAGCGGCAAAAATAATAGCGGCACCCACCAGACTTGCCATCCATAGTGGCTGGAATAAGGAAACAGGAGCATTACCGTTTGCACTATTTGTGCCAATTTCATTAACATTAGTGACCTTTTTTGTAATAGGGGTTGCTAGACTTGCAGCTTGCTTTGCTGTTAATGTTGCTCCTTGCTTTTCAATTCCATCTAGTAGTTGAGTGCGAACATTGTTGTTCATATTGTCCACTACTCCGTTCAACATTTGTCCTGCCATTGTTGAAGCCATCGTATTCATACCTTGATTAATAAATATTTCAACTTCAGGCGAGGAAGGTGTTTGAGTTCGTAAAGAAGCCTGCTTTGCACTGAAATCGTTCGGAATTACTAATGCTGCGTAATATTCTTGATTATCTAATCCTTTTTGTACTTCTTCTGTGCTTTTTACCTCAACCCATTTAACAGCATGGTCTTTATCTGTAGTTGTTTTTGAATTTTTTTGTATCATCACAACGATTGTTTGACCCATATTCATTTTTGGCTGATTAGGAATTTGCACTCCTTGGTCTTCGTTAACAATAGCGATAGGTAAATTTTTCGGTTGTGGTTGGACCGATGGAAAAAGTGTTAGTGAAAAAATAAATATGACTGCCAATGCAATTATCGGTGATAATAACACCAGTTTATTTTTAAAAATATTCATGTGTTTAAAGCCTCCATTTAATGAAAATTTAAAACGTTTAAATGTTTATACAGGTTTTCTTAAGCCATCCATTATAAAACGTACAATTTCATCTAGTTCTGCTTCTTCATCCATTACAAAGTTGTCAGTTATTAACACGAAACGTGAAGAAAAATAGCCATAAAGGAAAGTTAATAACATTCTAAGAAGAATGGGAGTAGGTTTATCAATTAAATCCCCACGCTCTTTAAATGTTTCAATAACTTTTATGAAATGATGAATTATCATCTCAGAAACTATAGGTTTGAGTTCTTGTTTAAACTCCTCACTATACATTATTTCTTTTGCAAAGATTTGAAATAGTTTTCTATTATCACTTATAAAATCAATTCGGTTTTTAATAAGTGCTCTTAGGAACTGTTCAAACGATTACTTTTTTCTGTGGAGATATTCTTTTTCCTTTTATTTTTAATACTTTATGCATAATAAAACAACGACAATACAGAATGCCGTTGTTTTATTGCATGTAAATAATATTACATCTTGATTATTATTAAGATGGGACGGAACATAAAAAAAAATTGCAGAAACAGATGGACACGGTAAATTGTTTGAATGGCTGCTCAATAGTGAATTACTAATAAAATAAATTTATATTGTCCTTGAACCTATTTGCAGAGGCTGATCTTCTTCAATTAAATGGCTTTCTTAAAGTTTAACAAGCTGAGTGAATGCCATTTCATTATATGTCTTTTTTGAAGGAAATTAAAAACAAAAAAGACATGGATTTTCCATGCCAATTGTTGTATTTTGTATACATTTTTTAACCCTAATATTGCCGATACTGATGTACGTATGGAGTCTGTGGGTATTGTTGAATATATTGTGGTTGCTGATATTGTTGATTTATATTTTGATGTGATATATTTTCCTTTACTCTGTCGCAATCCTTGTATGGACCTATATATGTTGAGGGTTTAACAGGTGCAATTGCTTGTTTCCATTGATTTTCATCAAGACAATAGGTATGTGACATGATATTTGCAGGAGTAAATTTTAGAATATCAGAACCTAAAATCACTTCTGGAGTTGGTGCATTAAAAATCGCCAAAAGATGAGTGTTATCAACATTAGCTAATTCATAATGCCACCAACCATGAGGAACATTTACCACTTGTCCGGGTGTGATCGAGTAATTGAGTATTTGTTTTGTAAAGGGATTCAGCATCGAAACAGTCACAGAACCAGAAATACAATAGACGAGTTCGGCTGCATTTTGGTGATAGTGAGGTTCCACAACATTATTTGTACTAAGGAAAATATCTAGCAGAGAGACATTTTCAAGTGTATTCAACTGTTTTATACCTAATACATTAATATAGTTTTGGTTATCTTTTTTGAATAAGGAGCTTTTATTTACGTCAAAAGTGTATTGAGTCGATGGAGATGTATAATCCAGATATGAAACCATAAATTTTTCTTCACCTCTTTTATATAAAAATAAACTTATAGGCATGTTATGCACTTAAATTTAGTTCGGTGTGAAGAGTTATTAAAAATAATTTGTTCCCTTTTCAACGAGTTAAAAGGTACTTGTTCAACTGCCATGAAAATAACTTTCCTCTAAACTTGCAAAAGGCTGTACTTAAGAAGAACTGCTTACGTCAAAAAAAAGAGGAGGGCATGATTGGATTAAGGATAGTATCAGTATTAAAATCGCATTGGGGCGTTGAAGAAGAAGAAACCGCATGTAGGAAGAAGAATGAGTTTCGGTTTGGTCTGAATTGACCGATTCAAGCAGGCTTGCCAAGTGGGTCATGAAAAAGATTAAAGGTAAATGAATATTCAAGTGAAATCAAAAAGTAATGAAAGAATTGGAGAGAATTGAGAATGAAGATTCTTGACTGTCAGCTGATTGAAAAATTTATGTGGGGTGTTCTTTATGACAAATAGTAGAAGGAATCACAAGGTTGATGAATTTTTAATTAATGCTAAAAAGTGGAAGGAAGAATATGAGAAGTTGAGAAATATCGTTCTTGACTGTGAGCTGACCGAAGAATTTAAGTGGATGCATCCTTGTTACACGTTTGAGAAAAAGAACATAGTTTTAATACATGGATTTAAAGAATACTGTGCGCTTCTGTTTCACAAAGGTGCCTTGTTACAGGATGCCCATGGGATTCTAATACAACAAACGGAGAATGTACAGGCGGCGCGCCAGATTCGGTTCACCAATGTTCAAGAAATAGTTGAAATGGAAAACATCTTGAAAGCCTATATTTATGAAGCCATTGAAGTTGAAAAAGCCGGTTTGGAAGTGAATTTGAAGAAGACGGCAGAATTTATAATTCCTGAAGAATTTCAAAATAAGCTCGACGACATCCCTGCCTTGAAAACTGCTTTTGAAGCATTGACACCGGGACGGCAAAGAGCATACATTCTTTATTTTTCTGCACCCAAACAATCCAGAACTCGTGAGTCAAGGGTTGAAAAATGTATTCAGCAAATTCTTAATGGAAAGGGATTAAATGATTAGTATATTCGATGATGCAAGTAAAACGTAAAAAAACAAAAGGAGAAGACAATGTTCTATTGACAGTAGAATCACTAAATTTCGAATTCGTTAAGGATCTTGATGAGAATGACCCTGCTGGTATCAACTCATCATGTATGGGGGTGGACACACGCAAAGTGATACATTCGTGTATCTGCCTAAAGAAAAAATTGCCGTAATAATAGATCTGGTGCTCTCGAAGCATCACCTTATGCTAGTTGAAAGAAATCACTAGAACTTGTTACATATTTTGGAGAGAGTCGAACTATTGGACATAAGAAACTATTGTACCGGGGCCTGGCGAAGTCTGTTTATGGTAAACACAGTCTAAAAAACAGCAATAACTAACTGCGTCCTAATTGCTTAGATATATAACCGGCAATAAGGATGCAGTACTTGTCTATTAAATCGAGTTTATATAAACAGATAAGGGGCGAATATTTTTTTGAAAATAGTTGCATACATAACTATTTTGATTTAAATAAAATGTCTTCATAAAGTTGTTATAGCAACTATACACATTATTTAGGAGGTATTATAAAATGGCATAATTTTGTATTTTAATTATTCGAGTTATCATTGGTCTATACTTTGCTGCACACGGAGCTCAGAAAGCATTTGGATGGTTTGGAGGGGGTGGACCTGCAGGAACAGGTGCATTCTTCGAGCAAATCGGGATAAAACCCGGTAAACCTATGGCCCTATTTGCCGGATTAGGTGAATTCATTGGAGGAATACTGTTCTTGCTGGGATTCCTTACGCCATTGGCTGCCCTATTAATCATTGTTCCGATGATTGTAGCTATTAAAACAGTACACGGCAAAAATGGCCTGTTTGCTGATAAAGGCGGCATTGAATATAACGTAGTATTAATCGCAGTCGCATTAGGAATCGCATTGACTGGTTCTGGTTCTTTATCGCTAGATTCACTGTATAATATCAAGTTTTGGTAAAGGGAGACTCCCTGTTTTCACTGGAATCCGTTAGAATGAGCATTAATCCCGTGAAAAGATGCATTAATTCAGTGAGAATATGGATTAATCCCGTGAAAAAAGACAGGAATCCCGCAAAAGTCAACATCCCAACAGTGAAGATTCCATGTCTTAACTGAAATCCCGCGAGAATGAGCATTAATCCCGTGAAAAGATGCGTTAATTCCGTGAGAATATGGAATAATCCCGCGAAAAAAGACAGGAATCCCGCAAAAGTCAATTTTCTAACAGCAACCCTTCAAACAGGATAGGGGAAGAATTTCTTTTCCTGTCTTGTTTTGTGGCTAATCGGTAAAATAAAATTAGAATAATCGTAGATTCGTTTTAGTAAAAAGATATGTTAAGTAAAAATCCGTCTTACACAAACTAACGCTAGTGTATTAGAAAATTAGAGTATACGATGGCGCCCGATTGTGGAATAAGGAAATGATTATGATCACTATTCTAGTAGCTATTACAGAACAAACGGAAATTGATAGTGAGTCAATAGCAATAATGTTAGGTGGTAGTCCCGTTAATGGAATTTTTGATGCATCAGTAAGTTTCCCGAAGGATGTAAAAGGTGATGATACGATGATTCAACAAATAGTTGAAGATTCTATTAAGAATGTTTATAAAAAAGAAAACGTAGCAATTAGCGAAGAAAATATAACGATAATAATTGAGAAATACTAACGGAGTAGTTCTTAAAGGATACAATCAACCCTATAAGTACAGTTGATTTATAAAATTTTGAAAAAATGAACATAAGAATTAATTGAGTTATTCCATTAAAGAGCGCGATTATTGAGAAAGCGACTCTCTTCTTCTTTAACTAACAAGGCTTTAGTTGAAGATCATCTTACTGCTTATGCTACTCTTTCTTATTGAACTAATAGGGAAGGCTCTGTTTTCATTCATTGTTGATTTTGACCAAAGAAAAGACCGCACATGATATGAGCGGTAAATTGAACTATCATCCAATAAATTGTATTAGTAGCTGGTTGAATTTGTCACGTTCTTCATAGAAAGGAGCATGGCCGCTGTATTGAAAATGGGACGAGCTGTGAATTTCTTATTAATTTGTTTGTTTCTTGTGCATTTTTAAAAGGAACAACTTTATCATGGATGCCGTGAATAATTAGCGTAGGAACTAATATTTTGCCAAGATCATTATACACATTTTCATCTCTCAATGACATCATGACTGCAGCAGTCGACCAACCCGCAGCTTGTAAGCATATCTGAAAGAACCAGTCAGAAAATGGCACAGTAATATATTGGAAGAAGAAAGTGTCCGTTAGTTTCCGCAACATATTAGGACGATCCGCCAACCGTGAATAAATAGAATGGTTTTACTTCTCGCCGGGTTTACATCCTCTACGTATATTCTTACACCATGTTCCACTGTAACAAAGTATCCCAAGTGGTTCCCTCCGTTTAATTATAGTGTTTCAACAATAAGATACTCAACTAGGGGAACATAGGTGAAAATCTAGCCGAAACGATAACAATGTTATCTTTTTCCCTTCCGATTTTCACAAGTTTGATGGTTTATAAATCTCAAAAGGACGCATCATTTCATGATCTTCATGTTCTAGCATATGACAATGCCACACATAACGCCCGGCGAAGGGTCCAAAACGGGCAATAATGGATGTGACGTAACCAAAGGGGGTCCGAACTGTATCTTTAAATCCTGTTTCATAAGGTTTAGGAGGAGTAGGAGGCCCCGTAAAAATAAGGTTTCCGGTTTTTTGATATTGAGAAACATCAAATGGCTGACGTTCAAGAATTTGAAAGTCCACCAAATGAATATGGATAGGATGAGGGACATCATCAATTAGATTAATGATCCGCCAGATTTCAACGGTATCCACTTCAATTCTTTCAGATATTCGATCTATCCACATCTTTCCATCCAATAAATTTGAATTTCGACCATATTGACCCTTGATCCTAACGAGCGTTAAATCTCTCGTTCTTTTTGCCATACTTCTTTGGAGGTGGTTGATGGGTCCTAAGTAAAATGGAAGGGAACTAGTATCAGTACTTTTTAATGGAACAGTTACTCTAAATTGCATGATCTCTGTTGTTTCGGGACTGGTAGTATTGGTGACATTTTTGAGTATAATATTTGACCGAAGAATTTGTTCTTTATGTCTTAATGTCTTTATGTATCCTGGAGTAACACTATTAAGCTATTTTAAAACTGGATATGCGTATGGTGTCACTATGTTTCTTTTAATTATTGCTCTTTTGGTGGCATTGGGAGGATTTTTCACATGGGGTACACGACAAGAAGTTCGGAGTTAGTAGATACTATGCTTAAATCAAAGCGTTTTTAATTCATTTAGTAGATGAATTTAATATATGATAACGGAAAAAAAGGTGAAATTAAGTCAGATATTGCGGTTTTATAGGAAATCTTCCACAAGTAAAATGAAGTTAATCAAATGTGTTTTTAAGAACAACAAACATGGGTCCAATAGTCTTATGGTGCCTTTTTTATATCGACTATTTGTGTGTAATAAATTACTAATTATTTAAATAGTGTTAATAGTTAAATTATTTGTAAAATAAGTATTATTGCTGTACAATTTGGGTATAATGTCCTATTTTTTAAAGAATATATTAGAAAGAGGTTATTCATGCCTATTGCATCTAATTTTACAAAGATACCTATAACTACACAGGTTTTGGACAAAGAATCTGTACTGGCTGCTATAGAAGATTCAGTTGCAATGATTGAATTCGATCCAAATGGAAAAGTACTTTGGGCTAATGAAAATTTTGCGAAGACAATGGGCTATAGTGTTTCGGAATTGCCGGGGATAATGCATAAACAATTTTGTACTAAGGAGTATTCGAATAGCAAGGAATATTTAGAACTCTGGAAAAACCTTAGAAGTGGTGTCAGTTTTCAGGAAAAGATACAGCGTGTTACAAAATCGGGACGAATTATTTGGTTGGAAGCAACTTATACACCAGTGTTAGAAGAAACAGGCAGGATACTGGCTGTTGTAAAAATAGCAACCGATATTACTTTACGGGAAAATAATACAATTAATGTTGCAGCTGAATTACAAAGAATGGCCGGGGAATTACTTGATCGTGCTAACCAAGGAACTAAAAAGAATAAAGAAGTCTCTAGCTCTTCAGAAAAACTAGTAGCAGACTCTAAAGAAAATATAGAAATACTGGGTTCTTTAGAAAAAAAAGCTCTTTCAATAGATGATATTGCAAAGACAATACGGGAAATTGCAACGCAAACCAACCTTTTGGCTCTAAATGCTGCTATCGAAGCGGCTCGTGCGGGAGAACATGGCAAGGGATTTAATGTTGTTGCAAGTGAGGTAAGGAAGCTGGCCACCCGTGCTCAAGAATCCATTCAGGAAGTCAACTCTCGAATTGAGGGAATTAAAGCTGAAATAAAAAAAATTGGTGAGGTTATTCAAAGGTCGCAAACTGGAGTATTGAACAGTAAAACACTTATAGAGGAAGTACAAAAAGAATTTTCAGAAATAGGCCTTGCCGCTGACCAACTGGATTCACATGCAAAAACCTTTCGAGAGATACTCTAATTAAACTTCCCACCCTCTAAGGCCGGGTATGGATAAAGGGACAATAGTTCAAAGACCTTCTTTGCCTTAAGACTGAATAGACTGCATATTCCTTTTTCATTCTCTGTGTGCAGCGCTTATTTTGCTCAGCATGGGTGGCTAACCGGTGAGTTAGTTAAATATTTACAGCTAATAAAGTAGGTTTTTTTAACATGGCAAATAAAAAGCTTAATTAATTCAGAGAAATCTCTGATTACACGGCTATTTAAATTAAGAAAATAAGTACAATAAAGAAATTACTCCAGTGCTGCAATTGCAGCATTTTTTAATAGATTAAAGGGGAAGGTGAGTTAAGAAGGGGAAAATTATTGTTTATAGAACAAATATTTAGGAAGCATTTCTGGGGAGGAATATTGCTATGTTTTTTGAAATGACTTATCAGGTTCGAGTTACTGATATAGTTGAAGGTCACAAATGGTATAAAACACTTTTAAAAAAGACACCTGATTTTATGCCGCACGTGGGGTTTATGGAATGGGAGCTTATACCTGGATGTTGGTTACAAGTAGCTCAAGGAGTACCGTCTGTAGGAAGTGGTCCTCTTCGTCTTGGGGTCAAAGATTTAGAAACAGAAAAGTATAGGTTAATTCGAAAATTAAATGTTGAAGACTTTGAGATTTTTTCTCGACAAGAAGTTCCAGCGAAGTGGGGTACCTTTTCTGACCCTTGGGGAAATCGTATTGGTTTATTTGAATACATAGACAAGACCGAAGAAAATCAAAGGATTGAAACCATACTAGGTAGAATTGAAAATTAGCTTTTGATACTGAATTCTTGAACTAATGAAGGATCAGCGTTCATTAGGTGGCCCCTTTCTTAGTTGCTAAAAGGGCAGCATTAGTTTAAGAAGAAAATGATTAGGATTTACAGAAGAAAGAAAATTAAGGTAAGCGTGGGATATAATGATCAACTGTTCATTTACATTATCGTAGAATAAATAAAGGAAGGTTAGTTTAACAAGAGAATTTAATAATCACCAAGAACTAATTGGAAATAATTTGTTACAGTTTTTTTTAAGTTAACGATGGATGGGATAGGAGAACAGAACAATGGGGATTATTTCTATTGAGTATAATTCAACTAGGTACAGGTATTTCTATGTTTTTTTCAGTGAATAAAAAACGTATTTTCGGAATTGACACTTTGCCAAAACAGCTTTCAACATATCGTTATATGTTAACTGCACTTTGGATTTCTGTAGGTTTGGTTTATTTTTTCGGTTTTAATAATCCTGTATTTACTATGGGAACTGCACTATTAGCTATAATAAATACCATGTTAGAAATCCTGGGTTACTGGTTAAGTAAACTTCCTAGATGGTATCAAGTATGTGGCACAATAATAATGGCGTTAGTGGTTTTTTGTGTGGTAGTGCTTTCTTGTAGAATTAAGTTTAAATGTCGGAGTCAACAGTATATGTTGGCTTTTTTATGTCGCATTCGGACCATACTGTTCATTACTATTGTTTTCTTGTTAACTATAGGGGGAGGTTAGCTGAAGAAGGATTTTTAATCTTAAGCACAGATAAGGGGCGTAAAATACAATAATTATTCACTTATTGTATACTGTTCTTAGTTGAAAACTTATAGATTTTGGTAAGGAGTGATGGATTTTCATGGAAAATAATACGGATGAAAAATTGTATCGTCAAATCGTTGAATCGTCCACGGAGGCAATTGTTATTCAACAAGATGGGAAATTTAAGTATATAAACCCTGCAGGAGTAGACTTTTTACGGGCCGCTTCCCGTGAGGAAGTTATAGGTAAATCTGTATTGGATATCGTACCCGAGGAGTATAGAGAGCTGACAGTAAGGCACGCAAAATCGATTCTTGATGAAAATAAACCAACTGGAAGTATTGAAAAACAATTAAGACGGTTTGATGGTTCAATAGTTGATATAGAAACAAATTGTACTCCTGTTTTGTATGAGGATAAAAAAGCGATTCAATCTGTCGTCAGAGATATAACAAAGCGTAAAGAAATCGAAAGAACACTCGAAAAAGTGTCCAAAGAAATTAACACACTATCAGCTCCAGTCGTCCCTATATCGGAAGGGGTCGCTGTGTTACCCCTAGTAGGTTCTATCAATTCTGAAAGAGCGAATTATATTTTAGAACATGTGCCTTTAAAGGTACAGGAACAGAATGTCCATACTTTGATTAGCGATTTTTCAGGCATCTATGAACTTGACGCAATGGTAATCCAATGTTTATTTGAAACTAGTGCCGTTCTTGGTTTGCTTGGTGTTCGTTCTATTGTAACGGGACTAAGACCCGAAATTGCCCAAAGTGTTGTTCAGCTCGGAGCCGATTTATCCCTAATACAGATATTTGGAACTTTACAGCAGGCAGTACGTGAATTGGTGTTAAAGGATAGCTTCGTAAGTATTTGAATAGGATATCAACTATATTCCGTTATATATTGTTATCCTTCTTCACTGCAGGTTCGTTCTCTGGAGTAAGAGCCGTCATGAGACGGCTTTTTCTTATTGTGCTAATGGAGCAGATTAGTTCAATAGGAAAATGGATATATATGTTAAACCGTTAATGGAAGTGTCAGGCGAAATGGAGATGTGACATTTCATATTACACGGAGATAATATACTTTCAGTTGAAGTAACGATAGATGCAAGGGATTATAGGTTCGGTGTCCAATGGAAAGTACCAGAAAATCCTTATGACGAAACTTGGGTATTAAAATCCTATGATAATAAGTTAAACGTAACGCAGATTGGGGTGTAATGTTTAACTCTGAAGAACGACAGGAACTAATAAAGGCATCAGATGATGCTGAAGAAATCATGATAAATCAAAACATCTTTGAAAGTTATCATCTTTATGGACCCTTAATGGGCTATGGTTCATTGTCTATTGATGAGGCGATGAATTCAGAGAATATAATTATTAAGGCATATTCAATGTTGGATAGAAGGTTAGTAAAAGAAGATTAGAAAAAAAGATTTTACCGAAAAAACACATCCATTGATTGTGGACTTTTACAAAATAAGATGTGATGTTGAAGGAATAACACTTAATGAATAAGTTTTTTATTGAAGTAACGGGTGCTTTACTTCAATAAGGAGTAAGGCTTTTTCTTCTTCAACTAAAGGGTGCGTTAGTTCAACAACATATGGTTACATAGATAGGAATAGTTAAAAATTGTGAAAATAAAAAACCTCTAATAATCAGAGGTTTATTTGTAATTTAATTTCTATTGCATTGTCAATGGCTGTGATTGTAGATTCTATAGTTTCAAATGTGTCAACAACAAGTGTCTGGGCATTTATTACTTCAAATAAATTTTTGTAACAAACCAACAATAACGGCTGTTGGTTGTTGTCATTAAAAGTTAATGAAATTTCACAGTTGGAATACTGTTTTAAGGTATTTAACATTGTTCTCATATGGTCTAAGGACATAACGTCGTAGCTTCCCTTCCTCAATGGGGGAGGTGACTAAGCAAAGTCTTTAGTTCCCAACATTATTTATATTGTGCATAACGAGTATAACATACATCCTGATTGTATTATATAGAAGGTTTTGTCGGAATATGGGACATTGGTTAACATTTATGTGGAAATATTCAAAGGAAGTGAAAAGTATTATTTCACTCCCATGAAAATAAAAACTGAAAAAAGGCATATAAAAATAGACCCAGAAAAACCAATTTTTAAAAAGAGGCTGGGCCTCGTGATAGTTAGATAAAAAATTGGCGGTACATGTCTTGAATTCAGGCCCTTCTCGTTGAAATAAAATGAGTCCAGCTGGAGCAACAACCAGTATAAGGATTAATCTCCCATGAGTGCTACCCATTAGGGTGCGAAAGTCGGTGGTACCCGTGGTCGTTGGAGTCAGACTAACGGATGGGCTCTAAGCACCATAGTTCAAAGACCTTCTTCTCCAGCATTAAAACAGCATAGTCTGCCCTGCCTATTTTCATTCTCTGTGATGAATCGCTGATCTGTGCGATTCATGGGTGGCTAACGGGTGCTTTACCTTGAGTCTAGCTGCCGTTTAATGGAAGTTTTTCTTATTGCACAAAAGGGGCAGGTTAGCACAGAAGAGGAGTAAATAAAATGATGTGAATATATCTTTATGAAATTTGAAGTATTGAAGGAAACATTTTGAAAGAATATAAGATTGAAAATAATATTCCCACATTGAAGAATATAAATATTTGTGTGAGTCTGCGGGATGGACCAATTATATGAATTTTGAAGTAGCGGAAACATCACTAAGAAATTCTATTCACTGCATCACAGTCAAGGATAATGAACAAATTGTGGGTATGGGAAGAATTGTTGGCGATGGGGCTATTTATTTCTATATCCAAGATATAGTGGTTCATCCAGATTATCGGAAAAATGGTATTGGAAATGAAATAATGAATCTTTTGGTTAAATACTTAAATATTAATGCCCCAGATAAGGCGTTTATTGGTTTGTTTGCATCACAAGGCAAAGAATCGTTTTATGAGAGATATGCATTTAAAGACTTCTCACCCAATATGACAGGGATGTTTACTGTAATTTTAAAAAAATAAATATAATAGATTTAAAATTAGGTTGGTCTGTTAAGTGGAATTAATATTGCTAAATTAACACAAGCAAGAGTTGACAAGGAGTAACTTCTGCAACTCTTTTTCTTGTGTCTATTTAAAAGATATTCAGACAAACTGCTTTACAAATATGTGAAAAGATACACTTAAACTAATGGGGGCAAGAGTTTAATATCCAGCTGCCGTAATGGTGGCTTTTTTTCCTTATGCAACTAAATGGGCAGGGTAGTTCAACAAGGAATTCTAATTTTTTGTATCGAATAGATAATAAAAATATTTTTTTAAAAAAGGAGACCTTATGCTTTTTCATTTTCATTTTTGGACCCCTTATGTAGAAGAAACAGAAAGATTTTATTTGGAAAATGGATTCCGTATTTCTCAACGCATAGGAAAATACAATGGCGATTTTCAAACCTTTAATCCTCCATTAACGTGGGATGATTTTCGTGAAAAAAAGATTCTTTTTCGTATTATTGAGGCAAGAAAAGGGGCAGTAAATATTACTTTTGGTTTTGGAAAGAAGATTATGTTTGACCATATTGGCTTTTTAGTTTCAGAAGAAGAACAAGGTGATATATGTGAAAATGCAGCAAAAATGAATTGGGAAGTTGATAAAGGGGATCGTAGAACCTTTATTGCAACACCATACAATTTTAGAATTGAACTTCAAACCAATGAAGATGCAGTAGATTCCTTTAATCACCAGGTAAAAATCCAGGAATTAAAATTAAAAACAAAAAAACCAGGATTAGAAAGCGACCTTTTTCCTTTGTTCGGTAATTCTGCATATAACATTAGTTCAGAAGTTGGAGATGTGGTTACAATCAAACAAGCGGTAATAAAAAACCTCATTTCATCATCTATTGTAGACCCTAATGGCGTTGAAATTACAAGTGACCAAGGTTTTTAGTTTTTGAAAAGAAGCACTTAAAGTAACGGGTGCGTTAGCACCACAACATTATATTTTTATTGTAGTTAATGAGGTCATTAGTAGTACAAAAAAGGATAGATAAGCATATTTTTTTCTGCTCATCTATCCTTTTTAATTTTTCCCTTATTAATTCCGACATAAAATAAAATTTTTCTATGTTGTTAAGGGTTTCTATAAATACCTGACTTTAAATAAAAAAGAAACTGGGAACTTTTTGATTTTGTCCATCTAAATAACGTAAAAATATTCTTCAAAAATAAGTCATTCTTGCGTTAAATATCAAAAATTCAAGACCCTAAATCCTCGGTTTTCGTAAATAAACCTTTTTTCCAAAATCTATTTTTCATAGGCTTATGATTATAGGAATATATACAATCAGAAGGGATAGCTGAATTAAATTATAATTATAAAAATCTTAAAGAGTTAAAAAAAGATGCAGATATTATAGCGAAAGTTGAAGTAATTGAAACCAAAACTATTGTACAAGGTGATGTGATGTACCCTTCACCATTTCAAAAGTTAAAGTATTAGAGAAACAAAAAGGTTCTGTTAAAAAGGATGAAATGATTCAGGTAATAGAAACAGGCGGAATTTATTCTCCAAAAGGGAAAACGGGCAGGCAACCGAGCCTTAGATTTTAAGTTGAATGGAGTTACTGTCCTTCAGGAGAGCGAAATACAGTATTTAATGTTATCAAAATTTGAAGGCCCTCAGGTTACGAAACAACATATGTTCCTTTAGGAGCATGCCAAGGAAAATTTAAAATAAAGGATAACAAGATTTATCAACAAGCTAAAAAGGAAAGTCACTATGGAAGTGACTTGAAAGATACTGAGTACGCACCTGAAAAAGAATTTAAGCAGATGCTTAATGATCTTTGTATATAAAATTAGGATTATAGTCAAAGCGGTGGTGAAAACAAACTTCAAGACGAATGTTATTAACACATAATGCTATTAAAATAACAATAGTTGCTAGTTCAATAGCAGTTGTGTTTCATATTAGATACCATGAGCAATATATCATAATACCAAACTGCAAATAAAAAAATTATTCTTAACCTAAACTTAAAGGCATATTTAAGCAAGCTCTTTCTTCACATCTATTAATATTTCTTCAATTAAGATTTTTTCAATTAACGCCGTATCATCCGGGTGAAAAATATGAGATGATTTCTCTGACCAAATCACTCTTGGCTTTTGATTCATCTCAAGACTATGAATGTATTCTAATAGTAGCTCATCATGAACATGGACATCCTTTCGGCCATGAATAAAGGTTACAGGTACTTTTAGCCCCCTAATATCCTTTTTTGCATTATAAGTGGGAATATCCTTAATAAATTCATCGGTATAAATAAGCTTATGTCCTTTATAAAAGGCATTTATAGCATCCTTAAATCGATAATCCTTTGATATTAGCATATCCAGGGTAATCTTAAACAGTCCTGGATGTTTCACTTTATTATCTGAGTAAATCATTGAGCTATACTTAATTTGATATTTACGTAATACACCCCATTGCTTATAGCTATTCACATATGGTGGTTCCCCAATAGAATCCAATTCTTTCAATGCTTTAACATCATTTCGTCTATTAGCCTCATCTTTAGCCCACTTATAGCATAATTTATCGTTTTCTGTCCAACTAATAATCTGAGATATCCCCACATATGAATGTAATTTTTCTGGACACTGATGAGCTAAGTAAATTCCAATTAGCGAGCCATATGAATGACCAACAAGATAAATCTTATCTTGGTTAAATTTACTTCTTAAATAGTCTATGAGCTCATCAGCATCATGAACATATTGCCAAAAATTCATTGTTTCCTTTGGAATATCATCATGATAAGACTTTCCTGTTCCTCTTTGATCCCAAAATACAACCGTATAATGCTGAACTAATTTTTTCGTATTTGTAACAATTGTATAGTCCTTACCTCTCGATGATACACCAGGCAATGGCATGGAAGGACCACCATGTAAAAACAAAATAACAGGATTGTTCTTATTGTAAGACTGTATTAGGATTTGCTGTTTCACACCACCAATTGTAACTTTATCAATCTGGTCAATCCCCTCTGCAGGAATTTTATAATCAGGCTTATAAAAAAAATGAAACAACATGAACACCCCTTATTTAAAATATACGACTTTAAAAATCGATCTATGTCTACTATACTTTGACTATACTTAATTGGGTAACAAAATTTTCCTATAAGTGATTCTGTGAGCGGGCTCCTGTGTGATTTAATAGAAGGGAATTTAAGGGCAACAATAATGTTGGCTTTTTTTGCCGAGACTGAACCATACTGTTCATTACTATCATTTTCTTATTAAAATATAGGGAAGGGTGGAAGAAAGGAAAAGATAATTACAGAAACCGTTAGGAAAATGCAGAATAGAATTTAAGTGAATCCAAATAAAAACTGCCAAATTTCTTGTTGCAGCACATAGAAATTTGGCTTTAGTACTTCAAACTGTATCTAAAATATAAATTCTCTTGAATACACGCTGCATGTCAGAATCTATAAACACTTTGTCAGATAACATATCTTGTACTGTGAGAGTAAAGTAATACCTCAGTTGTAACTTTCTTCAAATTGCTATATATTCATTATTCCTTCTTTAGTTAGTTGACTTGAATGTTGTTTTTTAATAATAATGACAAATGAGCTTGCTAATAAACAGAAAATTCCTGCCAGGAAGAACGCCCAAGTATAAGTGTTGAAAAATTTATAGATTAGACCCCCTCCATATGCAGCTACTGCAGCACCTGCCTGATGAGATGCGAAAATCCAGCCGTAAATTATTCCACTTTTATTAGTCCCAAAGATTTGTCTTGAGATACTAATAGTAGGTGGAACCGTTGCAATCCAATCTAATCCATAAAACACAGTAAAGATAACAAGCATAGTAATCGAACCTTCAGTTAATGCATAAGGAAGTAACACAAGAGAAGCGCCTCTTAAACCGTAGTACCAAAATAATAGCCACCGATTATCGAAGCGATCTGACAGCCAACCGGATAGGGTTGTTCCTACTAGATTAAAAATTCCCATAAACGAAAGAAACGAAGCGGCTGTAACTAAAGGTACTCCAAAACTTATACAGTAAGAAACAAAATGGGTACCAATTAAACCGCTCGTTGAAAGCCCGCAAATAAAGAAACTGCCAGCTAATAACCAAAATTCTTTCACTTTCACAGCTTCTAATAAGCCATTGAAGGCTAAAACAATAGGATTTTCCTTTTCTCCTTTATTTCTCTCTTGTATTTCTTCTTCAAGTCCATATGGAAGAATACCAGCATCTTTTGGTGTGTTTTTCATAAATAAAAGGATTATTATAAGCATAATGAAACTAAGGATCATAATTAAACCAATCGCTAGGCGCCACGAATAATTAGCGATTACAGCCGCTAAGACAGGAAGCAGAATTAACTGACCTGTCGCTGTACTTGCCGTTAATATTCCTACTGCAAGACCTCTTCTTTTCTCAAACCAATGATTCGCCACATAGGGGCTTACTACCGTTAAAAAAAGACTTGCGCCCAGTCCCATAATAACGCCCCAAATAATGATCAGCTGCCATAACTGGTTCATAATTAAAGTAAGCATGATACCTGTCAGCAAAGTTGACATTGAAACTAGCATCATTTTTTTTAACCCAACCACTTCTAATAATGCTGCCATGAACGGTCCTGATATACCATATAAAAAAAGACTAATTGCAAAAGCAAGTGCAATAATAGATCGATCCCAGCCAAATTCGTTTTCTAAGGGGTCTATAAAAACCCCTGATGATGATAAGACAATTCCTGCAACAATAATTGATAAGAATGTAATGGAAAGAATAAACCAGCTATAGTGAATACGTTTCATAACCTCACCCATAATCTTTATATTTTTTCTTAATATTCTGTATTATTAGTGTAGAATACATTCTTTTAAAGGGAAACACAAATTTTAATTCATTCAAGGAATTGATTTGAGCCTTATAAGGAATTTTATTATGAACATAGTCCTGCATAGAAAATCCTCCTTCATTCATTTATATGTTTATGCATATATTGAACACGTTATAAAAAGAAATACTTATCTCGTCTAGTTTCATTACATTTTCTAAGTTGGTATGAAGACTAATAAAATTGCCTTCGAAAGACTTAATATTCCTTGTTCAAGTCCATGGTCGTACACAACAGGGGTTGACAAACGCACTATACCCTTTTTCTCCATCACTTCTATGTCATGGCATGGGCGACTACAATTGCATCACTGAAGGGGGATTTTTCAGGAGTAATCCTATGATAGCATTAGCAGCCGCTCACTTATCACCGCTTGCAGCCTTACCAAGTGCTTTTGCATCTGTATGGCAGGTTCTAATTGGTACATTCTTAGCTCTATTCTGGAGCAAACGTACACACCATATGATCAAGCCAAGAGATAAAATAATTAAATAATGTGCTATTAATAATAAAAACTGATTTATATCCAAAAGATACTATTTATTAAGATTATTATCTGTGTGAAGTATTACACTTATTTATTACTGAATAATGAATGTGTTAAAGCAAAACCCCTTCAACCGTATATGAAGGGGTTTTTAAATACTGAAAGGAGAAATGATAACAATCCATCCAAATGTGAAACATTTGATTGAAGCCGAAGTAACAGATTTTTTGATTTTTGGAGTAATTAAAAAGTATAGCTGCTAGATAAAAATCAATACGTCTCTTCGGAAGTGAAATGGCCAATGCCCTTTAATTCATAGTCAAAAAATTTAAGAATTAGTTCATTTTCAGTTTCAATACTGTAATATTTATCAATGTCGGCTTTTCCACCCTGCAGAATATTTGCAAGTATAGGAGAGAAAAGCGGTAAATCGGTTAAGCTTAAATGTTTTGCCCCTTTAAAATGAACAGTATATGCTTCTTTGAAGTGTTCATTATTGGGTTTGTTCGCTGCATAAGTGGAGTTGCTTTCTAGCTGCCCCCAAACATCGTCAGAATAAATGTTAAAAAGTGGGGTCGTATAGGCATCGCTGCTTGCTACAAAATCATCAATGTCTTTCTTATAAACAAGCTCACTAAAGAACGGGGCATCAATATTTACAACTGCACTAATATCGTCACGTTCTTTGCCTAGCCAAACACTTGCTGCTCCGCCCATTGAGTGCCCGAACACACCAATTTTCTCTGTATTGATATGTTGATAGATAGAGTTACTGTCACTTTCGGCTTTTTGTAGTATCGTATCAATGACAAAATTCATATCATCTGTTCGCAGTTTCATCCATTTTTGTATGGCTTCATAGAGTTCTTCCTTTGTGTAAATGCCTTCTTTATTCATATCGCTGATTTCACGGTTATAATCTGTATTGATGAAAGCCTTAGATCCATCCTCTGAAGCAGTATAAAAGGAATGATAGGGATGATCGATTGAAGCGACTACATAACCGTGGCTTGCAAGCTCTGTATAGGTAGAGGTATTGCTTGCCTTAGTACCGTAGGCTCCATGTGAAAACACCAATAGAGGGTAAGTTCCTTCTGCATTTTCTGGATACCAAAATTCCACATTCACAAATCTGTTGTCCCCCTTATCGGTAAATTCTTCAATACGGTTTTTATCAATATATGTATAAGTAGTGGTTGCGACTTCATATTCACCTGTTACTTTTGGTGATTTATGCTGCGGGAACACAATTGCAGGTGCAAGTGCAAATACCGTTGCGAATATCATAATAATGGAATTCCACACAAATGAAGAAGTTTTGTATTTTTGGTTATTTGTTTTGTTACGGATAAGAGAAGCCGTTCCCTTTACCGCTAATATGAAAAGCAGCATTGCAAGCATTACCCAGCGGAAACTCCACACAATGACCGATGAAAGTGTGAGAATTACAAATGCTATAAATACAGCAATCCTAATCCAATTCTTTAATTTTTTATGGTTTTGCTTCGTGATCATACAGTAGACCGCAAAAGCAATCTCGAAAATCAAAGCGATAAATAATATTAAAGTTCCCATAGTAGTTACTCCTTCTTTTCGAATGTTTTTTATGAACTCATCATAAAAAACTGCTGAAAGGAAGTATATAGAAAAACGGTAAGTTGTATCCACAAGCAAACAAGATGCAAAAAAAGCGGTAAGCACTAAAGCTTACCGCATAATAATCCGCTGCAGACAACAGCTGATTAATGATTTTATTGACTACTCATAAACATCTTTCTTAAATGCCTTTAATTTTTCGTTGATTTTTTGGGCTTCTTTTTTATCTTTTTGCCATGACAGCAGACGAACTAGGATATAGATTACTGCAATTTGCAGTGCTAAAATGATTACATCTATTGCACTGTTCACAATACCAAAAACGCTGCTAAGGGCAATCATTACAATCTCCAAAAAGAAAAAATGAATGGCGATTCTTATTCGCATCTTCTTCTCACTTATATCATTAGGAGAGTACAAAATAAATCCCAATAATGCACTTATAAATGAAAATGCCATTATTATATAAATCGACTTCAAATCAAATGCCATATTGGGATAATACATTTGCCGCAAAATCGTAATAATAATAATTATTGCTGCGAAGATGATCAAGTAATCCTTAATAATCTTTTGTACAAATTCGGAAAGCTTCATATTTATCCCTCCTTTTACAATCCAAGCATATTTTTAAGGACAGGCACATACTGCCTTGATACAACAGCACGTTCCCCGTTATCAAGTACCGCTTCGAATCGGCCGCTTATGGACGGATAAATAGATGAAATCTTAGCTATGTTTAATATAGTTGACTTGGATGCACGAAAACAGTTCTTTCCTTTGCATAATTCCTCTAACTCATAAAGCTTTTGTTTTACCTCAAAAACGTTGTCCTTGCAGTAAATAAAAACCTTTCCGTCAACTGCCTCGAAATAATAGATATCCCTAAGATTAATACGATGAACTCTATCATTTTGATATCCGAGTACAATGAGGTTTTCAGTTTTCAGCTTGTTTACGATTTCGTATATTTCGTCATCTACTTCATGACACCTAATGAGGATTTCTTCTCCCAGTTCTTTGCTTATTTCTTCTATTGAAATTTTCATATTATCACCCAGGAAAATTCAAATTATTTCAGGCCGGCTACGGATTCTGTTTTCGTTGATTTCAAGTTGTACGGTTTAATAAATTTAAAACTGGCGTATGGCTAAATAAGCTTGTTTAACCACGAAATTAGAGATAGTGGACATTTCTCCAATTTTGAGTGTTGTCATTGAGGTTGTTGTTCGTGCTTCTTCTTGCACAATCTGATCTAGATTCTGCATCCTTTTTCAGACTCCTTTGTTACATTTTATCAGATTATTGTTTGGAATTTATACTTTGTTATTAGATAATTAAACAAACGAATAAAGAAGGAAAACAAATTTGGGGATGCTCGTATTACCCAAAGTGTTGTTAAATGGATAAGGAGCAGCTCTGGCTTCTTTCCGCAATTCACCGTTTTCTCAATAGCCTAGATGGGTAAAAGAAATAAAACAGCTATAGGAGGTAGGATCTGCATGATCATTGTTTATTTAAGTATATTGATTGTAGTGGGGAGCCTCGTGTACCTTGCAATTTCGGCAGTAAAGACTTTTAAGGCTACAAAACCCATTTTACAGGATGTAACAGATACCACAGCCCGAATTCAGGCAAAAACGGATAGTATAATGCAAGAAAAAGATAGGCTTCTGCAAAACCAGCAGCAGATCACCGAAGATATTCAGCAAAAGAAAGATGTTGTTATGGGTGCAGTTGAAAAGGCCAAGGAGACTCCTAAGCCGTTAAAACAGTTTTGGAAAGAGGCGAAACGTAAGCCCGCAACAGCAGGCAGCAGACAATAACCATGAAAAAACCCTTGTCAGTATACTGTTACAGGACAAGGGATTTTCTTTTGCTATTTTGACATCTTTGTTTATTGCAGATTGTTTCCGTTCTCTACAGTTTTAATAATATCCTGCAAGAAACAAATGTCTTCGGAAATTTCTTTTCTCACGCTGCTTAATGGACACCGGTTAAAGTCAGTTATCAGACGGCTAAGTTCTTTTTTGAAAATATTCACTTCATCTTGGTCGTACAATTTCGATCACTCCTATAGCTACTGTGCATATTCTAGGCTCAGTATGCTTTGATCGCCGAAAAATATACACTCATGCTGTTCATTAGATATTTTTATGTCATCCATAACTACATGAAGTGGAAAAACGGCAAATTAAAGCTGTTCCAGTATGGAAACGTCACATAAAGAGCAACGATAAAGTTGTACAGGAATAAAGTTAACGAATGTTCATCAATTGTGAAACTATTCATTTTATACCCGCTAAGAAAAACGTGTCAAACATAGAGCAGGAAATTCTGCATATCCATTAACTGGGAATTTGCCGGGAGATTTGCATATTTATAACACTTATTTGGGAACTCTAGTAAAATGGAAAAGAGCAGCTTTAAAGAAAGGGATGGGTTTGTGAACGCAAATGAGACAAACACAATAGAGGTTGGCGGTGCTCTTTTTAGATGGAATAGAGAAGAAGGCACATTCTTATTTGAAGAACAGGATGCAATTTTGTTTTGGATAAATTCTGCTTTTAAAACCTTCCTCGACACTATTGAAGAAGTATCCGGTGATGAAAATGCAAGTATTGTGCTTGAAATAACTGGATTCAGGCAGGGCCTTATCGTTGGGGAATTCTTTCAGAAGGAAGGCCTTGTACCAGAGCAGGTTT
Source organism: Bacillus sp. M6-12 (assembly GCF_002860285.1). GTDB lineage: Bacteria > Bacillota > Bacilli > Bacillales > DSM-1321 > Peribacillus. The sequence goes on from NZ_PGVF01000006.1 coordinate 408,130, forward strand.
TACAAATGCTGCCGGGCATTTACGCTTCTGCAGGCTGGGGCCAGCTTGAAATAGTGGATTATGATAATGATAAGAAAACTGCGGTAATGAGGATGACAAATAGCTGGGAATACAGAATTAATAAATTACAAGCTAAGACGGGGCATGGCACCTTTGTTCCTGGTCATTGGGCAGGAGTCCTAAGCGGTCTATGGAAGGATCATGCAGGGTACCGGGTTACAAAGAGCCAGCTTGCAGGCGATGAGTATTGCGAATTTGAATACTTTCTCTCCGATAAGGAAGTAACTCAAAATATTCATGATCTTGCCAGAAAAAGAGAGCAGGAAGAAATTACAAAGCTGGAGAAGCTTGTGGAGAAAAGGACGGAAGAGCTTAGCCAGCTGATACGGGAAATTTCCTCACCAATTATTCCAGTTTTGGAAAATATTGTAGTCGTACCGCTGCTTGGGACATTCCATGAAAAACGTTCAAAAGAACTTCTGGAAAAAATTATTTCCCGGCTTCCAGAGTATCAATCGGAATATGTTCTATTGGATGTAACAGGTTTGAATGAAAACATTAGTGAATATACCCTGTTTTTATTCCAGCAATTAATTTCGGCTACGTCTCTTTTAGGTATGAATACCATTATTGTTGGCTTATCCCCCGCAATTAGCGTTGCTATAACCACTTCAAAGCATCATAATTTATCAGGTGCAAAATGCTTTGCAAACCTGAAACACGGTATACATTATGCCCTTCAACAGGAAGGGAAGCGGATTGTTTAAAGAAAAATCATCATCATCGTAACAAAGCCCCGTACCAGACTAAACTCCGGTACGGGGCTTTTTCTTTTTTATCAACGCAATGCACCTTCTGCCTCTCAAAGATAGTTATAAGTAAAAAACGCATGAACAAATTCATGCTTTTCGATGGTTACAATTAGAATTGACAGCAGGCGTATAAAACTTGTATCAGCTGCTGGCAGGTTTAAAGAAGCGGCGGAGCTCAAGTGAAAGCAATTGATTCAATTCTGATTCATTAATATGGTAATAACTCCAGGTACCTTTTGTTTCCTTAGAGATAAGATCAGCATCCAAAAGGATTTTTAAGTGATACGAAAGCTTTGATTGGGTTAGCCCCATAATCTCTGTAAGATCGTAAACACAAATGGATCCTTTTGCGCAAAGCAAATGTAAAATATGCAGCCTTTTTTCATCTGCCAATGCTTTGAAGCTTCGTTCATAGCCTTGGAACTGAGTCAAAAGAGAGTCATTTTCCATAATATCCCGTCCCATTTTTTTCTTCACCCTATTTTAATCAAAATAAAATGATTTACATCAATATTATATAGCAGCCCGGAGAATGAAGACAATAGGGGGAAGAAATTGGACCTATCCTTATAGACCGTAAAGCTTGCACTTTTCGTAAAGACTCGTTTTACTAATATGCAAAAGCTTGGCAGCTTCCAGTTTATTTCCGTTTACAAGATTGAGCGCCTGCAGGATGGCTTGTTTTTCAGCAATTGCAATTGTGTCCCTTAACGGCTGGACTGGCATGCTTTCTCTGCCAGGTTCCGACAGGATCCCGGTTAGCGGACTAACAATATACCCCTCATTAATTCCCTGATCGCGAAGGTAAAGAGGAAGATGCTGTATTTTAATTTCTTTCCCATCTAAAACATTTATTGCCCGCTCCAGCACATTTTCAAGCTCACGGATATTGCCTGGCCAAGAATGCTGCCTGAGCTTTTCAATAACTTCGGCCGAAAGTTTAATGCCATTCCGGTGAAACTTCCGCTCCAGTTTTTTTAACAGGCTGGAGGCAACCTGATGAATGTCCTCTTTTCTCTCTCGAAGTGGCGGAATATCAATTTTTATCACATTTAGGCGATAGTATAAATCCTGACGAAAAGTTCTTTCCTCCACCATTTTCTCTAAATCCCGATGGGTAGCAGCAATCACACGGACATCTACAGGAATTGTACTGTTCCCGCCGATCTGCTGTAATTCTTTTTCCTGTAAAACCCGTAAAAGCTTACTTTGCATAGAGAGCGGCATGTCGCCGATCTCATCAAGGAAGAGAGTGCCGAAATTTGCAAGCTGGAATTTGCCTTTTTTTCCGCCCTTTTTCGCACCCGTGAAAGCTCCTTCTTCATATCCAAATAATTCGGATTCCAATAAATGTTCAGGTATGGAAGCACAGTTGATTGGCACAAAAGGAAAGGCTGAGCGTGTACTGTTATTATGGATGGCATGGGCGAATAATTCCTTGCCTGTACCGGATTCACCCAATAATAATACGGCTGACTGGCTTCCGGAAATTCTTTCTGCTAGCTGCTTTGCGGAATAGAATAGTGGGCTGCTGCCGATTAAATCGATAAAACCATACTTGCTTTTTAGTTCCTTTTCGAACCGTGTTTTATAGTAGGATAGCTCCTCAAGAAGCGGCTGAATTTTTCGTTTATACTCCCACCAATCCTCAGGGTTGCGAAAAATAACTGTCCCAACTGCTCCGACCAGTTCTCCGTCAATAACCAGCGGAAAGCGGTTCGCAATCATCTCGCTCCCATTGATGGGCTGGACAGAAGCCAGCTCTGCCACCCCTGTTTTAGCTACTATGTGCATGCGTGTATTTTCAATAACATCTTGCACATGGCGCCCAATTGCATAATCAACATTCGTTTTCAAAAAATCACAATAGGCCGGATTAATGTAGGTAATGATGCCGTTACAATCTACCACCACAATTCGTTCGGCTGCAAGATTGATAATCTCCTCGAGCCATTTATGAGGGATGTGGTCAATTAGAGAACTCATTGCTTTCCCCCTATGTAAAACGTTTACACTATTATAACAAAATATATTAATTTGTCAGAAACCTCTAACAAATTAGGGAGTTGATATATATGAATATCATAGCGAAGCATGGCCATTTATTTTATTGAACAAAAAAACCTATCCGGGCCTTCGCCGGATAGGTTTCTAACAGAGTTATTGAACAGTATATCCGCCATCGAGTACGACAGCCTGGCCAGTGACTCCTTTTGCTTTTTCGCTGGCTAAAAAAACAGCATAGTCTGCAATTTCAGAAACAGCCAAAAGTCTTTTTTGCGGGACAAGCGGGTAGATGACTTCCTCAATGACCCGGTCAAGCGGTACGTTTCTTGTAGCAGCAAGGTCCTTCAACTGGTTTTGCACCAGCGGCGTATCTACATATCCAGGACATAATGCATTAACAGTGATTCCATGGGCCGCTCCTTCAAGGGCAGCCACCTTTGTTAAGCCGATCACTCCATGCTTTGCGCTATTGTATGCAGCTTTTCCAGCAAAACCAATTAGCCCGTTGATAGATGCTATATTAATGATTCGGCCATTGCCTTGTTGTTTCATAAAAGGGAAAACATTTTTAATCCCGATAAATGGAGCGGTTAGCATTACTTTGATAAGCAGCTCGAATTTTTCAGTTGGAAATTCTTCGATAGGCGAGACATACTGCAGTCCGGCATTATTTACCAGAATGTCGATGCTTCCGAAGGTTTCGTAAGCATTTTTAATGCTTGTTTGGAAGGCAGCTTCGTCGGTTACGTCACAGGCAGCAGAGATAGCTTCATAACCCTGATCAGCTAAATTTTCAGCAGCAAGTTCACTGTTTTCCCTATTTAAATCAGATATAACGATTTTCGCACCTTCCTGCGCGAAGCTAGTTGCAATTTGTAATCCAATCCCGCTTGCAGATCCAGTAATAAAAGCGGTTTTTCCCTCTAAAGGCTTTCCCATACCTTTTTCCTCCCAGTATAATTGTCAGTGATTAAGCGATGCCGATTAAAGCATAAAGAGCAATGATAAAGAAAACAGCTAATGTCTTAATAATAGTGATGGCGAAAATGTCGCGGTAAGATTGCTTGTGTGTTAATCCTGTAACAGCCAGCAGTGTAATAACTGCTCCGTTATGCGGAAGAGTATCCATACCGCCAGAGGCCATTGAAATAACCCGGTGCATTACTTCTGGAGGGATATTGGCTGCCGTAATTGCCTGGTTATACTTTTCACTCATGGCGCTTAAGGCAATCCCCATCCCGCCGGATGCTGAACCAGTAATACCTGCAAGGGTTGTGGTTGTTACGGCACCGTTGACAAGCGGGTTTGTAAATGTTCCGGAAATCCCATTGCTGATAAGTGCAAAGCCTGGAAGAGCTGCAATCACACCGCCAAAACCATATTCAGCAGCCGTATTCATCGTAGCCAGGAGGGAACCCCCGATACTTGTATTCAATCCTTCTTTTAAGTTTTGAGTAACACGGTTCCAGTCATAAGCTATTGTGGCAATGATCCCGACAATTAAGGCCATTTCAACAGCCCATATTGCCGCAAAAGTAGAAACATCGACAACTCCAAGTGCATCTAAACCTACCTTCTTGAAATCAAAACCCTCGGGATACCATTTAGGTATGGCCGTAACAAACACTTTATTCATGACGCCGACTAGAATCAGCGGCACAAAAGCAAGAATCTGGCGTGCCAACGGCTGGTTCGTAGATAAATCAGGCACTGGATCTTCCTTTTTCGCTTCATTCAGGCTTTCAACTGCAGCCGCTGTTTCCGCTGAAAAGCCGTAGTATCCTTCACCCGCTTTTTCCGCCTTTCTCCTCCTTGACTCTAGATAAAGAAGACCCAAGATAAGTACAAATACTCCACCTAAGATCCCGAGAATCGGGGCAGCGTAAATATCAGTTTTAAAGAAAGTAGTAGGAATAACATTTTGGATTTGCGGTGTTCCTGGCAAGGCATCCATTGTAAACGTAAAGGCACCCAGCGCAATTGTTCCAGGAATCAGGCGCTTTGGAATGTTCGCTTCCCTGAAAAGGTGAGCCGCAAAAGGGTAGATAGCGAAAACAGCAACAAACAAGCTAACTCCGCTATATGTCAAAATTGCTCCGAGAAGCACGATGGCTAAAATGGCGCGCTTTGCTCCAATCATGCGGACAATCGTTTTAGCGATTGATTCTGCAAGCCCGGACATTTCTACAACTTTTCCGAAAATGGCACCTAACAAGAATACAGGGAAGTAATTTTTAATGAATCCGACCATCTTATCCATAAATACGCTGGAGAAGAATGGCAGCACATGGCTGGGTTCTGTCAATAAAACAGCAAAAAGTGCACAAATCGGAGCAAATAGAATAACTGAAAAGCCGCGGTAAGCTACAAACATAAGAAGTCCGAGTGCCAATAAAATGACGATTAAATCCATGAGAATCCCCCTTATAAATAGTTTTTTTTGCCAAAGTAAGCGTTTTCAATTTTGGTTTGAAAATCATTTGGCTCTTAGTAAATTTGCAAGTATTGTGCCATGTTTACTTTATATTCTAAATTATTAAAGATCAGTAAGGTGAAATGGCTATAAAATCACAGTTTTTATGCTTTTAACTATCCAAAACATAAAAATCCTGGCCGGTAAAAACGTATATTTTTCCGTTTTTCCGGAATTACACGAAGGATGAATTTCCGAAATATCGGAAAATTCCGGTTTTCCGGAAAAGGTACTGCTTTAAAGAATTTTGAAACATATAAAATAGGAGGAAAGAAAGTATTCACAATCGGAATTCGCTTTGACTTTATGTATAATGATATGTATAGAAATAATATCCAGCTTAGTATTGAGCGTTGTGATTTTATGTTGATGAAGTATAATGAGAAAGTATGATTATCGGTTATTATCGTAAGCGGACATGAGAGGATATGTTCGGCGTTCCTATGGAGCTTGCGCTTTTCTTATAAGGAGAGTTAACATGCAATCGGAAAAAAATTTTTCTTCACGTATTGATTATGGACTTGCACTAATTTTATTTCTTTTATTTCTAACAAGCTGCATATCCATTTATAGTGCCCAGACAACAGGGCAGTATGGGAGTACAAATTTCCTGTTAAAGCAGGTAATATTTTATACGGTCGGAACGGGCCTAATCCTTGGAGTTATTACTCTAGACTCGGACCAGCTTAGAAAATTATCCTGGTATGCTTATGGATTCGGAATAATACTTCTGGTTATATTAATTGCTGCACCGGAAAGCATTGTTCCAAAAATTAACGGAGCCCGGAGCTGGTTTAGAGTACCGCTGATTGGTTCACTTCAGCCCTCAGAGTTTATGAAGATTTTTCTCATTTTGGCATTGGCCAATGCGGTTTCAGCCCATAATCAGAACAATCGGATAAAAACTCTGCAAACCGATTTATGGCTTCTGGCTAAGATTGGGTTAATTACATTGCTTCCAATTGGGCTAGTTATGAAACAGCCTGATTTAGGGACATCACTTGTATTGATATCAATTATGCTCGGAATGATCTTTATTTCAGGGATATCATGGAAAATACTCTTCCCTATCTTTGCTTTTGGAGTTTCCTTAGTTTCAGTTATTTTTTATTTTGTTCTTTGGCAGCCCGAATTGCTTGAGAAGTACCTTGGTGTCGAACAATATAAATTTGACCGTATCTACTCCTGGCTTGATCCTTACAATAACGCCGGTTCAACTGGATATCAGTTAACCAGGTCGCTTCTGGCAATTGGTTCGGGACAAACAATGGGAAAGGGAGTTGGGTCCCGGGAAGTTTATTTGCCAGAAAGTCAGACGGATTTTATTTTTAGTATCATTGGGGAAGAATTTGGATTTATTGGTTCAAGTATAGTCATTTCAATGTTTTTCCTTCTGATTTACCATATTACCAAAATTGGTATGGAAACGAAGAATGATTTTTATACGTATTTATGCGTTGGCGTCATCAGTATGATTACTTTCCACGTCTTCCAAAATGTTGGGATGACCATTGGTGTTCTTCCCATTACAGGAATACCGCTTCCATTTATCAGTTATGGCGGCAGCTCGCTTTTGGGCAATATGCTGGGGATCGGGCTGATTTTCAGTATCCGTTACCATTATAAAAAGTATATGTTCTCTACTGATACTTAAATAAAAATGATTTTGTAAAACAGGTGCTTTCTTTGTCCAAGGCACCTGTTTTTTTAATTCAAAAATCACAATGGATGAGAAGAAAGTCCTATTACAAGGTTTCTACAGGTCTTAACTGGGTATTTATAAGTAAGAGGAATGGGTTAGGAGTTATGGAGGGCTATCTGTGAAAAAGTCAAAAGAGAAAAAAAGTGCCAAATACTTGTACATATTAATCGTTCTGATTGCCGGAGTTCTAGTAATAGATATTGCAGGATTACTACTTGGAGTGAATGGTATCCCGCAAAGTCTTTTCTATACAGCCATACATATAGGTTTAATCGTAATACTCATTTTGGCATATCGAAATGTTTGCTTACTTCAGAAAAGAAATGAGAAGTTAAAACAGCTTTCCTATACAGATGGATTAACAGGTATTCCTAATAGGAGATTTTTTGATGCTTATTATGAAGAGGTCTGGAACGAAATGGCGGAGGAAAACCTGCCTTTAACTGTTATGATACTCGATCTGGATTATTTCAAATCATACAACGATACGTATGGCCATCTAGCGGGGGATGATTGTATAAAACTAGTGGCCCGCACCCTTGAAGCGGCTCTATCGTATCCGGGTATGGTTTTCCGTTTTGGCGGGGAAGAATTTGTAGTCATACTCCCCCGTACAGGTTATACAGAGGGAAAAGAAATAGCGGAAAAATTAAAGAGTAGAATTGAACAGCTTGGCATCGTACATGAAAAGTCCCCCAAGTCTCCATTATTAACTGCTAGTCATGGAATATCTGCTGCAGTTCCAAATCTTCAGGAGGAAGCAAAAGATCTGCTCCAGCTGGCGGATGATATGCTATATGAGGTAAAGAAGGGAAGGATGGACCGTTCAGAATTGATGCAAAAGGGATAAAAAAGGCGCCAGTTTATCCTTATTCTATGGATTATAAGTAAAAGCATTATAAGGGAACTTGTGTGTTTTATATTTCCGGATGATGCTTTTTTTGATTGAATTGATAATGAAAATCATTTACAATTGTATGTAAATCAAATGAGCATAACTCATCAGCCAATGGAGGGAGTTAAACAGATGAAGCCCGCATTGGAAATTTCTGAAATCGGTCATCTAACAAGGAATTTTCGTTTTACCACACGAGAATCATCAAATCATAAAGGTTCAATAAACGCAGCGGCATTATCAAATAGTGAAAAATGCCTTGCTTATATAAAGGATATAGAAGAAGTTTTCGATTCTCCTTCTGCAATTGTTACGGCTTCTCAATTTTCCAAAAGGTACAGTTTCTTAACGGCAGCACCATGTTTATATGCAATGTCTGTCTTTTCGAAAGGGATGGATTTATCAATAGAGAATACCTATATTGAAGCAGATTTTTTATGTGATCAGTGGGTACCCGATCTCCGTTTATCGGACCTAAGAGTAAGCATGCCTAACCAAAATCGTTTCGAATGGAGAGAAAGAGTCCTTACCTCCCTTTTTTCTGGAAATATTACAAAAATTTGGGATTCTCTTTCGGCTGCAACAAGAGTTCCCAAGGCTATTTTGTGGGAAAATACAGCGGTTTATGTATTTTGGCTATATGAAAAGAAAATAGGAGAAAAATTAGAACTAGAAGCGATTAGCCGGGCTGAAGAGGATTTCCATTATTTGATTAACGAAGCTCCCGGATGGGTATTTGGTGAAAGCGAAAACCCGCTTAAAAAGTATTACACCTCAGTTGGGAATGAACAATCAGTCCGGATCCGGAAAACATGCTGCTTATACCATAAGCTTAAGAACAGCACGGACTTCTGTTCAAATTGTCCAACAGGTAACTGTGTGTTTCGAAATAAAAAGTCAGCCAATACAAAATGGAAATAACTATTTGACTGCAAAAAGCCCTTTTAGCCGGAAAGGCAGTATCTTTCCTCAGGCAATGCTAAAAATAGTAGCAGGGGGTGGAAACATGGCTAAAGATGTTCTTTGTGAAGTAAATAACTGCACGTATTGGGCTTCCGGAAACAAATGCAGCGCTGATTCCATTTATGTGGTAAGCCATAAAGGGAAACAGGCGTCTACGATAGAAGAAACGGATTGCAAAACGTTTGAAGCACAAAGTTAATAAGGTGAGTGCCTGTTGATAATGGGCAACACTAAAAAGGATACAAAATAACCCGGCCAGTGGTTCTGGCCGGGTTTCTTATATTTACTGTGAGTATATTTTTTAACCAGTAAGATACCTAGCTCCATAGCCCCGCCTCGACACACAAGACAAGGAATGCTGCGACAGAGATACATCGCACGAAACAAAGCGTTAGCTTTTTGAGGGTGTGCTGGTCTCTACGTTCCTTTTACCGGGGCGCTTTTCTTATTTCACCATGATTTTTTCTAAATCATCCAGCATAAGGTTTGCTGCGATAACTCCGCCAGCAGTGTTCCATGTCGCATCACTTACCTCATAGGCATTACCATTTTTCACAACATTTAAATTTTTCCATAGCGGATCATTGGTCCATTCTTTTGCTGTATTTAAGGCTTCTTTATCTCCTTGTGGAGCATATGTGAAGTAGAAAAGGACATCTCCATCCATTTTAGGTGTTACTTCTTTTCCAACATCAATAGCTAATTTACCAAGTTTATTGTCTGGAGTAAACAACTCCTCCTGCTCTTTAACACGTTTAAATCCAAGCTGGTTAAAAATAATGCCGGAGAAAGAATCAGTATAGTAAATTCTAGTTTTGCCAGCCATAAACCGGACAATTGACACTTCTTGATTAACCTTATCGCCCAGTTTTTGTTTCACTTCTTCTACATGTGCATCAAAGTCGCTTAACACTTTAGTTCCCTCATCTTCGAGGTTAAGAGCCTTAGAGTATAATGTAAAGTTCTCTTTCCAATCTCCTCTTAAGGTTTCTGAAAAAACTGTAGGGGCAATCGTATTTAATTGTTCGTAAACAGCTTCTTGCCTTAATTTATTACCAATAATTAAATCTGGTTTTAATGAGGCAATCTTCTCCAGATTTACTTCACCCTCAACACCAACAACTTCGACCCCATCCATATCCTCTTTTATATGGTCATACCAAGGATCGCCAAGCCAGGATTGAACAGCTCCGACCGGTTTCACTCCCATAGCGAGCAATGCCTCTGTGCCTTCGTTTGTGAGAACGACAACTTTCTCAGGCTTCTTTTTCAAAGTGGCAGTTCCCATTGCGTGCTCTACACTATAACTGGTATCTTCCGTTTTTTTAGCTGCTTCTTTTGTAGCCGCGGGCTTTTCTGAAGTGTTGCCGCAGGCTGCAAGCAGGAAAATCGCGAACAAAGAGATAATACCAAAAATCTGTTTTAAACCTTTCATACTATGGATCCTCCTAAATGATAATCATTTTCATTGATATTTTTTATCTTAAAATGCCAATAGAGCAATGTCAACAAATAATTGATAATGATTTTCATATTCATTTAAAATTATGAATATTTATTGACTCTAATTGAAAATGAATTTCAAAGTCATTGACATAAATTCCGCCGTACCCTAGACTGAAAACTGAAAAAGATCATTTAATTATATGGGTGGAAGGATTAATTAAAATATGCTTTTAAAATATACAGGACAGAGATGGAATGGACTCCTTTTTGCTTTCATTATTTTACTGTTGTTAATGTGCGGCAGTATTGTTTACGGATATACAGATACCACATGGGGAATGGCAATTGATGCGTTTACTGATTTCAATGGTTCAAATGAGCATATTATCATTCAAGATGTAAGATTGCCCCGGTCGTTGATTGCTGCTGCGGTAGGGGCTAGTTTAGGCGTTTCAGGAGTGTTGATGCAGACTCTGACAAAAAATCCGCTGGCTTCACCTGATATTATTGGGATAAATGCCGGAGCTGGTCTGGCTGTGGTTATTGCTGTGACGATTTTCAGTGTTGCGAATCTGTCAATATTTACTTGGATATCTTTCGCCGGAGCTGCTGTGGCCGCAATAAGTGTTTATTTTATTGGATCTTACGGGAGAGAAGGGCTGACCCCCATGAAGCTTACTCTTGCGGGAGCAGCTATGACAGCCTTTTTCGCCTCATTTACCCAAGGACTTCTAGTTCTTAATGACGCTGCTCTGGAGCAGGTGTTATTTTGGCTGGCTGGTTCAGTTTCAGGCCGAAAGCTGGAGAATTTAACGGTTGTCCTTCCTTATTTGGCGGTTGGCTGGGCGGGGGCTTTTATGATATCTGCAAAGCTTAATATTCTATCTATGGGAGAAGATGTTGCGAAGGGGCTCGGAATAAATACTGGCATTTTAAAATTAATGATAGGGCTAATTGTTATCGTTCTTTCAGGCGGAGCAGTTGCCGTAGCAGGCCCTATCGGTTTTATTGGAATAGTAGTACCGCATCTTACCCGCTTTATTGTAGGCATAGACCATCGCTGGGTTCTACCTTTTTCCGGAATAATTGGAGCAGTATTGCTTCTTATCGCAGATATTGTTTCCCGGTACGTTCTAATGCCTCAGGAAGTTCCAGTGGGAGTAATGACAGCGATAATTGGAACCCCTTTCTTTATTTACATCGCAAGAAAGGGGTTCAACGGATAATGGGCCAATATAAAATTTTTAGGGCATTTAAAGGAAACATCTCCTTTCTAATTGATAAAAAGGCATTATTTATTTTCTTGGCATTACTGGCCGGTGCAATGGCAGTATTTCTTATCAGCACAGGAATGGGAGAGATGAAGCTAAGCCCCTTAGCGGTTCTTCAGGTATTTTTTGGCGGAGGATCAGAAATGGATCGCCTTGTTATCCATTCATTCCGTTTGCCCAGAATCCTCGTTGCTGCCATGGCTGGAATAGGATTGTCTGTGGCCGGGGGATTACTGCAGGGAATGATCCGGAATCCGCTTGCTTCTCCAGATATCTTGGGGATAACTGGTGGTGCGGCAGTTGCGGTTGTCGGGTTTTTAGCCATTTTTAGTGATAGCAATCATGTCTTAACAGTGAGTATTAAATGGTTGCCTGTTGCAGCTTTTATAGGGGCAACAATTATTTCGGTTCTTATTTATGTGTTCGCGTGGAACAAAGGGGTTTCACCGGTCCGCCTTGTTCTTATAGGAATTGGGATGATGGGTTTGACCAAGGCATTGACTACATTAATGATGATCTTGGGGCCTATTTACCAAACCAGCCAGGCAAACATGTGGATTACAGGAACTGTTTATGGTGCTTCGTGGAATAATGTAGCGGTTATAGTTCCTTGGATTCTTGTACTCACAGCATTCGCTTTCATATACTCACGTAATGTCAATGTTCAGGAACTTGGTGATGAGGTTGCGACTGGGCTAGGAGGAAAGGTGCAGCAACAGAGGTTCATATTAATAATGCTCAGTACAGGGCTGATTGCCGGATCCGTTGCATTTGCCGGGGGAATCGGTTTTGTAGGACTGATGGCACCCCACATAGCAAGACGGATGGTTGGATCTGCTTTTGGAGCATTATTGCCTGTTTCAGCATTAATCGGCGGAATTATAGTGATGTTAGCCGATTTGGCAGGCAGAATAGTATTTTCTCCATTAGAAATACCTGCCGGTGTGTTTACAGCGAGTATCGGTGCACCATATTTTATCTACTTGTTATTCAAAACTAGAAACTCATAGAAAGTCTGAAACAGCTGGAAAAGGAGAGGACAAGATGGGGCATGCGATTGAGACAAATAAACTGACGCTATCATACGGTGATGCCGTAATTATTAAAGAACTTAATATTGAAATTCCAAAAGGAGAAATTACTGTCTTTATCGGCGGAAATGGCTGCGGAAAATCCACTCTTTTGCGTTCCATTGCCAGACTTCTTAAGCCCAGCTCAGGGGCAGTTTTACTGGAAGGTCAAGAGATTGCCAGGCTTTCTACAAAAGATGTAGCTCAAAAAATGGCGATATTGCCGCAATCCCCGGCGGCTCCGGAAGGCCTTACAGTGCTTCAGCTGGTAAAGCAGGGGCGATACCCGTATCAGTCATGGCTGAAACAATGGTCGATGGAAGACGAGAAAAAGGTAAGAGATGCTTTACAGGCAACTGGGCTTGAAGATTTAAAAGAAAGGACTGTGGATTCATTGTCTGGAGGTCAAAGGCAGCGTGCGTGGATCGCGATGACCCTTGCCCAGGACACGGAAATTCTTTTATTAGATGAACCGACTACTTATTTGGATATGACTCATCAGATTGAAATCCTTGATTTGCTTTTTGAACTGAATGAGAAGGAGCAAAGAACGATTGTTATGGTTCTTCATGATCTGAACCTGGCCTGCCGGTATGCCCATAATATTGTAGCGATAAAAGACCAGACAATTTATGCACAGGGAAAGCCTGAGCATGTGATCAACTGCAGTCTAGTGAAAAAGGTTTTTAGCATGGATTGTGAAGTGACAGTGGATCCTTTGTTTGGAACTCCGCTGTGTATACCTTATGGAAAAGGACGACGGATCCTAAAAAGTTAATTACAAATAGAAAATCACTAGTAATAATGTAAACAAGACCTGTTATTGATGGGTCTTTTTCATTTTTTCATATTCAAATAAAAAGAAAAATGCTAAAATATAGCTGTCGAATTTTCGAATTTTTTGTATAGTAAAATAATAAAGCGTTTTCAGGGGGCAGTTTATGGAGCAGGCAATGAGAGACTTTTTTCTCTTCCTTTCTAAGAATAAAAGCTTAACAAAAATGGCCAGAAAATATGGCCTTAAGTTTGGCGCAGCCAGATTTGTAGCAGGAGAAACCATTGATAAGGCAGCCGCAGTGATACAAAATCTGAATCAGCAGGGCCTTGCAGTGACAATTGACTATTTAGGGGAATTTGTTGATAACGAACACGAAGCCAATGAAATGGCTGACAATTCAATCCAGGCCATTGAAGCAATTGGCAGGCAAAACCTAAATTCTCAGCTGTCATTGAAAATGACCTCAATGGGTCTTGATATTTCCGATGAAGTTGTTATGAGGAATATGCGCCGTATCCTGGAAGCAGCGAAAAGAAATAATGTATTTGTCACTATTGATATGGAAGATTTCTCAAGGTGCCAGAAAAGCATCGATATTTTTAAGAGGCTGAAATCAGAATATGATAATGTGGGAACTGTAATTCAGGCTTATCTATACAGGACGGTACAGGATATTACTGATCTTAACGAATACCATCCAAATTTAAGGCTAGTAAAGGGAGCCTATAAAGAATCTCCTGAAGTGGCCTTCCCGGAAAAAAAGGATGTTGACGAGAATTTTAAAACTATTATTAAAATGCATCTGCAGAATGGAAATTACACAGCAGTAGCAACACATGATGATGCAATGATTGAATATACAAAGCAGCTGGTTAAAGAACACAATATTCCTAATGACCAATTTGAGTTTCAGATGCTTTATGGAATCCGGACAGAAAGACAGCTGGAATTGGTCAAGGAAGGCTATAAAATGCGAGTCTATGTACCATACGGAACCGATTGGTATGGTTACTTTATGCGCCGTCTGGCTGAAAGGCCGGCAAACGTGGCATTCGTCCTTAAGGGGATGTTTAAGTAAAAATATTTCTCTTGTTAATTCATTGGAAATTAAGGAGGCCCGTATCAGTTTTTAACTGTATACGGGTCTTTATAGTGAACGAAGCTTATTTTTTAAACTGGTTATTCTGGCTGTTCCTTTTTTTCGGCCCTTCACGCTCCACAGTTGGACCTGCATTTCCTTTTACACTCGCAGCGCTGACGCCTGCCGTTGAAGGATTCTTTTTTAATCTAGCCATCAGTTCACCTCCCCATGTTTATGTTTCCCTGGATAATCAAAAAAAGTTTAAAAAACAGGATATTAATGATTGCGGAATTTTCCAACTTCTTTTATAGTTAATATATCGGGAAATGTTTGAAATTTTTTTGAAAATAAAATGAATGAGTGTTCATTCAACTATTATGTCAGGGGGATATGAACTTGGTGCGACAAATTCAAAGGGCTGCTGTTTTAGGTTCAGGGGTTATGGGATCAGGAATTGCTGCACACCTTGCGAACATCGGCATACCTACATTGTTATTAGATATAGTGCCTCGGGAATTGTCTGAGGATGAAAAGAAAAGAGGATTGTCTCTTGAGGATAAATCGGTTAGAAACCGAATCAGCCAGGGAGCTATACAAAAGCTTTTAAAACAAAAGCCGGCCCCATTGACTTCAAAGAAAAACCTCGCATTGATTGAAGCAGGGAACTTTGAGGATGATATGAATCGCCTTAGCGAAGTCGATTGGGTAATTGAAGTGGTTGTTGAAAATCTTGCAGTTAAGAAAACGGTCTTTGAACAGGTGGACAAATACCGAAAGCAAGGAAGCATCATTTCTTCTAATACATCCGGAATCTCTATAGAAGCAATGGCAGAGGGGCGATCTGAGGATTTCAGAAAAAATTTCCTTGGCACTCATTTCTTTAACCCTCCTCGGTATTTAAAACTTCTTGAGGTCATACCGACTAAGGAAACTGATCCTCAAGTGTTTTCTTTCATGAAGCTTTTTGGGGAAGATGTCCTTGGTAAAGGTGTAGTTGAAGCAAAGGATACGCCAAACTTCATTGCAAACCGGATCGGAACCTATGGTCTGCTGGTTACTGTGAGAGAAATGCTGAAGGGCGGCTACAGTGTTGGTGAAGTCGACTCAGTAACAGGGCCGCTTATCGGCCGTGCCAAAAGTGCAACCTTCCGCACTTTGGATGTTGTAGGTCTTGATACATTCGCCCATGTAGCTAAGAACGTATATGACCAAGTGGAAGGTGCGGAAAAAGAAGTATTTGAAATTCCAGAGTTTTTGAAAAAGATGATTGAAAATGGATGGCTTGGAAGCAAATCCGGTCAAGGCTTTTTCTTGAAAAAAGGTAAAGAGATTCTTGAATTGAATCCACAGACTCTTGAATATGAAGAAAGAAAAAAATTAAAAGCGGCTTCGATTGAGTTAAGCAAACAGGAAAAAGGCTTAGCCAATAAAATGAAAGCGCTTGTATATAGCAATGACCGGGCCGGAGAACTGCTGTGGAATATTTTCAGCCCTGTAATGGTGTATTCAGCAGATCTGCTAGGCAAAATTGCTGATGATATCGTCGCGATTGACCAGGCAATGAAATGGGGTTTCGGATGGTCTCAGGGTCCTTTTGAGACATGGGATGCAATCGGCCTTGAAAAATCAGTACTCAGGATGGGAGAACAAGGACTGCAGGTGCCTGAATGGATCAAGCAAATGCTTGCAAACGGAAACACCTCCTTCTACAAAGAAGAAGACGGAAAAGTTCTATATTATTCAAACGGTGAATATAAAGAATTGGTTGAGAATCCAAAGGTTATCAATCTGAAAGCAATCAAAAAACAAAAAGGCGTTATCAAAAAGAACACTGGCGCCAGCCTGATTGACATAGGTGATGGAGTTGCTTTATTGGAATTCCATTCTCAAAGCAATGCCATTGGTTTAGATATCGTTCAAATGATCAATTTCGCTATAGATGAAGTTGAAAAGCATTATAAAGGTCTGGTTATCGGAAATCAGGGCAAAAACTTCTGCGTAGGCGCAAACCTGGCGATGATGCTAATGGAAGCGCAGGATGATAATATTTTTGAACTAGATATGGTTGTCCGCCATTTCCAGCAAGCCATGATGAAGATCAAATATAGCACTAAGCCGGTAGTAGCTGCTCCATTTGGAATGGCGCTTGGCGGAGGTGCGGAAGTCTGCCTGCCTGCTGCACATATCCAAGCATCTTCTGAAACATATATGGGACTTGTTGAAGTCGGCGTTGGCCTCATTCCAGGTGGCGGCGGAAATAAAGAATTATACATCAAGCACTTGAACAGCATGCCAAAGGGTGTGGAATTTGACCTTCAAAAAGTAGCGAATAAAGTTTTTGAATCAATTGCAATGGCAAAGGTCTCCACTTCAGCTGCAGAAGCCCGGGAAAACAATTTCCTTAACTTCGCAGATGGCATCAGCGTTAATGGGGATCATTTGCTTTACGATGCAAAGCAAGCTGTTCTTGCTTTGTATGAAAGCGGTTATACTGCTCCAATTCGCCAAAAAGTTCCGGTTGTCGGTGAATCGGGCTACGCAGCTTTGCTTCTGGGAGCAGAAGCTATGAGGCTATCGGGTTTCATTTCTGACCATGATATGCAAATTGCCAAGAAGCTCGCTTATGTAATCGCAGGCGGTAAGGTTCCATACGGCACCGAAGTCGATGAGCAGTACTTGCTTGATTTAGAGCGTGAAGCTTTCTTAAGCCTGATTGCACTTCCCAAATCGCAGCAAAGAATGCAGCACATGCTGTTGAAGGGCAAGCCCCTTCGCAACTAAATTTATATCAATAATAACAGGCTAAATAATAAAAATTTGCACGGGGCTAGTTTAAGATGTCTAGCTCCAGCGCCCAGCCCCGACGCACACGACGTGCTAGTGCCGACGTCGCCACAGGACGTGGCGGTTTAAGTCGGCCTTGAGTGTTGTAACCAAGTGCCGTTACAACCTTGGTCATAAGCCAATCACTTCTGAAGGCAAAAAGCGCCTTCTTAGCGTTTGTCTTATTCTTGTCGGGGGCCAACAGGATGTGGGTCAGGACGGCGTTGCCACAGGACGTGGCGAACTTAGCCGTTCTTCGTCTGCTAGGGCGCTTGCGCATTTCAAATTAAGGGGGATCCTCATGAGAGAAGCGGTAATTGTTGCAGGGGCCAGGACTCCTGTAGGTAAAGCGAAAAAAGGTTCTCTTGCCACTGTAAGGCCGGATGATTTAGGAGCTCTTGTTGTAAAAGAGACATTAAAGCGTGCGGGAAATTATGAGGGCAATATCGATGATTTAATAATTGGCTGCGCAATGCCGGAAGCTGAGCAAGGACTGAACATGGCGAGAAATATCGGCGCACTGGCAGGACTTCCTCACACAGTTCCAGCCATTACTATAAACCGCTACTGTTCAAGCGGCCTTCAAAGCATAGCCTATGGAGCAGAACGGATTATGCTTGGACAGAGCGACACAATCATTGCTGGCGGAGCTGAGTCAATGAGCCTTGTGCCAATGATGGGCCATGTTACCCGCCCGAATGCAAAGCTTGCAGAAACGGCTCCTGAATACTACATGGGCATGGGCCATACTGCAGAAGAGGTTGCAAAGAAATATGGCATTTCCCGTGAAGATCAGGATGCGTTCGCAGTCCGAAGCCATCTAAAAGCGGCAAAAGCCATTGCAGAAGGAAGATTCGCGGATGAAATCGTTCCGGTTGATGTAACAATTCGTTCAGTTGGTGCGGACAACAAACTAAAGGAAAAGTCCTTCCAATTTTCACAGGACGAGGGTGTCCGTGAAGGCACTACCACTGAGGTTCTTGGGAAGTTAAGACCAGCATTTTCCGTAACAGGCTCAGTTACAGCAGGAAACGCTTCACAAACAAGCGATGGAGCAGCAGCAGTAATGGTTATGGACAGTGAAAAAGCATCCTCTCTTGGTTTAAAGCCAATGGGCAAATTCCGCTCCTTTGCGGTAGCCGGAGTGCCGCCGGAAATTATGGGAGTAGGACCGGTGGCTGCTATTCCTAAGGCATTAAAGCTGGCAGGTCTAGAACTGTCCGATATAGGTTTGTTTGAATTAAATGAAGCTTTTGCTTCTCAATCAATCCAAATTATCAGGGAACTTGGACTGGATGAGGAAATCGTCAATGTGAACGGAGGGGCAATTGCACTTGGCCATCCTCTTGGGTGTACAGGGGCGAAACTGACACTTTCCCTGCTGCACGAAATGAAGCGCAGAAATACCCAATTTGGTATTGTGACAATGTGTATCGGTGGCGGCATGGGCGCTGCAGGAGTATTTGAACTTTTAGCTTAATAAAATAGAGTTATTTAGACTTTTTTAAGATTCAAAGTATATAACCCCATTTTTAAGGAGGAAAAAAGGATGTCTAATCAAACAGAGAGCATTATTAAAGGCGGCAGCTTCCTAATTGAAGATGTTGCATATGAAAACGTATTTACACCGGAGGACTATTCAGACGAACAAAAGATGATCGCCAAAACAGCAGATGACTTCGTTACAAATGAAGTTCTCCCTGTTGTAGAAAAGCTTGAGAACCATGAATTTGAGCATTCAGTAAGATTGCTGAAAGAAGCCGGAGAACTTGGTCTGCTTGGAGCTGATGTACCTGAGGAATATGGCGGCCTGGGTCTTGATAAGATCAGTTCAGCTTTGATTTCAGAAAAAATGTCCCAGGCAGGGGGATTCTCCATCACTCATGGAGCCCATGTTGGTATTGGTTCACTTCCAATTGTCCTGTTCGGCAACGAAGAACAAAAGCACAAATATCTTCCTCTTTTGGCCACCGGCGAAAAAATTGCGGCGTACGCATTGACTGAACCAGGGTCCGGCTCTGACGCTTTAGGGGCAAAAACTACAGCTAAATTGAATGCTGAGGGAACTCACTTTGTATTGAATGGTGAAAAGCAATGGATCACCAATGCCGGTTTCGCTGACGTTTTCGTCGTATATGCAAAAATTGATGGTGAACATTTTTCAGCCTTTATCGTGGAGCGCGAATACTCAGGCGTATCAGTCGGGCCTGAAGAAAAGAAAATGGGTATCAAGAGTTCTTCTACCCGTACATTAATTCTTGAGGATGCTATGGTACCAAAAGAAAACTTGCTTGGCGAAGCCGGAAAAGGTCATGTTATTGCGTTTAACATCCTTAATATTGGCCGCTACAAGCTTGGAGTGGGAGCTGTAGGCGGATCAAAACGTGCATTCCAAATCGCTGCTGCCTACACGAACCAGCGCCAGCAGTTTAAGACGCCGATTTCTTCTTTTAACCTGACAAGAGAAAAGCTGGCTACAATGGCTTCTAAAATCTACGCAGCAGAAAGCTCAGTTTACCGTACTGTAGGTCTATTCGAGGACCACATGGGCAAACTGACGATTGAAGAAGCAAAAGACCGTAAAAAGGTAGCAGCGTCCGTTGCAGAATATGCTATCGAGTGTTCTTTAAACAAGTTCTTCGCGTCTGAAGTGCTGGATTATGTAGTCGATGAGGGCGTACAGCTCCATGGCGGCTATGGATTTATGGCAGAGTATGAAATTGAGAGAGCGTACCGCGATTCAAGAATTAACCGTATTTTTGAAGGGACAAATGAAATTAATCGTCTATTAGTGCCAGGCACCTTCATCCGTAAAGCAATGAAGGGCGAGCTGCCGTTATTCCAAAAAGCTCAGGCTTTACAGGAAGAATTGATGATGATGATGCCTGAAGAACCAGGCGACGAGCCGCTTGCAGCTCAAAAGCATTTAGTGAAAAATGCCAAAAAAATCGGCTTGCTTTCAGCAGGATTGGCAGTTCAGAAATTCGGTAAAGCGCTTGAAAAGGAGCAAGAGGTGCTTGTAAATATAGCTGATATCGTGTCCCTGGCTTATGCAATGGAATCAGCCGTATTGCGCACAGAAAAAGCAATTGCGAAATCTGGCCTCGAAAAGAATCAGCAAAAACTGCTTTATACTGAAATTTTCTGCCAGGAAGCGTTCAACTTAATTGAACAGCATGCAAAAGAAACCCTATTGGCTGTTGAAAGCGGAGACACTCTTCGAATGATGCTTTCCGCACTGCGCAAATTTACTAGACATACACCGATCAATGTAATCGGCAAAAAGCGTGAAGCAGCTGAGAAGCTAGTTGAAGCTGAAAGGTTTGTTTTATAAAAGGATTATAAGTCTGCAGCCTGACAGATAAAGCCTTTTTGCCATACAATTCATTATGACGGGAATATCCAGCTGGATATTCTCGTTTTCCTATTGTCCATTCGGAGCATATTATGGGAAATCCACAGCATATTTTTTGTATTCAGGAAACAGAACGGTTATGCTAACGATAGGTGGTGAAATTATGACTGTAACGTTTTATTGGTATCCGAAATGCGGAACCTGCCGTAATGCAAAAAAATGGCTTGATAGCCATAATATTCAGTATGAGGCCATACATATCGCTGAAAATCCGCCTTCCAGACAGCAAATTGAAGAACTTTATAAAAAGAGCGGGTTAGACATAAAAACGTTTTTTAATACCAGTGGCCAGAAGTATAGGGAACTGGGAATAAAGGATAGGATAAAGGAAGCGTCAATTGGTGAACTTCTCGATATCCTTTCAAGTGATGGAATGCTGATAAAAAGGCCAATTGTTACCGATGGATCTTCGGTTTCAGTCGGGTTTAAGGAAGAAGAATTTACCGAAAAATGGCTGTAGATGCAAAAAACAGCAAATTTCGAAGCGCTCAGCTTTAAAAAAACAAAAAATCTATTATACTAAAATAGATCTATTATTATGAATTTGGAGGGATTGTAATGAGTACACCTAAAGAGCTTCGCTACTCAGAAGAGCACGAATGGGTAAAAACCGAGGGGGAAAACTTCCGCGTGGGGATTACACATTTTGCACAATCAGAGCTAGGAGATATCGTTTTCGTTGAGCTTCCTGAAGTTGGAGATACAGTAACTGCCGATGAGCCATTTGGCAGCGTTGAATCTGTAAAAACTGTTTCTGAGCTTTATGCGCCAATCAGCGGAAAAGTAATTGAAGTGAATGAAGATTTGAATGATAATCCTGAATTCGTAAACGAGTCTCCTTATGAAAAGGCTTGGATGATTGTTATTGAACCTTCTGATACTAGTGAACTGGACAACCTGATGACAGCGGAGCAATACGAAGAGATGACAAAAGAAGACTAATTGTTAGGGGGAGAGGCATTTGGCCTTTCCTTTTTTTGACGGATTAGTAAAGATAATGTTCTAATTTTTCAATTTGAATAAAGCAGAATAAAGATTAAGGCACTCCAGAATTCTTATATTATCTGGGGTAAATGTGTCACCGTCAAGCTGGTGTTGTAAAGCGATGGCTTTGAATTTCATTTGGCCGTTAGGGGTTCTTCAGTGTACCCTTTACGCAGCGGGTCCCAGCTAATTTGCCGCCCTTATGGCACTGCTCACCATCCGTTTTTTCTTGTCAGGAGGATAAGGCTATGGAAAGTGTTTATTCTGAAAAGGTAATCATTGTCGAAGGATCTTCGGATAAGCGCAAGGTAAAAAGTGTAGTGAAAGAAGATGTCGAAATAATCTGTACTAATGGAACAATTTCTTTAACGCGCCTGGACGAGCTTGTGGAAGAACTTTATAACAAGGATGTATTTATTCTGGTAGATGCAGACGAATCCGGGGAAAAGCTGAGAAAACAATTAAAAAGGGAAATGCCTGACGCGGTCCACCTTTTTATCGATAAGATGTACCGTGAAGTGGCTACTGCTCCAAAATATCATATCGCAACAGTACTGCTGACAGCGAATATTGATGTATATGCAGAATATTTAGAACAAAGGATGAATTAACACATATGAAGGAATGGGAAGAGGAAGAATTAAACCTTTCAATTCAGTGGAAACAGTCGTTCTGTTTGTTTTTATATACTCCTATGTGCGGTACCTGCCAGGTTGCCACCAAGATGCTTTCGGTAACTCTGGAGGCACAGCCTGGAATCAGATGCGGGAAAATGAACCTTAATTATATGAAGCATATTG
The DNA here is from genome assembly GCF_002860285.1 of Bacillus sp. M6-12. Classification (GTDB taxonomy): domain Bacteria; phylum Bacillota; class Bacilli; order Bacillales; family DSM-1321; genus Peribacillus. Next base: position 430,650 of record NZ_PGVF01000006.1, read on the forward strand.
CCTCTCAATATGAAATAGAAAGTGTGCCATGTTTATTAATTTTTAAAAATGGGCAGCTGGAAAAGAAAATCTATGCGTTTCAGTCCGTCCCATACTTATTTGACGAATTAAAGGGTATCTCATAAAAAACGCTGGCTATCATAAACCCCGTATTATCCCCTAAAACAATTCCTAATAGGAAATCATTGTCTTAATGAACTGCACCCCAATTGTTAGATACCATCTAACAGTTTGGGGTGTAGTTTTTTTATGGGGAAATCCAATTTTCCCCCCCCCCGTGTGCCTAACTGACGCAACTCTACATAACAAATTTTGACAGGAAACATATTTTCCGGGAAATATGACAATCATTTCTTTCAAATTGTCTCTTTATCCCATTAAATGTCGATAGTTTAGGAAAGGGTTTTTGCTTGCTGCTGTGGAAAATATTTACTAAAGATATTATGAAATGGGGGATTTTCATAGAAGAGCTATTGGCAGTCCTTATTAACAATATTAAAGACAGAAAACATTTGAAATCTCTTATGCAGCAAAAGAATATTCGGCTGCATTTTATATCCGGAGAAGAACGAGGAAGCGTTACCCTGAATGAAAATGAGAGAAACAGTCTTGAAGGTGACTTTGGGAGAGAGGTTTTCATTTACGGGAGCCTTCAGGCCATCGGTACCATTCTGAATGGAAAAACAAGACTGCAGACCATGATAAAAAGAGGTGACATTAAAGTCGAAGGAAGATTCAGAGAAATCCTGCTTTTAGAATCGTTATTTATCCTCTGTAAGCCTTATGCAATCAATCAATTTTGAATATTCAATTAAATATATTGACTGGGCTATCAGCGCCATGTTATATTTCCGTTAATAAGATTAATAAATACTTATCAAGAGAGGCGGAGGGACTGGCCCGACGAAGCCCGGCAACCGGTATAAACATACACGGTGCTAATTCCAGCAGAGTGTAACTCTGAAAGATAGGGAGAGATAAACCAGCCTCTTCTTTGAAGAGGTTTTTTGTTGTATTTTCTCCTTGCAGCTTTTACAAAATATCAGTTAGGAGATGGGAGTATGTCAGAAAGTAAAAATTACCGCTTTGAAACTTTAAGCATTCATGGAGGAGTCCGTCCAGATCCAGTTACAGGTGCACGGGCGGTTCCGATATACCAAAGTAATGCGTATCTTTTTAAAGATACCGATCATGCAGCTAATTTATTTGGTTTAAAAGAAGAAGGTTACATTTATACACGTATCCACAACCCTACAGTCACAGTTTTTGAGGAAAGGACTGCAATGCTTGAAGGAGGAATCGGAGCATTAGCGGTCTCGAGCGGTATGGCAGCCATTATGCTTTCTGTTCTAAACATTGCTGGAGCAGGGGATGAAATTGTATCATCTTCTACGTTGTATGGGGGTACATACAACTTATTTGCCAATACTTTGCCGAAATACGGAATAAAGGTTCATTTTGTTGATCCAAAGGATCCGGAGAACTTCCGAAATGCCATTACTTCAAGAACAAAGGCCATCTTTGGGGAAACAATTGGCAATCCGAGTCTGGATGTGCTGGATATTGAAGAAGTTGCAAAAATTGCTCATGAAGAAGGGATACCTCTCATTATCGATAATACCTTTGCCACGCCATATCTTTGCCGCCCAATTGAACATGGAGCGGATATAGTCATCCATTCTGCGACAAAATGGCTGCTTGGCAACGGCACCACTATGGGCGGGATAATCATCGATGGAGGCAGGTTCAACTGGGACTCTCCGAGATTCCCTGGATTCACCGAGCCTGATCCAAGCTATAATAACTTAGTTTACAGTGAGGCGCTTGGAGCTGCAGCTTTTATAGCTAAAGCACGGGTACAACTGCTAAGGGATTTAGGCCCGGCTATGAGTCCCGCCAGCGCGTTTCAATTCACACTAGGACTGGAAACACTGCATGTTAGGATGAAAGAACATATTTCCAATACCAAGATTATTCTGGATTACCTAAAAAACCATCCTGCAGTTAAATGGGTTTCTTACCCGGGGGATGAAAGCCATCCTGCAAAGGCACTTGCTGAAAAATATCTTCCAAAGGGGGCGGGTGCAGTATTAACTTTTGGCATTGAGGGAGGACGTGAAGCTGGAGCGAAACTGATCAATAACATTGTCCTATGGTCGCATGTTGCCAATGTAGGCGATGCAAAGAGCCTGATTATTCATCCTGCCAGTACAACACATCAGCAGCTGCTTCCGGAGGATTTGAAAAAGTCTGGTGTTACTGAAGATTTGGTTCGATTATCCATAGGGATTGAAAACGCTGATGACCTTATCGATGATCTGGAACAGGCAATTGAAAAGGCAACAGGTATAGCCTCACGGGCAGCCAAAACCGTTTAAGCATAAAGGAAATACGTAAGCGCCCTGGTCAGAGGAAGAACGGCTAAGACCACCGATTTTTGCAACTAAATTCGTGTTACAGCCTTAGTCCTGCAGCGACGCCGGCATTAGCACGTCCTTCACAAAGCTCGTGCGATGTATCGCTGCCGCAGCGTTCCTTGTCCTGTACGTCGGGGCATTATTTTCCTGTGGAAAAAGGTTACTGGCTGAAGCTAGCCATCTGTACTCTTTTAAAAAAAGTATACTCTTCTTAACCTTATGAAAAAGGGCAGTCATTTGGGTTGGCTTTAAGATTTTCTCTCTTCCCCGGATACAAATATTGGCGGATAGCTTTTAAATTTTTTCCGTTGACACTTATTTTTCACCGTGATAAAATCACACTCGTACCTGAAAATAAAATATATTTGATTAACAATAAAATAGATAGCTCTTATCACGAGAGGTGGAGGGATGTGCCCGATGAAGCCCGGCAACCGGCAAGGATTTTTCCTTGAAAAGGTGCCAATTCACACAGAGTCTTTAATGGCTCTGAAAGATGAGAGAAAGGTGAAACGTAAAGCCTTTCTGCTCATGTGCAGAAAGGCTTTTACTATTTCAGGATATATGAGGAACAGTATAAATAAGAGTAAATAACGGGAAGAGGGGGGAAAAGCATTGATTACACTTTCAAAGGTAAGCAAGGTATTTAAATCGAGTTTTAAAGCAAAGGAACCGATTGTAGCTGTCGATGATATCAGCCTTACCATTAATGAGGGCGAGATATTTGGAGTTATTGGATACAGCGGTGCCGGGAAGAGTACACTTATCCGGATGCTTAATGGGCTCGAAACGCCATCATCCGGTTCTGTAGTTGTGGCTGGAAACGAGGTTTCCAAGATCAAAGGATCGGGCCTCAGAAAAGCGCGCCACGAAATTAGCATGATTTTTCAGCATTTTAACCTTCTTTGGTCGAGAACGGTACGGGAGAACATCGCTTTTCCGCTTGAGATTACAGGGGTGACGAAAGAAGAAAGAAGGAAGCGCGTAGATGATCTGATTAAGCTGGTAGGTCTTGAAGGAAGAGAAGATGCCTATCCTTCTCAGCTTAGCGGAGGCCAGAAGCAGAGAGTAGGAATTGCTAGGGCTCTTGCCAACAATCCGAAAGTCCTTCTTTGTGATGAAGCAACTTCGGCTCTTGACCCCCAAACTACAGATTCCATTCTGGAGCTGTTGGTTGATATCAATAAAAGGCTAGGATTAACAATTGTGCTGATTACGCATGAGATGCATGTCATCCGAAAAATCTGCCACCGTGTTGCTGTAATGGAAGCGGGGAAAATAGTGGAAATCGGACCGGTGCTTGATGTATTTAAAAATCCCGAACAGCCAATTACAAAGCGGTTTGTGCAGCAGGTAACCGAGCCGGAAGAAACGAAGGAAACACTTGAACATCTTCTTGACCGTTACCCTAACGGCAAAGTGATTCAGCTGACATTTGTTGGAGAGAGTGCTGAGAACCCGTTAATTACAAAGCTTATTCGCAGTTTTAAATTAGATGTCAATATTGTCCAAGGGAAAATTTCTCAAACAAGAGATGGCAGCTATGGAACATTATTCATCCATATCGATGGGCCTGCCGAAGAAATTGCCCGCGCTCTAGAATTTATCCAAGAGCAGCAGGTAGGGGTGGAGGTCATTTCAAATGGTTGAAACTATGTTTCCCAATGTTAAATGGGATAGAATACTCGAAGCAACAAATGAAACATTATATATGACTGCTATTTCAGTTGCTGTAACTTTTATTCTTGGAATCGTTCTGGGATTATTGCTGTTCCTGACGTCCAAGGGTAATGTTTGGGAGAATAAATTCATCAACGTGATTGTAAGTGCGTTTGTCAATATTTTCCGTTCCATCCCTTTTATTATCCTAATTGTTCTGCTTATTCCATTTACCATGTTTATCATGCAGACAATGATTGGTGAGAATGCAGCATTGCCTGCACTAATAATCGGTTCTGCACCATTTTATGCTCGGATGGTAGAAATTGGACTAAGAGAAATAGACAAAGGTGTTATCGAAGCGGCTAGGTCAATGGGTGCTAAGACGAGTACAATTATTTGGAAAGTCCTTCTTCCAGAATCTATGCCTGCTCTTATTTCGGGAATAACTGTTACCGCTATTGCGCTTGTTGGGTATACAGCAATGGCTGGGGTTATTGGTGCCGGCGGACTGGGTAATCTTGCCTACCTTGAAGGTTTTCAGCGAAACCGCAACGATGTGACGCTTGTTGCTACAATTGTTGTTTTATTAATTGTATTTATCATCCAATTTATTGGAGATTTAATAACATCTAAATTAGATAAACGTTAGAAGGAGATGGGATTATGAAAAAGTTAACAGGCTTTATTTTATTGTTAGTTCTTGCACTGGCACTTGCTGCTTGCGGGACAAAGAAAGAAGAAAGCGGCAATGGCAGCACTGCAGATAACGGAGACAAAGAAAAAACTGAAGAAACAAAAAAGCTAGTAGTTGGTGCATCAAATGTTCCTCATGCAGTTATTTTGGAAGAAGCACAGCCTATTCTTGAAGAAAAGGGAATTGAATTGGAAATCGTACCTTTCCAGGACTATATCTTGCCTAATAAGAACTTAGATCAAGGACAGCTTGATGCAAACTACTTCCAGCACATTCCTTACTTAGAAGCACAAAAGAAAGAATTTGGATATGATTTTGTAAATGCTGGTGGAATTCATATAGAACCAATTGGTATTTACTCAAAGAAACACAAAAAGCTTGAAAACCTTCCACAAGGTGCTGAAATCATCATGAGCAGCTCCGTTGCGGATCATGGACGTGCTCTTTCTATGCTTGAAGCAAAAGGATTAATCAAGCTAAAAGAGGGAATCGACAAGACTACTGCAACAGTGGATGATATTACAGAAAACAGCAAAAAGCTAAAGTTCAAAACTGATATTGAAGCAGCATTATTAACACAGGTTTATGAAAAAAATGAAGGCGATGCAGTATTAATCAACAGCAACTATGCTATTGACGCTGGCTTGAATCCGATGGAAGACGCAATTGAAATTGAGGACTCTGAATCTCCATATGTCAATGTTATTGCTGTAAATGCTGGAGACGAAAACCGTGAAGAAATCAAAACTCTAGTTGAGGTTCTTCGCTCAGAAAAAATCCAGGACTTCATTAAATCTGAATACAAAGGCGCGGTTGTACCTGTATCAGAATAATAAAAACGTTAAGAAAGTCCCGTATCACTGTTAAAGTGGTACGGGTTTTTTATTCTAGAGAATGTATATATGTAAAAGGGGCGGACCTGCGCAGAGTATTCAAAATAACAGTAGTTAATGAAAATGTAAACCCTCCAGGAATTAATATCGTTTATTATGTTATTCTTTGCTTACTTCTCAATTCCTTTTCCATGTATGGTTTGGGAGTATAAACTTCGCTTGTTTCTATCATATAAAACATCTTACAGATGGCATAGAACACTGATATGCGTTTCATACTAATCCAGATACTATTTAGTGAGGAGTGACTGGAATGACTGTTGAACCGAGAAATGCTACAGAAGCTGCCATTTACGACTATAAAGCTGGACTAGGCGAGTTCATGGAAAAAATGCCCGAAATCGCCCAGCACTATAATGCCTTTACGGAGGCGTGTTTTAAAGAGGGCGTGCTGTCTCAAAGAGAAAAACAGCTGATTGCATTAGGGATCAGCCTGTACGCGCAAGATGAATACTGCATTCTTTATCATGTGAAGGGATGCCTGGATCATGGAGCTACTGAGGAAGCCATCATGGAAGCAATTGGGGTAACTGCAGCGTTTGGCGGGGGAACAGCTATGAGCCAGGCAGTGACCCTTGTTCAAGAAGCCATTCAAGACCTTAAGGGAATACAGCAGTAAAAGGTTATTTGTAATAAATGGAAACCAATGATTGAACCTTAACCGTTTAATCAGTTTTTGATAGGGTAAATAATAATTGTAATTGTATTTTTAATAGGAAAGGATGATTCATTATTTACCCGCTAGAAATAAAAGCGACCAGCGAGATGGAAAAGGCGATGCAGCAATGTCACGGGATTGGTTATAATGAATATGCCCTTAAGCTGGAAAAACGAATACAGGTTGAGAAGCGAAGAGAAATAGACTATGTTAAAAGTGCTCAAATTGTTAATGATTTACAGCGAAGAGTTCATTTTTAAATAATAATGAAGAAAAAAGACATCGTTCTAAATTGGCGATGTCTTTTTACATTCTCTGCTGCTTTAAAAGAATGAATCAGCGGCATAATAGAGAAACTATCGGAGACTCTGAAGAGGTTAAACGGAAGCAGCTCATGATTTCTTTCGGAAAAAAAGCAACCACTATATAGATAGGAGAAACATTTCTTTATTAGTTGCTTACAGATTTCATTTGTTATAAGATTGGAATGAGAATAAAATGAGAATGGTAGGTTTTTAACCATTACAAAAATGCTTTCTAAACAATCACACAGGATTTAAGACGGAGGTTATACTATGGCAGGTTCAACTTTAACAATTAAGGATCTTCATGTTTCTATTGAAGGTAAAGAGATATTAAAGGGTGTTAATCTAGAGATTAAAGGCGGCGAGATCCATGCGGTAATGGGACCAAATGGAACAGGGAAATCTACTCTTTCCTCAGCGATTATGGGCCACCCTAAATATGAAGTAACAAGCGGAAGCATTACTTTCGACGGCGAGGATGTATTGGAAATGGAAGTGGACGAGCGTGCCCGCGTCGGCTTATTTCTTGCAATGCAATATCCAAGTGAAATCAGCGGAGTTACAAATGCGGACTTCCTTCGATCAGCGATTAATTCCCGCCGTGAAGAAGGCGAAGAAATATCACTAATGAAATTCATCCGCGAAATGGATAAGCAAATGGACTTCCTTGAAATGGACCAGGATATGGCCCAGCGTTATTTAAATGAAGGCTTTTCCGGCGGTGAGAAAAAGCGCAATGAAATTCTTCAGTTAATGATGCTGCAGCCAAAAATTGCGATTTTGGATGAAATCGATTCAGGTTTGGATATTGATGCATTGAAAGTTGTTTCAAAAGGAATTAATGAAATGCGCAGTGAGGATTTTGGATGCCTTATTATCACTCACTATCAGCGCCTGCTGAATTATATCACTCCTGACTATGTACATGTTATGATGCAAGGCCGCGTCGTGAAATCTGGCGGTCCTGAGCTTGCACAGCGTTTGGAAGCTGAAGGATATGACTGGATTAAAAAAGAATTAGGCATTGAAGACGAAACTGTCGGCCAAGAAGCGTAGTAAGGAGGATTGCCATGACAACGGAAACGAAATTCCCAATGGATTTGGAGTCTATTAGCTCCTATTCAAAACAAAATAATGAACCTGCCTGGCTGTCAAAGCTCCGCGGAGAAGCTCTTGCCGGATTTGAAACACTTCCGATGCCAAGGCCGGACAAAACAAAGATTGATAAATGGAACTTTACATCTTTTAGCCAGCATACTGTACAGAGTGAAGTGTTTAGCAGCCTGCAGGATCTTCCGGAAGATGTTAAAACGCTTATCAATATTGATAATGAATCACAAAATTTATATATCCAAAGAAACAATACGCCTGCTTACTTCGCAGTTTCCCAGGAATTAAAGGATAAAGGTGTAATTTTTACGGATATTTTCACTGCTGCACGAGAGCATAGCGAACTGCTTGAATCATTCTTTATGAGAAACGGAGTCAAGGCGGATGAGCACCGTTTAACTGCTCTTCATGCGGCGTTGATGAATGGGGGAGCATTCTTATATGTTCCGAAAAATATCGAAATCAAGGAGCCTATCCAGGCTATTTACATGATCGATACAGCGGAAACAGCCCTCTTCAATCATGTTTTAGTTGTAGCAGATGAAAACAGTTCAGTAACTTACGTTGAGAACTACTTTTCAACTGGAGCGTCTGAGAATGGAATTGTAAACATCATTTCAGAGGTAATTGCGAACAACAATGCAAAAATCACGTACGGAGCGGTAGATACACTGGCAAAGGGAATTACAGCTTATGTAAACCGCCGCGGTGTTGCAATGAGGGACGCCCGTGTTGACTGGGCACTTGGTTTAATGAATGACGGAGATACAATTTCAGAGAATATTACCTACTTGTTGGGTGATGGATCCATTGGTGATACAAAGTCAGTAGTCGTAGGACGCGGAGAACAAAAGCAGAACTTTACAACCAGTATCATCCATCATGGGAAACGCTCAGAAGGATATATCTTAAAGCATGGTGTAATGAAAGACAGTGCTTCTTCCATATTTAACGGTATCGGTAAAATTGAGCATGGTGCAACTAAGTCAAATGCGGAACAGGAATCGCGTGTGCTGATGCTAAGTGAAAAAGCACGCGGAGACGCTAATCCAATTTTGCTTATCGATGAGGATGATGTAACAGCAGGGCATGCAGCGTCTGTTGGACGTGTAGATCCAGTTCAGCTTTACTATTTAATGAGCCGCGGGATTTCAAAAACAGAAGCAGAGCGCTTAATTATTCATGGATTCCTTGCACCGGTTGTCAATGAACTACCAATTGAAGGAGTTAAAAAGCAGCTGGTAGAGGTAATCGAAAGGAAAGTGCAATAATGATTGGAGCAGAAATTCGCAGCCAATTTCCTATCCTTAATCAGGAAGTGAACGGACATCCTTTGGTTTATCTTGACAGTGCTGCTACTTCTCAAAAGCCTATTCAAGTTATTGATGCGTTATCCGAGTATTATCGCGGGTACAATTCGAATGTTCATCGAGGCGTCCATACTCTGGGTACAAAGGCGACTGATGGCTATGAAGGTGCCCGGGAAAAGGTCCGCAGATTTATAAATGCGAAATCAACCCAGGAAGTTATTTTCACAAGAGGAACAACTACCTCATTAAATATGGTAGCCAAAAGCTATGGAAGCGCCAATTTATCTGAAGGTGACGAAATTGTTATCTCTTATATGGAGCATCACAGCAATATTATTCCTTGGCAGCAGGTGGCCAAACAAACTGGGGCGACTCTTAAATATCTGCCGCTCCAGGAAGATGGCACCATCTCACTTGAGGATGCAAGAAAAAACATTACCAGCAATACAAAAATTGTTTCCATTATGCATGTTTCCAATGTGCTTGGAGTAATAAATCCAATTAAGGAACTTGCGAAAATTGCTCATGAAAACGGAGCAATAATGGTGGTCGACGGAGCACAGAGCGCACCGCATATTAAAGTGGATGTTCAGGATCTGGATTGCGATTTCTTTGCTCTCTCTGGACATAAAATGTGCGGGCCAACAGGCATCGGTGTTCTATACGGGAAAAAGGAGCACCTGGAAATGATGGAGCCGGTGGAATTTGGCGGTGAAATGATCGATTTTGTAGAGCTATATGATTCTACATGGAAGGAGCTTCCTTGGAAGTTTGAAGGAGGAACACCGATCATAGCAGGTGCCATCGGACTCGGAGCCGCTATTGATTTCCTTGAACAAATTGGCTTGGAGCATATTGAAAAGCATGAACACAAACTGGCAGCATATGCCCTTGATAAAATGTCTGCTGTCGAAGGCCTTATCATTTATGGGCCAAAAAATGCAGAACAGCGTGCAGGAGTTGTAACGTTCAATATAGCAGATGTTCACCCTCATGATGTGGCTACCGTACTTGACGCCGAGGGAATCGCAGTCAGGGCAGGCCATCATTGTGCTCAGCCGCTAATGCGATGGCTTAAGGCTTCTGCTACAGCACGGGCCAGTTTTTACCTGTACAACACAGAGGAAGATATTGATAAGCTAGTTGCAGGGCTTATCAGAACAAAGGAGTATTTTGGCGATGTCTTCTAATAACTTAGATACACTTTACCGGCAGGTTATTATGGATCATTATAAGAACCCGAGAAACAAGGGTGCGCTTGAGGATGGCAGCTTGGTTATCGATATGAATAATCCAACGTGCGGAGACCGGATCAGGTTAACACTTAAAGTGGAAGACGGCACAGTTACTGACGCTAAATTCGACGGTGAAGGATGTTCCATATCCATGTCTTCTGCCTCCATGATGACTCAGGCGATTAAGGGAAAAGATATTGAAACAGCATTAAAATTTTCCCGAATCTTTTCAGACATGATTCAAGGAAAAGAATATGACGATGAAGGCTTGGACCTTGGCGATATCGAAGCTCTTCAGGGAGTTTCCAAATTCCCTGCGAGAATTAAATGTGCAACGTTGGCATGGAAAGCAATGGAGAAGGGCCTGAACGACAAATAAATGATAATAGCTTCTGTGGGCTCTAAGTCCCGGCTATTTACGAATGGAGGAAACGACCAATGGCTAAGAAAATGCCAGAGATCGGTGACTATAAATATGGGTTTTCTGATAAAGACGTCTCTATTTTCCGGTCAAAGCGCGGTCTGACACGGGAGATCGTTGAAGAAATTTCCCGAATGAAAAGCGAGCCGCAATGGATGCTTGATTTCCGCTTAAAATCGTTGGAGCATTTCTATGAAATGGCTATGCCGCAATGGGGCGGGGACTTGGCTAGCCTTAACTTTGACGAAATAACATACTATGTTAAGCCTTCTGAGAAATCAGAACGTTCATGGGACGAGGTTCCAGAGGAAATTAAACAAACATTTGATAAATTAGGTATCCCTGAAGCAGAACAAAAGTATTTGGCTGGGGTTTCCGCACAATATGAGTCAGAAGTTGTTTATCACAACATGAAGGAAGACCTTGAAGAGCTGGGAATCGTGTTTAAGGATACAGATTCCGCTCTTAAGGAAAATGAAGATATTTTCCGTGAGCACTGGGCAAAGGTTATTCCTCCAACTGATAACAAGTTTGCTGCATTGAACTCAGCTGTTTGGTCCGGGGGATCGTTCATTTACGTTCCTAAAGGAATTAAGGTGGATACTCCGCTGCAGGCATATTTCCGAATTAATTCAGAAAACATGGGGCAGTTTGAACGTACACTTATTATTGTTGATGAAGGCGCATCCGTACATTATGTAGAGGGCTGTACAGCACCTGTTTATACTACCAATTCCCTTCACAGTGCGGTTGTTGAAATCATCATTAAGAAAGATGCCTACTGCCGTTACACAACAATCCAAAACTGGGCAAATAACGTGTTCAACCTGGTTACAAAACGTGCGGTTTGTGAAGCGAACGCCACGATGGAGTGGATTGACGGTAATATCGGGTCTAAGCTGACAATGAAGTACCCTGCTGTAATCCTTAAAGGAGAAGGCGCACGCGGACTTACATTGTCCATAGCGATTGCAGGAAAAGGTCAGCACCAGGATGCAGGTGCAAAAATGATCCATCTTGCACCAAATACTTCTTCGACAATTGTTTCCAAATCAATTTCGAAGCATGGCGGCAAAGTAACCTACCGCGGAATTGTCCACTTTGGGAGAAAAGCGGATGGAGCCCGATCTAATATTGAGTGTGATACGCTCATTATGGATAATAAATCAACATCTGATACAATTCCATACAATGAAATTCTGAACGATAACATTTCACTGGAGCACGAAGCAAAAGTTTCCAAGGTATCTGAGGAGCAGTTATTCTACCTTATGAGCCGCGGGGTATCAGAGCAGGAAGCAACTGAAATGATCGTAATGGGCTTCATCGAACCATTCACAAAAGAACTTCCAATGGAATATGCCGTTGAAATGAACCGCCTGATCAAGTTTGAAATGGAAGGTTCTATCGGATAAAATAAATACAATTAACCCCGCCCTGAAAACGGCGGGGTTAATTGTATTTAGACTTTATATTAAGATGTGCACAGGCCTTGTTAAGCCATGATGCAATTAATAACTCTGTTTGTTGTCATTTAGTTTTCTTGCTTCTTCCGGACTCGACATTTTGGTAGCTCCCGGATAATCCAGGCTGTGGTCTCGGTCGGATTCTACTCTTCCGCTATTCCTGAGCTTTTTTTCCTGGCGGTCTCTTCCCATGGTTAAACACCTCCCCTTATTAAGTTGGCCGTAGGGTGATAGATTATTCAAGTATACTGGGCAGTTTTAACGTATAGAATTTCTCGGTATTCATGACTTCTTTTTTTAAGTTAAAAAAGCAATGCTTCTCATGAGTTACAAGGCATAGGAAACAGGGTAATATTTATAATATATGCTGGGGCCTGCACCCTTAAATATTTTGTAAAGTAGAGGATACTATGATATATATCGGTGTAACAGGATGGGGAGACCATGATAGCCTCTATCAAGAGGGGATTTCTCCAAGAGATAAGCTTAAGGTATATGCATCCCATTTCCCGGTTGTTGAGGTGGATGCTTCATTTTATGCAATTCAGCCGAAACGTAATAATGATAAATGGGTATCAGATACACCGAATAATTTTGAGTTTATTATTAAAGCATATCAGGGAATGACCGGGCATCAGCGCGGGGAGATTCCTTTTTCGAGCAAAGAGGAAATGTTCAAGGCATACCGAGATTCGCTTCTATCGTACCAGGAGGCAGATAAATTGGCCATGTGTTTGTTTCAATTTCCTCCATGGTTTGATTGTACAAAGGAAAATGTTGATTATCTGCGCTGGTGCAAACAACAGCTTGGAAATATTCCGGCTGCGCTCGAATTTCGGAATCAGTCCTGGTTTTCGCCGAAGTTTTACGAAAAAACGCTGGCTTTCATGCGCTCGGAGGGATGGATTCACAGTGTCTGTGATGAACCGCAGGCAGGGGAAGGGTCTATACCTATTGTTTTAAAGGCTACGGATAATGAGAAAACGCTCGTCCGTTTTCACGGGCGTAACCAGCATGGATGGCAGAAGCCTGGAGGCAAAAACTGGAGGGAAGTAAGATATTTATACCGCTATAATCAAAAAGAGCTGGAGGAATGGGCAGAAATGCTGATCCAGCTTTCAAATGAAAGTAAAGATATCTATGTTATGTTCAATAATAATTCCGGGGGAGACGCGGCAGAAAATGCAAAGCAACTGATCAGTATCCTTGGCATAGAATATAAAGGGCTGGCTCCCCGGCAGCTTGATTTCTTTTAAGATACAGCAGGTAATTAATTGAGCAAGCAGAGAGGGTTGGACGATGTCTGAAATCATACATTTTTACCATATAAATGATTTGCACAGCCATTTTGAGAACTGGCCCCGGATCTGCGAATTCCTTGAGAAGCGTAGGGAGCTCCATTCCGATACCGGAGAAGAGTTTGTGCTGGCAGATCTCGGCGACCATATGGACCGCTGGCATCCTTATACGGAAGCTACTTTAGGAAAAGGAAATGTAAAGCTGTTAAACGAAGCCGGCTTCCATTATGCTGCCATTGGTAATAATGAAGGGATTACCTTACCATTTAAAGCTTTGGATTCCTTATATAAAGGTGCCAATTTTCAAGTCCTTGCAGCAAATTTATATAAGGAGGACGGCATCAGGCCTCAATGGTCGCTTCCGTACGCTATACATAGTACGAAAAAAGGCACCCGAATCGGTTTGATTGGCCTAACCGCTTATTATCATGCCTTTTATGGTGAACTAGGCTGGCAATTGTCTGATCCAATTGAGGAACTAAAACACCAGCTTCAGATTCTTAAGGGAGAAACAGATATGATCGTCCTTTTATCTCATCTGGGTCTCCATGAAGATGAAAGAATGGCTTTAGAATTCCCCGAAATCGATATCATTTTGGGGGCACATACACACCATATCCTGCATGAGGGAAAGCTAATTAACCAGACTTTATTATGCTGTGCAGGCAAATATGGAGAGTTTGTGGGTCATGTTCAGGTTGTTATAGGTGAAAATCAGGCTATAGAAAAAGAAGCCCAGTTATACGATACAAACAAGTTTGCTTATTGTAATGGTGAAAAGGAATGGGAGGATAACCTCTTTCAAAAGGGAAAATCGATGCTCGGAGAAGAAGTAACAGTATTGCCGGAAAATCTCTCAAATGATTGGTTTGGGCCTTCTGATCTCTCCAGGCTATTATGTGAGGCCCTTAGGGAATGGTGCCATGCCGATTGTTCTTTTTTAAACGCTGGACTGCTCTTGTCCAGCCTTAACAAAGGCCCGGTAACCAAAGCTGCTCTCCATAGTATCTGTCCTCATCCTATTAATCCGTGTGCCGTAATGCTTACTGGTGCAGAATTAAAAGAAATTTTGCAGGAGTCCAGAAACAAAGATTGGCCCCATCTGCAAATAAAAGGATTTGGTTTTAGAGGGAAAATAATGGGCTCCATGATATATGACGGGGTTGAATTTATCGCCAGTAATGCAGGGTGCCATCAGCAGCTTATTACCATTGATGGCTGTCCGATAATCCATAATAAGCTTTATCGTCTTGCTATTCCGGATATGTTTACTTTTGGAAATTTCTTTCCGGAAATACGGCGCTCGCCAAATAAAAAGTATTATATGCCGGAATTTCTTCGGGATCTATTGGCCTGGAAGCTAAAAAAATAATGAACGTAACCGTTTCTTTTCCTATTACATAAATTAACATTGAGAAAGGAAAGGAGCGGTTATTCATGGTTACCATTGAGCCTATCGTAGTGAATGGTTACACATTTATTGGTGTTTCAGTTCAGCTCCCCAAAACCAATCTTCTATCAATTTCTTCTGAGAAGGGATATATTATGTGCGGCGCATTGGATGTAGCATTATTGAATGAGAAACTCAGCAGCAGGGAAATCATTGCCGGCAGGGCAGTGGGCGTCAGAACGCTTGGAGAACTACTGGAGGCGCCGTTGGAATCTGTTACAACCTATGCTGAAAAACTAGGAATCACAAAAGGCATGATAGGTAAGGATGCGCTGCTGAAAATGGTATAGCGTTAGTATTAATGATAAAAGTGCATGAAAATACAAAAACATTTACAGCCCTTGCCATTGGCAGGGTTTTTTTGATGGCTATGTTAAAGCTCATTGTGGATTTTGCCACTATGTTGATTAGAGCGGAATTAAAAGCCAAGTTTATCCGAAAAATATGTATAAAAATTCAAAAAAACTAAGAATAATTACCTAATTATGATTATCTTTCTTCATTTTTTTTGTAAATATCCGATAATGGAAAAAGAGATTGTATTGTAGATAATTGGACTTTTTATCATCATTTTCCATTGGGAAACTATTAAATAGAGAATCAGGGGTTAAAAAATGAGGTTAATTAATACAAACACGCTTATCCCCGGTTTGAAGCTAGGGAGAAGCCTATATAATGAGCGCGGTCAAATACTGCTTAATGAGAGCGTCGAATTAACTGAACGAATGATACAGCGGCTAAGGGAGCTTGAAATCCCCTTCGTTTATATCCAGGAACCGAGGACAGAGCATATCGAGCCTGCTAAGTCTATTTCAGAAGAACTGAAGCGCGAAGCTGTAAAAACGATCGTGGACACCTTTGCTCAAATAGAGAAAGAAGACTTAAAAGCGTCGTTTGTTATTGAAAAAGCCGCGAAACGTTTCAATTCGCTGATTCGCCACATCCTGCAGGAAATCAACAACAATAAGGAACTGCTTACACTTTTGGCGGATGTTTTTATCCATGATAATTATATTTTCACCCATTCTTTAAATGTAACCCTATATTCTCTGGCAATTGGGATAGAAATGAAACTGAATCAAAAACAAATTGAAATGCTGGGAATGGGCGCGATATTACATGATGTCGGGAAAATGCTCGTTCCAGCAGAAATATTGATGAAGCCTGATAAGCTGTCTGTTGAGGAGTTCGAAGAAATTAAGAAACATTCGGACCTCGGGTTTCATCTGCTGCGAAATGCAGTTACAGTGCCGCTGATCGTTGCCCATTGCGCTTATCAGCATCACGAAAGGCTTGATGGTTCGGGTTATCCAAGGGGAATCAAGGGCGGGGAGATTCACCTCTTTGGACGGATTATTGCAGTGGCAGATGTATTTGACGCGGTAACTTCTAACCGGGTATACCGTAAAGCAATGCTGCCGCACGAAGGGCTGGAAATTTTATATGCGGGTTCGGGCATCCAATTTGAATCTAAAATCATTGAGGCCTTCCGGAGAGCTGTTGCTATCTATCCAGTGGGGCTTATGGTGGAACTAAGCGATGGGCGGAAAGGTATTGTTTCCAAGCAGAATACCGGATTAAGCGATAGGCCGGTTATTGAAGTTCTTGAAGAAAACGATAAGGAGGTTGATCCTTACGAGGTGAATTTAAAGGATCGTATCGACCTAATGATTGTTGGCTGTGATACAGCCATTTCGGCGGCCTCGATCGCCAGATAAGTTTTGAGTAAAATCCTGCCTGCTGAGGGTTGTGTACCAGAAATACAAAAACCTTGTCTTATGTCGGAAGCCCACAGACAAGGTTTTTTACGGAAAAATTTATACAAGGTGGAAACGCAATGCACGGGATCTAAGAGAAATCTCGCTCCAGGACGCCTTTACCGTTTTTTCTTCTTTGCAATGTCTTTGCGCTCCCAAAGCTTCAAGTGAGGATAGGGGTCAAAGCTCCATTCAGTTGTACCGTTATCTTTATAAAGGCCATAATGAAGATGCGGAGGGAATTTACCGGAAGTACCTGGCGGGCCATATCCAGTGCTGCCGACTCCGCCAATCAGCATGCCAGGTTCTACAATCTGCCCTGACTGCAGGCCTTTTGCAAAACCGCTAAGATGAGCGAAGTAGTGGTAAGTATTGTTGATATCCCTTATCCCGACACGCCATCCTCCAAACCTGTTCCAGCCTTTCATTTCAATAATTCCATAACAAGTTGATCTAACAGGCAATCCGTAATCAGCGAATACGTCTGTACCCTCATGCGATCTCCTGCCGCCCCAGCCGCGGGCCACTCCCCATGTGCTCCTATAGCTATAGTGAGTCCTGACTGGTACAGGGAAAGCTTTTTCCTGCAAATCTAATCGTCCAAAATGCTTGTATAATTTAGCGTTTCCCATAATGATACCTACGGTTTTATCTCTTTTATAATAATCCCATAAGGCCATTCTGATATGGTCTTCGTCACTTCCGAATGCCAGCAGGTAATTTGTAAAGCTAATTAAAATGTCCTCGTCAGTTTTTGCTGATGCTTTCCCATCTGCATTACCGTCCAGCCCCATCCCGCCAAAATACTTAATGGTCTTCGGGTTTTCATCTTCCTTATCTGGATTGATGGCACCGGTCCATTTTTCAGGAGGGATATTGATTCCGATAGCGCCTTTTGCCGGCTCTACATTCCTTCGTGTGCTCCTTACAGTATGTTCAAATTGATCAACTGCAGCAAGATAATACCACGGAATATGGAAGGAAGATTCCATTCTTTGATAAAGGTCCATCCTTTGCTTCAGAACTTCATCAGGATTAGTAGCCGCAGCTGCTTCATTTATTTTGAGCGGGCAAAGTGCTATCACAAGCATGACAGAAAAAAGGGCCCCTTTATAGCGCATACCTATTCTCCTTTCCAAATTTCAGCATAATGTTATTTTGTAACCGAGATTGTATTTTCATATGCTCAAAATTATGGTAATGAATGCGGTAAACTTGTCTCCACTGGATTTTATATGATAAAGTGACAAAGAAGCAGAAGGTAAAAGCCTTCCGAAAACTTCCATTGATCAAGGCTGGGTCCGCTTCATTCTGGTGAACGGCTTGCGCCTAGCAGCATAAAAACGCGAATTTTTTTTATAATACAAGGAAATGGAGTTGTTATCTTCATGAGCACAAGGGAAGATCATCTTCGTAAACCGGAATGGTTGAAGATTAAATTAAATACAAATGAAAATTATACCGGCCTCAAGAAAATGATGCGGGAAAAAAGTTTACATACAGTTTGTGAAGAAGCAAAATGCCCAAACATCCATGAATGCTGGGCTGTGAGGCGTACAGCTACCTTTATGATTCTTGGGGACGTCTGCACGAGGGCTTGCCGCTTTTGTGCTGTAAAAACCGGGCTGCCAACAGAGCTTGATTTAGCTGAACCGGAAAGGGTTGCTGATTCAGTGGCTCTAATGAACCTAAAGCATGCTGTAATTACGGCTGTTGCCCGGGACGACCTAAAAGACGGGGGAGCGGCAGTATTCGCTGAAACAGTCAGGGCGATCAGAAGGAAAAATCCATTTACGACAATTGAAGTTCTCCCTTCTGATATGGGCGGAGTATATGAAAACCTGAAATTACTGATGGATAGTCGGCCTGATATCCTGAACCATAATATTGAAACAGTAAACCGCCTTTCTGACCGTGTCCGTGCACGTGCCAAATATAATCGTTCTCTTGAATTGCTGCAAAGAGCTAAAGAAATGCAGCCTGATATCCCAACTAAATCCAGTTTAATGGTAGGACTTGGTGAAACGAGGGATGAAATTATTCAAACAATGGATGACCTTCGTGCGCATAATGTTGATATCATGACAATTGGCCAATATTTACAGCCTTCCAAGAAACATTTGAAGGTGGAGAAATACTATAGCCCTGAAGAATTCGCAGAGTTTAAGGAAATTGCAATCCAAAAAGGGTTTAGCCATTGTGAAGCGGGTCCGCTCGTACGCTCATCTTATCATGCAGATGAACAGGTAAGCTCAGCGGCTAAACAGCTGCAAAAAGAAGGAGATCATGCTCTGGAAGCATAGTAAGAACAGAAATGATCTGCTTTATGTAAAACAAAGAGAAAGAACCGATATGGTCTTTCTCTTTTTTAAGGATAAGCTGCGGCGGCGCCTTGTGCATTTAGTGAGCCCATATTGTGGCTGCCATTTATCTTTGATTTTTTATTTCTTTAACTTTTTGGCTTATATTATCATCTTCATCCGCATTGCCAGTTGTTTCATTTTCCATTTCTCCATTGGCATTCTCGCCGTTGCTAAGCTTTCTTCCCTGAGGGGATTTAAGCATCTCGCGTATCGTTGCTTCAATGCTTTCATCTGTGCCCCTGCTTTTCGAATCAAGCGTCGCAAAGTTTTCTATATCAGGCATTAAAGCTTTGTTGTCGCTAACGTACACGTGATAATATCTGGGGACAACTGAAATGGCAGTTCTTTTAACCTGGTCCGCTGTCTCTGACCGATTTTTGGAATCGGTTCCATAAACAACTAAAACCTCTTCATCTGTAACCAGAGTGGCCACATCTTTTATATTTGGAACCTGCAGGTTTAACCGGGTAATAATATCAGAAAGCTGCTCCCTATCGATGCTCGGAATTTCTTCGCTTCCAAGGTTTCGTCCGTTGATAGTTGCATTATCAGTCCGGGTATATCCAAAATCATCTTTATTATTATTCCGGTCCCGATAATCCTCATCGTAAACCCTAGTTGGATTATTTACCCTGGAAGGGCTCGTCGTATCATTAAATGAATTCCGGTCACCATTTCCGCCAGCGTTAAAATTACAAGCCGATAGTGCAAAGATAGAGCATAATCCAAGAGTTAAAAAAGATTTTTTCATTATATATAACCCCCTCAATAGTAATATGAGCAAATTTCTGTTAAATTCGCCTAGAAATTGATGGGGAATCAGTTATAATTTAAGGAAGCAGGCAGAATATATTTAACCAGGACGAGAAGGCAATGTGAGGTGAAACGGATGATCAGCATTAATAATATTATGTATGAAGTAATAGAAGAACGCAGGGATGGTTTTAACGAAGAAGCCTTCCGTGCTCGATATAGTGAAATATTAACCAAGTATGATTATATTGTAGGGGATTGGGGCTACGGCCAGCTTAGACTGAGGGGCTTTTTCGATGATCAAAGCCAAAAAGCTACATTCGATACAAAGATTAGTACTTTAACCGAATACCTGTATGAATACTGCAATTTTGGTTGTCCCTATTTTGTGGTGAAAAAAATTAAGAAATAAGAAAGGTGCCTGAACCCTAATTTATATATGGGTTCAAGCACCTCGTTTTATTTGTCGACCTTTCCATGTTCCTGTGGACTTGGAAAATCATTTTTAAAGGCGCTGTAAAAGTGCTGGCCTTTGCGCCATTCCGAGGACTTATTTCGAACAGGCTCGTCTTTCCCGAAAGGAGAGCCGTAAGGGCCTTCCGGCAGATCCTCAATCGCTAGCATATCCCGCTGGCTTTGGACGTTTGAAAAATCGCAATATTCCTCGTTTTTCTCCATAACATCCTCCCCTTAATCATGTTCGAAGTCCATAACCTGTAAAAGGGAATCTTATCAATACCCTACAAATAGTCTTCCTTACAGAGATAATGGTATTCGGATCAAATGGAGGGGAAATACAGTGTATTTTGCTTTCTGAGAGAATTCAATTCTGTTTAAATTTAATACCAACGCGGAAATCGGCCTTTCGCGGAATTTTATAGTACAGGCAAAAAAAATATCGGCTTACACTAACTCAGATAAAAAGGAACGTAACTCAGCGGCATCTTCCTCACTGAGCTTAAATACATGCTCAAGATATCCTTCTTCCTCTAAATCATCCTGCCCAATAATAGCAAAACGGCTGCTTTGAAGGTCAAGCACCAGTTTCTTGCCATAAAATCGGTCAGTCATCGTAATGGCCAGATCAAATCTTACATTTTCACCCATGAAGCTGACAAAGCGTGTTTTAGTATCCATTAAATCGTTATATAAGAAAAAACGTTCTTCCATTTTTCGTCTCCTTCTTCTCCTCATTTTCTTTGTGTATATAGATAACATCATACCAATTAATACGGTTTTTGAGAACTTATTCCCTGCTTTAAGCATTGTTTATCCAAATGGGAAAAATCAACAAATATAATAACTCCTATTTATATATAAATTATGGAAATATCAACAGAATTCGACATTATTGTGATAAGATAGACCTATATAGATTGCCAGGAAGGGTTGGAACCTATGGCTCATAATAATGATAATATACATGGATTTCTGGACAAATGGCTCAGGTTCTTTTACCCGGATACTAAGATCCGGTTTTACCCACCGCAATTCATCATCAGGAACCCAATGGTATCCTCAGTGAAAAAAGCGGTAAATGAAGGCTTTGAAGTGGCAGTTATTGCGTACCATCTTAAAAACATGAGAGAGCTTGCAGAAAACCTGGGAAATAATAGCTATAACCAATATATACGGAATTTAAAATCCTTTTTTATGGAAGTTGTTAAAAGTACTGTCCCTGAGGATGACATTTTAATCGTCCATGATTATTACAGTGACGGGCTGACCTTGCTGCTTAAGGTTAATCCTAATAAGCAGCAACTAGCTGAGTTGGATGGACTTACATCAAAAGTTGCTGAAGATACAGTAAAACAACTTAAAACTTTGTTTCCAGGCTTAGCCCCTGTGCTGCAGCCAGGATACATGTTTATTGAAAAAAAGCATTATTCCCTGGAAGGTGCTTTAAATAAGGCGCACCATCAAGCGGTTGCTATGGCCGAGAAAAGGGTTCATTCAGGTTTCAACCAGATGCTGTATTCCATGAATAAAATTGTGGCTGGAAGGAATATCCGCCTTCTGGCACAGCCGATTTTCGATGTGGCTACAAGGGAGATAAGGGCTTATGAAGTCCTGACGAGAGGCCCTGCAGGTACCGAACTTGAAAGTCCTTTGACGCTTTTCTCAGTGGCAAGGCAGACGAATATGCTTTATGAGCTTGAATTGATTGTCGTTCAAAAAACACTGGAGCAAATCAGTTTAAATGGCTCTGCCCAGAATGTCTTTATAAATTTAACGCCTATAACAGTTGGCAGCCAGCGGTTTCTCGAAGATCTAAAAAAAGTCCTAAGCCTTTACCCGGAAGTCTCTCCACGGCAAATTGTGATTGAGCTTACGGAGCGGGATTCGTTTGAAGATATTGAATTGCTTTCAGTCAATATTAAAATGCTGCGCCAGATGGGTTTTAGAATTGCCATTGATGATACCGGGGCAGGCTATGCCAGCCTTCATACGATCAGTGAAATCATGCCGGATATTATTAAAATTGACCGTTCTGTCATTCAAAATATAGACAGCAATTCAGTAAAGGAGTCCATGCTTAAGGGTTTGCTTCTTATTGCAAACGAGGCCGGTGCCGCTGTTGTGGCCGAAGGAATTGAGAGTGAAAAGGAAGCTATGGTATTATCAAGGAATAAGGTAGATTTGGCCCAAGGCTACTATTATGCCAAACCGGCTAAAATTGAAAAAATCCGGAAATCCTGGCATATGGAAAGGACATCCTAAAATGTATTTTGTTGACCGTGACCGAATAGAATTAACTTTGCAGTATCTGGAGCGTCAGATCCGCACTTTTCAGGGGCAGTCCCATTGGGAGAGTGAATTGGAGCTGCTTGCTCTTGAGAGGATTATACAGACGTCTATTGAGGCGGTACTGGATGTAGGCAATGCTATGATCGATGGTTTTATCATGCGTGACCCGGGCAGCTATGATGATATTATTGACATAATGCTTGACGAAAAAGTAATTTCAGAAGAAATGGAGCTAATGTTCAAGCAGGTTTTACCGCTTAGAAAGGCTCTTGTTCAAAACTATATCAGCGTCGAACATTCCGCTATAGCTCAAACCTTTAAAGACTACAGCCGGGCTTTTGAAATATTTCCAGAAGCAGTTAGGAACTACTTATTAAATGAGCTTGGCCCTGTGTCTGCTTTTAAAAACTGACCGTTAGCTAAGGTTTAATTCCTGGATATCTGGCAGGGAAGTATGCATAATAGCTGTATGTGCAGTTTTTAATAGTAGGAGTGATATTCATTGAAGCAATACAAAGGTTATTTAATTGATCTGGATGGAACGATGTATAAAGGTTCGGAAAAAATAGAAGAGGCTGGCGACTTCATCAAGGAGCTTATAAAGCGTAAAATCCCCTACCTGTTTGTAACTAATAACTCATCCCGTACAGCGGCCCAGGTAGCCGAAAAGCTCCGCGGATTTGATATTGCTGCTGAAGAAGGCCAGGTCTTCACGACAAGCCAGGCAACAGCAAACTTTATCGCTGAACGCAAAAGCGATGCGTCAATATACGTAATTGGTGAGGAAGGGATCAGAACAGCCCTTGAGGAAAAGGGCTTTACTTTTGAAGATGAAGCTCCTGATTTTGTTGTAATGGGAATTGACCGGAGCATTAATTATGAAAAGCTGACGAAGGCATGTCTTGCGGTGAGGAATGGCGCAGTATTCATTTCAACCAATGGCGACATCGCATTGCCCACTGAAAGAGGCCTGCTGCCGGGTAACGGTTCTATAACCTCCGTTGTAGCGGTATCAACACAGGTCCAGCCGATATTTATCGGAAAACCTGAATCAGTCATAATGGAACAAGCCTTAAAGGTGCTTGGCACTGCCAAGGAGGAAACGCTGATGGTAGGCGATTACTTTGATACTGATATCCTGGCCGGCATCCGGGCAGGAATGGACACATTGCTGGTTCATACGGGAGTCACAACAAAGGAACACCTAAAAAATTATAAGGACCAGCCTACTTACACATTGGACAGCCTTGACCAATGGAGTTTTGAATAGGCGGCGAATAGTAACCCCTGTCAATACGACGGGGTTTTATTTTTTGGGATGGAATGAAGAAACGAGTATTTTTCAGATATCCGCTCCAATTTACAAAGCAGGTATCAGGAGAATTTACCATAATATATTCAGTGTTTACCAAACGGGGAAATGTCATTTTTACATATAATAATGACATCACTGTTTAAAGGAGTTTAAATTATGAAGCCGCAAACACTAATATTCGATCTGGATGATACGCTTATTGAATGCAATAAATATTTCAGGGACGCCACCAGCGAGTTCGCAGAACAGATGCACGAATGGTTCCCTAATGTAACGAAAGAAGAAATTAAAGAAAAACAACTTGAAATAGATATAAAGAGTATTGAAAAGTACGGTTTAAATTCCTCCCGGTTTCCAGAATCCCTTGTTAACACATATAAATATTATTGTGAGAAACAGGGCAGGGAAGTCAAAGACAGCGAAATTGAAAGTGTTCGGATAATCGGTCTTAAGGTTTTTCAAATAGAAGTACAGGCTTTTCCCTATATGTATGAAGTACTAAATGAGCTGAGGGAAGATGGACATCACCTCTATTTATTCACAGGAGGAGACAAGGCAAACCAAAGCAGAAAGATTATACAGCTGGAGCTGGAAACATACTTTGAAGATAGAGTTTTTATCTCTAATCATAAAAATGCAGATGCTTTGAAAAAAGTGTTAGAAAAAGTAAAGTGCAGCCGGGAATCGACATGGATGATCGGAAACTCATTGAAAACGGATATTTCTCCCGCTCTGGAGCTGGGGATCAATACGATCCATATTCCTTCTGACATAGAATGGAGCTACAACAATAAGCTGGACGCAAATGTTCAGCAGCTTGGGCGGATTAAAACCATTAAAAAACTAACAGACCTGCCAAAGTTTATACGTGAAAACTCCTTGGAAAGCTGTAACAACGTGCAAAGCCATCAGGTCAATTAGCAAGCACATAATGCACTATAACAAGGAGCAATACCTCCATATAATTACTTTTAAATTAAAAAGCCCCGGTTTCATAACGGGGCAAGCATTGATATAAATGAGGTATGCTCATTCTGTATTTTCCGCACGGTGGGCGAGCCTGCTTGATGCAGCTGCAGCAATGGCACCGACAATATCATCCAAAAACGTATGGCATTTTCCTGAACTTTTGTCGTTCAAATCCTTTAATATCCCAGGTTTTTGTTTATCAATAAATCCGTAGTTCGTAAACCCGATCGATCCATATACGTTTACGATTGAGAAGGCCAGGATTTCATCTACTCCATAAAGACCTTCGTCCGCTTCAACGATCGATTGAAGTGGTTCCTCAAGCATCTTCTTCTCCGCAAGCATATCAAGCTGTATCCCGGTAAGGATCGCATTTTGAACTTCTCTTTTAGAGAGGACCCGCTCAACATTTTTAATGCAATCTTCCATTTGCAAATTATTGTGATAGCGTTGTTGCAGATACATTACCAGCTCAGCAATATCCTGTACAGCGATTCCGCGTTCGCCAAGCCATCTTCTTGCCGTTTGTTCCGATAAGCTTATCTTTTTTTCACCCATCCATATCACCTTTTTCACTAGGCTTTTCTAATATTTATGAGAGCCTTATAAAGAAAATGCCATATCCCGAATCAGAATAATCATTTTAAGGTACTGTTAAAAGTTCTTTTTTTCATATAGTATATAGAGCCCCCAATTAAGTACTTTTTTTGGAAGGAAAGGGCCGGAAATGCCTAGAAACTTGGTATTTAGAAGGAGGATCTATATGCAGCTTCAAGAGGCATTATTGAAAAATTACAGCATTAATGTTGAAAGCGGGCTTGTACCTGGAAAGAATCAGGTGTTCCAATCAGGGAACAGCCTATTTACTATTGAATATGTTGACGGAGCAAAACCGGAAGAATTGCTTGAAAGGCAGCAAATGTCGGCTCATCTGCTCCAGCAGGGAGACCGGTATGTATCCAGGTTTGTAATGGCTGCAAATCAAACATACATATCTGAAGCGGATGGCAAAGCCTTTATATTATTAGAAAACAACTTTCTTGCTGAGCCACGAACATATAAGCTCGGGAGGAAGCTTGCTAAGTTTCACCATCGTGCACGCTCGCTTTTACATCCGATTAAAGAATGCAGCCGGATTGGGAAGTGGAACGAGTTCTGGGAAAATCGGATCGACCAGCTTGAAAAAGTGTGGCAGGAAAAGGTTCAGTCCCATCCAGGTAATGAATTTGAAGAGCTCTTTGTCGATACATTCCCATATTTTTTGGCGCTTGGTGAAAATGCAATTCAGTATTTAGTTGATACTGAAATTGATGATGACCCATCTGCCCAGGATGCAGGAACCGTATGCTATGACAGATTTTCAAATCTTACATGGAGCGGCAGCTATTGTATTAAAAATCCATTTGACTGGGTATTTGACCATGGCTGCAGGGATATATCCGAATGGATCCGCCAGCATTTCTTTGACAACCCTCACACCTTTCAGCCTGGGATCAGGAATTTCCTGCAGGAATACCAAAGCGTTCAACCGCTGTCGCGTTTTTCTTTCAGGCTACTGTATGCCCGCCTGTTGTTTCCTATTCATTACTATGAGACGGTAGAAGAACTTTTACTGAATCCTATAGAATCAAGAAGGAAATTACTCGAAGAAAAACTTCAGGCTGTTGTTGACCAATCAGGGGACTATGAAGAGTTCTTGGGCAGATTTTTTGATACTGCTGAAGTGCCTGCCAAAAAACTTCAAATTCCAGCTATAGAATGGTTATAGGGCTTTTTCCTTATTATTCAATTTTTCGTTATGCTATGATAGATTCAAATTATTCCTGCTTAAAATTGAGGCTGTATGAAGAAATTGCGTATTGGGAGAATTATTCTCCTTTTTATTTTTGATATTTGTCGCCCAAAAGCCGTCGCATAAGGTAAGAAACAAGGATGCAGCCTGACCGATTTTCAGATTGTCTTCAAACAGCCCGTTTCATTAAAGGACAAACCGTTGGCAGCTGATTGGATTAAGGCTGCTCCTGCCTTATCCAATCAGGATCCTTTCTGCCAAATTTGGTTAATGTCCTGTCATCTGCGTGACGGGGTTTTATAATAGTCAAAAAGCTGTAAAATATTAAAATATATTTTCTCTACATATAACGGGCTATTAAGCGCTTACAATTAAGTTCATAAACTGTTGGACTATTGAAATAATATGAAGGAACACTTATAATGTCTACTATACAAAAACAGTTGTCTTTTCTATATAAACAACAAAAATAGGGGGAAATCCATGTGAAGGCAATATCTATCGGTTTGCTCGGACTCGGCACAGTCGGGTCAGGTGTGGTTAAAATCATTGAAAACCATCAGGATAAGCTAATGCATCAAATCGGCTGTCCCGTTACGATAAAAAAAATATTAGTTAAAGATGAAAGTAAAGAGCGTGCCGTACATATTGAGCGGTCATTGCTGACAACAAATCCGGATGAAATACTGCAAAACCCTGAGATTGATATTGTTATAGAAGTGATGGGCGGAGTGGAGGAAACTAGAGAATATCTTCTAAAAGCTCTGCGATCCAGGAAGCATATAGTTACTGCAAATAAAGATCTGATGGCTGTTTATGGATCGGAATTATTGGCCGTTGCAACAGAAAACAGCTGTGACCTGTTCTATGAAGCCAGCGTTGCGGGAGGTATCCCCATTTTAAGAAGCCTGGTTGATGGACTTGCATCTGACAGGATTACAAAGATGATGGGGATCGTCAATGGAACAACAAACTATATATTAACGAAGATGAGCAAACATGGAAGCCGGTATGAGGATGTTCTAAAAGAAGCCCAGGAACTGGGTTATGCAGAAGCCGACCCAACTTCAGATGTTGGCGGCCTGGATGCCGCGAGGAAAATGGCTATTCTGGCCACACTTGGATTTTCAATGAATATTGACCTGGACGATGTGAAGGTAAAAGGAATTACAGAGATTTCTGAGGAAGATTTAAGTTATAGCAAAAAGCTTGGATATACTATGAAATTGATCGGTATTGCTTCCAGAACGGAAAATAAGGCAGAAGTCAGCGTCCAGCCGACATTGCTTCCTGAATCTCATCCGCTTGCCTCGGTTAATGATGAGTATAATGCGGTCTATGTATACGGAGAGGCAGTCGGCGAAACGATGTTTTACGGTCCCGGTGCAGGGAGTCTCCCTACAGCGACAGCAGTCGTTTCTGATCTGGTGGGAGTAATGAAGAACATGAGATTGGGCGTCAATGGCAGGAGTGCCGTGTCACCGCAATTTGAGAAATCTCTTAAGCAGCCAGGAGAAATATATTCAAAGTATTTTGTCCGCTTGCATGTAAAGGATGAGGTTGGGGTATTTGCCGCCATTACTTCCATTTTCTCAGAGCATGGAGCCAGCTTCGAGAAGATCCTTCAGATGCCGCTGAAACAAAATGAGCTGGCTGAGATTGTCCTGGTTACGCACCGGACTTCGTTACAGGATTATGAAGAGATACTGCAAAAGCTGAACGACTATGAAATGGTTAAAGAGATTAAGAGCACCTACAGGGTTGAAGGAGAGGGAGTAATATGAGCTGGAAAGGCCTGCTAAGCGAATATCAACAATATCTGCCGATAAATGATCAAACACCAAAGCTGACGCTCTTAGAAGGGAACACTCCACTTGTGAAATGTGAACGGCTTTCTGAAGAATTGGGCATCGAGCTTTATGTAAAATATGAAGGAGCAAACCCGACCGGTTCATTTAAGGACAGAGGCATGGTTATGGCTGTAGCAAAAGCGGCGGAGGAAGGATCCAAGGCCATAATCTGTGCATCAACAGGCAATACTTCTGCTGCGGCTGCGGCATATGCAGCCAGAGCAGGGCTGCGCTGCATTGTTATCATTCCGAATGGAAAGATTGCTATGGGAAAAATGGCGCAGGCTGTTATGTATGGAGCTGAAATCGTGTCGATAGACGGCAATTTTGACCAAGCATTAAAAATTGTCCGCAATATCAGCGAAAATTCACCTATTGCACTTGTAAACTCTGTTAATCCATATCGGATAGAAGGCCAAAAGACTGCCGCTTTTGAGATCTGTGATGTGCTGGGTGCTGCGCCTGACGTACTTGCACTGCCAGTAGGGAATGCTGGGAATATTACGGCCTATTGGAAGGGATTCAAAGAATATAATGAAGCTAAGGGAACCGGACTGCCAGAAATGAGAGGCTTTGAGGCTGAAGGTTCAGCAGCGATTGTCCATGATAAGGTGTTTGAAAATCCTGAAACAATTGCAACGGCCATACGGATCGGCAACCCGGCAAGCTGGCAATTTGCGGTGAATGCCGCTAAAGAATCCAATGGAAAAATTGATGAAGTAAGTGATGAAGAAATTCTGTCTGCCTATAAATTGCTTGCACGTAAGGAAGGTATCTTTGCAGAGCCGGCTTCCTGTGCTTCCATTGCCGGTATCATCAAACAGCTGGAAAGCGGGGAAATATCAAAAGGCAGCCGTGTGGTTGCTGTGCTCACAGGAAATGGACTTAAGGATCCAAATGTGGCGGTTGACCATAGCGAAATTAAGCCGGTTCTTCTACCGATGGATGAGGAAGTCATTATCAAACACCTGCAGGGCGCGATTACGGTATGATTGCGGAGGAGAAGATGTTTTCCATAAGGGTTCCGGCCAGTACAGCGAATCTTGGACCGGGTTTCGATTCTGTCGGTTTGGCACTTGGACTGTACTTGCATTTGGATGCAGCACCCTCACCAAAATGGGAAGTTATTGCACTCTCGGATGAGCTAAAGCAATTCCCGAATGATGAACAGAACTATATTGTAAAAGTAGCTAAAAAAACAGCGGCCTATTACGGCAAAAACCTGCCGCCTCACGTTATATACGTGTCCAGTGATATTCCGCTTGCTAGAGGGCTGGGCAGCAGCGCCTCCGCAATCGTTGCAGGCATAGAGCTTGCTGATGCGGCATGCGGCTTAGGATTGACCATTCAGGAGAAGACCCACCATGCTTCATTGTTGGAAGGGCATCCGGATAATGCGGGTGCATCCGTTCTCGGAGGCTTAGTGGTAGGGAAGCATACTGAAAAACATACTGACATTCTTTCCTTCACGCTCGAGGAAGTTAAGGTCATTGCGGTGATTCCCGACTACGAGCTGTTAACTGAGAAATCCCGGGATGTTCTGCCAGCTGGAGTTGCTTTCGGGGAAGCAGTCAGTGCAAGTGCAGTTTCTAATGTGCTAGTAGCTGCGCTTCTGTCAAAAAATTGGCAGCTGGCCGGGAAAATGATGAAAGAGGATCGTTTTCATCAGCCATACCGTACAGCTTTGATTCCCCACTTTCCTGAAATTGAAAAGGCCGCAGAACAAGCAGGAGCTTTTGGTGTTGCGATCAGCGGAGCTGGACCTACTGTCGTCTGCTTTACTAAAAGTGAATTGGCAGTCCAAGCCTGTGAACACCTGTCGTCTGTGTTTCCCCAGTTTACCGTTAAGATAGTAGATATCGACTATCAGGGAAGCGTAGTTACACACCATAAAGGTGATACTGGCAAAGAGAAATCAACTGCCAAGGGCATGGCTGAATAATACTGGAGGTATAAACCTTCGGACGAGTAATGTTGATTTTCCATACAAAAAGCGATTCTGGCTGTCCAGAATCGCTTATTTTATGAGTGGGTTATTAGAATACCTGTTCAACTTCCACAACGCCAGGAACTTCCTCAAGAAGAGCGCGTTCAATACCGGCTTTTAACGTGATTGTAGAACTTGGGCAGCTTCCGCAAGCTCCAAGCAAACGCAGTTTAACGATACCATCCTCTACGTCTACCAATTCACAATCCCCGCCGTCACGAAGAAGAAATGGGCGAAGCTTATCCAATACTTCTTGAACTTGTTCATGCATTTCAGCCATTGCAATCGACTCCTTTCCTATCTTCAATTATAATCAAAAACTGAAAAAAAATCCATCTGAAATCTTTAAAGAAAACCTTTGGAAAGCGAAGCGACAGGCATAGGAAGCGCAATATGGTTCTGACACAACCATCTGGAAGCTGAATATCATAATGATCTGCCATATTCAAAAAATATACTATGGAACTCCTTTGTAATGCCAAGTTACATTTCTCAATGCGTTAGCGAATTTTTTTACCATCATTCTTGAAATCAGGTACAATGGAACAAGAGAGCAAAGGGGTGTTTTTATGGAAAAAACAGAAGTTGAAATCCAGGTGTATGGGGCTGAACAAATTTGTGCAAGCTGCGTAAATCTGCCCTCTTCAAAAGAAACATATGAGTGGCTAGAGGCAGCGCTGAATCGAAAGTTCCCTGGCCAGCCTTTTCACATTGTTTACATTGATATATTTAATCCGCCTGCTGATAATGACAAACTGGAATTCTCCCGCAGGGTAATTGAGGAGGATATGTTTTATCCTGTGGTTACTATTGCAGGAGAGATAGTAGGGGAAGGGAATCCGAAATTAAAGACTATTGCCAGTGAAATGGAGAAGTATGGGTATAAGGCCGAGTAGGATTTAATACTAAATATTTCATTTGAATGCACCTGATCAGGGTGCATTTTTTAGATTTGTACCTTGCAAAAAAAGGACGGGAAAATTCCCGTCCGTAAATTTCCTCATCCATTATGAAACTTATACATCCATAGAATTCCGGATTTTAATAGCCTTGCAACCCGTCCGGTTATCGCTCTGTCAGCTACCAAGCCAAATCCATGCTTTTTCCCCAGGGAGCCAAGGATACCTTTCAGTTTAATAGTTGGGAAGCTTTCTGGAAGTGGTTCATTAGCCCATTTCTTCTGAAGCACTTGAACGATTTGTTCTGCTTGTCCCTCAGCAAGCTGGGCGCTTGGGGCATGAGGCAGGCTTGCGCAATCCCCTACAACGAAAACACTATTATCGTTAGGCAAATGGTGCTGTGGAGTAAGAACAACACGCCCTTGAACGTCTTTTTCGACATCCATTTCCCTAACTATGATGCTTGGCTGAATGCCTGCAGTCCAAACGATTACATCACAGTTAAGAGCTTGGCCATGGTTATATAAGATTTTATCTTCTACCGCTGTAATATTGGAATTGCTGACAATTTCCACGCCGTGTGAGACAAACCATTCTTCTACATACTCACTTAGTCGGGGTGGGAAAGCAGAAAGGATATGGTCACCTCGGTCAAACAGCTTAATCTTCAGGTCCTGCCGGCTTTCGATCAGTTCGCTGGCAAGCTCTACTCCGCTAAGCCCTGCTCCTACAATCGCCACGGTTGCCCCTGCACCAAGGTTATTAAGTGCCTGATAAGTGCGGCGGGATTTATCAATGGTTTGAATGCTATATGTGAATTCATCAGCACCAGGGACATTGTGATACTTATCCTCGCAGCCAAGACCGATGACAAGGTCATCATAAGAAACCGGCTCTTTGCCCTGAATATGGACTGTTTTACCTGCAAGGTCAATTCCAGTAATCTCACCATAAACGTTTTTAATCCGCGGATCTTCAGGAAAAGCAACACGAATATGCTGATCGGAAATAGTTCCTGCAGCAAGTGCATAATACTCTGTCTTTAAACAATGATATGGATTACGGTCGACAAGCGTAATGGTAACATCGTCAGGAAGCTGATTTGGAAGAAGCTTCTGAAGCATTCTCATTCCACCGTAGCCGCCGCCAAGAATGACTAAGTTTTTCATTGTGGATTTCCCCTTTGTGTATAAGCAATGTTTGTTAATAAGTTCACTAATCCCAAGAAATAGTGTGTCATATTGAAAACGAAATCATGGAACTGAAACGTTTTCAAATGCAGTTTTATCGAAAAAATTACAAAAATTGATAAAAGATAAATGATTTCCATAAAAAAGTATAACGAAATTGTCACGAAATCACAACAATATTCTGGGCGTTCTCAATCTTCAATCGTTGACTTCAGAATGAAAAAACTGTAGGATATTCTGTTAGTACCAGTGAGGTGAAAAGCAATGATGGATATAATCGAGTTTTGTGTCAGCAACCTTGCCAGCGGTTCACACGAAGCAATGGAAAAACTGGAAAAAGACCCTAATCTGGATATTATTGAGTATGGCTGCCTTAGTCACTGCGGAAAGTGTGCTAGAAGCATGTTTGCCCTTGTGAATGGGGAAGTTGTTACAGGGGAAACAGCGGAAGAACTTGTTTCCAACATTTACAAGCACCTTGAAGAGAATCCTTTATTTTAATAAGATTTCTTTTTTTACTTCGCTAACTAATTGGCATCTGGCGTTAAATTAATCGGGAAACCGGATAAATTAATTCACAAAAAGCAGTTCTGCTCTTCTTTAAAACAAGGGCAGGAGAGTTCCTAAAATAGCACGGAGATTTATGGAAAAACCTTGCCAGAAGAGAATGGCAAGGTTTTTGACTTTCCTTTATCAACTTACTATTGTATCGCTAAGCTTTTTTTCTTCTCTAATTTCCTGCCAGCGTTCCCGGGCCATATCAATAATTTTTGTTTCGATAGATGAATTCTTCTTTTCAATAACCATGGAAAAATATCTTACGGATTTATCAATTTCTCCGCATCTTCGGTACAATTCCCCTATCAAATACAGCAGCCTGACTTCAGTAACCTGGGTTCCTTTGAAATCATCCGTAGAATAAGATTGTAAATATTCATTACAGGCAAGCTTCATGAACCTTATTTCCTGAACCGTATTTTCCAATTTTCTGTTCAGCCAGGCAACACGTAAATACAGTCCGGCGATAGTGATATGCTTTTCCTTCTTTAAAACGGCACAATAGGAAGCGAGTTTATAGGTTTTAACTGCTTCATGGATTGTCCGGATTCCGCCAAAATCATGAGAAACCCAATTCTTCTGGACCTTGTCCGCAATGATTTCTTTTGTAGTGGGAGGAAAATATTTAGCGAAATCGTCAGAAGCGGAGAATCCGCAATGCGGGCAAACATATATATTATATAATAAGGCATTATGATCATCAGAAGCATAATGCGGATAAAAATCCGTATCATAACTTGTAACCTTAATAAATCTGGATCGGATTTTTTTGGAAGTATATTTTCCTTTGCAAAATAAGCATTCTATATTGCGGTCAAATAACGGCTCGATCGCATCCATATATCCACCCCCCCTTCTTGGAAGTTATAAATTTTATGCAGGTGCTTATATACTATTGATATAAATAATTATAACTCTTTTTTTCATACAAAGAACTATGTAAGTGAGAAAAAGTACCTAAAGTTGCAAAAAAACAAAGGCCGTTTGTACTAGATAAAAGTGTAAATAATCCAAATCACTATTTTCAGTGTGGTAAAGTTGAGCCCTATTCTTTTTTTGTTATATACTATGAGTAAGGACCTCATATTACTTTTTAAGGAGGATTATGTTATGAGTGAAATTGTTAATATTACAGAAGCAGCGGCTTTTCACATAAAAGAAATGATGAAGCATAATGAAGAGGAGGGCTCTTTTCTAAGGGTAGCTGTAAAGGGCGGGGGCTGCAGCGGCCTCTCCTATGGAATGGGCTTCGAACAAAACTCCGATGAACAAGATGCGATATTGAGCCAGCATGGCATCAATATCTTAGTTAACAAAGACGATGCTCCCATTTTAAATGGAACTGTTATTGATTACAAAGAGTCCATGATGGGTGGAGGGTTTACAATAGATAACCCCAATGCCATTGCTTCATGCGGCTGCGGATCATCATTTAAAACGGCTGTAAACGCAGGAACACCGGAAGAGTGTTAAATAACTGAATCTAAAAAATGTCATGCTCGGTTAATAAACCGGGCTATTTTTTTGTTGATTTTCTAAAATAAATTCAGAAAAATAAAAAGATTGTCCCCGAATGTTCAGTAATAAGTGATAAAATTTCAGCATGGTTCACTAGTTTCAAAAGACATTCATACATCAAAGGAGTCTTAACTATGGATGGTACTTTGTTAATGCAAACGGCGGATCAGATGCTGGATATATTGAATGACCTTGTATCAATTGGGAGCATTACTCTATCCGAAGCCGAGAAGCATATTCCGTTTAGAGTCGAACACTATTTAAAGCAGATAACATATTTTAAAGAAAATCAGTCCTATATCAGCCATCATCCCACAATGGATGGCCGTTCCTTTTTATCTGCGTTATATAAACATAACGAAGCAGAGAAAACGGTTATTATGCTAAGCCATTTTGATGTAGTAGACGTGGAGGAGTACGGTGATCTAAAGCACCTGGCTTTTCAGCCTATAGAGCTGACAAAAGCTTTTTTTGAAAGGCTGGATGAACTTCCGGATGACGCAAGAAAGGATTTGGAAAGCGGCGATTGGCTTTTTGGACGCGGCACGATGGACATGAAGTGCGGACTTGTTCAGCATATGTCACTGCTTGAAAAAGCATCAGAAGAAAAGTGGAAAATCAATCTCTTGTTATTGACAGTCCCTGATGAAGAGGTCAACTCAACTGGCATGCGTGAAGCTTTACAGAAGCTGCTGGATATTGCCAGTGAACATCAATTAACTTATACATTATGTTTGAATTCAGAGCCGATGTTTACACAAACTCCTGGGGATGAAAATCATTATTTCTACACTGGGTCAATTGGAAAAATTATGCCGGGTGCACTTTGCTTTGGCAAAGAAAGTCATGTTGGTGAACCGTTATCCGGCATGAACGCAGCGTGGATGACGTCTGTTTTTTCGCAGGAAATGGAGTGGAACGAAAAACTGTGCGAAACCGTGAATGGCCAAACTACCCCGCCGCCGACAGTATTGCTGCAGCGTGATTTAAAAAAAGAGTATTCCGCTCAGCTCCCAAGCGTTTCCGTTAGTCTATATAACTTATTATTAATGAATAGGAATCCTGCTGATGTGATGAGAGCTTTGCGAGAAGCAGCTAGCCGTGCTGCAAATAAAATGAATGATTTCATTCAGGAGAAGTACAGAACTTATAGAATTTCGCAGGACAAGCCTGTTGATATCCGAATACTCTCTTATGAAGAATTAAAGGAATATGCCTGCAAGAAAGCTACCGCCGAAAAGGTTGAGGCATTGGAGTATTCTGCTGCTATGAATACACCAGGTGATAATCGCGAACAATGCATTAAGGCAGTTGAACAAATGGCTAATCTTTGCCAGGAGCTCTCACCGATGATTGTCTTGTTTTTCGCCCCTCCATATTATCCGGCTGTAAATACAGGTGACAATAAAGTTATCAAGAAGCTTAGCAGCGGTCTCATCGAATACACTAAGAAACAATATGGTTATGAGCTTCTTCCTGTAGACTATTTTAACGGCATTTCTGACTTAAGCTATGCTGCACTTCAGGCCCCTCTTTCTGATATGAACAGATATAATACAAATTTGCCTGGCGGCCAGGAGCTGTATTCGATTCCGTTTCCGGCAATGGCAGAACTTACTGCTCCAGTGTTGAACGTGGGACCAATCGGGAGAGATGCGCATAAGAAAACAGAACGTCTTTATTTGCCATTTGCCTTTGAGCAGCTGCCAAGGATATTGGAACATTTACTATTAATGCATCAAAAACAGTGAATAAGTAAAAAAGTCCGTATCCCATCTTGATCAGGGAAACGGACTCTTTACTTTTATATTAAGAAATGTGTCTTTTAAATATGACAGATGTCTAGCTCCAGCGCCCAGCCCCTCGAGGTCATAAGCCAATCACTTCCGAAG
>NZ_PGVF01000007.1 GCF_002860285.1 Bacillus sp. M6-12
AAAAAAAAAAAAAAAAAAATCAGGTATCGGCGGGTTCCCGATAGCCTGATCTTTACTAAAAGATTGTATTCTATTGGACGTTCATCCATTCAAATTGTCGCAGCCTTACCTCAAACAATGTTAATGGATCCCGGTAGCTCTCAGGGTTAACATTCATTTCACGCAGGGCTTCTTTGCCCTCCATGATTTGCTGCCCGGCCTGCTGAAGTGTCTTATCCAGTTCGATTTCCGGATTTCTGAAAAACATGGCTACATCTCGTTCGATAGCTTTTTCAAACATTTCAAATTGGCGCAGGAACTTTGTCGTAAACGAGATAGCCTGCTCCTGATAATCCTCGTTTTCCAAAAACTTTTTATAGCTGTTATAAAGCATTGTATTATTTTGCGGTAGCACTCCAAGCAGCTTTCCGGCACCCTTTAAGAGCAGCTGGGCTGGGGTATGGCGGAGAAGGATATTCATTTCTTCTATATGGACACCATTTGCCATTCTGTCTGCATCCCGGCGCCAATCATCTAAAACTTTGAAATCGCAATCAAGAGTCATCTTTTCTTCCCCGAAAAGATTGTTAAATCCTTCAGCCATATCCCACAAAAATTGCTGGCTATGCTTGAATTCTTCATGAGATGCATCAATCCAACTCTGTAATGAGCGGTAAAGCTTTGGCAAAATCGTGACCTTTACATATTCCTGAATTCTCACATTCATTTCTTTATTTAGCTGAAGATGGATGTTTCTAAAATCACTGTCCTCTGTCACCAGCTCTGTACAGCTTCGCAAAATCTCAGGTATTTTCGAGGTTAGTTCATATTTAATTTCCTCTGTACTTTCTGCGAAGCCTGTTTTAATCGACTTTGCCTTTTCCTTCACCAAATCTTCCAGTTGGTGATTCGCTCCATTCAGCTTTGTTGACAGTTGTTCATTCCATTCAATTAAGTTAGTCAAATTGTTTTCCGCATCAATTCTGCGCTGGAATAATTCTGAAACAATCTTACGGATAAAATAAAGCAGCTTATCCGTACGTGACGACTTGATATCCCTGTTTACAAACACATTATTCAGGAATTCAGAGAAGTCACCAAGCTGTTCCATGCTCCTGCGAGTTGCAGAAAATGGGAAAACTCGTGCACTCGGGAAGTATTCCCGTACTACTGAAGAAGTCTCATCGGCAACCTTCTGAACTTCTGTGCCGCTATATAAAGCATCCATTTTATTTATAAGGAAATGGATGGGCAGATTCGGCGCTTGTTTTTGGATCTGAAGCAGGGCGTCACACTCTGTTTCAGTGAACGGTTTCGTGGCATCAAGGATAAACAGCAAACCGTCCGCACCATGTATGTAGCTGAAAAGTTCATTCTTTGCGGAGCTGCCTATCAAACCGGGTGTATCAATAAACGCAAGTCTATTCCTTTGCAGAAAATCAGATGGCAGTTTTACCTCCAGGCAGGTTTCCCTCTGCCCGCGAATGACCGGCATCTCTTCCTGCAGGAACTCCTCCCGGGCTCTTACGTCTGTTTCGCTTATTTCCCGAACTTCAAAAACATCCCCATCCTTAACCATTACAGCCCCTGTAGCTGCTTCACCAAGAATCTGCTCCTGCAGAACTGAATGAATAACGGACGTTTTTCCGCTTTTTTCAGAACCAGCTATCAATAATTTGCGTTCTTTCAAATCAGCGAGCTGACTGACAAACCATTCCAGCCTCCGATCAACATCAAGACCATGGCTGCCAGCCCATTCCGCGACCATCTTAAACAATTGAATTCTTTCTTCAAACCCAGCTTCTGCTTCAACGGCATTCATTATTTTAAATTCCGCATCTTGTACGGCAAGTGCTTCAATCGTCCCCGCGAAATGTTCGTTCCATGATAAAACAGCTGCCGCAGCAGCCAATTCATGCTTTTCGTCAGCAACCTTAAGCCATTGGATCAAAACAGGCGGTACCATGCCCTGGATCTCTTTCACAAAATACTTTCCGCTTATTAGATCAAGATAGGCTTGTTGATAGCATCGTGACAATTCCTGCGATGTAAGCAGAGTGTCAGCTTCTGTGTTCATAAATAGGCTGTTGATAGTGTGAAGCCAGGAAAAATAAGAATCAGTTTCTTTGTAACTCTGCCATAAGGCAACAGCCAGCTTTTCAAAACGGTTAATATCCAGATGGTATAAAGAAAACAGTACGCTTGAAAAATACTCAGGTGCAATTCCGACTGTCAAGCCTCGATCAATATAGCTGGTTAACAATTCAAACCAATGGAAGGATTCTGATCTGACTCCTTCTTTAGCTGCCAGTTCTACAGCATTTACCCAATCCTTCTGATCTTCAAAGAAAGTTTGGGCTATTTCTGCAGCATTAGGGTAATCCGGATTTACTTCCATAATTCTTTTAATTACATCTGTTGCATGTTCCATCCGGTTTTCTTCTATGTAAAGTGAAAATAACTGCAATGATGCTTCTGTATGCAGAGCAGGAATTTCGGAATCTATACTTTTGTAAATCTCTTCTGCAGCAGATAAAAGACCTAGCTCGTAATAGGCATCCGCTGAATTCTTCTTGGCCCACATCATCTTTTCATCAAGGATATTTTCCCACTTAAAAATAGCTGTTTCATAATCCCGGCAGTGAAAGTAAATTTCACCCTGGGCATAACGGATTGACGACAGCTCCGCCATTTCCTTTTTTTGCTCAGAAGCATACATTTCACCCAATATCTGTACAGGATGGCCGGCATCTTCTTCACTTAATAACGTTTCATAGAAACGTTTCTCAATCATTGTTTTATCTAAAGTCATTATGCTCCCCCAATTACTCTTTTTCTATTTCTCTTCCCTTTTTTCATTTATATGTAACCCACCAATCATTATTTTAACAAACAAGCAATCTGCAAAGATTTCAGTTTGCTTACAAATGAAAGACAAGAATTTACTAAACTGTAATGATAATTTCCTTTATGTGGTAGTTAATGTAGTAATAGTATTCCTATAGAGGCAAAACAAAGGAAAAAAATCGTGGACTTGGTATACCGTGCGCTTAAAGGCAACCCATCACAAAATAGTTATCTTATCTTTTTATAATGTCGTCTTGCTTTCGCCCTGTTGCCGCAATCATCCATAGAGCACCATCTGCGGCTGCGGTTTTTGCTTGTATCTAAAAACAGCCAGCCGCATCCTCCGCCTTCACATTGTTTTAATTTCGATAAATCCAAGCTTGTAAGCAACGTGGAAACTGACTGAACAAGCGGACACAAGACTGAATCTAATTCAATTGATTCTTGAAAGGACAATTCAAAAGCAGATCCGCGTTTCTGCAGCTTCAAGCGGCTGAATGCTTTGCCAATATATTGATTCAATCTATCCATATCAGCTTGTTCAGCCGAAGTGCCATTGATAATGCTTACGTAAAGCCGGTAGATAACTTCTCGAAGAGCAATCGCATTCCTGTATACATCCATAGCTTCCTCTTTTTTGCTGAGCGCTTCTTGAATTAGCATTTCTCCATTATCAACTGGAATAATCTTCGCCAGGATGGACCACCTTACTAAAGTTTCATAGTTATGAAGCCATTCCTTCGGATCATCTGTGGCATGCCAGCCGACTGTATTGCAGAAGTCGAGGCTTAGGTTCTGGCCAATAAAACTTATTTGATTTATATCACGTCTCGTACTATTCACATTTGTCCCTCCTTTATAGAAACATTATAACTCTGCTGTCCGCCTGATGCTAATGACGTCCGTTCTGACATTAAAGCAGAGTTTCAAGGAATGGAAAACCTCCTCATAAATTTAAGCCGGGTTGTCACTGGGCATATGCCGTGTCGGCTATCTCCTTCCAACATATTTTATAGGGTATTTAACCTGAGAGAAAAAAAGGAGTGTATCCCTATGAATATGAATTCATTTGGTTATCAGCAAGGATATTTCCCGCAGCAGTCGCAATTCAATTTATCACAGCCACAAAGACAATTTGACCCGATGATGCATCAACAAAGACAATTAGAGCCGATGATGGAACAGCAGCAATTCAATCCAATAATGGAACAGGAGCAATTCGAGCCGATGATGCAGCACCCTTTTGAGCAGCAAAATTCATTTGAGATGAGACAGCCAAATTATCTCCCTATGGAAAACCATATGGATCAGCAGCAAATGTTCATGCCTCAACATGATGATGCTTACAGCATGCCTGTTCAATCCGAACATCATGATTACTATAATATGGTTCAACAGCAGCAAGACGAAAGACAGCCACAGCTTGAAAGAAGAATTAGAGAACTTGAACGGCAAAATGAACAACAAACACGGGAACTAACTCGGCTAAGCCAGGAAATTAACCGCATCAACAGGGAAATAAACAGGATTAATCAGGAAATCTCCCGCCTTAACCGGAACGACGAACAGCATACACGCCGCATCCAGCGTTTAAACCAGCGGCTTCGAGCTGTTGAAAATAGGCTGAATATCCCTTATGTTGGCACTGATTTCTAAAAACAATATCTTAATCTGAAAGAGGCAAATGGCTACCCGTTCTGCCTCTTTCTGCTGGAGCTAGAGATAGATACACTTCTTCCGTTATCGGCACCCTGGATTTTTTATTCCTTAACAACAAGAAAAGGGCAGCCCTCCGAAGGAAGAACTGCCATTAGCTTATTTCTTTTCAGCAACTAGGTCAGGATCGAAGCATTGGAATGCACATAAACAATTGCCGTCAACATGGATAAATTTATTAGTTTTCAGCAGGATTAGTTCATTCTTTGCTAATGTTCTAACAACACTTTTAATTTCAATGCAGCACTCATCGTCATTAAAATCGCGAATTGTAGTACTGCTGCCTTCTTCTACCTTTACTGGCCTTAAAAGCTCCAATCTGATGATGCCTTCTTTTTCATTGACTTTGTTAATAACAAAGAACGGAGTTGCAAAGGATTTAAATTCGTCTTCGCCATTACTATGTTTTATGTGTCTACGGCCAAAAGCGAACAATAAAGTATTTGCCTTCGTAGTAAAAATTAA
Organism: Bacillus sp. M6-12; assembly: GCF_002860285.1. Taxonomy (GTDB): domain Bacteria; phylum Bacillota; class Bacilli; order Bacillales; family DSM-1321; genus Peribacillus. The sequence continues at coordinate 5,008 of NZ_PGVF01000007.1, forward strand.
CGGAACGGACTTACTGCGTCTTTCTTGATATACAGGCTGAGTGAGAGCTTTTATACAATTATCAACACTTCCATGCTTTTCTTCTTTTAATTCCTCCTGGATCTTTGCAATTTCGGCAAGTTGTCTTAAAATCCCCCCCAATTCATGCTTATTATGTTCATGCTCCTTGTCTTCGTAAAAAACTTCTGACATAATGTTGTTCCTCCTTGTTTATATAAAGTCAATGTATGAAAATTTACCGATTTCGCTTGTACAAGTTCATTACTTTTTAAAAAAATACCTTATCCAATAAGGAAGATAACTATGCCGTCTGTTCAATATTCTGTTGTTGTCCAATAAAACCAGATAATCGGGACTTTCAAATAAAACAATGCTGCGTGGTAATGGCTCATTAGCTGGTAATACGCTATATTTAAAGAAAAGCCTATGTAAAAGCTCATTGTTTGATTTTGCCTATGTTGCTGTCTGGCTGCAGCACCCGAACCGCCACTAGAGCGGACATCAACTGCCAAGTTTAACAGAGCCAAAGAAAAAGAAGGGGGGATTTATATGAAAAGAAGAAAATTAATTATCACCCATGACATCAGTCAAAAGCATATGGACGAAATAAAAGGGATTGTTCCTGAGTGGGATATTATTGCTGGCAAGGATAGCAGCAGCTGGCAAAACCACTTAATGGATGCTGAAATTATAGCAGGATGGAAAAAAGGAATTGACCAGCAGTGCCTTCTTAGTGACTCCCCTTTACGCTGGGTACAGTCATGGAGCGCAGGAGTTAACAGTCTCCCGCTAAAGGAATTGGCTGCAAGAAATATTTACTTAACAAACGCCAGTGGTGTTCACGCTTATCCAATATCCGAAACAATTTTTGCCCTAATGCTATCCTTAACAAGAAAAATTCATGCATATGTAAGAAATCAGCAATCCAAAACCTGGAACCATTCAGGTATGAAACTTGAGATTCATGAAAAAACAATTGGAATTATTGGAGTCGGGGCGATTGGCAGGGAAACAGCGAAGATTGCAAAAGCGTTTGGAATGAATGTTATTGGAATCCGCCACTCAGGACAAAGCGAACAAAACGTAGACGAAATGTATAATGTCCAAGAACTTGACGCTATTCTTCCTAGGTGTGACTATGTGGTAATCACATTGCCTCTTACGGATGAAACCCGCCATCTGATTGGAGAAAAGCAATTTAATATAATGAAGCCCTCTTCGTTCCTTATCAATATAGGCCGCGGTGAAATTGTAGTGGAGAAAGATCTCATTGAGGCATTAAGTGAGGGACAAATTGCAGGAGCTGGACTCGATGTGTTTACTGTTGAGCCATTAGAACAGGACAGTCCGCTATGGGAAATGGAAAATGCGATTATTACTCCTCACACAGCAGGCTCAACCGAGCATTATAACAAACGGGTAATTGAAAATATATTTATTCCTAATTTAAAAAGGTATATACAAGGAGAATCACTTACGATAAATTTGGTCGATTATTTAAAGGGGTATTAATAACAAGTGCTGAATTATTAAAAATATCAAAAAATATTGACATGTCTAATTTCTTCTGATAAATTATTTTTAAATAATAAAATCAATGACGAGAACGAGTAAGATGGGAACCCTGTTCTACAGAGAACCGGCGGTTGGTGGAAGCCGGTGTCCAGGCCTTGTCCGAAAATCATCTCTGAGATGCAAAGCTGAAAGATGCAAGTAAGCTTTGACGGGTTATCCGCCGTTACAATGGAACACGTATGATTGTACGTTGACTGAGAGCCGTATGCTTTTTTGATATGCGGAATAAGGGTGGTAACGCGAGCACAAACTCGTCCCTATTTTAGGGACGGGTTTTTTTGATTTTATTAAAACAATAAAGGAGAGATTACTTTGAGAAAGCTAGACACCTTATTTATTGGATTAATGTTATTTTCTATGTTCTTTGGAGCCGGAAACCTGATCTTTCCTCCTTTCCTGGGAGCTGAATCCGGAACCTCATATTGGGTTGCAATGGCAGGCTTCATTGTAACTGGAGTTGGACTTCCCTTTGCCGTCCTGCTTGCCGTTTCCCTTGTAAACGGAGGTGCTCAGGCAATCGGGAACCGGGTCCATCCTCTTTTTAGTACAGTTTTTATGGTGATTGTTTATTTATCCATCGGGCCCTTCCTCGCCATCCCAAGAAATGCCAATGTAGCTTTCGAGATGGGGGTAAAGCCTTTCCTTAATGAATCTGGGAATGTTTCAGTTGCCTTACTTATCTTTTCTGTCGTATTTTTTGCCCTGTCTTACGCAGTAAGCTTAAATCCATCAAAAATGGAAAAATACATGGGCCGCTGGATTACTCCTGCGCTGCTGCTGTCAATGGTGGTGCTGTGCGTTGTTGGATTTGCCAAATTAGACGGCCAGCTTCCATTTCCTTCAGAGGCCTATCAGTCCGGCGCCTTTTTCAAAGGCTTCCTTGAAGGCTACAACACAATGGATGCCCTTGCTTCATTAGCCTTTGGTATCGTCATCCTTTCTGCTATCCAGCAAAAAGGAGTAAGTGACAGAAAACAATTAACTAACTATACATTTAAAGCTGCTTTGATTGCTGGCGTATTGCTTTCAGCAGTATATGTAAGTCTGGGGCTGATCGGCGGAAAAATGGCCGCAGCTGGAACGTTTGCCGATGGCACTCAAATTCTTTCGGCTGCTTCTACACAATTATTAGGAAAAGGCGGAGTAACTCTCCTAGGGTTTATTTTCACTCTTGCTTGTTTCACTACAGTAGTTGGTTTAACAACTGCTTGCGGCCAATATTTTTCAAAGCTCATGCCTAAAGCGAACTATAAGATGATCGTTTTAACAGTAACTGTTATCGGATTTACACTGACCAACATGGGACTTGCTCAAATCCTGAAAGTTTCTGTACCATTCTTAGTTACAGCGTACCCGCTAACAATTGTGCTAGTTGTACTTACTTTCTTCAATCGATTTTCCAAAGATTCGAAAAAAGTATATGGCAGTGCCATTCTTTTTACCGCTGTATTTGCCGTGATGGATGGATTAAATACCTTCGGCCTTGATTTAGGGCCACTGCAAAACCTTAAAGAAATATTGCCGCTTTCTTCAGTAGGCCTGCAATGGATTGTACCTGCTCTCGCCGGAACAGGAATTGGCCTTCTGCTCAGCAGCATGGGCAAGAAAGCTCCTGTAACAGAACAGGTAAAAGCATAAAAATGTTTCCACAGGATGGCTGGCTCTGATATACCTGAATAAAATGGATATGTACGTAACCAAGCAATGATGATTAAATTTTAATTAGCCAAATCGCTAATAGTATTAAGACACATATTAATAGCAGAAGCAGGAAATATTATGATTCCTGCTTCTTTTTTATTGTACCTAAGAAAGTAATTAGCGACCAAAGGACTAAATAAAAGGAAGCAGATAAATAGAAATACTTTACGATTTTGTAATTCTACTTTAATGGTTTATTTAAGTTAACTTTACATTGGCCTTTTATAATAAAGTTGATTTTAATATGAAAGGGGAAGCAGGAAATTGAGAGGACTGTTACGAAATGTTTTCTTGTCGGCTGCACTAATAGGAATCGGATCAGGTGTGGTTGCCCATGCAGAGGCGGCTGAACCTGCTGACCCATCGCAGAATAAACACAAAGTGTTAAATATTTCACACCGTGGAGCTTCAGGTCATGCCCCCGAGCACACCCTATTAGCATATGAGCTAGGGGAAAAGATGAAAGGCGATTACATAGAAGTCGATCTTCAAATGACCAAAGACGGTGAACTAATCGCTATGCATGATGAAACTTTGGACCGTACCACAAATGGAACAGGACTTGTAAAAGACTACACATTAGAAGAAATTAAGCAGCTGGACGCCGGTTCTTGGTTTAATGAGAAATATCCGGAATTAGCTAAAGAAGAATATGTGGGCCTAAAGGTTCCTACTCTTGACGAAGTAATTGAAACCTTCGGGCAAGGCGACCGATACTATATTGAAACGAAATCACCTGAAGTGTACCCCGGAATGGAGAAAAAGCTTCTAGAAGTGTTAAAAAAGTATAATTTAACAGGAAAAAAAGCTTCCGATAAAGTACTTATCCAATCGTTCAGTTCGGACAGCTTAAGGATTGTACATGAATTAGATCCCAAGATCCCGCTTGTGCAATTATTATGGTACGATCAACCCGCAACTATTACTGATGCTGAGTTAAACGGATATAAAGAGTACAGCATTGGGGTTGGGATGAACTCCGATATGATCGATAAAGCATACGTACAAAAGGTACGGCAGCATGGGCTGGAAATCCACCCATATACGATCAATGAAAAAGAAGATATGCGCAAACTGATTGATTGGGGAGTAACTGGTCTGTTTACCAACTTCCCTGACCGCTTACAAGAGGTATTAAAAGAGAAATAAAAAATGGTGCCTGCCCTGCAATCTGCTGGGGACCGGCACCTATTTTATTAAAAACTCCGAAAAAATGGTCTCAATCTGTTCAGGAGGCACAGGTTTACTAAAGAAATATCCCTGTCCGATTCTGCAGGCATTTTCAATTAAAAATGTTACTTGTTCCTTTGTTTCAATTCCCTCAGCAACCACTTGAAAGTTTAGATTATGTCCCATATCAATAATTGTTTTTACAATTGCACCTTGTGTATTATCCTGTGTAATGCCATCGACGAATGACTTATCAATTTTAAGAATATTGATCGGCAAATGGTTTAAATAACTAAGAGATGAATATCCTGTTCCAAAATCATCAATAGACAATTTCACTCCCAAATCTTTTAACTGATTCAAAATCATGCTGGATTTTTCTATATTTTGCATAATACTTTCAGTTATTTCTAGTTCTAAAAGATTCGGTTCTAGCCCGGAATATGCTAGTTCCCCTTTTACCGATTCGACAAACTGATCATCCTGAAATTGGCGGACGGAAATATTCACGCCAACTGGGACTTGCATTAGGCCAGTATTTTGCCAGGTTTTGTTTTGCTTACAGGCCGTTTGTAAAACCCATTTTCCTATAGGTATAATTAGCCCTGTTTCCTCTGCCAGAGGAATAAACTCAGAAGGCGATATCCATCCCAGCTCAGGGTGCTTCCAACGGATTAATGCTTCAATCCCTACTATTTCTCCTGTGGTTAACTCCACTTGAGGCTGATAAAACAGCTTTAATTGGTTCAATTCTACTGCCTTTCGCAAACCATTCTCCAATTCCATCTTTCGGGAAGCAAGCATATTTAAATGCGATGAATAAAATTTGAAGTTATTTTTACCGTGTTCTTTAGCAAGATACATGGCTGTATCGGCCAGTTTTATCAACGTTTCCTCATCATTTCCGTCATCCGGGTATATGCTGATTCCAATGCTTGGTGTTACATAAAACTCCTGTCCGCCAAGTTCTATTGGATGGACAAACTGATCTACAATACACCCGGCAATCTGGGCTGCTTTTTCTTTATCTGCGTTTTCCAGCATAATGATGAACTCATCGCCGCCTTGTCTCGATACCATACCGGCTTGGAATACAGCCTTTGACAAACGCTCCGCTACTTTTTTTAATATAAGATCTCCGATAGTATGACCCTTTGTATCATTGATGATTTTAAACCGGTCCAGATCGAGGAAAAGTACCGCTAATTTATGGCTGTCCGGCTGATTTAAAACTTTAGTCAAGTGTTTCCTGAACATGTTTCGATTGGGCAGGCCAGTTAATGTATCATGATAGGCCATAAACTGAATTGTTTTTTCTGCCCTTTTACGCTGTGAAATATCCCTGCCTACTACCTGGTTGACAACCCTGCCTTCATAAAAGATAGGCATAGCCGACGCTTCGATATCAATAGCTGTTCCGTCGAGCTTTATTGCCTGGAATTGCCCCCCAAAAATTCCTTTCTCGCTAGATTCTATTCCAAGTTCGTTGTCCTTAATTTTTTGGAATATATCCGGCGAAATAAATCTTGAGATAGGCTGCCCCACAATTTCATCTATTCTTTTTGCCCCAAAAAGCCGGCATCCCGCTTCATTTATATAGTCGATTTTCCCCTTGCTGAAAACGGCAATAATATCAGGTGACATTTCGACCAAGCTTCGGTAGCGGCCCTCACTTTCTTTACGGTCGGTAATATCAAATAATACGCTATTAAAATCACTAAATTGGCCCTGTTCATTTATTGTCGGTATTCCTCTGTCCTGTATCCAGCGCACTTCCCCGTCAGGACGGATAATCCGATATATACTGGTTATGATTTCACCTCTTAAAAACTGCTCATTTCGTTCTGCGATAACAGGTAAATCCTCTGGATGAATAACCTTTTTCCAAAGCTCATGATCTTTGTAGAAATCGATGAGCGGATATCCATACAGCTTCTCTATGCCCGGCGTTATCATTAAAGTATCGGCTTTCAAATCATGGGACCATATAGCGACATCAAGGGTATCAAAAATACTATCCAATCTTTGTTTATCCTTCTGCAGATCAATTACTGTTCTATCCATCCCTCTAAAAAAAAGGAACAAAACAAACAAGCTGCATAGAAAGCAAAATACGGAAGCTCCTTTGATATAGGCTGCATTAGGAAAAAGAACATCTCCTGCCACAATCAAACACTCTGTCAAAATAATTAATCCTAAAATTAGAAACCACATACGTTTGTATACATTTTTTTCAGTTCTCATTTAAATTTTCCCTCGAAAAATGTTCTAAAAAATTCTATTATTTTACAAACAATTCTATCATAAACAAGATAATTACAGATATAATAATTAGCTTAAATTATCATAGTGTTTAGACATAAAACGGGCCGTTCTTAACCTGACTTCTTTAATCAAGCGATTGATTAAAGGGAAAATCATAGGTAGTAATGAAAAAAAGAGTGAACCGCAACGGGTTCACCCGCAAAAGCAATTATTTGTTATTTGTCTGGAAAAGAGACCAATCTGCACCAATTTGTTCGGCATAAGAAAGATAATTAACTTAAATGCAAAATAGAAAGTTGTATCCTTTAGCTTCGCTGACACCGCCTTTATTATGTTAGCATGTGGTAACTAATTATTCTTATTTCCATGTATGTTGCGGGTGTATAAACTCCTAATTGTTTTTCTGATAGTACTGGCCTAAAGCCATTACCGCACTTCCCATCCGTTCATTTTCGGGTACAACCACCCGTTCAATTCCTTCTTCTTTTAAAGCCTGGGCTGTCACTTTTCCCACGGCAACGGCAACTACACGGGAAGAGAAGAGTTTCTGTATTTCTTGCTCCACTCCTTTCTCCCTTGCAAAGCTCATAAGAAATCGGCCTTGAGGTGTACTGGTAAAATTCACCGCATCAATTTCTCCATTCAGTAATTCAGAAATTAGTTGATCCATCACTTCAGGCTGCGGCGGAACATGTTTGTAAGGAAGTATCTCTCTGTAGTCACAGCCTTGTTCATCCAGCCAAGCGATTAATTTTGGTGCTGGATCTCCATGTAATTGCAGTGCGACTTTGCCCCCCCTTAAGCTATGGGCAGCAAGTTCACGAACCAAACCCGCTGTGCTCCCATCATCATCTCGCACAACTGGTGTGATCCCCAGCTTTTTAAGGAAATTAACCGTTTTATAGCCCCGTGCTGCTATATTGGCATTTTTTAGTGAATGAATAAATTCCTTATCCTTTCCCAGCTTACCCGCCAGATTATACAGAGTCTCCATACCAAGTCCGGTCGTACAAATAATCCAGTCAAAATTCCCTTCCACTAATGCCGCTATATCTGACTCGATATTTGTTTCATCTAGAAAAACGGTTCCCTGGGCCGGACGAAGAACCGGTGTCCCTCCCAAATTTTCAACTAGCTTACTAAGCTCCTCAGTTTTGCGCTGGCTTACTAAAGCAATTTTTTTACCTTCTAAGCTTTTCAAATTACTTCCCCCGTCCTGCTTTTTAAGATAGTATACATCATCATTTAGGTATTCCTCTATAAATCTTTGACAGGGCAGCCGGTTCTATTTGCAAACAAAACCAATTTTCCAAAAAAACATGAAGCATTTCTCTCCATTCTGAGTATTATAATACTTCCGATTCATATCACACTATATCGATGATGCATATAATGACATTGAAGGAGGGGAAAAATAATGGATCGAACCATCCTGACATTATTAGCGGGTGTTTTAGCCGGATTTTCACTTTTAAAGGTTTCTTTCGCAGACACCTTCTTATACAGCTTCCAGCCAGTTTTCACGATTGTAGGAGTATTGGCTGTTACAGTATTTTCATTAGTCCTAATATATAAAGGCGTTATGGTGCTATTTAATAAATAGCATTAGGGACTCAGTTTCACACTGAGTCCCTTCTCTTTAATAAAGCTTATTAAATATTACTGTTGAATATTGTCGGAATTTTCTATACAAAAGCAGCAGGTTAAGTAAGTATTTACGGAGAATAATTATTTTAAACACGAAAAGGAGGAGATATAAATGAAACGGATTAAATCCCTTATCTGCTTTTTTAAGGGCAATCACAAGCTTAACATTTATAATCGGACATGCCTTCGTTGTGGATGTAAGAGTGTAATGCAGTAGCCGCAATACATATTTATTTTCCAATTTTTAATGGCAGGTTCCCCTGCTGGAAATAGCCTGTCGATTAACTGCGGCAGGCTTGCTTATTTTCCATGCAGGCTTTTGAAAAAACTTGTATCTGCCGCAAACCTAACCGAAATATCCTAAAACAGCACCTTCTCACTTTAAGCGGTAAACCCTAGCCTCATAAGGTTTAAGAACGATATTTTTTATCGATTGCTCTGCATCGGCCTCATAGTTTGAGACTAACAATTCTTTTTCAGAGAATTGTATGGTTGCCGGAAGAGTAAATTCAGGGTATTCCTGGCTGAAATTACAGATAACCAACAACTTTTCATTTCCTAGCGTTCTTGTGAAGGCATATATCTGCTCATCATTTTCCATTAGCAAATCGTAGCTTCCATATACAATGATCTCATTTTCTTTTCTTAGCTGTATCAGTTTTTTATAATAATGGAAAATTGAATTTCCATCTTTCAATACAGCTTCAGCATTGATAGTTTTATAATTTGGATTTACGCTGATCCACGGAGTACCTGTTGTGAAGCCTGCGTTTGGGCTTGCATTCCACTGAACCGGAGTTCGGGCGTTATCACGGCTCCGTTCATGAATCCCCTTAAAAGTTTCTTCATGCGACAGAGAGCCATCTGTTAAATCGCGGTAAGCGTTAAGTGTTTCTATATCACGGTATTCACTTATATTTTCAAATTTAACATTCGTCATTCCTATTTCTTCACCCTGATAAATATAAGGAGAACCTTGGAGCATATGGAGGCATGTGGCAATCATTTTTCCTGAAATCTCCCTGTATTGTTCGGAATCGTTCCCCCACCTGGATATGGCCCTTGGCTGATCATGGTTACTCCAGTACAAGCTGTTCCAGCCGTCTTTTTCTAGTCCCTTTTGCCATTTAGTGAATATTTCTTTAAGCTCAGTCAGCTTCCATGGGTTTGGATCCCATTTTCCAAACTTGCCATCCCCCAAACCCACGTGTTCAAAATGGAATACCATGTTTAACTCATTTCTATTTTCCCCTGTGTACAATTTCCCTTCCTCAACGGTTACTCCCGGCATTTCACCAACCGTTATTGTGTCATAATTGCTCAAGGCTTCCTTGTTCATTTCCCGTAAAAACTCATGAATTCGCGGGCCATTCCTAAAGTACTTGCTGCCATTGCCGTATTTTAACCCTTCAGTCACTTTTCCCTGCGGGTAGCTTGTATCCTTTGATATAAAGTTGATTACATCCATACGGAATCCATCGATGCCCTTTTCCAGCCAAAAACGCATCATCTCGTACACTTCTTCTCTAAGTGTTGGGTTCTCCCAATTTAAATCTGGCTGTTTTTTACTGAACAGATGCAAATAATATTCTTCTGTTTGCTCATCGAATTCCCAGACGCTTCCCCCAAACGCCGCCCCCCAATTCGTTGGCGGTTCTCCGTTTACAGATTCCTTCCATATATAGTAGTCCCTATATGGGTTATCCTTTGATTTACGAGATTCCTTAAACCATTGATGCTCGTCGCTTGAGTGGTTGACAACTAAATCCATCATGATTTTGATTCCATGCTGGTGGGCCGTTTCAAGCATTCTGTCAAAATCCTTCATTGTTCCAAACTCATCCATGATATCCCTGTAATCTGAAATATCGTAGCCATTATCATCGTTTGGCGATTTGAAAACCGGCGATAACCAGATTACGTCTATTCCTAATTCCTTGAGATATGACAGCTTTGCCGTAATACCATTTAGATCGCCAATTCCGTCACCATTGCTGTCATGAAAACTTCTTGGGTAAACCTGATAAATGACACTTTCCTTCCACCATGCTTTGTTCATCTTCTGCTCGCTCCGTTCCATATTCTCTTTTTTTCAAAAACCAGTATTATTAACCAAAATTCCCCTTAATAGCAGTTGCAGCACATAGCAAAAAAAACTGTTTAAAAAGCAGATTTTGCAAAAACGTTTACTTAAAAGCTGATAAAAGAGGCTATTCCTTTTCTTTTACGCTTTGCCTTTCAATTATTTGGTGCTCTACTAAACGGCTTTCCGCTATTTCTCCGGTTTCCAGCATTTCAAATAACATCTTTGCCGCCCTTTCACCCATTTCACTTAACGGCTGTCCAACAGTAGTTAACGGTGGGACCAGCATTTCAGCCAAGCTTAAGTTGTCGTACCCTATTATAGAAAGTTCTTCGGGAACCTTTATTCCGAGCTGATACGCCGATGATAAAGCTCCTGCTGCAAGTTCATCGCTGGCAGCGAATACAGCAGTTATTTCTGAAGCCTGTTTCAGCAGAATTGGCAAGCTTTCCACACCATCATAAAAAGTAAACCCGCCCTTACTGCTGCATACAACGTTCTTTTCACTATACGGGAGGTTATGATCCATCATTGCTTTTGCGAAGCCGTTAATTCTCGGTTTTCCCGCAATCGGATCAACCTTGCTGCCGCTTATCATCCCGATCAAGCTATGGTCCTTCTCGATTAAATATTTTGTTGCTGCATAAGCCGCATGAAAATCGTCCACCTTTACAAAAGGAACAGGAAAAGATTCAGATTCCGTTGCTAATAAAACTAGCGGAACTTTCATTTTATTGATGTATTCATAATATGATTCTTTTAGTATTTCACTGGTGAAAATAAGTCCATCAATTCGTTTTTCATTTAATAACTGAAGGTACTTCATCGTTTTCTCACCGGTTGATTCCGTATGGCAAACGATAACACTGGAGCCTGCTTCATGGGCTGCCTTTTCAATTCCATTTAAGAGAGCTGCTACTAACATACTTGACAGTTCTGGAAACAACACTCCAATTGTATGCACTCTCTTGTTAATCAATCCCCTTGCAACTGCATTAGGGTGATATCCCAATTCGTCAATAACCTTTTGAACCTTCTCTTTTGTCTTTTCCGAATATCCAGGCTGGCCATTAAGGATCCTGGACACAGTTGCAATAGATACATTCGCTTTTTTTGCTACATCCTTGATCGTATATGCCATATCCCGCCTGCTTTCATGATATAGTTCCGAAAATAAGATTTTTTAGTCCCAATTTTTACTATAAGTTACGAACTCCCTCTAAAAAGGCATTTCTGTTCTGCCGGGAGCTCTATATTGCTATAAAAGAATTTTCTGCCTTCCTGCGCTGGACAATAGTTAACAATTTACAATAAATTCCATTAGTGTGCATTTTAACGAAAACGTTTACGTTGTGATTTTAACATATTACCATTATCCCCACCAACAGCTAACACTCCTGCTGGAATCATCTTTCCAATGAACACTTTGGTTTCTGCTAATCTTCCTTTCAATTCTGCCAACAAGTACCATAACATTCGCTTTATAACATTGCTATAATTTTACTTGGATTAAATCCGCATTACTTTTTTATCAAAAATATTACAGGTAAAGGATGAGAAAATGTTGCAAAAAGTTTTATCATTTGCGAAAAGAAGATGGAAATACATATTAATTGCTATAATTGCATTAATTATCGGAGCGAACTCCGGCCCTTCTCAGGCTGAAGTAGACGCAGCCGTTGATAAAAATATCGAACTCAATGGAGAATTGGATAAAAAGCAAGAAGACATTGCTGAATATAAAAAATCTATAAAAGAACTTAAAGCAGAGGTTAAGAAGGCTGAACCTTTCCTAAAGCTATCAGCTGCTGAACTCGAAAATGCCCAAAAGGAAGCTGAAGCTAAAGCTGCTGAATTAAAAAGAAAAGAAGAAGCAAAAAAAGCTGAAGAAGAAAGAATAGCTGCCGAGAAAGCCGAAGAAGAAGAACGAAAAGCACAAGCTGAGGCAGCAGCGGCATTAGAGGCTAAAACAAAGACTCTTGCTGCAGGTAAATATGTAGTTGGCCGTGATATTGACGCTGGCCTTTATGATACAAAAGCCATTTCGGGGCAGGGTAACTTTGTTGTTACTGGCGGGCTAACCGGATTGAAAGTAAATGAAATGTTCGGTACCGGCGGCGGGTTCTACAATGATTCCTTTAATAATGTGGAACTTGAAGATGGCGATGAAATTGAAATTAACAATGATTTGAAAGTAAAGTTCCTGCCAAAAGAATAGTTATAATAAAAAGCAGACGGGTTCCATCTTGCCTTCAGTTTGATGGATCTGTCTGCTTTTTTTGTTTTCTATATTCATAGATTGTGTGAAACTCTGCATAAAACCATTATTTAAAAACGTAATCAGCTTCCCCTATCGTAATTGTTGTTCCTTTCAGAACCCGCGCTTCAGTCCGAAAGGTGAGTTGCGTCAACCGGTTTTCTTTGCCTTGTTTAAATATAAAAGACTTGCCTTTAATGTCCAGTTTGGCGGAGGAATCAGCGACTCCTGCTGGCATAAATCTAAATAACTCCTGCCAATGGGCAGCTACAGCGCCGGGATTTGGAACAGTGAAGACTGCAGCCTCTATTGTTACATCGCCAGCCGGGTGGGACTGGATCAGCCCGGAAGCTGTTAATTTGTCCAAACGCTCTTGGTCATTGCCTTTCCACTGGATTACAAAGGGATATGCAAGTCCGTGAAATTCACCTGCAATAGTCAACATCCGCCATTCAATTAATTCCCCAAGAGAGTTGAGACGCTTTCCATCCATAATGGGGGAAAGTTTCAGGCCCCTTGTCTTTAGGGAAGCAGCAGTTTCCTCAATATCATCCGAGCGGAGTGCAACACGGCTAATCGCTTCTTTTGCAGGCAGCATAGCGACAGCATCCTTTACAAAACAAACCGATCCATCAGTGTTCTCAGCCAGCTTTCGGTCCTCAATCCCTAAAAATTCAAGATATGTCAATCCAAAATAACTCAGGGCATTATGTGTGCCCCACTGTTTATGCGATCCGCCTTTAAATGCACTCAAACCATTCTCCTTAAATCTGGATATCACATCTTCTAAATGATTAACATTATGTACCGTATGGTCCCATTGTATTGTCGTCATTTTTCTCCTCAGTTCCTATATAGTTTTTCTTTAATATCACTAAAAATCAGAAACAGTAACCTACTTCTGAAAGTCATCCAACATAATAAAGAAGTCTTTAAGAAACTCATAAAATAACTTTTCTGTCGCAGCAAATGGCGTTATGCGGGAATAACGGGCTAATGGAACCCCGCATGCGCAAAGCGCCGAGGAGGCTCCCGAACCGCCACTAGAGCGGAAATCAACAGCCCCAAAAAAAGAGCCTATATATTAAAAGCTTCTTATTTCAGAGAAAATATAAAGGGAATCCAAAAAGGGATTCCCCAACTTTATCTTCCCCTGGTATCACCGCTTCCGAGGCCTGCTGGACCTGCTGCATTCCTGTCATCGAACCTGCTTTTACCTTGATTCTGGCCTTGGCGGGATGTGTTTTCATATTTTACATCCTGATCCATGTCTCTTGCTTTTTTTAGTAGCTCATCATTTCCATTACTCATGGGATTTTCACCTCCGCCTATATTTTGCCCCGTTATTAGTATGCTAAGCTTTTTCCCTTTCAAAAGCTTTTTTTACCGATGCAAGAATGAGCGAGAGGGCAAGGATGGTGAGCGAAAAAAAGATGATCGGGGTCATGGCTATCCATGGATAGCCAACTAAATAGCGGAAGGCCACACCTATTTGCCCTGACCATTCATAAGTAACCGAAGTCATATCTTGAGTTTTTGTACCCCCCAAAAACAGTGAAAGCACTCCAAGGTGTGCCATTAGCCCAAGCACTTGAATGAATTGCTGAAGAAACAGCAGGATAGCACTATCTCTCATATTTGGGATGATATGCTTGATTAGAATATGAAATTTGCTTCCCCCAAGAACTCTTGAACTTTCAATAAACTCCTGGTCCCACTGCTTTTTCATCAAGCTCGCAAATTGGCTTGTCAAAACAGGCAAAGATACCAGACTCATAACTGCAGTTTGGAAACCGAGTCTGGCCCCCAACGAATGGGAGAACTCACTGGTAAAACTATCATTAAAAAGCACGCTTACAAGCAAGAAATACACTATAATTGTTTGCGGAACAATTGTAAAGGGCTCTGCAATCATTTTTCCAATAGGTATAAGTCTGGGTGTATATGCAGAAATAAACGAGCCCAATAAAAAACTCAGGCTAATCCTCAAAAGCGTGATAAGCAGTCCGAACCCGATAGTATATTTCGACCCCTGGATGATTATGTGAAGCATATCATATCCATTCTTATCCGTACCAAAAGGATGATTCCAGGATGGCGGGAAAGGAGGAGAACCAATAATGTCCCGTGTTTTTTCATCAATTAATAATCTTGTAACCCATATCTCCCCATCGTTAAAAAACGAATTCAAAACGCTTAATATCAGCAACAATGACAAAAAACCTATGCTGAAAACAAACGCTCTATCTTTCCATAATAACCGCATCATGCTCTCTCCCCCCTGACCATTCTTGGCACCAGGAGTTCATATAGCTTATACACGAGAAATACAGGAATAAAAAACGCTGTGGCACCCAGGAAAAACATTTCGGGAGTTGGATATTCGTAGATTAACATGGTTATTCCATGGATGTTATATAGCCTTTCGATAATGAAAAGGGTAGAAAGCATCGTCCAAACCACCGTTTTCGAATTAATGACCAGTTCATCAACAATATTCCTTAAAATATGCCTATTTAAGATATACCAATCTGAAAAACCTACTGCTTTTGCAAATTGGGCATAATGTTTTTCTTCCTCATGCAACACACCGAACATAAATGATTTGATAAAATAAAAGCTGGCCGGCAGGCTCAGGCTTAACACTGGCAGAAGAAGGCTTCGCTCTTGTCCGAATGACACAACCTGAAATAGATGAATTCCTAATTTTTTATAGAGATAGATTACCGCAAGCTGAAGCAGGCAAATAACAAGGATATCCGGAACAGCTTCCATCAAATTGAATAAGCTGCTCAGTTGCGGCACCCATTTTCTTAACAGAAGAAAACAAATATAAACGACTATGGCCGAAAACAGAAAAGCAGTTAAAAAGGAATACCCCAAAATGTAAAAGCTTTCCTTAATATTTAATAAAACCCGTGGAAAAACGGCAGAAGCTTCCCAATAACTCTCATTATCAAAGAAAATAATCTTCCTTAACAGTTCATAAGCAGAAGCGAAATAAAGCTTCATATTAAGTGATAAGTCCCTTATCAGGACAGGAAAAGTGCTTATGCAAACAATTATAAAAAGCGAAAAAATAAGTTGAAGCAGGATTATAATAAAACGCTTGAGAAACAGCATAATTTTCACCTCATCCGCAGAACTGTTTCCTTCATTTTCTGTATAATTTTTTCTGATTCTAACCGTGTAATTAAAGCTAGAACCCTATTACTCTTTTGAAACCAGGCTGACAGATTGGCCAGTATGAAAGACTGTAACCGGTGATGGATTATGAAGAAAACCGTATAACTCAATCGTTGCATTATCAACATTAACTTTTGTACTGTCAAAAATGGCACTAGGAACGATTGCTTCATATTCTGCTGTTTCCATTGCAGGAAGATCTTTTTGCATTTTTATCTCTACTTTAAAAGGGTTTCCCGTGTAGCCATCGTGAACCTTGAGATCGTGACTAAGATAAAGAACTCCTTCTTTAATTGGATCCCTCGTACCATTTTTTACTTCAATGATGTATTTAATATTTTCTTTATCTATTGGTGCTACTTGTTTAATACATAGTTCGATTTTACTTACTTCACTTGCCAGTTCCTTGTTCGCTTCCCCGCCATTAGATTGAATAGCAGGTTCCGGATCTATTGCATTACTTTTATGAGTCAGTTCGCCTATAAATGGAAAGCTCAACATTAGTGCAATAAGTCCTGCAAAGGACAAGATTGTCCAGTACACCAGATTAAACCTGGGAGTTTTGTTTTTATGAATTTTTCTATGGATAGTATTACGCTCATGATCAGTAAAACCCACATTATTATGTAAATATATACTCAAATCTTTCTTCATTCGTTTATCAAAACTATCCAACCGTATGACCCCTTTCCAGTTTATTTTGAAGAAGCTTCTTACCTCGAAGCAGCCTTGATTTTACTGTGTTTATGCTGATATTCAGAATTTTGCTGATTTCATTCATATTCATATCCTGGTAATAATATAGAATTAACACCTCTTTATATTTTCCTGATAGTCCGGAAATTTTCTCTGCTATTTCTTTTCCGGTTTCCTTATGGAAAAATCGATCTTCCGCTGATCTATCAGTTTTTATTAAATTTATCACCGGTTTGTAAATCAGGTTTTTAATGCTCCAACGTTTTCTATAATCCTTGCATTTATTGATTGTCACGCGGATCAGCCATGTCTTGTAGCTTGCTTCTTGTCGAAAGCTGGACAAGTTCAGATAACAGGTTAGAAAAACTTCCTGGATGATATCCTCGCATTCATCTATGTCATTTACATATAAAAACGCAATCCGTTTTAAATCCGAACCGTATTCGTTCATTAACTGGTTCATCAGAAATTCCTTGGTGATTTCAGATTCTTTAAGTGCACTGTTTAACACAATTCGCCTCTCCCTTCTTAAATTAGACGAATGTCAAAACGGTTTTGACCCATCTTTTAAAAAATAATTTATTTTCCAGTTTTCCATAAATTAAGTTTACTCCTCCTTGGTTAAGTGAAAAAACATTATATAAAAACCAAAAATTACTGGATATGGAGGAGACATCATGAAACTTCAAATGAAATCCAAATTTCTTACAACCGGGCTGGCTGCAGGTTTAGCATTAGGATTAGCTGCATGCGGAGAAGGTCAAGATCCTTCACCTGAAGAACCAAAAAGTAAACAAGAAGACCAAAAGCTTCAAAAAAGTGAAAAAAAAGAGTGGAAAGAAGACCAAAAAATGATCGAAAAAGAGGAAGAGAGCTTACACAAAGAACATAATGATTCAGATACTAAAAACCCAAATGTGCCAAACGACCCAGCTGAGCCAGAAGAAAAGCAGGAGATGGAGGAGAAGGAGGGTTATGCTGGCTAACAAATCTTATTTTTGCTTATGATAAATCAATATAGTTATTAGGATAATGAATAGTCATATACCGGTGGTAAACCCTGCCCAATAATTTCAGAAAGACCCTAGTTTTGGTAAACAAACTTGGGTCTTTTTTCTGTATACAACCGGAGCCGTATACCAAAACTCTATTATGTTTTTCCGGTTTAATTGTTTTACCAATAAAAACTATGAGCAATTCCAGGGAATAAGATACCCGTCCTTCACTTGCTCCGGATTATCACCCCCCTAATTTTTTCCACCAAAATTCTCCCCAGCTAATTCTCTATAACATTTGTATTTTTAAAATTAGCCAGAAGCAATGCTGCTTTAACATCTAAACCGTTTTTATGTTTAAACAATGTTTTCCACAGCTTAATTAAATTAGTGCAGATACATTATTCTCATGGCCTTAAACATAGAAACAAATTTCATATATGTTATGACGATTTTTTGATATAATTGTACATTGGCATGTCTTTAATCAAAAAGCTGTTTTATACCGATTTGGCTGAACTCATAACTCTCTGACAATCATTTTGAAGATTAATACAAGCTCTTTTAAAGAAATTTTAATCCTATATCAATGAGGGAGAACTGATGTCTAAAGAAAAGATTATATTAATATACATTTGTTTTGGGATTGTCTGGGTTTTTGGCACAGATTTTCTTATGGATAAATTATTTGCAAACCATAAATACTTTTTGATTGTTCAGGAATTAAAAGGATTATCTTTTATTCTCCTTACTGGGTTGCTGCTTAATTTATATCTTACTAAAAGCGAGAAACTGTCGAAATTAAAGGAAGAGGAACGCCGGCTTAATACTTTGATAAATTCCATGGTTGACTTTGTCAATTTTAAAGATGGAGAGGGAAAATGGATTGAAGCAAATGAATTTGGCCTTAACCTATTCCAATTAGAAAATGTTGATTATAAAGGAAAAAAGGATTCCGAGCTTGCCAAATACTCTGAATTTTACCAAGAAACCCTAAGTTTTTGTGAGATTTCAGATGAAGAGACATGGCAAAAGAAAAGGATAACCCGGTGTGAAGAGAATGTACCTCTGCCAAATGGCGATATAAAAACATTCGATACAATCAAGGTTCCCTTGTTTCACCCAAATGGATCCAGAAAGGGACTAGTAGTAATGGGCCGCGATATTACCGAAAGAGTGGCGGCGGAGAAAAAATTATCCGAGAAGCAGCAGAAATATCAATCACTGTTTAAATATAATCCGGATCCAGTTTTTATGATGGATTTAAAAGGGTTCATTACAAACATTAATCCGCAATTTGAATCCATATTTGCCCTTCCGCATGACCAGTTGGTCGGAACATCTATTTCAGATTATATTTTCCACTCTGAGGAAGAAAAAGAAAAGCTAATGGAATCATTCCTATATGTAATAGATAATAAAACAGGAATAAATACCGGTGATATTTACCTCCAAACCAAAAAAGGACCTGCGATATTTTCCTGCACATTCGTACCAATGATGATAGATGGTCAATTAGCAGGTATAATCAGTTATGCTAAGAACGTTACACAAATCCGGGAGACGCAAGAGGTTCTTCGAAAAACAGAAAAGCTTTCTGTAGTGGGGGAGCTTGCCGCCAGTGTGGCTCATGAAGTGAGAAATCCGTTGACCTCCCTCAAAGGCTTTGTGCAATTACTTAAAACAAGTGAAGATGAGTACCAGCATTATTACTCGATCATGCTGAGCGAGCTTGACCGGATAAACTTGATCGTAAGTGAACTGCTGGTATTGGCAAAACCTCAGGATCTCCAATATAAAAAACATAGTTTAATACCTCTCATGACAGAGGTAAAGATACTGCTTGAGCCCCAAGCCAACTTTGACGGAGCAAGGATATCCATGGACATTAAAGACCCGCTTCCACTGATATCCTGTGAGGCAAATCAATTAAAGCAAGTGTTTATAAATATTATAAAAAACTCTATAGAAGCCTCCAGCAAGAATATCGATATTACTTTTGAACAGGATGAAGAATGGATTGCCGTTAATATTAAGGATGACGGCTGTGGAATGGAAGCAGGCAGGATAAAGCATTTAGGCGAACCCTTCTATTCATCAAAAGAAAAAGGCACTGGTCTCGGCTTAACTGTCACCTACCGTATTATTGAAGCCCATCACGGAAAGATTACCTTTAATAGCGAACTTGATCAAGGCACGGAAGTGAAGATTTTATTGCCAATCTGCTGAACATTTCTAACAGTGCGTCCACACATTCTGTATCGTGTGGACGCTTATTTTTCATGATAAAATATAGAAAAGGAGTTGAGATAAGTGAAAAATGAAATGATTGAAAGATTTATTTCTTATGTAAAAGTAGATACGCAATCAGATGAAAATAGTGAAACAACCCCTTCTACCCCAGGGCAGCTTACTTTAGCACGTAAGTTGGTTGATGAATTAAAAGCGATTGGAATGCAGGAAGTAACGATTGACGATAACGGGTATGTCATGGCTACTCTTCCTGCCAATACGGAAAAGCAGGTTCCTTCAATTGGATTTTTGGCACACTTGGATACTGCTACAGATTTTACAGGAGCAAACGTAAATCCTCAGGTCATTGAAAAGTATACCGGAGAGGATCTCACTTTAAACGAATCACTACATATTGTCCTTTCTCCAAAGGACTTCCCTGAACTGACAAATTATAAGGGCCATACATTGATTACAACAGATGGTACGACACTGCTCGGCGCTGACAACAAGGCCGGCATTGCTGAAATAATGACAGCGATGGCATATTTAATTAATCACCCGGAAATCAAACACGGCAAGGTAAGAGTTGGGTTTACACCGGATGAAGAGATTGGCCGCGGCCCACATAAATTTGATGTCTCCTCATTCGCGGCCCAATTTGCATATACAGTGGATGGCGGTCCGCTCGGCGAATTGGAATATGAGAGCTTTAACGCTGCTGCAGCGAAAATTACTATTAAAGGCAACAACGTTCATCCAGGAACAGCGAAAGGAAAAATGGTGAACTCTGCAAAAATAGCTATGGAATTCAATAGAAAGCTCCCTGCTGAAGAAGCTCCGGAATTGACCGAAGGCTATGAAGGATTTTATCATCTTAGTTCAATAAACGGGGATGTGGAGCAAACAAAGCTTAACTACATCATTAGGGATTTTGATAGAGATAAGTTCAATGACCGCAAAGAGACTATAGAACGAATTGTGGATGAACTGCGCGAACTGTATGGAAAAGACAGCATTACTCTAGACATGAAGGATCAGTATTACAATATGAGGGAAAAAATTGAACCGGTAAAGGAAATCGTCGACATCGCTTATGAGGCAATGGAGAAACTTGATATCACGCCCGACGTCAAGCCTATCCGCGGCGGCACCGACGGTTCCCAGCTATCCTATATGGGACTTCCAACACCGAATATTTTCACAGGCGGCGAAAACTTTCATGGCAAATACGAATATATTTCTGTCGAAAATATGATTAAAGCCACCAATGTAATAGTGGAAATTGTTAAGTTATTTGAACAAAGAGCATAACCATGAGGTTTCAGGTACCCGGCGGCTAATGAGACGGCAGGTACCTGTCGCCCATTCACATTTTCATTTCCCTTGCAAGAAAACTCTTTGCTTAATTTCGGATCAGCAGCATGTAAGTCATTTTTTACAAACGCCTCCCTCAAATTTAATCAAACGTTTGATTAAGACTTATCCCTATATTATTAGAGTAATTATAGACACACTTGATTTAAAAGCTCCTTTGCAGTTACTTTTCAGCAGCTTCTGTGGAAACTTGCCAGGTTATCCCGAATTTGTCTGTAACTTGCCCATATGCTGGACTCCAAAACGTTTCCTGAAGCGGCATGTTAACTTTTCCGCCTTCTTGCAGTTTCCCGAATACTTCTTTTGATTTTTCTGCATCGTCTATTGTGATAGCTATCGTTACTTGAGAGCCAAGCTGATACGGGTTACCCGGGAATGTATAGGAAAGCATGAGATCAGTATTGCCAACCTTTAAATGGGCATTTAACACACGGTTCCTAGCTTCAACTGGAGTAGGGAATTCCGGATTTTCAGGCATATCGCCAAAAGTTTGAACCCCAAGTACTTTTGCATCCAATGAATCTTCATAAAATTTAATAGCTTCATGTCCATTACCGTTTAAAATTAAATAAGGATAAATCCCTAAAATCATACTGCACACCCCTTATAATTTGATTTACTAGTGAAATTTCTCAGTTTTAAAAGAACAAATGTTCTTATTGATATTACCATTTTCTTCTTATTTATGCAACAACCTGGCTTATCTTGTTATGGCGGAAACTAACTACTCTACACTGTTATGTTGAATTTCAAAAATTTTGAATCAGGCGGAATAGAGAACGCAAATCTCTAGTAAAGTTGAATCTTCTGTTGCTTTATCTCATTAGTCTAACCAGCATATTCAATTCCTGCTTATAATGGCTAAAGACGGATTTTTGATTTTTTTATTATTTTAAATTAAATGGTTTTATTTATGGAAACGCGGGGTAAATAAAGAATGTAGCGATACAAAATAGAAAATACTGAGATGCCAAAGTGTTGCAGTGAAAATTCCTAAGGAAACACTGAAAAAACTTGCTGGAGGATCAGTAATTTCACGTATTTGCTACTTTGGGGAAAGATTTGCTTTCCCGACGTACGAAGGAAACTTCGTCCATCATATATTTAGTGGTTTCTGCTAAGTATAGGCAGAGTAGACTGCTAAATAGAGCAGGTCTTGCTCCATAGTTCCCTTAGATGGGAAGAGGAAAGCCTATACCAAGCCGGTACAGGCTTTTTTCTTATCCGCGGCTGTTACTCCAATGTTAATTCATTCTACTATTTAATTCCCTCATTTATCATAGTGCCCCCGAAGAATTCCAAAATAAAAACGCCTGCAAATAGATAGACGCTAACTATATAAGGATGGATTCAAGCGATTCTTTTCTTTCCAGTAACGTAAGATATTATTTGCTCTTAATTTTAAAATTTTCAACTCACAATTTACTCACTGAGTTATAAACTTGTATTTTCACTTCGTCATTTTCCTGGTTGTGAGTTTTGATTCTACATTTCAAATTCAGGAACAATTTTATTGATCAAACTTTTAACCATTAATTCACTAGCGAACCTATTTGTCTGAATAATACCATCGGCGCCTGCCCTTAAAGCATTGGGGATGTATTCCTTTGTTAGTATTTCCACAAGGCAGAAAATATCCGGGTTACAGCCCTTTACTGCTAATAGGACTGTAATGGAAAACATATCTGTTTGAAATTCATCCTGGTTTAAATCCGCTGTAATCAAAACCTTTTCAGCGTTCTTTATGTTAGCCTTAACAAGGATTTCATCCAAGTTGGCATGTCCGCGGATAAAATGAACTTTCTCTGGAAGCGGATGCCTGCCCAACGTTTCATCAATCAAGACAATGGGGGTTTTTGGCTGTAAGATTTTCAGCTCTCTAATTATTTCTTTAGCCCGTTCATTCCATCCAACAATAATTATATGTCTATCTTGTTTAAAATTCATTTTTCCCTCCATATAATTATGTTCGGATGACACAGCCATTGCTGCGATGGTAGCAAAGTAAGAACTGACAAGACCGGCACCAGAAAAAATCAACAAAATCCCAATGGTTTTTCCCAGCATCGTGGAAGGGGCAAAATCTCCATAACCAACAGTAGATATCGTCACTACCGCCCACCAAATCCCATCAAATACATTTTCAAAAGTTTTAGGTTCGGCCAGGTGTATAATCACCCCAAAAGACATGAAAAAAATGAATATCATAATTAACAGTCTCATAAGTCTTTCATATCGCTGAAAACCTCTGCTCATTCTCCTAACTCTTAACATAGGATCACTCCTGGTATTTGAAACGTGTATAAATCCATTTTTTATTATTTTACTTACAGTCTGTATCCATGTGTAGTTAATGCTGGAAAAGAAACCCCTCATTTCATTTCCCCGTATTCTGCCGTTCTTAGCTATGCAGGATGATCAAAATGACTCAGCTGATTTAATAATCCGTATGCCCCTTTATACGAAAGCAGATCATCGGTGCACAAATCCATTTCACGCCAAATCTCAAATACTAATTTCGAGATACTTTATTTTGAACCTTTAAAAAAGATATAATTGATTTATCACATTTGTCGGAGGTAAAGAAATGACTGATAAAGATAAAGCATTGTATGAATATATAATAGACAATTCGGCAAATATTAGTTCGCAGTGGTTTAGTGAAAGAACCGTTATCGAAGGATCGATATATTCGAAAGACGCTGATTTATCAGTTGAGCAAAAACTGAAAGAGCAGCATAAATACACTGTTGACTTGATAGCAAGCGGTTTCTTGGAAAATAAGAGCGTATTTAAGGATAAAATGAAAGAATGGGCTAAAGTTGTTGTAACAAGCAGGATAGAGTATGATACGCCCATATTTGAAGTGCTGCAAGCTCTAAGCAAGACAAGAAGAATCATTTGGGGATTTGTAGAGGAATATATCAAAAAAAATGATGAAATTGACAGACAGGATGTACTAAGGTGGAGTTTTCTTTATAACACTACCATGGACACGTTAATCAATGAATTTTCAAGGACTTATTATAATGCCACAAGAGAAAAATTAAAGGTTCAGCAGGAACTGATAGATGAAATTAATAGTCCGGTAATTCCCGTAGTTGACGGTGTAGCGGTTTTGCCTCTGATTGGCCTTATCGACGAGTCACGAGCGGAATCTATCCTTCAATCAATACCAGTTAAATGCGTGAGAAAAAATGTAGCCCATCTGGTTATCGATGTATCAGGAGCAAATTATTTAGATACGGCGGTAGCACACAAGCTATATCAATTAACAAATGTCATTAGTTTATTGGGCATAAATTCTATTATTGCGGGCGTCCGTCCCGATATGGCTAGAACTGCCATAAAATTAGGCGCAGACTTTACCCACTTAAAAACCTTTGGAGACTTGAAACAAGCACTGCGGCATTTTGGGGTAAAAAGAAGTTAATGTATGGTTTGTATAAATGCAGTTGAAAAATGAGCTGTTCAAGCTCTTTTTACTTTCTGAAAAATTGATACAATTACTAACTAAAGATTATGGCTTTTAAAACACTTGGGTTAAGGACAATGGAGTTATTAACTGGAGGATTACATGAAAAAGACCGTTAAAGTAGTGGCAGCTATCATAGAAAACGAACAGAATGAGATTCTCTGTGCGTTAAGGTCCTCCAACATGCTGATCCCGAATAGGTGGGAGTTTCCGGGCGGCAAGGTTGAAAAGGACGAGGATATTTACACTGCAGTAGTGAGAGAAATTAAAGAAGAACTGTGCTGTGTGGTGGAAGCAAAAAAACTATTCCATGAACATACCCATGAATACGATACATTTATCATTAATCTGCATGTAATTACCTGCAATCTTATTGAAGAAACTCCTGTTGCAACTGAGCATTCAAAACTGACATGGCTAAAGCGGGAAAATCTCAGTTCATTAGAATGGGCTCCTGCAGATATTCCAGCTGTGGAAAAATTGATGGCTGGAAAATAACGATTCCTCCAGACGGAATATTGGATTGAAAGTCGACACATGATTGGAAGTCCTTTAGCAGTTTTTTCCGCCTCAATTATTTAATTTACAGGTATTCAAATTAGCCTCCCCCTTTTTACGTGCTCTAGCATTTGAACATAAACAAAGCTTGAGGAGGACAAAATAAGACAGGAGGTGAAATAATGAAAACAAAAGATAATTTTTCTGAGGGAGCTAAAGTTACAAAGGATAATCAAACCTTTGCTCCTGATAGCGGAAATGAGAAAAATAAAAGTAATCGACCCGCTGGCGGTTCCACAGAGAGGCGGCACTAATATCTCCCTGTTAAACAAAGGCTAGATTGAAATGAAGTCTATCATTGGATAGACTTCAAAAAATTCTCTTCATATCTAGTATTTTTATCTTATAAGCCGTATGCTGACTCTTGGATTTGGCACAGCTAAAATAACCAAAAAGACCCGTTTTCCCGCTTCCCTCCCGCTCTTCTTAATTCAAACCACGTATATCTTCCTGTTTTCACACCGCGAAGAATGTCAAAACAATAGATATTTGTTTCTATTAACCCCTTCAAAAAAATAGAATAAGATATATTCAATAGTCCGTTTATTCAGACTACTAATATTTTATTGGAGGGATATTATGAATTTAAAGAAAAAAGTTATTGCCTTTTCATTATCAGGGATAATGGCATTTGGCGGATTAACAGGAGTTTCAATGCCGGTCAGCGCCGTTGGCGAGGGTCCGGGCCCAGGTCATGGTTCCATCCAAACATCCATTCTACATACTTATGACAGCATGGTCGACTATCTTAAGACCCAAGATAACAAACAAGATGCAATGAAGCTTGAGGTGATTGGGAAGACGGAAAAAGGCCGTGATATTTACCTCGCCAAATACATTTCAAATCCGGAGAATCCTACCATTCTCTTCTTAACCCAGCAGCACGGAAATGAACAGCTTACAACAGAGGGCGCTCTTGAGTTTATTAAGCACCTTGGCACAAGTAAAACTAAAGGCTTGCTCGATAAAGTAAACGTTCTTGTAATCCCTATGCTAAATGCCGATGGTGCGATGGGTGACGTCAACTTCCCTCTTGATAATTATCACGCTGACGGCGATCGTCACTTAACCCGATATAATGCAAACAATGTCGATTTAAACCGAGAGCATGATAAAGAAACCAGCGAGATGGAAATTGAAGTTAAATCTTTGCATGAGAATGTTTTTGCAAAATACAATATCGATTATATGATCGATTTACATCATCAAGGTTCATTAAGTGAAACGGACGGTGAGCTAGTTTCGGGTTCCATCCTTTATCCAACAAACGCAAATGTTAAGCCTGAAGTTTTAGAACGGTCCAAAAAACTTGGATCTGTCGTCTATCACTCCATTGAAAATACTGGCTGGGGCCATATCGGAAAATATGTTGGCGGTTCCGAAAAGAAAATTGGCCGCAATGGGGCAGCAGTACGCTACGGTATCTCAACTCTTCTATTTGAAATGCGCGGAATGTCCGACCACTATATCGAGAGTTATGCTCTGGGTCAAAAGAGCAATGGCTATTTAATAAAGCAAACAATTACGACACTAGATTCTACCGTGAGAGCAATTGCGGATGGATCAATCGAAACAGCTGATACAGGCTTTTGGGATACTCTTCCTGAGCAAAAAAGCCGGCCAAGTGAAGAATCCGAATAAAAAGGTTTATTACCCATTCTCACGTCTGTGCGGATGGGTAATTTTATATATAAAAAAACTCACTGAATTGTCAGTGAGGTACCTTAAATTATATTAACACTCGATACTAAAGTTGTTATATATGAATTAAAACAGGAATGAGAGAAAATCCCCATAGCAAAGTAATCCACGCTGCAAAAATCATGGCCAAAGAAGAAAATGTAGCTTCTTGTTCCCCATAATCCAGCGCTTTATTTGTTCCTGCTCCATGCGCTCCCATCCCAAGCGCAAGCCCTTTGGCTATTGGAGTTTTAATTGATAGCCACTTAATCACCATTGGACCGACAACAGCTCCAATTACCCCGGTCAGGATTACAAAGACAGTCGTCAATGTCGGCAAACCGCCAATCTCCTTAGAAACTTCAATTGCAAATGGAGTTGTAATGGATCTAGGTAGAATGCTTGTAGTAAAATCGTATTTTAAATGAACCAATTTGGACAAACCGTAGGTAGAAAATATTGCGACAAGTGTTCCCGCCGTAATGCTGATAAGGATCGTTCCTATATACTTTTTAATGATAGGAAGATGTTTATAGATTGGAATGGCGAAAGCTACCGTTGCGGGAGCCAGCATATGAGTAAGCCATTTAGAGGCTTCCAGATATTGATTTGCCGATACGTGCAGCAGGCTAATAAGACCAATTAACACAATAGGAGCAAGCAATAATGGCTGAAACATTGGAAACGCCCATCTGGAATACGCTTTTTTGCAAATACGGTAGACTAGGTAGGTAACAATCGTAAATAACAGCATCATAAAGCATCACTTCTTTTCCGGGCAGAAATTTTTTCTGCGGTAAGGGAAGTTACACCCATCACAATAATGGTGCTGACTCCAATCAGCAAAACGATTCCGATTCCCTGTATGCTTAAAATATCATCATAATTTACAATTCCAACTGCTGAAGGAATGAAGAACAGCAATAATTCTGCCATTAGCCAGTTTGCACCTTGTTCAACCCATTCCAGTTTAATCAGTTTCAATTGCAGGGCCAGGAAGAGAAAAATCAGCCCAAACATGGAGGCTGGAATAGGAAGCGGAACTAGGTGTTTAAATAGAGCGCCAACAAAAAGAAAAACATGTATAAATAATACCTGAATGATAATAGCTCCCAATTTCATCGTTTCTGTCCTTTCTGCAAATAGGAAAAACTACTGCATTTTTCCCAATTCGAAATTTGAATAGAACATAATAGTACGATGATTATTACCATTCGTAAAATACATATTCAGAATAAAAGGCATAACCACTAGTTATAATGGGAACACTACTTTTCATTCAAAATAAAGTCGATGAATGTTCTTGCTGCATAGGAAAGGTACCGCTTCTTTTTTGTAATCACTGCCAATTTCCAAAGTACAGATGGTTCAAGGCTAATAATACTTAACTCCTTGTTAAATACCCTGTTACATATAGGTTCAGGAAGAATCGTGATCCCCAAATTGGCAGCCGCCATTTCGGACATGAAGTCCCATTGAGAACTTTTAAATAAAACCTTCGGCTCAAAACCCTCTGAGATAAACAAATTTCTCATAATATCATGTAAGGCAAATTCTTCACTGTAGAAAATAAATTCTTCGTTAACCAAGTCCTTAATCTCAACTTTCTTCCGGGAAGAAAAGCGATGCTCCCTATGAACAAGCAGCTTCATTTCCTCTTCGACAATCGGATAGACATCGAACTCCAGTTCATCAATCGGCATTACTGCAACTCCAAGCTCAATCTCGCCTTCCTCCACACTCTTTACTAATCGGGCACCGCCATACTCAGTGATATTCATTTCTATATTTGGAAATTCGTGGTGAAATTTTGCCAATACCTTAGGAAAAAATAAACTGCCGATAAAAGGCGGCAGCCCTATATTTATCTTGCCTCTTGTTAAGTTTGTCATATCATTCAGTGTTGTAGACATTTCATCAAGGAGAGCTGACATTTTCAATGCATACTCCATCACAACCAATCCAGCATCTGTAATATCACTTGTTTTATTGGTTCGGATGATTAATGTCATCCCCAGCTCTTCCTCAAGAGCCATTATCATTTTACTTAAGGCAGGCTGTGAAATATGCAGGGATTCTGCGGCTTTTGTAATACTCTTATGCCTCGCCACTTCAAGAAAGTATTTTAGCTGTCTTAATTCCAAGTCAGCACCTCCGTTGATTTCAATTTGCTTAAATCATCTCACAATTTTACGCATAAATGATACAGAACTCATCTTCTTTTAAAATCTCAAAAACTGCTCATTCGGAAAGAACATTATGCACTTCAGTAGGGAGATTGATCCTTGCCCTTCTTAACCAAGATTACTCTCTTCTACTGCCTTTTTATTGCTTGTTAATTTGCTCGTATCACTGATGGAATATGTAAATTATTGCATAACCCCTGGCAATCCGTCAGTAATCCATATTTAATCAAACGTTTGATTAAATAAAATTAACAGGCCTAGTTAGGTTTTACCAATATTAAAGAATGAAGGGAAATCTAATTCTCCTCTGGTAAGGAAGCAGCTGCTCCTTTTTTCATGTTTTCCCTTTCTAATAACTAAAAAATACCCTGCTGCACTGCTGCAACAGGGTACCTACACATTTTACCTTCAATTCTGTCTGCGATATTATTAAACAGATTGGACCGCTTTTTCTAGCATGGTTCCATTCTTTGCAAAATTGGTATGCCAGGAAAGAGCTTTTTCCAGGATATGCGGGGTTTGGCCGCCTCTTGTGAGGGCTTCTTGATAATAGTCCCATAATTGCCTGCGGTACATTGGGTGAGCACAATTTTCAATAATTAATTCTGCGCGCTGCCTCGGCGCAAGGCCACGAAGATCTGCATAGCCTTGCTCGGTGACTATAATGTCGACATCATGTTCTGTGTGGTCCACGTGGGAAACAAACGGAACGATGCTGGAAATTTTGCCATCCTTGGCAATGGATTTTGTAACGAAAATGGCGAGCCGTGCATTACGGGCAAAATCCCCAGATCCACCGATTCCATTCATCATTTTTGTCCCCGAAACATGCGTTGAGTTTACGTTTCCGTAAATATCTAACTCAAGAGCTGTATTAATGGAAATCAAGCCGAGGCGGCGGATGATTTCAGGATGATTGGAGATTTCCTGAGGCCTCATGATTAATTTATCCCGATACTTTTCGAAATTGGAAAAAACCTGTTCCATTTTTGATTCTGAAAGTGTGATTGAACAGCATGACGCAAAGCTTACTTTACCCGCATCGATTAAATCAAAGACTGCATCCTGCAATACTTCGGAATACACCTCTAACCCTTCAAACTCTGAATCCAGCATCCCATGCAGAACCGCATTAGCTACCGAACCTATGCCTGATTGAAGCGGAGCCAGCCGTTCTGTTAATCTGCCAGTACTTATTTCGCTGCGAAGGAACTCAAGCAAATGCTGAGCCATTATTTTTGTTTCCTCATCAGGAGCCACAATTGTTGATGGAGAATCCAGCTGGTTCGTAAACACGATCCCTTTAACCTTCTTAATATCGATTGGAATTCCTGCTGTTCCTATACGGTCGTCTGCTTTCGTGAGCGGAATCGGTGAACGGTCCCCTTGTTTGCCGGGCTCATATAAATCGTGCAGCCCTTCTAACATCTCGGGCTGTGCCGTATTAATCTCGATGATTACTGATTTTGCATGCTGAGCAAACACCATCGAGTTGCCAATCGATGTAGTCGGAATTAGCATTCCATCTTCCGTTATAGAAACCGCTTCCAAAATGGCGTAATCAATCGGCTCTAACACTTCAGCACGTACCATTTCCGCCGTATGAGAAAGATGATGGTCAACGAATAGCATGTCTCCCCCGTTAATCTTTTTTCTCATAGTAGCATCTGCCTGGAACGGCAATCGTTTATTAATAATTCCAACTTCTGCAAAAAGCTTATCAACATCTGATCCCAAAGAGGCTCCGGTAAAAACATTTACCTTAAATTCTTCTTGTTCTGCCCGTTTTACAAGTGCGAATGGAACCGCTTTCACATCTCCAGCACGAGTAAAGCCGCTTAATCCTAATGTCATGCCATCCTGAATCCATGACGCCGCCTCATCCGGTGAAACTACACGTTCCCTTAGGCGAGGATCCCTAATCCGTTCAATTCTCTTTTCCATGTGATTACCTCTTTTATAATATTTAGAATTATTTTACCCTTCAGACATATCTAAGTAGAGATAAAAGGATACGTTTATGTAAAATTAGGATAAAGCAGCATTTTTCATGTCTCAGCCAGCATTTCGCTTAGAAACCCAACAATTTCCGAAAATAACTTGAGTAGGACTGGCTGACCGGGATTCTTGCTTCATTTTTCATTGCCAACAGGAACGTGGAGTGTGTGTCAGGGAAGATCTCTTTAATATAATTTACATTGATGATGAACGAGCGATGGCACCTGATAAAGGAATCCTTTGGCAGAAGATGTTCAAACTCCTGCAGTGAATTTTTATGTGTACCTGATAATTTTTGTGTACAGACATGTGTTTTGCGGTCTTTTGCTTCCAAATATATTACCTCCTGAAACGGAACAGGAGTCCAGCCATCATTTGTTTTTACGGTTACAACTGCCTTTCCATCCGTAAGTGCTGGATAAATCGCTGTAACGCAGCCTTGAATAGTGCCATCGTTCAGAAGAGGAACAGCCATGCCATGATACGGAACTCCAAATAAGTCCCGGTTAATGAATTCCGAAACTTTTTGTTCACTGAGTATTGCCTTATGGGCAATGGTACCTTCCTTAATCGGGTCACCGGGCCTGATCTTTAAATCAATCCGTTTACTGGGCCGATAATAGATATATTCCTTTGTATTACATACAGCAATAGATATTTCATCTGAAAACAACTCACCGATAACCTCTAGAAGAGATGCCTCTGTTATTTTTTCCATTCAATAAAACATCCTTTATAATATGTCTAGGGCAAGTGTACAACTTTTTCCGGAGGGTTTCTAGCCGCAAATATTACTCCTTCGCCTTCTGGCCGTTCAGGTATTTTTTTACACAATTCATCAAATACTTTAAAAGATATTCCTGCAATATCATCTTCTCAGAGTATCTTATCCTAACTATGAGGTGATTCCATAATGAGTTATCGCGGTCAGTTAGATCAAAATTCTCTGCTGTTTCACCATAACTGGACAAGACCTAAGCGTTTTAATTCTCAGGTAAATGGTCATACCGAAATGTCGAGATCAAATATTATCTTAAGAAGAAATGCAAAGGCTCACAGGTGGTAAAAGGTAATTCTGAGAACAAACGGAGGAAGGCTTTCACTGGCCTTCCTCCGTTTTTGATGTGAATCAGATAGAGGTTTTGGAAAATTAGTTATATGAATCATTATGTTTACTAAATGTAATTATATGGACTATATTTAGAATAACATTGCTAAAAAGGAGTATAAAAAATGGCGATTATTAAAAACGCAAATTTATTATTACGTCTCATCCTGGAGCTGTGTGTGCTTCTGTCAGCCGGTTATTGGGGTTTCACGGCACATAAACAGGCGATTGCTAAATTCGGATTGGGAATTGGCGCCCCTCTCCTGCTGGCGACTATATGGGGAACTTTTGTCGCTCCGAAATCTGCCTATCTGCTGCCTATTCCTTATCGGCTGATTTTGGAGTTTATCATTTTCGGGCTGGCTGCCGCTGCGTTATGGAAGTCGGGATTTCCGCTATTAGGCAAACTATTTATTGCGGCAGTGGCAATTAATATCTTTTTGCTGCTGTTGTGGAAGCAATAATTATATTAAGAACTTCCAGATGATGGCCAGCTGTTTAATTCCTTTATGAATTTTTTCTTTAGTAAGCCCGCCAAACCCAAGCATCACATAACAATCCGGTGCCTGATCTTGTTTTAGCCAATTCTTGGCGGGTGAGTATACGTGTATCCTATGTTCGGATGCAATATTTATCAGATTGCCAGCATTTCCATTCCTTAGCATTATCAGCAAATGCAGTCCGGCCCGCTGACCAATGACCTTCACATGATCACCCATAAACTCATCGATCGCCTGCAAAAGCACCTGATGCTTTTGCTGATAGACAGTCCTCATTCTGCGGATATGCCTTTCAAAATATCCTTCCTTTATGAAAATTGCCAAGGCTTTTTGTAAAATCGGCGAGGCTGACTGACTGTATGCCTTGATTCCCTGAATGCCATTTTCTACAAGGGAAGGAGGCAAAATCACATAGCTAATACGCGCAGCTGGTAAAAAGCATTTGGAAAAGGTTCCGCAGTAAACGACCCTTTCTTCCTTATCCAGAGATTTGAGAGAAGGAATTGGCTTCCCAATATATCGAAATTCACCATCATAATCATCCTCAATGATGTAAGAGTTTGCTTCATTTGCCCAATGCAGAAGCTGGTTCCGTTTCCCGACAGAGAGCACCATGCCCATTGGAAATTGATGGGACGGGGTAACATATAGGGCCCGTGCAGAAACATCTTCCAGCTTATAGGTGCAAATACCATCTTTTTCAAGTGAAATGGGGATAATATGGCTGCCCTCATCAAGAAATACAGAGCGCACACCTTCATATCCAGGGTTTTCCATGGCTACGTTTTCGCCGCGCAAATTCAGCAGCCTCGAAAGAAACCCTATGGATTGCTGGGTACCGCCGAATATAAAAATTTGCTCGGTTGAACATGAAATTCCTCGAGCTTTACGTACATACTTTCTAATTTCTTCCCTCAATTCAGCGCTACCTTGATGCGGCCCGTACAGGAGAATATCTTCTGCAGCACCATCCATAGCTGCATTGATACATTGCTTCCAAATCTTCTTCGGAAAAAGCTCCAGTTCTATATCTCCATACTTAAAATCATATTCAAACTTAGGAGCTGCTTCTGGCCGCGGGGAATCTTCGGGTGAAATATGAGCCTGAGCGACCGCTTGTTCCTCAATCGGCAGCACAATAAAACCGCTTTTAGGACGGCTTTCCACATAACCTTCCGAAGCCAGCTGCTGATATGCATTTTCTATCGTTTGTTTACTCACATGGAGTTCCTTTGATAAAAAGCGGATGGATGGCAGCTTTTCTCCTGCATGGATCCTGCCTGACTCTATTTCCGTCTTTATGTAATCATATAATTGAACATATAAAGGCTTGGTTGCATCTTTATTTAAAAAATAGGTAAATATCAAATTGAGCACCCCTTAATCTGACCAGGTTAAAATTCCTTGAACTGCACCTTTTTAGCAGGACAGAAAAGGAATAAGATAATTTTAACACATCAACTTGGAGGATTTATATATGAGACAAGAAGCATTAGCTTGCAATGATCAAGAAAAAATAGAATCTTTTCTAACTAATGCCCAAACAGGATTCTTAGGTTTGTCCGATGGGCAGTTGCCATATGTCGTTCCAATGAATTTTATCTGGCATAATGGGGCAGCTTTCTTTCATGGGGCAGGTGAAGGAAGAAAAGTTGAAGTAATGAAACAAAATCCAAATGCAAGCTTAGTAGTATGCGAAAACTTCGGCACCATTGCAAATCCGGTACCTGCAAAAACTGATACTTCCTACATGAGTGTCATTATTTCCGGAAATATTGAATTTGTTACAGATCTAACTGATGCAACGGAAGTCATGCAGCTTATGCTTAATAAGTATGTACCTGGCTACTACGATACACCGCTTTCAAAAAATCATGTTGAGAAATATCGCTCTTCGCTTGGAAGCAAGACATTAGTAGTCAAGCTGGTTCCCCAGAGCGTCTCTGCCAAGGAAAACCCGATGAATGAAGGGATGAAATTTTATCCCGGCCGGTCTATTAAAGCTGACTTATAAGTAAGCGAAAATAGAATAGAAGAAAGCAAATATTACTCTGCTTTCTTCTATCCTTAAACGAACGGTTATCTTTTAAATCTGAAAGTATAAGTCAAATTCTGAATCCTCGGATTCGGGATTATGGCGATTGTCATAATGCTCAAAACGCATCATTAACCAGTGTGTAACCGTTATTTTTTGATTTACGTGATTTAACGATCGATTCTCCTGATTTATTTGCAGAGTCTTTATGTTTAAATACGGCATACGTTTGGGCTGGTCCCTTATGACCGTCACCCTTATGGTACACCCGACACTTTACTTAAGAGAAACTAGTCAAAAAATATCGAATTAAGATTTCTAATTTCTTTTTTAGCCTCTTCTGTTAAAACATACCCCTTTTGATTTTTAATCCCATCTCCTTCTTTGATTCCTGCTTCTTGCTGTTGGATTCCTAAAGTATAATTTTCAAGTGACTTCTTTATTTCTTTTTGCAGATTTGATAAATCATTATTA
Source organism: Bacillus sp. M6-12 (assembly GCF_002860285.1). Taxonomy (GTDB): domain Bacteria; phylum Bacillota; class Bacilli; order Bacillales; family DSM-1321; genus Peribacillus. Next base: position 40,206 of record NZ_PGVF01000007.1, read on the forward strand.
TTTATTTTGGAATCACTTTTAAATTCCAAGAGAAGTTTATTCACTTCTTCTTTGGAAATATTCATAATGTCCAAAGCCCCTTCAAGGTCATCAGAACTTTGGGCTTCTTTTATAATAGAGTCTGACTCTTTTACTATTTGGTTTGCCATTTTAATCATTTGCTTCATGCTTCCCAAAATCGCCTTTTCACTAGCTGTTAGCTGGGATTCATTTATTTCCGAAAGTCCATTCTTCTCCGTTTCACTTTTAATGGCAGCCTCTCCATTGTTACAGCCTATTAAAATGAAAGCTAATAAAGAAATTATCAAAAGTATCCTGCTATTTCCTGCCATATGTCCCTCCTATTTTAAAAGATTCTTAAAATAGTTTATGAAGTATTTTATTAGATATGACATTTACATAGAGGATGGCGGAATTCATGCCTTTTCCCAAATAAAAAAACTCGAACCATTTGATTCCTGGATTCGGGTAAATATTGAAAAAGTCTTTTAACTATGTTCGTTCAGATGTTCCGCCCATTAAATCATTTCCAGAACGATTGCTGTCCAATGTGGTTCTGTCATCCAAACCGGCTAGTTCAGGTGATGTCTTGATTACTTTTTGACCGCCTTTAATTTCAGGCGTAGAGTCAGAACGATTTTTATTCCGCCCACTCATCTAGCTTCCCCCCTATATTCATGTAAGTTTATTATTGTCGAGAAGCCAAATCCTATACAAAGAAATGCTTGATGGATAGGAAACACATGAACGGCAGAACATATAAAGAAAACTTTAAAGGAGGCATCCTTGATGGCCAAAGATAACGACAAAAACAGAACAGCGCCAGTTTCTGATGATGAACCGGCAATAAAAGGGGCTTTAGAAAGTGATAACGCTTATAGCAGCGCTGGCTTGGAGAATGCACGGCAGACTCGTGAAGCAATGAATCGAAGTAATTCAGGCGATCAACCAGAATAAAGGCAGCCGTATGATTTGGCTGCCTTTTCCTCATCCTGATCATGTTTTATGCTAATTAAGAGGCGGGATTCGACATCACAAAACTTAAGTATCATTCCTACTAGAAGGCATTTAATTGCATAAGAATGCACATCAAAAATGTATCTAACCGGTTGGTAACTTCATTTTATCTATTATTGTTGAAAAATATTTTCTGAACGTTCTAATTGTGTTACTTTGCTGATATGAGGTTTCCATTGTGGTTTGACCCTTGGCCAACAGTTCTATCACTTTAATTTTACGTTCGTCATCGCTGTAATCATCGTCGATTAGTTCGGGGGAGTAAATTCGCTTTCCATCCATAATGCTGCGAATCGAGCTGGCTAACTCCTCGCTCGGGCTGTCCTTCAATAAATACCCTTTTACATCAGCTGCTAATGCCCGTTGAAAATAACCAGTCCTTGCAAAGGTTGTAAATATAATAACTTCACATCCAAATGGCTTTAAAGCTTCTGCGGCATCGAGTCCACTCTTTTTAGGCATCTCTATATCCATTATGCAAACATCCGGCTGTAATCGGTGCACAAGAGCTAGTGCCTCCTCTCCATTGCTCGCCTGCCCGACCACTTCCATATCATCTTCCAAATTGAGTAAAGAACCAATTGCCCCTAACAGCATTTCCTGATCCTCTGCAATTACAATACGAATCATTTAAGTTCCTCCTTATTGGGCAGCTACTATTAAGCAAAGACTCCCCTTAATCAAGGAATATTAAGGGGAGTCAGCCATAAGTGGAGTGCAAATTATAGTTCCGGTTTTACTTTAATAGAAACACTGTCTTCCGATAATTTTTTAACGTCTTTAAAGCCAACAAAATTCTTGTTTTCCTCATCCCACAGGCGGAAACGGATTGACCGCAAGCTTGTAGCAAGAGAAATAGTTGGTACGTTCTTTAAAGGAAGCGTATTATTATGTGCCTCCTCCAGTTTATAGTTAGGCACTCTTGGACTTAAATGGTGAACATGATGGAATCCAATATTGCCAGTAAGAAATTGAAGGAGTTTTGGAAGCTTATAAAAAGAACTTCCTTCTACTGCTGCTTTCACATATTCCCACTCTTTATCTTCTTCAAAATAAGAATCCTCAAATGTGTGCTGTACGTAAAACAGCCAAATGCCTACTGAACCTGATATTAAGAATATAGAACCTTGTACTAAAAGAAACGACTGCCATCCGAGTGCCCAGCAGAGTAATCCAACTAAAGCAGCGATTAGAACATTCGTCAAATAGGTGTTCATGCGTTCCTTCTTTCTAGCACCTTTTCGGTTAAATCTATTTTTTAGAAGGAAAACATAAATCGGGCCTAATCCAAACATAACGAAAGGGTTACGATAAATACGATAGGCTAAACGAAGTCTAAGTGGTGCCGCCAAATATTCGTCCACAGTAAGGGTCCAAATATCTCCTGTACCTCGCTTATCCAAATTACCACTTGTAGCGTGATGAACGGAATGCTCATGTCCCCACTGATCGAACGGAAATAAAGTTAAAACACCCATAAATGTACCAACTATTCTATTTGCACGGCGGCTTTTAAAAAAGGAATGATGTGTACAATCATGAAAAATAATGAAAATTCGTGTCAAAAAGCCAGCAGCTATCACAGCAGGAACTAATGTCAGCCAATAAGAAACGGAAAGGCTTAAATATGCAAGGTACCATAAAATAAAGAATGGCACTAATGTGTTGATAATCTGCCATACACTTTCCTTTGTCGTAGATTGTTCAAAAGGAGCTACTTGTTTTCTCAGTTGTTTAGTATTTTGTACGGTCATTATTCGAATCTCCCTCCCTTTGTATTGTTGATTCAAATTATAAAGGAAGGATAATCACATTGTTAGTACCAGCTGTCATGCCTAGAGTATGATAAATGTCATATATAAGTTATTTCAAACTACATTTTATGTAACCCATTCCCATACAACAACTAAAGTTTTCTTACACATTAGATTCAACAGACTAGATAACTTATTCCTATATTTACAACATTTCCGCTTCCTCTGGGCGGATGCCTGTTAAAATGGATTCGACTCCATGCAGCAGTTAAGCATTGATAATTTTAATAAGCTGATCGCCACAATGGTTCCACTACCAATCACCATGAATATCAGGGAAAGCTAAAAAGCAAAACCCAATTCCAACCAGCACAAAAAGCACTCCCAATGAGTGCCTTGTCGATAGCTTGCCATTTCTGTCACTTAGGCGACCCTTACCAGGCTCACTACCTGCTGTTACACTACCGTATTTTGCGAAGCGTAAAATTGTCTTCAAGCAGCACCCAATTTTGCGGGAATGGATAACCAAGCACCCAGTAACTAATTCCGCGCAAATCATATTCTTTAACTGTATTAAACTTGGCTTGGGCGCTGCGGGCATCCTCAAACCAAACTTCATGCCTGCGCCCCTGGGCGTCAGTGTACCGGAAAAATGGGGATTGGGACACCGGGTCGTATTGAACGGAGACTCCATATTAGATGGCACGGCGTATTGCTTCCTGCTGGCTGAATGTTTCCGCCTCCTGTCCTTGAACATGAGGAATAAGCCAGTCGCGGGCATAAATTTGAAAGCCAAAGAAAATTTTATTTCTTGGTATGACAGTGACGGCATAATCCAGCACCCTTCTGATCTGGTTCAGCGGTGAAATCGCCTGCGGAGGGCCAAGCCTGTAACCCCACTCATAGGTCATTAAAACAACAAAATCTACTATCCGGCCATGCGCAGCGTAATCATGGGCTTCATATAGTAATCCCTTCTGTTCCCCGCTTACTTTAGGCGCTAATGCTGTTGAAACAAAATAGCCTTCCGGATGAAGCCGGTCCACTGTCCGCTGTAAAAATTGATTATATAGCTCCCGGTCAGCAGGCAACACATTTTCAAAGTCGACATTTAAACCAACATATCCCTTTTGTTTCATGGTGCTAATAATATTCGTTATCAGGCGTTCCCGAATCTCATTGCTTGCGAGGATTGTATGTGCAAGCCTGGACCCCGGGTCTGTAGCCGTGAAATTGGTGATGCACAGCACAGGAGCAACCCGCTCTGCTACAGCAGCCTGTATCATTGGAGTATCATTGATAGGATTCAATCCGCCATCTGCCCGCATGCTATATGCAAAAGGCATCCAATAGGTTAAATAACGGCCTGATTCCCGGATCTCACGGGCTCCTGTTTCACCCGCATTGGTCGTATAGGCATTTACCTCAATCACTGGCTTTCTAGGAGGAATGACCAAAACTGTACCAGGATTAATTGAATTTGGATTTTGAATCTGATTTGCCCTGACGATATCCTGGACCGTGGTGCCATATCTCTGAGCAATTTGCCATAACGCTTCCCCTCGCTGAACGGTATGGGTCCTTTCCGGTATGGCTAAAACCATTCCTGGCATTATTCGGGATGGGTCACTAATTCGATTCGCCTGAACGATTGCCTTGACAGTAGTTCCATATCTTTGGGCAATCGCCCATAATGCTTCTCCGGACCGGACAGTATGAGTCGTGCGTGGGAATTACAAGGGCCAGACCGGACACTAACTTATCGGGATTTTCAAGCTGATTTGTGGAAACAATTTGAGGAATTGGAACGCCATACCGCTGGGAAATAGACCACAATGTGTCTCCCCGCTGCACCACATGAATTTGCATCATAACGCCTCCTTGAGGTTCGCTTCTTTTACACTATATTTTCGGGGAATCATACTATTCGATGACAAGCAGCCAAAAAGTCCGAAAGTCTAAAAGAATCGAAGGAAAATATTAAGAAGCCCGTCCGAACCAAGGATAGAAGACTTTGCTTCACAAAAAAACAGGATGACGTTTACCACATAGCGCTATGGGTAAAAATCATCATATTCATAGTAGTTAATGAGGTTTATGTATTCTCAATTTCATAGGCGCGCCAGCTTACGAGCCGCTCCAGCAGCATCGATAACAGTACACCGATGATAAGACCGTTTGAGATGATTGGCTGGATCACAACGGGAAGATCAGTGAACAGAGCGGGAGAAGAGTTCATTAGACAAACTCCGATCAGGACAGGTACTGCAAGCCTGAAGATTGTATTGGAATTAAATGTATACCCGCTTAGGCTGCTAAAAGAAGTCCCAAATAGCTGCAGGTAAGCAACAAATAATACCGCGTTCCCAACCGTGATTGGCATAGTGGCCAGGAAAGAGCCAAACAATGGAACAAGGCCAATGAGTGTCAGCAAGCCGCCTCCCAGAAAGAATGGCAGCCGTTCAAAAATCCGGGTACTCTGAAGAAAACCGATTGACGACGTAAAAGGAGTGTACGGAACAAGCCCAAAACCTGTTCCCACTGCAGTAAAAATGGATGTGATGGCCATTGATTTCCGATATTGCTTATCTGCTGGTTCCTCCTGAAGCAATTCTGCTCCCGCCTTTATAGAGGTGATTGTGTTACTTAAGTTAATGACTACCGCGAAAAAAGACACCGCAATAATTCCGATCTCCAAATTCGGTTTTCCCAATGGAAATAACACAAACGAAATCGCTTCTTGCACGGGCTGTACCCTTTCTTCAGGAAACAGCAAGGAAAATCCAAACCATCCAACCATCAATCCGATTAATATAGAAAAGTTGCTTATCGTTTTATTCCCTTTGATTTTCAGTACTATGACAAGGACTACGATCGCAATGGAATACAAGCTGATAGCAGTATCCAGCGTCCCGGTTTCATTAACTTTAATCATTCCTTTAAAAAATATAAATATCAGCTGGAAGGTCAGCAGAAAAAGATAGACCGACATGACCATCTTGCTAAATACGTACTGGAGGAGTCTCATTCCATTAAAGACGGCAAGAAGCAAGATAAATAAGCAAGCCAACAGCACACCTGCAGCAATCCCTCCCCCAACGGCCGGCAAACTCATCCCCATAGCAGGAGCTGACAGGCCCAGGTTTAAAATAACTCCCCATAACAACCCTGAATGGCCTTCCATTAAAGGCAGCCGGTGGCCCAGCCATCCTTGAAAGATACAGGCAAGCCCCGTAACAATAAGGGAAATTCTAAGCATCATTTCCAAAGTTTCAGGGGGAAGCTCAAAAGCAGCAGCAATTGAAATAGGAACAACCACCGTGTTGGCAAATATAAAGAAAAGCCACTGAATGGACGAAAAAATGGTCAAAGTGGAGAACCAGTTTTTCATAAAAACACCACGTTTCACATGTAAATTTCCTGGCATTGGCAAATATGTTATTCCCAACATTAATTTATTAATTATATCATTTTCTTCCCAGAGCTTATATCCCGGTTTGTTTTTTTCGATACAGAACAAATAAAAAAGCTCATTCAGCAAAAAAACTGAACAAGCTTTTCTAATCCAAAGGAAGGTACTGTAATAGCTACGGCAAACTCCGCTGGAAGCTTTAGTACCATCAAGAGATGTAATAAATTAGGACTCCATATTAGCTGAGGAAATCTCATTTTTCTTATCCTTTGATAAAAACCAGCCGCCTAATGCGATTAAAATGAGAACTGTATAAAAAGTCGCTTTCCATCCGGCAGAGCTGGCGAATCCTTCAGGCAATACAGCCAGCTCAGGATGTGACAGCGTGTAGACAGAGAGCTTTACGCCTACCCACCCAACAATCATAAAAGCTGCAATTTCCAGTCCCGGCTTTGTATGAAGCAGTTTGACAAAAAAGTTAGCGGCAAATCGCATGATTAACAGCCCGATAAATCCTCCGGCAAAAATGACCAGGAACTTACCGCCATCAAGCCCGCCAATATTAGGAAGGGCTGTATTCGGAAGCGCAACAGCCAAGGCAACGGCTGCCAAAATAGAGTCAACCGCAAACGCTATATCAGCCAATTCTACTTTAAAAACAGTAACCCAGAATCCAGATTTCTTTTTTTCTTTTGAATCCTTACTGTCTTTCTTGCCCTTATTAACCAGGACTTTTCTAAAGATGTGGTTGAACGCAATAAATAGGAGGTATAGCGCACCTATCGCCTGAACCTGCCAAACATCAACGAGAAACGAAATGGCAAATAAAGATGCAAAGCGGAAAATGAACGCGCCTGCAAGTCCGTAAAACAGCGCCTTTTTTCTTTCTTCTTCCGGAAGATGCTTAACCATGATTGCCAGCACAAGCGCATTATCAGCTGCCAAAAGTCCCTCTATCGCAATAAGCAGCAATAGCACCCAGCCGTATTCCATTAGTATCGATAATTCCATCTCTTAAATCCTCCTTTATTTATCTATTAGATAAGGCGATGTTTTTGTTTGAGCGACTCAGGTGCCAATGCCACCATTCGTTCCAGAATGAATCCAGCAATTACCACATCATCCACTATTCCAATAAAGGAAAGGAAATCTGGGATTAAGTCAAATGGAAAGAAAGCATAAGTCAGGATCATTAACACGCCCAAAACCTTCTTCAGAGGTTGAACCTCCCTTGATATGAAAAAGTCTTTCAAAAACGGTATGAACTTCCAAAACTTGAGAATAAACTTGACTCGCTTAGCAAACTTGAACAAGATATTCACCTCTTTATCCGACGATTTGAATTACATCCTGGTCAATACTTTTGACTCCCTCATTAAACGTAAGCCTCGTTGTAAAACGGTAAGAAATTTCTTCGGTTGAAGCTTCGAGGAAATCCGGAAGCTGAAAAGCAAATGGAATTATATTTGTTTCTTCGGAGTGAATCTTTGATGTTGAGAGCATGGTTGTTGTATCGATAACCATCTCCGCACCCTCTGTTGTATCTGTCATCACAAGGTCACAGTCGATTCGTTTGATTTGCTGCTCGATGGTGCCTCCTTTAATAATGAAATACCCGTGAACCGGATTTCCCGCCTTATAAGTGTCCTTTTCTAGAATAAGATCGATTTTCGCTGAACCTATTCCTAATAGCGACATGTATTTCCTTAATATCACTTAATACCCTCCTGAAATGATTTAATTTATAACCACTGTGGTTTAACGCCCCATAAATTAGTTTTTGGCCTTCACATGTTTATCATCAATCCGTTTTTCGATCTTTTCGAGCTGTGCCCTGTCTTTTAAAAGCTCATCTTTATTTTTCTTAATCAGTTCCGCAAATGACATTCTCATTTTTTTCAATGATTATCTCTCCATTCATCGTTTATTTAAATGGCCAATAAAAAAACCTTCACCGATATTCGGCAAAGGTTTTAAATACAAATAAAGACCTTTACCATTGGTAAAGGTCTTGCTAACAACAACGGTCATGTTGCCAACAAAGCCGGGAGCGGATACTCCGAAATGACGACTCTGCTGTAAAAGCTACTCCCCTTTAGGAGACTTCTATTCAACTATTTATATTTACTATATTATATTGGCTATTCTATTATGTCAACAGTTTATTTGTCTGTATCCCTTCAGCCAATCATAAAAAGCTCAGGAAGCATAAAGAATAAGATAACTCTTTTAGGTAAAGGATATTTTTCGAGGAGGTGTTATACATGGCTAAGATTGGTGTAGAACAATCATTAACTAACGTCCAGCAAGCCTTGCGTGACAGAGGTCATGAAGTAGTCCAGCTAAGACAAGAGTCTGATGCAAACGGCTGTCAATGCTGCGTAATTTCAGGTCAGGATGAAAATGTGATGGGCATGCAAGCCACTTCTGTTCAAGCTTCAGTTATTGATGCAAGCGGCCTTACGGCAGAAGAAGTATGTCAGCAGGTGGAAAGCAGGATTTAACAAAAACGTAAATTTAGAATGTGATCTGGGTTAGATCCCATGTGAGAACTTTTATTTATCTGCATTAACAGCAGCAGTTCCTTAACATTTTGAAGGATGAACTAACTGTATTTTGAAGGGGAGCATTGCTTCCCTTCTTACTTTGATTCAAGATTTATCGTTCCTTTCTTGCTCACTTCCATTCTCAAAGATGATTTAAAGGAGGAAATCTTAATGCCTGATCGAAACCCGCTATCCAATGAAGGCAATTTAGATTCAAGAAGCGATAACAATGCAGATTTAACGCATGATAATGCTGTGGATGTTTCCAATTTATCAACGAATCGTGATAAAAATCCTAAAATAGGCTCACGTGGCCGCGGGCCCATCATTATAAATGATCCGGATGCTACAGTGTTAAATGAAGCAATTTTTGAAAACTCTGACCGTGAATATTACGATCGCGATCTTTTCCGATAGGAAAGTTACAACCTGGGTCAAGGAACAGGCGTTTCTTGACTCTCTTAACTGCGAATACCGATTACATTGTTACCCCATCTTTAAAAATTGCTATCTCTTTAAATCCAAACCGCTCATTATTTGTTATCCTCTTTCCTGATGCTACATCCAAGATATATTGAAAGAAGTGATCAGAAAGATTATCCATTCCTTCATCACCGATCAGGACACCTGCATTATAATCAATCCAGTTTTTCTTGTGTTCAGCCAAAGCTGTATTTGTAGAAATTTTGACAGTCGGAACCGGTCCTCCAAATGGAGTGCCCCTTCCAGTAGTAAACAAGACAATCTGGCACCCGGCAGCAGCCAGGGCAGTGACAGACACCAGATCATTTCCTGGACCTTGCAGCAAGTGTAATCCGGTTTCCCTGAGCCTCTCTCCATAATCAAGGACATCCAGTATAGGGGCAAAGCCTCCCTTTTGTACACAGCCAAGTGATTTTTCCTCTAGCGTAGTAATGCCGCCCTTCTTATTGCCTGGCGATGGGTTTTCATAAACAGGCTGTTCATACTTAATAAAATATTGCTTAAAGTCATTTACGAGATGAACAATTTTTGTAAAAACCGCCTCATCCTTGGCCCGATCCATCAAAATCGTTTCTGCTCCAAACATTTCGGGTACCTCCGTTAAAACTGTTGCACCTCCAACTTTCACCAGCATATCTGAAAAGGCTCCAACAAGAGGATTTGCAGTTATCCCGGATAAACCGTCTGAGCCGCCGCATTTGAGACCTACCTTTAATTTTGAGACTGGTACTTCTTCTCTTGAAAAAGCTGATGCATACTCAGCCAGCTCAGATATCAACTCCAAGCCCAGCTCCATTTCATCCTCAACCTGCTGTACGCTTAAAAACTTAACCCGATTCGGATTATAATCACCAATTTCATTCTTGAACAAATCAATATAATTATTTTCACATCCAAGCCCTAAGACCAAAACTCCGCCGGCATTGGGATGGTGGATTAAATCCGCCAGAATCTTTTGTGTATACTTTAGGTCATCCCCCAGCTGAGAGCAGCCGTATGGATGTGAAAAATGTTGAATCCCATCAATATTTTCTATTTTAATCTGTTTTTCAGCTAATATAGCGAGGTTTTCAGAAGTCTTATTTATGCAGCCAACCGTATTAATAATCCAAATTTCATTGCGGACTCCTACGTCTCCATTTTCGCGGGTATATCCTAAAAAAGTTGGAATATTGGCCTCATAAGCATCAAAGGCTTTATTCCCTTCAGGAGAGTATGTATATTCAAGCTGCCCAGATAAATTTGTTCTCATATTATGGGTATGTATATGCTCTCCCGCTACAATATCCCTTGTAGCATGTCCAATCGGGTAGCCGAATTTCACAACATTTGAACCGTTCATTATTTTAGAGGCTGCCATTTTGTGGCCGCTTGGAATATCTTCCTGTACCTCAATTACAACACTGTTTACCTTTATCTGTTCCCCCTTTTTAACATCCTGGAGGCTTACGAATACATTGTCTGAGGGATGAATTTGTATTGCTTTTTGGGCTGTAGAATTTGACATAAAATCTTCCTTCCAAGCTTAAATTTTTGATAAGCGATAACCTGCTATCCTGCTTTCCCTACAGCTAAGAGGCTGGCTTATTGGCCAACCTCTTAACAATCTTATATAATGCCAGCGTCTTTTAATATCCGCGTCAGATGAGCCTTCTTCTCTTCTGACAGCTCCCTTGCTGGGGGCAGTACATGCGTAGAAATATCAAGCCCAGTTAACTTTGTTGCTTCTTTAACTACATTTACAAAAGGAGAATCAAGCTTATACATGAGCGGAAGCGGTGCCAGCTGCTGATGAAGCTGCATTGCTTTCTCAAAGTTATTTGCTTTAACTGCCTGATAGATTCCTATCGTGAGCTGAGGTGCAAAGTTGGCACTGGCCGAAATAGCACCATCTCCTCCCAAAGCCAGGGTGTTCAGCAAATGGTCATCATATCCGCAAAAAACCGAGAAATGAGGATGCTTCTTTTTTACTTTCAATATCATTTCCCGAATATGTCCCGCGGTGTCAACCGTTTCCTTAATCCCTACTATATTTTCATGCTCCTCAACCAATTGCAGCACAAGCTCAGGGCTTAAATCCTGGCCGGTTAGATTTGGGAAGTTGTATAACAAGATCGGGATATTAACGGACTGGGCAATTTGCCGGTAGTGCTTCAATAGATTTTCCTCAGTCAGTACCCAATAGTAAGGATTTAAGACAACTACTGCATCTGCCCCGATCTCTTGGGAATGCCTGTTTAGTTCGATTACTTCCCTAGTATTGGTGCTGCCTGTTCCGATCAGAACAGGAACACGATGATTCACATAAGGCACTGCAAATTCAGCAACTTCTTTTCGTTCTGCAATAGACATTTGTGAAAACTCTCCGCCTGTACCCAGGAAAAAGAGGCCGTTCACTCCTGAATCTATTAAAGAATCTATTAATAGACCCATGCCTTTTTCATTAAGGCTGCCATCACTATTTAATATCGTTGAGACCGGCGGAATGATACCTTGGAACCTCACTTGATTTGTCATATGAACTCACCTCTATTTTATGAACCATTCCATCGGTACTGTTACTAGCCCCGGGAATAGTACGAGTAAAATCAAAATACCAAATTGAACAGCCAGGAATGGCCAAATTCCTTTTGTTATTTCTACCATACTAATTTTACTGATTCCAGCTCCGACATATAATACCGTTCCTACTGGAGGGGTGATTAATCCAATTGATAAGTTGATAACCATTAACAATCCGAAATACACAGGGTCAATTCCAACTGCCTTAACTACTGGGAGCAGGACAGGTGTAAAGATTAGGATCGCCGGTGTAAGGTCCATTACACAGCCTACGATTAATAGGAATAGCATAATGATTAACAGCAGAAGTGTTGGGTTTGTGGTCATCCCGGACAGAAATTCTCCTAATTGTCTTGGAATTTGTCCCACTGTAATTGCATATCCTGACACGATTGCAGTCGCAGCAACAAACATTGTAATTCCTGTAGTTTTGGCCGTTTCAACAAATACTTTTGGTAGTTCAACGAGTTTCATCTCGCGGTAACCAATTGAAATAATCAAAGCGTAAACAGCAGCTACAACCCCTGCTTCAGTTGGTGTAAAAATACCCCCGCGAAGCCCTACAATAATAATAACCGGGAGCAATAATGCCCAGAATGCCCGAACAAAAGCAGTCCATCTTTCTTTTCCTGTTGCCTTAGCCATTGTTTCACTTTCATCCCGTTTTGCAACAAAGAACCAAACAACCATTAATCCAAGTGCGATCAATATACCCGGAACAATTCCTGCCATAAATAGCTTGGTAATCGAAACACCGCCGACTACTCCGAATAAAATCATTGGGATACTCGGAGGAATAATAGTTCCAATAATACCTGTTGCAGCCGTTAAGCCTGTTGCACGATTTTTGTTATAGCCTTTTGAAATCATCATTGGAATAAGGATTGCACCAAGTGCCGCTGTATCTGCAACAGCCGAACCTGATAAACCGGCAAAGATTACACCGGCGATAATAACAACATAACCTAATCCGCCGCGGATATGCCCCACAAGCGAAGTGGCAAAATCAACGATACGCTTTGAAACTCCACCGACATTCATAATCTCACCTGTCAGGATGAAAAAAGGAATGGCCATTAAGGAGAAGCTATTAGCCCCTTTGATTAAATATTCTCCCAGTATCCCTGTATCGAATAAACCAAGAGTAACCAGCAAAACTACTGCACTGATTAGCATGGAGATGGCAACTGGAACTCCAATTAGCAGCATGGAGAATAGGGATGCAATAAACAGCCAAATCATTTTATTTTACCTCCTTCGATGTCAGGATCCCCGGTCATAGGAAGGTCACCCTTGTTCAAAAAAACAAATTGAATGGTTTGTACAGCACTAAAGATTATCATTAGCACGCCAGCCACTACTCCTGCCAGATAAAAGACTGCTACCGGCAGCCCAGTTGCAGGGCCAGAAACCACACTGTTTAAATCAATCATTTTAAATAGACCATCGATAAACAGAGTTAAGACAAAAATGGTTACTGCACTAGCCAATAAAGATAAAACTTTTTGAACTGGTTTTGGAACATTCGAAGTTAATATATCGACACCCAAATGGGCTTTATCTTTCGCTGCCACTATAGCGCCTAAAAAGATGATCCAAACAAACATATATCGCGCCAGTTCCTCTGACCAGGTAATCCCTGAGTTAAAGAAATATCGAAGAACAACATTCAGGAATACCAGGCCTACCATACCCGCCAAAATGAGTATGATGGACCAGTTGAGAATTCCATTTAATACTTTTAAAAATTTCCCCATCTTTTCCACCTCACGTAAGATGATTTATCGATTAGCTGAACTTTAATTAATGCCATGCCTCATTTTTTTAAGAATCCTATTTTTGTTCTTTGATTTTATTGATAAACTCTTCTGCCCAATCGTATTTTTCATATAGATCCTCATATACTGGCTCTACAGATTTTCTAAGCTCTGCCATGAATTTTTCATCCGGCTCAGTAAATTTCAAGCCTTCTTTTTGAAGGTCCTCTTTTACTTTTGCTTCTGCTTCCTGCAGCAACTTCCACTCAAGGTTAGCGGATTCTTTCGCAGCCTTTTCGATTACATCCTTTGTTTCAGGATCCAAACCATCGTAAAATTCCTTATTCATTAAATAAACGTTCGGGCTGAACATATGCCTGGTTTCTGTTACATGACTCTGCACTTCATATAAACCTGATTCTTTTAACGTAACGATCGGGTTTTCCTGGCCATCGATAACTCCTTGCTCTAATGCAGTAAATACTTCTGACAGTGCAAGGGGCTGAACAGTAGCGCCAAGTGCCTTACCTGTATTAATAAAGATTGGAATATTCGTCATTCTTAAACGGAAGCCCTTAAAGTCTTCCATTGAAGCAATTTCTCTATTGGCTGAAACCGTCCTGAAACCGTTTGCAGTCCAGGCTAAAGGTTCAACCCCTAGTTTACGGAACTCTTTACCAATTTCATCGCCGACTTCACCATTCAGAATTCGGTTCGCCTGTTCATAGTCATCAAACAGGTATGGCCATTCTACGGCACCGATTTTTGGATTAGCAGTCTGCAATCCCATCCCTGTTATTGCCATTTGTATGGAACCAATCCGGGTACCGCTTGTAAACGAATCTTCATCCCCTAGCTCATTACCAGGATAAATTTCAACTTTATACTTACCATTCGTTCCTTCTTCAACAAGAGGCTTGAACTTCTCTCTTAATGCAATATTTTGCGGATGTGTATCAGAAAAATAGTTCGCAATTTTAATAGTGGTTACACCATTTTTCTCTTTACCTGCTGTCTCTAGCGCATTGCAGCCCGTCAGCATTATTAATAGCGAACCAAGAATAACAGCGATAAGCGCTTTCATTTTCATCAAGTATTTCCCCCTTCATTACTCAATGGGAGGGCAGCGGTATTCCGCTGCCTTCCATGTGAATTAGTTTGATCTAGCTTCTTTAACAGCCTGTGTAAAACGCAAAGCCCTAGCTTCAAGATCCTTTAAATATTCGTCAGTTACCGGTATCTTTGTATTTACAAGTGAGCTTCCGACTCCTGCAGCAACTGCCCCATTTTTGATGTAAGCCCCTACATTGTCAGCGTCAATTCCGCCGGTTGGCATTAATGGAATATGCGGCATTGGGCCCTTAAGATCTTTAAAGTATCCTGGTCCAAAGACATTGGCCGGGAACACTTTAATCATGTCGGCACCATTTTCATAGGCTGTAAGGATTTCCGTTGGCGTTAACGCACCCGGAATGCTTACAACACCGTAGCGTTTTGCCATTTTAATTGTTTCTGGATTAACCGTTGGTGAAAAAATGAACCTTGCACCTGCCATAATGGCTGCTCTTGCAGTTTCAGGATCTAAAACGGTTCCAGCCCCCACTATCACTTCATCGCCGAGCTCAGCTGAAACATTTTCAATCAGAGATAATACCTTTGGAGTTTCAACTGTGATCTCTAATGTTTTTACTCCGCCATTTTTTAATGCTTTTGCTATAGATACAATTTTTTCAGGAGAAGCGCCCCGGATTACGGCCACTATTCCATTTTCTGTAATCTGTTCAACTAAATTCATATGATAACCACCTTTTTATCGACTGACATCTTCGTCTGAATTATTTATTAGTGATTCTATCTCATCTCTTTCGGGCAGCCCTTCGACATCTCCATTAACCATTGTTACAAAGGCACCGACCGCATTTGCTCTTTTCACTGCCTTATTTAATTCGAGCCCGTCAAGAAGGCCTGAAATAAATCCGGCAGCAAAGCCGTCACCTGCTCCCACCGGATCCACAACTTGTTTAACAGGGAAGCCTGGGACAGTTCGCTGTTCATCTTTTGTGAAATATATGGCTCCTTCAGCTCCAAGTTTCAGAACTACTGTTGAGGCACCATGCTCAAGAAACAAGCTTCCGAGTTTAACAGGATCGCTTTCACCGAACATAAACTTTCCTTCAGAAACCCCCGGCAGGATAATATCAGCCTTTGAAGCAATTTCGAGCAAAGTATTTCTTGCCTTCTCTTCACTCCAAAGCTTCTTCCTTAGATTAGGGTCGAATACAATTTTTACATTATGCCTTTTGGCAATAGCGATTGCCTCATAAATAGTTTCAGCACAGCTGTCACTTAAAGCAGGAGTAATTCCGGTAATATGGAGATATTTTGCCTTCGCAATATATTCCTCATCTAAATCTTCCTTTGTGAGCGTGCTTGCAGCAGATCCTTTTCTGTAATAATAAACTCTAACATCATCTGCTCTTCGCGGTTCTTTAAAATAAACTCCTGTAGCGGCATCCGCAGAAACTATTACTTGGCTGACGTCTACTCCCTCGCCGCTGATAAATGCTGTCATGGCTTTGCCAAATTCATCATTCCCGACCTTGCTGATCCATCCGGCATCATGTCCAAGCCGGGATAGCCCGATGGCGACATTTGACTCAGCGCCGCCAAATTTCATCGAAAATTGTTTTGCATATCTCATTTTTCCTGATGTTTCAGGTGTAAAAAGGACCATCGTTTCACCAATTGTAATTACATCCATTGATTTCACTGCTTTCTATTCCTGCGTTAAATAGTCATATACGGTTTGAGTAACCGGAACACCATCTTTAAGCCTGGCTTCTTCTTTTAATTGTTCAGGCTCGCCAGGTACCATTACTTTTGTAAAGCCTTCTGCTGGCTGTGACGCATGGATTTCCTCAATCATCTGATCCATATTTGAAAGGAATGCTTCCTTATCTGTAAACACAGCCGGGTTAATGGCACAAATGAAATGGCCCAGCTTGCGTTTCTTACTGTAGTCGCCATACATTGTTGTGATGTGAGGGCCAAATGCTGCGCCAGTTAATAGTCCTGATAGAACATCGACTACCATCGCCATACCATAGCCTTTAGGGCCAGCAAACGGAAGCAATGCAGTTACTTCGTTAGGATCTGTAGACGGCTTGCCGTTTTCGTCGACGCCCCAATCAGCAGGGATGCTTGTGCCGGCTTCCCGGGCATGCAAGACCTTTCCAAATGCTACATTGCTTGTTGCCATATCAAGGATGACAGGCTTGTTTTCTTTTGCCGGAAAACCAAAAGCAATTGGGTTTGTTCCGAAATAAGGCTTGGCACCGCCAAAAGGAACGACAACTTTATCCGTATGAGTAACAGCCATTCCAACCATATTCTTCTCGGCAGCCTGCTGGACAAAATAAGATAGTGCTCCGCAATGGCTGCTGTTTACAACTGCTACCATAGCAATTCCATTTTTCTCGGCAAGGCTGATTGCGTAATCCATTGCCTCTTTTGCAATCACGTGCCCAAGGCCATCATCACCATCAAAAATAGCTGAAGATGGGCCAGTTTCTTTTACAGAGAACTTTGGATCAGGATTTAAACCGCCTTCATTTAAGCGCTTTACATAATGCTCTGTCCGCAGAACACCATGTGAGCTTACTCCTCTTAGGTCTGCGTGAACTAGAACATCTGCAACAACTATTGCATTATCCTCGCGAAGGCCAGCGTTCGTTAATTTTTTTACTACTAATCCCTTTAATTCTTCATGATTTACAATTACATCTGCCATTTTTCTTCTATCCCTTCTATGACTGGATTCTTTTATTCTAGGTTGGTGTGCCGATTACGCATTTCTTCATTCATGTCTTGCTTGTCTTGAAGGCTATGGATGATAATTCCATCCAGAACAAGATGAACGCTTTGATCAAATTGATTGCCAAGCGGCTGAATCGTTTCAGGTTCTCCCGGGTGGCGATATTTTGTCGCCGCCGGTATGACCAACAAATGATCGCTGATTTTCGATATTTTAGAATCCCGGTTAGTTGTAACAAGAATGACCTTAACTCCTAATTGTTTTGCTTTATTTGCAAATTCATAGATCATGCCTGTTGAGCCTGACCCGGAAATTGCAACGAGCAAATCTCCTTCTGCGATGCTAGGAGTTATGGTTTCACCAACAACATAAACATTGTATCCGCCATGCATAAGCCTCATCGCAAACGCTTTTCCCATTAATCCTGAACGGCCTTCACCATACACAAAGATCCTCTTGGCCTTTCGCAATTCAGCTGAAACGAGTAATGCCTCTTCTTCAGCAATATTTGAAATTACCATGCTTATTTCCTGGCTAACTGTCTGAATAATATTTTTCAATACATCAGCTCCTTAATTTCCGCAGCTGTTTTTTGCGGGTCAGCAGCTTTAGTTATAGCGCTTCCAACTATAATAATGTCCGGCTGTTTTTCAATTATGGAAGGCAGGGATTCCACCGTAATCCCTCCAGCTACCGATACTTGCAGCTGTTTAAAATCTTCAAGCAGCTTGAATGCATCCCCGTTAACTGCTGATTTCTGCTGCATATCCTTTCCATAGTGAAGTGAAACCAGATCAGCCTTCAGCTCACTTATCTCCTGTATCCGCTTCTTATCTGTAACACCCAGTAAATCAACCATGATTCTCTTGCCATTTTGGCTGGCTACTTCAAGCATATCGAGAATGGTTTGGTCAGCCGAGAATCCCATAACAGTTGTTATATCTGCTCCCGCTTCAAAGGCTTGAACTGCCTCATGTTTTCCGGCATCACAGGTTTTCATATCAGCAAGTATGATCTTTTCTGGGAAAGCCTGTTTCATTTCTCTAACAATAGATATTCCGTATTGCTTTATGACACCTGTTCCTAACTCGACAATGTCGACCGAGCGCTCAGTCAACTCTGTCAGTTCAAAACACTGCTCCTTGGTCAGTCGATCAAGAGCTAACTGCAGGTACATGTTTTCACCTCTTAATCTATCTTTCGATAAAGCTTTTTTCTCCCAGTCTTACAAGGACATCATCCAAATATGGGAGACCTTCATTATCTCCGGAAACACTTACTACCATGGATCCAATCGTATTTGCAAACTTCAGTGTTTTCTCCAGCGGCCACTTATTCATGACACCATATATGAATCCTGAATCAAAACCATCGCCTGCCCCAACTGTATCAACCACTTTAAGCGCTTTGACAGGTGGTGACTCGAGATATTGCCCTCCATGATAGCCGATCGAACCATTCTCACCTTTCTTGATAGCAATGTATGAGGCGCCAAATTCCTTAAATGCTTTAACAATATCTTTCGGGTCCCTAACTCCTAATAAAAGTTCAGCTTCATTTTCGCCTGTTAGCACAATATCAACAAACGGAAGGAGCTGTGTAAGTTTTTCTTTCGCTTCCTCTTTGCTCCAAAGCTTTAAGCGGATATTGGGATCAAAAGAAATGAGAAGGTTATGCTGTTTAGCAAGTCCCACGGCTCTTTTTATGATTTCGAAGTTCTGCCCTCCAATTGCCGGAAACACCCCGGTTATATGGAGGAGCTTAGCATTTTTAAAATATTCCTCTTTTAAACTCTCAGGACTCATGGTGGAAGTTGGCGATTGATAGCGATAATAAAAAGTCCGGCCGCTCCCATCTTCCATTATTTCTTTAAAATTCAATGAAGTCGGGTACCCGTCAATTAGCTTCACTTCAGAGGTATCTATCCCTTCCCCCCGAACGAAATGCTGGATAAAACGGCCAAATTCATCATTTCCTAGGCGGCTAATCCAGCCTGTATTTAAACCGAGCCGGGAACAGCCAATGGCAAAGTTCAGCTCTGCGCCGCCTACTTTTCTTTCAAAACTGCTGACAAAACGCATAGGCCCTTTTGATGCAGGGTTAAACGTAATCATTGCGTCGCCAATCGTAATAACGTCAGGCATTCTATGATTCTCCTTTCACGCAGTATTCTCTCAAGAGAAGCAAGGATTGGTAAACTTCTAGCAAGAATCACGAACTATTAATTCAGGTTCAAAACGGTGAATTTTTATATCAGTTTGGCTGTCACCGTTTTCAATTCTTTCAAACAATAAAGCGGCTGCTTTTTGACCCATCTCAGCTCCCGGCTGCTTAACCGTGGTTAATGCTGGATTATAGATATTGGCAAATGAGACTTCATCGATGCCTATTAACCCTATGTCATCCGGCACGCTCAGCTGCTGTTGTTTTACATAATTTAAAACTTCAATAAGGGAGAGATCGTTTCCCGCTAAAATCGCCTGTGGCGGTTCCGGCAGTGAAAACATTTTCTTTAACTCCCCTTTCATTTTGCTCACTTCTACCCCTATCATATATTCCTCTTTAAGGGGAAGCCCTTGATCTTCCAAGGCCTTTTTATAGCCTTCAAGACGCTCCATTCTCGGTGTAATACGATGATCCAGTGAAGTTGTAACAATCCCAATCCTTTCATAGCCTCTTTTCAAAAAGTGATTTACGGCTAATCGCGAAGCGTTTTCATTATTGAGCAAAATTGTATCTATTGGAATATCAGGCACTATTCTGTCCATGAACACAAGTGGATACCGGCTCGTTAACAGGTCCAAATAAAGTTCAACATTTCCTCCTGTAGGAAAAACAATAAGGCCGTCTACCTGCTTTGCTCGTAACATTTCAATATATTTTTTTTCTTTATGCGGATCATCGTCGGCATTACAGACAATGACATGGTAATCGTTTTCGTGGCATACATCCTCAATCGTCCGGATAAGCTGGGTTGAAAATGCATGTAAAATATTTGCGACAATAACACCAATGGTAGATGTCTTTTTCTGCTTTAAACTTCTTGCGAGAGCATTCGGTTGATACCCTAATTCAAGAATGGACTTTTCAATCCTTTTCTTTGTATCTTCTCCCATATAGTCATACCGTTTATTAAGATATTGAGAGACAGTGCTTTTTGAAACATTGGCATGCTTGGCAACATCAGCCATCGTTACTCTCTTCATAATCATCTTCCTTTGACAGCTAACCGATTAGTAAATCGGTTTAGTAAACCGGTTTAGTAGAAGTATAATGGAAATGTAAGCGTTTTTCAATAGTTTGATATAAAGCTATTTAAAAACTATTACAAACCATCTAACTATTCTAGTAATTTCCTCTCGCTGAATTAATGGAACACAGTTCTTCTCAAAATAAAACAGGCGCTTGAATAAATTCTAGCGCCTGCCAGAGAGATCCGTATTATTTGCTATGAGGATGATGTGAAAGAGCCTCACCTGAAATGGTGAAAATCATTTTATCTTGAGGATATATTCCTCCGTATTTTTTCAATCTCATCGGCGACAAATTGTACTGATGTTCCTACTATAACCTGTATACTATTCGTCCCAACTATATTAATCCCCGGCACTCCTGCGGCTTTGATTTTTTGCTGATCCACAGCTGCCATGTCTTTTACTTCAACCCGCAAACGTGTTATACAGTTATCCATTGAAGTAACATTCCCATCTCCGCCAAGGCCTTCGTATATTTTTGCTGCCATCAGGGAAAATTTGTTTTCTTCTTCTGCTCCAGAAGCGGCATCAACAGCTTCATCCATAGCCTCTGCCCTTCCTGGAGTAGTTAAATTGAACTTAGTAATAAGGTACCGGAATAAAAAATAGTAAATGGCTGCAAAAACAAGTCCCTGAAGCAGCAGCATATACGGCTGGTTTGCGATTGGTATGCGTAAACTCAATACGAAGTCAATCATTCCTGCGCTAAAACCAAACCCTGCCGTCCAGTGGAACAGAGCAGCTATGGCCAGGGAAACACCCGTCAAAGCAGCATGAACCACATAAAGGACGGGAGCCACAAACATAAATGCAAATTCAAGCGGCTCTGTAACTCCTGTAAAAAATGAAGCAAATCCTGCAGCAAGCATCAAAGAAGCCACTTGTTTCCTATGTTTTGTTTTTGCCGTATGGTACATGGCGAGTGCAGCAGCCGGGAGCCCAAACATCATAACAGGGAAGAAGCCTGCCTGGGACATTCCCGTAACTCCCTTTGTGCCTGAACTGCTCCAGAAATTGCCGATATCATTGAGGCCGATCACATCGAACCAGAATACCGAGTTCAATGCATGGTGAAGGCCCGTTGGAATAAGGAGCCTGTTAAAAAAACCATATAAACCAGCACCCGCAAAGCCTAATTTGCTAATAGCAGTACCAAACGAAACCAGGCCAGAAAAGATTACTGGCCATACGAAAAACAAAACTACGGAAATTCCCAGCATGGCAAACGCTGACATAATGGGAACCAGCCGTTTTCCGCTGAAAAATGCCAATGCATCCGGCAGCTTGACATGACTAAAGCGATTGTACATTATGGATGCAATTATTCCTGAAAGAATCCCTACAAATTGGTTTTCTATTTTTTAAAAGGCGGGGTTTACTGCTTCCAGATCAATTCCTTGCAGCATTGCAACTGATTTAGTGGAAAGTAATGTGGTGACCACCAGGTAGGCAACCAGCCCGCTGACCGCTGCGGAACCATCCTTTTGCTTAGACATGCCCAGTGCCACTCCAACTGCAAATAATAACGACATATTATCAATAACGGATGATCCTGCTTTAATCAAAAAAGCGGCTATCGGACTTTCTGCACCCCATCCGGCCGGGTCTACCCAATAACCAATACCCATTAAAATAGCTGCAGCTGGCAAAACGGCTACTGGCAGCATTAAGGAACGGCCAATTCTTTGCAAGTACTCCATCATAGTGTAAGTCCCCCTATTTTAAAATCACTGCATAACTCAAGAATCACCCACCCCTCTTATAATTTTTGAAAAATAGAATAAGGGCCAAAGATAAGAAACATTTCTACTGTCATTATAATTTTTAGAATATTGAAATATTCTTAGTGGCATGTAAAGTTTTTTATGAATCAGTCTCCGAAATCGCAGCCAATTAAAAAAGCCATCACACAGGAAGTGTAATGACGAAAGGTTTCTTGCATGTATTTGTTTTTTATTTAATCAAACGTTTGATTAAAAGCTAAAAAAACAGAAAAAAACGTTTAGCTGCCGCTCTCCAACGTTTTTACGATTATCTCAACCTACTTCTTTTTTTGAATTACAGATAATCGATTCAGTCTGGAGCTAAGGTTCTCCCTTTCTTCTTCAGTTATGAAAAATTCAAAACCATATTGGTAATGGTTTTCTTCCACTCTTTTTTCCAGACAATAGGTATATGAGTCCGATTTTTTCTTTATTTATTTACTTAGTTACTATACACGGTTTCTTACCAGTAACTGAATTGTAAATAGATTGTTATCCTAATACCGTTGATGTTAGAAACCTCAAAGTATAAACTTAATAACTAATTGGGGAGTGATAAAGTTTGAAAACAGTAACAGTAGATAAACTAACATTTAAGAACGAATTATCAATTATTGAGCAAAACTCACTTACAGAAGTTCTTTTCAAGTTGCTCGGTAAGCAAGCTGCTGGACTAGATAATTTTCTTTCACTAGAGTACAAGAAGGATGTTTTTGCAAAAATGGAGCATACAGCGGGAACTGATTTAATCATTCAACGGGATCAATATTTCAGATATATCACACTTACTGAAGATAATCAGATCGTTGCAGGATTATTAGACTCAGATAAAGAGCTAGTTCATACAATTTTGTATATAGATTAACGTTTTAGAATTGTAACGGGTGATTTAATGCTACTCCTGCCTTTCAAGGGGAAAACGATTTTTATTTTCCCTCCTCTATGGTGAGCTGCTGCATGTTTTGCTACCGGGGTTAACAGTTAGTCTGTTGAATTTGTGGTTTCAAGTAACTATTAGATAATATTAAGCTTACGGGTACGTTGATCCAGGAAGGATTAACGTACTTTTTTGCTGTATTCTTATTCTAACGAGAGGTTAATAATCTGCTTGGCCGTCGTTCCGCTTGGGAAAAACACAGCAGCCTCTTTACCCGGAAAGTCAGCTATTTTTGTCTGGAAATCTTCTATTACCTTTCCCGTTCCGTACCTATCACTTTCTTATCGGCCATCTATCTCATGAAAGCCGCTTTTAGGACTTGGACATGCCTAAAACCATGCCCGGCTACTTGATATTTTGTCTGTTTAAATGCTTCAGATAAAGATAAGTTTTTGGTTGCCATAATCTATTTCCCCTCCCCTTATACGTATAACAGCCGGTAGATTAAAAATCTTTCATAAGGGTTATGTTCGGATAACCCCGCCAAAGTGACTTCCTCTTTTAATTCAAATGAAGTCTGGTTCTCCAGAAAGTAAATATAATCATCGGATGGATAATATAAAATTAGTTCTATGTCCCGCTCCGCTTTTTCTACTGAAAGCAATATGTTGTTGATGATAACCCGAAACACCTGAATTGAAAACGGGTTGAAAAAGTAAAACCGGTTATCAGCCGGGTCGATTGGGTACTCTTCAGCCAATCCATGATAGAAGTGAAATTTATCTTTTCTATTTTTACATTTCATCAAGTAACTATTTTGGTTTGATATCGCTTCATGATAGAAGATCTCATTCATTTCTACCCCTACAACGGAAGCATTATATACATAATTGATATAAAAGCTTAACCGCCCTTTCCCGCATCCGAAATCTACCATGCGATCCGTGCATTTCATTTCATAAGTATTGGAAAATATCTCCAGATCGCTGTAGGGTGTAGGCTCATAGCGGTGATAATGAAGGGACTCATTAAAGCCCTTTTGGTCTCCCCTTGTTTTGACGTTAAGCAGCTTATCGTAATAATATTCTTTCATAGGCTCGCTCCTTATAGAAAAGCACAAGCGCCCTGACACAAGGAACGTCGACTAAAGTCTGGCACGTCCTGTGCCAAACGTCGACGCCAGCACATCCTCACAAAGCTGCCGCTTTGTTTCGTGCGATGTATCGCTGCCGTAGTGTTCCTTGTCCTGTGCTAGTCCAACAAGCATAAGACAAACGCTCACAGAAGGCGCTTTTTGCCTTCCGAAGCGATTGGCTTATGACCAAGGTTGTAATGGCACTTGGTTACAACACTCGGGGGGCTGGGCGCTGGAGCTAGACATCTGTATTCCTTAAAAAGGCTATATCTTCTTTACATTACCTGAAAAGCGCAAGCGCCCTGGTCAGCCAAGTTAAAACAGCCCTTCCCCAAAAGAGGCGGGCTGATGTTTTTAGTTAAGTTAAACAGCAAATACTCTATTTTGCTAAATAATAATTAATAGAGTACGCCATCATGCTATGGCCTTTTGGTGTCCAGTGGAAACCATCAGGAGCAATTAAGCCGCTTTTCGTGAGCTGCGCATCTGAACCTGCTCCGCCGCCTGCTTTAATCCAGGCATTCGCGTAATGGTCTACAAGCTGGACCTTTTGCGTCTTAGCCACTTTACGGATAATCTCATTATAACTGTTTAGCCACAGCCGGATCCCACCTTTATCTGCATACAGCCGTTTCTTCTCAGGATACTTCGCATAGTAGAGCGTTTGATGTACAGGAATACTTGTCATTAACAAAACTTTCACTTTTTTAGCTTTTAATTGAGTAACCATGCTGTTGATATTCTGCTCAAACTTGGCTTTATCAACCTGCGGCTTGCCATTATCATAAAGTAACCCATCATTTTGGCCAAACATAATCGACACACTAACAGGGTTTTTTGCCAGCACATCAGCTTGGAATCGTTTTATCGCCTGGTTTGTATGGTTGCCGCTTATCCCGGCATTCATTGCTCCTGTAAGGACGACCCATCGATTATTTAAATTATACCCGTAGGTTGGAAAATATGTACCTGCTGTGTTACTGTCTCCAAACCCAACAAACCTGGCAGCTTCTGCCTTTAAAGAACCAATCGAGAACAAAAGAATAAAAGCAGCTATAAAACTCATCAGTTTTTTCTTCATTTTATACACTCCCAAGTCAGTTCTATATTTTCATATGGTTAGCAGCAAATGGAATGATCATAATTCCTGTTGTGCCATCCTGTACATCAAAAGCAATGGTCTTACTCCGCAGCAAAAGAAAGAGAGTTATATATGCCCTGTATATAATTCCAACTTAGTACTTTATTCGAGTCCCTGGATTATAATATGTACTTTCCAATTAGACGGTCTAACTTTCTTATATCTACTTTCTTATTTAAATTTAGCTTAAAACGGCCCGCTTTAGTCCACAGCTCCAGTTCAGCGTTAAAATCCAGCATACCTCCATTTTCACTTGAATACATAATGATGGATTTAAACGGAATCGTGTATACCTCTACTTTTTTACCGGTAATTCCCTGGCGATCAGCAATAATAATTCTTTTATTCGTAACCACTGCAACGTCTCGCACCGTTTTATATGCAATCTCTGCTGCTTCTCCTTCAATAAGGATATCTTGTATTTCTGCTGGAACCTGTGTTTCTTCATAAAATGTCCAAGTCATTATTGTACTTACGTCTGCCATAATTGTTCCCCCTGATCGATTATTGATAGTATTGCTACAAAACAACAATAGCACAACGAAATCGGGTTGAGGGGACAATTTATCTGCACAGATTTATTTTCCGCAGTAATCCAGAGAGGGCATGTGTTATCAGATGGTTAAACAAATGAGCACGGATTTACCGTCCTCCCTCAGTGTTGTGTTCACTTTAGAACTCAACACTAATTTATCCGGAAATGAGTGTGCAGCTTTTCTAGAAAAATATCCGTTTTCCATATCTGCAAACATGAATAAAAGTTGTCAGCCTCTATTTACTTCTTTTTAAGTAATCCGGTCACCCACTCATCTGAATGGGCAATTTGATCAATGCTAAAGCCTTTTTCTTCATATAAAGATAACGTTTCTTTATAGTTCCAGTCGACCATGCCAGATAAGAGCAGACTTCCATTTGCAGCCAGATGTTTATCCAGAAAAGGCAGTAATAGTTCAATTTCTTTTGCCGCGATATTTACAAAAATCCAATCAAATAAACCTTCTATCTCAAATTCGGGAAACAGTATATTTCCCTGCAGGACAGAAATTTGATTCTCCACTTTGTTTAAAGCAGCATTATATAACACTTCTTCTTTTACATCCTCGATGTCTACTGCCAGTATCTGTTCAGCTGCGGCAAGTGCTGCTGCAATGCTTAATAAACCAGCACCCGTTCCCACATCAAGCACCTTTTTCCCCTGTAAATCTTCTTTTAAAATAAAGCGAAGGCAGTCTTGAGTGGTACCGTGCAGCCCAGAACCAAATGCTCTTGGCGGTTCAAAGTGGATAACGCGGCCTTCGAGTTTTTCTTCCGAATGTGTTGGTTTGATGTACCAGCCATTCTTCATATCGATAACCGGGAAAGGCTGCTGCCATTCTTGTGTTTTTATGAAATGATACCGTATAGCTTCCTTCTCCACCTTTAAAATGGAGGCAATCTCATTTCTTGCCTTTTCTGTGTCGATCGGGGGATTTTCCGTTTCTTCTAAAATAACTTTCAGTTTAATATCGACATCCTTTAATTCATAAAATCCGTATCCATTCTCCTCAGCAAACTGTTCGATTGGCTGGTCATAATATGTATTGTAAAACCCATACATATTTAGCTCTTCAACTGCTTCGTCCACTTGGTTAAGGAGCATTGTAATAGTAAATTCATGTAACATCTTAATCATCCTAACATTGGTCTCTTAATTAACATGCAAATTATTTTACCATTCTAAACCATTCCTTGTGCTTTTTCCATAAACCCCTTCCCACAAACCTTTATGGAAAAAAAGACCACCCTTCCTGTGTCCAGCTAAAGAGTGGTCTTATCTTTATTTTTTTAAAAAAAGGTGCCAATTCCGTGAATGTGAATTTCTGTCAGCGTAGAAACCCTATCTTAAAGGGACACCCGTGAGAATGGGAACTGATCCCGTGAAAAGATGCGTTTATTCCGTGAGATTTGGAGGAAATCCCGTGAAAGAAGACAGGAATCCCGTTAAAGTCAAATTTCCAATAATGAAGGTGCCCTGTCTTAATTGGAATCCCGTGAGAATGAGCACTAATCCCGTGAAAAGATGCATTTATTCCGTGAGATTTTGGAATAATCCCGTGAAATAAGACAGGAATCCCGCAAAAGTCAAATTTCCAATAGTGGAGGAGCCCTGTCTTAAATGGAATCCCGTAAGAATGAGCACTAATCCCGTGAAAAGATGCGTTTATTCCGTGAGAATTTGGAATAATCCCGTGAAAGAAGACAGTAATTCCGTGAAAGTCAAATTTCCAATAGTGGAGGCCTGTCTTAAATGGAATCCCGTGAGAATGAGCACTAATCCCGTGAAAAGATGCATTTATTCCG
This sequence comes from Bacillus sp. M6-12, assembly GCF_002860285.1. Classification (GTDB taxonomy): domain Bacteria; phylum Bacillota; class Bacilli; order Bacillales; family DSM-1321; genus Peribacillus. Next base: position 68,061 of record NZ_PGVF01000007.1, read on the forward strand.
TGAGAATTTGGAATAATCCCGTGAAAGAAGACAGGAATCCCGCAAAAGTCAAATTTCCGGCAGTGGAGTAACCCTGTTTTAAAAGGAACCCTATGAGAATGGAGCAATAATCGGAATCTTCATCAGAGTTAACCGGTATGAGAATATATCCTTTCTCTTTAGCCATTTTCTCTAATTTTAAATAACCACCCTTTGCACATAACAGCATAAGGGTGGTCTAATTTATTATTCCTTGATAAATTCTTTTGTACTTCTCACTGTATCGATCGGCCGTACCATTCTTTCGATTTGTTCACGCTTGGATTCCAGAAATGGCGGAAGCGATAATTTTTCGCCAAGTGTTTCATATGGTTCATCACCCATAAATCCTGGGCCATCCGTTGCGAACTCAAATAAAATCTGCGGAGCAACCCTGGAATATAAGGATCCAAAAAAGAAGCGATCAACAAAGCCGGATGTTTGGAATCCAAAGCTTCTTAAACGTTTATCCCATTCTTCTAAAACAGACCGGTCGTCAACACGAAAAGCCGTATGGTGAACGGTACCATAACCCTGACGTGCTTGAGGAAGGATTGTATTATGCTCTGCAACCACCTGAGCGCCATTTCCGCCTTCACCGACTTCGAACAGATGGAAGGATCCTTCTTGAGCAATTTCCTTAAATAATAGTACCTTCTCCATCATTTCTTTAAAGAAATCAAAGTTCGCAATACGAACAAATATTGGCCCTAATCCAGTAATCGCGTATTCCAAAGGGATTGGCCCTTTTTCCCATGGTGTACCGGCAGCTACACCTTCATTGTTTTCATCAGAAATCAATTGATATTGCTGATCATCAAAATCAGCGAAAGACAATGTCTTTTTGCCAAATTGCTCCTTAATTCCTGTATGTTTGACCTCAAGGCGATCGAACCTTTTTACCCAATATTCCAACGCTTTATCACTCGGAACCCGGAAGGATGTTTTTGAAATTTCGTCCGTTCCATGGACGCCTTTTGGAATTCCAGGAAAATCGAAAAACGTCATATCAGTACCCGGGCTGCCTGTATCATCCGCAAAGAATAAATGATACGTCTGGATATCATCCTGATTCACGGTCTTCTTAACCAACCGCATGCCCAGCACAAATGTGAAAAACTCATAATTCTTTTCTGCACTGCTTGTAATAGCTGTTACATGATGTATTCCTTTTAAGCCATTCATTAAATCTTCCTCCAATCAAACCTGTATTTTAATACTACTTCCCTCGCAGCTGCTTATATACACATGACCTACATCTTCATTTTTCCTAAATGTTCTATTATTACTCTTTTTTATACATGGGCAAAAATTGTTTTTATATCAAATATCTTTAATTCGAGATAAATATAGCATGTATGTGTTTTGATGTCAATAAGAGGATTAAAACCCCTTCCTGCTGCTGGTTATTTCCTGAAAAGAATATGTCTTCCATTATAAAAAGCTGTCCAATATCCATATCCGGACAGCTCTTTGTTTTATTTCTTAAAATTATGTGTCGCAAGTTCAGTTACGATGGCATCTTCTACGCCTGAAACGGCAGAACTTAGATGGTTATTATTCATAATAGAGAAAATCAGTTTTTCCCCATCAGTAGATGTTATATACCCTGAAAGAGTGGAAACTCCTGTCAGTGAACCTGTTTTAGCCTTAACATTTCCTGTTGTCGGTGGTTGTTTCATCCGGGAACGTAATGTTCCTCCCACCATCCGGTCTGTAATTCCTGCAACCGGCAAGGAATTCTCGAATGAGGAGAACCAGCTCTTACCCTGCAGGGAATATAGCAGCTTTGTTAACTCGTTTGCAGGGATCATTGTTTTATGAGACATGCCGGAACCATCCCGGAGGACAATTGTATCGCCATCAACCCCCAAATCAACTATCGTTTCCTCTATAACCTGAAGCCCTTTATCCCAGCTGCCTTCTCCGTATACTGCTTTCCCTAGTTCTTTTGTTAGAGTTTCACCATGCCCATTATTGCTCAGTTTCATAAATGGAATGAGCAGTTCTTTTAGCGGCATTGACTTTTTAAAGGTTAGAAGAGTAGTATCCGGGGGAGTGACACCCATTTTCTTATTGGAATTGCCTATCCGCTCTACACCATTTTCCTGAAGAGATTTATTAAGAACATCAAGTGCATACCCGGCTGGCTCCCATACGGCAACCCAGCTTCTTGACTTTGATCCATTTAAAGGGATTGTACCTTCGATAATAATTGTATTGGTTCCATGCTCTCTAGTAATGGAGATCTTTTTGGGCTCATTTTTTGCCACTGTTTTCGTTTTATTTACTATTGTTACGTAATCCGTTGCTGGAGTAAGATTTACTTGAGCGCTATCCCCCAATTTTGCCGCAGGACTCGTTTCCACAATAACCGTTCCAGCGTCATAGTCCTCATTCGGAGAAAGACTCAGCGCTGACACTTGAGCACCGGTATAGTTTGACTCATCCGACCAATTCAAATCCTGAGAATACCGGACATCGTCATACCAGCTATCATCAGCAATCAGGTCCCCTTTAATTTTATGTATCCCTTTTGCTTTTAAGTCTTGTGCAAATTTATCTAGATCCTCTTTTAGGAGAGTCGGGTCGCCCTTCCCCTTTAGATACAAATTACCTTGGAGCACTTTGCCTTTCACAGCGCCATCCGTCCATAATTCCGTAGTAAATTGATATTCCATTCCGAGTTTGTCCAAAGCGGCTGCAGCAGTTAATAGCTTCATGTTGGAAGCAGGATGCAAACGAGTATCACCCAGATTGGAGTATAAAACCTCTCCGGTCTCCGCGTTCCGGACGCTTACACCTGTTAACGCTCCCTCCAGTCTTCCGTCCTTCAATAAGCTGTTTAATTTATCCTGTAAAGATAAATTTGTATCAGATTGTGAGGATTCTCCTGATGCTGCTGCTAATAAATCTTTATCCCGGACCGAAAAAGGCATAAGCACAACCATAGCCATAAGTAAAACTAATAAAGCCTTTTTTGGATTCTTATTTCGATACATACCAACACACCCCTTTCTCATGATGGTTTGAATATACAGTATTTTCCCAATATATATAATAATTTGAAAATAAAACCATTCTATATACCCAGATACAAATGTATGATAGTCCGAAATTGGTCATTTTACTCTACAACCTTGGAATTATTGGTTCTGGTGGTAAACAATTATCATTCCGAAATTGGTTTTTTAAAAAACCCTTCCAAAACGAGTTATATGCGATTATTGCATTCCTAATGGAAAATTTATTAATTGGAGAATTATCTATCATATCTCATAGATCAGCCCTCATATGCAATAGTGTTGACTGAGCATTATAATCGTAATATAATATATTTACAGTTAAGAAATAAAAAACTGTACTAATAGTTATACGACTCCAAAGGGGAGTAGCTAACAGTTATGTCGTCAATACGTGATGGTTTCATCACCGGCCTAACTGGCAACATTGTGTTGTTTGCGAGACCTTTGCCAAATTGGTAAAGGGATAAATAGACGTTCAAAACCTTTACCGTTATTTTGGTAAAGGTTTTTTTAATTTACTTTTTAGGAGGCGAACTGCGATCTAGAAACACAGCGGATCTTTCATTTTAATTTTAAATACTTTTTTACTAATAATTTGGAGGTTAACATAATGAAAAAAATCCTAGCAGCTATCCTATCAGCAGCGCTTATTTTCTCTCCTGTTGGCAATTTTGTTTTCCAGGATCATTCACCAACAGCCGAAGCAAAATCGTATAAGTCCGGGAAAAGAAGTTTTAACAGTAACAGCAATTACAATAAATCAACCAACAATTCATTTTTCCAAAATAAAAAGGCTGCCAACAGTACAAAAAGTAAGTCCGCTACTGTAAATAAAAAAGGCGGATTTCGATCAGGCAGTTTAATGAAAGGCCTTATGGTCGGCGGTCTTGCTGGATTGCTATTTGGCAGTCTAATTGCAAACATGGGTACGTTAGGTTCGATCTTCGGGTTTCTTATCAACATTCTCACCATTTTCATTTTAATCTCTGTCATCCGAAGCATTTTCTCATTTTTCCGAAATAAAAAGAAGCATGAGGAGACTAACCAATGGAGAAGATAATCATTTCTGAGCAGGATATTATTAATGCTATTTGCGTTTATATTTCCCGCAAAAAACAGGTTAAGCCAGAAGAAGTTGAGGTAGAGCTGCTGTATGATGATGATTACGGTTTTTCAGCAGAATCTTATGTAGACGGGCGAAAACAAGTGCTTATTACAGCAAACATCATTGAAGCTCTGCGCCTGTGGCTTGAAGAATTTATGAATCGAGATCCGTATGCTGGAATCGAGCTAGTCTTAGATGATGAGGAAGGTATTACTGCAGTTATTAAGTAAGTAGAAAGTAACATAAAAAAGGTTGAACGGCTGGGATATAGCCATATGTGAATGTACAAAAACAAAAAAGCGGAAAGGAGAATATACTCCTTTCCGCTTTTTTACTAATACTCCCATTTAGGTATACTATACACTCCTTAAAGCGTCAATCGGGTTTAATCTTGAAGCCTTTCTTGCCGGCGCTATCCCAAATAGTATCCCTACTGCTGCGGAGAAACCAAGGGCCAGCATTACCGTAGATGCTGAAAGCATGAAACTTGTACCGATTAGGGAACATACAACAAATGCGATCAGCGTGCCGACCATGAAGCCGATTAATCCACCGAAGAGTGACAGAAATACAGCTTCTAATAAAAACTGCTGCTGGATACGTCTAGGTTCAGCACCAAGTGCCTTTCTTAAACCTATTTCAGTTGTTCTTTCCGTTACAGAAACAAGCATCATGTTCATAATGCCAACACCGCCTACAATAAGGGATATAGAAGCAATTCCTCCGAGCATTAGAGAAAACATCCCTGTCATCTGGTTGATTGATGATAGCATACCCTGCATGTTCATGATTGAAAAACCCTTGTCTTTATAATTAAATGCTTCGTCTAATACAGATTCAATTTCGTTTGTAATCTTCTCTGACTCTTCGGAATCCTCCATGAAAACATCCACACTTGAAATGTAACCAGTTCCAAGGAGACTCATCGAAGTCGTATATGGAATGATGACAGTATCGTTATTGGATGTGCTTGAAAAGGTATTTGATTCTTGTAAAGTTCCGATAACCTCATAACTGACACCAGCAATAAGCAGCTTTTTGCCAAGTGGGTTTTCACCCCAAAACAATTCTTTTGCAATATTCGAACCGATAAGACACACTTTATTTTTACTTTCTATATCAAAAATGTTTACACCTCTTCCGGAAGCAGCAAGGTCACTTGTTCTTGCAAAATACACATCGTTTTTTCCTTCAACTGTAACGTCCTTTTTAAGTTTCCCTGAATGTCCGACGGATGTTTTCCCAGAAATAGTTGGAGAAACGCCAGCAACATTTTCAATATCTGTAAGCTTCTTTATGTCACTGTCTATCAGACCTAGCTTCAGGGGTGTTCCCATCGCCTGAACTGTTATCTTATCTGCGCCAAAGGTAGAGAACTCACTCGTCATCTCATTTGTAGCACCTCTTACGATTGTGATAAGAGCGATAATGGACGCAACCCCTATGACAATTCCCAGCATAGTTAGGAAGGCTCGCATTTTATTATGGATAAGATTCATCCACGACATTTTCAAATTTTCCTTAAACATTAGGCATGCTCCTCACTTAGTTTTCCATCTAAAAGATGAACAATCCTGCTTGCATTTTTGGCTATTTCAATATCATGGGTGATCATAATAATCGTCTTACCTTCTTCGTGAAGTTCGTGAAAAAGCTCCATGATCTGCTGGCCCGTTCTTTGATCTAACGCACCAGTCGGTTCATCGGCAAGCAAGATTGCAGGCTCTGTTACCATAGCTCGTGCGATAGCCACTCTCTGCTGCTGGCCGCCTGAAAGCTGATTTGGACGATGATTCAATTTATCTGAAAGCCCTACACGTCCAAGCATTTCCCGTGCCTGGTTTTTACGTTCCTTTTCAGATGCTCCCGCATATATGAGTGGAAGCTCAACATTTTGCAGTGCATTAAGCCGGGGAAGGAGCTGGAACTGTTGAAACACAAAACCAATTTCCTTATTACGGATTGCAGCAAGGTCACTTTCGCCAAGCTCATCGACCTGTTGATTAGAAAGGGAATATTCACCGCTTGAGGATGAATCCAAACACCCGATAATGTTCATAAGCGTTGACTTCCCCGATCCAGATGGCCCGAGGATCGCAACGAAATCGCCTCTATTCACTGTAAGGTTGATCTTATTTAGCACAATCGTTTCTTCGCCACCTAAGTAGTAGGTTTTTGTAATATTGTTCATTCTGAGAATTTGCCCATCCACTATTGATTCCCTCCAGCCATCTCACCATGATTCATGCCGCCCACGGATCCAGAACTATCTTTTTCGCTGTTTGCTGGAATCATTACGATATCCCCTGCATTGATTCCACCTTTAATTTCAATGACCGTACCATCATTAATCCCTGTTTGAATATATTTTTTTACAGGGTTTCCTTTTTCTGACCGTATAAAAATATACGGTTTATTATTGCGGTCAAACTGTACTGAGTTCATGGTTAGCGTTGTTACCTCATTTGCTTTTTGCTTTAATAATTTAGCCTCAGCACTCATCCCAACCCTAACCGTCTTATCTTTTTCGAGATCAATAGCTGCCGTAAAATAAGAAACACCGTTTTCGTTTTTAGCTTCCTTTGATATTGCCGCAACTGTCCCTTTAATTTCCTTATCAAGAGCATTTATCATAACATCAACCTTTTGGCCAACCTTTACGTATTTAAGGTCATATTCATCGACCTTTACATTTGTTTGTACATTGGAGTAGTCCGCAATATCCATTAGCTGTGTTCCTTCATACGCATGGCTATTATTCTTTGTGTAGACTTGCGCAACTTCTCCATTGATTTCAGCCTTGATATCTCCGTTAGGTGTTTTAATTAACACATCGCCTTGTTTCACTTGATCCCCTGCTTTTACCGTTACTTCATTAATGTGCATTTCCTTTTTGCTTATAATGTTTTGTCTGCTTTTTGCATCTACTGTTCCTGAAAAGCTGTAAAAGGTTGCAATGTTCCCAGTTGCCGCTTTTTCTTCATCAAAACCGCCGGCTCCCTTTGGCAAAATTAAGGCTGCAGCAAGCAAACCCACTATCACAATCCCAATAGTCCAAATAACAATTTTCTTCTTACTTTTCTTTATTTGATTTGCACTCATTTTCTTACCTCCAAATTATGTTGTACCCTTAAGATAAAACCTCAATATGAACTGAACATGAACTTTTACGAAAAAAAAAAAAAATAGCCACAGTCTTCCCAAGGCTGTAAAAGGAAAAAATCTTACCTCGGTTCCATAACGCATGGTACCTAAGTAAGATTTTTTATTCTTGATAATGAATGGAACATTCCTGTTCACCAACCGGTTTTTATTATGAATGGCAAAAACCCGCCCAAGGGCGGGTTTCAGTACTTTCTTTTTTTGCAATACTTCAATCAATTTGGCAATTTCACGACAAAAGCAGCACCTTCTCCAGGCTCACCGGATACTTTAATTTCGCCATTATGAATTTCTACAATTTTCTTAACAATCGATAGTCCCAGGCCATTCCCCTTCACTGATGGATCTCTGGATTTATCCACTTTATGGAACGGCTTAAATACAGCCTCCCGCTCTTCTTCCGGTATCCCGGGACCGCTATCCGTAATAAAGACCGTGATCAGATTTCCCTTCATTTCAGTACGTATACGGATCCTCCCGTGAGCGGGGGTAAATTTAATGCTATTACTAAGTAAATTCGTCCACACTTGACTTAGCTGGTCTTCATCTGCTTGTATGGTCATTTCCTCAAGCTTAAGATCAATTTCGATTTCTTTCTCTGCCCATTGCGGTTCTAAATGAATGACGACCCTTCTAATCTGTTCATCCAAACGGTACTTGCTTACATTAAGAGGCTCATGTTCATTCTGCAAAACGGATAGCTTGAGCAAGTTTTGACTAAGCCGGGATAGCCGCTCGCTTTCTTTTTCAATGATGGTCAAATAATGGAGGCGGCTTTCCTCGCTTATTTTTTTCTGCTTTAACGCCTTGGTAAACCCTAATATGGATGTTAAAGGTGATTGAATTTCATGTGACACGTTTGATACGAAATCTTGTCGCATCTGATCCAGCTTAGCCAGCTGCTTAGCCATATTATTAAAGCTGGCGGTCAAAACACCTATTTCGTCCTTTCGTTTAGTCGTAATCTCAACTCCAAACTCTCCATTCGCCATAATCTTGGTTGCATCCGTCAAACGGAGGAGCGGGTTGACGATATATCGCGCAGCAATCAAAATAAGCAGACAGCCGAAAAATACGGTAAAAAGGATTAAGACATGCATTTGCTCCATCATTTCCATATCAGTACTATTGTGCTCCACTGTCAGAAATAAAGCATACGCCTCACCATTTACTTTAAATGGAATTCCAGCGACGGGAAGACGCCCTTTTATCCCCGTATCACCCGATTCACGAGCTATATCGTTAGCAAGCACTTGCTTTATATAAGTTTGATCAATCTCTATAGGAAAGGTTTTTTCATCCAAAATGGGCTTGCCATCGCTATTGTACAGTTGAATCAGTGTACCAGATATGCCCGAATAGTTTTGCATGAACGGTGCCAGCTGGGCAGAAGGAGTAGAGTGATACGCATGTATGATCTTTTTGCCATTTCCAATTAAAGTATCATCTATTAATTTTTCAATCTTTTTCTCATACAATATAGATGACACGATAGTAGCAAGGAACAGGCTTACCACCACTGTTCCAACAAATATCAGCACTACGCGAGTGTATAGCGACTTAATCACGATACACCTCTAACCGATATCCAAGCCCTCGGATCGTTACAATGCGGAAATCGGACTCAAAATCAGCAAATCTTTCCCTTAGCCGCTTAATGTGAACATCGACGGTGCGCTCGTCACCCTCATAATCAATGCCCCATATTTGCTCAATCAGATTATCCCTGGTAAACAACTGACCGGCATAACTCCCAAGCTTGTAAAGTAATTCAAATTCTTTCATTGGAAGTGTATTCCGGTTACCCTCCTTGTAAATTACATGATAACTCTTGCGGTCTAATGTGATATTACCAAGCTTGATCACATTAGAGGTTGATATACGGTACCGTTTTAATAGTGCCTTTACCCTAAGAACTAGTTCCACAGGGTCAAATGGCTTTACCAAATAGTCATCCGTTCCCAGCTTAAATCCTTTAATGCGGTCCCCCGTCTCACCCTTGGCAGTGATCATCAAGATAGGGATATCCCCCAGTTCACGAAGGTTTTCGCACAACTCCCAGCCATCCATTTTCGGCATCATGATATCCAAAATGACTAGATCCACAGTATGATTCTCCGTGTACTCTAACGCATCCATTCCGTTTGATTTCTCCACTATATCAAAGCCTTCATCGGCAAGGTACAAACAAACGAGCTCACGAATGTGAGCTTCATCATCCACAACTAAGATTGTCGGCAAACTGAATGCCCCCTTATTCAATTATTGTTAAAAGAACTAATATTCTTCAAGATATAACCTATATGTATATATTCCTTTAACTCATTAAGTTTTCCTTTATCTCTCCAACTGTGCACATAAAATCACTTCAAATGTGCAGGTTGATATATTAAAATCGCTCAAAGGATTATGTTGTTATTAACCAGGCAATATGACTTCCTCTCAATCTAAAGGTATGAATATTAGATATTAAAGCGGGTCTATAATTCATGCAAAAAAGGAATTTGTTCCTTTTAAGAATCGGTTGTGGTCTTTCATTAAACAAGGTCCGTTCTCTTATTATTACGCAAAAAAAGGTGTCCACTTTTTGGGACACCCTCTCCTGTTAACATTCCTATTATAAAACTTTTATAATAGGAATGTTATCTGAATTAATGTATAAAATCGTGATTATTATCATTATAATTCTTAAATCTTTCCCGCTTTGCTCTCAAACAACTTATCTCCCTAGTCCGAATAAGATTGGCAACCCATAGCAGGCAGGATATTCAACAAAATTTAACTACTTCAAACTCCGATTCAAAAATGCCTTTGTACGTTCGTTTTTAGGGTTATCAAACAACTCTGAAGGATGGCCGGATTCGATGATTTCCCCGTTGTCCATAAATATTACTCTGTTTGCAACTTCTTTAGCAAATCCCATTTCATGTGTAACGACGATCATGGTCATTTGCTCCTCGGCCAGGGCCTTCATTACCTGGAGCACTTCTCCTGTTAATTCCGGGTCCAACGCGGAAGTTGGCTCATCAAACAGAAGGATTTCAGGGTTCATCATAAGTGCTCTGGCAATCGCTACTCTTTGTTTTTGGCCGCCCGATAGATTTGCAGGGTATGCGTTAGCGCGATCCGTTAGGCCAATTTTCTTCAATAGATCTGTACTTCTTTGCTTGATAACTGATGCTGGATCGTTTTTTACCAGTCTAGGAGGCAGCTCGAGATTCTCTTTAACGGTAAGGTGCGGGAACAGGTTGAAATGCTGAAAGACCATGCCCATTTTAGAGGTAATCCTTTTGACCTCTTGAGGTTTCGAGTAAACCCCTTCCTTTACTAGCTGATCACCGGATACTTTGATGCTGCCGCCATTTATTTCCTCTAGATGGACCAAGCTGCGGAGCATCGTGCTCTTCCCTGATCCAGAAGGACCGATTACTGCAACCACATCATTTTTATTTACATCAAACGTTATCTGCTTTAATACATCCAACTCGCCAAACGATTTTTTCAGGTTGGATACTTCAATGATAGCCACATTCACCAATCCTTCTTATTCAAATTTGAAACGCCGTTCAATTCCTTTAAAAACTAGTGTTAATACAAGTGTCATAACTAGATAAATCAAACCTGCTACAAAAAAAGGCACGATGGTAAAGTCACGGTTTACAGCAGTCTGGGCATAGTGCAGCAATTCCGGTACTGCAACCGCATAAAGCAGTGCGGTATCCTTAACCAGTGTTACCGATTCGTTAACAACCGCCGGAAGTGCGACACGAAACATCTGAGGCAATATAATCTTTGTAGTTGTCTGCCATTTATTTAAACCTAGTACCTGAGAGGCTTCGTATTGTCCCTTATCAATGGCCAAAAGGCCGCCGCGGAAAATTTCAGCAAAGTATGCAGCATAGTTTAAGATAAAACCTAAACAGGCTGCAGCAAATCTATCAAGAACTAAATATTCACCAACAACAGGCAGCATCGGCAGCCCAAAGCAGATAAACAGCAATTGCAGTAACAGAGGGGTCCCCCTCATTACATAAATATAACCCTGTGCAAGCAAGGATATAGGCTTAAAGCTGCTTTTAACAGCCAGAGTCAGAACAAAACCAAGCGGAATCGAAGTAATAATAGCAATCAAAAACAAAAGGACTGTCATCTGTGCCCCTTCAAGCATAGGCCCAAGTATCGACGTAATATAATCAAACGACATAAAAAACTCCTCCAAAAACGAAAAGCGCAAGCGCCCTGGTCGGCCCTGACAAGCATAAGACAAGCGCT
>NZ_PGVF01000041.1 GCF_002860285.1 Bacillus sp. M6-12
GAACCACGAGCTCAAGCCTCGTCCCTTTAGGGATGAGGCTTTTTTGCGTTCAAAAAAAGAAAGGGAGTCATACACATGCCAGAAAATATTCATTTAACATTTCCAGATGGTGCAGTAAAAGAATTCGAGGATGGCGTAACAACAGATGAAATTGCGGGCTCCATCAGTCCCGGATTGCGTAAGAGCGCATTGGCGGGAAAAATTGGAGATCAGCTGATCGATTTGAAATCACCAATTCATACAGATGGAGATATTAGTATCATTACTCCAACATCAGATGAAGCATTGGAAATTCTGCGCCATAGTACGGCCCACCTTTTGGCACAAGCCGTTAAACGCAAATTCCCGGATGCGAAACTAGGAATAGGACCTACTATCGAAAATGGATTCTATTATGATATCGATTCACCTACACCGATCACTGCAGAAGACTTACCCGAATTAGAAAAGGAAATGAAACGCATCATTGGCGAAAACTTGCCGATCATTCGTCACGATGTATCCCGTGCAGAAGCCGAAAAACGCTTCAAAGAAATTGACGATGAATACAAATTGGAACTTCTTGAAGCCATTCCTGAAGATCAACAAGTATCTATCTATGAACAAGGTGAATTTTTCGACTTATGCCGTGGTATCCACGTCCCATCTACAGGTAAACTGAAAGAATTTAAACTGTTAAGCATTGCAGGCGCTTATTGGAGAGGGAACTCTGATAACAAAATGCTTCAACGTATCTACGGAACAGCTTTCTTCAAAAAAGACGAGCTAAAAGAACACTTGCGTATGCTCGAAGAAGCGAAAGAACGTGATCACCGAAAAATCGGTAAAGAACTGAATCTCTTCACGAATTCACAAAAAGTTGGACAAGGTCTTCCACTCTGGTTGCCAAAAGGCGCTACAATTCGACGCGTAGTAGAGCGTTATATTGTGGATAAAGAAGAAAGACTAGGCTATCAGCACGTCTATACTCCAGTACTTGGAAGTGTAGAACTCTACAAAACTTCAGGTCACTGGGATCACTATCAAGATGGCATGTTCCCAACAATGAGTATGGACAACGAAGATCTCGTTTTACGTCCAATGAACTGTCCTCACCACATGATGATTTACAAAAATGGCATTCATTCGTACCGTAACTTGCCACTTCGTTTGGCAGAACTCGGCACGATGCACCGTTATGAAATGTCCGGTGCACTTTCAGGTCTTCAACGTGTTCGTGGAATGACATTGAATGATGCACATATCTTCGTGCGTCCTGATCAGATTAAAGAAGAGTTTAAACGTGTCGTCATGTTGATCATCGAAGTGTACAAAGACTTCAATATTAAAGATTATTCATTCCGTCTATCGTATCGCGATCCTGAAGATACAACGAAATATTTTGATGACGATGAAATGTGGGAACGCGCACAAGCTATGTTAAAAGAAGCGATGGATGAGATGGGGCTTCCGTATACAGAAGAAGAAGGCGAGGCAGCATTCTACGGTCCGAAATTGGATGTACAAGTAAAAACAGCGATTGGAATGGAAGAAACACTTTCCACTGCACAACTGGACTTCTTATTACCTGAGCGCTTCGACCTTACGTATATCGGAGAAGACGGCAAGCAACATCGTCCAGTCGTCATTCACAGAGGTGTCGT
>NZ_PGVF01000008.1 GCF_002860285.1 Bacillus sp. M6-12
CGACAAGCATAAGACAAGCGCTGACAGAAGGCGCTTTTTGCCTTCCGAAGTGATTGGCTTATGACCTCGAAGGGCTGGGCGCTGGAGCTGGACATTTGTATATGTTGAGAAAGTTATACTTTCTAATATCCTAAAATATAGCCTTTTTCTACTATGTATGTATAGATAACGTAGGCAATTGTCAAAAATTCGCCGTTTTTAGCGAATTGGTTTTTGATGATTAAAAGAGGGAAACATAAAAATGTGTCTAAATAATGTTGAAGAAAATAGAAAAATGGGGTGAGGGCATGTACATCTATATGACTAATGGGACCTATGAATTTATGAAAAATAGGAAGGAAAAGGCATCTGGCGAGAAAATGTACTTAATGCAGAACGCGGAAACAGCTCTACTGCTTCATGAAACAAGCGGAAAGACGATTTTTAGTTCTCCTCGTAAATTTGAAACAGTTGATTCCGCTGGCGAACTGAAACAAGGCGGCTTTATCGTCATGAATAATATACCGGTTACAGATGAAGGCAGACCGGTTTTTGAATACCGCTTTAAAAACCGGGCAGGGCTAATCGAAAAAGAGCCAGGATTTATTGCCATTCGTGTGCTCCGGCCGCTTAATTCAAATACGTATGTTATTTTGACTCAATGGGAGAACGAGCAGTACTTCAGAAACTGGCAAAACTCCAAGAGCTTTCAAAGTGCCCACGCAAACAAAGGAGCTGAAGGAGAGGCTGACTCTGCCACAAAGATTTTTTCCGGTTCCTCCTATGTCACCCAATACGTACTGGCAGAAGATGAGGATTAAAACAAACATTTTTTTATTAATGACCTTGTATCCTGACAAGGTCTTTTTTGATTTTATAAGACACTCTTCTGTTTATCCCCCTGTTCCTGGGCCGCTGCAGCCCGCGATTCCATTAAGGGCACCAACCATTCTTGGCTAAGAAATGAATTTTCGCAGGCTTCTTTCACAAACTTTTCTTATTTTCATATTGTGTAGTAGGGAATCATGCGGGCGTATGTCACGGCTTGCGCTCTTTGTTTCACCTACTAAACAAGGAGGAATGTTTATGGGCATAGAGCTTGTGGCTCTTCACTGGATATATATCCTGTTTATTGTTTTAATCATAGGTTTTATGATAGCGCGAAGAGATACCACTCTCGTCTGTATCGCAGGAATTTTTACGATAGCCCTGACCGCAACTGGAAATCTGCCAGCTTCTGTAAGCGGGATCTTCGGAAGCTTTATCTACGCCATAACGGAATTGCTGCCGACGATTGTTGTTATTTCCCTGATTGTGGCTATGAGCCGTGTGCTGACAAAAACCGGTATCAATGATGTTATGATTTCTCCTTTTTCCAAGCTGATCAGGACTCCGGGTCTTGCTTATTGGACGATCGGAATAGTAATGATGCTGATTTCCTGGTTTTTCTGGCCATCCCCTGCAGTGGCATTACTTGGGGCTGTATTGCTTCCAGTTGCTGTCCGGGTGGGACTCCCTGCTATTGGCGTAGCTATTGCGATGAACCTGTTTGGCCATGGAATCGCCCTTTCAGGTGACTTCATTATCCAGGCCGCACCCAAACTGACTGCAGACGCTGCTTCTCTTCCTGTCGGAGAAGTTATCAGTGCGAGCGTGCCGCTTGTATTCACAATGGGTCTGGTCACAACAGTAACCGCTTTCTTTCTATTAAAAAGAGATATGAAGCTGGGCCGGCTTTCATCAAAAGTGGTGGAAACCGCAAAGGACGAGAATACTCAGGTTGACCTCTCATTACTTTCAAGCGGACAAAAGAAGTTTTTCGCATTGTTTATTCCTGTAGCTTTTATTCTAGATGTCGCGGCGATGTCTATTCTAAAACTCCAGGGTGGGGATGCCACTGCACTAGTTGGCGGCACTTCTATCTTCATATTAATTCTTCTATCTCTTGCTGCTCACAACCATCATGGCCTTGAAAAAACTACTGGTTATTTAATTGATGGTTTTCAATTCGGCTTCAAAGTATTTGGGCCGGTTATACCTATTGCAGCATTCTTCTATCTTGGAGATTCCGGTTTTATAAAGATTCTTGGAGAACATCTTCCAGCGGCCTCGCAAGGTATTGTTAATGACCTGGGTATTGCGCTTGCCCATACCGTTCCTTTGTCAAAAGAAATTGCTGCGATCACTCTCACATCAATCGGTGCGATTACAGGATTGGACGGATCTGGCTTCTCAGGAATTTCGCTGGCAGGTTCCGTTGCCCACCTCTTCTCTGAAGCCATTGGATCCGGTGCTGCAACACTGACCGCTCTCGGCCAGATTGCGGCCATTTGGGTAGGAGGCGGCACCATCGTTCCATGGGCACTGATACCTGCCGCAGCAATTTGTAACGTCGACCCTTTTGAACTTGCACGAAAGAATCTGCTGCCAGTCGCAATAGGGCTTGTGGTTACCACCATTGTTGCTATGTTTTTAATGTAATAAATTTAAGCTGTATCCAGGAAGAATCAAGGGTTAAAGTAATAGCCCTCTGTATAACCTGGTGCAGCTTTTTTCTATTACCAATGCAGCTGAAGTGCTCAATTATTACTGAGGTAAAAAACAGCATCTTTAGTATTTTTCAATCCTTTGTTATGAACGATGTAACAGGATGTCCTGTCAGAAACATATTAAAATTCTTTTTTCGAAGTGATTTTTCAGTGAAGCTTTTTTACCACTTTTGTTAATCATTGTGTTTCGGTCCCTCCTTTTTCTTTTATCGTGCTATAATTGTCATAATATTCTCAATCACAAACATTAAAGGAGGCAATACCATGAATAGCAAACTTGAATCTCTTTTAGAAAATTCTTTGGAAGAAATGATATCTATCCGCCGATACTTACATAAACATCCTGAATTATCATTTCAGGAAACGCAAACGGCGGCTTATATTTCTGATTACTACCAGAATTTAGGCATTGAGCATCGGACTGGAGTAGGCGGGAATGGCGTTGTGGCAAGAGTGACAGGGGCAAAGCCGGGAAAAACAATCGCACTTCGGGCTGACTTCGATGCGCTGCCAATCCAGGATCAAAAAGAAGTTGAATACAAGTCCACCGTTCCTGGCGTTATGCATGCATGCGGCCACGATGGCCATACAGCTACATTGCTTGTCCTTGCTAAAGTAATGAATGGTATGAAAGATGAACTCGAAGGTACTTATCTATTCATCCATCAGCATGCTGAGGAGTATGCTCCAGGAGGGGCAAAGCCGATGATCGAGGATGGCTGCCTGGATGGTGTTGATGCCATATTTGGTACCCACCTATGGGCTACAGTTCCAACCGGGACAATTCAATACCGTGTCGGTCCAATCATGGCGGCAGCTGATCGTTTTGAAATTGAGATTCAGGGACAAGGCGGCCATGGGGCGCAGCCGCATACAACCAAGGATTCTATCGTAATCGCTTCCCAACTGGTATTGGCACTTCAGCAAATCGTAAGCAGACGCGTAAATCCGATTGACTCTGCTGTTGTTACTGTAGGCTCTTTTACAGCGGAAAATGCGTTCAACGTAATTGCGGATAATGCGAAACTCGTTGGGACAGTTAGAACGTTTAATGAAGAAGTCCGCGATTTCATTGAATCGGAAATTGAAAAAATAACACGGGGAATTTGTCTGGCATCCGATAGTGAGTATAAGTATACATACTTCCGCGGCTATCCGCCTGTTGTGAATCATGAGACTGAGACACTCCATTTAGCCGAAATCTCAAAAGGAATTAACGAAATTAATACTGTGGAGGAAAAGGATCCGGAGATGGGCAGCGAAGATTTTGCTTTCTATTTGCAAAACGTGAAGGGAACCTTCTTTTTTACCGGCGCAAGGGCAGAAGGTGTCGAAATCGCCTATCCGCATCATCACCCTAAATTCGATTTTGATGAACGCGCAATGTTAATAGCAGCTAAAACTCTCGGACTTGCAGCAATAACTTATCAGGTAAAAGAAGCTCAAAAAGCATTGGTATAATAAAATAATTAGGCAATACTTGTTAATAAGTTTGTCTTTCTTGTCTTAGAACGAGAACACCTGGGCGGCTATTCCTGCGAAACGAGGGCAGAGTTGATGAAAGAACATATTCTGGAAACCATCATGCAAATCGAAAAAGAGCATGAGGTAAAAATTCTTTATGCATGCGAATCCGGGAGCAGGGCCTGGGGGTTTCCATCCAGGGGCAGTGATTATGATGTTAGATTTATCTATATTCATAAAACAAATTGGTACCTATCAATCGATGAAAAAAGAAATGTAATTGAAATTCCAAACCGGGATTCGCTTTCTATCCCGGTGCACAACCTTTTAGATATCAGCGGCTGGGAATTGACAAAAACCTTAAGATTGTTTCGGAAATCCAACCCCACTTTACTGGAATGGCTTCATTCAAGCATAGTTTATTACTCGTCCTGCTCAACAGTAGAAAGGATGAAATCTTTAGCTTTAGATATTTTTTCACCCGCTCCATGCTTGCATCATTACTTGAATATGGGAAAAAAGAATTTACGGGACTTTATGCAAGGTAATGATGTAAAGATAAAAAAATATTTCTATATGCTATATCCTGTACTGGCAGCGGGTTGGGTTGAAAAATACAATTCTATGCCACCGCTTAAATTTATCAGTCTTTTAGACGATGCTCTTCCGGAAGGAAAACTTAAAGAAGAAATAAAGAGCATAATAAAGCGGAAAATCGAAGGCGAAGAGTTGGATTCAAACCCAAGGAATGAAGTTATTCTTCACTTTTTACATGCAGAAATAAGCCGGCTAGAAGCATATACAAAGAGCTTGCATAACGAAATGCCCGACCCAACCAGCCAGCTTGATGCATTATTCAGAGACAGTTTGAAAGAAGTTTGGAATGATTAAGCTCTCGTCAGCTATGACAATAATTTTTCGGCAGACCCTTGTAATAAGTCAATCGGAGTCTGTAAAATTATCAAAAAATCACCTCCTGTGCTAAAGCTTCAGGAGGTGAACCATTTTTTTATTTAAGCTGCGGACTTACTATAAAATATGCAGCCGAAGGACGAGCGTATAGACGCATGTCCTAAGATTGATAAAAATTTCTTCCTTGCCCCCTATTCTGCTAACATCCTCATCCGATAACAGTTCATAGCTGTATTACCCAGGAGCTGCACTAAATTGTAGTTGGCATATGCCCCAACAATAGCTCCAATCCCGGGAACCAGCTGGAACATTTTTACCAAATCAATATGATCCCGATATTCCTGCTGAAACACCCTCCAATCAACCTCCAAATATTGTTCTTTTTCATGATCCCAATTTTCCAAAATGCGGTATGTCTCTATCCGTTTTTCATCGCTTGAGAAAGCAAGCTGGAACACATAAAGCAGATATACACGTTCCTCATAGTCTTTTATATTAAAGCCATATAAAGCTGCAATTTCAAATAACATCTTCATTTTTATGCTTATAAGCAGCGGAAAATCAGCCAGTCCCAGCAATAGTCCCCCCGCTCCGGTACCTGCCCCTTCAATGGTTGCGGTCTTCTGGTAGGCTTCAATCTTCTTCAATACTTCCCTTTCCTTTTGCTCGAACGTTAAACCGCTAACATCCTTAGCTTTTGTAGTTAGGTTGCTTCCTGCTAATGTTGTTTTAACCATGCTTTTTATACTATCGGTGATAACCTCATGTATCTTTTCTGGTATAACGCTATTAATTTTATTTTGAGTAGTCTTTGAAAACCTTGAAAGCATCCCTGACCGTTTCATCAGCTTTTTTTTCCATGCTGCTACTTCCTGATAAGCATTTATTTCATATACTTCCATTTAACTATCCCCTTTAATTTTCCTTTCATTATTTACGTTTATATTAATAAATAAGTTTCATTATGATCGTTTAAAACTAAAAAAAGACCGGGGAAGCAGTCTGTAGAATGTGGACGCAATTAAATTAATCAATTTATCTTAACAGTACTTCCCACCAATAACTCACTGTATGTCGTATAAACACCTACATTTTTTTAAAAGCATCATAAATATTCACCTAATATATGGTAGTATTCCAATATTACACAAGAATATATCAATCTGTCTTCACTAATTAATCTAAGAAAAAGAAAAAGGACATTACAGTAAATGAATAAAACACTTCATTAAATAACAAAAGGTCACAGGATTACCTATGACCGATTAAACCTTAATTTATCAAGATTTATGAAGAGAAATTTAATAATCTGTACCCTTCAATAGTTATTAACTTACCCTGTTTTATTAATAGACGAATTATTCGCTTCTTTTTTCTTTTTAATAACGTTGGCAATCATCGGATAAACAACAGAGAGAATGGATACCGACAAAATGAGGGCCGAAATGGGTTGGGTAAAGAATGTCATATAATCATTGGTCAACATTAATTGACGTCGGAAAGATTCTTCCATCATTTTGCCTAAGACCAATCCCAAGATCATGGCCGAAGGAGAAAAATCATATTTAATCATAAAATGGCCAATCACCCCAAATAATAGCGCAATCCATAATTCATCCTCCAACAAAAGCCGCGACACTGGCAATCAGCATCGAGAAGAAAATCACATACAACAATAAAGGTTGCTCAGTCATCATCTGCGGACCAGGCTGCAACCCTTGAAGCGATAAAGAAGCCAAAATAACCGCTGTTGTTTGACTTCCCGGAATCCCCAATGTCACGGTTAATATCCTCGTCCTAAGTTTTATTTAGTTAAACCCACAGAACTATATCATCCCTGTCCTTTCTAGTTTTAGGACGGGGTTCATTTTTCCGGTAACCGAATGCTGCCATTACGGAGACAGCTAAATGCCCATCTTCAAGCAAACCTTCCTCTGTTAAAATCTTTTGGACCTTGTTAAAATGAAATCCTTCAATCGGACAAGAGTCTATTCCAATTAGAGCGGCAGCTGTCATCATATTCGCCAAGGCAAGATACGTCTGTTTACTTGCCCAGTCGAATGCCGTTCGTTCATTTTCAAGAATATTGAGATCCTCTTCCTGAAACTCCCTGTATCGGATTTTCATTTGCTCAAAAACATCTTCAGGAATCTGTTTTACGCTTAGCATCTGGTTTTTTACATATTCACTATCATATTTAGTGTCTTTAATCGTTCTTGCAAGAATAACGATGAAATGGCTTGCTGTTGGAAGCTGTCCACGTGCTCCCCATGAAACTTCCCGCAGCTTATCCCGCAATTCTTTGTTTTGAATAATTAAAAATTTCCATGGTTCATAACCGACTGAGCTAGGCGACAGCCTGGCTGCTTCTAAAATAAAATTAAAGTCATCTTCAGAGATTTTTTTATTTGGGTCAAATTCTTTTGTTGCATGCCTGAATTGAAATGCTTCAAGTATTTCCTGCTTTTTATCCTCACGACTTCCCATCATGCATTCTCCTTTTTGTCTAAGATTGATCTTAGATAAATGAATGTGAACCGATATATTTTACAGATTACAATAATGCTCAAGTGCGTCTTCACATGATGAGTTAATATTGCCTTCAACTCCTCTGCACTGAATTCAAGGGATATTATTGTCAATTTTGAATCTAACTATTACCTGGTCGATTATAAAGAAAGCAAAAGAAAAGACAATTTATATGCCTACGTTCTGTGAGATGTTCTTCAGAAAGGGGTAGACGAAGGAAAAAAGAAGTAAAAGGTTAAAACATACCCTTATGAAGCCATATAAAAGTTTTATGTCTGTTATTTTGGAGAGCCTTTAAAGACTTTTCTAAATTTATCGGCATCTTCGAATTTTTATCTCACAACTTCCGAATTTTATCGTCAACTTTTACAATATATTGATTTCTCAACACACATCGGCCATTTTTGCAGTATACTGAGCAGATTCTCTAAAAGAATAAATATAATTTCAACTCCCAATAAATAAATAACCTGCGAGGAGACGGTCTCCTGGCAGGCAATCCGCTCATTATTCAACTAGATTTTGCACCTTAAAAAGCAGTCATCTTTTTTGCAGCATACGATCTGAAAAACACCATAAACACAAATCCTGCTGCCAGTATGGCGAAAGACGTAACCCATGCCCCGGTAAATAAAATCACCGCAGCAAAGGTAACTGTTTCAATGAGCAGCATGATCATCAATAATTTCACTATCGATTGAAGCCGCTTTTCCTTTGGCAATGGATACAAATTAATCCAAATTTTCATTTCATGGTTCCGCCCTATTGCCATTAGCTGCAGCCCTGTCATATACAAAAACAATACGGCTGTGAACAGTACAGCAAATATGGATGAAAATGCCAGCATCACAAATGAACCAAGAACTGTCAGCCGGAGCAAGAGCCCAAAGTAATCGTCAGCCCGAAGCAGCGTTCGTGCATAAAGAAAGGTATAGGAAGAAGATTGCCGATACGGAATAAATGACAGCAGCCAATCAAGCCATCTGCGGCGGGAAACCTTCTCCTTAAACTTCGGAACATCGGTGAACATATTCGCGACCCTGTAAAATGACATCATGCGCTTTCCTTCTAAATCGATCAGACGCTCCCATTTAAGCCCTTTGGCTTTTGCTGCCTGGCGGTAAAAAAGCAGTAAACCAATCAGCAAGAATGAAGTTATCAAAGTCAAAATTATATTTGCCCGTGAAAGTAAAAAATACAGTAACACAATATTAATCGCAAGGCGCAAACCGCTATCGAACAATAGGGTGGAGTTCTCCTGGAATTTCAAAACATGCCAGCGGATCAGCAGATTTATATATTTAATGGCCAGCATTAGCAGGAAGATAAGCAAAAAATCCCGCAATGTTGCCCTAGTAACCTTGGAATGCATCGGGAAACCGGCAGCAAGCACCATTAACAGCAAATATCCCTGAAGCACAAGGCTCAGGATAAGAGAGCGCTTGAAATAATCGTCCAGGCGCTTTTCAAGCGGCAAAAGAAAAATCATATCTGCTTCTCTTAAAAATGTATTCACCGGGCTGCTTGTAACCATTAGTCCAAGTAAGACAGCCAGAATGAGGGCTGATGGAAAACCGCTATCAAGCGTTTTAATCCATTCGCTGTAATAATAAGCAAGGCCGCCCAATGCAAATATTAGTACAAACAAAAGATGCCCGTTAAATATGTAACGTAAATATTTCTGGATCTCCTTATTGAAGGTTTGAAACCTTTCCTTCCAAAAATTTACGCTATTCATGATTCATTCTCTTCCTTTGTCAGCTGGATATATAAATCATCAAGAGTTGCACCCGGCATCAAAAACTGCGACCTTAATTCCTCTAAATCACCTTTTGCACGGATTTCGCCATTATGCAAAATGATAAATGAATCACAATAACGTTCAGCAGTTGCAAGAATATGGGTCGACATCAGGATGCCCGCACCATTTTCCTTCATCTTGTTCATTAAATCAAGAAGCGACTGAATTCCAAGCGGATCAAGGCCGACAAAAGGCTCGTCAACGATATAAAGTGACGGCTGTACAAGAAACGCGCACATGATCATTACCTTTTGTTTCATCCCTTTAGAAAAATGGGCCGGAAACCACCCAAGCCGCTTCTCCATCCGAAACTCTTTTAACAGGACAGCCATCCGTTCCTGAAAAACGGTTTCCTCCAGGCCGTACGCCATCGCGGTAAGCTTTAAATGCTCTTCAAGGGTTAGCTCATCATACAGGATTGGCGTTTCAGGGACATACGTAAATTCTCTTCGATAATCTTCAGGCTGTTCCATAAAGGTCTTGCCATTAATGATAATGCTGCCGTTTTTTGGTTCCATTAAACCGATAATATGTTTAATGGTTGTACTTTTTCCAGCCCCATTTAACCCAATCAGGCCAACCAGCTCGTTTGGCTTTACGTCAAAGCTGATACCTTTTAGAACTGGCGTTTTCGTGTAGCCTCCGGACAAATTTTGTATTTGCAATAAGGACATATCAAGGTTCCTTCCTTTAATTCATCTTTTTTTTATATTAACAAAAATTCCACCCGCGATATAGTAATCGTTATCGGGAATTCCATCTTTAACCAGGTAAGTTTTCCTGACTATATGCTAATTATAAAAAAGAAGCAGGGAGCTTCCTACAAAGCAATTGATTTAAAATCAAATTGTGAATGGGGTGCCAGTTAAAGACCTATAACTGAAATATAAGCAGCTTCATTATTTAACGTCTCTATGCAAGGGGATGGTCATCTTGCGCTTAAAGGTTGAATTAGACATTCAAATATAAAATCCCTTTTATAAACGGGGTGTTTGTAAAAGACCAATCAGATGCTTTATACGTTGTGAAACGATATAGAAGAGGAGATGGTCGCCTTGAATGTAATTTCTCCAGAAGTGTCTCACCTGTATACACTCTAATGTGAATGAGGTGTTTGCTAAAGAGGAGAAACAGCCTGAAATAGAACGATGAAATTGAAGCCTCCCTCTTCCCTCAGCAGGATGCAACGATCGGTTGCATCCTGCTTTTTTGTTGCTGTTGCCCTGTTCCCATTATGACTAAATTTCCATGCTATGGTAATATAAAGCTAATAAATTAATTTATGGAAAGGTGCTGTTTATTAATGACAGATTGTATTTTCTGTAAGATTATTAATGGTGAAATTCCGGGTTCAAAGGTGTATGAAAATGAGCATGTGCTGGCTTTTCTCGATATCAGCCAGGTCACAAAAGGGCACACCCTTGTTATTCCAAAAATACATAAAGAAAATATTTATGAGCTTTCTCCTGAAATCGCAGGCCGTCTATTCGAAGCGGTTCCAAAAATTGCGAAGGCAATCCAAAAGGAATTCAAACCGGCTGGCCTGAATATTGTCAACAATAACGGCGAAGCTGCCGGACAAACCGTATTCCATTATCATATGCATCTATTGCCCCGCTATGGCGCAGGAGATGGATTCGGCGCCGTTTGGGAGACGCATACCAGCGACTACACACCCGAAACTTTTCAAAAAATGGCCGCTTCAATTTCCAGCCATATCGAGGAATAGTTCAAAAATAAATAAAATTTCAAAAATAACTCCCCAATATTAAAGCGTTTCTGTTAAGATAGAAACAATTATTTTTACACTTTAATGCAGTACCGTATAGGGAGGGAATTTTTTTGAAACGAGCATACAATTTTAACGCTGGCCCTGCGGCATTGCCTGAGGCAGTATTGGCTAAAGCCCATGAGGAATGGCTCAATATCAATGGATCAGGTATGTCTGTAATGGAAATAAGCCACCGAAGCAAGGATTTTGAAACAATCATTAATCGATCTAAAAGCCTGCTAATTGAATTGATGGAAATTCCTGAGGATTATGAGGTGTTATTTTTGCAGGGAGGTGCAAGCCTGCAATTTTCCATGATCCCAATGAATTTACTCAAAAAGGGAAAGACAGCAAGCTATGTGTTAACCGGTTCCTGGTCTGAGAAAGCATTAAAAGAAGCACAAAAAATCGGTAGCTGCGAGGTTTCCGCTTCCGCTAAGGAAACCAATTACTCAACAATCCCAGCCGTCGGTGAGATTAAGGCTGCTAAGGATGCCGCCTACCTGCATATTACAAGCAATAATACAATATTCGGCACCCAGTGGAAAAACTATCCTGAAGCAACAGAGATTCCTGTTATTGCTGACATGTCCAGTGACATACTTAGCAAAAAGGTTGATGTGAGCAAGTTCGGGCTAATTTACGCCGGAGCTCAAAAGAACCTGGGCCCATCAGGTGTGACAGTGGTAATCATCCGAAAAGATTTAATCCATAAGGATCCTTCCCTGCCAACCATGCTTTCTTACCAGACACATGCTGACAACAATTCCTTATATAATACACCGCCTACTATGTCTATTTATCTGTTGTCTCTTGTTCTTCAGTGGGTTAAGGACCTAGGCGGTGTAGAAGCGATTGAAAGGCTGAATGAGCAAAAAGCAGCTCTCCTGTATAAGACCATTGAAGAGAGTGACGGGTTCTACAAGGGCCACGCCCGTAAAGACAGCCGTTCCCTTATGAATGTAACCTTCACTCTAGAGAATGATGAGCTCACCAAGCAATTCCTCTCCCAAGCGAAGGAAGCAGGCTTTGTCGGATTGAACGGCCACCGTTCTGTCGGCGGGTGCCGGGCATCCATTTATAACGCTGTCCCGCTTGACCATTGTGAGCAGCTTGCTTCGTTCATGAAGAAATTCCAGGCTGCATATGCACATGAAGCATCCGGACAAACAGTATAATCGCTATAAAAATAAATGCTTCAAAATATACAGCAGCCATGATATACTAATAAAAAGCTTTTCGCGGCAGGCAATTAGTGCACTGTCGGAGGGGCTTTCAGATTTAGCTGAGCATAGAAGAGGAGAGATGAGAAATGAATACGAAAACACTGGTATCTTTATCACTTTTAATTGGGATAGGTGCAGCGCTTCACATGTTTGTTCCCGGGTTCTTTATGGGGATGAAGCCTGATATGATGCTGATCATGACCTTTTTAGGTGTGATACTGTTTCCAGAAAAAAAGAATGTACTGTTATTAGGGCTGGCGAGCGGTATTATTTCCGCATTGACCACATCGTTCCCTGGAGGGTTTCTGCCGAATATTATTGATAAATTCTTTACAGCGTTTATCTTTTTCTTCCTTTTACTGGCAGTTAATAAGTTCAAACACTCCCTTATCAGTGTGGGCGCATTAACAGCAATTGGCACTATTATTTCAGGCATTATCTTTTTAGGCTCTGCCTACTATCTCGTTGGGCTTCCAGGTCCGTTCGTAGGATTATTTGCGGCGGTTGTCCTTCCGGCAGCGGCGTTTAACACAGTCGCGATGGTTATTATTTACCCAATCGCCGGGGGAATTGTAAAAAAATCAAACCTTGCATCCAACGTTTCGCATCAACATAGCTGACGCTTTGCCGATACTGGCAAGCTGATTAAAATATCATAGAAAATTCATTACAAAAAGGGATAGAAAAAGCGGTGAAAACTGCTCTTCTATCTTTTTTTTGATCTCTAATATCCTAAGTCACAGAAACTTTTTTTAATATTTATCGTGGATCTATAACCCAACGATCGGGAATCTTCAGGGAAGCCGGTAATTTAGTTTTTATATCTCCCTTAGCCGAGTTAACTTGGGCTTGAGTAAGAAAGATACTGCCGGTGAGATCCGCCCCGCTTAAATTAGCGTCCCGAAGGTCCGCACCGATAAGATCAGCAGCTCTCATGTCAGCTTCTCTTAGGTCGGAGGCTATTAGCAACGCTCCTCTTAAGTTAGATCCTCTTAGGTCAGCTCCCCTTAAATTTGCACCGATAAGGTCACTTCCTCTTCCTGCTTTTGTCTGTTTATTTTTCTGCCGAACAGCCTTTCCTCTTACCAGCTCACTTGTACGTAAAAGCAATTCATTTACAATCGTTCTGTGAGCCGGTACATTAAGGTTTAAGATACCCTCCGGACTTAGATTAGTGAGATATTCCGTTTCTTTTATTGCAGCTTGCAGATCTTTATATATAGGTTGAGCATCCTTTAGAGTCAGTGCTTCATTTAGGTAGCACAGCATTTCCTGCAGCTGCTGGACAATGGGAAATACCTCAAACATTTCCTTAGCCGACGATGGGTTATCCCGCCAGTTGTTTCCACCATAGATTACTTGAGATACCTTTTGGCCTGCCCCAAAGCATTCATATACAGTACAGCCTCGAAACCCTTTATTTCTTAGATCTTTATGTATGCCGCAGCGATAATCTGATTGCAGGTTCGGACAGGGAGTTCCCCCATCCTTATCGAATGCAAAATCAGCAGATTTTAAATAAGGTAAAGACACACAGCACAATCCAAAACATTTTTCACAATCTGCGCTTAAATGTTTAAGAGCATTCCCGTTAATCGTTATCTGACTAGACAATACTTACACTTCCTCTAAGTTTACTGAACGTTCTGTTACCAGCTGGCAGACAATACTCCCTTATATGTTCTATTTTTACTGTTACGTATGAATTTGTAAATATATAATTGAGTTTAGTAATCATAGCTTATGAGAATAAAAAAAAGAGATCGCCAGGCCAAATAGTGATCCCCTTCAGGTTAAAAAATATGGGTTAGAATGAATGCAATGGTCTTATCTGATTATTTAGAGAAATGGATCAATAAAGCTATGATCAGCAGGAGTATCCCTCCTGTTCCGAGAAAACCTGCTCTTTTTCTTTGCAGCTTTTTGGGCGGATATATGCCTGGCCTCCCCGCTGATAATAAATAATGAATCATTCCTGCAAAAAGGAGAAAACATAAACTTAATAATACATATTCTACTGAAGCCAGAGCAGCACCCTCCTTTTCATTTTAGACAAGTATATGCCGGCAGGCTGACTTGTATACCGGAACCCCGCTTTTTGGACACTGGAGGTGTTCAAGCTATTTTTATATATTAAAAAAGGATGAATTCATGTTTGAGAAAAAATTTTTGTGATATAAAAACTAAAGAGTAATGAATTTTACTTATCTTCATTTTTGATGATTACCTCAGCACCACCTTTTTTACATCAGATATAAAAGGATTTTTTAATTATTTGTAGAAAGACTAAACAAATGACTTTGAATGAGGTGACCAAATTTATGAAAACAAGATCTTTATTATTCGGTTTTGTCGCTGGTACATTAGTTGCAGGTGCCGCTGTCCTTCTTTCCGCACCATCCTCCGGAAGAGAACTGCGCGACCGGATTAAATTTAGCAAAGATGAAGCCCTCGACATCCTGCTTGAAATCAAGGCTCGTGCCGCAGAGCTTAAGAATGATACCGTTTACGCAACAAAGGCAAGCAAAGAAACAATTAATCAATTCATAACTGAGGTAAAAGCCCGCATTGAATATTGGAGACTTGAAATTGAGCCTCACAAAAACGAAATTTCCAGCCAAATTCAAGAAATTGAGTCTGCGGTTGGAGAACTGGAGGGAATTGTAGCAAGCTCTCCCATTACTCAAAAAATGGAAAATAAGGACCAGAATAACCAGTAATTTTTTGGATGCGCAGCCAGGCTAGCTGAATCAGCCTCTGCGCATATTTTTTTCATTTTTTTCAAATAGAACAGAGGATAAAAAAATTTCTAAAAATTTTGCAAATTTTTATCTTTATTAATTTTTATTTTATTGTCATAATAAATGTATTAGAATTTTTTTAGGTAGGTGAGACTTGTATGCAAGAAAAAAACTATACTATGAAAGAAGCTATGCTTTTCAGCCAAAGGGTGGCTCAACTGAGCAAAGCTTTATGGAAATCTGTTGAGAAAGATTGGCAGCAATGGATTAAGCCATATGACCTGAATATAAATGAGCATCATATTTTATGGATCGCTTATCATTTGAACGGCGCTTCCATTTCTGATGTAGCAAAATTCGGTGTTATGCATGTTTCTACGGCGTTTAATTTCTCAAAAAAGCTGGAAGAAAGAAAATTGCTCAATTTTTCAAAAAAGGAAGATGACAAACGGAATACGTATATCAAAATTACCGATGAGGGTGAGAAAATTTTACTTTCCCTAATGGAAACCTATGATCCTGGCAAAAATGCTGCATTTACTGGTGCCCTTCCACTTAGGGAGCTATATGGTAAATTTCCTGATATGATTGAAATGATGGCAGTCATCAGAAATATATATGGCGAGGATTTTATGGAGATTTTTGAACGATCCTTTTCCAACATAGATAGTGAATTTACTGTAGAGGAAGGCCGCCTTTCCAAAAAGAAAGCTTCTAAAGAGGCAGAGCCTGTATAAATTCACTTTTAACCATCAAGGACACATCCGATAGACAGTTCTCCAGATAATCAAGCTTTCCTTACCAACATCAAGAAGCGGAAAAGTGAAGTGCGCCCTCCGCTTTTTGCTTTTCATTCGTCTATGTTCAAATCTTCACAGAAGTCCATACTCCCAAACCATTGCATGAAAATAAGAATAAGCTGTTAGCACATGCTATCAAAAATAAGGGTGGTGAAAGCAAAACTTAGCGATACAACTTCCTAAGTAATTTTACATTTAAATATCAATTAGTTTTTCTTTACAAAACAATCGGCACAGATCCGCTCCTTTTCCATAGAAAAAAACCTCATTAATTTTCTGAAACCTATTTCCGTCCCATTCCAGGGCCACACTAATTTATAGGATCTGCACCCAGCATATTGGAAGGGTAAGTTCCTTACAGTACCTGTTTAAATTCCTGATCTCTCTAAAAATACAAAAAGCAGCAAAGCAGAACTGCCTGGGTAATATTAAAGGTCGAAAGGTTCAGATAAGCTTGCAATTCAATAACCTAAGTACTATCTTTTTTTTCGATAATTTGGTATCGTAAATGAATACAAGATTGGTTTAGATAAGGAGGGATTCAGGGTGATCTCACTATTTTTTATTCTTTTTTCAGGTGCGATTCTTTACAACATTAATAAAATGACAAATATATTATGCATCCAAAAAGAGATTCCTGAAGACCGGCAGCCAAAGGTTTTTCGTACAATAAATATCTTGATTACCATTTTATTATTATCCTCTTATGTTGAAATATCATTCTCATAATCTTACATCCTTATTGTACGTGTGCAAAAGCGCAATCGCCCGGCAGCTTATTCCGCAAGAGATTTAAGTTGCTGGTCTGATTGCATTACAAAGCCGTTCATGTTCTTCAAATATTAAAAAAGGTGAAGCCTGTGCTTCACCTTTTTGATTATAAGTGGCTTTTATAGCCAGGCAGCTCCAATGATAACTAATAGGATGAATAGAACCACAATTAAGGCAAAGCCACCGCCGTGTCCTCCAGACATAAATTCCCCCCCCTATCTCGATGAACCTGCCAGCTGTGTCAGCCGCCGGGTTCTTTCCTAATATATACCTGCCATTCTTCGCAAGTGTTTTGATTTCAGGCATTACCTTTTTTGCAGTTCCAAAAAAAGCTGTTCCTTATTAAAAAGAACCCTGCTCCTATTGACTACATGCGGGAATAAAAGGAATCGGCCTTCAAAGTTTTAGTTTTTTACCAGCAGAATGCCGCACCTACGATAACTAACAAGATGAACAGTACTACCAATAACGCAAAACCATTGTTATGACCATCACTCATTGTTCATTCCTCCTTTAGTAACTTCGATTTATCATATGTTGCAGATTGAAAATTGGGTAGGTCATTCACCTATTTTTTCGAATAATCCAAAAAGAATTTGCCAACATATTTTTTGCCTATTATCCTTTTTATGTTATAGTAGGACTTGTGGATTTAAAGAAGCCCCACGAATTTACTAAACAGGAGTTGTTTGGCATGAAAAAATGGTTATTATCCCTTGCCGTAACAGCCGGCGTTCTTGGTTTGACCGCATGTACGGATAGCGGTGACTCTGAAGCAGTTGTTGAAACAAAAGCTGGCGACATTACGAAAGATGAACTTTATAACACTTTAAAAGACCGGTTCGGTGACCAGGTGCTTCAAGAGCTTGTATATGAAAAAGTACTTGAGGACAAATATAAAGTGACAGATAAAGAGCTTGATGAAAGAGTAAATCAGTTTAAAGCTGATTTGGGCGAGAATTTTGAAATGGCCTTATCTCAATATGGTTATGAGAATGAAAAACAATTTAAGGAATCATTAAAAATTGGCATGCTCCAGGAAAAGGCAGCTCTTAAAGACGTTAAAGCTTCCGAAAAGGAAATGAAGGCGCACTATGAAGAGATCCGCCCTGAAATCCGTGCCCGCCATATCCTTGTTGCTGACCTGAAAACAGCCCAGGAAGTAAAGAAGAAGCTTGATGCTGGCGCTAAATTTGAAGACTTAGTTAAGCAATATTCAACAGATGAAGGCTCTAAAGCAAAAGGCGGAGACTTGGACTGGTTCGGACCTGGAGCAATGGTTCCAGAGTTTGAAAATGCCGCTTATGCGCTGGAAAAGAATGAAATCAGTGAACCTGTTCAATCTGAACACGGCTTCCATATCATTCAGCTAACTGATAAGAAAGAAAAGAAACCGTATAATGAAATGAAGAAGCAGCTTGAGTATGAAGTTAAAACTTCAAAAATCGACCAGGAAAAAGTAAATAAAGCAGTCGATAAGGAATTAAAAGATGCTAAGGTTGAAATCAAAGATAAAGACCTGGAAAAGGCCCTTGAGAGACCTGAACAGCCTGCTCCACAACAATAAGGAAAACACCTATCAGGGTATCCTAAATGGCAAAGAAGGCCCGTACCAAAATGGTACAGGCCTTCTTTGTTTTATTCACACGTGACTTTATGCCCCTGGCTGGAATTGATTTTTCTTTTCTTTGTCTTCATTAATACGGTCGATATACTTTTGGCCTTCCTGCTCAATCCATTCCTGTTCCTGAACTCTTTCCAGCCTCGCTGTACGGACTGCCATCACAGCACTTACAATGATTCCCGCCACAACGAACCATATCCAAATAGGCAATATTCTCTCTCCTTTCAGGCTCACTTGTCCATCCTGTAATAGAGAATATGCTCCAATGAATTTAATTATGCTCTCCCTCAAAAAGCGGCTAATAAAGTTTTTTGTAAAGGTGCAGTAAAAAACCTCCAAAACTAGCATTTTAGCTGTTTAAGAGGCTTGAGAAGTTGGGTGTCTTAATTTTATTTTTGGAACAAGGGCTTATAAAATGAACGGTTTTCGAGCGCGAATACTCGTTCCGTGAATTCGCCAGGCTTCACTTTATCCAGGGATCGATCCATCATATTGATTTTTGCATCGAGGTTATCGATATAATGAAGAACTTCAGCTTCCCTTACCATAGGCGGTTTAGGACTTCCCCATTCAGCCTTGCCATGGTGGCTCAGCACTAAATGCTGGAGTATCATGATTTCTTCACCGCTGATACCCAGTTCATCTGCAGCTTTGCCGATTTCATTGACCATAATCGTAATATGCCCGAGCAAATTGCCTTCCACAGTATAAACAGTGGAAGCTGGCCCTGATAACTCCATTACCTTTCCAAGATCATGGAGAATAACACCGGCGTACAGGAGATCTTTATCCAGCTTTGGATACAGCCCGGCGATCGCCTTTGCCAGGTCTAGCATCGAGACAACGTGATACGCAAGGCCTGATAAGAATTCATGATGATTCTTTGTTGCTGCCGGGTATGTAATGAACTCAGCCTGGTGTTTTTTCAGTAAATGCCGCGTAATCCGCTGGATGTTAGGATTCCTCATTTCAAAGATATACTGCGTGATCGTATTCATCATTTCTTCCTGGCTGATAGGCGCCGTTTGGATCAGATCAGCAAGATTGACAGCGTCCGCTTCCGTCGTAAGCCTGATAGTCCGAATCTTGAGCTGGTTTCTGCCCCTATAATTCTGAATTTCTCCTAAAATGCGTACTGCTTTTTCCGCAGCATACTGACGTTCATCATTTTCTGATATATCCCAAAGCTTTGCTTCAATTTCTCCAGTTTTGTCTGAGAGTACCAGTGACAGAAACGGCTTTCCATTGCTTGCAATTCCTTTTGTACTCGATTTTATGTACATAAATGCGTCTATAGCGTCACCGACTCCATACTGATAAATGCCATTTTCCATTTGAATCCCCCGTTCCGGTATCGTAACAACAGTATACCATATCAGTCTTCAAGCTGCTTTTTCCATTTTTTCTTACTTTTGTTTCAGCACCCGTTTTTCTTCTTTGCTTAATTCAATAAGTTTCGCCTTCTTAAAGCTGGCAAGCAAATGGCTATGGCAGGTAAAGAAAATGATTTGCCGGGTTTCCGAAAGCTTTTCCAGAAGAGAGATCATTCGCTCGGTTCTTTTAAAATCAAAATTTACAAAGCTATCATCAATAATTAATGGAAATGAATCTTCCTCGAAGGAGTTGCTTGCCAGTGCCAATCTCATTGCTGCATATACTTGTTCTGCGGTTCCCCTGCTGACTTCACTTGCTCCAAAATAGATTCCATCGTATCTTTCCAGCAAAATTTGCTGGTCTTTCCCCAGAACAATTTTGCTGTACCTTCCGTCTGTTAAAAATGATACAAATTCCTCTGCCCTCTCCAGCACCATCGGTAACCGTTCTTCGGTAAATTTATAAATTGTTTGCTGGAGCAAAGCTTTTGCGATCGCATATTTTGCCCAATCCTTTGATTCTTCCCGGAAGGCAGACTTTTTCTCATGAAAAAGATGGGATAATTCATCAAAGTCCCCACCCTCTTCTAATTTGCTAATCTCCAGCTTTAATAAAGCAAGCTCATCCTGCTTTGCGGACTGATCATCCACTAATTCCATCCGGCTGCGATTCAGTTCTTCGACGGTATATTCATTAATGCCTTTTTCAAATAACTCTTGTCTCTGCTGCTCAGTCAATGAAGCATGCTGAAGCTGAATGGCGATTAAGACTGCCCTCTCTTCCAGGCGATCCCTTTCAGTTGCCAGCCGCGCCTTTTCCCTAAACTCTTCTTCATCTTCGGCATTTGCCATTATAAATAGCCTTTGCATTTCACCTTCGATTTGTTCACGGGAAGCAGATAATGTGAGTATCTCCGCCTCAAGCCGTTCTATTTCTTCCCTCACTTGCTTCCGCTTTAAATCATTTTCCTGTGAAATGTTCATTCCTCTTCGAAGCTCGGTGATCGCCTCTTTCCATGAAAGCTCAGCAAAGCCGCTATGCGAGGATAAAACCTGCAATTCTTTCACCCGGGAAGAGAATTCCTTATAAGCATGCTGGTATTCTTCCTCGGTTGCATTCACATTTTCAATCATGGTTTTAAGCAAAACAATTTTTTCGCACGCGGTCCCTGCAATAGAAACTTCAAATTGGGCTGGAACACCCCATCCCTTTAAAATGGCAGCAAGATCCTCTTCATTTTCCTTTACTTGTTTCTCCCACTCTGTATATGCATCTATCGACATGTTAAAAGCTTCTTCAATTTCACTATATTTAAGATTTTCTGAAGCAAGCTGGCGTTCAGTCTCGGAGTTTCGTTCAAGCAGCTCCTTAACAGCATGACCCTCACTTTCCCCCGCCGTCCTGCTGTGATCAACTTGTTCTTTTTTCCGTTCCGCTTCCTTCAGCTGAGCCATAAGTTCATTTTGCTGGCCTCCTTGTCTGACAAAGAAGGAGAATGCTCCCAGTAGCAGAGCTGCGATTACCGCTGCCACTGCAAATATAGGCTGCTGCTGTACAGCCGCGTAAACAGCTAATATAGCGAATAATAAGAGGAAGGAAAAGAATACTGTTTTTTCCTTTTTCTTTTTTACCTGCAGTTTCTCATTATGGCTTTTTATGCGGCTTTTTAATTCTGTAATTTGTTCCTCAAGCAGCTGCTTTCGTATATGGGACTGATTGCTCGCCTCCATGGAAGCTATTGATTTTTCCAGCTCACTTTTCTTCTCTGGAGTCAGCAGGCGCTTCGATAGTTCCTTTATCCGATCCTCGCTGCGGTCAAGAAGTGTCTTTTGCCTTTTATATGTTTCATCCAAGTGAAACTTGTCTGTCTGCAGCTTATTCCTTTGCTTCTCCAGCAGGCCGACCCGTTCCTTCAAGAATGAGCTTGTATCAAGCAAAAGAATGTCTTCCTCATCCAGCTGAATTCCAATATCACCTTTTAGCCGGGCAATATCTTTCCTGGCAGATTCCAGGCCATTCAGCAGCTTCCTCTGTTCGTAATCCATTTTTTCAATCAAAGCGCCGCCCTCGATTGCACCTTGGATTTGCTCTTTATTTTCTAGTATAAAAAAGTTAAGCTCCAATTCTTTTTCAATGCCCTCCAGCTCTTCTTTTCTTTGAAGCATGGAGACAAATCGGGATTTTACGGACAAGGAAGCCTGTTCAGCGGCCTCAAGCCTTTTCAGTCCGTTCTCCGGAAAGGACCAGTCTCCGATTTCGGCTATTCTGGCCTGCAACACCTTATATTCGTCGTCCAGTGGTTTAATACGGAGGAATTCCTTGTATAGAACCAGCTGTCTTTCGATTTCATTAATTTGCTGCTTTAACTCTGTAAGCTGCTTTTCTGCGTGCAGGCGCCTTTTCTGCAAAGAATCATATCCTTTTTGATTTTCATCAGCATTCTTTAAAAGCTGTTGTGCATGCTGCAATTCCTTGGCCATAATATTAAGCTGAGGCTTCTGGCCTGATGGCTTAAACCGTAAATCAAGCTCCTTTTGAAGCCGGGACTCTGCTTCCATTAACTTATCACTGCCAATCATTCCAGCAGACAGGAGATATTTGCTGATGGATTTCTCGTCAAGACCTTCCAAGCCTTGAAGACCCTGCAGGTCAAATGAAAAAACAGACTGGAAATAGGATTTATCCATG
The DNA here is from genome assembly GCF_002860285.1 of Bacillus sp. M6-12. Taxonomy (GTDB): domain Bacteria; phylum Bacillota; class Bacilli; order Bacillales; family DSM-1321; genus Peribacillus. The sequence goes on from NZ_PGVF01000008.1 coordinate 22,230, forward strand.
CCTTGTACAATAGACTTTAGGGCATCCTCACCCCCTGTTTTTCCATCAGAGAATGTAACTGTAACATCTCCGGCCGCCTTGCCTTTGACTCTCTCAACAGTAATGATGCCATACCTTGCTGATTCCAGGGTCAGCTTCCCTCCGTATTTAGCATGATTCTTCGGTTCATATCGCTGTTCGGAATGCGCCTTTGTAGGGAATCCAAATAATACGCTATGAATAAACGACATAATCGTAGATTTTCCGGATTCATTTTCCCCGCAGAAAACAAGAACATCGTTAGCAGTGTCAAACTTTATATCTTCAAGCTTGCCGTAACCATATATATGCACTTCTCTTATTATCATGCTAGTCCTCCTTTCTGCCTTCTATTTAAGCAGCTGGCAAAGTAATAATGTTGCGTCATTGAGCAGATCATCGAATTCCTCTTTCGTTAGCTGCTCTATATATCTTCTTGTCTTCGGATGGGAAAATAATGGCTGCACCGCCTCCGAAGAACCATCAAAAGAATCTGCAATCTGTAACATCTCATTAATAAAAGGAGTAGCAGGCTTGTCGATATCGCTGTCATGCACGGAAGAAACAAGCTTCATTCTATATATCCAAACAAAATCCTCTCTTTCTTCCTCGCCGTCCTGCAATATTTCCAGAAGCTGATCAATAAAAACAGGGGTAAAAACACCTGCTTCATCACCAGAAGAAATTGTTAATGTTAATTCAAGCAGCACTCCCTTGTTTCTGAACCGGAGTTCTTCCAGCTTGTTCCTGCACAAGTAAAGAATATCATCAAACGGAAGCCCTGCAGGAATCTGCAAATGTGCAGCCTCCCACAAAATATCTGCCGCATCTACAAAGGTATAATCCGCTGACATCTTATCCAGCTTTACCAGATAGCTCCCTTTCCGGCCGCTTTCTTTCCTGTGCCGGCCTTGCAGATTGCCCGGGTACACAGATAGAGGCTGAGTTAGTACAACTTGTGCTTTATGTATATGGCCAAGAGCCCAATAATCCATCCCTTTTTCGGTTAAATCCTTAATTGAAAAAGGGGCGTAGGGACTATGCCCGCTGCTGCCTTCCAAATTTCCGTGCAAAAGGCCGATATGGTAATCCGCATCCCCTTGAATGGCATAAGAGTCAATCAGCCGATCAGCTACATGACGTATTGAATAACTGCTGCCATACAGGTTAACAATTGTTCCATCATGTTTTTGGTATGTTTTCACTTCCATAGTCGCATTAAATATATGGACATTACCCGGGAACTCCATCGTAACCCAGGTGCCATCCAAATGATCATGGTTGCCATGAATAATATAAACCGGAATATTATGCTGATTCAGCCTTGCCATTTCTTTTTTAAACCGGGACTGTGTCCGAAGGCTCCTGTTTTCGCCATCATATAAATCCCCTGACAAAAGCAGAAAGTCAACTTTGTGCTGAATGCAGGAATCAATCATATTTTGAAATGCTTTAAACGTACCTTCCCTGAGCCGTTCAACCATTGAAATCGGAAGTTCCTTCAGGCCGGAAAACGGACTGTCCAAATGGATATCAGCAGCATGCATAAAAACAATCTCACTCATATCTCCACCTCACTTACATTCATTTTATCATAAAGAGAACATACTTTCTCATCGATATAGAATGATAGCTTTGCAAATTTTTTAGTTATAAGTTTATCTATTGTAAACCTGCCGCCCAATTTTGATATTAGAATCTTACCCGCTGACCAGCAAAAACGCCCTATCAGCATAATGCAATGACAGGGCGTTTCTTCACTATTATTTTTCCAGTCAACCTTCAATCTCCTCCTCCTCCGCCATCGCCGCTGCTGGATCCTCCGCTGTCACAATCATTGCTTGAATCTGCAAAGAAGCCGGAGAAGGTCAGGTTGCTTTCATTCGAGGTGCTGAAGCTTTTTTTTCTTTTTGTTTCCTGCTTTCTTTTAGGTTTAATAACTGCCCATTTTTTCCGTTTAAGTTCAAGAACAAATGGAACAATGATCCATAAAAACAATATTCCCAATACATAAGGCCACATAGTATCCCTCCCCTTTACAAACGATTTAAAATAACATTTACTGCCTAATTAATTTATGGGACTGAACATGCTAAAGTTTCACTAATGGCGCAAAGCTCCTTCAGAAAAGCCAGCTATCCGATAGGATACACTGGCTTGCGATGTTTAGGAATTTTTTGTAATCTGAAGAGCTTTTTTAATATCCTTAAACGAATTCGATTTTCCATACATCAGGACTCCGCCGCGATATATGCGCGCTCCAAAAATTCCAAGAAGGACAATAGTTGCAATAAGAAGCCCAATGCTTAGGGCTACTTCCCAGCCGGGCACCTCAAGCATCCCTACACGAAGGAACATAATCATAGGCGCGAAAAAAGGGATAAAGGAAGTAACTGTAATAAAACTGGCTTCAGGATTACTGAGGCCGAACATGGCAAGCATGAATCCAAGGACTACGACCATAGTCATTGGGGAAATCATTTGCTGTAAATCTTCGATCCTGCTGACCATCGATCCCAGGCAGGCAGCAAGCGTTGCGTACAGAAGATAACCCAATAGCGAAAAAATGATGGCATATATAATTGTAGACAAGCTTGTGCTTTCAAAACCGAACACCGAGAAAAAACCTTCATTCATCTCTGAAAGATTCCGTTTAATAAAGATATATCCCACTCCAAAAAACAGCAGCATCTGGGTTATGCTAACTAACGCAATCCCAAATATTTTGGCAAACATCTGCTTGACTGGTGAGACACTTGAAATCAGAATTTCCATAACCCTAGAAGTCTTTTCCGTTGCCACTTCCATAGCTATCATATTTGCATATAACAGTACGCCAAAATAAATGACAAACAGCAGAACATAAACAAGTCCTCTAGCGGAGTCCAGTTCTTCAGCGGTTTTAGCATTTGCTACAAGCGCCTCATTTTCAAATGCTGCTGGAGTGTTTAACGCAGCAATACCTTCAGCATCCAGCTTTAATTTTTCAGCGACGATTCCGCTTTTCGCCTGAGAGAGCGCCATTGACAATTCACTGTTAAGTGATGTATCAGATATCGAGTTAGCCTTATAGGTTCCTGAGGGCATTCCTTTACTATCAAAACTTAAAACAAGATATCCTTTGATTTTCTCTGAATTAACCCATTTCCTTGCTGTTTCTTCATTTTCGGCTTGTTTTAGTTCCAGATCCTGATTAATCGCTTTTACCTGGGCGATAAACGGCTGATAAAGCTCTCCAGTCTCATCCAGCACAGCGACAGTATCATTCTCATTTTTATTAAACGTGTCAATAATAGAAGAAAGATTCGTCAAACCAATAATCAATAAAAGCATGATACCAGTTGAAATGATAAATGACTTTGTCTTTATTTTTGATAGGTATGTATGAAACAGCACAATCCAAAATTTACTCATATGCCGCCCCCACCTTTTCTATAAAAATATCATTCAAGGAAGGCTCCTCCAGCTCAAACTTCCTGATAAATCCTCTTGGGACAATGCTTTTCAATATTTCTTCTGCAGTTTCCTCCCCCGTTACCTGCAGCACGATTCCCTGGGCGGTTTTTCTGGATCGGATAACCCCAGGAAAGTTTTCTAAAAATCCCAAATCAAAGTCCGCATGGACGACAACATTTTTTTTGCCAAACGAACGTTTTATTTCTTTTAGGCTGCCATAAACGACAGGGCGCCCTTTATGCAAGATGCATAGGTTTTCGCATAGCTCTTCTACATGCTCCATACGATGGCTGGAGAATACAATCGTAGTTCCTTTTTCTCTTAAATCATGGACCGCACTCTTAAGTATTTCAACATTTAGCGGATCCAAGCCGCTGAAAGGCTCATCAAGAATTAAAAGTTTGGGGTTATGGATAACTGAGGCAATAAATTGAATTTTTTGCTGATTACCCTTTGAAAGTTCCTCTACTTTCTTATCATAATATTCGGGAACCTTTAGCCGTTCAAGCCAGGTTTTCAATTCTGATTGTGCTGAAGCTTTATCCATCCCCCGCAACCTTGCCAGATAGACAATTTGTTCACGCACTTTCAATTTCGGATACAGACCCCGTTCCTCCGGCAAATACCCAATTAACGAACTCGTTGAATAGTCAATGGCCTTTCCATTCCATAAAATTTGCCCGTCACTCGGATCAAGCAATCCAAGAATCATCCGGAATGTCGTCGTTTTCCCTGCACCATTCGCTCCCAGAAAGCCGAACATCTCCCTTTCGGGTATACTGAAATTCAGCTGGTCAACTGCGGTAAAGCCGCCAAATCTCTTCGTAACCTGTTCGATTGTCAATGCCACGTTCATCACTCCTTCCACTTATATACGGCCGCAAAAGGAAAAAGGATTCATTTTCAATAGAATTCATCTAAATTAATACCGAATATTTTTCAATCATATACTCCAATTTTCTTTAATAAATTATTTCTTAATATAATTAGAAAATATTTTTTCATCCAGAGTATCCCTTCGTTTTAAAGTAAAGCCAATTCTTGACGTTTCCCGTTTAGCGGTGAGATTCCATATCCATCATTAGGAGTGAGATTAATACTTTACAAACAGCAAAATGATATGCAAAAATAATGGTATAAATCAGAATTTTTAATTAAAGGGGTTACAGTCATGGCAAGAACATATAAATTAACCGCATTTGAACAGGACGGAGAAAAGCTGCTTGATGAATCATTCCAGGCTGAAACTGATGAGCAGGCAAAAGAAATGGGAGAAAACCTATTACGTGAAAAAGATCTTCATGAAAAAACACACCGCTGTACCTCTCCAACTGGTAAACTGGTGCTGTTTCACAGGTAAACAAATCTCATTGGCGTCCCCCTAGTCAAGATGACAGTGGTACAATTACTGCACAGATGAAAACCCCGAGTCATATTCGACCGGGGTTATTTTTTGATTACTTTCCAGTAAAATTCGGTTTTCTTTTTTCAACAAATGCTGTAATTCCTTCTTTATGGTCTTCAGTTGTTCTCATTTTGTCCTGGCCGTACTTTTCTAGCTCAAGAATTTTCAGCAGCAGCGGCCGATTTCTTTCAGCCAGTATTTTCTTGGTTTTTACCATCGCTTGTACAGGTTTGCTTAGCCATTCTTGTACCTTCCTCTCTACAGATAGCTCCAGATCCTCAGCGATCTCATTAATTAGGTTCTTTTCCATGGCTTCAGCAGGGCTCATAACTTTTCCATCCCAGATCAGTTCCTTTGCCTTTGTTTCCCCAAGCCTTCTTTCAAGGAAAAAGTGCGCTCCGCCATCAGGGATGAGTCCAATTCCAATGAAATTCATTGCAATCTTGCTTTCCTCTTTTGCTACAGTATAATCGGTTGCGAGCGCAAGGCTCAGTCCAAGTCCGGCGGCTGCCCCGTGGATAGCAGCAATTGTCAGCTTTGGCATGCAATACAGGGTCGTTACAAGGTCGCTGATGCAATCCATAATACTCTTAAAGTCTCCCGTGCCGTTCAACATCCACTTAATATCCCCGCCTGATGAAAACGCTTTACCATTTCCTTTTAAAATAACAATGTCAATGTTATCGTCGTTAGTCAGTTCTTTCAGCTTAATAGTCATTTCACGCAGCATATCACCGTTCATCGCATTCATGGACTCCGGCCGGTTTAACTCCACAGTCGCTACTCTTCCCGCGTATGTAACAATTACTGGCTGTATCATTGAAGTCATTTCTGTACTCACTTATTTCCCTCCTGATTAACTATTAGTAAATGCCGCTAAAGCCTGACTTTAAACAACTGCCTGCATACCGAACATCATAAAAGGAAATTTCCCATAAACGTTTCAGTGATTCAATTTTGGCAGTCAGCCAGGATAGTAAAATTCTTCATTTAAATTATACAGCGCTTTCATTAATATTAAAAAGGATAAATTCTAAATGTTCCAACTTTTTAATACAAAATCGAATTTTAGCACCAAATAAATGTTAACCACATTTTTATTTTGGTTGACATTAAATAATTGTTTAAATTATTCTCAATATATAACTAAATTCCAAAGGAGATCACAATGAACAAAAAACTTAGGACAATTGACATTACACTTATCAGTATGTTTGTTGCATTGATGGCCATTGGAGCTAATATAACGACTATTGCTCCATTTCTGGTAGTTGGAGGTGTCCCGATTACCTTGCAGACTTTCTTTGCTATATTGGCAGGAGCAGTTCTTGGCAGCCGGCTCGGTGCTGTTGCTATGATTGTTTACACATTAGTTGGCCTGGTGGGTGCGCCTGTTTTTTCAAAATTTAGCGGCGGCGTCTCTTCCATCGTCAGCCCGACATTCGGCTTTATTGTTTCATTTATTTTCACAGCTTATATTACTGGAAAAATCATCGAGAAAAAGCGTACCATCACTGTTTATGTTTCCGCTGCGCTAGTTGGCATGGCAGTTAATTATTTATTCGGTACAAACTGGATGTATTTCGCCTACAAATTCTGGGCAGCTGCCCCAGAAGGTTTTACTTATAAATTAGCTTGGCTGTGGATGATTGCTCCGCTGCCAAAGGATATTATCTTAGCTGTATGCGCAGGCTTTATGGCATTGAGGCTGGAAAAAACGGTGTTGGCTAGAAGCCAGTTCAGAAAATTGAACCGGGCTGCTTAATATAATTGGAGGTAGAGATGATGGGTGATTGGAATCAACTTTCAAAAAAGGCTTTAGAGGGACATGATATAACAAATGAGGAAGCCATATCTGTCCTAGACTGTCCAGACGAGGAGCTTCTTGAACTTCTGCAGGCCGCTTATACGGTCCGAAGCCATTACTACGGAAATAAAGTAAAGCTCAATATGATTATTAACACAAAATCCGGTCTGTGTCCGGAAAACTGCGGTTATTGTTCACAGTCCAGTGTCTCAACCGCTCCAATTGAGAAATATAGAATGGTTGACAAAGATGCTATTTTACAAGGTGCCGAACAAGCATACAACTTGAATGTAGGTACATATTGCATAGTTGCAAGCGGACGCGGGCCAAGCAGCAGAGATATGGACAATGTCGTATCAGCAGTAGAGGAAATTAAGGAGAAATACAATCTTAAAGTTTGTGCCTGCCTTGGACTGTTAAAGCCCGAGCAAGCAGCGAGATTAAAAGAAGCAGGCGTGGATCGATACAATCATAATATCAATACATCTGAGAGGCATCATGAGTCCATTACAACTTCCCATACATACCAAAATCGAGTCGATACCGTAGAGCTGGTTAAAGAAGCAGGAATCTCCCCTTGCTCTGGGGTCATCATTGGGATGAGAGAGACAAAGCAGGACGTAGTCGATATGGCCAGAAGCTTAAAAGTATTGGACGCAGATTCAATCCCTGTTAATTTCCTTCATGCCATTGACGGTACACCATTGGAAGGAACCGATGAACTGAATCCTAGATATTGCCTTAAAGTTCTCTGCCTGATGCGGTTTATCAATCCAACAAAAGAAATACGGATATCCGGCGGACGGGAAGTCAATTTAAGAAGCCTCCAGCCTCTTGGTCTTTATCCGGCAAATTCTATCTTTGTAGGCGATTATTTAACAACAGCCGGACAGGAAAGCACCGCCGATCACCAGATGCTAAAGGATTTGGGTTTTGAAATTGATTTTGTCAAAAGTGATGGCGAAGCAATTTTAAGCTAAAGCTAATGCTTGCCATGAGGATAGTGAATAAAAATTTGCGGTGTCAGCCACCATCCAGCTATGGATCGCGGCTGACACCTTTTTGCATTCTGTACAACATCTCTTCATGCTCCCTCCCATTCTCTTTCCTTTAGTCCAAGCGCCGTTACGGAATACAGTTTGCACAATATTCTAGTACAAGAGGAGATGATGTAGTGAAAGATTTCCGATTAATTACTGTTAATGTAAAGAAGAAAGGTGTAGACATTCATAATCCTACCAGTTACACCCTGATTGGAAAAGGATATCAGGGAGCTGTTTTCAGGGTTTCTGATGAAAGCTGTGTAAAGGTGTATGCAAAGAAAAGGCATTGTGTAAGGGAAAGCAAGGCACTTCTGGCGGCACAGGACTCAAACTTTGTTCCAAAGGTATATGAGGTCGGTTCAAACTATATCTTAATGGAATTCATAGAAGGAGAGTCTCTGAATGATTACCTAAAATCAAAAGAGAAATTTCCAGCTGCCGTTGCCGAACAGCTTGTCGGTATTTTCAAGAAAATGAAAAAGGTTGGATTCACCCGGATTGATGGCTCCATTCGTCATTTCTTAGTAGCCGATGATGGTACCATTAAAGTCATTGACCATGTGAACTCAATGAGATCAGTAAGTTCAAGGCCCGATCAGTTTTTTAGGGATCTCCGCAAATTAAAACTATTAAATGATTTTATGATGCAGCTCAAAAGTTTGGATCCAGAGCTTTATGAGGCATGGACAGAGAGGAAACATATTATGAAGAAGAGACCCCATAAGTGAATCTCACCTGTATCAAAAACTTAGTGGTCTCCGCTCTAAAAGTAAGACAAGCATTGGGAGAAACAGCATTGGAAGATTTTGATCAATTTATGGTAAAAAGACTAAGGCAGCTGAGGCTTCCGAAAATCCAGCTTCCCCATTCATCAATTAAAAGGACTGCGGAGCAGTTACTCTTATTTGACGATAAAAATATTTAATGACCCTCACTGGCTTTGAACTGGTACACTAACTAATCCCTGTTTCAAAGTGCTGTTTCTCCGCATTTACCCCTATCATGATTGCATTTTTAAACATATAAATGTAGGAAAACTGTTTATAAAAAGCGATTTAACCTGGATCAGTAAAGGTTGAAGGCTCTATTCTTTCGAAAGGAGCATCATATAAAGATGGTTGAAGTAAGCATTATTATTCCTTCGAGAAACCGTTATCCCCTAAATCTTCTTACCCTATTTTCGTTAGAAAAGCAGACCTTTGATTTATCCAAAATGGAGGTTATTTTGATTGATGACGGATCTGCGGACGATACACCGCTTTTAAAACATTATCATCCTCCTTTTCCTTTCCGGTATGTTCGTAATGAAAAAAATATCGGCCTTTCCGCTACAAGAAATAAGGGTTTAATGATGGCGAAAGCAAATATTATTATTTTTCTGGACGCAGAAATGATTGTCGATCCAAGCTATGTAAAAAACCAGTATCAATATCATTTAACTGAAGAACAGTTAGTGGTAGTCGGCAGAAATATCCCCAGGATCATTACTTATCTATTTCCTGAGTTTAATAGCTCTCAGATCGATATAATTTGCAGAATGGCTGAAGAAAAGCCTGCTGTAAAACAATTAATCAGCCAAAAGCTGCCGCAATATAAAAACAGCTTTGACCTTCCAAATTTAATTAAGAATTTACAAGAACCTCTGCAATTGCTTAATCAAAGTGATATAAACAATAGTCCGCTGGTCCAGTCTTTTTCATATCCCTACAACTATTATGAGGATTTATACAGGCAACTGGAAGTTCTTGATACGCAGTATTTATCCTGGTGGGCGCTTTTCGGTTCCAATCATTCACTTAATAAGAAACTAATTGAAATGGTTGGCGGATATGAGGAAGGTTTTAAAGGATGGGGGATAGAAGATGTGGAGTTTGCCTATCGGTTATATAAGGCTGGCGCCAAATTCGTTTTTGACCCGGATTCGTTCTTGTACCACCAAGAGCATCCAATCCATTCAGGCAAAGTGCAGGAAGGATCGAGAAATCGAGTCCTTTTTCAGCGGAAGCATCCGGTTATCGAAGTATGTATCAGATCTTTAAGATATGTCGGGAAGCTGGATTTACAATTTGTGGATAGCGTCTTAAGGGAACATGAGTTGCTATGCAATTCATTCCCTGGACTGTTTGCAGATTTTAAGAATACGGTTGTTTTATTGCTCCAGCAAATTCAATTTTTGAAGCTGCAGGAACAACCCGTTTGCAATTTCCTCAAAAATGCCGGCATTGAGAATGACACCCGTCTTAAACAGGCCATTTATCAAGAAAGAGATATAATCGCGGCATATGGGAAGTTCGGGAGCCTGGTCCAATTATTCGACCTGCTGGCCAATAACTAACTCAAACTGGCCCGGATACAGGAGAAAATGAGGAATGGTTAAAGATGAGAGAAAAATATACTATCGAGGATTCAAAACTTGCTGCCCTATTAAGTCATGCTTATGAAATAGCAGTTCAAAAGATAGATTTTATCCCCTTGGGCACCACCGCTTATTCTTACAAGGTGCATTGCGTGAACGGGGAAATCTACTATCTTAAACTATTTGATACCACTAACCGCAAACAAAAGAAGGCGGTCAAACGTCTGGATTTGTCTCTCGCAGTTACATGGAATCTATATCATAAGGAGATTTTTCAAAATCTCACTTATCCGATTAAAACAAAGGATGGCCTATATAAATTGACGAACGGCCATGTGGTCCTGGTTCTGTTTAATTTTATAGAGGGAACAACCTTGAATGAGATAGCATCAAAAGAGAACATTGAAAAAACCGCAAATATGGTTGCAGCGCTCCATCGAGCAACACCAAAAATAAACAAGAAAGAACTAAAGGAAGAAACCTTCGATATTAAGACTCAAAAACATTTAATGGAAAAGCTGCTTGTTCTGGAATCAACAGCTGCATTTGCTGACCCGTATCGGACTAGGTTACAGAGCTTAATATTGTCAAATAAGGACAAAATCCTGGATTATTTGAACCTATTAAACAATCTGAGAACATCGGCCGTCAAGAGCTGCCAAGACAAAGTTATCTGCCATGGTGATTTGTGGGGAGGCAACATCGTGGTTAGCGGTGATGAGTTATTTTTGTTAGATTGGGAATACGCCTTGTTTGCACCTCCGGAATTTGATTTATCCTATTTCCTCAATGAAGACTTTGTGAAGTTCTTCAAACACTATGAAAATCATTTTGGAAAAAAAGTCCTGCTCGATGGTGATCTGTTACGTTTTTACGCTTACCGGAGAAAATTTCATTATTTAAACTATTTGCTCAGCAATATTCTGAATCGAAATACAGATAAATCCCACCAGGAACATGATTTAGCTGAGGCCGTTAATTGTTTGAAAGATATGGACAGTTTAGGCTCGGACATCAATGAAATTAGGAGCAGGCTAAGTGAAAATATTAAGTGAAAAAAGGAGGTTAGAAGTTTGAGCATAGAAGTAACTGTTATCCTTCCCTCTTTCAACCGATATCCGCTGAACCAGCTTTCGCTTTATGCCCTGGAAAATCAGACATTTGATCTGTCAAAAATGGAAGTTATTTTCGTTGATGATGCTTCAACTGACGAAACACCTTCATTAAAAAACTACAAAGCGCCCTTTGCCTTTCGGTACATCAGAAATAATGAAAATTATGGCCGGTCAAAAACCAGGAATACAGGAATAAAAGAGGCGAAGGGGCAAATACTTATTTTCCTGGATGCGGAAGTTATCGTTGGTCCAGAATTTGTAAAAAACCATTATCAGCGGCATCTCACTCAAGAACCATTAGTGGTTACAGGAAAATATGTTAATAAGTTATATTCCTATTTATTTCCTGGATTTGACAAATACCAATTGAGAGACGTAAGAAAGCTCTCCAAAAACTCTGATTTTGCCAAGAGCCGGATCAAACCTGCAATGGAAACCGAAACCGGCCAGCCGGTCCAATTATTGTTTAAGCAAGATATCCTCTCTCTTCCGACAATAAAACAATTCTCAAAGCCTAAAACATATGAAGAAAAAATTGTCAGTGCCTTTAACGATAAGTTTCGCTTACCATGGATATCCTGCACGACATTAAATCATTCCGTAAGAAAATCACTGGTTGACTCAATCGGCGGTTTTGATGAAAGTTTTATAGGGCATGGGCTGGAGGACTATGAATACGGGTTTCGGCTTTACCAGGCAGGCGCCAGATTTTCCTATGATCCAAACATTTCTGTATACCATCAGGAGCATGCAAAGGAAGGAAATTGGTCTAAAAACAATATTAGAAATTTAATACTGTTTCAGCAAAAGCACCCCTTTATCGATGTTTATTTGCTTTCATTAGAGAAAATAGGAGTCCATGATTATACATTCATGGATAATATCATGTCAGATTATCAAACTATTATGCATAAATATCCGGATTTATATACCGGTTTTATAAAAGCACTTCAGGCTTTGCTAAGGCAAATTCCTTTGCTGAAATCTGACGATAAGCCGGTTACCAATTTGTTCACGGAATCAGGCATAGAAGATAACCTTGATTGGAAAAGCCGCATCGAGCTGGAATACCAATCTTTAAAGCACGAGGGCTTTGAACATGTAACAAAGCTCTATGATTTGCTGACTGGCCTATAAGTACAAGGAATTTTAACGAAGGGAGGTCCAATTTTATGTGTGAAGTCAGTATCATTATTCCATCTTATAACCGCTATCCCCTAAATCTCCTCACCCTCCGTTCCCTGGAAAAACAGACGTTTGATATGGACAAAATGGAAGTTATTCTGCTGGATGATGCGTCTACAGACAGCACGCCGCTGCTTAAAAGTTACCCAGCTCCCTTTCCCTATCATTACGTTCGAAATAAAACGAATATGGGACTCTCCCGAACTAGGAATATAGGTTATAAAATGGCGAAAGGAAATGTCATCATTTTTTTGGATGCAGAGGTTATTGTGGACAATGATTATGTAAAAAATCAATATGATTTACATTTAAAAAATCCTCAGTCCGTGATTGTTGCTAGAAATATATACAATCTTTATAGCTTCCTTTTTCCGAACTATGACTCCTCTCAGCTTAATGAAATGTCACAGCTGGCAAAGAACAGTACCTATTTAAATAAAAGGCTAAAAGAGATGCTGAAGCTAAGCAACGATGAACTCAACCTCCAAACAGCCATTGAAAAGATTACAGAGCCTCTTCAATTAATTCATGAGGAAGAGGTACTGAATTTGGCCAGCTTGAATCCATTTTGCATCCCTAGCCGATTTTTCAATGATTTTTATACGGAATTGGGAGACAATCTGGATAACTCCCATATTGCCTGGTGGGCCTTATTCGGGCTCAATCATTCTCTTAACAAAAATTTACTTGCCAAAGTAAACGGTTATGATGAAGATTTCCAGGGCTGGGGAATGGAAGACGTTGATTTCGCTTACCGATTATATAAGATAGGAGCAAAATTTGTCTTTGATCATAAATCTGCCCTATATCATCAAGAACATCCAGTAACGCCAAATAAAAAACAGGATGCTCAAAGGAATGGGCTTCTTTTTCAGCAAAAGCATCCAGCTTTTGAGGTCTATGTTCGTTCGTTAAAATTCTCCTTAAACCTGGATGCACAGTTCATTGGGCTGGTCTTTATGGAATATGAAGCCCTTAACCTAGATTATCCGGGACAGCATGAGGTATTTAAGGAGTCTATCTATTTATTGCTTCAGCAAAGGTATATTTTAAAAACAAATGGCAAAAAAGCCCGCAAACTGCTGAAAAACTCAGGCATTGCCGACTCCCCCGAAAAGAAAGACCGCCTTTTTTCAGACCGGGATACTGTAGAAGCTTATGGAAAATATCCTAATTTAGTTAAGCTGTTCGATCTAGTTGTCAGCAAATAATAGAAACGCGAAGGATTATCCTTCGCGCTTTCATTATTCTTTACCAATTTTCACAATCATTCTGCCGCGTGCTTGCCCTTTCAAAATTGTCTCAAGTGCTTCAGGCAGTTCTTCAAGGGTGATTTCCTTTTGAATATCCTCAAGCAGGTTTTCCGGTTTAAGGTCGGTTGCCATCCGGGTCCATAAGGGTTTGCGGACTTCCATTGGGCAATTGACTGAATCGATGCCCAGCAGGTTAACTGCACGAAGAATAAACGGGAAAACAGCCGTTGGCACTGCTGTACCGCCGGTTAAGCCGCTCACAGCAACAGAACCTCCGTAGCTGATCTTGCTTAAGATAGCCGCTAGTGATTCACCGCCGACCGGGTCTACTGCTGCTGCCCATAACTGTTTATCAAGAGCTTTTATTTTTCCGTTATATACTTCTTCACGTGATAAAATCTCTTTTGCCCCAATGTTACGCAGAAACTCATGTTCTGACTCTTTTCCTGTACTTGCTGCAATATGGTAACCTCTTTTGGCAAGCATAGCAACAGCAAGGCTGCCTACTCCTCCTGTTGCCCCAGTAACCAATACTGTACCCTTTTCAGGTGTTAAGCCGGCGTTTTCCAGCTGCTGAATCGATAAAGCCGCTGTAAATCCTGCAGTACCATAGACCATTGCTTCCTTTAATGTTATTCCATCTGGAAGCGGAACAATCCAGTCTGCGGGAATACGGGCAAACTCACTGTAGCCTCCAAAGTGGGAGACGCCAATTTCATAGCTTGTGGCAATGACTTTATCTCCTTCAGTGAATCGGGAGTCTGCTGAAGATACGACAACTCCAGCGAGATCAATGCCTGGCACAAATGGATAAGATCTGACAATGTTGCCGTTTGGTATGGATGCGAGGCCATCCTTATAATTGATGCTGGAATAAACAACCTTGACCACAACTTCACCCTCAGGCAAGTCGTCTAAGGTAATGTCCTTAAGATTAAGGGTAAAATCTTTTTCCGTTTTATCGACTACCAATGCTTTAAATTGCTGCACCAGGCTTCATCCTCCCCTGAAAAAAATAAATTAATGCTGATGATTATGCCAGCCCTTTGAACTGTTTGTTATTTCAAACCCCTCTTGAGGCATATAGAAATATTTGATCCAGACGCCATCAAGGAATTCTTCACGTTTATCAAGCAGGATATCAATGTCTTTGTCCGTTTTTACAATCTCATCATTTTCTGTCGGTTTATCAAGCACCACATCGTAGTGAGCATGGTCGCCGTGCATTTGGGAAATGATAACACGAATCATTTTCCCCTCCGCCTCTTCACTGGCCAGCATTTTCTTTAATTCCTTCGCTGCATTACGGTTAATTTTTACATTCATGTTGATTTCCTCCATTAATTACAATTTACTTTTTATTAGCAAAAGCCGTCAATACCACATGACAATCCTTCGGGAAAGTCATCGTTCTTTTGTTTTTCAATCTCTTCATCAATGATGGCAGTTAATCTTTCTTTTGAAAGAATTCCGGCAATTTTTGTTTCTCCGATGATAAAGGTCGGAACTGCCTGGATATCGGCCTCATTATATGCATGTTCGAGCGCACTTTCGTGCGCTTCCTTATATTTCCTGTGAATCAGAGCATCGTTGAATTCACCTTTATCCAGACCAATTTCTCCAGCGAGCTCAGTAAGTACCGTTAAATCACCAATATCCTGTTCCTCCTGAAAAAACGCCCTTAGCATCCGGTCGTTGTATTCATTGCCTTTACCTTTTTCCTTGGCATATTGAAAGCCTTCAAATGCCAAGTGAGTGTAAGGCTGCGGTGAAACTTTCGGCAAAACAATGTCAATACCCATCCGTTCAGCCATTGGATAAACAGACTGTTTCCAAGTTGTTTGCAGATAATCCTCTTCTGGACGCAAGGTTTTATTCGGGTAAGGCCTCAATTCGAATGGCATCCAATCAATCTCGACATCCTTGCCCATCACGGCCTCTTCCAGCGGTTTTTCTGCCAGAAAACAGAACGGACATACATAATCCGAGTAAACCTTAATTTTTACTGTCATAGTGCAACCCTTCCATCTTTTTAAGAATAGATACTTCTCTTATACTCCTTTAACCATAGGATGTCTAACAAACTGCCTAATATGAAAAGAAGGGGCATGTCCCAGGCTCAGCTTGACAAAAGAGGCTAGTTTCAGACATTCAGAGCTAATGTAATAAAAAACAGCACCCCGGAGAGTGCTGTCATAAGAAGCAAAGTTTGGTTTTGGATAAATATACTCTCTAGGATTTTGCGTAAATTTCCTTCACCTGCTCACGCAGCTGGCGTTTCAGGAATTTACCGACTGATGTTTTCGGTATTTCATTCAAGAAAAGAACATCATCAGGAAGCCACCATTTTGCGAATTGAGGCGTTAAGAAATCCATAATGTCGTCCTTGGTTACTGAGTCCTTGTATTGTTCCTTCAGTACAATACAGGCAACCGGCCTTTCTGCCCACTTTTCATGCGGTACAGCAATTACGGCTGCTTCAAAAACGGCCTCATGCGCCATTAATGTATTTTCAAGATCAACTGATGAAATCCACTCGCCTCCGCTCTTGATCAGGTCTTTTGTCCGGTCGACAATTTTCACAAAACCTTCGTTATCAATGGTTACGACATCACCGGTATAAAGCCAGCCGTCCTGAAATGCTTCATCTGTCCTGTCATCCTTATAGTATTCAGAAGCGATCCATGGTCCTCTGATCAGGAGCTCTCCCATTTCCTTTCCGTCCGGCTTGACTTCTCCATCCTTTCCGACAACCTTGATTTCAATTCCCGGAACGACAACTCCCTGCTTTGCCTTTACATCATACTTTTCCTCATCGGATAACTCTTCCTGATAGCTTTTTAATGATGACGCAATAACGAGCGGACTTGTTTCGGTCATGCCATAAGCGTGCATGAAAGGAATCCCATGCTTCATCTCAAATGTTTTAATCATACCCTTTGGAGCAGCCGATCCTCCACAGATAACTGCCCTTAAGCTGCTTGTATCATACGAATTTTCTTCCAGCTCCTTCAGGAGGCCCAGCCAAATCGTGGGAACGCCTGCTGAGAGGGTTACTTTATGGTTTTCAATCAGCTCTGCCAGAATTTTCGGGGTAAAGTAAGGGCCTGGCAGCACCTGGTCAGTACCAAACCATACACCTGCAAATGGAAGGCCCCAGGCATTGACGTGAAACATAGGTACAACCGGCATTGAAACATCCTTTTCAGATAGTGCAGCCATATCTGCCAGTCCAAGCGCCATGCTATGAAGTACAATTCCGCGGTGGGAATAGACAACCCCTTTGGGATTCCCGGTAGTTGCAGATGTGTAGCACATTCCTGCCGGAGCATTTTCATCCAGGTCAGACACAAGTTCGAAGTCCGGATTCCCTTTTGAAATCAGATCTTCATAGTGAAAAACCGGTGACAAAGTTGTTTCCGGAAGTTCTCCGTCAGTCATAATGATATAACCCTTAACAGTAGTCAGGTTATCCTTAATCGCTTCCAGCAGCGGCACAATATCTGCATCCACGAGCAGCAATTTATCTTCTGCATGGTTAATAATATAGGCAATATGCTGCGGAGACAGTCTTATATTAATCGTATGGAGAACAGCACCTGAACACGGTATAGCAAAATACGCTTCTAAATGCCGATGATGGTTCCACGCTAGCGTGCCTATACGGTCTCCTGTTTGAATACCGAATTGTTCAAAGCAGCTGGCCAGTTTCCTGGTCCTTTCTGCTATTTGCTTATAGGTCAGAGTATGAATGCCCCCGTCTGTTCTTGATATAACCCTCTTCTTTTGAAAATATTTTTCAGCCCGCTCAATCATTTGTGTCATCAGCAATGGAGTGTTCATCATATTAAAGCCCTCCTTTTTGTAAGCGTTTACAAAATATATATGATTCTTTTATACTACATGATTCGATACTTCTGTAAAAAAACCTTTTTTATTATTAAATTTTCTAAAAATTGAATGTTTGCTTATTTAGCTGGGAAAAGGGAATAGTATTGTTTGAAGACTGACCTTTAGGAGGACCAGTATGAGTTTAATTCCCCAAAACATTACATCCTGTTTCAGCGAATACGACGAACTGAAACAAGTTATTTTATGCCCGCCAGAATTCATGACGATCAGGGATGTTATCAATGAAACCCAAAAGCATTTTAAGAATGAAGGCATCCATATTGAGACGGCCTTAAAGCAGCATAATAACTTTGTTGAAACGCTTAAGGCTCATGGAGTTGAAACCATCCTGCTGCCGGCGCACAGTAAATATCCGGAACAGGTTTTCACCAGGGATATCGGCTTTACACTAGGGAATGTCATTTATGTTGCGGATATGGCAGCGCCTATCCGTCAGGGTGAAGAGGCTGAATTAAAAAATTGGCTTGAGAGAAATTCCATTTCGTATTTCAAATTGTTAGAAGATGTTATTGAAGGCGGAGACGTCATGATTGATGGAAATACCATTTTTATAGGTATCAGCAACCGCACTAATGAAGATGCAATCCGCCATCTTCAGACTTTGCTTGTTGAGCATGAAGTAATCCCCATTCCATTCACAGCAACTTATCTTCATTTGGACTGTGTTTTTAACATCATATCTCCGACAGAGGCACTGATATTTCCGGGAGTAATTCGAAAGGAAGAAGCGGACTTGCTTGCCTTCCGCTATGACTTGATTGAAGTAACGGAAGAAGAGCAATTTACACTCGGCACCAATGTACTTTCAATCGGAAACAAGAAAATAATCAGTTTGCCTGTAAACAAAGGCGTCAATAAGCAGCTGCGGGAGCGCGGATATGAAGTAATTGAGGTTGACATTACTGAAATTATTAAATCAGGGGGCTCTTTCCGCTGTTGTACTTTGCCGATTTTCCGAAAAAGGCCCGATGAAGATTAACATTTCTAAACACAAGATCCCAAGTGAGTTGCTCACTTGGGATTTTACGCGAAGCATTGTAAAGGTTTTAAGAACGAGCTTCCGAAACATTCGAAACCCTTTCGAAGCCAGCGAAGAAAAGGACTTCCGAAACGCTCGGAACCTTTTTCATACCCATTAAAACCCTGCAATACTATTCAGTTTTACCCGCAACCTGTTTCTTATTATGCTCATGAACATTTTTCAGACCTTCATAAAACCTGTATTTGTTTTTCAATACCTCCTCGATATCTTGTCCCTCTTGAGTCAGTGACTGAAGATATTGAATCGAAAATTCTACCCTATCCCTTATTTCATTCTTGGTGTCAGCAGTATTACCGTGTCCCGGAACCAAAATCAATATATTATCCTTCTCAAGAATGGTTATTGTTTTTTTCATAGTATCCATGTAAGCTTCCCAGCTATCATAGATAAACGGAAATTCAACATCTGATAAATAGTCGCCAGCAAGCAGAATACCGTATTGACTGATCACTGTATAGATTCCGTCAGCAGTATGGCCTGGTGCTTTGTAAAAAGTTAGCGAGACACCGTCCAATTCAATCGCTTCTCCATCAGCTGCAACTGTAATATCCACGTCAGGATAATCGTGATCATAAGATCTCGTCAGGTACCTGCCTTGATCAAATTTAATTACTTGTTCTATTACTTGCTGCTTATCTTCAAGGTTAGCAAACTCCTCAGAAGCAATCACTTTTGCATCCGGAAAGGCACCATAACCGATGATGTGGTCGAAATCACTGTGGGTAAAGATCAGATACAGATTCCTTCCATTTCTCCTAGCCTCAACGTATTGCCGGATTTCTTCCACCTCAGAGGGCAGCCAGTTAGGGTCTGTTAAAAACATTGCCGCTTCTGTTTCTACCAGGGCAGACGTAGTCATGTACAGTTCGCTTTGAAATACAGTCAGTATATTATTCTGGTATTGAATCATCTTTATCCCCCATTTTTCTTCCCAATACTATCATCCTACCTGACCGTTGATTATAAAACATCATAATTATAGTTTTCTTGGGAATTCATTAAGGAATTTAATGCGCTTACTAAGCTTAGCTGCTTCCTTTTCCATTTGTTTGATGGTATCACTATTTCTGAACTGTTCCAGCTCAAGCCCCTGTTTTACATACTTGTAATAGCGTTTTGGGAGATGCAGCATTGCTTTTAAAATCTGCAATTCATCTTCAGTAATTGGATTAATTTTATGGTATTCTTCCAGGATGGTATAGGTGAGATTAATATCCCATTTAGCACGATCCATGACTTTTCGGATAAAATAAGCCAAATCCAAGATCCTCAAATTTTGGGCACAGAGGTCAAAGTCGATAACGTACAAGTCTCCGTCCGTTGCTTTAATAAAGTTATGGTATGCAAAATCCCCGTGAACAAGGCCCTTTTCAGCCATTGCCCGATTCATGGCTTTTTCATATGATGATTGTTTTAACAGTGCCAAGCCCTCTTCTGCCATATTTGTCATTGGTTCTGCCGTTTGAAAGAAAGCAGATTCAAATTTCGATAACGGCTGTTGCTTTATATCTGCATAAAATGATTTCAACTCTTTCACTATAAATTCATAATCCTTGATTCCCTGCTCCCACATTGCAGGCACCTTCGCTTTTGAAGAAGGTGTGAAACCAAGTGAGGAAAGGTGAAAGTTTGCCTGCATTTCCATCATGGTTTTTAGCTGTTCCGAATCCTTTACATCACTTTCCTTTCCATTAATCCATTGATTTATATAATAATAGCTTCCGTCGGCTGATTTTACATATGGCTGACCGTTTGAAGCAGGCAGCCACCGCGATTGATGCTGATACCCTTTTTCCCATAGGTATTCTTGTGCTTCATATATAAAATTTAGTTTTTCAGGAGTAAAGTTCACTTTCTTAAGCGCATAAGTACCTTTGCTTGTCTCAATTTTGACAACAGCACGAACTTGCTTTGCGTTCAAAACGTTCAGTCCCCAGTTTTTCTGGAGCTGTGCCGCAGATATAAAATCTTCTAGGCTGTTATCAATATCTTTTTCGCCGTTCGCCACTTTTATCTCAACCCCTTTATCATTCATTACTATCATATGTAATGGCTAAAAGAGTTTCGTGAGGCAAATGACGAGGGCAAGTACACATATTACGAACAAAACGGAAGTCCAAATATCTTCAATATTATAGGTATATTTAACTCGATGATCTGCCACAGAAAAAAGAACGATGCAAAGAAAAACATCGCTCTGAACTATCAAAGCTTTCTAATTTTCCAGAACAGTGTCATTGTTCCTCCAACTTCTCTATTTGTTCTACAGGTACCAAATAATCCGCATATTGCCGGATTACATATGATTTTAATATTTTTAGGTTTGGGATTTTTTCTCCTAGCAGATCAGCTTTTAATAGAATTTCAGGTTCATTAATTCCAAGTAAGGTACGCATCCCTGTCGTGCTGCTGAATCTTGGATTAATTTCAAAAATAACCGGCTTACCTTTCAAAAGGCGAAGCTGAAAGTTGCATGGGCCAGTCAGATGTAGAGATTTGGCGACTTGCTTGCACAATTCCGTAATTTCCGGATAGTAATCCGACTTGGCAGCGATTGTGATGCCATCCTGCAGCCTTCTGTTTAATGCAATAGCTGATAAAATCTCCCCATTGGTTCCGCAGCAAATTCCCACCGTAAATTCGTTTTGGTCATCCGGCAAATACTGCTGAATAATCATATCATTCTTACCTGGAAGGAGCTGATGCAAATTACTTAAATCGGGTGCCACATGAACATCTTCCGATCCCTTGCCGCGCCTTGGCTTCAAAATAACCGGAAAGCCAACATTATTAAGAAATGATTCAATCTGGTCCTTATCTTCCGGATAACGGATCGTTTTTGGGTATTGAAAATATCGTTCTTTAAGAAAATTCACCGTTTTCCATTTATCGCTGCAAATGGAGTAAACTTCTGCCGTGTGGGTAAATACTTTGGCCCCGGTTTCACTTTCAATGGCCGATTTATACTGGCTGTAAAAAGGAAGCTCCTGTGAGGAGGCGATAAAAATCGCATGAATGTTTTCTTTATGGATGATTTGAAACAATCTTTTCAAATAAGACTGCTCCTCCTTAACCGGCGGTACAAGATAGCCGCGATGTGCTAGATGGAGCCCCAGAGTATGGGCATGGATATCAATTGCCACCAGATGGAGAGATAATGTGGATTTGAGCAACGATTGAATAATGGCTGAACCATAAAGCGAACCCGACCCAGTTATCAATACATTTAATTTATTCATAAATCACCTGTTTAGGTAAAAGTTCCTTACTTTTTGGGCCGCAGTTAAAAAGTAAATCAATAGCGGTTAGATTGGGGATAAAATCTCCCCATAGCTGCCTGTAAACTGGGTGTTCAAATTCCTGGTATACCAGACGGATTTGATTTCTCTCGAATTTCATCTCATCATTATAAGCTTTGGCCCCAACTCCCGATAAATAAACTGTTGCCTCTAAGGCTTTGCAGATGCTGATAATCCTGTCTCCTTTTTTCCCTTCAATCCCTCGAATTTCTGAAGAACGCAGCATTGGAGTATGGATTTCAAATACTGTGCGGATAGCCTCGATGAGCTGCAGATTAAAATCTGCCAGGCTGAGCTTCGGACTTTCGTATATGGAAAGAAATAAATCGTGATATTGTTTCCAAAAAGGAGCTCTTGCATAGCTCCTTTGGAGGGATTTCCAGTGTTTTTGCGGCCATTTTTCTTCGTGAAAGATGGTTACATCTTTAATGGGAGCTTTTTTCTGAGCTAATGGAACCGTTAGCATTAGTGGTCCGTCCGGCCCTTTTATTTTGTTCTTATTCGTAATGGCTGTTTTGGAAAGTGGAACATCATCCAGGATCACAAATAAATCACAGGAGAACATTTTGTGGAAATACCCACACCATGGCAAGTAGTTTGGCTGATGAACGGCAACAATCACCCGCCATCACCCCCGAATGTTTCTTGAATTTTTTTTGCCATCCTAATGTTCGTCTTATGCCCCGTCCGTATTCCGATAAAATGCCCTTTTACAGACATGCCAATAGTGGCTAGGTCTCCCAGAAGGTCGACGAGTTTATGCCTGGCTGGCTCATTTTCCCACCGTAGCTTTTCAGCAGTGCCACCCGATAGCACAAGGCATTGGTCCATCGCATTTCCAATTAATTTCGCAACCTGGCTATATTCAAAATCCATGATATACGATCTGGCTGCGGAAAGCTCAGAAACAAAGTCTAAACCGCCAGTCAAGCGGTAATGCGCCAACTGGGTTGGCAGCTGTCTGCCTGGATAATCAAGTAAATAAGTAAAAACCGGCTGCTGGGAGGGTAAGGCGATCAATATGCTTTCGTAGCGTTCTCCTTCATAGATAAAGGAGTCAAAAACCCATTGAGGTTCGGTTATTTTCAGGGTGCTTTTCGGCAGGCTTTGATTGACCGGTTCCGCCTGAATGAGGGCGTTGACAAAAGCCTCGCTGCTGAATTGGCTAACAACCGGGATATGCGGGCTATCCATATGCACTTTAACATTATCAATGCCTAACCCCGCGACTGCAGCCAATAGATGTTCCGTATGTTCTATTCGAATAGTATCTTTCACCAGGGAGGTCCACCTGGAATCTGTGCGTGCGTATTCAGACCGGCATTCCACCTCAGGGTGTCCCGGAAGGTCATCTCGGATAAAAACGACACCTGAATTCGGTGGAGCTGGAGAAAAGGTTACTTTTGTCTGATATTCTCCCGTAATGGACATACCACTGCATTGCACTTTATGATTTATCGTTTTTTGCATGGCGATCACAACCTTAGACAGAGGAATTTCTTACAACCTTCAATATTTCTTCAGCACGATGCCTGTAAGTGTGATGTTTGTAGACTTCCTGTTGGCCCGCTAGTGCGATCATTTTTCTTTCCTCTTCATGTGCGAGATAATAATCAACCAATTCCAGCGTTTCTTCAGGGGAACCGGAACAAGCCAAATGTTTTCCTGGAATAAATGTTTCTTTTATAGCAGCAGTGAAGGGCCCCAATAAGAATCCCCGGGCACCGAGCACTTCAAATGTCCGGGAATTTAATTCGGTAAATGTATTTTGAAATCCAAGCACGATTTTAGCGGAGCTATAAACATCGTTTGTATCTAGATATGGCAGTTTACTTCTCAGTAATTCCGATGGTACATTAAAACCTATGATTTGAGGATCAACCTTTCCCCAGCGTTCTCCCCAAATTGCAACATTATATCCCTTTTCTATTAAGGGTTTCAAAAGAATCTGCACACTTTTTTTTCGGAATGATTTCCACTTGACTCCTGCTGTTGCGACAACGGCAATGTCACAGGAAAATTGCTCCTTATGTTCTCCAGGCTTATGGAATTCAGGGTTGCATGCCCAGGTCAGGTGGTGGGCTGAATACCCTAAGTCTTGATAATAAGAAACCGAAGCGCGGTCAATCGTAAAGATATAATCAGGCCGGGTAGACTCAATATAATAAAGGGACCATTCTTCCCTCCAGCGGGGGTCTTCTGTCGCCCAATAGGCATGCTTTATCTTATATTTTTTCAATAGACTGTGAAGAATTCCAAGCTTCCTGCCACTATGGATTTTTGTCCATCCTGTCGTCACCGCCAGATCGGGTTGAAATTCAGTTAATGTTTTTTCGAGTTCTGCTTCATTTATATCGTTCAAAACTTTGACCTGGCAGCCTGCCTTTTCAAAGCCTGAGGGCAGTCCCAAAACATACTGTTTAGCAGCTTCCAGAAATAATATTTTCATGCGAATCACCCACTAATTATAAATTTAACCTGTAGGCTTCTCGTAAAATTCCACGTCCACCAAACCCTTCTTTAAATCTGAACAAGCCACTATTAACAATTGTTCCTTTGCTTTCAGTGGAAATGCCCCAATCTACATAATGAAATCCTTCCTGCATTCCAAACTTAACAAGCTCAAAAAACACCAAATTTAACGGCCGCAAGTGCTGGTATTCATTGTCATGGCAGATATAAAAACAATTAATTACCCTGCTGTTAAGCAAAAAAACAACCACACCTGCAATCATTCTTCCATCATAAAAAGCGGCAAACAGTTTGATTTTATTCGGAAACCTCTCAATTAAATCAAGCACCTCTGTATAAGTATGCGTCGGCTGGGCTTGATGCTTCTCTTTTAAGTTTTTCTCAAGGATCTCCCAATAACTTAAGAAGTCCTTTGACTCGTGAATTGTAACACCCTTGCTTAAAGCTTTGTTTTTATTTCTGATCGTTTTTTTATCCATGTTTTGTTCTGCAATGCTTATATCCTTCAGCGGTAGCGCCGTAGCCAGTTCTGAAATCGTAGAAGCAAAGCCGTTGTACCGCAGGGAAAAATCAATCTCGTCACAATTCCAGGAATGGTAGATGCGCGGAACCATCTTCAGTTCAATCGCATTAAAACCAAGAGAACGACAGTGTTCCATCAACATCGGAATTAACTCCAAGGCGTCTGAGGTATCAAATATGTGATTAACGATGATCCCACCGTGAGACGCACCTGGATAAGAACAAAATACGGGATTATCACCTTCGTTTTTGACCGCGGCTGGAATAACAGCGATAAGCCGTTCCTGGCCATCATAAACCATTGTAGAACAATCCTCGAATTTTCCGGCAGGGTGATAGTTTAAAAATGTCCGCTGCTGCATAAAGGTGCCGTTCCTAGAGTTCTGGACAAAGTCCTCCCAAATCGTATGAAGATCATCGGAATAAGTTATTAGTTTCACTTTTTATCACCCTCCAATAACATTCATAGTTCAAAAAGGTAAGATACTCTATTCAAAAAGACCCTCTAGAGTGACAATTTTAGAAATTATAAATCAAACATTAATCAAGGCTAATTGCTCACCCGAACCCAATCCGATTCATAGCTTATGGTGTAGGCTTTTCGGTAATAAAACAATTAAAAGAAAGGATGGAAAAAATGCCTCCAAAAAAACCAAAACCTCCAAAACCACCAATACCGCATCATTCAAAGCCAAAACCGCATCATTCAAAGCCAAAGCCTAACCACCGAAAGCGGCCGCCAGGTCCACCCCCTTCTAACGCGGATTAGTAACAGGGAGACACAATAATTTGTACTAGTACTGATGAGAATGAAACTATAAAGAGGGGCGAGAGAATGATTCCTCTTGTTGATTTAAAAACCGAATATGAAGAGTTGAAACTCGAAATTAACCAGGTAATTAAGGAAGTGCTTGAAAGCAGCCAATTTATTTTAGGAGCGAAGGGAAAGGAACTTGAGGATAATATCTCCAGCTATGTCGGTACAGCGTATGGAATTGGAGTGGCCAATGGAACTGATGCATTGCTATTAAGCTTGGAAGCTTTAAAAATTGGACCCGGGGACGAAGTGATTACAACTCCCTTTACCTTTTTTGCTACTGCAGAGGTCATTTCTAGAGTGGGTGCAACTCCTGTTTTCGTGGATATTGATCCTCTGACCTATAATATTGATGCTGCCTTGATTGAACCCGTTATTACAGGAAGAACCAAGGCCATAATCGTAGTTCATTTATTCGGCCAGGCTGCGGACATGGACGCTATTTTGAAAATCTCCCGCAAGCATAATCTCCGGGTGATTGAGGATGCATGCCAAGCAATTGGGGCTGGTTATAAAGGCAAAAAAGTGGGATCATTCGGCGACACTGGATGTTTTTCTTTTTTTCCCTCAAAAAATTTAGGTGCTTATGGTGATGGGGGAATGATCGTAACCAAAAGCCAAAATTTACGCCTGGAAATTGAAACATTGCGGAACCATGGAAGTGCCAAACGATATGTCCATACCAAAATCGGCTTAAACAGCCGTCTGGATGAAATTCAGGCTGCCATCCTGAGCGTCAAATTCAAAAGAATAGATGAATGGAATAATAAACGAATAAAAAAGGCAGCGGAATACAGCAGGAAATTATCTAAATTCGTTCATGTTCCTTTTGTGGCTGAAAAGAGACAGCATGTTTTTCATCAATATTGTATCGAGACAACACAGAGAGAGAAATTGGCCGATTTTCTCCAACAAAAAGAAATTGCTACCGGCATTTATTACCCTGTCCCGCTGCATCTTCAGCAAGTCTTTAATCAACTGGGATATAACAAAGGAGACTTTCCTGTTTCGGAAAGTGCGTCTAAGTCCATTCTGGCCCTGCCAATGAATCCTATGATGACAGATGCACAGCAGAGCCAAGTCATATCGGCAATCGAAGAATTCTTCGGTGATCAAGTATGAGCACTTTAAAAATAGGAATAGCTGGCGTAGGCAGTATGGGCTTTAACCATTGCAAGGTTGTTCAGAAGATGAAAAACATACAATTTATCGGCGTTTATGATATTGACCGGAATAGAAGCTTGCAAATTTCCAAAACATTTTCGGTCCCATTTTTTTTATCATATGATGATCTCATTAATGCGGCCGATGCTGTAATTATTGCAGTTCCAACATCCTTGCATTATTCATTAACCAGAAGGGCTATTGAAAAAGGAAAGCATGTATTGGTTGAAAAACCATTTGTCTCCTCCATGGATGAAGCCAAGCAAATAGTCAAAATGGCAGAAGAAGCGTCAGTCATTGTACAGGTTGGCCATATCGAACGCTTTAATCCAGCTTTTATATGGCTATCAGATAACATTAATCCTCAAGATATGATATCAATTGAGGCACGAAGGCTGGGAGTTCCAAACCGGTATATTGATACAGATGTGATTCTCGATGTCATGATCCATGATATTGATATCATGATGCAATTAATGAACAGCCCTCTTTCCTCAGTATCTGGCGTCGGTTACTACAAGGAAAACAATAAGCAACTAGAAGCTGCCTCTGCATTGCTTTCGTTTCAAAACGGTTGTTTTGCATCTCTGCTGTCCAGCCGCCTCGCATTGGAAAAAAAGAGAAGCATTTATGTAACAGAAAAAACTAGGTTCCTTAAATCTAATTTATTAACAAAAGAAATAACTATTCACCACAAAACCCTACCTACACAGGATAATATTCTTCCCCCACAACATTCACATATCATTGAAAATGTTTCCATTTCTAATACAGAACCTTTATACGAGGAAATTAAACATTTTCTACATTCCATCCAATCGATGCAGTCCCCTATGGCAGGCGTGCAAGAAGCAGCTAAAGTTCTGGAAGTAGCCTTGAAAATTAAGGAACAAATTGAAAATAACCAATAGTAATCAGGATTGGCAATCTAAATGCTTTTTTATTGGATACGGGGTGTCAGGCTTCTTCGCTCCCCCGTATTTTTTATAATATGGTATTGCGCCTGCTACTCTCTAATAAAGAACTCCCTATAACAGCGTTCTCCTAAAAAAATCTTTGTATAACTGAGGCTCCTAACCTAATGCCTGTTCCAAATCTCTAATCAAAGCCGCGGCATCCTCCAGCCCAACTGCAATCCGAATTGATCCCGGACTGACATGTTCCTTCTTAAGTTGGTTAGCATTATTCCCTAGGTTCGGCGACCAAATCAAGCTTTCAAAAGAACCCCAGGACACACCAATCTTAAATACCTTCATTTTGTTAATTACATTTCTCACTGCTTCGTACGTTTCTTGCTTTAATTGAAAGCTCATCAATCCTGTATACCCTGTCATTTGTTTACACCCAAGTTGATAGTCTGGATGGGAAGCCAATCCAGGATAATTTACCTTTTCAACCGCGGGGTGGGATTCCAAGAAGCTCGCAACCTTTAAGCCATTTTGCTGATGTTCCTTCATCCGGACGGGCAGCGTCCGCAATCCCCTGATCAGGAGGGAGGCCTCATGCGGTCCCAAAACCGCTCCCATCATAATAAGTTCCTTGGAAAATAACTCGGTGATAATCTCTTTACTGGCGATTACGGCCCCTCCAAGTAAATCGCTATGGCCACCAAGATATTTTGAAGCAGAATGGACAACAACATCAATTCCCATGGTAAGCGGTTTTTGAAAAAGCGGGGTTGCCCATGAATTATCTATGATTGTTCTGATATTACCCGCTTTGGCTGTCTTGGCGACGGCTCTCAAATCAATTAGCCGGAAATTCATATCTGTTGGAGATTCGATATAGATTACTCTCGTATTTGGCCGAATCTCCTTTTCGATATCATCCGGGCTGGGCGAATAAACTACCGAATGTTCCACCCCGAATTTAGCCATATAATTCAAAAAATCAATTGTGGAAAAATAGATATTGCTTATACAAAGGACATGGTCTCCGCTTTTCAGGCTGCTTATTAAAATGGCGGTTATCGCAGCCATCCCCGAAGAAAAGCATCTGCACGCCTCCCCTCTTTCAAGCGCGGCCAGTTTCTTCTCAGCAATTTCAACGGTAGGATTAACACCCCTTGAATAAAGATAATGATTGGGTAAATCGTTTTCAGATTGTGCAATACTCTCATGTGATTTATGTATGAAAACACTGTTCTGATAAATCGGAGGCACAACTGCCCCTTGATGGTGTTCCCGATCCTCTGCCAAGTGAAAGCAAATTTCCTTATCCAAGGAAAACGATTCAGTATGCTCCATCGCAACGTTCCTCCATCTATTAATTTTTCATCTGCTTTCTATTATTCTTCATTCCGAGTTTACCCATCCGCAAAACACAAAAAAACCCCGGAGTGACTCCGAGGGATACACAGCTATTATTTTTGAATACATTACTTCTGTCCAAGTTCATAATTGCTCAGAAACAATTTTTAAACAGCCCTACTTAGTATGTTGACTAATAAAATTGGTGTAATTCGAATAGGCTAGCGGGATAATTTTGACCTCGATTCCGTGTCCCCAGCAAATAATTGCTCCAGGATTGCTATTTTCTGGTTTGTATAGCTTTCGAAATTCTCATTATATGTTTTTGGATCCTTAGGATTGGCGAAATGCGTGATCTTCCCGGTATCCGGATCCAGGAACTTGCTTGCCGCACCACAGCCAAGACCGATAATTGACTGTACTTCTTCCATGATCATGATGTTGTAAATACTTTCCTGACCCGGGAAGGAATACCCTACATTTTCTAAATTGCCAAGAATATTTTTTTGGCGATAAAGATAATACGGGGCATATCCGTGGCTGGCCGTCC
Source organism: Bacillus sp. M6-12 (assembly GCF_002860285.1). GTDB lineage: Bacteria > Bacillota > Bacilli > Bacillales > DSM-1321 > Peribacillus. The sequence continues at coordinate 51,895 of NZ_PGVF01000008.1, forward strand.
AGGCTTCTGCGGCGTCCATCATTCGTTCTACTTCATCTCTAGGAGCAACCTTATATTTTTGCTTATTTCTTGTCATTTCTGATGCCCGTTTAAAGGACAAAGTATGAACTGTCAGCGATTCAGGCATCAGCTTTTCGGTTTCATTCAACGTAACATTGAATTCAGGAAGCCCTTCTCCAGGCAGGCCGATAATTAAATCCATATTAATATTATTCATTTCCATTTCCCGCGAAAGGTGAAACTTTTCAATTGTTTCTTCCACGGTGTGATGGCGGCCGATTGCCTTTAAGGTTTCCGGGATATATGATTGAGGATTCACGCTAATTCGGTCGATTTTCCATTTCTTCAATACAGTCAGCTTTTCAGGTGTAATCGTGTCCGGCCTTCCTGCTTCAACGGTAATTTCCCGTATATTCTCCACATCAGGAAATGAAGTGTACATTTCTTCATAAAGCATATCCATTTCTTCCGCTGTAATGCTGGTTGGAGTTCCTCCGCCATAATACAGCGTTGTAATTTTAATATCCCTATTCTTCAGCCATTTTCCGATCTCCCGCATTTCGTAATGGAGTCCTCCGAGAAAGGAATTGACAGATCCCTGCCTGCCGTTGATTGCATAGGCAGGAAAGGTGCAATATGCACATTTTGTCGGGCAAAAAGGAATTCCTATATAAATGCTAACTTCATTTTTTACTGAATATAGGTCAGGCACAGCTGCCAGCTGGCGTTCCACAATATTTTGCATAAGCGCAATTTTCTCATCAGAAATCATGTAGCCGTCCCGCAGCTCGGAATGCGCCTCTTCCTGCGACTTACCTTCCTGAAGTTTTTTATGAAGCAGCTTAGTTGGTCTTATCCCTGTCAAAATGCCCCACTTCTGGACAATGCCCGTGAGCTGCTGCAATACATCAACAAACACATAGGACACACACTTCTTAATTTCTTTAAACTGTTCTTTTTCGGAGACTAAAGGAAGTACCGCCTCAAAGGAAGACTCCGCCTGTTCCAGCTTGACTGTCTGCAGCGTAGCTGAAACAAAGATTGAATTGCTAAGGCGGAGCTTAAAATCTACATTAATACCGGCCTCAGGTAACCCTTTCAGCAAAACCTCAGACTCTTCGAAAAATAAGTTTGCAATATTCTGCAGCGGCCTTCCGAAACGCTCATCGTCTAGTCCATTTATGGCTATTCGCAAAACATATCACCCATCTATCATAAAGTATTATCATTCATTTCTATCATTTTAGTTTACAAAAACATAATAACCCGGGTCAACACTGCTAATTATGGAATTTCACCTCGATTTTGCTGGCTGATCCGTTTTAGGCAACGCTGTAATTCGTATGGGAATTATGATGAACTGAATGCATGCTTATCCCTTATTTGAAAATAAAAAACCTGTCTGCAGCTTTTGTACAGACAGGGTTAAACAGACGAGTTAAACTGTCCGTTTCCGTTTAATGATAATGTAAAGAATTAGTATGCTCAGTACTGCAGCTCCAATCGGCAAAGAATATGGCTTTATAATCTCGGCCATTTCCTTCCATCTCGGGCCCAGTTTAAACCCTAGAAAAACATAAATCGCTGTCATTGGAAGAACACCAATAAAAGTATAAATACTAAAGGTCCAGACATTCATTTTTGCCATCCCGCACGGCAGAGAAATGGCTGTTCTCACACCTGGAATAAATCGTCCAAACAATGCGACACCTGCACCGTATTTTTCGAAAAATGCTTCAGCCGCATTAATCTCTCTTTCCCTTATCAAAAAATACTTTCCAAACCGTTCAACTAGCGGGCGCCCGCCATACCTGCCGAGTGCATAAAGTGTGAGTGGGCCAAGGGTGCCGCCGACTGTACCGGCAAGGATAGCCAGCCACATGATCATATCTCCTTGATATACCCAATACCCAACCAGGGGAAGAACGAGTTCCGCGGGAACGAACTCAAACGTTAGTGCCAAGACAATTCCGCCATAAGATAACTGCTTTAAATATTCGATCATTGCTAAAATTAAGGATTCCATTTAATATACTCCTATTTTCTTGTACAGTTCTTCATTGGCTGTAATTCATAAATAACAAAGGGTGTTTCCCAGTCCACAGCTAAATCAATAGAATTTGAAGGTTCTCCTTTAATCCTTTTAAATCCTAACAAACACATGAAGGGAAATCAAGAAAAGTATTGCAGTTGATTAGAAAAGCGCAAGCACCCTGGTCAAGAGGAAGAACGGCTAAGTTCCTGTGGCAACGCCATTCTGACCCCGTTCTGACAAAGGAACGTCGACTAAGTTCTGGCACGTCCTTTGCCAAACGTCCACGTAAGTACATCCTCACAAGGCTGCCGCTTTGTTTCGTGCGATGGGTCGCTGCCGTAGCGTTCCTTGTCCTGTGCAAGTCCGACTAGCATAAGACAAGCGCTGATAGAAGGCGCTTTTTGCCTTCCGAAGGGATTGGCTTATGCAAGGTTGTAACGGCACTTGGTTACAACACTCGAGGCCGGCTTAGAACGGCAATGTTGTAACTTAAACCGTGTTACAACCTTCGTCCTGTGGCGTCGCCGGCACTAGCACGTCCTCACAAAGCTGATGCTTTGTTTCGTGCGATGTATCGCTGCCGTAGCGTTCCTTGTCCTGTGCGTGGGGGCTAGGCGCTGCAGCTAGACATCAACATAGTAGCAAACTCAACAATGAGCTTTAACATAACCTATCTTTTTAAAAAAAGCAGTTCCCGTTCTAAGGGGAACTGCACTAATCAATACTCTGTATTAAATAATTCGTTGTAAGCCTTTTCAGCGGATTCGTGAGATGTAAAAAGTGCATCATCGTCCTCGATTACATGAAAAGTTTCATGAATAAATAGGGCAACTGCATTAGGATCTTTTGGATGCTGCACGATTTCAGCCGGCTTTATGCTGGCTACTGTAGGGGTATGAGGATTATGATAAATCACAAATACCTCCTGGCCGGCCTTCACTTCCCTCGGATCAAGTGTATCCATAGATTGTGCCTCCTTAATAACTGATGCCTTTAGTGTTTGATACTTGCGTTAATTTATTAGCAATTAGTAAATAAAACCCCTGTTAAATTCAACAGGGGTCCAAACTTATTTCAGCATATTCAATTTTTCCAGAAATTCAATCGGATGCTGTTTCCTGAAAAATTCTTTTAGCATGTAAGAGACACCATGCTCGTCATTCGTGCGCGTGATCCATTTTGCCGCACGTTTAACGTTAGGATCCGCATTTGACATCGCGACACCCACTCCACAGTTTTCAATCATCTCTATATCATCTTGGCCATCGCCGATTGCTACAATTTCTTCCTTCCTCACTCCGAGATGCTCCGCCAGATTGAGGACGCCGTTCCACTTCGACACTCCTCTTGGCACTATGGATACCTTTCTGTTCGGAAGCTGGATCGCTTGAATTTCAGGATACAGTTCAGTTAAAAGCTTGCAAATATCATGCTGCTCCTTTTCGGACTCAAAAATGGCATCAATTTTTGGCGGAGAAACCGGATTATCCTCCAAGGCCTCACTTACTGTATCAACATACTGGCTTGAGTAAAAATTCCCTTCATTCATATACATAACCGCCTTGCCCAGAATATTTTCCGGCAGATTAACACGGTTTCCTATTATGAATTTTTCATGGACGACCTTGATCTGGCAATTCGCTTTTTCGAGAAATTGAACAATTTCCAGAGTATGCTCCTCGGAAATTCTTTTAATAAAAATCGGTTTTTCTGCCGGATAGCCTATATATGCCCCCTGATGGGCAACAATCATCGGATTAACCTTTAAAGCTTTAGCCACTTTTTTTGCTGAGAGAAAGTTTCTGGAGGTGACCAATGCAATATGAACCCCTTTTTGGTGAACAAACTCCATTGCTTCTTTTGTGGATTTATCTAATCGGCCATTAGACTGAAGCAATGTACCGTCAATATTGACCGCCAGCAGACGAAATACCATGGTGATCTCCCCTTCTATAATGTCCTTTTAAATATTTATGTACAAAGGAAAGAACATAGAACCCATGAAATCCAGCCTATAACACAACTCCAATTTATTCCGGTGCAATGTTAATATTAACTAATATAAATTAACTTTCATATCGAATATTCTTCTATTCCGCTAATTCCCCTATGTGTAAATTGGTTTTGCATTCGGCGAAGAAAAGATGTGCCTCCGAAAATTACCCTGCTGTACGATTGCAGATCTTCCTCGATAACGAAGAAACCCTGCTAAGAATACAAAGCAGGGTCAAGATTCATTATGAAGGCATTTACTGCTGTCCAGGCACACCATATAAGTCTTCAAGGGGCTTCATAATGATTTTATTAAGGTCGGCAATGACCATGCTCATCCTCTGTTCGGCTTCCATCAGCCTTGAAATGCTTGGATGCTGCTGGACAAGCGCAACAGTTTTTTGAGCCTGTTCTACTTCTTCAGGCGAAATCTCCTCGCCCATCATTTGTTTTTGCTGAAGCGTCATTTGAATATTACGGAAATTTTCGAACATCGATCTTGCCGACGGATCTGCATTAACTTCATCATATAGACTCTTTAACTGCGTGTATTCCGCACTTGACCGGATTTCTTTTTCCATATCATATGCCACATCGTACATGTTCCCACTCATATTACGTACCTCCTAGATTTCACTATTCTCCATCCTATCCACTATACCAAAACAACAATCAAATTACACACGCGGCCAAAATATTGGTATGATAAAAAAAACGCCAACCTGCTAATTGTACGTTTTAAAAATCCGAAAGGAAGAATTTCAACGATGCTAACACACTTTCAGTGGAAAAATCTTTATAGTGAAAAAAGTTTGCCTGGATGGGCCGTTTCTTTTTATTTTAAAAGGCAGTTCTACAGGGCAAACTACCATTCTGACGGGAATATTGAATGGGCCGGCAGCAAGCCCCCTGCAAATGATGAAGCTTCAGTGAAAGCCTCCATACATGAGCTTATGCTATTTCATGTGTATGATGACAAATAATATTCACACAATCTCCTTACTTCTCTAGTATGATATCCTCCATTCGCCCAACACTATTAGTAAAGCCGGATGCAACTTCTTTCGCAAGCTCTCGAAACATTTTCTAACAGGAATGGTAATGGAGGAGATACATGAAGCAGCATAACTGCAGTGGAACGTGTTAGAAGTGCCAAAGTACGGAAACCATAGAGGCTAACTAACAGTTAAATGATGCATTTGCCGGCGGGGATAAATATGTCAGTTCATCTGAAACCGGCGATGAAAATATTAATCAAAATACCTCTTACTTTGCCAGCCCAGATACCCCGTGATTAATAAGATTTTTGGTTCAAAACTTTTCACTTACCCTGTCAACTCTATCCTTGACAGGTTTTTTTTATATCACCGATGGCCCTTTTCTTTTATCCCATTAACCATCAAGGGTATAATAGTAGCAAATAAAATGTAAGGGTTTGTGAATATGCTTGAAAAATTAATAAATAAATATAGCGGGGCAATTACAGAGAAATCAGCAATGGTGCCCGAAACCGCTTATTTATGGATCCAGGATGAAACTGGTCAATTACTTGGTATTCCGGAGAACCTATTGACTGCAGAAGAGGTCCGTCTCCTGCTCACCCTTTTCAGCGTTCCCAATGAAAAGGGCTTAAATAAATCGAAGCCCCAGCAGAACTGGCATTCCTATTTGACAGGAAATTTATTGGAATTGCCTCTGACCTCATGGGATAATGTGCGTTTTATCCATTTTCAGGTTTCTAATTCCGACTTTTCCCGTACTGATTTTGAAGAAGCATTCACATCGCTGGTTTCAGAGGATTCCATTTTGGTGTGGACGGGCTCCATGCAGGGTGTCTTTATTGAGCATATAGCTATTGATTCACTCAAAACAAGCGAGCTTTTTCCCTTGCTGGACACTCTTGAAAGCGACTTTTATGTAAGGCTGCATCTGTTGGCGGGGGCTTCTCGCCATATCGAAAGCGGTCTAAAGCAGAATTTTGATTATGAAAATGAAATTTTTAGCGCCACCGCAGGAAAGCTGACATCTGCAAAAATTTTGGACCTGCCGCGGGCCTTTCCGTATATGCTGGCTATTGGAATTTCAGATGATTTTAAGTCCTGGTTTATCACTTCCCTGATTGGCTGTGCAATGGAAGATGAGGAACTGATCAGTACGGTGAAGACCTATATTGAATGCGGTTCAAATGCAAGCCTTGCTTCCAAGAAATTATACATTCACCGCAATAGTCTGCAATACAGGATTGATAAGTTTATCGAGCGGACTGGCCTGGATATCAGGTCATTTGACGAAGCGCTTACCGCCTATTTGCTTATACTCCTTTCTTCTGCCGTATATGGATGACACATTGCATAAAGCCTTCGGGATTTTTTTGTGCAAGCTGGCCATAGGAATAAAATTGCCAATCCAATACAATAGGATTATCAAGTTAGAACTAATCCTTATTTTTGGAGGAATTTAAAATGGCTGAATTAAAACTGGACCACATTTATAAAGTTTATGATAACAAAGTTACTGCAGTAGATGATTTTAATCTTCATATTGATGATAAAGAGTTTATCGTATTTGTTGGCCCCTCTGGCTGCGGAAAATCAACAACGCTACGCATGATCGCTGGCTTGGAGGAAATTTCTAACGGCGATTTTTATATCGACGGCAAGCGTGTAAACGACGTACCGCCAAAAGACCGTGATATCGCGATGGTATTCCAAAACTATGCGTTATATCCGCACATGACCGTTTATGATAATATGGCTTTCGGGCTTAAGCTGAGAAAAATGCCGAAGGACGAAATTAAAAGACGTGTTAATGAAGCAGCAAAAATCCTTGGCCTTGAATCCTACCTTGACCGGAAGCCAAAGGCACTATCAGGCGGGCAGCGCCAGCGTGTAGCCCTTGGACGTGCTATTGTACGTGACGCTAAAGTTTTCTTGATGGATGAACCTTTATCCAACCTGGACGCAAAGCTTCGTGTGCAAATGCGTGCGGAAATTGCAAAGCTTCATAAACGCCTTGGAACAACAACTGTTTATGTAACACATGACCAAACAGAGGCCATGACTATGGCAACAAGACTTGTGGTCATGAAGGATGGAATTATTCAACAGGTTGGTACGCCTAAGGAAGTATATGAAAATCCTGAAAATATTTTCGTTGGCGGCTTCATTGGTTCACCTGCGATGAACTTCCTTACTGGCACACTTACTGATGGAAAGTTTAAAGTTGGGGAACAATTAATTTCTGTTCCAGAAGGAAAAATGAAGGTATTGCGTGATCAAGGATATGCAGGCAAGGAAGTTATCCTCGGAATTCGCCCGGAAGACTTCCATGATGAGCCTGTATTCATCGAATCTTCATCTGATACTGTCATTAAAGCACATATCGAAGTGGCGGAGCTTATGGGTGCCGAGTTCATGCTGTATTCAACAATCGGAGGACAAGACTTTGTTGCTCGTGTAGATGCACGGACAATTGTTAAGCCGGGTGACTCTATTGAACTGGCTCTTGGGATGAACAATGCCCATTTCTTTGATAAGGACACTGAACTGCGCATCCGTGCAAAAAAATAAATTTAGTCCTTAAAAAGAACTATCCAATTATTATTTGGATAGTTCTTTTTTATGGTTGTCCTTATTAAATTCTGCTGTAATAGCGCAGAACCTTTTGCTTATCTTATCCATGCAGGTTCTCTGACTCTTCTCTGCTGTAAATAAGATTAATTAATTTAACATAATCAGATTTCGTGGCGATATCAAATCTTTCCCCTTCCATTTCCAAGCCATAAGCGGGAAAGTCTCGAATCATTGACTTAATCGCATCTGTCAGCTGAATTTCTCCACCTACACCCGGGGTGGTATTTTCTAAATAAGTAAAGATTTCGGGTTCAAATATATATCGTCCGATTACAGCAAGATTGGATGGGGGAGAACTTTCCGGTTTTTCAATAATATCTGTGATTTGAATTTGGGGACAGCCATTGTTTTTTTGTGCTTCAATAACCCCATACTTCTTAAGTTCGGAATCCTTCATGAATTTCAGCCCAATAGCATTGCCCCTAAAACTTTTATGCAGCTCAATTAACTGAAGCAAGGGTGCCTTCTTGTCCGAAAAAATAATCTCGTCTGGAAGCATAACTGCAAATGGTTCATTTCCGGCAAACTGTTTTCCCAGCAGGATTGCATCTCCAAGCCCTTTGATATAAGGCTGTCTGACATATTGAATTTGAACATTTGGCAAAGCCATTTCTTTTAGTAAATGATTTTTCCCCTTAGCCTCCAGATGATGTTCTAACTCCGGTGATCTGTCAAAGTAATCCAATATCATGTTTTTTGACCGGGAAACGATTATCAATATTTGTTCAATACCGGCCCCTATTGCTTCCTCTACGATATAATCTATTGCGGGCCGCCCACATAAAGGAATCATTTCCTTAGGTAAAACTTTCGTGATCGGTAAATTCCTGGTACCGTATCCTGCCGCAGGAATGATTGCTTTTTTTACCATGATACAACCTCCCTTTCATCTATTAACAATCTATTCACACAGCGATTCAAAGGGAATGTGGAAAAGCACTAATGGGCAATAAATAGGTGTTTGGGATGAAAGGGAATGCAGAATTGGGGTGCAATGGGTATATCCATAACAAAAAACTTTCATGAGATTTAACTCCATAACTATGTATGGGTATTAACATTAATAGTTAGCAGATGCTCAACATACTAAGGTGGAGTATGAGAAGCTTTACCAAACAGCTTCCGGAGATTTTTACATTTTAATTTAATTATAATTTTTCCCCCAAACAATCGGCTCAGCTCCGCCCTTTTCCATAAGAAAAGCGGAAGCGCCTCTGATGAAGGAAGAACGGCTAGCACTTCCACACAAAGCTGCCGCTTTGTTTCGTGTGATGTGTCTCTGCCGAAGCTTTCCATCGGGGCTGGGCACTGAAGCTAGACATCTGTACTAGTTAAAAAGGAATGCTTTCTTACCTTACAAAAAAAGAGCAGACAATATATTGCCTACTCTTTTATCAGTACAACCCTTTCAGATCTGCAGGATGGACACAACATCAGATGGGGACATTCTCCATTTTTCAAGCTGGTTTCATAGCCATCAATTTTTTTAAGGCTGTCAATGTCCATATAAGGGCTGTAATTCCCATAATAATCCATAACTTTTCCCTGGTCGTCCATTCTATCGCCGCAATTTTCGCAGAATATCTGGACTTCCCTTAATCCATTGCATAATGGGCATACACCCATAAAATCTCCTCCTTCAGAAGCTCTAAAAAATTTAACATATTGGTTTTATTAAACTATTGGTTTCCGCTTTAGTGGCGGTTCGGGAGCCTTCTCGACGCTTACTGCAAGTATGTACTCTATTCCGTTCATCCTTCTTAATATGCCCTTATCTTAATGAACTAAAAAACCACAAATTACATATAGCCGTTACCGCATAAATCCCTGCAGGTTTTCAGATAATAATGACAGGCTTCAAATAACGGGTTAGGCCTTGGCGGCAGCAGAATGCTTCCTCTGCCATTGGTTCGATTCCATACTGACCCGCCAATTCTAAATGCAAAAAGGACAAGTTCTAAAGAACAACAAAGGAGGAATATTTTAATGGCTAGGAGGAACCAATTATTAGTTCCAGGGGTTCAGCAAGCTCTTGATCAATTGAAATATGAAATCGCTTCTGAGTTCGGTGTTACTCTCGGTGCAGAACAAACAGCACGTGCTAACGGTTCAGTCGGCGGAGAAATCACTAAACGTCTTGTTCAAATGGCTCAACAGCAACTAAGCGGATTGGGCCAGCAATAACTAAATTCAACATCGCTTTTGGTTACAATAATATATGGCTTGCCCCCTTGTAAAAAGGGGGCTTTACTGCTTATTGGACTGAGTTCTCTATTGCTCATCGCTTAATCATTTTTGCCGGGTCAACCCATAAGTTAAACTGCTCCTCTGTAACATATCCAAGTGACATTGCGCTTTCTTTTAATGTAGTATTTTCATTGTGCGCTTTTTTTGCAATTTCTGCTGCTTTCTCGTATCCAATATAATCATTCAAAGCTGTAACAAGCATAAGCGACCGAGTTACGTTGTCATTGATATTCGATTCTTTGGCCTCTAGGCCTTTTATGCACTTTTCATCAAAGGAACTCATTCCGTCAGCAAGAAGTTGTACTGTTTGAAGGAAATTATAAATAATGACCGGCTTAAATACATTTAATTCAAAGTTCCCCTGGCTTGCCGCAAAGGAAATAGTTGTATCATTTCCAAAAACTTGAGCTGTTATCATTGTTAATGCTTCGCTTTGCGTGGGATTCACTTTTCCAGGCATGATGGAACTGCCCGGTTCATTCGCAGGAATAATCAATTCACCGATCCCGCTTCTTGGACCGCTTGCAAGCCACCTTACATCATTTGCAATTTTCATTAAATCCGCAGCCAATGCTTTTAGTGCTCCATGAACATGAACGATTTCATCATGGCTGGTCAGGGCCTGAAAAAGGTTTGAGGAAGCTTGAAAATCAAAACCTGTTTCTGCACTAATATACTGAGCCGCTATTTTGCCGAACTCAGGATGGGCATTAATTCCTGTCCCAACTGCAGTTCCGCCAATAGCCAGATCCAAAAGATGCCGGCTGCTTTCCTGAATCATTCTCATATTTTTATCAAGCATGGCTCTCCATCCGCTGATTTCCTGTCCAAGAGTTAATGGGGTAGCATCCTGCAGATGAGTACGTCCAATTTTGACTAAATCGGCATATTTCTCTTCCTTTTGTTTCAGACTGTCCCGCAATTGGGTTAGCACAGGCATAAGCTTTACCTGTACAGCCTGGTAGGCAGCAACATGCATCGCTGTTGGAAAAGAATCATTGGAGCTTTGTGATTTATTCACATCATCATTAGGATGCAGCCGCTCTATACTTCCTTTCTCCTCGAGCCACTTATTCCCTTTGTTCGCGATTACCTCATTTATATTCATATTTGATTGTGTGCCGCTTCCGGTTTGCCATACCACCAGCGGAAAATGGCTGTCCAGCGATCCATTTATTATTTCTTCACAAACTGTGACAATGGCTTGCTTTTTTATTTCAGACAACGTTCCCAGCTCAAAATTGGTGACCGCTGCTGCCTTTTTGACAAGAGCATAGGCATAAATAAGCTCCAAAGGCATTTTCTCCTTGCCTATTCGGAAGTTTATCCTGCTTCTTTCCGTTTGTGCCCCCCAGAATCTATCTAAAGGGACACGGATCTCGCCCATGGTATCTTTTTCCATTCTGTAATCCACTTTTACTCCTCCTTTTTAAAAGCGCATGCGCCCTGATGAAGGAAGAACGGCTAAGTGCGCTACGAAACAAAGCTGCGGCTTTGTTTCATGGCGATGTATCGCTGCCGAAGCATTCCCTGTCCTGTGCGTTGGGGCTGGGCGCTGAAGCTAACATCTTTATCTTAAGAAAAGCCTTATTTTTACCTATGTTTATAATTATCTCCCTGTTCAATAAGAAGAAATCAGTGAAAAACCCTGACTTCTTTTTTATAAGAAATATCAGGGCCTGTTTTTACTTTTTTCGTTGGTTAGCGGTTATTCCTGTCGGGATCTAGCATATCCTTGGCTTCCCCAATAGTATTTTGAAAAGATCCTTTCATCTTGTCCTTTTTGCCGTCTGCCTGCATTTCTTTATTTCCAGAGGCATTTCCAATCTGGTCTTTTGTTTCACCTTTAATTTTATTTACAGTGCCTTTTACTTTATCTGATAAACCACTCATCATATTGCCTCCATTTCTATATTTGTTTACTGTTCTTTTCCCTTTTGAAAAAGGTAATAAACACTGAGAACTGAAGCAGGCTGAATATTGATTTGGAGTTAAACAAACAATATAAAAAACTTATATAAGCATACCAGGGAGGTTAATTTTGAAAAAAAATCTGTTTCTTCTAATTGCTTTTTCACTTTTTCTGTTCCCTTCAGCTTCTGTTCACGCGATGCTGATGAAGGATTTAAAAACAGCAATCATTATTGATGACTTTGGCGGGGGAAACGGTGGTGTTAATGAGTTCTTAAGCGGGGACATTCCAATCACAGCTGCTGTAATGCCATTTACGGAGAATTCCCTATCTCATGCAATGCTGGCACATGAAAAAGGCTTTGAAGTAATTGTACATTTGCCGATGCAGCCGAAAAAAGGAAAAAGATCCTGGCTCGGCCCTAAACCGATCACCTCAGACCTTACCCCCGCAGAAGTAAAACAGCGGGTAATAGAAGCAATTGATAGTGTACCCTACGCAAAAGGGATTAACAACCATATGGGATCTCTAATAGTGGAGGATGAAGAGATTGTCAGAGCCATCGTTGAAGTGGTTAAAAAGAAGAATTTATTTATTGTAGACAGCGGCACAAGTCCGAAAACAAAATTTCCTGAAATCGCCCAAGAGTTAGGTGTACCTGTTCTAAAAAACGATATTTTCCTTGATGATGTTTCAAATGTGCCTTATGTTTCAAAACAGATGATGAAGCTTGCAAAGATTATTGAAAGAAAAGGTAATGCCGTTGCAATAGGACATGTAGGTGTAAAGGGAAAAGACTGTTATCTTGGAATAAGCAATTCGCTGGCGGAATATAAAAAGAGGCATATAGAAATTGTGCCAGTTTCAAGCCTTATATCCAACCAAATTACAGACAAATATTTTGAGATACAATAAATATGCACGGAACGTTTAAAGACCCTGCCATCAGAAATAGCAGGGTCTGCAGCCCTTCATTTGGACAGGACTTCACTTGATACACCGACGGACTATGCGTGGAAAATTGTATATCCGACATAAAATACTAGAGTCATTAAACTTGCGATTGCTAAGGTTACAGATAGCTCTTCCATATGATATACCTCCTATGTATACCTGATATTTCTTCTACTGTAAAATTAACATAGAAAAATCCATTCTCCTGATACTAAAACGTAATATTTTTTGACGGCTATGTGAAAATTTAATGAACAATATCAATTTCCGATGCAGAAAAGAAACCAGGCTGGCGGCCTGGTTTCTTTGGTTTTTATCCTGCAAGGCCGTCCTTTCGGCCTTGCTGCAGCTGATACATTTGATAATACTTTCCTTTGTGTAACATTAATTCATCATGGCTTCCCTGCTCAACTATTCTCCCTTTATCAAGCACAATAATCTGGTCAGCGTTTTTTATCGTTGAAAGACGGTGAGCGATGATAAACGTTGTTCTTCCCTTTTTTAAAATATCCTTGGCTTTCTGAATGATTGCCTCGGTTTCAGTATCAATACTGGATGTTGCTTCGTCCAGAATCAGAATAGCAGGATTGAAAGCAAGTGCTCTGGCGAATGAAATCAGCTGCCTCTGGCAAGGCAACCGCTGCTCATTTTTTCTTCATTATTTTCCGTACAAATAACATGTAGATAATAGTCGGAACAGGAGCTTGAACCAAGCCTAGAATTCCCCAGAGCCAGTAGTTGTGGCCGTGTTTTTTGGCATTTATGAACAGAAAGACACTTTGTGCTAACAAAATCAAGGCGACAAAGGGAAGCGTCATCAGTTCGGTCCGAGTCATGTTTCCTTCACCTTCTGTTTAACATACTTGAAAATAGTAACGGCAATAATGGAGCCTGCTGATATTCCTTGAACAGCCGCAAAAACAAGCGGATTTTCATATAGAGCAATTAACAAAACCGACAGGATTGCAGCTGCAATGAGACAAAACAGTTTAATCTCACGCCGCCATTTCCTTGCCGCGAGCTCCCGCTGTTCTGCTATTTTTGCTTGAATCGCTGATAAATCAGGAGTGAACACTTTACCGTGATCATCAAGATGGCTTAAACCCTGCTTTATTTTCTCTATAGCATTTTTAGTCTCTTTACTTTGTGCTTCTTCGATTTTTACTATCTTCTTCATCAAGCCTCAGCTCCTTTCTTACCGCTATGATTCCATTATGGACCCTTGATTTTACCGTACCTTCAGCAATGTTCAGCATTTTGCCTATTTCGGCATATGAATATCCATAATAATGCTTCAAAATGATTGGAATCCGTATTTCTTCGGTCAATTTCCCTAAGGCTTCAATCGTATCCATCCAATCCTCATCGGATGTCTGCATCTGCCATTTCAGCTTACGGATGGACTGTTCCTGTTCTTTAAACCGTATTTCTCTTTTCTGTTTCCGGGTCATATCAATAAATAAATTGGTGGCAATCGATATCAGCCAGGTAGAAAACTTAGATGTTCCATTAAAGTGCTGAATTTTTTCCAATGCCTTGGCCATAGTGTCTTGTGCAAGGTCTTCCGCAGCCTCGTAGCTGAATGTGATTTTAATTAAATATTTGACCAGCAGCTGGTAGCTGTCCTGAAAAAGCAGGGCAAAGGCAAGGTCATCCCCCTGTTTGGCGCTTTCAATCAATTTCTTTTCTTCCATATGCTAACCTCCCTACTCTTCCTTTGCTTTTTACATCCCAGCATTTCTGTGGTCTTTTACCGTTAAGACGATCAAGGTATAGTAATCGTTCATTATTTTCTAAAATAATTTACAAAAAACTTTTAAGAGTTTTAAATCCTAATCTATGTATGGAAATAATCAAAAACAAATGGAAATTTAGCACAAAAAGGATATTAGGCTTTATTCGGAAGCCCTCAATTCTGAGGGCTTATTTGAGTGCGCGTATGCACAATTATGTTAACTTGATTTGTATGCGAGTCAAATAACGAAAATCCGTCTATTTAACGCCCGACTGCCCCTTTAAGCAGGTCTGAAGTTAAAAAGACTCCAACAGGGGGCAAGACACCACTACTAATAGGAGCTCCTGCAAGAACTGTGTCAGTTGTAGCAACCCAAGTTCCATACTGACCCGCTTGTAAAGAGGGAGGCTTCATTGTAAGCCGTCCAGTTAAAATATAATGTCGAATTCTAATCGAGGGATCATCAAAAATAGTTAAATGCCCAGAATATGTGGCATAAGGTGAATCAACTCTTAGTTGTTTGGTGTTTTCATCCCAATACCCATTAATTGGAATATCCCTACCGCGAAAATTAACTGTTCCAACTACCCTGTTACCTGTAACAGAGTTTATGTTAAATATGCCATAAACGACGGGTCTGCCACCCACAGCAGCATGAATACCCCACCTTGATGGAAAAGGCAAAGTAACGCTAGTTTGACGAGGAATTTGCAAAGTTTATCTCTCCTTATATTTTATTTAGTAAAGAAAGGAAAATTAATATTATGATACCAGTCCTTCACACAAGACGATTGATTATTCTATAGGGTGTGGTTTGGGCGGGGATACTTTTTGCGGAAGTTCCATAAATAACAATTAGATCTAGGTTCGCCTGGGTTTCTTGAAAAAAGTTGCCCATTGGTTAATATTATTTGAGTATGTTACGCGATCTCCTGCAGCCCCCATTACATGATCTACAAAGTAAGTTGCGGGTGCCACCGCGTAATTGGCTAATGCTCCCGATCCCATTTTCTGCAGATATTAATTTATACCAGCCTTCTCCTCCACCATTTTGACCTGTAAAAAAATCAATAATCATAGTTTCAGTTCCATGAAAAGAATAAAACTTTGCCATCGCCATTGCTTTACAAGGATAAATGCATAATACGAGCTTTATATTTCGACATTAGTAGCACTAAATAACTTTGTTCCCAGTATCGCTGCTGCCAACCTTGCTGAAATAAATTGAGCACCATTCCATGTTAAGAGGTTTTCAACATATCCTAATGTGTCCGAGTTAGAAATACCGATAATACGTTGAAAAATAAGCAAATCATAACTCATGCTTTTTGAATTTGTAATAATGGGATATAAAGCACCTGCAGCAAGAACCTCGCCTTTGACGGGCTGTTTTAATTTGCCATTTTCATCGTAAAGCAGTGAAAGGTACTCATAGCCTTTATAACTAATATCAAGGGTGAAAACAACATCTAATGAAGGACTTCCTACACTTACTTTATAAAGATTTTCATAATCGACTTTGAAAGTATAGCTATTATTATATTTTTCAAAATCAAACAATAGGCGAGGAATATTATTTCTGAAGGAGTAAATATAGAAAATACCGTACCCCCCGCTTCCTCCCGATTCAATACTTACCAAAATATCTAATATATTATCTTTGGAAAAATCCCCAAGGAAAAGCTTAGCATTATATCCTGAATTATTTTGGAGATTAATTGCTGAAATCTGGTTAGAACGCCCATCTCGAATTACGAGTGTGATAAGATCCGCGAAGATTTCGGTTTCAACATTTTTTCTTCCATATAAATAGACGAAATCCATTATACCGTCACCTGTAACGTCACCTTGCTTCATGTCTAGCAACACTACGCTACCGGAATAGGTATAGTTCCCCTTCGTTTGTTCTTGAAATTGCCTGTACAAATAACTCCCCCTTATATACACTTGGCAACTGCTTTGTGTAACATATGCAGGTCAATACCTATATGACACCATAAAGTCAAGATAACATTCTGAAAGGTAATGGTAAGAAGATTCAACAGATTGAAAGAGCTGCAACTTTGTAAGGTCTGCAAGAAGTTTCACCAGGAAATAACTGTTTTATAGGTGAATACACATTTATAGAAGTACAAGTTGATATGTAATGACTAAAGAATAGGATGATGTGAGATTAAAAAGAAAAGGAGTGCATTTTATGTATCCTGGTCACCTGTCTCTATATTATAACTATCCAAATAGTCATGAAGCTTCTTTATATTCACCTCCATTCCAAGAGGAAAATTATTACTATGCGGCCCCCAATTATAGACAATTGGTCGGTCCGCCTCCGTTGGCACTGCCGGGGGAAGGTTCAGCGGCTGAACCGCCAACTTCCCCGCCGCCATCTTTTGTTCCTCCACAACAAGTAGAAGCGTATGCAGTTGACCCAGGCGGTATTGCAGGATGTTTATTCAGTTACACATATGTATGGCTGAGAGGTTTTGAACAATTTTGGTTTTATCCAACTTTTGTAGGCCGAAACTCTGTCTCAGGATATCGTTGGACTGGATTCAACTGGGTTTATTTCGGGATAGACCTGCGACAAATTCAATCGTTTACTTGCTTTTAACAAGAAAAGGACAGGAATCTTAATTAGTTGTGTTCATACCGAATATTTCATAGTTATATTTTATAAATAGATACGATGCTTTAAGCTAAGGCATCGTCTTTTTTTCATTAAATTAACAAAAAACCGCAATAGAGATACCTAAGTGATTTTTACATTTTAATTTTAATTAGTTTTTTTATCCAAACGATCAGCGCAGATCCGGCCTTTCTCCATATAAAATAAAACCCCTGCCGCTCTTTGAGCATACAGGGGATGGATCAGCTGAGCAGTTATCTATGATACTGTCGCCTGGTCCGGCTGCCTTTGCTGATGAAGATACTTTGGCAGGACAAGCAGATAAAACAAACTAATTGCCATCATACAGCCACCAACGATCCAGTACAAGCCTTCAATTGTAAGAATCTTTGGAAAGCCTGCGGCAATAAAAGCTAAGGTGATGGATTGGGAAAGCATCTGCAGCGGACCAGTCCACCCCTGCACGCGGCCCATCATCTTCGGATCGACAATGATGGGCATCCAGCCTCCAAGAGCAACGTTTACGAGCGGCAATGAAACCGCTGAACCGAAAATTAAACTAAAAAAGACCACCGTTGAATCGGTTGTAGATGAGAGCCCTATACAAAGCCCTGTCATAAATAAACCAAACACTAAGAGCCAATATAACTTTATTTTTTGGGCAAAGACTGAAGCTGCTATACTTCCAAGCAGAACACCGATCCCAAACACAATACCAAAAACAACCATATATTCCTCATATTTTACGGGCTGCAGCTTGTATTTCAGAATAAAAATGGGCATCACTGAAAAACCGGCATTGATAATCCCAAAAAATATAAAACCATATAGCAGTGTCAGCAGCAGTTTGTAATGTAAGATATAATCTAAGCCTATCTTGAACTCTTTAAAAACTGTAGAAAGATTTAATGTATGAATCGAATGGTCTCCATTCGGTTTCCTGATTTTTTCGGGGAGAGTGCAGGACCTGATAAGGAGGCCGCTAATGATAAAGCTTGCTGTATCAATAAGAACCGCCCCAATAATTCCAAATTGCCAATAAAAAAAGACACCCAGCCCATTTCCGAACAGCATGAATAAGCTTGAAACAAGCTGGTTCAGCCCGGCAGCAGAAGTATATTCTTCTTTTGTTAATATTCCCTGGATAATTGCTGATTCAGATGGATGGAAGAACTTTTGTACCGCGCTCCTCAAAAACAAAAGAGCAAATACAAGCGGAATCCAGTCTATAAAGATGGCAGCAGCTAAAATCAGTGATAATACTGTGCAAATGACATCGCTATATAAAGCAACCTTTTGCCTGTCAAAGCGGTCTGCAAATACTCCTACTAAAAAAAATACAGCCAGCATCGGGAGTGAATACATTAGCTCGGTAATAGTTGCATAGGAAGGCTGTTCAGAAAAGCGGTCAAGTAAATAAAACATAAAAGCTGTAATACCAATGCTGCTGCCCATCTGAGATGCCGTGGCAGCAAAAAATAATCTCGAAAAATTACCATTGCGGAAAACTGTAAATAGTTTTTTCATTTTGTTTCTCCTCATTCTCATCTTTTACATTTTGTAATTTGTGAGTATGTTTGGATAAGTGTTTCGATGTTTCGGTATCTTTCTCCGGCCTTCCCTGGATGAGTAAGCTTGGGATATAAGCTTAAGTAATCATAGTGTTTTTATTCCTTGGCCTAAGAATGCTGTAAATGCTCGTATCTTATTCAAACCTTCCTTTGACTCGTAACCTGCCAATAGCAGAAACAGCTAATTGCAGTTCAGGCGTTCTGTTTTTTATATGCCTCCCACACCGCTTCCGTCAATATATGTACATGTACGAATTCCTTAAAACTTTGCTTTTTTAATATAATATTCCAATTCATTAATAAATGTTTCAAAGGCTCCTTACCGGGTAAATATGAACTATCAAACAACAACACAAACGAACCTTTAATATATAATACCTGGAAGGAGAAAACAAAATGTACGAAATTATTTCATCCGATGTAACAGTTCAGTCTAGACTGACTATGACAGGCATTCTTTCATTATATCAAAGCATCAGGGGATTCGAAGGAAATATTTATTTCATGTGCAACCACAAAATTATTGATGCAGGCAAGCTTTCCAAACTTGTTTCCTTTATGCTTACAATTGAAGAAGATTCTTTAATAAAAATCATTGTTGAAGGAAAACAAGTTCAGCAAAAATTGGAGGATCTGAAAGTAAGCTTCCAGGGTCACTTCCAGTCTGCCGGAGTCAGACAGACTTATTTCGTAAATCCTACTGATACAGTTCGAATTTAAACTATCCCTCCAATACGCGTTGAGGTTAACCATGCCCGGATCCGGGCATGGTTTTTTATTGTCTGCCCTTTCTTAAGAACTAGCTTTAAAGGATGAAAAAGGCCATTTTAAGAATATATTCTGTTATAAAGCAAACATTATAATCATCCTATTAATTTGAATTTATTTGTGCGGGGTGGATGAATTGTTACTGCATAAAAATGAGCAAAGGCATGTAATATTTGCTTTTCTTCTGTTGGCGGTCTATCTTTCTCCGTTATTTATTTTAGGGGAAAACGCCCATATCCGTGTTCATGACAATTTAGATTCAAATATTGCCTGGTATAAAGTGCTGGCTAAAAGCGGCCAGCTGGCAGGCGGGCTCGAAGCTGCCATTCCTCAAATCATTAATGGCCTTCCGCGGAATGCATTCGGCTCAGAGTTGACAGGGATCGTTTGGCTATATGCCCTTTTTTCCCCGATGATTGCTTATTCATTAAGCCAGGCCATTTCAAGAGTTGTTGCTTTTATAGGAATGTACCTTCTCCTGAAAGACCATTTTATTCAAAAGAAAGAAATGACCGCAATCCGCGTTTGGCCTGCACTGGCCTTTGCCCTTACTCCCTTTTGGCCTTCCGGCATGCTGAGCACGCTAGGAATGCCGCTTGCTCTTTGGGCTTTTTTACATATTAGACAGGGTAATTATTCATGGAAAACTTATTTGGCGCTTACTCTGCTTCCGTTTTATTCCAGCATTGTACTCGGTTTTTTCTTTTTTCTCACTGCTATGGGAATCTTCTGGGTGACAGATGCCCTGCGAGGAAAAGGATGGAATCTTAAATTTTTAATTTCTATCATCTATATGGGAATTGTCTTTTTGATTGTCGAATATCGGCTGGTTTATTCGCTGCTGTTCGCTACAGACCCAACCAGCCGGGATGAATATTTTCATGCCCGCCTAACTTTAGCGAGCGCCATTCGGCTGACCTTCAAAAATTTTATCCTTGGCCATACACATGTAATGACCGTCCATGGGCTCTTTATACTCCTAACACTTATTTTCGCCTTATATGCAATAGTAAAAAAAGGGCTCTGGAGAAGTGAAAAAACGTTTTTTTTCTTATTTGTCCTTAATTTCCTGCTTTCTGCCTGGTACGCTTTCTGGTTTTATAAGGGCTGGCTTCCCTTAACTGAGCGGTTTCATATTTTGGACACCTTTAACTTTGCCCGTTTCCATTTCCTTCGGCCACTGGTTATCTATGCAAGCTTTGCCCTTGCCTTGAAGATCCTCTGGGAGCAAATGATCGGCCGCAAACAGCTGGTTATATTTTTTTTGGCTGCGCAAATCATTGTCCTGTTTGCTTTTAATGATGAGATCATTTACAGAAATAAACCAACAGTTCAAGAGTTTTACGCTGAAGACCTTTTCACGGAGGTTAAGGAACATATCGGGCTGCCACAGAGGGATTACCGTGTTGCAAGTATTGGAATCCACCCTGCCATCGCGCAGTACAATGGTTTTTATACACTTGATACCTATAATAATTTCTATCCTTTAAGCTACAAATATAAATTTCGGAAAATAATTGAACAGGAGTTGGCAAAAAATAAAACCATTCGCACCTACTTTGATGAATGGGGCGGACGCTGCTACATTTTTACCGATGAGCTCGGCAAGCATTATATGATAAAAAAGAATTCCAGGAAAAAGCTGAAACATCTCCAGCTGAATACAGAGCCCTTTAAACAGCTTGGAGGTTCCTATTTCCTCGCCGCGCTGCCTATCGAAAATGCTGGTGAAAATAATCTCAGTCTTGAAAAAATATTCACATCTAAAACTGCAGCATGGAAAATTTACTTATATAAAGCATTATAAACAGGCTAAATGGACTGCACCAGGAGGATACATAAATGATTGAACCAACTCTTACGATAGTTGTTCCCTGCTATAATGAAGAAGAAATGTTGCCGGAAACGATCCGCCAGCTCAATCACTTGGTTGGGAAAATGATTCGAGAAAATATCGTTGCGGATTCCAGTAAAATTTTATTTGTAGATGATGGCAGCAAGGATAATACCTGGTCTATCATCTATAGAGCAGGCTTACAAAATGATCGGATAAAAGGCTTAAAGCTGGCACGGAACAGCGGCCACCAAAATGCGCTTCTGGCAGGCTTATTTACAGCAAAAACGGGCTCTGACTGCGTGATTTCTATTGATGCGGATTTACAGGATGATATTCATGTAATACCGTTATTTGTCCAAAAATTCCTTGAAGGAAATGAAATCGTGTATGGAGTCCGCAGCAAACGCAATACAGATACATTTTTCAAAAAAACAACAGCCGAGTCCTTTTATAAGGTAATGAAATATATGGGGGTGAATCTTGTATACAACCATGCGGATTTCCGCTTGATGAGCCGGCGTGCAATTCAAGAGCTTGAGCGCTTTGATGAGGTGAATATGTTTTTGCGGGGTATCGTCCCGCTAATTGGCTTTCAGACTGCTACTGTTTATTATGAGCGGAAGGAAAGGATGGCCGGTGAAACAAAGTATCCTTTAAAGAAAATGCTTTCTTTTGCCTTTGATGGAATTACTTCTTTCTCGGTTACCCCCATCCGGTTTGTACTATTGCTTGGGCTGGCATCTTTTTTTGTAAGTGTCCTAATTGGAATTTATTTCCTGGCCCTTAAGTTCTCCGGCAATACGGCCACCGGCTGGACCTCATTAATCATTTCTATCTGGCTGATAGGCGGAATTCAGCTTATCGCGATTGGACTAATTGGGGAATATATCGGCAAAATATACAAGGAATCCAAGCGGCGTCCAAAGTTTATTGTCGATATTGATTCGTATTCTATCCCCATGCCGCTGCACCGCAAAAATTTAACTCTAGCGGAAGAGGAGCTTTTCGCCATTGATAGAGGTCAAATGCCTGAAACAAACTAATTCATTTACCCGCTTCTTGCTGGTTGGTATATTTAATACTTGCATTGGTTTATCCGCTGTATATTTTTTCTTGAATGCCCTCGGTTTTAGTTATTGGATTTCTACCTTTATCGGAAATAGCATCGGCGCAGCTGTAAGCTTTTTCCTTAACCGTTCATTTACGTTCCACAGCTCAGTTTCCGCAAAATCCGGCATCCCAAAGTTTATTGCCGTTATATTGATTTGTTACTTTGGAGCCTATTCAATAAGTGAATTTATGGCTGAATACATCGATAGGTATATGGCAGCTTTTCAATTGATATCCAAAAATAACTTGGCTGTGCTGATGGGAACAGGATTTTATACGATTGCAAATTATGCCGGACAGAAAATATTTGTGTTCCGGGAATAAAATTGTGCAGGCGTCCTCATTAGGAGGGCGCCTGCAATTTTTGTCAGCGGCAAACATTTCTCCGTTTGATCAGCCTTAAAAATCCTGCCTATTTTTTTGTTAAAGTAAATCTGGCTTTTTTATAATATAACGTACTTTTCCCTTCAAACCCTGAATCTGATCCAAACATCAGCCAAAGCTCACCCTGGCTGTTAGTTTTGGCAATGATCTTCTCAGTACTTTTTAATGTTTTTTTATCATATTTAGCTTGGGATTCTGTTTCTTTTGCGGCATTGCCGATTACGATTGCATTTTTTCCGGGTGATGCCTGTTCACCCTTGTCGATGTTCAATCTTAAATCGTTATTATTCAAGATGGGTTTAGGTTCATCAGAAGAAGCGCCCGCCTTAATATACACACTTTCCCCCGGTGCCCCTCCTATACCTATTAACCCCGGATCCGCATTGGTATATAAGTCTAATACGATTCCAACCTCATAGCTCGTGCTGGGGAGAAGCCCTGCTTCCTGACCGATTTTTTTCTTTGCAAACATAAATAAATCGTCGCTTCGATTGTGGCCTGAAAGCATTAATGCATTCTCCAGCCTTGTATTTCCCAATGGGATTGGCATATGCCCAAATTCCAGCTCAAATGAGCCTTTTTCATAGTTCTCAGGAAGATCTGCGAAATCTCCGGTCCAGCCCTGAAGACCCTTTGAAAAATCATAGGTTAAAGTTATCTTATTTAAGAATTCAATCGTTTTAAAAGGAACTATAGTTTCTGTTCCCTGCTGCTTATCTCTAACTTTCAGAAAGTATAACGAGTTCTTCTCGTAAGAAGAAGCGGGATTAATCCTGATAACCTTATTCTTTATCTGCACATCCAGCGAAGCGGGGTGACGCTTGCCTTTTAAAACATTTTCAATTGTTACATCAAAGTTTTTCAGTGTCTTTTCATTTAATCTGGTGGTGAAGTCAACAACCCACCCCTTTTTCAAGTCAGTAATCGTTCTGCCTTCCTTAAAGAGAAATGGAGATTTGGCCTGTTGTAAAAACGGCTTTTTTGTCTTTTCATCCAAAATGCTGAGACTGGTATATGGAACTCCATCCCATCTCGCAGCAATATACGGATAAGTAACAACTTTTGCGTACATTTGGCCAGGCTTTGGAAGTGTTTTTGTAAAATAAACATTATACTTCTCCCAGGACTGTACCTGACCGGTTAGCTCAATACCATATCCTGCACTAGGCTGAGGGCCGAGTGCAACTACATAAAGATTGCCGTACTGATGGATTCCAGGGGTCTTTTTAACATAGTCAATAAATGCTTTTTCATCTTGCTGTAATGTGTTATTTTCAATTTTCTCAAATTGGTGGATGGGATCCATGTCTTGTGACCCAGCTGCTTCTGCAAATCCTGAAAAACCGGCTATCAAAAGGAATAATAGCCCTGCAATAAACTTTTTCATTACTCTGCCTCCTTTGCTTCAACTACTTTGACGTTTTAATCTCCTAAAGGTTACAGAATATCCATAAAAAAACGCCTGGACATTAAATAATCCAAGCGTTACCAGACGAATTTTCCAAAAGGATAGCCCGCCAAATAATTTATTGAGTTGCCGTATTGCCCTCCCCTTCATCTGTTTGTCCTGTTTGTCCTGTTTCTCCACCTTCCTCCGGTGGTTCAGGAGGGGGTTCCTTTTCTCCATCGGGTTCTGCCGGAGGTGGTTCAGCCGGCGGCGGGTCAGGTGCTGGCGGCTCCGTTTTTGGTTTTTCCTTAGGTTTTTTTTCCGGCTTTTCTTCTCTCTTTATTGGTTCCTTTTCTTCTTTTTCTCCTTCATTCGTGTCTTCAGCTGGTTGTGTATTTACCGGAGGCGTTTCGTTAGGGACACTTCCCTCTGTTTTAGCTGGAATATCTGTACTTTCCACATGTGCTTCAGCTTCCGGCTCTTGTTTTTGGCTATCTTCCTTTTTAAGGCTCCCTTTGAATTTTTCCCAGCCCTTTTTTACCTTTTGCTTTTGATCATTCCAGAATTTTTCCCTTTCTCTTTCCTTTTCAGCCTTTTCATGATCCCTTATTATAGTCTCAATATCTGGAACATTAAACGATTCTGGTTCTTGGCCCTCAAGAGCCTTGTCCATTATTCGTTGAAATAATTTGGCTGCGCCCGTACTGCTGGTTGAGGTCAGATAACTTTTCTTATCTGTCTTATCGTAACCGGCCCAAACTGCACCTACCAATGAAGGAGTAAATCCTACGAACCACTGGTCTTTGACTCCGTGTTCATAGCCTTCAAAAGGGACCTGAGTAGATCCGGTTTTTCCGGCAATTTCCCACCCCGCTACCTGGGCGTTTTTGCCTGTACCTTTCTCAACAACGCCAAGAAGCAACGCAATCATCTTTTTGGCAACACTTTTAGAGGTTACCTTTGTTTTTTTCTCTTTCCAGGCAGCAACCTCATTTCCGGCTGAATCTACAATCTTTACAATTGCATGAGGTTCAATTCGTTCCCCGCCATTCGCAAATGCCGAGAAAGCTCCGGCCATGTGAATAGGGGCAACTCCATCCTCCAGGCCACCGAGTGCAAGGCCGAGCCTTCTGTCTTCCTCTGCCAATGGAATCCCAAACCTTTGGGCAGCATCCAGTCCTTTTTGAATTCCAATTTCATTTAGCAGCCAGACAGTTGGAACATTCATCGACTTCATTAGTGCCTCATAAAGCGGAACCTCACCCTGGTACTGGTCGTTAATGTTTTCAGGTTCATAACCGCCAAAATCCATTTTTTCATCCTTCAACATTGAGCCTGGTTCGTATCCCTCCTCCAGAGCCGGTGTAAAAACGGCGAGTGGTTTCATCGTCGAACCCGGTGGTGCTTTCAGCTGTGTTGCCCGGTTATATCCTAGAAGCTGATGCTCTCCTCTTCCGCCAACCAGCGCTTTAATGCCTCCGGTTTTCGGGTCAACCAGGACAGTCCCGCTTTGAACGGTCTTCTCGTCATTTGTCCCTTTTGGAAAATTAGCATCCTCTTTATATACTTCTTCAGTAGCCTGCTGCATCTTCTGATCAAGGCTAGTGTAAACTTTATAGCCACCGGTCAGCAGTTTGTCCAGCTCAATATTGTATTTCTTTGATGCTTCTGTTAAAACATAATCAACATAGTAAGGGAACTTTCCTTTATATGGGTCCCCGCTTTCATCATTATTCAATGCAATTTTTTCGGTGGCAGCAGCTTCATATTCCTCATTCGTTATAAATTGGTATGATTTCATTTTGCTGAGGACTGAATCTCTTCGCTCTACCGCTTTCTCATAATTGCTAAAAGGATCCAGGGTGGAAGGTGCCTTAATAAGCCCTGCAAGCAGAGCTGCTTCCGAAAGTGAAATATCACCCACTTCTTTGCCAAAATAGATTCTGGATGCCTTTTGAATTCCCCAGGCACCATGACCGAAATAAATCTGATTCAAATACATTTCTAATATCTCATCTTTAGTAAATTCTTTTTCTACCTCACGGGCGAGAAAAAATTCTTCCACTTTCCTTTTATAGGTACGATCTGTTTCAAGCAATGCGGTTTTAGTTAGCTGCTGGGTTATCGTACTCCCCCCCTGCACAATCCCCCCTGCTTTAAGGTTTGTATAAAATGCTCTCATGATGCCTTTGTAATCTATGCCGCCATGATCATAAAACCGGTGATCCTCGATAGCCAGCACGGCATTAATAACTTCTTTGGGAATCTGCTCGATCGCAACTCCTTCTGTTTTATTGGCTGAGATTTTACTAGCCAGCTTTCCTTCCGCATCGTAAATTTCCGTTGGCTTCTCCAGTCCGGTTTTTAAATTGCTTATGTCCGTTTCAGGTTCAATAAAGTTTAAAAAAGCTACCGCAATTAAGGTGATGCTTGAAAATAAAATAATACCTGTCTTAAGTATTTTTCTAGGCCTGAAATAACTTGCCATAATGCGAAACAGCCCGTCCATATGATCCCCCTATTCAAGTCTTTCACTGGCTACAATTATCCATATACCTAGTATGTAAGGCCCAATGTGTTTTATATACCCCGCTTTAAGCAAGTTAACACTTTTCCCTATGAAATTTTTGAAAGCACAACTAGATATATTTTTTTGCGTGAGCAGCGGCCTGATCCTTTAGCCGGACCAGTACGAAATAATTTTTTGTGAAAGCAAAAAGAGGCACCCCTTCCATCTAAAAAGGAGGGGTACCTCTTTTTATTTCTTGTATATAAACCCGGATATTTTTTTATGTACTGATAGGAAGCAGCCTTTAAAAGCCTTTTGTTATATGGACGCTTACCCTGTTTTTTAGAACTCTGTTTATACATATAAACGATTTCTTTTGCCGTGTTTTATCGTCTAATTCAATAACTTTTAAATGCTTGTGGGAACGTTATGGATAATTTCTAGAATTATTGGGTAAAACATTATAATTATATTAGCCTCAAAAATTATATTAGCCTCAAGAAGGCAGCGCTCTGACAGCAGACGGAAAGCTAATTTTGCCAGTGTTGTAAATTAAACCACTTATATCATCGCTCCGAGGCGACGCAGGCATTAGCATACCTCACATAGCTGCCTTGCTAGGATTTATAGTTTCTGAGTTCCTTTCTCTATATGCCGAGGCTTTATTTTCCTCCAAAGACAATCTTTTAAAATCTGAAGGGCTGAATTCATTCTAAAAAAGGAGATGAGATGATGGTAAAGGAACTAAAGCATATTATCGCCGCCTTTGACGGAAGTGAGGGAGGTAAAGAAGCAGTGGATTTAGCCTGCAGGCTAGTTAAATCTTTACCCGATGCCGAGCTGACAGTCGTTCATGTATTTAATGAAAAAGTGGAGAATGTTCCGATTGGCGAGGCAAGAGTGGCAGGCTTTTCAAACGACGCAATGTATGTTGATACCAGTCAGATCCAGCCGATTGCCATTGAAAGAAACAATCTTTCTCCAAATGATTCAACACATAGTATTGTCCGGAACAGTTCTTCCATGGCTGAAACGAGAGCAAGAGAGATTTTATCTTCGAACCATGTGAAAGGGAACTTTGAAATTCTGGAAGGGAACCCGGTTGAAAGCATTTGCAGTTTCGCAAAACAGACAGATGCTGATTTAATAATCGTAGGAAATAGCGGAAAAAGCGGCCTTAAAAAACTCTTTCTAGGATCTGTGAGCTCCTCAGTGGCAAAAGAATCCCACTGCCACGTACTTGTTGCTAAATAATAATAGAACAGGCTGGCCCAATTCTGATGGGTCTTCCTGTTCTATGTTCATGAAAACCATTACATAAAGAACAACCGATAAATGATAAAAATAACTATAATCTTCCAGTAAAAGGTTCTAGCCGGACTGTCTAAAGAAACGACCGGCCAGGACCTTTTTTATTATCATATTTAGTTCATGTACGGAAAACTTTAATCTTATTCGTTTTCCACAAGCTTAACCAGCATATGTGCAAGCTTATGCTGTTCTTCTTGATCCCCCACTTTCCATAATTCCTGCAGCAGCTTTTCTTCCCGATTTTTCGGATCCACATGATCCGCTAGATAATTTGCGATTTTTTCGGCTGTTTTGGCAAGCTGTTCCTCATTCAAGCCAATTTTCTTCCCAAGGTCCAGCCGGTGCTTTAAATACGATTTAAATTGCCCAAAGCTTTCAAGGATATCATCCACACGTTCAGGATCAATACGCTTGAGCGCATCTTCAACCATACCTGTATCCATTTCACCGTTTTTCTTCACTACATGCCCTTGCTCTGACAATGCAATTCCTCCTTTAAAAACCATATTGTTTTATAGATAACCAATGCTAACCAATCTTAAACATAAGGATTGGTACTTTTTAGAATATATAAAGATTATCTTTTCATCCGTAAGAAAAGTCCAAGCTCCCTATAAGGGACGAACGGCTAATTTAGCAGTGCTGTAACTAAAACCATGGTACAACCTTCATCCTGGCTGAACACCGGCCTGCCCCACGTCCTCACAAAGCTGTGGCTTTATTTCGTGCAATATATTGCTATCAAATAGACATCCTTCACCAAGTTATAGATAAATGAGAAGTCAAGGGCTGCTTCCATCTTACTGACCATATGGTCCTGAGGGACAAGCTGGTCTAAAGTAACCATCTCTAATTGATCTCGCACGATAGGATTGTTTTTCGAAAGCATCTTCGTCACCACAATCATTTTAAGTACCCATTTTAAAATAGATTTTAGGAACGTTCCATAGCAGCGTTTGAAAACCGGATGATTGGAGTGGAAGGCGCGAAATCCTCGAAAATCCATTCCCATTTCCTTCGTGCGGTGTTTATTCGAGGTTGCTTACGTCCTGCGGGAGCAGCGGGACAGGTGAGACCCCACAGGTGCATGCGATGAGGAGGTTGACCGCCCGCCCCGAGGAAAGCTAAGTGCCTGGAACGGAAATCAACAAACCCCATTAAGAGGACAATAAAAAAACTGTAGGCAAGCTCGATTTTCATCGAGTTTTCCTACAGTCTGAAACCTTCAGGACGAAGGGTTTGGTAACTCAGCGATTTCTCTAAAAACTAATTACTGGCACTTCTGCTTTTAGCAGCTGCATTCACTTAGTATGCTTTTCTAACTAGTACCCGGGATGCTGCTGCATATAACATCACAACAACTACTGCAGAAAGAACAAAGCTGCCAAGCATATAGGTTCCATTATATACAAGTGAATATAGCGCTACAGGCTGGCCTTTAGGAGCATACGTGCCGAAGAAAACAATTCCTGTATAAAAATGACAAAGAAATCTCAGCAGGCTACCAGCGAAAATACCCGCAATTGCATAGCTCATTCCTTTGGTTTTTGCATCATCAGCATAAGCATTACTCACCTGTCCTGCAAAAACGCCCGCTACGCCGACTACGGAAAAAGCAAGGAAATAATCAATGAAGCCCTGTACTGGGTGATAAATGGAAGGATTGCTTATCATCTGCAGCATACCGAGCAGTAATCCTGTCAGTACTCCGCCTTTGATCCCCCAGCGAAATGCTATTAGAAAGATAGGAACCATTGCAATTGATACCGATCCACCCTGCGGCCAAATTCTTGAAAATATGAAATTGGACGCAAGATCAAGCAAAAATGCAAGTGCCGCAAAAACTGCGACTTCAACCAAAAATAATGTTTTCTTATTCAATTTCTTTTCCCCCTTTTTGGCAGGGAGGCCGGCTATTCCTTGAAGCAACGTGAATTCTTTCCCAACAACGCAAAAAAACATCGCCGGGACGGTAATGGACTGTCGGGCAATGCTGCTATCCAAAACCACATCCCTACGTTAGCATTAACTAACAGGTTCAGAGGGTCAGAACTCGCACGTTCACTCTCAGCCTTGCAGGCTCCCCTTGTGGAACTATTTGATTTTTCTCTTAACAAGATTGAATATACTATTTATTTGCCTCAGTGACAAGAAAAACTTACAGTTGCGATCTTACCTAACATTGTATTATTTCGGGTTAATTTGAAGGAGTTTTCATTTTCCCTAGTGAATTTATGTATTCGGAAAGGCAAGTTTTACAGCTTTTTTCTTCTTGCCATATTAAAAAGCACAGACTAAATACGATAGTTTATTTCTTGTGAATATCCTTGCAAGGAAATTTACTTTTTTCGAGGAATTGTTACTATTGGCGGTTCTTGATTTTTTTTCCGGATAATATAAAAAATTCCTCCTCCAAATGCCGCTAAGATGAAAATTGACAAAAATGGAGCAGCCGTTTCTTTAATCGAACCCCAATTTGTCCCTAGAATTGTACCAAGGTATAAGAAGAAAATCGTCCAGGGTACCATTGCTGAAACCGTATAAGCGATAAAAGTCGATGCAGGCATTTTGGCGATTCCAGCCGGTATAGAAATGGCATGTCTTACAACCGGGATAAATCTTGCACTGAAAATAACTCCAGCTCCATATTTTTGGAACCATTGTTCTGCAATATCAAGATGGCGGGAGTTGAGAAATATGTACTTCCCATATTTCTCAAGAAATGGGCGGCCTCCATAATAACCTGCCCAATAAAGGAACAATTGAGCTAAAGTTCCGCCAGCCACTCCTGCAACAATCGCTCCAGCAAAATGGATTTTCCCCAAAGAAATTAAATATCCCCCGTATGCCAGCACAATTTCACTTGGGAGAATTTCGATCATTAACCCAATGGAAATCCCTAGATACCCTAAGTCTGTTAAAATACTCAAAATTTCACTTATCAGTTCTTTCATAACATACTCCTTATTATCTATTTGCACCATATCCGCCTATATGCATTAGTACAAGTATATGTCTGCTTAATGAAAGTAAGTCTTTCTTTTCTAAAATAGCATTTCAATATTAAGGCATAAAAAAAGGCGCTTTTCGCACCTCCTCTTTAACCATATATTTATTAAAACTCAGTAAGTTTAACATCTACACCCTTTAAATCGTTTAACCTCTCTGTTAATGAATTAGCCTGAAATCCAAGTAATGATGGATTAGAACGGAATAGATTAGAAAATACCTCATGTCTGGACTTTGTTTTTTCGATCTTTATTCCTTTATTTTGAAATTCCATAATTATTTGACTATCCACCATGCTCACCTCAAGAGAATTTATAGGAAAGTGTTCGTACCTACTGCCTGCCTGCTTCATATATGTACATAATTTATTATTCTTTTTCCCGATTTTTCACAAAACAAAACCCGAAAACGCAAAATTTCACTAAGGAACGATTGAATAATTCCCAATCTTCTGGTGTTTTAGTAAAGGTTCTTATTATTCTACTACATCCCGGCTTGAAAAATTAAGAAACTTTTTCCCCATTTTGGAGGAATCAGGAGAATATGTTTAAAAAACGCTAATATAAGGTTATTAACATCCATATAAATGAAATAATAAGCATTTATGGAAAACTGTCGGTTTGACGCTGAGTGTATGGTTTTTTATAATTAAAGTATTTACTATAACAAAGACTGAGGTGATTGGATGGGGTATTGAAAGGCAATTTCAGAAAAACGCAGAATAACAGGCCGTTACGGCTGCTAAACTTCTCTGGATGGGAAAGCAATTGCGGGTATACCTGCTGCTCCATCCAAGCTAGTCTTTCATTTATTTAGAACAAAAGATTAAAGGTTTTACAGATTTGTTTGCGTCACTAAAAAGAGCAGGAATATAATAAAATTAAATACCTTGGGAGGTGACTCCTTACCCGCATTTCCATAGCGGGCTGAGGGAGCTATTTGGACATATTAAACTTGGTTTTGATAGCCATTTTAATTGCTTTGACGGGATTCTTCGTAGCCTCGGAGTTTGCAATTGTAAAAGTTAGAAGCACAAGGATTGACCAGCTGATTGAAGAAGGCAGCAGCCGCGCTATTAGTGCACGAAAGGTTATTGCCAGCCTGGATGAATATTTGTCAGCCTGCCAGCTGGGAATAACAATAACAGCCCTTGGACTGGGCTGGCTTGGTGAGCCTACTATTGAGCGAATCATCCACCCTGTAATGGATGCTCTGAATTTTCCAGCTGCTGCTTCACAGATTCTTTCCTTTGGGCTTGCATTTGCTTTGATAACGTTTCTGCATGTGGTAATTGGCGAACTGGCACCAAAGACACTTGCCATCCAGAAAGCAGAAGCCGTTACTTTGCTTACAGCTAAGCCGCTAATTTTCTTTTATAAACTCATGTTCCCATTTATCTGGACATTGAACGGTTCGGCCAGGATTATTACAAGAATGTTTGGTCTAAAGCCTGTTTCAGAGCATGAATTGGCACACACTGAGGAAGAATTAAGAATGATCCTGTCTGAAAGCTATAAAAACGGAGAGATAAACCAGTCAGAATTCAAATATGTTAATAAAATTTTTGAGTTCGATGATAGAATTGCGAAAGAAATCATGGTTCCACGTACCGAAATTGTTTCTATGTCAAAAGACGATACAATTGAGTCCTTCGTAAAACTGATGACGGAAGAAAAATTTACCCGATATCCTGTTATTGATGGTGATAAAGACCATGTAATTGGCTTGGTTAACGTGAAAGAGCTCTTTACTGATATGATTTCGCAAAATAAGCACACACAAAAGAAAGTTGAATATTATCTTCGTCCGATCATCCGTGTGATAGACAGTATTCCTATCCATGATTTGCTAGTAAAAATGCAAAAAGATCGGATCCACATGGCCATACTTATGGATGAATATGGCGGAACTTCCGGTTTGGTAACTGTTGAAGATATTCTCGAAGAAATTGTCGGTGATATTCGGGATGAATTCGACCTGGATGAAATTCCAATGGTTCGAAAGCTGAAGGATGACCACTTTATTGTAGATTCGAAAGTTTTATTGAGTGAAATTAACGATATGCTTGGACTGGAAATAGAAGATGAAGTAATCGATACTATCGGCGGCTGGATCCTTTCTGAAAATTATGATGTGAAACAGGGCGAAAGGCTTTATCACGGAGCATACTGTTTCAGGATATCAGAAATGGAAGACCACCATATCAGGTATATTGAAATTACGAAGCAGGTAAATGAACCAGCAGCACTGCCTGAATTGTCTTTACAGAAAACTAAGGTGCAGGCAGAGATAGTTTCTTAATTAACCGAAAAGCTTCAGCGCTCTGCTTCTGAGCGGCTGGGCGCTGTAGGCTGGAAATTTATAATCCAGAAAATTTTCTTATCTTATAAACAAAGGCCAGCCTCCTAAAGAAGGGCTGGCCTTTGTGTTTGAGGTCCATTATAAATAGCTATAGTACTGATAAGACTAAGCTGAACGAGGAGCAAATAATATAATTGAAATACCGATTAGGCAAACAGCCGCTCCTATCCAATCATAAACATCTGGAGCCTTCTTATCGGCCGCCCATCCCCATAGGATTGAAATGATAATAAAAACACCGCCATATGCTGCATATACCCTCCCAAATGAAGGAAAGCTTTGAAATGTGGGTATTATGCCATAAATGATAAGAATCAGAGCCCCAGCTGCACCATACCATGCTGAAAGGCCGTCCCTGATCCATTTCCAAATGAGGAAGCCTCCTCCGACTTCAGCGACTCCTGCCAATAAAAATAATATTGCTGCTTGAATGATATTGTTCTCCCCCTAAAATGTAAACTGCGGACGAACGAAAATTCAGGAATTTATTATAATAAAGTAATTCCCTATGTATTTTTTTCATTAACTGAATGTATTCGGGGTATCTAAACCATACTTTATATATGGCTTGTAAAATAGTATTCACTTCAGGAGGGACTGAAATGAAGGTAATCGAAATCTGTAATCATTGTAAGGGAAAAGGAAAAATCCCTTATCTCCAGTTCTTCTCCCGTTCATGCCAGCATTGTGAAGGGGCCGGGAGAACAACAAAACATATAAGCCAGTTTCAGAAGGATAATCGAGTTCAATAGTCATGGAAAGCGCAAGCGCCCTAGAAGATGAAGAACGGCTTAGTTCGCCAGTGTTGTAACTAAAAACATGTTACAAACCTTCGTCCTGTAGCAACGTCGACATCTGTACTTGTTAAAAAAGAATACTTTTCTCATGAAAAAACCTTGCAGATGCGACTTTCAAAGTACGCTTGCAAGGTTTTTTTTAGGCAATATCGTTTAGGATGTGTTACCCAGAAGGTTTTGTCCTGATTACGCCTGCCCGTTTCAGTGTTTCATAGACAATAACGAGTGCTGGACCAAGGAACAAGCCAATGAAACCCATCACTTTAAACCCTAGATAAAGACTTATTAACGCAGCCAGCGGGCTGACCCCCATGTTTGCTGAAAATACCTTTGGTTCCAATATCCGCCGTACTACTGTAATGACAGCAAACAGAATTATCAGCCCGATTCCCAGGCTTTGGTTCCCCTGCATAACCGAGATGACCGCCCATGGAACCAATACTGATCCTGTTCCAAGAATGGGAAGGATATCCACGATGACAATTAAAATAGACAAGAGCAATGTATAAGGAACTTCCAAAAGCCATAGCCCCAAATACGCCATTGTAAAAGTAACCAAGCTTAAAAACACCTGAGCCTTAAGAAAACCAACAGCCGCCTGGCCCAAATCATTGACAACCAGTGAAAATTTCTGATAGGTTGATTGGCTTAAATATGTACTCAACTTTCGCTTGATCTTCGGCATTTCCAGACTGAACAGAAAAAGTGAGACCATATAAATAATAAATTCAATGAGAAAACCCGGTACGAGCGTAGCAAGCTGGACAGTTGCCTCAATCAGGTTCTGGAAAAACATCTCCAAAGATTTCAAGCCTCTCTCCAACGCATCTTCAACAGAAGTTATCAATTCCTTTGGCAAGGTTTTAGAATAGGTTTCCCACTTCCGAATGAACGGCAGCAAGGCCGAATAATACAGGTCCCGCATCAGCCCAGGTGACTTTTCCGATAAATTAATAACCTGCTTGATCAAAACTGAAATCAATATGTAAACTATGCCCGACAACGCTCCTATGTATAATAAAAACGAAAGCAGTACGGACCATAGTCTGTTCATTCTTAACTTTCCGCTAAAAAAGTTAACTACCCGCTCAAGAAGAAGCGCGGTCACAAAAGCAAAAATCAGCGTCCAAGAATATGGCAATAGTACAAGAATCAATAATAATGTAATCATAATCCAAAACCAGCGAAGCTTCATATCCCAAATCCCTTCCTGTACTGACCAGCTACCTGTATATAATTCCTCTCAGTCAGATGCCTTTTTGAAGAACTTAAGAAAACTTATAAAAAAGTTCACCTGACTGCTTTTTATCAATTATAACAGGGTAGCCATTTTACCGCATCTGCTATAGGCAAACAATGGTTCTAGTGTGATAAAAAATCCAAATTGCAATATGTAAAGCCTGAACAGAATTATATAACTTTCGGGTTATTTTGCAACTATTTATTTACTATTCAAAAACCTTAGTCAGCTACCCGCCGTGTGGGGCCTCAGATGATAAGGTTTTTTCTTAATTTTACACTATAAGCAGTAAATGAATATAAAAATATCTTTAGAAAAGCAGAGGAGAACCTCACTCCAGCCAATTGTTCTCCTGCTAATACAAGTTTCAGCCGAATTTATAACATCATAAATTCTGAATACACTCCTTTTTTTGCCGATGATCATAATACTCAAAAGTTCTGGCAGGCTTTTTCGAGCCTGCTCCAATTCCTTACTCCAGCTCCCCCTTGTCTTTCTCCTCTAACTCGGGGTGGAATATTTCTTCAATCTCCTGCTGATTACCATAGAGGAAAATTTGATCTCCTGCCTTAATTTCTTCCTGGTAAGCTTTTTTTCTAATAAATATTTCTCCCCTTTTTATATACAGAACAAGGATATCTTGTTCTTGAGTAATCAAATCAGCAATCACCTTGCCTATATGAGGTGATCTTTCCTTAATGACTACATCTGTTACCAGGTCATTTTCATCTAAGTATAAAATTTCCTTTATAGGATGCTCATAAATTTCATAGTGATCTTCCATCTGTTTCTCGAGCTTACTTTCAAACTTTTTTTCCACAATTGCCGATCTTAATATTATTAAAGAGACCATTAATAGCACCGAAATAATCGATAGTTCCAAGATTCGCAAATCGTTTGCCAGCAGGTTGCTAATAGATGAAATAATGACGGCTAAAGAGAAGGCTCCAAACAATATGAGAAACGTTCCGATTTTCCTGCGGATCGGATGGTCAATAATTACCTTTGACTCATCGGTGGTAAAGCCAGTACCAGTCAGCATGGAGATTACTTGAAATCTCGATACCTTTGTGTCAATTCCTGTCATGACAAATAACCTCACCGCATTTTCAATTACAAGGGAAATAATCAGAAAATATAGCAGGATAAATAAAAAGTCCATTATTAGCAGTTCCTCCTCTCCTATATATAATTTACCCCTGAAGATTTATAAAAAACACAAATAATTGGCCAGATTATCTGTGCTCAAAACCATCTTTAATTCAAAAAAAATCCACTTACTAACGCTTTTTTAACGGCCGTTGTTATATTCATTTTATGTTTTCATATAGGGAAGAACCCTATGTCTGCGAATTCTGCAGGAAATAAGATCCGCTATGTTTTAATTAATGATGGCAGGGAAAAGTCTTGTAAAAAGATTGGGAGGAATTATGAATGAAAAACTCTGAAAAAGAGCAAATTCTTGAGGAACGGAATGATAAGTCGAAAGCATTCAGGGAAAATTGGAATGAACAGCTTAAAAGAGACCAAGTAGTCATGCCAACCGAAGACCTGCCTTTGGAGGATATAAGAGAAGAGTATCAGGAGGAGAAGAATGGGGAAAAAATAAAAGATCAATCCTCAAGTGATAAAAAGAAGTCATATCCTTAAGTCATAAGGGTGCAGCTGCATCCTTTTTTTCTCGGCATGAAAATACGGATTCTTCCACGACCGCGAGAATGAATTTCTTAACGGTTTAATATCTGGCCTGTTCCATAATGCTGGTTCCTCCCTATGCTCTTTCGGCATATCATCTCTTGTCTTTCGGAACATATCAAACCAAAAGCTGCTCAAATTAAATTTGGTAAGACTCAACTTTTTAGGCATAATAAAAAAGAATTTTTCCCATGTTACTTTAATAGGCTTCGGCAATTCTGTTTCTCTAGACCCACAGCAATTAAGTTTGTTACTATATCAAAAGATTGTGTTAAAGAGGGTGTTCTGTAAGTGGCGAACAGAGAATCTATCGCTAAAAAAGTAGCTTGGATAAGCGTAATCAGCAATATTATCTTAACTATCGGAAAAATTGTTATTGGGGCAGCCGGCAATAGTGATGCCGTTTTTGCTGATGGTATCCACTCCGCGGCTGACGTTTTTGCATCTATCATCGTTCTTTTGGTAATTAAGCTGGCCAATAAACCTGCCGATGAAGATCACCCATATGGACATGGCAAAGCAGAGGTAATCGTTTCAGGAGTAGTTGGAATCCTGTTATTTTTGGTAGCCTTTTATATTATTTACGAAGCAGTTATGGGCTTTTTCCACCCAGTTGAAGCACCAAGCATCTTAGCGATGTGGGTAGCAGTTGTTTCCTATGCTTCAAAGGAATATCTCTATCGCTATTCCTTAAAGATTGCCACTTTGCATAACAGCAAAGCGATTGAGGCCATTGCGCTGGATCATAAGGCTGATATCGTAGCCTCCATTGCTGCAGCAGCAGGTGTTCTCCTGTCTATACTGGGCGACAAATTTGACCTGAACTTTCTTTTGTACGGCGATAAAATTGCGAGTTTGTTTGTAGCGTATCTCATTTTCAAAATTGCAAAAGAGATGCTAACCGAGGCCTTCCATATTCTCCTTGAACGGAGTGTGGACAGCGAAGTATTAGAAGATTATATAGCGGTTATTTCAGAATTTCCTGATGTAAAACGGATTGATAAAATCAGGGCACGAGAACATGGCCACTACATTTTAGTGGATTTAAGAATATCCATCGACCATGATAAAACCATTAAACAGGGACATGACCTCTCGCGTGAGATAAAAAAGACTTTACAAAAAAAATACGATAACATCCAAGAAGTTCTGATTCATTTAAATCCGTATTTTAAAGAAATCTAATTTTTGTTCTCAAAATAAAAAACCTTGTTTCTTCAAACTGAAGAACAAGGTTTTTGCTATTATCTATTATAGAATTAAGCAAGACTGCTGCTGGCAGAATTAGGATGGACTGAGACTGTTTCCGGATTATCAGAAAGGACCAATTGAAAACTTCCATCCTGAATATGGATAGTTATCAAATAAGCAGGGCCTGTTAATTCGATTACAGCATTAGGATTAACCTGCTGCGGATCCATCCCCAATTCAATTCCTTTATTGGACATGTTGACAAGAAAAATACCATTATGCAGATTCAGAAATTCACCGACTGAAGCACAAGCAAGTTCATCCACTTGGTTTAGCTCTTCTTCGGCATAAATGGAAGCAATCTTCAGAAATACTTTTTCGTCAGCAGAAATTGCTGTGTAAAGAGGCACAACACCTGTTATCTCTTGTTCTACATACCATTGGCCCTTAAGCTGCCCCGCGGCCGGCTTGGCTTCCAGACGGGCATTGGCATCAATAAAACGGATTATATTCTTGGCAAAAAGCGATAGATATTGAACAAAAGCTGCTTTTCTTTCCGGCTCTTCAATCGGAACTAAATTTTCAACTAGAAGATCAATATCACCGTTCTTGATTGCTTCGAATTTTTCATCAGATAAGCCATTCTCGGTCTTGTAAGTAATTAGCGCAACTGAAAATTCATCTATTGTCATATACCCATTATCTACCAGGGCCTGTGCAAGCAGAAGATGGTTCTGCTTTTGGGCAGACAGCATTCCTTCCACCTGCTCTTCTGTCAGGTAGCCCATCTCAACAGCGATTTCTCCAAAGCGCTTATCCACCTGCTTTTGCTTTTCATGAACCTCTTCCACCTGAGTTCCTGTCATATAGCCCTCATTGACGGCGAGAACCCCAAGCTTAACGTGTGTTGATTGCATTAGCTCCAAGGCATCTCTTAATTGCTCCGAACCGATATGCCCGCTATTTAGCAGGTATTGTCCAAAAAATTGCCTAAACATTTAAGCTGCCCTCCTTTTTATCCTTGAGAATCTTTTCAATAATATTCGTAATGGATTCAAGAGTTATCGGTTTTTGAATAAAATCAAACGCGCCCTGTTCAAGAGCCTTTTTAAGGTGATTCTGAGTTCCTGCCGAAGAAGCCATAACAACTTTTACAGAGTCATCAAGCTGCCTGATTTCCGTTAGTGCTTCAATACCATCCTTATCCGGCATAACAATATCCATAAAAACGAGATCCGGTTTATGTTCCTTTACCATTTCTACTGCCACCGCGCCATTCTCAGCCTCAAGAACACCTTCACATTTGCATTTTTCGAGTGTTGATTTTAGCTTTTTGCGGATTAATACAGAATCATCGCATACAAGCACCTTCAAGTTATTGGTCAAACTTCTCTCCCCCTGTCTTATAATAACTGTTCATACTAATTCGATAAATTAGGTCTAATTTCCTTTCGACAATCCGACAAAACTAGTCTCAAAGTTTCATAAATCTTTCAAAAATATAGCAGGGATGCGTAGTTTACAATTTAAACTTATTGGTCAATTCCTGCAATTGATGAGACATCTTTGAGATGCTCTCAATTGACTCCGCCATTCCCGCAATAAGATGTTCCTGTTTAGTTGTGATAGCAGCTGTTTCATTTGTACTCGCGACTGACCGTTCAGCAATATCCCTCGTCTCTAGGGCGGAAGAGGTAATCTCTTCACTAAAAGCCGATAGCTGTTCCGATGTAGATGTTACTTCATCAACTTGTTTATTAACACCTTCAATGGAAGATAAAATGGTATTGAATACCGCCACAGTATCTTCCACTGCCTTCATCCCCTCTTTAACTTCGCGGATCACAACCTCCATTGTAAGAGCGGTCTGATTTGTATCCAGATTTATTTTTTCAACTAATTTCTGAATGCTGTCAGTTGATTCTTTTGATTGCTCGGCCAGAGTCCTGACCTCATCCGCAACCACCGCAAACCCCTTGCCCGCTTCTCCCGCCCACGCTGCCTCAATGGCCGCATTTAATGCCAGCATATTCGTTTTTAAGGAAATTTCCTTGATAACTTCGGTAAATGCTGAAATTTTATTAGAATGCTCCTCTAATATCCTGATAGACAGCGAGGACTGATTAACAGAATCGCTAATTGAATTCATTTGATTGAATACATTGGTTATTCTTTTATTTCCATGTTCCACTTCTTTCACAGCCGCTACGGATAATTCTGATGTCGTAAGTGATGCAAGAGCTATATGGTTCATGCCCTCAGACATCTCCTCCATTACATGAACACTTTCATCCATGCTGTTATATTGCAAGGCAGAATCCACCGAAAGCTGATTCATAGTAGATGTTATTTCTGAGCTTGCTGCTTTTGTCTCATTGGCGCTTTGCAGAAGGAGAGAGGTTGATTGATTCACAGTCTGGGAATTATTGTTAATTTCTCTGATGATTCCTTTTAATTCCTGCAGCATTTGTTTAAAAGACTCGGTTAAGATTCCGATTTCATCTTTCCTGTTTGATTCAAATAAAACGGTTAAATCCCCTTTACCAACCAATTGCACCTTTTTGGCCAGTTCCTGAAGCGGCTTGGTCAATGATCCAGTAAACAGGTAACTTATTATAATTCCAGACAATAATATTAACCCTGTTATCAAGGCCATTTTTAAACCAAATGAATCCAATGATGAATAAACCTTACTTACGTCAAAATCGGCTCCTAAGATTCCAATAGTTTTTCCGGTATCATCTTTAATTGGTACATACGCTGAGGCAATGGCACCATATTCATCCGTCTCACTCATTACAATCCCAGTTTCACCCAGGTCAAAGGCCTTTCGAAGAGGGTCATCTATTTCTTTCTCTTGATCGCCCAGCTTAGATGAATCCTCGGAGTCTTTCGGCATTCCATCAACCATATAGAAATATTCATAGCCCTTATCTGTTTTTTCTCGGCTCATTGTATATAAATAGGTAAGGCCATTTGTTTCTCTAATATTGTTTAAGGCATCCCGAAGTTCATGGTAATAGTCTGTTTCTCCGGATTTACGTGTAATTTCCTGATATTTTTTAACTTCAATAGTTTTTACAGCGCGCTTTGCAATACCTTCAGCCTGATCACTTATCGATTCCTTAATTAAACTGGATGATGTTTGAAAGGAAATATAACTGATAATTAAACCTGTTATAAGGATAAGCAATGAAAATATGACCAGCATGTTTGTTCTTATACTCTTTCGCATAGCATTCCTCACATTTATGTAAGTGGATTATAGGGAAATTGACCTAGATTCATTGTACTTTACACCGTCCGAATAGTTTCAATATATTTTTCGACAAATTCCAGCAATACAAAAAACCACAATACAATGTACTGTGGTGAGATTTAAATAAGAAATCGCAAGCGCCCTGTAAAAAGAAACGTCGACCCCAGCACATCCCTTCCAAGGATGAAGGCTAGTTTCGCCACGTTCTGTGGCAACGCCGTTCTGATCCACTTTCTGTGGGACTAAGCATAAGACAAGCACTGACAGAAGGCACTTTTTACCTTCAGAAGTGATTGGCTTATGGCCAATGCGACGGTTCTTGGTCACAACACTTGAGGCTGACTAAAACCGCCATATCCTGTGACAACGCCGGCAATAGGACGTCTTGTGCGTCGGGACTTTTTTTCCTGCAAAAAAAGCTG
This sequence comes from Bacillus sp. M6-12, assembly GCF_002860285.1. Taxonomy (GTDB): domain Bacteria; phylum Bacillota; class Bacilli; order Bacillales; family DSM-1321; genus Peribacillus. Next base: position 93,879 of record NZ_PGVF01000008.1, read on the forward strand.
CTGGGCCGCTGGAGGTTGACATTTGTATTGTACTATAAAAAAAGACTCCCTTTAAGGGAGTCTTCGTTCAATTACTTTTGAACGTTAGCAGCTTGAGGTCCACGAGCGCCTTGCTCGATTTCGAAAGAAACTTCTTGGCCTTCTTCAAGAGTCTTGAAGCCTTCGCCTTGGATAGCTGAGAAGTGTACGAATACGTCGTCTTGTCCTTCTACTTCGATGAAACCGAATCCTTTTTCTGCATTAAACCATTTTACTTTACCTTGTACCATTGTATTTCCTCCTGTGTGGATAAAATCCAGTTTATTACTATTCTTGATCTTGGACATAATCTTTCAAGAGGAAACCAATTTCCTTCTATCATGTTATTCCGATCTAAAATAATTGTCTATAGTTTAGCATCTGGGATTTGAGCTGTCAATAGATAATGCATTACTTTCCCAGAATTGTTCTGAAATTTGCAAATTCCTAAGATCTAAAGCTAAGTTGTTTAATTATCTATTGGCTCAGTCCAGTTTCTAATATGGTCTGTTTCTAATATGCCGATTACCACGTCACCAATATCCTGATCCTCAAGCAGCTTATCCCTTACCATAAATTTAATATCGTCTGCATCCGCCAGTGTGAGACCCTCTTTGAGCTCGATATAGCTCTCAACGTGATACCTTCTTCCCTCTTGCAATATCCGTAAATTCCTGATATCTACGACAGCAGGATGTCTAAAAATGATTGAAGCCACCCGTTTTTCAACTTCCCTTGGTGCAGCAACTCCAATTAATCCAATTGTATTTTCGTAGCCTATTTTTATTGCAATACCAACAAGCAGAAATCCAATTAAGATGGTTCCAACACCATCCAGAAAATACAATCCCGTAGTATGGGCAAGTAAAATGGATACTAGAGCTAGTACCGCTCCGAATGTTGCAATAATATCCTCATAAAAAACCAACCTTGTCGGAGGAGAAGCAAGATGGACATTCTTAAAGGAATAGAGGATAATGCCTGAACCCTTAACTTCCGACCGAGTTTCATGGGCAATCTCCTTCATCGCTTTAAATAGGATCGCCCCATCAATTAGGATGGCCAGTCCCATAATACCTATATTTAGCCATAGATTGCCTGAAGCTTTCGGGTGCTGAATCAGGTCCCACCCTTTGTGTATGGTTTCATACGCCATAATAGAAATGACGATTACTGCAATCAGAACAAAGAGATTTACCACTCGTCCAAAACCAGATGGAAAACGTTTTGTCGGCTTTTTTTCTGCCAAAGCACTTCCCAAAAAAACAAATCCTTGATTAAGGGCATCCGCAAGAGAATGCATGGTTGTTGCAAGCATTGCCCCGCTGCCGGTCACTGCTGCTGCAACACCTTTAATTAAAGCCAGAGCTGCATTTCCCAGAGCCGCAATGCCCGATGATTTATTACCTCTTTTAACAAATTCAGCGACCTTCATGATCCACCTCTGTTGTTAGATTTTATTTTTTTCTTTATTTACTTTACACAAACAGCCCGCTATTAAAACCAATAGTCTTAAGGCTAGCAGGCCTGCAAAGAAATTATAAAATATTATATTTCACAGAATTTGGGGCGGCTTTTACCGAATTTTTTTGTTCAGAAGTTGCTGAGAATATAATTTAAAAAGCACTGCCTAGCGACAGTGCTTTTTAAGTTCCATTCTTTTGTTCTGGACATAATTAAATGTCAATATAAACTGCTTTTTATAACTCTATTTCATAAATCAGCTTCAAACTATTTCCGGGTGATAAACTGAACACAAAGAAGCATGATAAAGGAGATAGCAACCATTGTTCCCACCCATAGCCAGGCATTCTGCAAATTGCCTGAATCAATTGCTACATAAATAGCAGTAGGAATTGTCTGGGTCTTCCCTGGAATGTTTCCTGCAAACATTAAAGTCGCTCCAAATTCCCCGAGTGCCCTTGCAAATGCAAGAATCCCTCCGGAGACAAGTGATTTTGCTGCCAGCGGAAATGTAATCCAAAAGAACACCATCCATTCACTGGCCCCATCCACCCTTGCCGCATTCTCTATGTCCCGGCTGATTGATTCAAAGCCCGTTTTGCAGGATTGGTACATGAGCGGAAACGCAACTACAGTCGATGCTATGACCGCTGCCCACCATGTGAAAATGACAGGCTGGCTGAAAACCCATTCGATTGCCCGCCCGGCAAGGCTGTTTCTTCCGAATGCAATAATTAGTAAAAACCCTACTACAGATGGAGGAAGAACCAGCGGCAGCAGTAAAATTGTTTCAAGCACTGCCATCCCTCTGAATCGCCGGTGAGCCATTGCTTTTGCCAATAAAACACCGCTAACAAACACAAAGACCGCTGAAACGGCCGCCACCTGGATTGATAAAATAACTGGTGACCAAAAATCCCCAGCCATCCTTAATCCAACCCTTTACATCCGAGTTTTTTTATACTATCCATTGTGACTTCCCCTTGCAGAATTTTAATAGAAACGCCCATCAAATCTTCTGTTAATTTTATGCATGTCCAGCCATTTGCCCCCATATGGCGGACGCTCGAGCAGCAAACCCGCATTTTTGATAAACTGAATTACTCTTCACCCATTTATTATATCTTTGATAAGTAAAAAAGAAATGGTAAAAACTTAATAATGCGAAAAAGCATCAGCACAAGCGCCTGAGTCAGAGCTATATTCCTACTAGCCCTGTTTCCGGCAGCCTTCGTGTTCGCGGATCATACTGTTCGCCAGCTTACATTACAAGCAGGGCGTAATATCTTCTTTTTCAGCTGAACCTCTTTTAGAAATGCAGAATTCTTCAAGAAGAATAATAAAAGGAAAAAATAATGATTATTTTTATCTTGACATTTAACTGACACAATTGAAGTTTAAAGTAAGCTTATAAACTAATAAAACAAGTTATGAAAATAGATAAGGGAGTGATTCTTAAATGGTAAACCTGTATACTACACCGAGCAGCCTGGCATCCAGAAAAGCAAAGTCCTGGTTAAACAGGAACAATATCCCATTCAAAGAACGAAACCTCTATGCCCAGCCTCTAACAGTAGAAGAAGTAAAAGATCTTTTGAAGATGACAGAAGGCGGAACAGATGAAATTATTTCCACACGCTCGAAGAAATTCAAGAATCTTAAAATCAATTTAAATACTACCCCTTTGAATGAACTGTGTGAACTGATCCGTGATAATCCGGATCTTTTACGCAGGCCGATTATTTTTGATAATAAAAATATACATGCAGGCTATAATGAAGAAGAGCTGGGCTGCTTTTTGCCCCGGCAGGTTCGAAGCATCAGACTGTGGAATGCAATCGCAGCGATTACCTGAGGCAGGAACGGCGGTATTCCCTCCCCCTTATCCGGCAATTGGCCGGATTGAATCCCGCTGTACCTATCTTTTACAACTTATATAAAAGGGAATGCCGCTTTGCTTGCGGCATTCCCTTTTTGTTTATTATTTATGGCCAGCGGAGGGCAGGCTTATAGTAAAAATAGTTCCTTTTTCTGTACTCTGCTTCAGGCTAATATCACCTTTCTGGGCTTTTGCCAGCAGCCTGCTGAAAGGAAGTCCCAGGCCAAGCCCGCGCACCTTTAGCTTTTTCTTTTCTCCCCTGTAAAAGGGCTCAAATACAAAGCTTTGTTCCTGTTCCGGGATTCCTTTTCCATTATCGCATATCTCAATGAAATTCTGGCTTTCCTCTCCCCTGTAAAGGACAATCACAATGCTGCCATTTGCTGAAGGCAAGGATTGTCTTGCATTATTTAAAAGGTTTATGATAATTTCCTGTAACCGATAAGAATCTACCATGCTAAACAATTCATTTTCCGCGTAAATCAGCTGCAGTGAGAAATTTTGTTCCTCCTGTGTGAGCCTCCATTGTTGAGAAATTTCGGCAACTAATGGGTTAAGGTCTTTTTTCTCAAGCTTGATAGTAAATGCTCCTGCTGACAAAGCATTATAATCGAGCAGATCTTCAATCATTGTTTGCAGCCGTTTTATCTCTTTTAAAGTGATATCTAGAAATTCCTTGCTTTCTTCACCGGTTACCACATCATCCCTCACTGCCTGGATAAGGCCGCTAATGGAAGCAACAGGGGTTTTCAAATCATGAGTAACACCAGCAAACAGCTGTGCCCGCAGCTTTTCAAGCTGGGTCAGCCGGTTGGTCATTTCTTTAAAGGAGCTCATCAATTCATAAATTTCCTGTTCCCTCGCATCTTCATTTAAAGAGATATCGTAATTTCCTTCACGGATTTGAACTGCAGCTTGAGCGACATGCTGGATCGGTTTGGAAATTCTAAAGGATAGTGCATAAATAACTGCCCAGCCTAAGATTCCCAAACCAAACATCATAATTCCCAGCAGCTCATGGTCTTGTTTAACTTCTTTAAGGGCCTGTTCTTCTTGAACAATGAATACCCAGCCCCCATGACGGCCGGCAGATTCAATCGGTGATTTTACTACATATACCCGATTTCCATCTGATAAAGTTACTCGCTGAATAATTTCCCTGCTATTTAAAATAGGCTTGGGCAGTGAATCACCTTTTTTCAGGTAAAGCTTAGGTTTTGTAAAAATTATTTCCCCATCAACAGTTGTTATATATATCATTGGTTCTTCATTTGTTTGAAGTAATTCTTCACGTTCATCCAATATTTGCGATAAGACATCACCAATCACAATGTTCCCTTTTTCATCAACAACCCGGTCTGCCGTTTCATCGGCTAAGTATTTCTGCAGATTCAGACGGTTTTCCATTTCTTTTTCTTGCATATACCACATAGATAAGGCAGATAAGAAAAGGAGTCCTACAAAAAAAGTAATAACATACCTTGTTGTCCAATAGCGCAGCAATGTTGTTCGTTTTTCAGTTTTCATAGACACAAAGCTGATACCCCAATCCTCTAAGAGTCTTTATTTCTCCTTCACTGGAGGGCCAATCAGACAGAGTTTTCCTAATCCTTTTGATTGCGAGGTCGACGGCCCGATCGCTGCCATCATAATCCATGCCCCACACTTGATCAATCAGCTGCTCCCGCGTGAAAATTCTGTTGGGATTCTTCGCCAGAAAAATAAGCAGCGACAAGTCACGGGGAGTGAGATTTATTTCCTCGCCATTTAATTGAACCGTATAAGAGTCCAGGGAAATCCTCAGCGCCCCATACTGTTTTATGTTTTCTTCATCCAAGATTCGCGGAGACCGGCGCAGTACGGCCTGAATGCGGGCAACTACTTCTTCGGCTACGAAAGGCTTCGCTATATAATCGTCCGCACCGGAATGTAAGCCCTCAAGCCTGTAATTCACATCTCCCAGGGCCGTAAGCATAATTACCGGACACGCTGCCTTTTGCCTGATTTCCTTTAAAATCTCCCAGCCATCCTTATTGGGAAGCATCACATCAAGCAGGACCAAATCAGGGAGATGCTCCTCAAATGCAACTATCGCCTCACCGCCGTCAAAAACCTGAATAACCTTAAAGCCTTCACGCTGTAAATATGCTTTAAGCACCATTGAGATCGGCGCTTCATCTTCAACGACCAAAATAGTTCTCAAAAAAATTTCCTCCTTGTGGGAGTATTATAAGAGTTTTCAGCACAGCTTAATGGGTATATTTTATCATGGGAATATGTCAGGAGTATGTTCAAATTATAATCGGGGATATAAAAAGGGGAATTACACTTGTGGCCTTAAATACTTGATTTAGATAACCCGTAACACTTCATAATAGTACTACGGGCCTTAGCTTTAATTTTTTTAATCTATGGATGGCCATTTAATCGGCATTGAGGGTGATCTGTCCGGTTTTAAGAGTAAAAAGGGCGGGAACCAGCTAAACATTAATAAGTAAACAAGATCTCAATCATCTTCACGAACCGTATCATCTACAATGGCCCTTAGGTCATTATAAAACAGCTCATCACTGCAAACTAAATTCTGTTCATGTCCATCATAGTTTTTAGCTGCTTGCCCCTTGTCATTTGCGTTTATGCCTAAGTCATCCTGGTTGCTTGTTAACTGTTCTTTTTCATTCATACACTCCATCCTCCTTTATTAGATTATTTTCCCCTCCGTATAGCTTTTTACCCCAAATCAAGCTTTTCTATCTTTAAATTATTTAAATGGTAAAATAAGAGAAAGACAGGATGAATGGGGATTTTTCAGCATGACGTACATTGAAAAAGGAACAAAAGAATATAAACTAGCAAGCCTATCTTTATTTATTGGAGGCTTCGTGACCTTTTCCACCCTTTATACGACCCAGCCTCTATTGCCGATAATTTCCAAAGAGTTTCATGTGTCGGCTTCTTATTCGAGTTTAACATTATCGTTAACTACGGGGACCCTAGCTTTAGCCTTGCTGGTGGCGGCTGCTTTTTCCGATACAATTGGCAGGAAACGGATTATGGTGCTTTCCTTATTTTCAACATCACTAATTGGGTTATTATGTGCCCTTACGCCGAACTTTTTTTCTCTTGCCCTCCTTAGGGGAGTGTTGGGACTATTTATTGCGGGCGTACCGGCAATAGCTATGACTTATATCGCAGAAGAGTTCGATCCAAGAGGGCTCGGAAAAATTATGGGGCTATATATAAGCGGAACAACTATTGGGGGGATGTCTGGCAGGATCCTTACAGGCATTTTCACAGATTTATTCAACTGGCGAATTGCCCTTGGAATTACAGGAAGCCTGGCACTGATTCTCAGCACAGTTTTTTGGATGATACTTCCTGGAGAAAAGCACTTTACCCAAAAGGTATTTCAGTGGAAACCTATTATAGCAGGCTATAGAACTCACCTTACTGATAAGAAATTAATGAAGCTTATTGTATTTCCATTTTTATTAATGGGAAGTTTTATCATTGTGTACAATTACATCGGCTTTATGTTAATGGAACCTCCTTATAATTTAAGCCATACACTTATTGGATTTCTTTTTATTGTTTATTTGGCTGGAACCTATAGTTCCATATTTATGGGAAACAAGGCTGATCAATATGGAAGGCAGCTCATTTTAAAACTGTCTCTGGGATTAATGTTAGCAGGGGCCATAGGGACACTCGTACCTAATTTAATCTTAAAGATTATATTTTTGGCCATTTTCACATTCGGTTTTTTTGCTGCCCACTCAATTGTTAGTTCCTGGGTGAGTAAGGATGCAAAAATTAATAAGGCTCAAGCATCTTCTCTTTATTTGCTCTTTTATTATTTAGGATCAAGCCTAGTAGGTCTGTTCGGGGGTTTCTTCTGGACACATTTTCATTGGACAGGTGTTGTTTTTCTAATCATTGTGCTAATAAATATGAGTTACTCGCTCATTTATAGCAGAATTAGAATGGATGAAAAACAATATAAAACAATGCACTGACATGGACGGAACATAATCGATTTACTTTCCAAAACCAAAGATTAACTTGCAAAACTAAGAAATCTCTTTTGAAAATGCCTAAGAGAGTGCCCTATATTTTGCATTTAACTTTATTCCGCTAAATCGATGGACATTTTTCGGTTAATTAAGGGTTTATCGCCACATAGAAAAAAGCTGATACTAATTTATTTTTTAGCATCAGCCTTTTTCTTAGATATATTTTTTATGAATTCCTTTGCCATCATAAGAAAACATAATATTTTTTGAATCACTCACTGTTTCCATATGGATGGCCCTGCCCCATAGCTGATAGATATATGGCATAACCCTTTCAAGATATTTAACATCAAGCTCTATATCCTCATACCAGTGCTTAAGGTAAAGTTCCCCATTTTTTAAATAGTCACCGTCAATAACTGTAATATACGGAAATCCGCCGTTTACCCGCATGCTGACAAGCTGATCCCGGACATGTTCCCACTGTTTATCTACCACTTTATACTCCTTGCCTTGCTTCTGGAAGAGGTACATATCCTCTCTCATTACAAGGTCCTTTGTTAAATAGTTGCGCAGAAAGGAGATGTCTGACTCAATTTCCCGGACTTCAAACATCTTATCCCGCCCGGAACCTGGCTGGATACCTCGCAGCTTCATTTCCTCAGTCGGATTATTGTACCGTTCTTCGATGTCCTCGAAAACCTTTAACCCGAGGTAATAAGGATTAATGCTGGTTTTGGACGGCTGGACTACCCCAGCGTTCAGTTTTGCAAATTCAATTGACTCACTTGAGGTTAAATCCATTTCCCTTAGTATCCGCTGGTGCCAAAATGATGCCCAGCCTTCGTACCCCTAAGGTGCTTAAAGTAAGAACCATCTAAAGTTGTAATCCTTAGTGACAGTTGGCTTATTTGATATTCAATATGCTTTGATTAATTAGCCCATTCCTAATCAGTTATTTACAAATAATAAAAGATAAAGGCTCAAAATCTTCCACCCTTTATCTTCATAAAAAAACATTATGAGAATTGTCTTGCGCATGTATGATGTATATCTTCGGACTTTCATCTGTTTTTTTTGGTTCAAACTTATTGTGTAACACAATTATTAAAATTAATAAAACGGCTGAAAAAATAACTAATCCAATCGTTAAACTTTTATAAACCTTAAGGTTATCATCGATTTCCTTAAGAGCAGGAGATAAAAAATCTGTATTTATCTTTTCCCGCTCCTCTTTTGACACGATAGGTATCTGCTCACTACTCTTTTGATATTGAGAAAACAGAACTGACTTTTTAGTCTTGGCAAAGTTACTATTAAATAAATAAGAAATAACAAGGTAAATAATATGGAGGATTAAAGCAATGCTGAAGAATATGTAATCTCCTTTTGCTAAAAAAACAACTGTGGTAAGAATAACTGTGATTATAGCAATCATTGATGAATTAATATTTGTAACTACCTTATCAGCTGCTTCCCTTGCGCTAACAGCATATTTTTGGGCTTCATCAATAGCATCTTTTTTATTGGAGAAAAACTCTTTAACCTGATTTGATATATAAATATTAAAATGCTGTTCAATTGTTTCAAATATAACTGGCACTTGTTTATCTAAAGAATCAATACTTCCTTCATTATGCTGATAAATAGTAAAAATGTTCCTCGAAATTTCTAATTTATCCTGAACAAATTTTTCAATTTTATAAACAAAGTCATAAATTTTCCAAAGTGATTCTACATTTTGGGGAGAAAAATCATAAGACCAGCTTATTTCTAAATTCTTCTGCCCTCGAAATAAAAATGTGTTTACATTAAATTTATTGGCTATATGATATAACACAAGATAGTACAAATTTAAACTAAAAGTATCTTTAATACTTTCCTCAATTGCGCCACCCAACTTAAATATTTCAGGAATTGGAAATTGGTTAGGTACTTTAGTGTATTCTTCTCTAATTGTTGAACTTAAATTTAGTTTTTCTAAGTCTTCATGGGAAATCTCAGAAACACTTTCTGATTCAAACTCCTCCAAAGGTAATATTTTTAAATAGGAATTTTTTTCTTCCCGAATTATCGGAAGGTAAATGTTAATAAAATCTGATTTTGTATAGGTATTAAAAAACTTCAACATATCGGAATCTAAGAAGTTAAACTTCTTTTTAAAAGCCTCAACCTTAAAGAACAGAATTTCATTAGAATTTAAATCAAAACTCTTTTTCTTGTTGATTCTGATTATTAATTTTATTTCTTGCTCAGACTCAATGAACTTCCTGAATTTAAAATAATCTTGATCATAAAAACTGTCTTCTCCATAGATAAAATTGAAACTTATCCGATCTCCCTTGAGTTCCTCAGTAAAAAGCGGATTAACATTTTCAAGACTTTGGAAAAAAGCAAATTTTTCTGAGAAGGAAAAACTGAGTGTTAAAAAATCTTCTGTCCAGTTTAAGATTTGTTTGTCAGAAATTAATTGCTTATAGAACTCTAAAAAGGTTGGAAGATAGCTTCTCATAAATATATCCCATCATTTCAATTTAGTTTTAATCTTTAACCGTTCACCTTCAATTTTTATAATGGTATATTTCTCTTCACTGTCTTCATCACTTATTTCTACAAAAATTGATTTTTCGAATAGAGATTCAGGAAATCTAACGCTTATATTGCTATCTTTACTTGTTAAAACAAGATTGGCATCATCCCTGTTTTGAATTTTAAATTCAAAAAAGGAGTCGGGTCTTATTTTTCTCATTTTATCTTTTACACTTTCAATCATCTGTTTCCTATTTTCTTCCCCAGGTTCAAACTCTCTAAATAGATCCTCTAATGCTGTATCTACATTAATTTGTGCCCCTTCTATTAGTACCTTGTCCAATTTCCGCTTAACAACAAAAGGATTTAAATGTTCACTGGCATAATCCAAAACGGTTTCCTCAAATAAAGAGGCAATTTTTTCATGATTAAGTTTCTCTTTCGCTTGCAGGAAATTTTGTAAGAAGAATTTTGAAACAGTATCTGCTTTTTGCTGTTTATCTAATACATACAAATGAATATCATCATCAACGTTTTCTAAATCGTCCAATAAGATAAATGCTGACTTATGTAACTTTTCCCTTGTATCGGGGAGCATATTTTTGCGAACTGTAAAAGTTACATTTATCGGGTCAAATTCAACACCTTCATTAGGGTCCATTTTCATAATGGCTAACGAATATTTTGAATCCAATTGGTAAAGAATAAATATAAGCGCACCTGAACTTTTACTACTTGTAGTCTTCATGAAACCATGGAGTCTTTTAGTAAGAATTTGACTGCTATTTATAAAATTCTCATCAGTCATTTGTTTATACAACTTTAATGAATGGGTATAAACATCTCCAGTTTTTTCTTCAAAAATACAAGGCTTTATTCGAGATTCGTTTAAAGCGTTTTTAATGTGCTTTTCAAAAAAATTTACAAGCAAGGTCAATTCGGGTTTTGATAAATCTACAAGACTGTCAACACATGTTGGCTCGGATAAATTCAAATCCAAATGATGAGCTATAACTTTTTTTATGTGTATGGTTGCCATCTCAACGCCCCTTTTATATCCATATAGTTCCATATTACAGATATTTCTCCATAAAAAAAAGGGGGAAGCCCCTATTTAGTATTCTTCAACACTCATTTTTCCAATCTTACCAGCGAAGTCACATACATTATCCCATCCACCTTGAATTTCACTTGGATCAACTGATGTTATTTTTGGATTAACAAAGGCAAAAAATAACGATTCTGCTGCCTCTTGATTACTCATTTGTCTTCCATATTCCTCTTCAATTAAAGATTTGGTTAAGGCATCAAGGTTAATATCACCTGAAATCACTAATCGTACCTTGTAAGTTTTTGTTTGTTCCACTTAAGTTCCTCCCTTATAGAACTTTTCCACATGTACCAAATATATGTAACTCCATAATATTTATATCATTAACACCTCAAAAGAAAATAATTCATTACTAACACATTAAGGAAGGGTGCCCAGGCTGTGCAACGATAATTATTTACCAACCTCTTATCCTAATAACCGAGTAATAAATTTTGTATCCCCCCAATCACCGAGACGGGTATACCATGTAAAACATATATGATATCCCATGAAGGACATAACGAAGTTAATCACTTGAATTATGTGGGTTTTCAAAGAATTCAGTTATACCAATTTCGGTTATTAGGGGCGAGACGCGATCGGGGTTAACCCCCAATTGCCGAGAAATTGTTGATATATACACCTAATTACCGAGTTTTGTATTGGCAATTTGAAAATAAAATCAAACGCATTACACTTAAACTAAAGCACCCTTTAGTTTAAGTACAATAATTCACAATCTGCCTTTCTCTTATCTATTCTTTATTTCCATAACCGTTCAGAAGTTACTTTATTATTTTCATTTTTTAAAAGGTAAACGTCTGGATTACTAAGATTTTTCCAATCATTAAAACCAAATTTTTGGTTAAAATGCTTTAAAAGTAGGGACATTAAATTTCCATGTGTAACAATAATAGTATTTTTATTATTACTGTTAAAAACATTTTCAACAACTTCAACTATTCGATTCATTGCATCTAAACTGGACTCTCCACCTTCAAATTTCAGTTCCATATCATCAAATGTTGTTCTTAGTTTTTCGGACCAATCAGAAAAATTTTTGGTGCTTAGTACACGTTCTGTCAATTTACTTTCAATCTCTACCTCAACATTTAACCTCTTTGCAAGTGGTTGAATAGATTCAATTGCACGTTTATATGGACTTGCAATAATTCGTTCTATTGAAATATTGGCAAAAAACTCACATAAATCTAACGCTTGTTTAAGACCTCTATCCGTAAGTTGTGCTTCAGGTGGCTGTCCATCTGCCTCACAATGCCTAATAACATAAATTTTCTTCATATAAACCACTCCAATATTATGTATAAAGTTAATATGACGAATGAATTGGAAGTAACGCTTCGGCATGTTTAATACTTTCCTTTAAATAAATAGGTGCTTTGGGGTGGCTTAATACTTCTTCAGTAGTTAACCATAATACCTCTTCTACCTCATCAGGACTTTTAGGAAATGCATCACCTGATTCAGGTTCGCATAGAAAAACAATATCCACCACATTTTCACCTGTATCTGTTACGAAAGATGTACTGTGTACATAGTTTACCTTGTCTTTTACTTTCACACCGACTTCTTCTAAAATTTCACGTTTTACTGTTCTTTCTAATATATCTGATGAATTTCCTTCTATATCCACCTTGCCTCCAACAAGAGAAAGTAAACCACCAGCATGTTCCTCTTTTTTGCTTCTTTCAATTATGAGCCACTTATCATATTTCCTTATAGCACCTTCAACATTTACGATAAACATTTTTAAGTACCCCCATAATAAATTAAATATTTATACTTCTTTAGAGTATAATAATTTTTCTCCTAGTTAGTATTCTTGAGAGAACTAACCTGCCCATTAGCACAATAAGAAAATGCCCCCAACACAGCCCTAATCTTATAGTAAAGCAATTTTATACTTAGATTTGAGAATCAATCATTTTTCCTTCTACTATCAAGTTTTTTAGAACAATAAAGACATATCAAGCCTACACTTAACACTATACAGAAAGGAATAAAAGCCCATAAAGGCATTAATATTGCCCAAAAAAATAGATATGCAGTATAAGCAAAAATTAGCCAACTACAAATAAGGAGAAAGCTAGAGAGAAAATCTTGCATAATGACATCATCCTTTGAAAGGAATATCAAGACAGGTTAAGTATATTTAAATTGTATCACTTTTGATATTCTGCTTATTCAGTTAACCTGCCCCTTTAGTCAAATAAGAAAAAGCCACCTTGTTGGTGGCTCAGGTAGAAACAGTATTACTCTAAGGCTGATTCCAAAATAATGTAGAGGCAGCTGGAAGTATAACTGAAAACGAAAGAACGACTAAGTTACCAACAAACCCTACTATTTTTAAGGCTCCTTTTTTACTTAAAAATGCTGCTGTTAATCCAATTACAGGCAGAATAACGGAAAAGAAAATTATTACTGGATTAGAAAATGCACTTTCATCAAAAAACCATATCCCGAAGATTATAATTGAAATTAAAAATATTCCAACTGACAGTACACTTAATTTTTTCAATGACATCCACCTTTCTATCTAATATTAAATATATCACAAAAATCCCTTTATTTACCTTTTATTAATGCATTTGTTCTTCAACTAATCTGCCCTTTAGCTTAATAAGAGGAATTCAAAAAAAGCCGTTAATCCTTCCAGGTTCAACGCACCCTTAGTTTAAGTGCACTTTTTCATTAACAATTTTTACAAAAATATCGTATTATTTTCCCTAATTAGCCGTTTAGAGACTTTTTTGTAAATATACCAATTATTATGATGATAATGCCATTTACAGCGAATAAAAAACTATATGCTACCATTAACATTCCAGTTCCAAATCCACCTGGGTCAAAAGGACTTACACTTATACCTGTTAAAAAGAAGACTAAAGGCGTTAAAAGTAAGATAATTACTCCAGCCCAAATTCTTTTCATTTTATTGTTTCCAGAAATTTTGAAAGCAATAAGGTTTGTTAGACATAAGGCAAGTACGATTATTAAAAGGAAGATAACTTCTATTTTAAACCAACCCCTTTTCTTAATTTTAACACGTTTTACTTTATTTTACTTTTACCTTTTATTCAACTAACCTGCCCCGTTTGTTTAATAAGGAATTCAACAAAAAAAGCGTTAATCCTCCTCGATCAACGCACGCTTTACTTTAAGTGTAATTGTTCATAACAATGTTAAAAAGAGTTGTCTTACACTAATGTTTTATTTATCTAATCTTCTTTTGTTTAATTATTCCTAATACAATCGGGATTAGGGCACTTAATATTACCATTGGTAGAAACCATACTCCAAATCCGTTCCCTATACCTAATGCAATTGAAACTGATTCAATTAAGATTAAAGCAAAGATGATTAGACAAATATTTTTTAATTGATTTACCAGCTTTCGGCTTATTAAGTAGAACTCTTTAGCATTCTCTTTACTTAATCGCTCTGAGTAATTGTGTGATTCTGGGATTTTTTCAAACAATTGCATTAATAATGCAATAAATGCACCTACTATGGGTAATATAAAAAGTTCCATCTTTGAACCCCAGCGATCTACTTCACCTAACGCATTGTAATGTGCTGGTACTTCGTCAGGAAGCCCATTCCAATTGTAGATTAAAAAGATTATCGAGCCTAAATAAAATGTATACCCGATGATATCCCAGATCCACTCACTCTTAGTTTTTAATATTTTAATTTTAGGTCTTTTCCAAGAATTTGACATTCCCTTCAACTCCTTGCTTTTCCCCTAACGAACAAACTTCCCAAAATGTATTTTTCTATTGTCCTTACATCAACAAACACAACTTTTATAAAACAACTTATATTCTTCATACGATTAAAAGAATAAAACGGTTTCACGTTTTTCGTTTTTTCACTAACCTGCCCCGTTTGTTTAATAAAGAATTCAACAAAAAAGGCGGTTAATCCTGCTGGTTCAACGAACCGCTATGTTTAAGCAATCATTCACAAACTGCGCAAACAAACCAGATGGTCATTCTCCATCTGGCTTGTTTGTTCTTTTTTCTTTTAGTTTATTTTTTTACAGCAGGCGATTCAAATAATCCCCGCTGAAAATCCCGAAACGCTTCCTTGATTTCTTCCTTCGTATTCAAAAGCATTGATCCTTTTGCTCCTTACAACTGAAAATACATTCATACAGGGACCGATTTCATACAAAGCTCCTTGCTTATCAGCGTATATTTGTTGTTGAATTCGCCAATAAAGATAAATAAGGAGGCTAAATTATGTTAATTTTTGAAATTTTATTGGCTTTACTTTTAGCAGGCTCATTTGTGCACTTTACCTTAACTAAACGAAAAAATAACTTCCACACATCCTTATTAGCACAACATATCGATACAAGTGAGGAAATGAAAAGAACATTGGCTATGGGATTATATATGAGGTTTAAAAAAGAAAACGCGGATAGTCCACCTAACTATTCATCCACTTATATTAAACAAGATCCATTTATGTTCGAATCCTTTGTTGCAGAAGTAATTCAAAAAGCCAAAGGTGGATCAACTTGGGTGTTGCCAGCCTCAGGAGACTTTGGCGTTGATTTTGAGCATACAACCAATGAAGGTTTATTCTTAGGGCAAGTAAAATGTTATCAAGGAGATTTACCGTTCGATCCAATAGCATTGATTCATTCTAATATGATAAAAAAAGGTGCCAAAGGTGGATATGTAATTACAACTGGTTCCTTCACACCAGCAGCGAGAGAGTATGCTGAAGGATTGAACATAGAATTAATTAATGGTGTAAAGCTTGTTGACCTATGGCTAAATGGATTAGTCAATGTCGAACAAGAAATTAAAAACTTGTCACCAGAATATATATAACCCTTTTTTAAGATAACTATTCCCATTAAATTTACCAAAACTAAGGTAAAACCATGGATAAATTTACTGAGGTAAAGTTTAAAAGCCCCTGATAAAGGGGCTTTTATTTACATATTAGACTCGACTATATGTCCCCGTCCAAATTAAATCGGAGTTTACATTTCAAGTGCCCCTTGTCATTTACAAGGATTTCCTCAAAGAAATACAAGTACAATGCCCTTAAATCTTCATTATTGATGGATTGTGTGGAATGAAAATGCTTTAACTGTTCGTTAATAATGCTTTTGTTTTTTTGAATGTCTTCCAGGTTTTTCATTTTTGCCTTTTTTTCTTCAATCCACTGTTCAATTTGGTGGATTTTATTCAGTAACCGTTCTTTGGTAATAACCAACACTTTAATTAACGACTCATTCTTTTCTTCTCGAAGAAAAGCCTTTTCAATCTCCAAATTACACAACTGGAGCTTTTGTTTTTCAGCATTCCATAACGCTTCAAAATCCACTATATTTCCCTTTACTAAGGCTATATCCTTCTCCACTTCTTCTTGAATTGCCGCAATTATTACTTCGGTATCAACACTTTGATAACCCTTAAATACCTTGAAAGCTGTGCTATGAGCGTCAACCATATCCAACTTATAATTGCACGGCTTACAAATATATACTTGTTTGCCATAGACCCTCCCTTGATTACTTGTTGTTCTTTGATCTTTTCCAAGCAGCTTTAGGCTGCAACTTTCACAAACCAATAAACTTGATAAAAGAAAAGGAGTCTTAAAATGCTTTGGTGGAATGGTTCGTTCCTTCCGATTTGTGTAAATATCCCATAAATATTCCCATTCCTCAATTGAAAGAACAGCAGGTACCATCGAACTCTTTTCCACTGTCCACTCGCTACGCGGTTTTAACGCATTATGCTGGTTTTCATATTTTCGCCTTATTGAAATATATCCAGCATAAAAAGGATTGGTTATGATGTTTTTTACACGGTCTTTGTTCCATTCTTTACCTCTAAAGCTTTTAAAGGGCATTTGTCTGGCAATAGTTGAAAACCCATTATTATTCCTGTAAAGTTGAAACACTTTTTTCACAAGTTCCATTTCAACATCCACAATTTCAAACTTACCATTGTCACCCTTTTCCTTTGGGGTGTATCGATAACCGAATGGTGCTTTCCCACCTGTCCAAAGCCCCTTTTTTGCCAATGATTCTATTGCGTTTCTTGTATTGACACGAATTTTATCAAGTTCATATTTTGCAATTCCGTCCTTAATTGCACTAAATACGGTATCCCCAAAGTCATATAAGCTTTCCGTTTCGCTTTCGATGATAGGAATTTCAAGGATATGCATTGCCACACGAATGGTATCATGTTCTTCAGGAATACGGGCAAGCCTTTTATGATCATAAATGACCACAAAATCGAACTTATTACTGTGGGCATCCGCTATCAGTTTTTTATAACCTTTACGGTCCTTTTTTCTTGACGAAACCCCTTCGTCCAAAATTTCACCGATAATTTTACATTCATATTTTTCAGCCAGTTCATAGGCTCTTCGGCGTTGGGTTTCCATGTTCTGCTTTTGGGTGGAATGCCGTCCATAGAACACTCCCTTCATACCAGGCTTGAGAACGCTAGTTAAGTCCAATCTCTGACCTCCCCTTAACGGCTGTAAATAATGGATGCTGAAAAACAATGGTGATGCTATCAGGGCTTACATCAATTCCGAAAACAATATCCTGGATGAGCTCCATTTTTTCTTGGTCATCCATTTCATTACGGAGCAGCTGAATCATTGTTTCTTTTTTCCATTCCATTACCGTATGGAACTTATCTTTGATCTCCTCAATTCGGGCTCCCAGTTCTGATAATATAAATTGGCTTTGCTCGTATTTTTTTATGGATTCGAGCATTGTTGGGTCCAAGAACAATTCACTGCCTGTTTCGAGTGTAAGCTCTGTCCTTTCAGCCATTTTATCTTCCAAATGTTTAATTTCACCTTCAACTTGTTTTATCAATTCCAAATATGAAGATGCTTCACCTTTATACATTCTTTCAATCACTTCAGAAAAGTTAGATTGGACCATTTCTTGAAAAAACTTATTTGCTTGCTCGATAACTGTTTCTTCGAGCCAGTCTTTTTCCACTCGAATTTTCGAATGTTTTTTACACTTATATACAAAAGTTGTTTCACCTTTGGCAACATGTTTCTTTCCTTTCATTACTTCATTACAATCGGCACAATTAACAAGTTGCTCTAATAAATATACCTTTTCAACTTCCTCTTCAATTTTCTCATATTTTTTTACGATTTCTTTCATTTTCCTTTGCGCTCTATCCCATGTTAAATCACTTACAATTTGAATTTCAGGAACCTTTCGACTAATTGCCTCTCCTTTTGAATTGAAAATTCGTTCCCCCTTGTACACGGGGTTGGTTAAGAGCTTCTTCATACTCTGGTAGTCCCATTCTTTATCTCTTTTCCGTGAACCCGTTTCATTTGCCAAGTTTACATATTGACTTAAGGAATTGAATTCTTCAGAGAGAAACAGATTATAAATATCTTCGATAACCTTCCATTCACTTTCAACCTTTTCCCACTCCTCTTTTTTGCCACCCGCTTCATCTCCGCTAAGTCCTTTCCGATAACCAAAAGGAATAGCACCAGCTGCATGCTTTCCATCCTTAGCTTTAGTCATTTTTGCATCCTGTAATTTTTGCACTAATTTATCGGCATCCGCTTGATTCATAGCCGCAAGGATACGTTCGATCAATTCTGACTCCACTGTGTACGTCATCGGAAATTCAAATTCCGCGGCAAAAATAACGTTAATTTTGTGCTCTTTTAACAGTTCAAATAACTTCATGTACTGTTGAACATTTCGGGCTAATCGGCATCGGCTATAAACAATTAAGTTTTTTACTCTTCCTTTCTTCATCTCTTCCATTAATAAGTTCATACCGTTTCGTTGTTCCAAACTGGTTTTCCTTGCGGAAGTCTCACGGTCTATAAATTCATCATCTATTAATAAACGCTTCTTTTTTGCACTATCCTGGACGTGCTGCATCTGCATCTCAATGGATAACTTCTGTTTTTCAGCACTGATTGAATTACGATAATAGGCTACTGTTTTCATTCATTTAATACCTCCAAATGATTTGATTGCCTGTTTTCTGCCTCTTTTAAAAGAATGTCTGCATACAAATCGAACCATTTTTTTGCTGCTTCTGGGTAGTGTACATATTGAACTGAAATTACTTTGCACTTTGGTGTTTTTCGCATGAATCTTGTCTCCTTCATAAATTTATGATTACTTTCCTTTATTTATGGTTTTTTAACAGGATTTTGTTGTTATGGTGTTGAAAATCATTAATAGGACAATTTATTGATTTCATAATATAGACGGATAAAGAAGTTACTTTGCGGAGGAATTATATATGCTGCAACAGATTGGAGAACGCATTCGGGTTTTAAGGAAACAAAAAGGAATCGGACTAAATGCATTTGCGGCACAACTGAATATTTCACCCGCTTATTTAAGTAATTTGGAAACAGGAAAAACAGATACCATTCAACTGTCTGTTCTTGAAAAACTTCAAGATGAACTTTCACTCCTTCCTGTTGAATATCTTCATGACCCGCGTAACGAATTGGATATACGGATTCAGCAATCTGCTAATAAACTAAAAGCATTAGCTGACACAAATCGAGAAGCAGTTGAGTTTTTACTCGCCAATTTGGAAAATAGTCTTAACTTTTTTCAGGATAGAAAGTAACCTTGTACTATAATTATGACCAATGCTTGGTAATTTATTCATGGTTGTGAACAAATTGTTCACCACCATGAATAAATATCATAAAAAAAGGAGAGTCTTACCACTAGAGTGGTGACTCTCTTTTTGTTTGCTTAAATGTAACCTGGATATTGTTTTGGTTTTTTCCGATTTGTTTATCCACTAGATGGAGAATTGCCTTTTCTTTCAATTTGAGATCACAGTCATTTACTTTTTGCTTTATTTGGTGAGCTAATTCGTGATTACAAAGGTCGGTGATATCAACAAAAGAAACCTTTTCAGAACCGCAATAAACCGAATAACTGATCTTCAGATCGTCCATTTGCAATTCCCCCTTGTCCTAAACATATGCAAGGAACTGGATGGGACAACCCTTATTTTCATCTTCATTTTTTTCAACCTTAAACCATATATATGAGACAAACGGTGTAGGGGGCATTCAAATGATCCAACAACATAATGAAATTACTGAACGTTCAATCGCCCTGTATTGCCGCGTTTCTACGGATGAACAGGCACGAGAAGGTGTATCGCTTGATGAACAACAAGAACGGTTAAAAGCCTATTGTCGTGCCATGGGTTGGACTGAATATCCAATTGTTTTTGTAGATGATGGGTATTCAGCTAAAGATTTGGAACGTCCTCAATTAAAGCGATTATTGGAAGATATAGATGCAGGGAAAATTTCAAAGATTTTAGTGACGAAACTTGACCGTCTCAGCAGAAGATTGCTTCATCTTTTGGAACTGATCGAATCCTTTCACCAAAAGAACGTTTCTTTCATTTCCATCAGTGAAGCGTTTGATACCAACACCCCAGCAGGTCGTCTGACACTTCAGGTGTTAGGTGCGGTTGCAGAATTTGAACGCGAGAGAATTCGAGAACGCGTTTTTGAAAATATGTTCCATGCAGCAAGCCATGGAAAATGGCTTACACAAAGTCCTTATGGGTATCGGCTAGAGAATAAGGAATTGGTCATTCATGAACCCGAAGCAAAAGTGGTCCGCCGAGTGTATGATTGGTACTTGAATGAGGGGATTGGCTATTATTCCATTGCGAAACAATTAAATGAGGAAAATGTTCCCTCAAGACAAAAAAAAGAGTGGTCGATACGCTCCATTAAATTAATGCTTACTAACCCTGTTTATAAAGGCACACTTGTTTGGAATAGAATCGATTCAAGCAAATCAAAGCGCCCTGAAAAAGATGATAAGGAATGGGTAATTGTGGATGATGCTCTCCCAGTCATTATTGAAAAAGGCACCTGGGAAAAGGTACAGAATAAGGTGAATAAAAAACAAATGGCACCAAGAGCTCAAACAAGCCCGCATCTTCTAGGGGGATTGCTGAAGTGTGGAAATTGTGGATCAGGAATGAGTATTGGTTGGTCAGGTTCAGAAAAAAGACGGTATCGAGTTTATCGGTGCTCAGCTAATAAAAATAAAGGAACCTGCACGAGCAAACAATACAAAGCCGATGAAGTTGAATCATGGTTTAAAAAAGGGCTTTTACATCTATCCAATTCATTCAGTTCAGAAATGATTCCTCACCTTATCCAAAAAAGCATGGCAGAGGACCAAAGTTCAATTGAACAAAAAATACGCTCAGCTAAGAATCGATACAAAAGAAAAGTCGAAGCATACACGGCGGGCTTAATTGAACTAGTGGATTTAAATGAAGAAAAGGGAAGAATGGAGAAATTTCTCGAAGAAGTAAAAAACGAGGCTCAGAGACCTGAAGTCCATATGGGTGAACTGCAAAAACTGGTAACCAAAAAGATTAAAAACGTTATTGATGCAATCGAAGCATTACCTGTCCCTGAGGCAAAGTCACTGATTAAAACCATTGTGGAAAAAGTCATTTTGAAGGGAGAAAAGAATTTAGAAATTGTTTTCGATATTCGTTAATGGAGTTGTTCAATATGCATGAAGTGACTTTGGCTGAAATGTTTGAATCAAGCGATTATACCAGTGTGCTACATCTCAAGCATGCATTAATTCATAATAAATCGGCAGGCTTTGTGTTTTTTAAGGAGGATATAAGTTCGCTCGATTGGGGAACGCCGTTTGAGTTTTATCATTACTTCACTTCTGGAGGCATCGAATATAGCAATGCTTTTCCCGTACCAATAAAAGTATTCTACGAAAACCTAAGGATAGCCCCGCGTTTCAATTTCCTAATGAGATATTATAACGAATATTACGATGAAAATAACCTTCCCTCAGAAGGATTCTTTAACAGTTTGATGGTATTTCCTGCGCGGCACTTTGCCTGGTTCTACAAAACCACTAATGAAAGGGAGACATTGTAACAATCATGGAATGGACACCTTTTGATTCACCTTTGGAAGAACATCCTGACAGGGCTCATATCACTTATTTAGCAAGGAGCTTTTGTATTGAACCCGTGTTCATGCATCATCTATACGTCCATGGTATAAAGGATGAGGAGGATTTATCCCTCTTCCTTTTTCCATCACTTAATGACCTTCACGATCCTTTCTTGTTAAACGATATGAAAAAGGCTATCTACCGTATCGCTCGCGCCATTAAACAAAAGGAAAACATCCTTATATTTGGGGATTATGACGTTGATGGCATTTCATCTTCAACCCTTTTATACCAAGCGTTGAAAATGTTTAAAGCCAATGTCTATTTTCGTTTACCCATTCGGAGCGAGGGATACGGACTTTCCCCCATGGCGGTTGATAAGCTTCCAGATGATATTGCCCTAATCATAACCGTTGATAATGGATCAAGTGCCCATCCCGCATTGGAAGTTGCAAAACGGAAAGGGATTGATGTGATAGTTACTGACCATCACGATATTCTTGGTGCTCATCCTAAGTGCCTTGCATTTATCAACCCAAAAAGAAGCGATAATACTTACCCCTTTACAGGGTTAGCGGGTGCAGGGGTTGCATTAAAAGTTGTACAAGCCCTATTTATGGCTGCAAAAATTGATTGGGCACCTTATGCTCATCAATTCCTGGAGTTAGCCACACTTGGAACAATTGCTGATTTGATGCCACTAAAAGGTGAGAATCGTGTTATTTGCTGGTTCGGATTAAAGAAAATGAATACGGATCCACAGCCTGTTTTAAAGAAGTTATTTAAGATGTTAAAAATCAATTATGTAGACAGTTCAACCATTGGATTCCAAATCGGACCGATATTCAATTCATGTGGTCGAATTGATGATCCAAATAAAGCAGTAAGGACGCTCATTAATCCTTGTCCGACTGACCAGGAATTGTATCAACTAATCAAATTAAATAAAAAGCGGCAGGAAATGACGAAAGTGCAATTTAACCGTGTTGCAAAAAAAATTGTGGAAAATGAATGGTACAAACAAAAGGTTATCGTGGTCAATGATGACTTTGATAATGGAATTATCGGCATTATTGCTGCCAGAATAACCAGCACCTTTAAAAGACCAGCAATTGTCATTTCAAAAACAGGAACAGGTTCTGCAAGAAGTGTAAATGGAACTGACTTTTCCATCATTAACGTTATACAAAAGTGTTCTGGGCACCTAACGAAATATGGCGGTCATAAAGCTGCGGCTGGATTATCAATGGATTTAAAGCAATTCAATGAATTCAACCTTGCAATTCAAAGAGCAGCCGTTGAAGAAGCACCAATCAGACCGAAAGTTAACTATATTGGTAAAGTCCCTTTACACCAATTCCCCATTCATTTATTTGATGACCTGGTGGCATTGGAACCGTTTGGGATGGCATTTCCCAAACCATTATTCTATAGTTCTCCGATCGTTATCAGACAGTATCAAACATTCGGAAAGAATAATGAACATTTAAAAATTAATGTTAAAAGAAAAGAAGCTAATGCATTTTTCAAGGGCAGTTTCCTCCCACAATTACAAAGGGCTCCATTGACAGAATTCCTTTACACCCCTAATTGCATAAAGAAAAAAGATTTTCTAATCCATGATTTAAGAAACGCCAAATAACAAAGGAGCCTTTAAGACTCCTTTGTTTCTTTATTTTATTACTACTTTATTTATTATTACTTTATTATTATCTTTTACTTTACCCTTCGAGGGATATTATTGGGTGACTCAAGTTCATTTGCCTATTAAGAGAGACTAGCTAATCTAAATTGCCAGCCTCCACCTTGTCGTCCTCATTTACTACTACTTCCTTAAGTTTTACTCTTATCGCATTTTTGAGCATGGACTTTAAATTTCTATATGGTTTGTCCGTAATTGGGCAGCGATATTCATCCATTTCAACTATGTTATCTTCAAGACATTCCGTTTCACTAAAAAATACTGAATAAATATCTTTTATGAAAACATCGTTTTTCTTTCCATAATCCCCCACCTTACTACTGAATTCCTTACTCACATCACTGAATAGTGAAGTAAAGTCCTTATATGATAAAGTTTTATTTGAGCTTTCTCTATTTGGTTTAGATTTTATAATTGCATTATTATTAGATGAAGTTACTTGCTGATTCATCAAGGCATTCTGACCAGCCAGCTCTTTACGCATTTCCTCAACCTGTTCATATAACTCTTCCAAAAAACAGTAGTCCTCTCTAACTATTTCAAGTTCATTAGTCAGATCATAAATCCTTTGATTTGCATGTAACAATTGATTGGATAGATTTATTATCTGATTTTCCAACTGAAGTTTTTCTAATTCCCATTCGTTAACTTTTTCTTGTGGTAAATCCTTACTCCTCACCTCTTCGGTGGTCATTTCAACCTCTTTTTCAATTGGAATATCGGAATCAATTCGAAACGCATTCTTAACATACCAATCATGAACAGCCATTATTTCTGGCATACCTGGTCTTTGTTCTTCTATAAATTCAAATAAATCTTCATGGTGGATTCTCCAACCATCTTTACGATTTTCCGACCTCTCCGCTCTAATTTTTCCCTCACGAATCCAACGTGTAACCATTTGTATTGAGTCTGTAATGTAATAATTCTGAAGTATGTTTAAGGCTTGGTGGACATTATAAAAGTTCATCTGATTTAACAACTCCCCATAAATTTACCTAAGTAAATATATGAGTAGTGTCATATATAACATGTCTATTTAAGAAAAAAAGACCACCTATAAAGTGGTGATCTCGAAGCGAAATTCGCAGTAATTTATGTTGTAGATTTCAACTAATCACTCGCTGTGAATAACAGAATAGGGTTTTTAAACTAAACTATTCAAGATACTTTCGTCATTTGAATATATTTGTTCGTCTGATGCATTAACAATTAAATTATTGTATTTTGTTACCTCTTCTTCTTTAACTTCAATAATTGATTGATTAGTGTTATTGGATATTAATAAAGCTAATTCAGGGGAAATTGGGTAATATAGTTCAAATTCCTTTGCTTCTTCATAAACAGAATAATCTACAAGTGTATTAATTATTGGTTGGTCTCCTGTTATAAAGGGCAAGGAACTGATATTTTTTAGCATTACGACCCGTAAAGTACGACTCGTGCTAAGAGTCATGGCAAGATTTGTAGCTAATATAAAATAAAGCACACTCCACACATTTTCAATTTGCGAAGGAGATACAGGCAAAGGACCCGCCGCAAATGATTTCAAGATGTTATTCTTCATCATGCTCGTTCTAACATACTGCAAACAAAGGAAAAACATAAATTCAAACTTTGCATGTGAGCTTTTCAGAAAATCGATGTTGCCGCTTTTTAGTGAATCCAAGTACGGCAAGGCTGTCTCTTCTATTTGACAATGAACATCCTCAACTAGGTTATTCATAATTACATCCAGTTTCTCTTCTTGTTGTTCGTCCCATTTACCTTGTTGTTCTAATATCTCTTTCTGTCTAAAAATGTCTGTAAATAGTTTTATCCAATTCTTATTTATCTGTTGAATTTCTTGAGTCCAATAGTTCTTAATAAAACCTTGTTCTATTATTGAAATTTCAAGTGGACTAAGATTTCTAAGTCTATAAAAATCCCTTGCCTTTCCGATATTTTTTGGAAGTACACGAAATACTTTATTATTTCTAAGACAGAATAAATATCCTGAATCATCTGACCATGAAGTTAAATAATATCTCCAGATATAATGCTGTCCCCGTTTTTTCTTCATTTCTGATTTACTTCCTTCGGATTTTCCTGAAGAACTATGATCGAACGTGGTAAAGATGTTGTTTGACAATTTTCTTTTATTTCTAACTGTAATTAATACAACTGCAATAACAAACACAACGATAGCTGTAATTAAATATTTCATTTATAGATCCTCCTCTCATTATTTTTACATATCAGGATATTAGCCTGTTTTCTTTGGTAAATCCTTTTTTGGATCCTTATCCTTTCAACTCCTTTATAAGTTAATCCGTCTGCAAATCAAATGCTTTACGGAACTCAGATATTTAAATGACCTAACATCTGGCTGAGTAACAATTAAAACATTCACAGTAATTGGATTTACCTCAAAGCTTTTCCCCAAACCCAATCTAATAATCCCATTCTTCTATCCTCATCATATCACCTTTTAATGAGCTATTATTCATCGTGCTCACGATGCCATCCTATTGTTCTTTAACTAACGCACCCTTTAGTAAACCATCGTTAACACCAGCTCACAAAAGTGCTGGATTACAACTTAGGGTCAAGGGGTATATATACCTATCTTCCTTTTTCTTAATACCTCCTGCTGAGCTTTCTTTATCCCAAAGAGAACTTGACGGGAGGTGATAGGATTGAGAAAGATCTATGGGATTCAAAAATTAATCGTTTATCTTGCTTCAGTAGGTTATCCGCTTGCTGAGGAGCAAGTCCACGATCTTATTCTAAATAAAGATATACCTCATCTTAGACCTATCAGTAATATGATTGTCTTTAATTTAGATCATATAGATTGGTGGGTTAGTCAGCGATTAAAACCATAGTTCGGACCCTGCTTAGGCAGGGTTTACTTTTTGTTTCAATTTCAACTAAAGCCCCCGTTAGCCATCCATGAAGCTCAAGATCAGCGCTTCACCACAGAGAATGAAAATATTGCGAACTGCCCATACTGGTTCTGAATCCAGTCAATCTAATGCATAGACCAATGAAATGTGCCTCTCTCCATTTCTTCAACGAATGAGAAGGGTCTTCTTTGGCATTGTCTTTTTCGAAGTTACAGAAGTTTATATTTATGGAATTTGCAATTTTTCCCGTTTCCTGTTACGATAAGAAAGAATTATTTTTGTTCGGTGTAAAGGATAGTATGAGTATCGACTTTTCGTCTTGATGATCACTTTGGGCAAGGATAGTAACACATTGTGCGGTAACGCACTAGGAGGCAACACAAATGGAACAAGGTACAGTTAAATGGTTTAATGCAGAAAAAGGTTTCGGCTTTATCGAACGTGAAAATGGAGACGACGTATTCGTACACTTCTCTGCTATCCAAAGTGAAGGTTTCAAATCTTTAGACGAAGGTCAAAAAGTAACGTTTGACGTTGAGCAAGGTGCTCGAGGCGCTCAAGCTGCTAACGTTCAAAAAGCTTAATCTTAAATCGATTATACAAACAGGCTCTATATATAGAGCCTGTTTTTTTATGTTCTCTGTATAATACTTAATAAAAACCCCCACTCATACGTTCGAGTAGGGTAATGGTACAGGTAATGTAAAATGATTTAAAGCTTCAAAGGTTTGTTTGTAGTATAACATACCGATTGACAAAATGAGGAATGTATATGGTTATTTATTTTTCTTTTAATTAAATTTTGGAGGATCAACCATATTATTTGTTTCTGGCAATTAATTGATGTATGTTTTGGCAGTATGTTAATCAATCTTTGTGAATTATTACTTAAGGGAAATATGTATAAATACTAATATTTATACATATTTATGAAATTATGCTAACTGCACTAACGGGCAGTTTACTTTAAGAAAAGACTATTAAAACATTTCTGAAATGTTATCATAAGAATTAAAAGGAGAAAAACGTAATGAAATTTTACATAGTTGATGTTTTTGCGGAAAAACCATATGAAGGAAATCAATTAGCTGTTTGTATTCCTGATGAGGATATTAAACAAGAAGAAATGCAACAAATTGCAAAGGAAATAAACTTTTCAGAAACTACATTTATTATGTCAGGATTACAAAAAAATAGTGGCTACAATGTAAAGATTTTTACACCTGATTCAGAGATACCATTTGCGGGACATCCTACACTTGGTACTGCATACGTTATTCAACGTTTCATAGATGGTAATAATTCAAATGAAATTAAACTTAATCTTGAAGTTGGACAGATTCCTGTAATGTTTAATGGTCAAGAGGGTTGGATGTTACAAAACCAACCAATATTTAAAAATACAATAGACGCAGAAATTATTTCGAAAATTCTCCAAATTGACATTGGGGATATCAATGTTGAACTTCCTGTCCAAGTAGTTTCAACTGGATTACCAAGCATTATTGTAAATTTAAAGACTTTAGATGCAGTAAACCGATGTAAAATAAATCATAAACTTTATGACGAACTTTTAGAGGAAATAGGAGATGCAAATATTCTTATCTTTACAAAAGAAACAGTAAATCCATCTAACGATTTACATGCAAGAGTCTTTATGTTTACGTCAGGTCATTTAGAAGACCCCGCTACGGGCAGTGCTAACGGAAATTTAGCTGGGTATTTATTAGAACATAACGTTTTTGATAGCCAGGATATAAGTTATTCAGTTGAACAAGGTTATTCGATTAATAGGAAATCATTATTAAAAGCAGTAGCTACTAAAAATAATTCCAAATACACAATACAAATAGGTGGTAGTGCTTTTGTTGTAGCAGAAGGCAAATGGTTATAATATGATATTGAACTAACGGGGGCTTTTGTTTAATATCAATAAGTATCAATAAGTCGAAAATATGCAAGTTTTTATTCATTTCTTGCATATATTCGGCTTTTTTATATTCAAAAAACATACTGCCATAAACAGCATTTCTTAATTGCCAAATACACATATTATTATATGATTCGTCTGAAATTAATCTTATTGATCACAAATGATAATACCCGTTTCGGGATAAAAAAATTTAAACTATTTAAATTCTATAATGATTAATTAGCATCACAAGCTATACCGTCATTATCCCTATCAAGGTCGTGTGGGTCTTGAGAAGGGTTCCCCCAGATGAGTGAGTTATCCCCTATATCCACGCTTTTGTTTAATGATTTCAGCCAAACCAAACGACCTTCTGCCTATATATGAATTTGGTTCATCAATGTCGGGCAATAAGCTTCCTAATGAAACACCTCCCAAATATCCGATTGTAAATGGATATGAAATAATAGTTGCCACCAGCCGCCGCAGCGATGGATGTAGCTAAATGGGTTTTATAAAGGATGATACTACCTCCTTTCTAAGGAGTATATACCTAGCTTATTTATTCATTTTTTATGTTTTAGAACCCAATATAATACCAAGCCACAACATTTATTCTGGTCGACTGCACAAAAAAAACGACTATTCTAATGAATAGACAAAATGTAGTACAAGTTTACAAGCACTTGGGCGAAGAGTAAGATAATAAAGGATGATATAAACCGTTAATAAGAGGAGTTGATTTTCTTGGTTTGTCAAAGTAAGAACGAACCAGAACCCAGTTCGAACACAGGGGAAGTCATAATCGTACAAACCCTTAGATGTTTGATTAAAGAAATCGACTCTTTTGTTTTGTAAGAGTATTTTGACTTCCTTAAAGAGATAAGGAGGTTATAACATGCTGAATATTTATTTAACTAACGAAAATGGTGTCCTTCATGAAACCGATGAAATAACTAAAGGATGCTGGATTAACCTGGTGTCGCCTACTGAACTTGAAATCATTCGAGTTGCAAAAACTTTAAATCTACCTATAGACTTTTTAAAAGATCCACTAGATGAAGAGGAACGCTCAAGGATTGAGAAAGATAATAATAATGTTTTAATTATCGTTAACATGCCGTTACTGTCAAAAGACGAAAATGACATTCCTATATATGACACAATCCCTTTGGGGATGATTATTGCAAATGATTGTTTTATTACAATCTGCTTGAAAGATAATCCCATTTTTCACGTTTTTGCGCAAAACAAAATTAAACAATTCTTTACCTTTAAACGAACAAGGTTTGCCTTTCAAATTCTGTATTTAATAGCCACTTCTTTCCTAAAATATCTTAAGCAAATCATTAAAAAAACTGACAGGATTGAAAAAGAGCTGCATGAGTCATTGAAGAACAAAGAACTGTTCTCGTTACTGAACATGCAAAAGAGTTTAGTTTATTTCACAACATCCTTAAAATCCAATAACATCGTTATGCAGAAGATGTTAAAAAGCAATTATCTAAAAATGTTTGAAGATGACCAAGAATTGCTGGAGGACGTAATCATAGAAAATCAACAAGCAATTGAGATGGCTGAAACCCATACAACCATTCTAAGTGGAATGATGGATGCTTTTGCATCTGTTATTTCAAATAACTTGAATATGGTGATGAAGTTTTTAGCTTCAGTGACCATCATCTTAGCTTTACCGACAATGGTATCAAGTTTTTACGGGATGAATGTCGGTATCCCTTTTCAAGATAACCCTTTTGCTTTTTATGGTGCCATTATTTTATCCGTCATTCTTTCATCCATTACCGCGTTTATCTTTTGGAAGAAGAGATTTTTTTAATACTAGCCTTAGCAGTTCTTAATTAAAAGCCATGACAAAAAGAGCTTGGAAATTCATTTCCCAGCTCTTTTTTTATCTCATCATTTACTGTTCAACTTGACTAAAATTTTACGGTAGCACCTAAAGCATTCTCTAAACTTTCCTTGGATATTTGTTAAACATTCACCTAACCATTTTCTTCTTATTTAAACCAACCCTTTTTCTTAAACCAAATAAACATACCAATTCCTATGAGAAACATAAGAGATAAGGCTTCAAAATACCCGTAATCCCATTTTAATTCAGGCATATGTTCAAAATTCATCCCGTAAATTCCTGCGATGAAAGTCAGAGGCATAAAAATGGTGGTTATGACGGTCAGAACTTTCATTACATGATTGGTTTGTGTTGAATTTAGTGCTATGTAACTTTCCCTTATATCGGTTGTTAATTCTCGATTTGCTTCAATCATTTCCCCAAGTCTCACAAGATGGTCATAAATATCTGTAAAATATTCCTTTTTCAATTGTAGTGAAGTCAATCTTTGGGAATTCAATATTCGGTAACCCAAGTCCTGCATTGGAGAAATTACCTGCCTTAAGGTAAGAAGATCATGTCTTGCATCAAATAAGTCTTTTAGGAGCAACTCCATCGTTTTATTTTGAGGATTATTGTCAATTTCATTTAAAATCTCCTCTATTCCCTGGACTAAAGGGAAGTAATTATCGACTATTTTATCAATCACCTCATACAACACAAGAGAAGGGTTCCAACTTTTAATATTCGAACTTTGTTCAAGGCGTTTCCACACTTTATCGATTGCTTCAGATTTTTCATAATGATATGTAACAATAAATTTTTCGCCTAAAAAAATATCAACTTCTTCTTTTGTTAAGTTATGAGAATTTAACGCCTGTGCTACAAAAAAAACGTGGTCTTCATAATAATCTAATTTCGGTCGTTGTAAAGTATGAATACAGTCTTCAATTGCAAGGGGGTGAAAGTTAAAAGGTTTCCTTAAGTATTCAACTTCCTCGTTGCTGGGTTGGTCAAAATCCACCCAGAACCATAAATAATCCCCTTTAAGGAGATCAGAAATTTCCACATTCATTTTCATTTCTGACTCTTTGTTAATTGCTAAGGTTTTTACCATTTTTTCACCTTTTTCCTCAAACACTAATAAGTTAATCCGATTATTACCCCTTTACCAAGTTCCTTTAATTGAAGTAGATATAATTAGATTCCCAATAACTTTTTGTTTAAAACCAAACCAATTAAAAAATGCGGATTGAATGCACATTAAGACGACTTTTCTAGGAATAGTCACAAATATGATTGCGGGGGATGGCGTTCGTAAATCCTCAACATCGCCCTCATTCATTTTATTTTTTGCTCCTTGATAGTTAAAAAAGACAGCCAAGTAAAATCAGGGGCTGTCTTTTTGCTAAAACCGCATATTAGTTTTTGGTCTTTTCCTTATAATAATTTCTTTGTCAGCCTTGTTGATGTCCACATCATAATCAGAACGTTTACCTGTTACCGAACAAACCCCCCAACTATCTGCAATTATTATTTCTACTGCGGTTTCCCTTTTTCGATAACCCTTCCTTTTTTGTATCGGAACATTATCTTCTAACCGAACTATTGCTGTGGGTATGTCACCTTTTTCGTTTTGCTTGATTGTTACATCTTTTGTACTCTTAATGGTCCAGCTTTGTTCTTTTATTGTAAACACTTTATTTCCTCCCTTTTCTTTATTATAAAGCCATTCCAACAAAAAGATAAGAAAAGCCGCCAGAAACCGCAGCTTAGTGACGGTTATTTATTTCACTTAATTCCTTAATTCTAATTTCTATTTGTTGAATTTCTCTCGGTAAGAATTCTAAAAGTTGATAATAAAGGTCAGCATTATAATTCATCCCAGGATATATTATGGTTCATGCTTCGACTCCACGCTCTTTAAGAAGACTTAAACGATCCTTAGTTTCCAATAGTGATATTTGTAAATTCTCCAATAGACTTGCCATCGTGCTATCTCCTCCTCCCAAAAAACTAATAGTAGTTAATCATTTTTGGCTGGCAGGTCACTAATAAACATAGCTTCACTTAAAAGTTCGTAACATACAAGTTCGATGGGAATCATCAATATGCTCCTTTAATTTTCTCCCTATAAGTAATAACTATTACTCATTACAGCAATTATTGGAAGGGTTTGGACAAACAGTCTATGATAATTTAAGCTGTTGATATGCTTGAAGCCAGCAACTAAAAAAAGGTTTCAGCAAATTGTTCTTCTGAAATTACTCTTAATCCATTTCTTTTTAATAAAGCAGAAGTAACGCCCATCCCCTCAATTTTTTCACCAATGAATTCGCCGTTATAAATCTTTAAACTGCCACAGGATGGGCTATTTTCCTTTAGGACCACTATATCCTCAATCCATTCAAAGACTTCATCTCCTAAGGCTTGAATTTGCTCATTTTCTGTTTCATCTTGTGAATAAAGGTACATATCAATTATTCTGGCAATAGCTCTAGATAGATTTTGCTCCTTTTCCATTAGCTCAATAACATAAGAGTCTGCGAATCTGCGGTTGTTGAGTTAAAGTACCCGATAGTAAACTACATTTCTTATCAAAGTGTAATTTCTATCCAGGATAAAAAAGTTAATTGTCTCTTTTATCATTTACAACTGTAAACACGGACTACGGGCTAGTTAATATTAACTTTCGGGGTTTGGCTTCAAATATTTTATACCCAATTTCAAACATATGGTCCTTTGTAACTGTTACCTCACAATAATAAGGGATTGATTTTCCATAAGCATCAAGTGCTGGAATATCATTGAAAGTAAACAGTTCATCTGTATCGAGCATTTTAAAGTCCGCCGTAGAAGAACGACCTGATGAATCTATTTCGATAACACATTTTCCACTCACGACATCATATTCCTTTAGCACAACATATTTTAGGCTTGGAAGAGTAGCCGCTAAAAATAAAAC
The DNA here is from genome assembly GCF_002860285.1 of Bacillus sp. M6-12. Lineage (GTDB taxonomy): Bacteria > Bacillota > Bacilli > Bacillales > DSM-1321 > Peribacillus. The sequence continues at coordinate 127,184 of NZ_PGVF01000008.1, forward strand.
ACCAATTAAAAAGCTTCCCAAGCTTTTTCCTACATTTAATAATGTATATTCTTTATCAACATACATAGCAATAAAGCCGAATATTGCAATTATTACTAAAAAAACCCCTACTAGAACCATTCCATAATAAAAGAACATCTTTTCACTTCCTATAATTAACCTACCCTGTTAGCCCAGCAAGCCAGTAGTCCATTATGAAAAAAATACCCATAAAGCAAAAGCCCCTATTACAATTGGAATAAGTGACAACAGTACAAGTATTATTTTTGCAGCAAAATAGGATTTACTTGCTAATTTGTGGGAAAGAACCATATCCTGTTCTGCCCAAGAAGCATAAGTATCGTTTCTTTTCCCACTTCTTAACTTCTTTCCAATGCTCTTCTTCCGTATAATTTAACAAAACAAATATGAAAAAGATCAATCCTGGAATTAAAAACAATAATCCAACAACCCAAGCATTCACCCTATCCGTTCCATCCTAACTAAAACAACGGTCTGAAAAATTGTAGCAGAATTAAACTTCAACTGCTTCAGGAAATAAACGGTAACTCTTGTTCCAATAACCTGCCCGTTAGCCATCCATGAAGCACAAAATAAAGTGCTTCACTACAGAGATGAAAATATAGTGAACTGCCCATACTAGTTCTTAATCCAACAAATGCAGTCCATAGCGATTGGTTACGCTGAGGGTTATGGAAGCATTAGAGTGGATGGTTATAATGAAATGGAAACCGTTAAACGTTGTTATCGCGATGTACTTTCTCTAATAAAAGCAAAGAAGTCGGGGACCCATCGTAAATCCCTCAAAGTAAGAAATTGAAATGAAAGTTAGTGGTGTTATCTGTTATCCCCATGTTGGTTACATGTTTCTTGACAGCCTGAACGACTATTCATTTGAATAGTCGTTTATTATGATGTGTATTCAACAAACGATGGAATGCGCAATAACCCTGCTTTTGTATAGTTTCTGAACTTCACCTTGCACTTTATCTTTGGGTCAATAAAAATAGCTGTTTTATTCTCATCAATTATCAAGTCCTGATACAGGCTGTAAAATTGCTTTTTGGCGTTTGGGTTCATGAATTCCATTACGCCAGCAGGCTTTATTCCTCTTTCTTCCTCAAGACCCAAGAGCAATCCGAATGTATCTTTTTTCAAGCCTGTAATAAAAACATCGGTATATTGATAATTGATGACCTTCAACCAGTCCTGCGACCTCTTATTAATCTGATACTTGCTGTTCGCTTTCTTAAGGACAATCCCTTCCAAGCCCTGCTCCTCTACTAACGCAAAGTAGGCTTTTCCGTTTCCTCTCAACCACTGGACCTTTGCTACTGCGTCTGTATCCTCCAGCATAGTGTCAAGAAGTACCTTTCTTTTGACCAAAGGAAGGTGCGTGACTTTTTGTCCTTCATAATAGATGACATCAAACACACAGTAATGCACTTGATGTTCTGATTTTCTCGACATAAACCGCTCCATCACGGCTTCAAAATCTGGCTTACCCTGATGATCGGTTACCACAAGCTCTCCATCGAGCACCGTGCCATTCGGAATTCGCTCGGCAGCCTCCAATAATTCAGGGAACTTAGCAGTTACATCATTATTGTGACGTGTATATAACTTTATCTGGTTATTAAACTTGGTTAGAATAATGCGAATGCCATCAAGCTTCAGTTCGGTAATATAATCATTATCATCAAAAGGATGCTGTGATTTATGCAACAGCATTGGTGCAACGAACAAATCTACCACCTCATGATAAGAGTAACACGTTTCCCCTTAAAGAGTAGTCAATAAGACCTGATTAGAAGGTGGTAAATAATTCGTTTAATGGAGGAATTTTTAGTGATCAGTTAGAAGGAAGTTGAAGTAAGCTAGGATGTGGCTCTTCCTCTTCCAGCCGTGAAACAAGCTGTAGTAAATCTTTTATCGCCATTTCCTTTGTATAAGCTTCATCATCGTTCAATTGGTTTATAATGCGTAGAGTATATAGTTTTAGCTCTGTGATTATCTCTTTGTATAGTAAAGAATCCAAAAAACAAAAACCTCCTTTCAAAATTGTTGTTACCAGCAGTATTCATTAATTCGCATCGCAAGCAATGCCGTCATTATCCCGATCAAGGTCATGTGGGTCTTGAGAAGGTCCTCCAGCTGCTTCGTACACGGACTGTGCTGAGGATTGCGATGAAAAGTCCCCACAGTCCAGATCAGGTCCAAATGGGTCATATTCCAGGTTAGATGCAGTATTCAGTTCCGCAGCCTCTGTATAACTGCTAGCCTCTTCCTCTTCCGCTTTAGCTTCTGCTGCCGCGATTTTTGACTCATATTCGGTCTTCATTTTCGCAACCGCTTCATCAACAGCTGCTTGTACAGTTGATTGATATTGTTTGTCTAGTTCCTCTTTCGCCTTTTTTATGGCGCTTTCTACATCAGCCGCTTTATTTTCCTCTAATGTAGTCAATTCTTGTTTTAGCTTGCCCACCGTTTCATCCATCTTTGATTCTATTTCATCCTTCTGGTCCGTTAGATCTTCAATTTTTTCTAAATTTGCTGTAATGATGGTGTCTTTCTTATTTTCTTCTTCAGCAGTCGCACGATGAATCTGAACTGTTCCCAAAATAAAAAGCAATAAAGCAGCCATTATAAATCCCATATTGAATACCAGTGGCTTCCGACGTTCACCTGATTCTCTTATGTACCTGAAAGTGAAAACAAAAAAACATACTGCACCAATTAGAAAAAACATTGAAGACATATACTTCCTCCTTAATTTTCCATCTAATGTCAATTCTAAATAACCCAGCATTGTTTAATCAACATATTTTTTTAACACAAAACAAGAACATTTGTTCTATAATAAGAAAGTAGGTGAAGGGAGGAATTTTTTATGACTATAAGAGACCGAGGTAAAGTTAAATGGCAATCGGCGTTTTTCATGCCAGAACACGTTTCGCTGCTGCGAGCCATGAAGACGGATTATCACAGGATTGATAAGCCAGTACTAGACGAGTACCAGATTGAAGAGTTCGAACAAAAAATGTGTTTAGCGATGGAATTTACATACCAAGTAAAAATCCAGGTTTGGAACGCAGGACGCATATTGGAGTATAAAGGGCTCATACTTAAGCTCGATGAGCTAAGTAAAAGAATATTTTAGAATCAGATGACGAAGGCATGAAAAAAATATTTTTTAGCGAGATTATCGGGATAGAAGTAGTGGAAGCTTAAAAGAAGTTTTTGTGGATAGAGCTTTTTCACAACGGCGCATAGTGTTAGATATTTCATAAACTTTTCATAATACATACGAAAAAACACCTTTCAAGAACGTTAATATTGTTCATAGGAGGTGTTTTTTTGTTTAAGTTAGAGTTTATTGACCGAATTACCGACGAAGTGTTTCGAGAAGTTACTTTCAACAGTCCGAAAGAAATGCACGCAATGCTTATACAATTTGATTTAAAAGAAGGAGAACAAATCAGTTTCTTTGATAAACAACTTAGAACTCTTTCAGCTAATTTTGTCGCTATCATTCCCTTTATTAATGGTGAGACAAAAGGTTTTCGGCTGTTGTTTGATGTATCGGTCGCAGAGAAGCAGCTTGAAATCTATTACAACGAAAAAAAATGATTTGATTTATTTTTGATCTGTTTCCTGGGTTATTTCACTTTTTATTAAACTCCAAGCTTCTTCTGGAGTGAGCAGGAGAGCCAGAGCTTTAAAGACGTTATCACATTGGTGCATAAACAGCTCCTGAAGTGATTCCTTATCCATCGGGAACCTCTTTGATGTAATTATCAGGACACGTTTAACTACTCCAGGGGCTAGGAATGTATTGCTTTTATCGTTTGGATTAAAGGGTCTGAAATCTTGTCTCACATGAAACTCATATTGCCCATTAATTTTTCCCGCGTTATTTGGACCGTTCACATCAATATATAAAACCTCTAAATAGGTTCTAAGGCTTAATTCATACTTCTTTAATTTATATAAGTGCTCAGCCATTCTTAAAGTGGTATTTCTGTATAACCCCCATTGTTGGTTGTTAGCGTGTAATATCCTCTCGTTCATAAGAAGATGCCACTCTACATCACTTTCGCTCGCTTCTTTCCCCCAATTATTACTCAGCTCTTGTTTCATTTTTGCGTGCCTTTTTTTCTCTTTCTGCCATTCGTCATATGTACCATTCTTTTTCGCCCATTCTACATCGAGATGTTCAGCCATTGTCTCTGTCGCAATAACACGAATCTTCTCCTCGCCTTCATCAAAAGGTAAGGTTCTTATATACATCTCCTGACTACATTTCGGGCACTTCTTTTTGCGGGACGGTGGTTTTTCCAAGGTAAATGCACAATATGGACATTCAGCACGCTCCAAGTGTATAAGACCAGTGTCAGTACCAAATTTATATTCAGGCTTAATATTTTTAATGTTGGTGAAGTTTTGTGATCTTTTCCCTTGTGGGGAAAGGAAAGATTTCAGCTTTTTAAAGATGCTCATATAAACTCCAATCTTCTTTACATTTGTTTATGTATGCCGCTTTCTTTTTTTAGAATGTCACTTCTTGTCTTGCTACTATTCACACGGTCTGAGTTCATAAATCCCTACGCCCCCCTATGAGATTTGGATTGGTGATATAGCGGTTAATTTTAGAAAGTAAAACATACAAAAGTAATGATATGAGAGTATCTTTACCACATTATTGATGATACTATACTAAAAACCGAGATGCCCAATATCAGAAAAAATCTAAGTTACCAAACCTGGACATCTCTTGATATCGCTGGATTTTCTTAAATTAACCTCGGTTTAGAGCTAGGTATCCGATATAATAATCCAATAAATTTCCATCATTTATATTTTTTACTATTCCTGACACTTAAACTCCTCCAGTTCTCTTTATTTTCCAAAGCGACAATAAGTTCAGGAAACTGGTCAATGAATAGAACTCCATATATTACATTATAGTAAACAGAAAAGAGCTTAGGGATAACTCAAAAAATGTCGGAATTATTTGGTGGCATATCAAGCTTTATTACTCTGGTCTCCTCTGTAATTCCGTTTATAACAAAAAAGCAGATGACCCACGGGTTATCTGCTTTTTTAATATCCTTTGTTATGCATCTTACTTCCGTAAAGTTACTTTGGTAAATAAACAAAAGTAACTTTATGGAAGTAAAGTACAGCCACATTGTTCCTTAAGTAAATTTAAGTCGGTTTACTTATTTATTACGATTGGATGGATTCCACGATTGATTCTGAGAAAGCACCTTAGCGATACGAAGCCCAGCCTTCGTTCATGATCTTTGTTTCCAGCTGCGGCCAAAAATAGAGCATTTCCTCACGCATCATGGTTAGAATATCACGCTGCCATTCCTCAAGCTCGCGGCTATATTGTTCAATGAAGAGCAAAATATCCTTTTCAGGCTGCGGCGGGAAAACCTTTTTAACCTTTCGGGGCTGAACAGACTGGATGTTCTTTTTATCTAGCCCCCAAAGATCATCGTATGGAGAGGATGCGGGTTTTTTCTCATCTTCCTCCTCTGCATCCCCTATGCTCCAGGAAAGCTTTGGCCGCACTAATGAAGGGTCGATATGTTCTTCAATCGCGAGGACTGCATCAAGGAATTGCTCAACCTCTTTTTTACCATGCTGGATTTCGTACTGGCGAATCCGGTCTGCGGTAGCAGCCATGCTCTCAACCATATCGCGCTTCGTGTTCTGGAATCGGACATTATTTTTAAAAAAGTCACAATGAGCCAAAACGTGAGCAACAATAAGCTTGTTCTGAATCAGTGAATTAGAGTCCAGCAAAAAGGCATAGCATGGGTCAGAATTAATTACCAGCTCATAAATTTTACTTAATCCAAGGTCATAGTGAAGCTTCATTTTGTGAAATTGTTTTCCAAAGCTCCAATGGGAGAACCTTGTAGGCATTCCATAGGCCCCAAATGTATAAATAATTTCAGACGGACATATTTCGTAACGCATCGGATAGAAATCCAGCCCAAACCCTTGAGCGATTTCCGTTATTTCACTAATCGCATACTCAAGGGCTTTTCTTTCCGATTGATTCATACGCATTTCCCCCTTTCCTTTACCACAATGTATGATACAAGGTACGGAAAATGACGTACAATTAACCCTCTAATATAAAAAAACCCCGCTATAATTAGCGAGGCTGCGTACTTTGCTGTGGAGTTTTTTCTTCTACTGTCAAATTCAGCAGTTTGTTGTTGGAAAGGCTATGAGCAATGGTCACTACCACTTCCCTTTCCTTGCCATCCTTTGTAACTTTAAATAAAAATGAATCAGCAACCTTGCCATTTCCGAGATCTTTTCTGCCTTGATATTGATATTCCGTTACATTAGCCTCTGGATAATCAGCCTGTACCACGGTTATAGCTATTTTTCCATACTTCTCGTAATCCGTTTTTTGGGCAAACGCTGATCCTTGGCCCAGGAACATCAGCAGGCATAGAGCAAGCATAAATTTCTTCATATATAACACCTCACCTTACCCTTATGATGCGATTATTTTCATCCAATTATTCTCCGGATCCACCCATATTTATTTAAGGATTTATCATCATAAAATACAGTCATAACCACCACATTTTGCATAGGAAGGGTTCTTCGCTTTTTGAACAAACTAAAAGTACTCCTTTAAAAGGAGGAGATAAATTGGATAAAGCAGAATATGACCGTGCGTTATATTACACACACCGCTCGGAATGGGATAACTTGTTAATATTAATGGTTAGAACAAAAGATGATTTCCTATCCAGAAAGATTGAACACTTCCTGCACGCTTATCATTTTGAGCATGATTATAAGGTAATCGAAAGCCATTTGTATGCTCTGCTTCGTTATATTGACCATGCCACAGAAATGACGTTTCAGGATATACTGCTTCATGGATAACCTGATAATTAGTTTTTACAAATAAAAAACAGGTATACACTATAGAGAATAAAGTTAATGGGATGGCTTTCATTCTCAAAGCGGAAATAACTGTTAATGTTAATAGCGAATAAAGAAAACTCTCACAACCGGCCCAAGTTTTATGGGCCGGTTGTTTATGTTTTATGAATAATCCTGAATGAAAATCTCCCTGCCTTCTTCGTATTCCGCGAAAAATACCTCTTTAATATTTTTCACTCCTTTTTGCTGAATGATCGATGTGAGCCATTGTTGGTCACGGCCTACCTTTTCCAAATTTTTCTTTACTACTTTTCCGTCAAGGATGAGTGCCAGCGGCAAGGAAATACTTTTATTCCCCATTTGAAAGTCCTTCCTGCTTGGGGTTTCTGACTCATAGCTTTTAAGCACACTAATCGTTCCGTTGGTTTCAAGAACGGCATATTCCACATCTCGAAGTGAAAATACATCTTTAGCCCTTAGTAAACACTGCAGCTGATTTAAGTCAAGATTATTGCTCTTCATAGTTTTATAATCAATTTTCCCTTTATTAATGACCAATGACGGGTCTCCCTCCAGAAGGGGCCTTGTTTTTTGAAACTTTTGGGTAATCTTCTCTAAAGAGTAGATGAGTCCCCCCCAAAGAACTATTGAAAAAAGTATTATTCCAACATGAACTTTAGGATCATACATGGCATTGCCAACCAATTCACCCAACACTAATACCGAAATAAAATCAAAAGTTGTTATTTGTGAAAGTTCTGTTTTACCCAAAACCTTAGTAAGAATGAATAATGCAATAAAACCACTTACAATCTCCAAAGCAATCCATGCATATTCCATTACGCTCACCACCTTTTTAGTAAGTTTGAACAATATAATATTTTTTCAAACATTAAGGCAGCACAGGATGCGTTCAATAATGAATTGCCGATCATGTCTAAGGATGTCCGGATGGATTAACAAATTGTTGTGACTGCTCTGAGGGCACCGGAATAATGAAAGAATAGGAAAAGCCGCTGCAGGAACCACTTTAGGCCTATTTCTGATTTATTAATGAAAAAAAGTAGTAAACCTTTGTAATCAACTTAAAAAAAGGTGCTCCTTTATCCAAGGAGCACCTGTTTTTATATCATCTTTTCGATGATGTTCATGAAACTATCGGTAACTTGTTTTAAATTCTCATCTGCTTCAGCTTCTGTTTTGCCCTGGACACCAAAATAAAACTTAATCTTCGGCTCAGTGCCTGATGGACGGAGGCAGCACCATGTTCCATCCTCCAGGAAATATTTTAGAACGTTCGACTTCGGAAGGAGGATTTCTTCCTTTAAATTTTCAAGCAATAAAGTTTTTGAGCTGCTTTGATAATCTTCTATCGCCACTATCTTTCGACCAGCAATTTGCTGCGGGGGGCTGGACCGGAAATTTAAAAGGATGTCCTGAATCTGCTGGGCACCGGAAATACCTTTTAAGGTTAGCGATCGCAGGCCCTCTTTATAATATCCGTACTTTTCAAAAACCCGAAGCAATCCTTCATATAATGACATACCCTGCTTTTTGTAAAAGGCACAAATTTCTACCGCCATTACGGAAGCTTGAATGGCATCTTTATCCCTTGCAAAATCGCTGATTAAGTAGCCATAGCTCTCTTCATAACCGAATAAAAATGCGTGTTCGCCAGTTTTTTCGAATTCATTGATTTTTTCTGCGATAAATTTAAATCCGGTCAATACATCAATGGTTTCAAGACCGTATCTGGAGGCTATTTCCCGGCCAATTTCAGATGTTACAATTGTTTTTAACACTGCCCCATTTTTAGGCAGGTTTCCTTTTCTCTGTTTTTGTTCAAGTAAGTAATCAAGGAAGAGTGCCCCAGTCTGGTTTCCGGTCAGGACAACATATTCACCCTGGTTATTTTTTACCGCAATGCCAAGACGGTCGGCATCGGGATCTGTGGCAATCAAGACATCGGCGTTTTCCTGCAGACCCTGCTTGATAGCAAGTTCAAAGGCTGCATGTTCTTCAGGATTTGGTGAAGAAACAGTCGAGAATTCCGGATCTGGAAGCTCCTGTTCTTTAACTATGGATACATTGGTGTAGCCGAGATCATGAAGTGCACGGCGGACTGATTTATTTGCCGTTCCATGAAGAGGAGTAAAGACAACCTTCACTTCAGCTTCCTTTGAAAGGCCCGGATTTACGGAAATGGTTAAAAGTTTCGCATTATATGCATCATCTATCTCTTCACCTATAATTTGAATTAAACCCTGTGCTTTTAAGGTTTCTTCATCCTCAACCTTAATTAACAGCTCATTCTCTACACCGTTAACATATTCGATTACCATGTCCGCCGCTTCGGGTGGAAGCTGTCCTCCATCCTTGCCATATACTTTATAGCCGTTATATTCAGGAGGATTATGGCTTGCCGTGATCACGATCCCCGCATACGCTTTCAAATATCGGACAGCAAAAGAAAGTTCAGGAGTCGGCCTCAGTTCATCAAAAAGATAAACCTTGATACCACGCGATGCCAAGGTCTTCGCTGCCTCCATGGCAAATTCCGGAGATTTATGTCTGGAATCATAAGCAATTACTGTTCCGCTCGCCTTTGCCTCTTCGCCAAATGATGCGATATATCTAGCCAGACCTTCCGTTGCTTTTCTTACAGTATAGACATTCATCCGGTTTGTGCCGGCACCTATCTCACCGCGCATTCCGCCCGTTCCAAACTCAAGATTTTTATAAAAGGAATCCTCGAGACTTTGCTCGTCCTTTTTCAATTCATCTATAATACCCCTGATTTCTTCGTCAAGAGATGGATACTCATCCCATAAAGTAAAAGTCTGTTTCCAGCCCATTTTTTCATCTCCATTCTTATGTACTCTTCGGCGAATATAAATCTCTATTTCTACGCCTTAGCGGTAAAATCCTTCAAAAGGTCTGATCTTGCCAATAAAGGCAAAGAGCAGACCCATAATTAATCATTTAGTTCCCAGTGTATATTTTATCTTATAAACATCTTGGCGTCGGTCCTTTAGTTGCCGTACAGTGCCTGATTGGCGCTGCCGCCGGAGCACTTCAAGGTCAACATCACCAATTAGCACCATCTCAATGTTAGGATTTGTTTCCCCAACTATGCCATCGCGAGCAAACTCGAAATCAGAAGGGGCAAAAATCCCGGACTGGGCGTATTGTACATCCATATTTTCTGTTTGGGGAAGATTTCCTACTGTTCCTGATATTACGGTATAAATCTGGTTTTCAACTGCCCGTGCCTGGGCACAGTACCTTACTCGTAAATAACCTTGCCGGTCTTCTGTACAGAAAGGGGTAAATATGATCTTGGCACCCATTTCTGTGGCAATACGGGCAAGCTCTGGAAACTCAATGTCATAGCAAATTTGAATCGCAATCCTGCCGCAGTCTGTATCGAAAACTTTTACTAAATCACCGCGGCTCACTCCCCACCATTTCCGTTCGTTTGGCGTAATATGGATCTTATATTGTTTTTCGATGGTACCATCCCGACGGAATAGGTAGGCTATATTATAGATATTGTCATCTTCCTCCATGACTACATGGGAACCGCCGATGATATTGACATTATAGCGAACAGCCAGCGTCGTGAACAGTTCAATATATTGTTCAGTAAACTCAGTTAGCCTCCTAATGGCCAGGCTGGGAGCGCGTTCATTCAAGAATGACATTAACTGAGTCGTAAACAGTTCTGGAAATACTGCAAAATCCGCATGTGCATCTGATGCCACATCAACAAAGTATTCCACCTGATGCGCAAAATCTTCAAATGAACTGATTTGCCGCATCATATATTGCACAACGCAAATGCGGACAGGCTGAGACGTTTTAAAAAACCGGTTTGTCTGGGGATGATATTCAACATTATTCCATTCCATAAGGGTAGCGTATTTATTCGATTGCTTATCATCCGGCAGGTAATTTCGGTTAATCCGCATGAGCGTAAAACCGTTTAATAGCTGAAATGATAGCACAGGATCATATATTTTATGGAGCTGGACCTCTTTAACATATTCCATAGGCGACATTTCATCAGCATATTTATGATAGTTGGGAATTCTCCCGCCAATGATGATGCTTTTTAAATTAAGTTGGCGGGCGAGCTCTTTCCGGGCTTCATAGAGACGGTGTCCAATTTTCATTCTGCGGTAATCCGGGTGTACCATAACCTCAATTCCATAAAGATTATAACCTTCCGGATTGTGATTTGTGATATATCCCTCATCCGTAATATCATCCCAAGAATGGCGGTCATCGTACTCATCGAAATTAATAATTAAACTTGAACATGATCCAATAATCTGCCCGTCATATTCAGCGCAGAATTGGCCCTCTGGAAAAATGTCTAAATGGCTCTCCAGCTGATCCCGCTGCCAAGGGTCCATCCCTGGAAAACAAAGAGCCTGAAGGGCAATAATCTCATCTATATCTTTATGCTCTATTCTTCTTATCTCCATTATTTTTTCAAACTTCTGCAAATCCAACTTATTCATCCTTGTGGCATCTCCTTGTCTATATAAAAGAAATCTTTTTATTTTACCCGTAGTGAGGAAAAAGGAAACTGAATTGCCCACAAAGAAGTTTATGATTATTCCTTTATTTTAGACGTTTTTCCATTTAACCTTAATGAGGCTAAGAGAGGCCAATTCCTACTGAATAACCAGAAAAATAGAAAAAAACATCAAAAGGGGTTCGGAATGAGACCATTCCGAACCCCTTTTGTCGTCAATCTGAGAGGAAAAGAATTTTTCCTGTTACTTTACAACAAAAAATTTATATTTTTTATAGTTATTCCGGCGGCATTTAAACCACTATTTTTGTTCCCTTTTTTTCGTATTTTATTTCAAGAACAGCCGTACATTCATTAAAATGGGAATGCACGCTGAATCATTGTCAGCTTCTTTATTTATGAAAACGGATATTCACGTGGTTGTTTTTGGACGGACAGCCATTTAACTGTTGTAAATTCATCAATGGCCCATTCACCGCAATAACGGCCAATTCCAGAGAACTTTTCCCCGCCGAAAGGAACATTTGGCTCTACGTTAATAGACTGGTCGTTCACATGAATCATGCCCGTTTTGATTTTTTTAGCGACATTGATGCCTCTTTCAATGGAACCTGAATATACCGCGCCGCTCAAGCCAAATGGCGTGCGATTTGCGACTTTGATTGCTTCTTCTTCACTATCAACTGGAATAATAACCGCCACAGGCGCGAACACTTCATTTTGAGCAACAGCCATATCATTCGTTACATCTGCTAAAATGATTGGTTGTACAACGTTTCCATCTACTTCCCCTTTTAAAATCACTCTTGCGCCCTCACCAATACTTTGTTCCACAAGGTTCAGCGCGCGGTCTACCTGCTTGCGATTAATTAGCGGACCAATAATTGTGTCGCTCTCTGCTGGGTTTCCGGCTTTAATTTTCAAGCTGGCCGCTTTAAATTTTTCCACAAATGAATCGTAAATCTTGCGGTCTACAATAATACGGTTAAGCGCGATACAAATTTGACCAGAATGCATATATTTACCAAATGCAGCGGCAGATACGGCAAGGTCAACATCTGCATCATCGAGAACGATAAGCGCATTGTTTCCGCCCAGTTCAAGTGCTGGTTTTTTCAAATTTTTCACGGCTAGTGAACCAACATGTCTGCCTGCTGCTGTTGAGCCGGTAAATGAAATAACCTGTGGGACAGGATGCTCTACAAAGTAATCGCCTACCTCTTCAAGATCCGCTGCCAAGACATTCAATACGCCTTTTGGAAGACCAGCTTCCTCAAAGAGTTTAGCGATGATAAGGCCGCCCGTGATTGGCGTCTGTGAATCAGATTTAACAACAATGCTGTTGCCTGTTGCAATGGCTGGAGCGACAACACGAATGGTTAAATAAAGAGGCCAGTTCCATGGTGTAATCGCTCCCACAACACCGATTGGATCACGATACACACGGTTTTCTTTTCCCGGAACGGCTGAAGCGCGGATGGATGCTTCCATTTGCAGCGGATATTTTGCCGCTTCTTTAAGGTCAGCAATGGAACAGCTGACTTCGACGTTTGCTTTTAATTGCGAGCTTCCTGATTCTTCAACTAAAAGCTGAACAAGCTCTTCTCTTCTCTCTTCAAATAAAGCAGCTACTTTTTCCAGCAGTTCCACACGTTCATAAGCAGAAGAAGCACCCCAATGCTCCTGCGCTTTTTCAGCCGTTTCATATGCTTCATTTATATCTTCTTTACTTGCATATTTAAACGTTGTCAGCACTTCATTATTATAAGGGTTTTCAACAACACACTCTCTGCTGCTTGACCCATCTTTCCACTCACCATTGATGATTAGCTTGTTCCAGTCTGTGTATTTCGCTGTTTTTGTTTCCAATATATTTTCCTCCTCTAATTAAGAAAGTTTTAAAATTGGCTTGATCGTTATTCCTGTTTCAGAATCTTCACAGGCTTGATTGATTTCTTCCAAAGAGTAAAATTTAATTAATTTATCAAATGGAAACTTGCCGTTTTTATACAAGTCAATCAATTTTGGAATATACGTTTGCGGCACACCAGATCCAAGCAAAACTCCTGTAACAGATCTTTCAAACAAAAGCGTATTAACATCTAATGAAACTTCTGTCCCAACCGGCGGTGCTCCAATGACCGCTGCCCTTCCCAGCGTTGCCAGGCAGTCAACAGCTTGACGCAGTACAGCAGGTATACTTGTTGTTTCAACAGAATAATTAGCGCCGCTGCCAGTGATTTTTTGAATTTCTTCTACTGTATTGACGACGTCTTTCGGGTTAATGGTATGTGTTGCGCCCAATTCCTTTGCAAGCTCTAAACGGCTTTCTTGAAGGTCGACCGCAATAATCGTTGTGCAGTTAGCGACGTTAGCAGCCATAATCGCACTTAAGCCTACAGAACCACAGCCAAATACCACAATGCTTGACCCTTCAGGCGGCTGCAATTTATTTAATACCGCACCACTGCCTGTTTGAATTCCACATCCAAGCGGACCTAAAATTTCCAGCGGCACATCTTTTGGAACTTTTACGACATTACGCTCTGACACAACGGAGTAGTGAGCGAAACTTGATTGACCGAAAAAGTTTGAAACGTCTTGATGGTCTTTGTGCAATCGGCATGTGCCATCTCCCATAGTGCCTGTGAAATTCAACTCAAAGAATGTATCACATGCATAAGGATTGCCTGACAAACATTTCGTACATTGCCCGCATGAACTAAAAGACAATACAACGTGATCACCAGGCTGTACACTCGTAACGCCTGTGCCGACTTCCTCCACAATACCCGATCCTTCATGACCGAGTACGGCCGGCAAAGGAACAGGATAATATTGATCCCTTACAATTAAATCCGTATGGCAAATACCGACCGCTTTAATACGGACCAACACTTCTCCATCTTTCGGTTTGTCGATCGTAATGTCATCAATCTGAAAAGGTTCCCCTTTTCCATACGTTACAGCTGCTTTTGCTAACACATGCTCCACTCCCTATCCTAAAGTAGTAAGCGTTTTCACATTTAATATATCTTGAATTTGAACTATTTAATTTCATTATTGTATTTTCATTATTTTAAATTTTTGCTTTTTTAAAATTAAGCCTACTATCTGGATAGAACTTGAAAATTACTTATCGAATATCATAAATGTGGCCCTGGCCGTAAGCAAGCAATTATAATAGCAAAGGAGGATTATATAAAAATGAGGGCAAATAACCCATGCAGGAAAAATTTCAAATCCCTATTGACTTTTTATTTTCAAATGGGTGAGAAACCTGTGAGGGGAAAACGGACTTCCGAAGGGCTTGGCTATGGGTTTTGTCGAAAAATGAAAATATCTTTTTGGCATATTTTCAGATAGAATGAAGTCAATAGGATGCCTGCCCTCATTCTTTCAGAATTGGGGAATGTGCTTCCATGAGAAAACGCAAAACTATGTCACTCAGTGAACCAAAACGCCTACAAAGCACAGGCAGAAGGCAAAGCTGCGCTCGTCACAGCTTGGATGCCGCTGATAAGGATGGTCGCCTTAGTTGGTTTCCTAGCCTTCGCCCATTATGTGCTTGGTGTAGACTTCGCACAATTTCAACCTATGGCTGAAATTAAAAATGTTACCTTAATTAGGTAAAAGCAACACCTAAAACAATTATAAGGAACTTATACCCGAAATATACGAGCCGTAAAGCCATGTGTAGGGATTGGCCCCCCGAAAATGGTATGCCGCCTATGGGCAGGGGTATAGAGTAAGGAAAAGGGTTCCTTCCCTGATATGTTTATTTCCATGAAAAAAGCCCTCTGGTCAGGAGGACTTTCTTTCTGCCCACTCATAATTGGTCGATTGTGAGTGTTGAGGCGGATAAACTTTGTACGGACTTTCGATCCATACGAAAAGGTAACGTTCTGAACAACGCGCTCCGAACTCCACTCGGGTTCGCATGTCGAAAACAACTATGTCAATATCAGTACAACAGTCCCGACCCTGTTGTAAACAAAGAAGTTTTATACAATTGTAGACATTCGTTCGACAAACCAACCGAATTCAGCGAATTTCGCCTTTTTGTCATGCTTCTAGCGAGCTCATACGCAAAGATAGAACCCTTTTCGTGGTCTACGGAATACTGAAGTCCTCAATTCCCAGTCTAAATAGCGCATTTCCTGTTCGAGTGATTCGATGGCCATTCTAATTTCGATATGTCAACAATTAAATCGATATATCGATTTACATCGTTTTTGAATCGGGATACACGTTAAAAACGGTCAATACCGTCTAGTAAGTTTTTCATTTTTTAGTCCTCCTTTAGTGATTTTGAAATATCTTTTTCTACTTTGTTTCCTCCAACGGCCCCAGTAGCCAAACCTGATCCAGTCCCAAGAAAACTTCCGATTGCAAAACCAAGTCCGGCTCCTGCGGGACCACCCAAAACAAATCCAACGAAACAGGAACGTTCCTTTATATTGGGCGGCCGCCCTCACTTCACGAGCTTCGCTTCCTGGAATGAATATGCTAAAGAGAACGGCTTACCTTCCGCTGGCACCTTTGTACGGCATTTTGGAAATTGGAATGAGGTAAAAAAATATCTCGATCTCCCCATAGATATATTAAAATCCAAACATTACACAAAGGAAATGATTGATGAAGTGTTGCGGGAACATGGGAAAAAATCTGATTTCTCGAAAACAATTTGATGAATATGCAAAGATACATGAACTACCTACCTATAAAACACTGCGCAACTATTTTACTTGGGAATAAATTCCAAAAAAGCACAAGAAAAATAAACGTTTTAATCTTACAGAGCAGGATCTCTTGAACTATGGGAAAAAGCATTATGAAGTCTTTCCATCAGCAAGTAAGAGCAAATGGGATGATTACGCTAAAGAAATGATCTCCCATCAGTAGCGGCGTTTATACGAATGTTTGGAACATGGAAGAAAGCTAAGGTAGCTGTTACGGCTTATAGGAATAATCATGTTACTAAAAAATAAATTAAGGTCAGCAAAAGAGCGTAATAAGAAGAAAAGGAACTATGCGGGCACAAATGATTGGCTTATTTAATATTAAGGATTAATAAAAGAGAAGGATTACTCCTCCTCTGAATGATCCCCACACTAGGCCGGTTTCACAATAATTAAAACCATAGTCCAGTAAAATAGAAAACTTGAGTTCTGATAGCAAGGGAGATTAAAGCATAGGCATCATCCAATTCAACAGATGAACAATCCCTTGTGGACAACCATTAAGGTCAGAAATCACAGGAATGAAACTATAACCTGGAAACTTGCCATCTTTTATTATGAATAGTTGCTGAGTTTCCTTCTCTGTTTTTACAACATACTTGGCTGTACCATACCTGTGTTGAAATAGGGACCTCCCTCCATACAGCACTATAGGGACAATCCCCATTATTAGGCTCATATTTCTTCAGGGGTTAATAGCAGTAAATTGAATGGTAAAAACAGAACCCTTCCCAAGCTTACTTTCTACGTGCACTTTTCCTTTCATTGATTCAATTAACTGAAAAGAAATCGTAAGACCGACACCGGTACCTTTCTCTTTTGTGGTATAAAATGGGGTTCCGATTCGTTTTAGTTGGCTGCCTGTCATTCCCTTACCATTGTCCTTAATCTGGATGATGACTTTACCAGTCTTTTCAAAGATATTGACAACAAGTTCTCCCCCTGCATCCATAGATTCAATTCCATTTTTTATGATATTAACCAAAACCTGCTTTATCTCGTCTTTGCTTCCTTTGATAAAAAGGGAGTCCTGGATAGACGCCTTAATGCTTATGTTCTGTATAGTTGAATAAGATCTCATCAACTCTAAGGTTTTGTTGACTTCTTCAGAAATATTTATAGAATGTTGATCTTCCGATTGAGGCTTAGCTAATGATAAATAATCACTGATAATTCTTTCGGCCAGTTTGAGTTCACTAAGAGCAATATCTATGTATTCGTTTCTTTTTGAGTTATCCAAAGTATTATCGTTCTTGATAAACTGTAAAAACCCGCGTATAGTCGTCATGGGATTCCTAACCTCGTGGGCTACAGATGCTGCTAGTTGGCTGATAACGTTTAGTCTTTCAGCTCTTTGGATTTCCTTTTGGAACGCTGTATGTTGATTCACTTTTTCGATTAGTAGGATAGTGGCCATCAAAAATAGCCAAGTAATAAAATAAAACATCATTGTAAACAAAATTAATTGTATTTGATTAAACGCGCAAAGAGTTAATCTTCCCAATATTGTAACAACCCAATACAGCACACTAACTCGGATCACTTTCTGTTTTAATTTTATTACCTCATAGTCTCGAGAGAAAAATAGTAGAATCATAGTAAGGATAGAAGAATTGATCAAAGCTACATAAAACCCATTGCCACCAATAAAGAACCTATATATCAATAATACTGCTACTAAAATGAAACCTGGCTTTACTCCACCATATAAAAAAGCAACAATAAGGGGAATATATCTGAAATCAAATTGATAATCATTCGAGAATTCAACGGGTAAAGACATGGTGAGTAATAACATACAAAGGAGAACAATGAGTAGTTTAGAGTTTGGTTTACTCCGCTTCGCAGAATCTTCTTGGAAAAACAAGTAATATAAAAAGATTGGAATAAATACTATTGAAACATGATTTAAAACTTGTTCAAATTCAATAACCATGTTGTCTCCTCCAAAGGGAAATTGCTAGAATACAATCGTTTAAAGCCAGAATAAAATACAACATATATTCTATTATATCGAGATCGATTGCTATATATAAAAATCTCGACAAAAACCAACAACTCATTGTGGAAATAGAAATTAAAAAATTCATTAAACGTTCACAAAAGCGTTTACCTATAGTGACAGGAAGCATGCCAGTTTGGAAAATTTGGAATCCTTCTTTGAGTCAAAGGAATCTAATCCCATAGAAAAAAATACCAGCCTTTCTAAAATGGAAAACAAATTTAGCAATATATTCAAAAAGGACCTGTGAGTTAAATATATATAAGGACAAATAGCTACCGGTAGGTAAAGCCTGTATGGTTGATTACCAAGTAATCGTTGATACAGTTTTTTTTAATTCTTATTAAACTAACGCACCCGTTAGCCATTCATGTAGCGCAAAATCGGCGCTACACCACAGAGAATGAAAATGGATTAGGCAGTCTATACTGTTTTAATGCTGGCGAAGAAGTTCTTTCAACTATGGTGCCTTTGAGCCCATCCGTTAGTCTGACTCCAACGACCACGGTGTACCACCGACTGTCGCGCCCTTAGGGGTAGCACTCATGGGAGATTATTCCTTATTCTGGTTGTTGCGCCAGCTTGACATTGATTATATTTCTTAGTAGATGGGTGTCTTTTACTTTCAATTTACCAGCCAACCTTATATGCGATCTTTCAAGAGGCTCAGCCTTTTTTTAAAAACTGGTTTTTCTGGGTCTTCCTTTGTATGCCCTTTTTAGTTTTTATTTTCATGGGAGTTTAATAAGGACTCTGGACATAAGTTTTGGTTATAAAAGGACAATATATCTATAAAAAGAGCGTAAAGATTGTTATAAATTAGGGCATTCTACTAATTGAAGAAATAAACAGCAAAAGCACGGTAAAGGATGTGATTAATATGACGAATGACATTATTGTTGAGGAATTAAATACTTTACTGAAAGGAACTTACATGGGAGTACGTGCCTTTGAGCATTATATATCAAATCTTGATAATACTGAATTGAGGGAGAACTTCCAAACTATTCAACAGGAGTTAAAGCAGAATGCCTCCAAAATAGCTGAGCGTATTCAGAACCTTGGAGGAATTCCAGCCGACGGTGAAGGGATTTCTGGTTCGATGCAGAGCTTCATGCACAAAGTAATGCTTCCTGATGATACCAAGAATATCATTGAGGATGCGTTAGAAGGATTAGATAAATATGGAGTACATTATTCAGAGGAAATCGTTAAAGGAGATTTAGATGAAACAAGCAAAAAAATTGTTGAAGAAGTTATTAACACGAACCGCAGACATGTTGAAAAGTTAAGCCAACTTCTCCATTAAAACTTGAATAGGACCATTACAGCCATTTGATGGTCCCTCCTTGTACCTTCATACTTCTTCATCCCTCCTGCACACGCAACAAAATGGTTAGTTAAACTATAACAATGTTATTTATCCTGCTTGTTCAACTACCCCCTTTACCCCCCCATCCAGCGCAAACTCAGCGCTGCACCACAGAGAATGAAAATAGATTGAATCCGTCCATACTGTTTCTATGGCTGGGAGAGGAGTGTCGATGAACTATGGTGCCTTAGTGCCCATCCTTTAGTCTGACTCCAACGACCGCGGTGCACCACAGACTGTCGCTCCCTTACAGGAAGCACTCTGGTAGATTAATCCTAATTCTGATTGTTGCACCAGCCTCCAACTTAATAGCCTGGAAAGGTAAATTTCAAATGGATGTAATCATTGAAAGAGCATGTGGCTTATATGTCCATAAGGACCATCACTGCTTGTATTATGACTTCAGAAGGAAAGGAGGTTCAAACATTTTCTACTAAAACGGTTCTTTTATTAAAGTTATTGGAGTCGATCAAGGAGAATAGTTATACTCACGTGGCAATGGAAAGCACCAGTGTTTACTCGAAACCTATCGTTAACTTATTAGAGTCCGAAGGAATAGAGTTTTTAGTCGTAAATGCTCAACATATGAAGGCCCTTCCGGGACGTAAAACGGATGTCAAAGATGCCGAATGGATAGCTCAACTTCTTCGTCATGGGCTTTTAAAGGCAAGTTTCATTCCTGATCGGAATCAACGAGAACTGCGAGAAATAGTGCGTTATTGACGAAGTATCATTGAAGAGCGAGCTAGAGCACAATCGGATTCAAAAGGTTTTAGAAGGAGCGAATATAAAACCAGGTTCTGTGGTTTCTGATATTATGGGTGTTTCATCAAAGGATATGCTTCGAGCCATTGCGAATGGTGAAGATGATCCTGAAAAACTAGCAAACTTCGCGTGACGTACATTTAAAAAGAAAAAAAGAAGAACTTGAGCTAGCTCTTCAAGGTTATATTAATCCGCACCAACGCTTAATGTTGAAAACCATTCTAGCTCACATTGATTTTCTTTCTGAACAAATTGAAACCCTAGATCAAGAGATCGCCCAAAGAGTGAGTTTATATCAGGAAGATATTGAAAGACTCGATTCCATTCCCGGTATTGCCACAAGAATGGCTGAGCAAATTCTAGCTGAAATTGGAACAGATGTTAAGAATCAGTTCCCTACTGCCGCACACTTATGTTCGTCGGCTGCCTTAGTACCCGGACACAACGAAAGCGCTGGCAAAAGAAAATCTAGCAAATCAAAAAAGGGAAACAAGTATCTAAGATCTGCTCTAACGGAAGCAGCTCAATCAGTAAGAGGCTCGAAAAGCTATCTGGGCGCACTGTACATACGTACAGCTGGAAGGAAAGGAAAGAAAAAAGCTGCAATTGTCGTTGCACTTGCGATGTTACGAATCGCATATTACCTTCTCGTACGAAAAGAAATGTATATAGATCTTGGAGAGATTATTTTGATAAACAAAGACAAGTTTCAATTGTACGCCATTCCGTTCGAAGACTATAAAACCTAGGTTATACTGTAACAATTTCCGAATTATCCTAATCCATCTATCTTAACCATAAAACCTCAACCAGGCGCTCTCTCTTAGAAAAAAAACAGAATGAGCTGCGTCTATTTAAGTATTGCCTTTTTTCCAACGTTACAGAAGTTGATTTTCATGGTAGTTCAATAAGAAAAGCTGCCTAAAACATGCACCCGATTGTTGAAAAATGAAAGACAAGTATCAAACCTAAAACAAATACATAGAACATCCTATCAATTTGCTACATCTTTCGTATACAACCATATTTGAATTTCAAGAAAATAAACACCGTCGAATAATAAATCTATTTTTTTACCCGCACCGGAACACAATTTTTACTCATGCGAGATTTTTATAGTTTCATTTTAACTGTACACAATTCATCGTCAAAACACGTTTTATGTACAGTGGAATTATTATGTACATACAAATCATAATGACGCATGGTGCACAAGCGAAAGGATAAAAATTTATTTTTGTACATCGATATTTATAGAGATACTTTCAGTTCATTATAAACTCACTAACGTCAAACGATTTTTCGCTCTTTTGAAGAAGCATAGGAGAAACAAACATTTTACCACCTCACAATAATAGTAGCATGGTATTGCTTCTTTTGACCTATCAAGGAATGTGGCAATTTATATCCCGGCTACCCTTTTCTTGCACTTCTTTTACTCCTCATGGGATAGTTTAGTACATCTCTCTCTTGATGTCGTTTGTTTACCCGTTTGGTTAAATCACCTAAAACGGTCCAGCAGTTTTCTTTAAGCATCCGACAATTGGTACTGCAATTATGCCGGCCATTACAACTTGCAAAACGTTTCCGGGGACGGAACCGATTTACGGCAGAAAAACAGGAGCTATAGCAGGCGCCTTTGGAATGTATTTTTTATTGAAATATGAAAAAATACCTATATAATATTAAATTAGCAGTCCGATAGTCACTATTAGATAATAACAACAATAAGGGGGGGTTCTACTTGGAAGCATACTATGTTACATACCAAATTTCTCTTGTCGTCCTTTCCATTATCATTGCAATAATTGCCTCCTATGCTGCCTTAGCTTTAAGTGTTCAATTAATTAAAGCTAAAGGTTTAAATCGGTATATTTGGCTATGGACGGGAGCATTTGCCATGGGCATGGGCATATGGGCCATGCATTTTATTGCCATGCTTGCTTTCCATTTATCCATACCTGTCTCATATAATAAAACATTAGTCATCATTTCTATTATCCCAGCCATTATATCTTCTGGAATAGCTTTTTTTATTATCAGCAGACCTACTATGATGGGGAAAATACACGTCATTTTGGGAGCATTTTTTATGGCCACAGGAATTGTATCCATGCATTACACTGGAATGGATGCAATGGAGATGGGAGCAATGATAGAGTATAACCCATTATTATGGATACTTTCAGCAGTCATTGCCTTTGTAGCTTCGCTAGTGGCATTATATTTGTTGTTTTTTATAAGCCAAAATCACAATACGCCACGTATGTGGTGGAGAAAATCGGGCAGTTCCCTCATTATGGGAATAGCCATATCCGGGATGCATTATACAGGGATGGCGGCGGCAAAGTTTAAGGTACATCCTCATGGGAACACGTCAGTATCATTATTTGACAGCTCGACTCTGGCTTATTGCATTGGAATTGGTATGTTTGTCATTTTCGGGTTAGTTTTCATAAGCATTTATGTAGATAAGAAATTTGAATCCCAATCCATTAAGTTTGAGAGCAAGTTCCGTTCTGTTATAGAATCGGCTACAGATGCTATTATTTTAGCCGATCGGAAAGGCAACATGATTTCGTGGAATACGGGTGCGGAAGGTATGTTTGGATATAAAGATAAAGAAGTAATAGGTAAAAACTTAGAAATGATCATTTCGGAAAGTTATAGGAAATCTCATCAAAGCGGGATGAAACGATACCTTGCCACTCAGAAACCACAAGTTGTCGGACACACGGTTGAATTAGAAGGGTTGAAAAAGGGAGGACATATCTTTCCCATTGAACTATCCCTCGCCACTTGGAAAGAAGGAGAAAATATATATTTTAGCAGTATCATAAGGGATATTACGGAACGGAAACAGTCTGAGAAAAAAATTAATCAAATGGTATATCGTGACTCCTTGACCGGTTTGCCTAATCGACGCCTATTAAATGACCGTCTTAGCCAAGCTTTAGATCAAGCAAACGAAAATAAACGAACACTTGGTGTTATGTTTTTAGACCTCGACCGTTTCAAATATATAAATGATACACTTGGCCACGCTGCAGGAGATCAGCTTTTAATAGAGGTAGCTAAACGAATTCAGGCCTGTGTAGCAAAATCAGATACAGTTTGCCGCCAAGGCGGGGATGAGTTTATTGTCCTTATTCCACATTCTAATGCTGATAAACTGACTAAAATTGCTCAACAGATTGTGGATGTCTTTAATAACTCAATCGTCTTAAACGAACATGAAGTATTTATTACACCATCAATTGGAATTTCTTCATACCCGTCTGACGGAAGAGATGCAGAAACATTGATTAAAAATGCCGATACAGCCATGTATCGAGTAAAAGAGCAGGGAAGAAACAGCTTTGAGTTTTATACTCCAGAGATGAATGAGGCTATATCTAAGAAAATGAAGCTTGAAATTGGTTTGCGAAAAGCGTTAGATCAAAATGAGCTGAAATTAGTTTATCAGCCGCAAATGGATGTGAAGACAGGAAGATTATGTGGGGTGGAAGCCCTCATTCGCTGGCATCATCCCGAGTGGGGAATGATTTCTCCTGCTGATTTTATTCCATTGGCGGAAGAAACCGGATTAATTTTACCTATAGGGGAATGGGTGCTTTACCAAGCCTGCGTTCAGAATAAGACTTGGCAGAAGGATGGTTATCCCAGTTTACGAATGGCTGTCAATATTTCTTCACGTCAATTTCAGCAAACTAACTTTGCAGAGACGGTAAGAAAAATATTGAAAGAGTCGGGACTGGACCCAGTGCATTTGGAACTTGAGCTTACCGAAAGTATAATTCAAGACTCTGCACATGCAATCTCAACAATGCATACGTTGAAGGAAATGGGTATCCATTTATCTATAGATGACTTTGGAACAGGCTATTCTTCATTAAGCTATTTGAAGACATTTCCTATCGATACATTGAAGATTGATCAGTCATTTACCAGGAATATTTTTATTAATCAGAAGGATGCCTCACTTGTTAGTACAATTATCAATATGGCTCATAATTTGGATCTGAAGGTGATCGCTGAGGGTGTTGAGACAATAGAACAACTTCATTTTCTCCAGCAAGAAAAATGTAACGAAGCACAAGGCTACTTCTTCAGCAGGCCAATTCCAGCTGAAGAGATGAATACTATTCTTCAACAACAACTCATAAACGAGCCAAAAATATAAAAATTTAATTTTAAGGGAAGCGAAAGTATGGCTGAAATTCATACACCATTCGGCAGACTTTTCACCAAATTGCAAGTATAAGATAAAAATAGCCAATAGGCGATAAGTAGAAACTTACCGCTTATTAATTTCTAATGTTGGTTCACATAATTGTAATATAAAAAAATGAAACTGCTTATTGGTTATCATTTTTAGGGTTGCTTTCGCTTCACTTTTCAATTCGCTCATGGTTTCTTTCCATTGAGTGAGAAATTTCCCGTCGACAATAAGTGGATTCAGCTTGCCCGCCTCGTGAAAAGTAAGGTGATCAATGATCTTTACTTCCACTGTATCCGGATCAATTTTCAACCGTCATTATATCAGCAACAAAGACGTATGTGACAGATGAATTAATCATATCCTGCACATTCGGTGCTTGGGCCACTTCAGCTAATTACATAAAAAAAGCAGAAATTTTGACAGTGATATTTACAAATTGAAATAATTACTTTTTATTATTACAATAAAGTGAAACTGCTAACATGGAATTTGATTTTGGTAAAGAGGTGGAATGTAAATGGGCTCAAATAACAGCCGAAGCGACAACTTGCTTTTTTTTGCATGGGCCACTTCAGTGACCGCAATGTTCGGCAGCTTGTATTTTTCAGAAATTAAACAATTTGAACCATGTGAACTATGCTGGTACCAGCGGATATTAATGTACCCCTTAACAATCATTCTTGGCATTGCAGCTGTTAAAAAGCATTACTGGATCAGCCTTTATTCTATGGTAATTTCGGGCATCGGCATTTGTATTTCCGGCTACCATTATCTTATTCAAAAGGTGGCTTTTTTCTCTGAGGCTGCCCCCTCATGCGGAAGAGTCCCTTGTACTGGCCAATATATTAACTGGCTTGGATTTATCACTATTCCTTTTCTTTCACTAACCGCCTTTATCATTATTTTTATTTGCAGTATTTTGATTTGGTCTAAAATCCGGGAGGTAGCTAAGTGAAAAAAATTATCATTTTTCTTGTTGTCATTATCGGCCTATTCGCGGCCATAGCCATTATTAATAATACACAGCAAAAAGAAAAATCCGAGGATAACCCATACGGTAAAGATACACTCCGGGCATCTACTGTTGAACAATTGGATGATCCTAACTATCAGAACTTAATTTTGCCTGATGCACTTAAGGATAAATTGGACAAGGAAGAAAATGTCACAGTTTATTTTTACAGCCCAGAGTGCCCGCATTGTATCAAAACTACACCAGTCGTTAATCCTGTTGCAAAAGAAATGAATATTGACCTTGTGCAGTATAATCTTCTTGAGTTTGAAGAAGGATGGGATGATTATCAGATAAAATCAACCCCAACCATTGTCCATTACGAAAAGGGCAAAGAAAAGGCACGAATCGTCGGTTCCCACAAAGCAGAAGAATTTAAGGACTTTTTTCAAACAAACATAAAATAGCCCAAATTAAAAATCCCTGTCAGATGCAGTGACCCCATAAAGTTAGACAGGTTATTTGCATAAGGCAGCTTGTAAGGTCTGAACTCGGTATTGAACCGGGCTCAGGCCTTTTAGTTTTGCCTTAATACGTCTGTAATTGTAATAATCGAT
>NZ_PGVF01000009.1 GCF_002860285.1 Bacillus sp. M6-12
ACACCCGTTCCCATCCCGAACACGGAAGTTAAGCTCTTCAGCGCCGATGGTAGTTGGGGGATTCCCCTGTGAGAGCAGGACGTTGCCAGGCAAACGAACGATCAGCTGAGGCTGGTCGTTTTTTTTTGTTATTAAGATTTATTGTATTTAGTGGACGTATATACATAGGAACATTATTAGTGAGCGTGGTAAAATTAGCAGGGAAGTTTATTTAACGAGAGAGGAAACGTACATGAAAAGGGTCCGTTATGAAAACTATGATAATGTCCGTAATACAAATTCTTTTCGGGAAATGCTTCGCTGGTCAAAGGAGCGCCGGTCTAAAAAAAAGGATTTGACTATACATACACCCCATTTCGAAAATCCGGAGATAGACCGTCTTCAGCATAACCGCAAGGATTTTTCTGTTACCTGGATTGGGCATTCAACTTTTTTAATTCAGATAAAAGGGGTCAACATTCTGACTGATCCCGTTTGGGCAAAAAGAATGGGTTTTCAGAAGCGATTAACTGAACCAGGCATTCCCATTGCCGATCTGCCGGAAATTGATATTGTTGTCATTTCCCATGGTCATTATGATCACCTTGACTTTGCTTCAATACGCAAGTTAAAAGGAACACCTGTTTTTTATGTGCCAATTGGATTGAAATCGGCCTTCACCCGCAGAGGCTTTAAGAAGGCAGTGGAAGCAAATTGGTGGGATAGTTTTACAGATAAAGGAATTAAGCTTTCTTTTGTTCCTGCTCAGCATTGGACTAGAAGAACAATTACCGACATGAACACTTCGCATTGGGGCGGGTGGGTTATCGAAGCAAGAGAAACACCGTCTGTCTATTTTGTAGGGGATACTGGATATTTTAGAGGGTTTAAAGATATTGCCGATAAATTTAATCTTAATATTGTATTGATGCCAATAGGAGCATACGAACCTGAATGGTTCATGGAAGTTTCACATATCAATCCGGAAGACGCAATTAAAGCATTTTTGGAACTCAAAGGAAAAACATTTATCCCTATGCATTATGGAGCTTATCGGCTGGCGGATGATACCGGTCCTGAGGCTCTCTCCAGATTATTGAACGAATGGAAAAGGCTTCAGCTGAATGAAGAAGCGTTACGGGTGATGGCTATTGGGGAAAGTCTTTGGGATTACAGGAAAGAATAGGATTCATCGTTAAAGGTTATTCCCTTTGCAGACGCCGTCCCGACCCTTTCAAGGTATGTATAGATCAAAAATTCGATTTCAATAAAAAAGGTTAACGGCTGCCAATAGCATCCATTAACCTTTTTTATTTTTCTGTTATTCGATAACAATGGGAATAAACGTTAAAGCTGCTTCCTCGAATAAAACCAACAGCGGTGATGTTTAAATCATTGGCTAATTTAATGGCCAGATTAGTGGGTGCTGATTTGGACAGAATGATCCCCACCCCGATTTTCGCCGCTTTTAACAGAACTTCCGAAGAAATTCTTCCGCTAAATGCGATAATTTTATCCCGGACGGGAATTCGATTTATGACGCAGTATCCAAGAATTTTATCCAAAGCATTATGCCTGCCAATGTCAGCACGGTTTATGATCATTTCGTCCTGGCTAAACAGCCCGGCATTATGAACTCCTCCAGTTTCCTGGAATACCATGCTGGAGTTCTGGAGATCTTTCATCAGCGTGATGCATTGGTTTGGGGTTAATTTAATCTGAGAGGTAGAGGTCTTTGCTGTTCGGGCGTCATTGTGAAAGTAAAATTGCCGGCTCTTTCCGCAGCATGAGCCGATAAACCGTTTGGAGTGGTACTCTTTGCTTATACATTGATTATTTTTTAACTCTACATAAGCGTATCCTTTAGCCTCATCAATCTGCAGGCTTTTTACATCTTCATATACTCTGATTACACCCTCGGACGCCAAAAATCCATAAATAAGTTCTTCTAAATTATCAGGAGTGCATACCATAGTTGCGAACTCTTCTCCGCCAAGAAAAATTGTGACCGGAAATTCCGAAACAATTTGATCAAATTGCTCTAACATCATCCCATTATCATATTTGAATATCACACTTGTATCTGTTATTTGGTTTTCCATTTTTTTCACCTGCCTCTCTTACAAAATACCCAACCTGCATCTGAAAAAACGCAGCTACTACGATTAAAAAAATATGATCCAAAAAAGATATGAGTTATTCTCCAATATGCTCATTATTTGTTGATCGTGTCCAACATATACTTCTATACATTCAGTTGTTGTCTGATTGCCGTTTGAGACGTAAATCCCTTGGAAGGTTAGGTTTAATGGAAATATCAGGTGGGTAGTGAAAATGTTAGAACAGAAAGGAGCGGTAGAATTGTCTGAATTGATTAATATCAAAATTAATGGAGTTGAGATGCAAACAAAAGGGGAGCGTTCGGTTCTGGAGTTCCTAAATGAAAGTTCAATTGAGGTTCCCCAGGTATGCTTTCATCCTAGCTTAGGCCCTATAGAAACCTGTGATACCTGCATTGTCAGTGTAAATGGGGAGCTGGTAAGATCTTGTTCCACGAAGCTGAAAAACGGTGACCGCATTGATACCGCTGCACCGGAGGTAAGGGAAGCACAGGTTATCGGGATGGACCGAATTTTAGTGAATCATGAACTTTACTGTACGGTATGCGATTACAATAACGGGGGATGTCAAATACATAACACCGTTAAAGAAATGAAAATAAATCATCAGAGCGTTCCCTTTACTCAAAAGCCTTATGAAGAGGATAATTCCCATCCTTTTTACAGATACGACCCAGACCAGTGCATTCTTTGCGGCCGCTGTGTAGAAGCGTGCCAGGATGTTCAGGTGACGGAAACACTTACAATCGACTGGGAGCGGGAGCGGCCTCGAGTTATTTGGGACAATGATGTTCCGATTAATGAATCGTCTTGTGTATCTTGCGGGCATTGTTCCACAGTCTGTCCATGTAATGCGATGATGGAAAAAGGAATGGTGGGGGAGGCTGGTTTTCTAACTGGTATTGCTAAACAAACGTTAAGGCCAATGATCGAGTTTACGAAAAATGTGGAAACAGGCTATGGCTCCATTCTGGCTATTTCTGATAT
Source organism: Bacillus sp. M6-12 (assembly GCF_002860285.1). GTDB lineage: Bacteria > Bacillota > Bacilli > Bacillales > DSM-1321 > Peribacillus. The sequence goes on from NZ_PGVF01000009.1 coordinate 3,087, forward strand.
GGAATCGGTCATGAGGGATGAACGAATCAAACGGACAAAAACCGTTTGTACGTATTGCGGTGTTGGCTGCAGTTTTGATATATGGACAAAAGACAGGAAAATCCTGAAGGTAGAGCCTAATGTTGAAGCACCGGCCAATGGCATTTCAACCTGTGTAAAAGGAAAGTTTGGCTGGGATTACGTTAACAGTGAAGAACGGCTGACTAAACCGCTGATACGTGAAGGAGATGTCTTCCGAGAAGCAGAATGGGAAGAAGCGCTTAGCCTAATTGCCAATAAATTTACTGAAATAAAACAAAAGTATGGACCGGATGCTTTAAGCTTTATTACTTCTTCCAAATGTACAAACGAAGAATCTTATTTGATGCAAAAGCTTGCGAGAGGTGTTATTGGCACGAACAATGTTGATAATTGCTCGCGCTATTGCCAGACACCTGCAACTGTAGGACTTTTCAGAACAGTAGGGTATGGAGGCGATGCCGGTTCTATAAAAGATATTGAGATGTCAGAGCTTGTTTTGGTTGTGGGCTCTAACACAACAGAATCTCATCCGGTATTAGGAACTAGGGTAAAGCGCTCCCAAAAGCTCAAGGGTCAAAAAGTAATCGTAGCAGACCTGAGGAGGCACGAGATTGCGGACCGTGCAGACGTGTTTATTCAGCCAAAGGCAGGTACAGATTTAGTCTGGCTTTCAGCCGTTACTAAATATATTTTCGACAAGGGCTGGTCAGATGAACAATTTTTGAGGGAGCATGTAAACGGCAGGGATGAGTTTGCAGCAAGCCTTCAATTGTATACGATGGAATATGCCGAACAAGTAACAGGCATCCCGGCAGCGGAATTAATAAAGACAGCAGAAATGATCCATAATGCCAAAACAGTTTCGGTCCTTTGGGCAATGGGTGTTACCCAGCACAGCGGCGGAAGCGATACAAGTACGGCGATTTCCAATCTATTGCTTGTGACGGGGAATTACATGAAGCCAGGGGCAGGGGCGTATCCTTTGCGCGGACACAACAATGTACAAGGTGCAAGCGATTTTGGCAGTATGCCTGATAGGCTGCCAGGATACGAAAGGATAGCTGATCCGGCTGTTCGCGCTAAGTATGAAAAAGTATGGGGAGTACCAATGCATGAAAAACCTGGATTGAATAATCACCAAATGGTAGAGGGTATCCATGCGGGCACTTTGAAAGCCATGTACGTCAAAGGCGAGGAAATGGGAATCGTTGATTCAAACATCAATTATGTCCATGAAGCCTATCAAAAGCTTGATTTCTTTGTTGTCCAGGATATTTTCTTCTCAAGGACAGCTCAGTTTGCTGACGTGGTCCTTCCAGCTAGCCCAAGCCTTGAAAAGGAAGGCACCTTCACCAATACAGAGCGCCGGATACAACGTCTTTACCAAGTCCTTGAACCACTGGGAGAATCAAAGCCAGACTGGCAAATTATCATCGAGGTCGCGAATCGTCTTGGTGCTGGCTGGAATTACAGCCATCCCGCTGATATTATGGCCGAGGCAGCTGCTCTTTCACCAATTTATGCCGGTGTAACGTATGAGAGGCTGGAAGGATATAAAAGCCTGCAGTGGCCAGTTGCTGAAGATGGCACTGACCAGCCCCTGCTTTATACGGAGGGCTTCCCATTCCCGGATGGAAAGGCAAACCTTGTTCCTGTTGCATGGACGCCGCCGCTGGAATTTAGTGAGGAATATGATATCCACGTTAATAATGGCCGTTTGCTGGAGCATTTCCATGAAGGGAATATGACCTATAAATCAAAAGGATTAACGGAAAAGGTTCCACAAATATTCCTGGAAGTCTCACCTGAGCTTGCCGAAGAGCGCGGCCTTCAGGACGGTACGCTTGTCAGGCTTTCGTCCCCTTATGGCAATGTGAAAGTCCAATGCCTCGTCACAAACAGGGTAAAAGGCAAGGAGGTATACCTGCCAATGAACGATTCAGGTGAAGCTGCCATCAATCTTTTAACAAGCAGCTTTGCTGATAAGGATACTGACACACCAGCCTATAAAGAAGTAAGTGCCAAGCTGGAAATTTTAAGTGTAGAAGGAGTCAGTCCGCTGCCAAGAGTTAACAGCAGGTACGGGAATCCGCAGCCGCAAATAGGTGTACAGGTTCAGAAAAAGTGGGCCCGCAAAGATTATGTCTTTCCGGGAGACTTGGTGAAAAGGAGTGAACAGCATGGCTAAGGCAATTAATACGATTCATCGTATCCAGTTAACTGAGGAAGATCAGAGAAAAAAAGATCTTCTTGAAGTCGAAAATGCACTATTGGATAACAAAGAGGCAATTTTAGAATCGTTGAAGGTTATGCAGAATATGCATGAACGGGGAATTCTTTCCCTGTTAAATGGACTCTTTGGCCAGGGAGACAAAGTTATGAATGTCCTGGTCAAAGCAGCGGATAAGCCAGAAGCATCAAATACAATCAGAAATCTTTTGTTAATGATGGGTACGCTTGGCACTTTAAATGTAAAGCAGCTCGAACCGTTATTGTTAAAGGTTAATTCGGGAATAGCCCGTGTTGCCAAGCGTAAAGATTCAGAAAAGGAAATGGGCTACTTTGATTTTGTGCGTTCACTTAAAGATCCGGAAATCAACCGTTCCGTTTCGATGCTGATCGATTTTCTAAAAGGCATGGGAGAAGATACAGAAGAACTGGAACGGACTACACAGCTGCCTGAAAACCAAAAACAGCATAAGGATGGATCAGCCCGAAAATAGTAATTTGTTTAGCGTCATGCCCAAATCTCAGTATGATACCTGACCATATAATAATAGGAGCTGAAAGATGATGGCGAAACAAAAAAATCGGTGGCTAATCGCTGCTGCAGCTGTTGGTATCCATATTTCAATTGGTTCTGTCTACTCATGGAGCGTGTTTACAAATCCGTTAATGAAAAAACATAATTGGGGATTGAGTGAAGTTTCGCTTACCTTCAGTATTGCAATCTTGTTTTTAGGGCTATCGGCAGCCTTTATGGGGCATTTTGTTGAAAAGCACGGCCCGAGAAAATCAGGTATGATCTCTGCCATTTGTTTTGGTATAGGACTGCTCGGCGCCGGGCTGGCCGACAGCATTGGCTCTCTGTATCTTTTATACTTCTTTTATGGGGCGCTTGGAGGAATAGGCCTTGGGATAGGTTATATTACGCCTGTATCCTCACTCGTAAAATGGTTTCCCGACAGAAGGGGCCTTGCAACAGGTTTAGCGATTATGGGATTTGGATTCGCATCCTTAATTGCCAGCCCAATTATAGCCTCCCTGATAAAGTCAGTTGGAATTGACAAAACCTTTTTTTTACTTGGTGCTGTATACTTTGTAATCATGTTCCTTTCATCCTTGTACCTTGCTCCTCCGCCAAAAGGCTGGCTCCCTGAAGGAATGGCTGAAAAGAAAGAAAGCAAGGAGAAAGTAACAGAAGACCTTTCCCAGATGACAGCAAACGAAGCTGTAAGAACAGTCCGTTTTTGGGCGCTTTGGGCCATGCTTTTTATCAATGTAACATGCGGAATAGCAATCATTTCGGTGGCTTCTCCTATGGCGCAGGATATCGCCGGCCTGAGTGCTGCCTCTGCAGCCACCATGGTAGGTATCATGGGATTGTTTAATGGATTTGGCCGGATTGGCTGGGCTTCTGTTTCGGATTATATCGGCCGGCCGAATGTTTATACAACCTTCTTCGTAATCCAGACAATTGCCTTCCTGCTGCTGCCGAATGTGACTAATGCCTTTGTGTTTCAGCTTTTGATTTTTCTGATTTTAACTTGTTATGGAGGCGGTTTCGCTTCCATTCCAGCTTATATCGGTGATCTGTTCGGAACAAAGCAGCTAGGTGCCATTCATGGCTACATTTTGACTGCGTGGGCTGCTGCCGGGCTTGTCGGTCCAATTGTTGCTTCCTGGATTCGCGAAGCAACCAATAGTTATTCTATTACGCTTTATATCTTCGCTGGTGCTTTTGTGGCTGCCCTTGCCATTTCTATCCTGATCAGGGGAAATATTAGAAAAATCAGGGAAAGCAAGCAGAATGTACAAAACGTTGTAAGTCATTAAAAAACAAAGAAATGGCTATTTTTAAAAACGGTTTTAATTAATATCATCTTTTTGTCTAACTTAATAGCCGCTTGAAAGGGGGCATTCGAGCTCCCTTTTTTATATGCATATATGGCTCACTCCAAGAGGATTTTGAATAAATGTATAGAACTATTATTCAAATGCAACTTTAAAAAATATTTTCCGGGAGTCGTTGGGAATCGGGTAAACAAAAATGGTTCATGGAGGCCTGAACTGTTTACAGGATACTTCTTGTTTTGCTAGAAAGCACCGGGCCTTCCAAAAGGCTGACGATAGGGATTAGACCGCGACTCCTTTATAATGTGATAGCATTAAATTTGATTGCCTCCACTGTATATGCCAACAATTGATACAGCTTAGCCGTTTGTTTTAAAAGTTACTAATTTGAATCCTTCACAAACAGGAGATAAAACGATGAAATTTGTATTAGCACCGGACTCCTTTAAGGAAAGCATGACCGCAATGGAGGTCTGTGATGCGGTGGAACGCGGTTTGAAAAAGGTTTTTCCTTATGCGGAAATTATTAAAGTTCCTATGGCGGACGGAGGGGAGGGTACGGTACAATCCCTGGTAGATGCAACTGGTGGAAAGATTATAGCTTGTTCAGTTACTGGCCCGTTTGGCAAGCCGGCAGAGGCCTTTTTTGGAATGCTGGGCGATGGTAAGACAGCGGTAATAGAAATGGCTGCCGCTTCTGGGCTTCACTTGGTGGAAATGGCAGAAAGGAACCCGTTGAAAACCACAACAAAGGGAACCGGAGAATTAATTCTGGCAGCTTTGGATTAAGGTGCCGAGCATATAATTATCGGCATTGGCGGAAGTGCGACGAATGACGGTGGGGCTGGCATGGCTAAGGCAATTGGGATAAAACTTCTGGACCAAAAGGGAGACGAAATCGGCGATGGTGGCGGGGAGCTTGGAAATCTCGCTGCAATCGACCTGATAAATATGGATCCCCGGCTTGCCAAAGTGAAAATAGAAACAGCCTGCGACGTGGATAACCCTTTAACAGGGCCAACAGGTGCATCTGCCATTTTTGGGCCGCAAAAAGGGGCCACAGCTGAAATGGTCCAGGTGCTTGACAAAAATCTTGCCCATTATGCGGCTATCCTTGAAGAAGCAATCGGAAAAAAAATTCAGGATATTCCAGGAGCCGGCGCAGCAGGAGGGCTGGGTGCAGGCCTAATGGCTTTTCTAAATGCAGAACTCAAAAGCGGAGTTGATATAGTTTTAGAAGCTTCCCAGCTTGGGAAGAAGATAGAGGGAGCGGATTTAGTAATTACAGGCGAAGGAAAAATCGACAGTCAGACGATTTTCGGAAAAACGCCGATTGGAGTTGCGAAAACGGCAAAAAGCTTCAGTGTTCCTGTTATTGCAATTGCCGGTTACGTAGCGAAGGATAGCGAGGTTGTTAAAGAACACGGTATTAATGCATTGTTTAGCATAGTTCCGGGTGCCATCTCACTGGACGATGCCCTTATTAACGCTAAGGAATATACAGAAAGAGCGGCTGAAAATATTGCTTCGCTCTTAAAACTTTCCTTGAAGTAAAACCGGGGGCTAATTTCAGGAATTTCATTCAAAAAGGCACTCAGCAGTGCCTTTTTGAATTTGGTTGTGCGCCCGGCATGGGTGCAGTCTATAGGGTGTGAGTCCCGAGCCATGAAGGCAGTAGTAATGGTTAGCTTAACGCAAGGGTGTCCATGGTGACATGGAATCTGAAGGAAGCGGGCGGCAAACCTCCGGTCTGAGGAACACGAACTTCATATAAGGCTAGGCATCATTGGATGAGTCTGCAACACAAGACAAAGTCCGTACTGCCGAAGGTGATGCAGAGTAAATGAAGCAGATAGGTGGAGGGAAAGACTGCATCCTTACCCGGGGAGATCTGATTGGCACGCCAAGTCCCCTTGGTAACCTGTCCAGAGATGGACAGCTGAACAATCAGAAGTCAGCAGAGGTCATAGTACCTTGCCAACTCGAGAAGGCATGGGAAGGGCTGAACTATTGAGAGAGAATGAAACCTACTAATACAGGACCTGTGCTGAACACATACAATCCAAAAGGACTTGCCTGGAAGAGGAAACGGTGAAATCCCGTGGGGGATTCCAGGAGGGTGGAGCAGGAACTGAAATAAATAGAACCTTCATTCACGTAGAAAGGATTAACAAAATGTTAATGGAACAAATAAACCAAAGACTCGTGTCAGAAAACTTATTGGGTTAGGAACTCCGGAATCCAAAGCATACGAATGGGGAAATTCCCGGAAGAAATACTGGAGAATTGCATGTAGTCCAATCCTACACAAAACCCTCGATAACTCCTATTGGAGTCATCGAGGGCTGAAAAGTCTATATTCTCGTTATGAAACTCTGCGTCAATCTTAATGGAACCGCCGTATACCGATCGGTATGTACGGTGGTGTGAGAGGACGGGGGTTAGTCACCCCCTCCTACTCGATTATCTTTAACTATTGATTTGAATGATTAAACTGTTGAAAATGTTTGTTTTGTAATGCCTTGTATTATATCATCCAGCAGAAGCAAACCGTCCTGGCAATTGTCATCAATATCAAAAATTTGATCTGTAATAGCATTCAGGATCTGCAAATCATCAATGCTTGAAACGAACATGGAAAAACTGTTAGTGATCTTGTCTTTGTCCTGCAATTCAGATGCTTGAAATAGGCAATCTAATTGAATAAAAATAAACCGTTTCACTGAATCCAGCATTGGTTTTGTTGGTTTTTTCAAATCAGCTACCTCCTAATATTTGTTTTGCAAATCTTAGGTGTTTATGTCTTCGCCTACTAGTTTATTTTGACTCAGTAAGGCATTTTTCCTCTTTGTATTACATGTTTTTACAAAAAATTCTGAATTTTTTAGCCTTCTTAATTAATTTCTTAACATATGCTGTGCTAAAATATTTTTGTTTTACAGCAGCCACGCTTCTTTTAATAGACCTATCCCAGCCTATTCATAAAGCTGTATGTAAAGGGGTTCGATTTTTTTTCGATCTAGTATAGGTGTTAGTTTAAGCATTCTACTATCCTCCGAAAAACTGGTTCCTTTTATTATATCAAAACTGATGCTTAACAAGGCACCAGATTGTCGATATGATGATAGCAATCTTAACACAGACTTTGGAGGAATAAACATGAGCAAAAATATTATTAAAGAATTGACGTGCGAAAAGCTATGGATGGAAGCCTTTCCGGTCATGAAGCAGCTCAGGACACATCTGGACGAAAGCACTTACGTCAATCTTGTAAAGGAAGCACAGGAAAAGGAAGACTATAAGATGTTTGGTTTGGTGGCCAACGGCCGTATTGTTGCAGTGACAGGGTTTATGCCGATGATAACCCTATACAATGGACGGTTTATCTGGGTATGCGATTTAGTAACTGACCAGAACGAACGCTCAAAAAATTACGGTGAAGAACTGCTCACCTTTGTCCATAAGTGGGCTGGCGAACACGGCTTCCATATCGTTTCGTTGTCATCAGGATTACAAAGGACAGAAGCCCATCGTTTTTATGAACATAAAATGAATTATGAAAAAACTAGCTTTGTATTTTTAAAGAAATTGGAGAAATAAATACATATTAGTTTATGAGGCGTAACATGGGGAAAAATCACGATAATTTGGAGTCTTACCGTATTCCTTAAACAGAACTGGGCAGGACTGAGTTTAGAAGAAGTTGAAGCGGCCGCGGTTCAATTAAATAGTAAAATGAGGCAGTTTTTATTGAAAAGTTTATAAGTCTGAATAGTTTCAATTAAATAATATAGTCAAGAACTAGGGGGAAATTAAGATGATATTGGAAGTTGCCATGCTGCAAACAAAGCCCGGAAGCAAGAGTGAATTTGAAAAAGCATTTGCCAAGGCTTCCCGCATTATTTCTTCAATGAACGGGTATATATCCCATGAACTTCAACACTGTATGGAGATGGAGGGGAAGTATTTGCTGTTGGTTCAGTGGGAGAGCCTGGAAGACCATACAGTCGGATTTCGGGAATCTAAAGAATATCAGGAATGGAAAAAACTCCTTCACCATTTTTATGAACCATTCCCTACAGTGGAGCACTTCGAAAAAGTTGATCTTACCTAGTTAGTAAGATCGCAAGTGACAAAACGTAAATTAGAAATTTAAATTGTAAGTGTAAGTTATGGATGCTATTTGAAACCTTTTCTATAGTTAATATATACAATGCAGAAAAGGAGAATTAAGAAAATGGTATCCGCAGTCCAGGAAGTTCCTGCTTATAACTAAACGCACAAACCGGCATTTGGAGATGCCGGTTTGTGCGTTGTAGCAGTCCTTATTTTACATCAATTTTCTCTTCTAGATGATCATGAATTTCCCCTTTTTCAAGGTGGATTTTAATAGTATACACACCTTGTGCCGTGAAGGTTTTATTCAAGCTATATTTTCCATTCTCTCCTTCTTGGGCAGGCAGAAATTCGTGAGGCTCATGTTCTTCTTGCCATATTTCAAATCTCACATCTGCACCAGTTAGGGGCTGGCCGCCATTTTGTATGCTCGCTGTTAAGACAGCTTCCTCATTGGCATTAATACTAGTGCCAGCCTGGAAGTCAATCGCTGTATTGCCGTGGGCATGGCCATACGAATGTTCACTGCTTTCATTACCGTGCGAGTGCTCCGTACTATCATTCCCTTGAGGTTGTTGGGTTCCTTCATCTCCATGGGAATGTCCTGTGTTTTGACTTTGCTGAATTTGCTTTCCTGCAGCAGTATTCCCGCCTGTACCTACCGATATCTCTTTCTTTGGCATATTATGCATGCTTCTGGCCGTCACGTGGGCTACAACAGTGTACTTTCCATCCTCTGTAAAGGTGTATTTAATAGCATACACGCCTTTTCCTTGATGCTTTGCTGGAATCATTTCAGTATCTTCCTGGCCTGCTTTTCCAATTTCAAATTTTACTTCATCAGCATCATCAACTTTTTCATTACCCTGGGTGACAGCAGCTTGGATGTTCACACTTACATTCGCTTTGAGTGTTTCAGGCATTTTAATAACTACATCTATTAATTCAGGTACTTTATCATTTTCTGCCGGCTTTTCATCTTTAGAGCAGCCAGCCATCACAAAAATCAGGGATATTAAAATTAAAATAATTTGTTTCATTGCTAACTCCAATTCTAGGTTTTTATTAATTTTAAACACAAAGTATATTATACCTAATTTAATAAACATTTGCAGTGAAAGTTTTAGTACTGCTGTAATAAGGGCTTATTTATTGATATCGCGGCCAATCCATTGACCATATAATACAATGGGTTTCCTGATCCTGTGAAAACGAATGGGAGAGTTTTGAAGCATGCAGTATGGCGCAATAGCCTGAAAGGAGTTTAAAAAGATGGGTTTTATTACACTAGCGGTGGCGAAGAAGTTATTACATGAAGCCGAACAGAGGGCAAAAAGGATTGGTGTGTCAGCAGTCATTGCCGTTGTGGATGAGGGCGGCCATTTGGCTGCCTGCCACCGGATGGATGATTCGCCTATTGCCAGCATTGAACATGCCCAGGATAAGGCTTGGACAGCGGTTGCAATGAAAAGGCCCACTTCGGAGCTGGCGAGCCTGGCTGCCCCTAATGGTGAACTGTTTGGAATAAACAAAACAAATAATGGCCGGGTTGTTATTTTGGGGGGCGGAATTCCGATTTTAATGAATGGGAAAATTGTAGGTGCCGTTGGTTCCTGCTGCGGGGACACAGACCATGATATAGAGATCTCACAGGCAGCTGTTGAGGCACTCAAAATAGAGGAACAAGCCGAAAGTTCTGACGCCCAGCCAACTGCAGCCCGCCAGCACCAGAATTATCTCCAGGAATTTTATGAACAGCATCTGGGGCTGGTAAATGATGCTAGAAGTAATTAAAATTCTAATAGGTTCCTCTCTGTAAATCCAGGGAGGGCTTTTTCTGTGGAATTGAATGATAGCAACCTAAATGGTCATAAGCAAGCTCACAAATAGAATGTTAATTTTTTAATAGTAATACTGCTGCTGAAAATGTATAATTTTTCTAAATGGAAAAAACGCAGGTTTATATTTAATGGAAATATATATTTCGTGTAGGGTTGCCAATAAAATGAAAATGAATCCAATTCATTGATAGAAATGAGAGTTAATTATGTCTGAATTGAATTATGTTCTCCTGGAACAAATCGAAAAAAGCGACAGGATTAAATATTTTGATTACTTGCTAATGGCCGATGAAAGCGAGGAAGTCGTTAAAGAATATTTATTTGATGGAGATCTTTTTGCGATTATTCTTGATGGCAAAGCTGCAGGAGCGGTATTGTTTACTTTTGAGACACATGATGTGGTTGAATTAAAAAATATTGCCATCTCGTGTAATGAAACGGGAAAGGGAATAGGTAAATTAGTGATAGAGAAGGCGTTTTCTATTTATAAAAAAAGAAATTATAAAAGAATGATTGTGGGGACGGCAAACTCCAGCATTGATAACCTTGCGTTTTATCAAAAGGCTGGGTTTCGTATGTATGAAATCAAAAAAGATTTCTTTAAAAAATATCCTCAGCCTATATATGAAAACGGGATAAGAGCATTGGATATGCTGATGTTCTATAAAGAGCTGCAGGTTCCGCTGATGAAACAATCCCGTTAAGCTGTTCATGAAGTTATTCTGAAAGAGAGGTACCAATTTGGAAATTAGAAAACCATCCAGCAAGGAATTAGAAGAAATTATTAAACTATCACCTCAAGCCTTATATGAAGGTACGATAGGAAGGGCCAAACCGACAGATGAAAATATTAAACAGCTTGTTTTACCGCTTTTGGAAAAGGGATGTAGTTATCTCATCGCGTCAGATGAAGGCAGCGTATTGGGCTGGGTATTAATTGGATTCAGCAAAGACCAATTTACCGGGAACGAAATTGGCTTTATTTATGAGCTATATGTAAAAGAGAGCTTCAGAGGAAAAGGAATTTCGAAGCAATTGATGAAAAGCGCCATTGAGAGCCTAACAAATGCCGGGAAACCTGAAATCCGTCTAAGTGTCTTTGCGGATAATGAGGCCATTAAACTTTATGAAAAAATGGGATTTAAAAAGCGCAGTATTACAATGAGCCTTTCTGTAAATTAATTCAAATAAGCCCATGCATGCCAGCCGGGCTTATTGGCGTTTAGTGAATAAACTGCAGGTACTCCAGGATATTTCCAAACGGATCCCGGAAGCTGATAAATTTTCCTGGCGGGCAGTCAGCTGGTTCTTCCATTACAAATTCTACATTATGTTCTCTTAACTTTTTGACAGTTTGATGGATATCTTCAGTTTTGAGTGCTAGTACAACACCGGATACATTTTCCCCGGGGTTGAAGGATGCACTTTCAGCCTCTTCAAGGACGATCGGCACTTCACCATGGAGGAGTGACACGATTTTAGGGGTATATTGTTTATTTACCTTAAATCCTAAAACAGCAGTATAAAAATTTACCGCTTCCTGGATATCGGGCACATAAACTCCAATTACACAAACCTGGCTCATCTGCTTTTTCCTCCTTTAATATGATTCTCTTAAATATTCTATAAAAAATGTATATCCTCCTGCTTGGAAATCTAGTTTTCTGATATGTTCCAGATAAGGTATACTAAAAAAGGAAAATGCCGGTTATTGAGTAAATTCCAGAAAGGGTGATTTCATGAGAATCATTTCGATTTGTCCCAGTAATACGGAATTGATGGAATACCTCGGTTTGACAGATCTTCTGGTTGCTGTAGATGATTTTTCAGACTGGCCGAACGCTATTGCAAATTTGCCGCGGCTAGGCCCGGATTTATCAATTGACATGGATTTGCTCGAGAAATTGAAGCCTGACTTGGTTTTGGCTTCTTTAAGTGTGCCGGGGATGGAAAAAAATGTGGAAAAGCTTCGGGAACGCGGAATCCCGCATATTGTCCTCAATCCGCAAAGCTTAACAGATATCGAGCAGGATCTGATAATAACGGCAGATGCGCTAAATGTACATGAACGCGGCATAGAGGCAGCAAAGCTTTTTCGTTCCAGGCTGGAGGCTGTGAAGGAAATCGGGTCTATAATGGCTGAAAAGCCGAAGTTATATTGGGAATGGTGGCCTAAGCCTATTTTTACACCTGGTAAAATCAATTGGCTGACAGAAATATCGGAAGCGGCCGGTGCCAGTAATGTGTTTGCGGATGTCGAGCTGGCAAGCGTTCAGACTGATTGGGAAGATGTGTTACATCGTCAGCCTGACTTTATCTGTCTTGCCTGGGTTGGAGTCAGGAAGAAGAAAGTACAGAAAAGTGTTGTAATAAAACGGGACGGATTTGAAAAACTGACAAACATAGATGACAGCCGGATATTAATTCTTGAAGAAGAATTATACTGCCGGCCTTCCCCTCGGCTGCTTGACGGTTTGGAAAAACTGGTTAAGCTAATTCATTAATTGCCTGCCAAATCATAGAGGAATAGGGGGAAAAACATGCTGGTAAAGCTGAATGCTGCAGATAGAGAAACAGCAAAGGAAATCATTAAAGTTCAAATTCCTGCCTATAAAGTAGAAGCTGAAATTATAGGATTTTATGGCATCCCGCAATTAAGTGACACCTTGGAAACTATAGTTAATTGTCAGGAAAACTTTATAGGATACTTCTTGCATAAGGAATTGGCTGGATTTATATCTTTTACTGAAACGGTAGATGAGCTGGACATTTGCCGTTTAGTTGTTCATCCGGACCATTTTAGAAAAGGAATCGCAAGGCACCTGGTCAATCACGTTGTAACAGAGGTAAGTAAAGGAAGAAACATAGTTGTTAGTACTGGAGCTGCGAATACCCCGGCCAAGAATTTATACAAAAGCTTTAACTTTATTGAAGTCAGGGAGGCAGAAGTTGGCCCTGGCATCTTCATTACTCTCCTCGAAAAGAAACAGCTGGAACATTAAGCTGCCCCGCTGGAGTTACAACTTGAAACGGGGAATGATATAGCGACCATTTTACATTATAAATTGCACTGGTTAAGAACCGCCAAAACAAGTTGTCCTAGCGACAGCTTTTTTTTGTGGAAAAGGGGCGGAGCGGCGCAGTTCGGCGAAAAAGATTATTAAAATTATTAGGAAGTTGTATGGTTACGCTTTACTCATACCGCCTAATTTATTTAGATGTGCTGACTATTTATGCTTATTTCCATGCAAAGGCTGGAAGTAAAAGTTTTTTGTTAATATTTTTATTTATTGACAATAAAAATATTTATGTGTATTAATATTTTATGAGCATAAAATATATTTGATTTTAAAGGAGTAATGAAAGAAATGAATGAGATTACTTCATATGTAAAAGAAGCATTCGCTCTTTTAGAAAAAGTGAACTCAAGTATAGTGAAGGAGCACGAATCACTTTTTAGCCATGATCTTACTCCAAAACAGATGCTATTACTGCAGATTGTTAGAGATGAAAAAGAGGTAACTGTAAATCAATTATCTGAAAAGTTAGCGTTTTCTCCTAGTTCAGTCAGCCAAATTCTCGGAAGGCTGGAAAATGATCAGTATGTCAAAAGAAGCATCAATGCTCAAAATAGGAGAGAGGTCTTGGTTGCTCTTGATAAAAAGGGAACGAAACTGTTCAAAGAGTATGACAGGGTGGATAATTTGATAATAGAGAAATATTACTCCCATTTTTCCCTTGATGAAGTTATTCAATTTAGGGATTTGGTAAGCAAGCTATATCAAGTAATTCAGTTAAAAAGAAGTGAGGGAGAAGAAAGTGAGCGGTAAACACAGTAAAATATCTGATTTAGTTTTTAAAAAAGGTTATCAGGAAGATATCCGACTACGGAATAGTTTTAATGAACTGGCGTCCAATGTATTTGGGATCAGCTTTGATGAATGGTACCAAAAAGGATATTGGACTGATAAATATGTCCCGTTCTCTTACATAAGAGAAGATAAGGTAATTGCCAACGTCTCTGTAAACAAAATAGACTTTGTCATCAATGGGGAAACGAAGCGGGCAATACAGATCGGTACAGTGATGACAGATCCTGAACATCGAAACCAGGGTCTTTCTCGAAAGCTAATAGATTTGGTCTTTGAAGAATACGAAGATACATGTGATTTAATTTATCTTTTTGCCAATCAATCAGTATTGGATTTCTATCCTAAATTCGGGTTTCGGGCAATAGAAGAAACGCAATTTTCTATGGAATATAAGGGAGGCTTTAAGCAGGGGCAAGATCTTAGAAGGTTAAATGGCTATAATGAAGAAGATTTACACTTCATTTATCATTTCGCTGCTGACAGACAGCCAGTTTCTAATATACTCGGCACCATGAACACCCAGGAGCTATTGATGTTTTATTGTGTTAATGTATTTCATCAGGATGTATATTACATAAAGGAACATGACATCCTGGCTATTTTTCAGCATCATGGAGAAGAAATGCACATATTCGATATAATCAGTCATCAAAACTTTGAGTTTGAAAATCTGCTGAAAAAAACAGTTCTTGCTGAAACAAAAAAGATTGTCTTCCATTTTACACCTGATTTCAAAACTGAAACCAGGCCTTTCAAAGGCAGTGAAGTCTTATTTGTTAAATCCAAAGGTGAAATTGTCATGCCTGAAGCATTTAAACATCCGTTAACATCCCAAGCATAAACACTTATATTAATAACTGAAATAGCCGGGCCAAAGTTAGTTTGCCGGCTATTTTCATGCTGAAAAAAAAAGGAGATACACATTCTTTAAATCAGCCAGCTGCAAATGGCTAAAAAGCTTAATACAAGCGCCACCCAAAAGGCAGGCCTTCTTCCCGTCTGAAAATAGCTAATGAGGGCCAGCAGGAGTGCAATAGTTGAAAATATTCTTGGAATCCAGACCAAAGAGAAAAACAACCGGGGATTAAGAATTGGAGTGGACGGGCTTAGAAGAGCTATTCTTACCCCAAAGTATATTTCCGAAACAATAGCAATTACTGAAAAAATAAGCGAAAGTGATGTCAATTTCATAATGTGATCAGCTTCTTTTTTCCATTATGGTTGGCAGAGGCTGCGGTAAGTATACAGGGTTTTGAAAATTTATTGCCAAATATATGAAAAAGGCATTGACGCACAAAGTGTATTAAGGGTATAGTACATCTATAGCTGTATGAATCACTTAATACATACGCTTAATTTTACCAATAAAGGATGATTCAGGTGACGGTGTATAGGAGATGTTCTGATGAATCTCACGTTTAATAACAGAGATCCGGTGTACTTGCAGGTTGTCCGCTACTTCAAGGAGCAAATTGCCACTGGGGGCATCGTAGCCGGGCAGGAGGTTCCTTCACGCCGGGAAATTGCAGCGCTATTGAAGATAAATCCAAATACAGCCCAGCGTGCATATAAAGAAATGGAGGAACAGGGATTGATTCATACAGAACGCAATTTCCCAAGTCGGATTACGACTGACCAAACGATTTTGAGCGCTGTCAGGGAAGAACTTATCTTTCAGGCAATTGACGCTTTCATTCTGTCTGTTAAGCCTATTAATGTGCCCGTAGAAGAACTGCTCATGTTGATTAAAGAAAAATATGTAATGGAAAAAGGGGAGTAAGGAGGCTGTATTGTGATCGAAGTAATCGGAATAACCAAAAAATTTGGCAGGAAAAAAGTTCTGGATGGAGTCTCCTTTCAAGCGGACAAAGGTGAAATAACATGTTTAATCGGGATCAATGGGGTTGGGAAAACGACAACACTCAAAGCAATCATGGGCCTGACTCCAGTAAATAGAGGTAAGGTCCTTATAGATGGGGAACCATTGAGCAAAAAAAGCTATGAGAAGATTACCTATATCCCCGATACCGTAACAATGTTGCCCGGGATGACAATTGGGGAATGTCTGTTATTTATGGATGATTTCTACCAGAACTGGAACAGTGTAAGAGCTGCAGAACTAATGTCCTTTTTCAGGCTGGATGAGAAGACAAGGATCGCTGAGCTATCCAAGGGGAATGCAGCTAAAATTAATCTGCTGCTCGGATTATCATTAAACGTAGACTATGTGCTGATGGATGAGCCCTTCTCAGGCATCGATATGTTCAGCCGGGAGCAAATTGCCGATGTTTTTGCCAGCCACTTGATTGAAGGGCGGGGTGTCATTATTACTACTCATGAAATTAATGATATTGAACATTTGATCGATAAAGCTGTGTTATTGGATAACGGAAAAGTGCTAAAGGAATTCAAAACAGAAGAAATCCGTATGCAGGAGGGTAAATCGGTCGTTGATGTAATGAGGGAGGTATATCTGGGGTGAAACGATATCTGAAGCTAGTAAACTTCGAAATCAACCGGGCTATCAAACTATTTGCAGGATTATTAGTCATCATTGCTGTAGTCGAGGTGGCAGGGGTCATTATTAAATCAAGAAGCTACTTGCAGGAAACTGGAACTTTAAGCAAAGAATTATCAGTGTCACCTGCAGAATATATTCAAAGGTATGGGGTATTCAGTTTTTTGGATATCATTACCAGCATGTGGATATTGGCCCCAATTGCATTAAGTGCGGCAGCTATGCTCTTATATTGCTTCCTCATTTGGTACCGTGACTGGTATGGCAAGAACACCTTTATTTATCGGCTTCTGATGCTGCCTACAGAAAGAACCAATATATTCTTTGCCAAAGCAACTGCCATTGCCCTATTGGTGCTTGGTCTGGTTGCCTTCCAGATTATACTGTTTCCGCTTGAGCAGGCAATCATGGAATATATGATACCTAGTGATTTGCTGAGTCAGGTCAATTATATCCAAATATTGAATAGCTTTTGGTTTTTGAATCTTATTATTCCAGATACACTCAGCGTTTTCCTGGTTTCGTACGGAATCGGCGTACTAGGCATTTTTATTCTCTTTACAGCGATTTTATTTGAAAGAAGCTATCGGCTAAAAGGGATATTTATGGGAATTGGCTATATTGTAATTGCATCAGCCCTGTTTTTGTCCCCTCTGTTGATTATGGCAATTCCCAGCATGGAATTTATGCTATACCCTATGGAGCTGCTGCTTTTGGAAATGGCGCTATTCCTGGCGGTTACCGCATTATCCGTATATGTCAGCAAATTTTTGCTTAATAAAAAGGTTTCTGTGTAAAGGAGGCAGTTATGAAAAAGTATCATTATACATTGTTCATCCTGATTGCAATAGTAGTGAGTATCGGCGGCTTTTACATTAATGGAGCAGTGTCTGCCAGCCAGCTGCCGGAGTATAAGGTTGTCAGGCTGGAGGGGGATAAAAAAGAAGCGGATCCAGTGATGTTAAAGGGTCAGCTTGGCATGGGGCGTCATGTGGCGAATCCGGAAGACGTCCGTATTACAAGTCATGGAACGGAATATGGGAGCAGCAAATCATTCATAGCTCTCTTTAGTGAAATAGTTGAAAACAATTATGGTATTGAAAAACTTCAGAAAAAGTATCCTGGTTTTATGAGAGGGAAGGCAGGTGCATCTTCTTTTTATGAAGATAAAGATTTTTTGGCCTATGCAGCTATAAAAGAAAATGGGGCAGCAAGAAGAGGTTTGAATGACTTTAAAATAAATATAGCTTTATTGGAAAAACAAACTGACAAACAAAATAGCTTTTCTATTAAAGTCTCCGCAAAAGAGAGCTATTCCTACCTGACAGTTATAGATGTCCAGCTTGTGGGAAGGACATTGAAGATAGTTACTGAACAATCCCTTTATAAACAAACTGATCATGACAATAGGGAGGCACATGTTTACACCATCGATTTATCAAAAAAGGAAATAATTTCGGACGATGTCATCTTTGTGTATGACAAAAAAGCCGATGATATTCGTTACTATGTTCAACTTGTCCGGGAAGTCAGCCCGACAAGCCCAAACAAATATGTATTATATTATATAAATGCGGTTAAGGAAAAGACGGACAGCAATGGTGAAATGTCGTCAAACCAACTTAGCAGTGAACTTAATCTTTATAATCTCGAAACGAACGAAACCGACACGATAACAACAGTTAGTGATTTATCAGGTACAGGAAATGCATCGTATTACGATGATAATACGGTCTACACCCTGCACCGAAAAGATGATGGTTTGCAGATTGAACAGAATGACCTAAACAGCAAGAAAACAGTAAAAAGCTATCTAATTCCGATGGAAATCCCCAAACAGCAGGAGGATTTAAATCACATAATAAAGAATGATAGGATCTATATTTTTACAGCAGAGAGTATACACACTGAGAACTCAAGTACTCAAATGCCAGGAGTTCTTATCGTAGCCGATCTTAAAACAGGCAAAGTGTTATATAAGGGAAAGGTAAAGCCGTTTAAAACAGGCAAAGAATCCAATGATAATTTATGGATCAATTATATGGAAGTGAAGGAAAAGTAAGAAAAACCGGCTCCGCATAGAGTTCTTGCGGAGTTTTTGCGTCCGCGGGAAGCTAAGTTTAAACTGAATAAATATTTAATTGTTGTGAAAATTTACAATTAAACATAAAATAAACTAAACAGTCGTTTTTTTATAAAAGAAGCTAGGAGAGATTTGGAATGACAAAAATAAAACGTCTGGAGGAATGTACTCTCCAGGAGGCAGTAAAGGCTTGGAACAGCGGATTTGAAGGATATTACTTTGATATGACTATGAGTACTGATGCTTTTGTCAATCGGCTTGCACTGGAAGGATTATCGCCAAGTTTGTCACTGGTAGCGTTTATAGACGATCAGCCGGTCGGCATTCTGCTAAACGGTATACGCGTCATTAACGGGAAGAAGTTTGCATGGAATGGCGGAACAGGTGTGGCACCCCAATATCGAAAGCAGGGTGTTGCCAGGGAGCTAATGAATGTCACATTGTCCTTATATCAAGAAGAAGGGGTGGCTACAGCTTCCCTTGAGGCCATACGTGACAATGCGAAGGCCATTTCCCTGTATGAAAGCTGCGGCTTTTCCGCCGTCGATAGCTTGGAGCATCTTGTTTTAAAAGGCATGCTGCAGGAAAGTCTTTTTCCAAAAGAACGAGGTGAGTACTTAATTAAGGAAATAAACGTTCAGCATGTAGCAAATCTGCCATTTTATAAAGCAGAAAATCCATGGCAGACTCAATGGAGAAGTGCTAAGGACAGCGAAGCCATACTGGCCTTTGATGGCAAAGGGAATGAAGTCGGCTATGCCTATTTCCGCAAGAATGTAAATGAACAAGGCAGGCATATTGGCACCACATTATTCCAATGTGAAGCCGATCCCTTGCGAATGGATGCTGAAGGAATAACCCGGAGTCTTCTAGGCTATGTGTTTGAAGACTTTCAGGGTGATATAAGCCGGATCATTCCTAATCTCCCGGTTACAAGCAGCAAAACCACTTATTCTATTTTAAAAGAAATAGGATTTAAATCCGTTGCGAGCCAGGTATTTATGAAAAGGCCGTGTTAATGCTGATTATTGATTTTGCCACTATGTTGAGTGGAGCCGGAAGTTAACAGCCAAGTATAGCAGATTCTATAAAAAGAAATTAAGAAGGGTAAGTAACATATCAACTATTTTAGGAATCTGTAAAATGAAGTTAAATTCCCGTATTTAAACAGCTGGATAATAAGGCACTGCCATCCTTAGTAATTGTCTTTATTTGGCGGGCAGTAATCAAAAAACATTGGCTCCAAAGGAAATCATAGTATCGATTGATATTGAAATCTTCGGTAATTTATCAGGCAGTTTAATTTTTTAGAAACTTCCTTTGCAAAAATCCATAGCAATAAACTTGGAAAGAGTGATTCAAAATGAAATCCAAGAACTATCCATATCAGCGGCCGGATTTAGATGAAATAGCAGCCCGTATTTCAGATGCCCTGCAAGAATTTAATCAATCGAGTACAGCGAAAGCCCAGGGAGAAGCGATCAAAGAAATTAATGGGATCCGGAATCATGTGGAGACCATGATGCAAATCTGTATAATACGGCATACGGGCGACACGGCTAATGAATTTTATAAGAAGGAACAAGATTATTGGGATGAAGCAGCGCCGCTTTTTGCCGGCATGGTAACAGATTATTACAAAACACTATTAGCATCAGGATTCCGTTCGGAGCTGGAACAATTATTTGGAGCACACCTATTTGCACTGGCTGAAACAAAGCTGAAGACCTTTTCAGCCGATGTGATTGAGGACCTGCAGCAAGAAAACAAGCTGGTATCTGAGTACACCCAGCTGGAAGCCTCTTCAAATATATTTTTTGATGGAAAAGAAAGAACGATTTCTCAAATTTACCCCTATACACTATCCGCAGACAGGAACATACGGAAAGAAGCCAGTGAAGCCCGGTTTAGCTTTTATCAGGAGCATAAAGAGCAGTTGGATGATATATATGACAAGCTTGTAAAAATCAGGACGGTTATTGCCAGAAAGCTAGGCTTTGAAAACTTTACGGAGCTTGCTTATGCGAGATTAGGCCGAACAGATTATGGTGCAGAAATGGTGGCTTCATTCAGACAGCAGGTGAAGGAACATGCTGTGCCTTTGGCCACAAGGTTAAAGAAAAGGCAGCAGGTGAGGCTGGGCCTTGATGAATTAAAATATTTTGATGATGAAATTATGTTTTCCTCTGGAAATCCAGTCCCTAAAGGATCATCAGAATGGATTGTGGAGCAGGGGAAGAAAATGTATCAGGAACTTTCTGCTGAAACAGGAGAATTTATTCAGCACATGCTTGATCGTGAGCTGATGGATCTAACTGCAAAAGCAGGGAAAGCAGGAGGTGGATATTGCACCTATCTTCCTGAATTCCAATCTCCTTTTATTTTCGCTAATTTCAATGGCAGTGCGGATGATATTCGTGTCCTCACCCATGAAGCAGGGCACGCCTTCCAGGTCTACCAAAGCAGAAATCTTGGGCAGCCAGAATATTACTGGCCGACATATGAAGCAAGTGAAATTCACTCTATGAGTATGGAATACCTTACGTGGCCATGGATGGAAAACTTTTTTAAAGAAGAAGC
Source organism: Bacillus sp. M6-12 (assembly GCF_002860285.1). Classification (GTDB taxonomy): domain Bacteria; phylum Bacillota; class Bacilli; order Bacillales; family DSM-1321; genus Peribacillus. The sequence goes on from NZ_PGVF01000009.1 coordinate 24,192, forward strand.
CGACAAGTATTTATTTGCCCATCTAAACAGATCGGTGTTTTTCCTCCCATATGGATGCGCAGTCGATGAGTTTCAGCATGCTGTTTATGAAAACCCGGATTGGTCGCCATCCGAGCGTAAAACTGCCTGGAAGGATATCGAAAAAGCTTACTTGCCTTACCTTGACTTTGACGGCAATGAATACCTGGAAAGCGGAGGATACTGGCAGCGTCAAATCCATATTTATACCGATCCTTTCTATTTTATTGATTATGCTCTAGCCCAAATCTGTGCGATGCAGTTCTGGAAACGTTCCAGGGAAGATCAGGAAAACGCCTGGAGAGATTATATGCTGCTATGCAAACTTGGCGGAAGCAAATCGTTCACAGAGCTTATGAAACTAGTAAACTTGGATTCGCCTTTTGAAGAGGGCAGTATTGCCTCTGTACTGAGGGAAGTAGACGGGTGGCTTGAAGCGGTGGAAGATAACAAAATTTGTACGGGGGGGGTAGTAATATGGAGAAGTTTTTTAATGTTAGAGGCCTGGATATTTATGTGAAAATGTTGGGAGCAGGGACTCCGCTTGTTTTCCTTCACGGGGGTCCGGGCGGCGAACACCGTTACTTTTTGCCGCATCTCGAGGAGCTGGCTAATACATTCCAACTGATTTTTTATGATCAAAGAGGCTGCGGCCAATCGCAGGAGCCTGAAGACAAAGATACCTATACAATGGATGAAGAAGTGGAAACTCTTGAAGCATTGAGAGCGGAGCTGGGCATTGAGAAGTTGAATCTGGTAGGTGAATCCTGGGGATCTATGCTGGGACTTTTGTATGCAGCCAAATATCCGAAAAAGGCAGATAAATTATTTTTGACTGCAGCTGTAGGAGCAACAAAGGATGGATATCTTGGGTTCGGAAAAGAACTGGAAAACAGGTTAACCTTAGAAGACAAACATCTTCTCGATATGATGGTCGAAAAGCTGAATAATAAAGAAATAGATGTACAGGAAATTTTCAGCATAATTGACCCGTACTATGTTTACTCCAGAGAAAACCTTAGCAAGAAAACTGCAACCAAGAGCAATGAAGCAGTAAATGCAATTTTGGGCAACGATATTGGGCTGAATTATGATCTAACAGACAGGTTAGAAAGATTGAAAGAGATACCAATAATGGTTGCTCAGGGTGAACACGATATCAACACTCCGGCTATGCTGCAGGATCTGCTGCTGCAATACATACCACATGCCCAGCTGGAAGTCATTAGCGAATGCGGCCACTGGACCGTAATCGAACAGCCGGATATAATGATGCAAAAAATCAGAAATTTCTTTGGGCGGTGCAGCCAATGAATAGTATAATCAGGAAACTGACTAATGAAGAGATGCCATTATTTGCGGATATAGCTATCAATGCCTATCCTGGTGTGACGCAAAATACTCCCGAATTTAAGGAAAAATTCACAAAAAACTTAATTCAAATTCAAGAATCTGAAGAAACAATTGATTTTTTTGGCTTGTTCCGCGACGGAAAACTGCTTGGCGGGATGAGAATTCATTATTTTAAGATGAATTTATTTTCCAAAATAATCGATGCAGGCGGGATTGGGCAGGTTGCTGTAGACCTTCTGCACAAAAAAGAAAAAGTAGCCAAGGAACTTGTCGGGTATTTCATTGCTTATTTTAAGGAAAAAGGAGTTTCACTGGTCATGCTGTATCCATTCCGCCCTGATTTTTATAAAAAAATGGGATTTGGTTATGGCACTAAGATGAATCAATACCATGCCGAGCTGGCAAGCTTTCCCAACGAAGTATCAAGGGAGGGCCTCGTGTTTTTGGATGCTTCCCACAAGGATGAGATTCGTGATTGCTACAATCAGTATGCAGAATCTGTCCATGGAATGATTATTAAGACAGGTTATGATATGGATGTGATGTTTAAGAATCCTGATCATAAGCTTGTCGGTTTTTTCGAAAATGGAAAGCTTAAAGGCTATCTTCTGTTTGCGTTTAAAAAGATGAGTGAACGCAATTTTTTAACGACTAATATTGTGATTAAGGAAATGATATATGAATCTCCCGAATCATTGCTAAAGCTATGTGCGTTTCTCCATAGCCAGCAGGATCAAATTCAAAGAGTAACACTCCAAACACAGGATGATTCCCTGGAATATCTGCTCGGTGACCCCCGAAATGGCTCCAACAACATTATTCCAAGCGTCTATCATGAAATCCTCTCAGCCGGTGTTGGAATTATGTATCGGATTATTAACGCAGAAAAGTTTTTCAGCCAGATGGAAGGCTTTGATTTTAACAGCCAGACGGCCACCTTTAAACTTACTATAGAAGACTCCTTTATGCTGAAGGGCCAACAGACTTTTACAGTTAAGCTGGTTAACGGACAGTTAAGGCTTTCTGATTCGGAAACCGCTGATTTTGAGGCTGAATTGAATGTAGCCGATTTATCATCCCTGCTGATAGGGGCAGCGGATGTCCAAAAATTATATAATTACGGGAAATTAAAGATAAGCAGCAAGGATCATGCACACACACTGCATAAAATTTTTATCAATCACGAAAAACCAATATGTATGTCTGCTTTTTAAAATTTAATGGAATAGATCATAGGAAGCATGCAATAAAGATTGGGTCAAGTAATGTTTCATATAAACTAACCGGTCTTTTTTGAAAGCCTGTATATCGGAGGGATCATATGCCGCCAGTAGTATCAGAAGCATACCGTGAAAAAAAGAAGGAAGAAATCTTAAATAGTGCGCTTGTATGCTTCGCCAATAAAGGCTTTGAAAATTCTACAATTGATGATATTGTCGCCCATTCAGGCATCAGCAAAGGATCCATATATATATACTTTAAAAGCAAAGAAGATATATACGTTGAAATGATCAGCCGGCAGACAAAGCAATCCTTTGAAAAAATCACTTCAGAGGTCGCCCAGCTTAAGAGCTCTTTTGAAAAAGTCAATTATTTGTTCCAGCTTTACCTTGCTCCAAATTTTCCTGCAGGGGATGAAGAGGTAAGAAAAATGCTGGTAAGCTTTGAATTTAAGCTTTATTCTTCAAGGCACAAACATATTAATGATTTGCTAACAAAAAGGCGCCATGAATATTTTATCAGCCTTGTGGCTGGAATTTTGAAGGATGGACAGCAGTCAGGAGAGGTTTCCTCTCATATTAAACCGGAAATATATGCGGATCTTTTCTGGACCATGATAGATGGTCTCTTGATGCAGTCCGTATACAAGGATTATCCTCAGCAAGAGATATTGCTGCAAATGCAGCGGATGTTTAACGAAGGAGTAAAGAACGGGGAAAATAGCACAATTGCGAGCAGTTCCGAGCAGTCCGCATCATCCCCTGATATTGCTAAAGTCCCACATGTCGCTGTTTCAGCCAGTATATACCAGGATTTGAATATTATAGGCTCAGGGCCAAATAAAATTCCCCCTTTGCTATTCTAATACAGCTTTAAAACTTGAAAAAGGAACAGTCTTTCTGAATTAAATAGGAGGGCCGTTCCTTTAAAAATTAAATAATCCAGGAGGTGCTGTCTATGAGACAGCATTTTTTTTAGGAAAATTGCCGGAGCTAAGCCGATTGTTCGGCGTAAAAAATAAATTAAATTAAAATGTAAAATTCTCTTAGGAAGTTGTACCGTTTAGCTTAGATTACACCGCCTTTATAGTGTTAGCATTTGGAGAAAACTATTTTCGTTTATTTCCATGGATAGGTTGGAAGTATAAACTCATGTTGATTTTTAGGATGGTAAAACTTTATTAACTAGCAGCTGCCTAACTGCAGCGCCTTATATGCCAGACGTTACTCTTATATGACATTTATCATATACCCTATATGACATGTATGTCTGCAAAGCTAGATTCTGATTCACTATACTTTATGTAATTAAATAGAGGAAAGGAATTTGTAATATGACCAAACACAACGCAAAAGCATTACGCAAGGAAATGTCGCCGTATGAACATTCCATTACAGGAGACAGTTTAAAACAGCTGTTTAATACTATCATTCCTTTTTTATTCTTATGGTTTCTTGCCTATCAAAGCTTAGAAATTTCTTATTTCCTTACTTTAGGTTTGACAATCATTGCAGCGGGATTTTTGGTTCGGATTTTTATCATATTCCATGATTGCTGCCATCACTCGTTCTTTAAAAGCCGAAAAGCAAATAGAATTATTGGCACCATAACAGGTGTACTTACATTATTCCCTTATTCAAAATGGGCACATGAGCATACTGTACACCATGCAACAAGCAGTAACCTGGATAAACGGGGTACAGGAGATATCTGGGTTCTTACGGTAGATGAATATTTGACAGCGCCGCTGTGGCTTAAAATGGTTTATCGTCTATACCGTAATCCTTTTGTTATGTTTGGTTTAGGTCCTATTTATGTTTTCCTTATTTCGAATCGTTTTAACAGGAAAGGTGCAAGAAGCAAGGAACGTATGAACACGTATCTTACTAACCTGTTAATTGTGGTAATGATAGGGCTGTTCAGCTACTTGCTTGGATGGAAGTCTTTTTTATTAGTACAAGGCCCAATTTTCTATATTTCCGGTATTGCCGGCATTTGGCTTTTTTATGTTCAGCATACATTTGAGCAATCGTATTATGAAAAAAATGACGAATGGGAATACGTTAGAGCAGCGGTAGAGGGAAGCTCGTTCTACAAGCTTCCGAAAGTTCTTCAATGGCTGACAGGGAATATTGGTTTTCACCATGTTCACCATTTAAGTCCAAGGGTACCAAATTACAAGCTGGAAGAGGCACATAATAATAGCGTGCCCCTGCAGCATGCGCCGACTTTAACAATCGCTGCAAGCCTGGAATCACTTAAATTTAAGCTGTGGGACGAGAAAAAGAGAAACTTTATCAGCTTCAATGAAGTTAAAACTATTACACGTAAAAAAAGCAGTATTTCAGTTCAGTAACTGTTCTGGTTCTTCGGTAAAGAATATGGGATTTTACTGGCCTATTGATATACGTTAAAATAACAGATGAACCTTATATCAAATACCGAAAAAAGAGGTTGTAAAATGATAAAAAGGTATATGATAATGCTGAAAAGTACCGGGATATCCCCTTATATTTGGGCAATCCTGAGCATTCTTCCGTTTTATTTTATTTTCCAATTATCCTCAACGATTGAGATAACAATTGGAATTATACTGACGGTACTGTTCTTTATCTGCTACCGATTTGCTTTCTTTTCCAAGGGATGGACCGTTTATGTATGGACAATCTTATTGATTGCCATTTCCGTCTCTTCGGCAAGTTTGTTTAATTACATTTATTTCGCCTTTTATATTGCTTACTTGAATGGCAATATAAAAGACCGGATAGCATTTTTGGTTCTTTACATCATTCATCTGGTTACAACGACCGTTGCCATTAACCTTAATATTGTCCTTCAGGAGCCGATGTTCATTAAGCAGCTTCCTATCGTGATTATCGTTTGGATCGGTGTAATCCTCCTTCCATTTACTATCCGGAGCCGGAAGCAAATGGGACAGCTGGAGGAAAAGCTAGAGGATGCAAATAAACGGATCTCTGAGCTCGTGAAGCATGAGGAGCGGCAGCGGATCGCACGTGATCTGCATGATACGCTTGGCCAGAAGCTATCTTTGATCGGGCTGAAAAGTGACCTGGCGAGGAAATTAATTAATAAGGACCCCGAACAGGCAAGCAGCGAGCTGATTGATGTTCAGCATACTGCCAGGACCGCATTAAATGAAGTGAGAAAAATGGTTTCAGAAATGCGGGGAGTTAAGCTGAAAGATGAAATGATTCGCGTTGAACAAATATTGGAAGCGGCTCAAATAGAGTTCAATGGAATACGGGACGTTTCAGTGTCAAATATTCCTCCATTAACAGAAAATATTTTAAGCATGTGTTTAAAGGAAGCTATCAATAATGTAGTCAGACACAGCAAGGCTACGAGCTGCTATATCAGCATCGAACAGAAGAGAAAAGAAATTGTCATTATTGTAAAGGATAACGGTATCGGGACTGTGGATAATGATAGCTTTGTGAAGGGCCATGGATTAATTGGAATGAAGGAGCGTTTGGAATTTGTTAATGGAACACTTGATATTAATATAAACGAAGGAACCACTTTAATAGTCAGAGTTCCTCATGCCGTAAAGCACACAGTTAAGGAGGGGCTATCATGATTCGGATTGTAATTGCTGAAGATCAGGGTATGCTTCTGGGAGCCCTGGGTTCTCTTCTCAATCTGGAAGAAGATATGGAAGTAGTGGGGAAAGCCAGTAACGGCGAAGCTGCACTTAAGCTGGTTAAACAGCATGAGCCGGATATCTGTATCATGGATATTGAAATGCCGGGCATGAGTGGGCTTGAGGCAGCAGAACAATTAAAAGGCCAGGGCTGCAAAGTAATTATTTTAACAACATTTGCCCGTACCGGATACTTTCAGCGTGCCTTAAAAGCTGGTGTCAGCGGCTATTTATTAAAGGATAGCCCAAGCGACGAACTAGCCAGCTCAATCCGCAGTGTAATGGCCGGAAGGCGGATTTATGCCCCCGAATTAATGGATGATGTGTACAGCGAAGAAAACCCTCTTACCGAGCGGGAAAAAGAAGTGCTAGAACTTGTGGCAAATGGGAAAAATACAAAGGAAATAGCAGCCGAACTTAATATAAAAACGGGCACGGTGCGAAATTATATTTCCACAATCCTTGAAAAGCTTGAGGTTAAAAACAGGATTGAAGCAATCTCCCAGTCCCGTGAAAAGGGCTGGTTTAAATAACTGCTTAAAAGGAAATGTTTAGTTTTTGGCTGTTAAACCATTAAAAAATATTAAAAAATGGTTTTAAAATGCTTTAAAAGGGCAATAATATACAAGCAAGATAAATTTTGCAATTCTTTTGGATATGCTAGGAGGCAACAAAATGGAACGTGGAAAAGTAAAATGGTTCAACAGTGAAAAAGGCTTTGGATTCATCGAACGGGAAGGTGGAGAAGATGTTTTCGTACATTTCTCAGCCATTCAGGGTGAAGGCTATAAGTCTTTAGAGGAAGGCCAGGAAGTTACATTTGACGTTGAAGAAGGCCAGCGCGGACCGCAAGCGGCAAATGTAAATAAAGCATAACCTTAGAACCTACGGACAGACCCGGAAATCGGGTCTGTTTTTTTGCTTTAATGCCTCTTTATTATTCGTTCTGTAAAGGAGCTTCCATATAATAAATTCTATTCTGATTCCCCCTTTTGCTGGTCTATTGTACAAGCTTATCTGCCAGATGATTCATACAATATGCAAGACATAGTATAGTCGTTGCAGGCAGAAGGCAGTTTAAAAGGGGGCGGAGAAAATGGAGCAATTTCTTTTTGATTATGCAAAAGAAGGTGTTTTTCTTGCTCTTTTCTTGTATTTGTTAATTTGGCATATACCCAGTATGAGACAGGAATTTAAGCAAGACATGAAGGATATGGAGGCTAGGCATACCTCTGAAATTGAGAGGGTTGAAAAGAAGTATCTAGAAGAGATGGAAAGACTCGAAAAGAAAGCGGAGATGCGTGAAGGAGAATTGATTAAGCTGTTAACAATGTTTGAGGGGAAGTACGAACTCATCTCAGATAAGATCGATGAGGTACTTAAACGGCTCAATAATTTTTAGAGACGGAAAATAAAGAAGATGTTGTTGACACTTTAAGAAAAATTAAATATAGTTAAAAGGATGTATAACTAAATAAAACTTGTATTCGAAAAGAGGTTCATAGCAGATACCCTCTATAAAAAACTATGGCTTTGATAATGCTATCAACCATATCCTGCCTTGGATATGGTTTTTATTTTTCAAAGATCATCCGTTTGCTATGAGCCTTCTTTATGACACGATTCATTATAGGAGGCTTTTATTATGTCTGGAAGAAAACCGGAAGAACTAGAAGGAGTAACATTATTAGGGAACCAGGGGACAAAGTATTTGTTTGAATACTCTCCGCAAGTCCTGGAATCATTTGATAACAAACATCCAAATCGGGATTACTTCGTAAAATTCAATTGCCCGGAATTTACAAGTCTTTGCCCGCAAACAGGGCAGCCTGATTTTGCGACAATTTATATAAGCTATATACCTGAAATAAAAATGGTCGAAAGCAAATCATTAAAGTTATATTTGTTCTCTTTTAGAAATCACGGAGACTTCCATGAAGATTGCATCAATATCATTATGAACGACCTGATTGAATTAATGGATCCCCGTTATATCGAGGTGTGGGGCAAATTTACCCCGAGGGGCGGCATTTCCATCGACCCATATTGCAATTACGGGAAACCGGGCACGAAATATGAGAAAATGGCCGATTACCGATTAATGAACCATGATTTATATCCGGAAACTGTAGATAACAGATAAATATTTACTGAAGAGGTTTTTAGCTACCCTCTTTAAAAAACTAAGAAAACAGCACTGCTTCTTAGTTGTGCTGTTTTTTTAGCATAAAGTGCTGTTCAAGCTTTAGGATGGGGTACGGGAAAAGATAATTTCGTGAAAAAGAGCACTAATTCCGTGAAAATAAAATTTATTCAGTGAATAAAAAATTCATTCCCGTAAACCGGACATTTGCACTTTTTTATTTAAAGGAGAATCTTACATGAAAAATGATAAAGCAGTTGTTGTATTTAGCGGCGGCCAGGATAGCACTACATGTTTATTTTGGGCGTTAGAGAATTTTGCAGAGGTTGAAGCTGTAACCTTTGATTATAATCAGCGGCATATTACCGAAATTGAATGTGCAAAAAATATAACGAAGGAATTGGGAATAAAACATCATATACTTGATATGGCCCTTTTAAATCAACTGGCCCCTAATGCGCTTACAAGGGATGACATTGAAGTGAAGGATGGGGAAGACGGAGAGCTGCCCTCTACGTTTGTCCCTGGGAGAAACTTGTTATTCATGTCCTTTGCAGGTGTCTTAGCCAAAGGGATAGGTGCAAAGCACATAGTCACTGGCGTATGTGAAACGGATTTTAGCGGATATCCGGATTGCCGGGATATATTCATTAAATCATTGAATGTTACATTGAACCTGTCTATGGATGAACCATTTGTCATTCACACACCTTTAATGTGGCTCAACAAAGCAGAGACATGGAAGCTGGCGGATGAGCTTGGGGCTTTCAGCTTTGTTCGCGAAAAAACGTTAACCTGCTATAATGGCGTGATTTCAGATGGATGCGGAGAGTGTCCAGCCTGCAAGCTAAGGCAAAAAGGATTGGAAGATTACTTGAAAAACCGAGGGGAGTGCTAGGAATATGTATGGCTTTCGCATCGTAGATAAACTACAGAAGATGGACGAAGATATTAAAAAAGAACAATTAAAATATCACAATAAGCGAGTGCTTGTCAGCAAGGAATTCACCTTTGATGCTGCCCATCATCTGCATTGTTATGAAGGTAAATGCAAAAATCTTCACGGGCACACATACCGTGTCATATTTGGACTGAGCGGGTTTGTTGATGAACGTGGCCTCCTGATCGATTTTGGAGATATTAAAGAAATTTGGAAATCAGAAATAGAAATTTTTCTTGATCATAGATACCTCAATGAAACATTGCCAGCAATGAATACGACAGCTGAAAACATTGTTGTCTGGATTTATGAAAAAATGAATGAAGCGCTGCAGCAGGAAGAAAGAAAGCAGACTTACTCAGGAGCAAGAGTTGAGTTCGTCCGCCTGTATGAAACGCCTACCTCCTATGCGGAAGCCAGACGGGAGTGGATGGAAAGTGAGTAAATTGCCGGTTATGGAAATTTTTGGCCCGACCATTCAAGGAGAAGGAATGGTTATTGGCCAAAAAACGATGTTTGTCAGAACGGCAGGCTGCGATTATTCCTGCTCATGGTGTGATTCGGCTTTTACATGGGATGGCACCGGAAAAGACAGTATCATTCAAATGGAGCCGGAACAAATATGGGAAGAACTAAAGCGCCTAGGAGGAAACGCATTTTCCTTTGTTACCATTTCTGGCGGCAACCCAGCGCTTTTGAAAAACTTAGATAGTCTAATAGAAATATTGAAGCAAAACGATATCAAAGTTTGTCTGGAGACACAGGGAAGCAAATGGCAGGATTGGTTTTACGAGATTGATGAATTAACGATTTCTCCCAAGCCGCCAAGCTCAGGAATGATCACAAACTTTGACATTCTGAATACAATCTTGGACAATCTGAAGTCACGCTCTATGAATCAAAATGTTTCTTTGAAGGTAGTGGTATTCAACGATGAGGACTATCTATTTGCGAAACGAGTTCATCAGCGTTATCCAGATGTTCCAATGTTCCTGCAGGTCGGCAATGATGACAGCTTAACTGCTGACGACCAAATGCTGATCAGCAGGCTGCTTACAAAATACGAGTGGTTAATTGATAAGGCAATGCTGGATGATGAATTAAAAAATATCAAAGTTCTCCCTCAGCTTCATACATTTGTGTGGGGCAATAAACGGGGAGTGTAATCTTACAAAACAGTTTATGCCTGAAATCGATTGATTTAAGATAGGGGTATCCCAAGTTGAACTTGTGGATACCTTTTTTCATTTTCCTTAATAAACAGAATTCTTCACTAAAAGGGCGGGTAGAAATCTTGATTTTCCGCCCTATTTTCATTTCACTAAATAAAACGCCCGTTTGGACTAATAAATTTGAATTTGGAAAAATAATTTAGTATTCCACAGAAATTAATTTTGAGTGGAACAGGTACAACATCTTTATGGTGTTCGGTCAACTAGCTTATTATGATGCTCATTTGAGTCAAATAACGCAATCTTCGATGGCAAAAGAAATCCCATATTTTGATGATAAATGTTATTATTTTACTAGATTGGTATCCATAGAAGCGAAAGGCGGAAGCAGTGTGCTGGAAATTTTCCCTATCCACATGAAAGAGTTTAATCAAGATCGGACTATCAGAGTTTATACGCCCCAAAACTATCGTGAAGCAGAAAAGCGTTATCCTGTATTATATATGCATGACGGACAAAATGTTTTCCGTGATGAAAGTGCAGTTGGAGGCGGTGTTTCTCTTGGACTTGAAAATTTTCTTGATGAAACCAAGCTGGAGATCATCGTAGTGGGCATTGATTTGAATACTGCAGGCCAGGAGCGGGTGAACGAATACTGCCCCTGGAAGAACGGTGAATATAGTACAAAACTTGGAGGAGACAGAACTTTAGGCGGAAGGGGTGAGGCATATCTGAATTTTATCACAGATGAATTAAAGCCGTTTATCGACAAACAGTACAGAACACTTCCAGATCAGACCTCCATGGCTGGGATTTCGTTAGGCGGCCTGATCACTAGTTTTGCTGCCTGCAAATATCCGGAAATTTTTGCGAAAGTTGCAGTCTTTTCTTCTGCCTTTTGGCGCAATCAGGAAGACATAGAAAACCTTATCAGGCGCTCAGACCTATCGTCCATTGAAAGATTCTACCTTGACTGCGGGACTGTAGAAGCAAGGGAAGATACATATATTAATAATGAATTCCTTTCTTCCAATAAAGCGGTATACGAATTATTGAAGGAGAGAATAATAAACACCAGATTTGATATTATAGAGGATGCAGAACATCATTATAATTTCTTTCGACAAAGAGTTCCTGAGGTTTTTAAGTTTTTGTATCCTGAATTAACCGGCGATTTTAAACATTAGAATCAACAAAACCTGCAGGGGGAAGTATACACTTGAAACTTGCTATTTCGTATCTTTTTTCTTATATTGTTCTATCTTTATATTTTAATTTACTGCCTGTAATATTTTCAATGAATGACATTGTGAGATTTTTTCATCTTTTAGTATTCTTTCCTTTTGCGTATTTGGTGTCCAAATCATTAAACCAAAAAGGGTTAATAATGTATGGACTGCACTTTTTTAAAGGATGGCAAAAGAATTTGTTTACAGGTTTTGCAATAGGATTCTCTGCATGGGCGGTGCTCTTTTCATTGCGTTTTTTGCTGGGGGATTTTCAGTGGAATGGAATGAAGCCGCTTAGTGAAAGCTTGTTGGCAGTTGCTGTGATATTTGTCGGCTTTGGCCTCGGATCGCTTATAAATGACATGATTGTCAATGGGCTCCTATTATATTATTTCAAGGATAGAATGCCATTCATCTTTGTCATGATATTTGCCGTAGCCGTTTATTCGCTTGATGATATATGGAATGAGGGCTTTAGTTTCAACAATACTATCTTTTCAATCGCGTTAGGACTCAGTATAACCTTTGCTTTTTATAAAACAGATTCTATTTGGGTAAGCACTGGGATTCATCTTGGGTTAAACGTGGTTTATGGGTTATTTTTCGGAATTTCTGGAAATGCCGGTGATGGACTTATTTTATTTGAAATGAATTCAAACACTAATTTTTTACATAACTGGCTATCAACCATAATTGCTTTCACAATGTTTTTATTTGTGTACTTAACTTATCGAGATAACCAAAGGTTCCAACCTGCAATTCCCATTGTAAAATAATCGGAAAACAGACCGGCCCGCAAACTAAAAGTGCGGCCGGTCTTTTTCTATAAAACTTTTTCCCGGGAAAAATAAAATATTACGGACAGCAATCCCGTGAAAAACATTTGGCGTTTGAACGTGACAAAATCATTAAATGAGACCTGTTATTTTTATCGGAGTATTCATAGTGTATTTATCTCGATATGATCGATAGGAAAGGGCCACTGCTTTCTCTGTAAGGACGTCCAGCTGTAAGATTTTTGTTTCCTTAGTTTCTAAATAATATAAATTTTGGTCCGTTTCGAGCTGATAAAAATAAAATCTTGTTCCTAAAAATTCCTTGGCTGAAATTATCGTTTCCGGGTGCTGCCGAACATATTGAGCCAATTGCTGAACAGTTGCGTAAGGAGTATCTGAAATGTCATATAGCTTTTCTTTTATATTGGCCGTTGCTTGATTGTATGTTTTTTTTGCCTTATCAACGATTTTATTCAACTGTTTTTTCATAATAAGCCTCCTTTGCTTTTGTTGTGCTTGATTCTTTAATTCCCATCTAACAATTTGCTAAACCAAACGGGTTATATATTAAAACATTCTTTTAAAAAACAGTTTGACATGAAACCAATTGGTTGTATATATTGAAATAAGGAAACCAATTGGTTTCATTTTAAACCCGTTATGGAGGTCACTTTAATGAAAGAGAAGATGAATGAAACACTTCCGGATATCAGGAAAACAACTATTTTTAATGCTTCGATCGAGAAGGTGTGGAATGCAGTTGCTACTTCCGAAGGAATTGCTGCGTGGTTTATGCCGAACGATTTTCAGCCTGAAGAAGGCGCAGAATTTCATTTGCAGGGGCCGTTTGGGCCATCACCATGTAAGGTACTTGAAATGGATCCGCCCAACAAGCTTGTTTTTTCCTGGGACGTTTTCGGATGGCACGTTTCGTTTGAACTAAAAGAATTTGATGGAAAAACGGAATTTACACTGGTTCATTCCGGATGGGGAGCTGCTGATGAGATTATTCCAGGAGCAGAACAAAAACAAAACGATGTCAGAAACACAATGGAAAATGGCTGGGAACCGCTTGTTCATAATAAGCTCCGTAAAGTTGTTGAGGATTAATGGCCGAAGCACAGAAGCATGACGTATTTCAGGCGATTGCCGATCCTACCCGGCGAGAAGTTCTTATGCTCCTGGCTAATCAAGAGATGCCAGTAACTGAAATTAGCAAGCACTTTCCAATGAGCCGTACAGCCGTTTCAAAGCATTTGCGCATTTTATCTGAAAGCAGGCTTGTCGATGCCACCAAAAAAGGCAGGGAAACGAGATACAGGATTCAGCCTGAAGCGCTGCTGGAGCTGAAAGAATGGCTCTCCTTCTTCGACCAATTCTGGGATAACAAACTATCCATGCTAAAGCATATAGTCGAAGATCATTCAAAAAAAGAGTGTCAACAAAAAGAATTCAGGAACAATGAAAATTAAGATGGGCAACGTTTATCCGATAAAAGGGATTCGGAATGCTCTTATTCCGAACCCCTTTTTAGTGATTATTTCTATTTTTGCTTATTTTGAGTGTGAATTGATTTATTCCTCCTTAAGAAAGCCCCCGATTTATCTACATAATTAAACTGCGAAAATTATTCACCAAATCGGCTATCCTTTTCATTTTTTCATTTGGTAATGGAAGTTAAATAAACATTTTCCTTGTGATTAAAGGAAAAAGCTGTAATTTTAGGAATATAAATAGGTAATGGTTTCTTTTAGTTCAAAACAGTAAAGTAAAAATGAAATGGATATAGTTGTATTCACTCTAGAAGGGTAATCGGGCAGGCAGCTGAAATCGGTTAAATAATAGTCTAAAATGGCGGTTGTTTTTACTTTAAAAGATTAGCATGAGGTCGATATTAGAAATGTGAAATAACTTAAACACAAGTAAAAAAGCAATTGATAATAGGGAGACCAGCTATGGACCAGGTTAAAATAGAAGAACATACACAGCAAATGATAGCATTGATTCGAGAAATGCCCGATTTTATTTGTTTTAAGGATGGGGTAGGACGCTGGCTGCTTACCAATCCTTTTTCACTGCGGCTTTTTCAGCTTGAAAATGTTCCGTATAGAGGGAAGACAGATTCTGAATTAGCAGTCTATTCACCTTTCTTTAAGGATGCCCTGTTATTTTGCGAAAAAGAGGATCAAAAGGTTTGGGAAGCCGGCAAGGTTTCAAGAGGGGAAGAAATCATTCCTCAGCCAGATAACTCATGCAAGATATTTGATGTCATTAAGGTCCCGCTTTTTCATGATGACGGGGAGCGCAATGGGCTGATTGTTATTGGCCGGGATATTACTGAGCGAAAAATGGCCGAGAGGAACATTAAGCATTTAGCCTATCATGATGAACTTACAGGACTGCCAAACCGCAGGCATCTTTACGAGTCTTTGAATAATGAAATTCTTCAGCCAAACCATTTTGCGCTCCTTTTCATAGATTTGGACCGGTTTAAAGTCATCAATGATTCCCTGGGCCATTTGCTGGGAGATTTGCTGCTTCAAAAAGTAGTGCAGCGATTGGTGCAGAATTTAGCTTGTGGAATGCTTTTTCGCCATTCAGGAGATGAATTTATCCTGCTATTGCCTAATGCGGGCAGGCTAGAGGCTGAGCTGGTAGCCCAGGAATTGATTCGTCATTTAGATACGCCATTTGAATTAAATCCGCATGAAATATATGTTTCTGCCAGTATTGGCATTTGTTTGTCTAGTGATGTCGGGAGGAGTTCTACTGCTGAAGATTACATTAAATTAGCTGATTTGGCGATGTATCAGGCAAAACAGGAAGGCAAACACACTTATAGATTTTATTCTGAATCAATTGGATCAGCGGCATACTCTCTGATTGATATGGAAACAAAGTTACATAAAGCCCTGGAACGTGAAGAATTTACTCTTCATTATCAGCCGCAGATCGATCTGGAAATTGGAGAGGTATCCGGTATTGAAGCTCTGCTTCGATGGAATCATCCGCAAATGGGATTTGTTTCACCTGCAGAATTCATCCCTCTGGCAGAAGAAACAGGATTGATCGTCCCAATAGGCAAATGGGTGCTCTATACCGCATGCAAACAAACTAAAGAACTGCAGGATATGGGACTGCCGCGGCTGGCGGTTGCCGTGAATTTATCGGCACTTCAATTTTACCAGCATGATTTAGTAGAAGTCGTCCAAGGTGCATTGAAGGAGAGCGGGCTTGATGCCCGTTATTTAGAACTGGAAATAACGGAAAGCATGACGATGGATGTAAGCAGGACCATAAAAATTCTTAATGGGCTGAAAAAACTGGGAGTAAAGATCAGCATTGATGATTTTGGAACTGGGTATAGTTCTCTTGCTTATCTCAAAAAGTTTCCTATTGATAAATTAAAGATTGACCAATCCTTTGTCGGAGAATCATTAAAGGATTCAAATGACGCGACCATCGTGCAAACGATTATTGCGATGGCAAAAAACATGGGGCTGCGTGTCAATGCAGAAGGCGTTGAAACAATGGATCAATTGCTGTTATTACAGCAGCATTTTTGCAATGAAGTGCAGGGCTACTTCATTTGCAAGCCGCTCCCCCTGGAAAGTCTGCTGGAAAAACTGCCAGGAATTAAAAATTCATTAGCAAACCTGGGAGTACCACAGTCCTTAAATGAGAGGCTGTGGATAGAGGAGTCATTGAGGGTTGCCCGACAAAGTCTGCAGGATACAATAAAGCTGCAGCAGGGAATGACCTTTAAATATAAGCAGCAGGACGATAAATTCGTCCATACTCTAGCAGATGGGGAGCTCCTATACCGAATTGGGCTTTCCCCGGAAGTACTGATTGGAAAAACCATATTTGATGTCTTGCCTGCCAATATGGCACAAAAGAAGCATGAATATTATCAGAAAGCCTGGGAAGGTGAAAGGGTTACATATGAGGGCGAAAACAATGGGATCCATTATCTGGCGGCTTTAAGCCCCATTAAATCAGGGGGCCGGGTAGTGGAGGTTGTAGCCTCGTGTGTGGATATAACTGAACGGAAGCAGGTCGAAAAAAAGCTTCAGGAAAGTGAAGAAAGATACCGGCAGTTAATTGAAATCGCTCCGGACACTATACTGGTCCATCAGGATGGAGTAATACAGTATATTAATCAAGCGGGAGTAAAGCTAGTTGGTGCAGACCGGGATGAACAGATAATCGGGAGATCTTTGCTGGAATTTATCCATCCTGAGAATCTTGCTGATGTAAAAGAACGGCTAAATCAGATTCAGCAAAACCACCAGCCAATAGAGCCTATAAAAACGAGAATCATCCGTCTTGATAATCAATCCATAAACGTTGAATCAACGGTTGCTCCCATTACCTATAATGGAGCTAATGCTTTTCAGAACATCATACGAATCGTTTATGAACCGGCTTTAAACTAAAGTAAGCAAGAGAAAAACCATAAAGAATAAGAAATCTATTACGAATTGCCTGTTTTTTTGGATAAAAATGAAACTAAGATTAAAGGCTGGCCTTCAACCTGAAGTCCAGCCTTTTATTTTTTTATTTGTCTTCATTATAATGTTCATTAAGATATGGGTTTTCGGTTGTAGCGAAGTTCACTGAAAGCAGACTTGTTTCAGGATCGAGTGCGTAAAGGCCTTTTAGCTTTTCTTCCAGGAGTTCACCGCTTTGGAACTGTGGCTCCTTTTTTTTTCCTTTTGCCATAAAGCTATACCTCCTAAAATGGTAAAGGGAGCTGGCTGCAGAAGCCAGCTCGGAAAACCGTAATAAGTAACTATAATGGATCATTATTCGGATCAATATATGATTCAATTCCTTTGTCGAGTGCACGGTATGCCTGTCCGTAAGCTGCGGAAGCAGAAGGAGTCCCTGCATGTTCAAGTTCTGCCTGGGCATGTTTTGCATGTGTGACGGCATTTATAATATTTTCGAACATTTTCTCTTTTTGGCCGGCAGACTCCTTTGCCTTCATTAAAGTTTCCAGGCAGAAATCCAAATCTTCTTCATTTGGATTATCAAAGGATCTTTCCAATACATCCTTGACCTCCTGTAATATCTCTTTCATTGTCTGCACCTCCGCTATTATTTTCATATGGTAGTTTCACCCGGCAAAGAGTATTTATGCGGAAAAAGCGGGTGTCACAGAAATAAATTTCGACATATCTTTTTGTTTTCCGACAAGATGTGCGTAAAGCGATCACGTGATTACTGTGTTCTGAATCTTTTAAGCTAGTGGATGTAAACAATAGTCGATATTTGTTAATTTCCAGAAAGCTTTTTTTATCATAATATTAAGCTTACGGAAAGTATCTGCAATTAACAACAAAATCCACTGTATTTGGCGGAGGGATGAAAGTGAATGTAAACTTCTGCGTCAAACTGATTGACAATGATGCTGGAATGGAAGACGAAATTTTAGTGCAAATGTTTCAAAAAGGAAATGTTGAATCCTCAGAGGTTTTAATCCATAAATATCGGAATTTTGTCCGGGCGAAGGCTAGTAGGTATTTCTTAATCGGCGGGGATAAAGAGGACATAATCCAGGAAGGCATGATTGGCCTATATAAAGCCATCCGGGATTATCGGGAAGACAAGCTTACATCATTTAAGGCGTTTGCAGAGCTTTGCATAACAAGACAAATGATTACGGCCATAAAAACAGCTACAAGGCAAAAACACACACCGCTTAATTCGTATGTTTCACTGGACAAGCCTATCTATGATGCGGAGTCGGATTTTACGCTATTAGACATCATTTCCGGAACCAGAGCAACGGATCCCGTCACATTGCTTATAAACCGCGAAAAAACGGATGATATGGAAATGAAAATGTCAGAATTGCTTAGTGATTTAGAAAGAAGTGTCTTGAAGTTATATATGGATGGCCAATCTTATCAAGAGATATCCGAATTGTTAAACAAGCATGTGAAATCCATTGATAACGCATTGCAGCGAATCAAAAGAAAGCTGGAACGGTATCTCGAAATGAGAGAGCTAGTACATTAATGTTATTTGGGAGGACGGGGGAAACCAACAGCTTTATCCTTGCTGGTGCCCCTGCCATCTTTTAAGTTTATGTATGTTCCTTGTGAAAAGTTTAGCAACGAAATTTGGAAAACCAGATTCACATATTTTATTCTCTACAATCAATTTCATTTCGGCTGCCGAAAGCGCGGGCTGGACGAATTCACCGTTTACATAACAATGGCTGCAATACAGGTTGCTTTTTTGACCGTTATGTTCTGTTCCTCCGCCTTTTTTATCTTTTAATAAAGGCATTCCGCAGCTTTGGCAGTTTTTATATTTTTTCATAAAGTTTACCCTCCTATAATCTATTACAACTGTAAATTAATCATGTAGCATATTCAATATAATCTTTAGCAAGATAAGGATTATCAAAGAATTTCTGAATGAAAAAGCCGGCATGAAAGTTCATGCCGGTTCATTATACTTTAATTAATTCGTTGGCTAGCTGATTGCAGATGGTTTAACACGCCTGTAAAAGAAGATTCCGCTGGCGAGCAGGACTACCCCAAACATAAAGGTCTTTATATCTGCTGTTCCGGCAATAATGACCCAAATGGAATAAACCGTTGCAAGGATTGCAATTATACCATCAGCTATTCTGCTTCTGGAGTTTTTATAAGACTCTCCGGTCACAACCAGTTTAAGCTGAAACGCTGACGCAATGAAATAGGGAACAAGGTATGAAAGTGTTGCAATGTAAATAATAAAATCAAAGGCCGCAGAAATTGTATTAGAGATAGTTGAAAATATAAATAACTGGCCAAGGATATTAGTTAATACCAGCGAGAAGGCTGGTGTGCCTTGGTTGTTAACCTTTAAAAAGGAAGGTAAAAACAGCCCCTGCTTGGCAGCCTGGTAAGGAACCTCTGCGCTCAGCATTACCCAGCCGATAGTTGATCCAAATAAACTAATCAATCCAATTAAGGCAAGGATTTTTCCGCCGATTGGACCAAGAACGGTAGTGATGGCATCAATAAGCGGCTTTTCTGAAGCAATCAGCGCCTCCTGGTTTAACATGCCCATAACTAATGTACTGATGCCAATGTAGATGGCAAGTGCAATGAGTAATCCGAGAATGGTTGCCCTTTTTACATCCACTTGTTTTTTGGCACGGGAAGCGAATACCACTGCTGATTCTATCCCGACAAAAGCCCAAAGTGTAGTAACGGCAGCATTATTTATTTGTCCGTAAAAACTAATAGCCTGTCCGGCCTCATTGAATCTTGGCGCAACAAAAGGAATTATATTTGCTTTTTGGAATGCAAACAAACCAATTATGATAAACAAAAAGAATCCAATAACCTTTGCTGCTGTCGCAACAAAATTAAGTTTTCCAGCCCCTTCAATACCCTTCAGAATGATAAAGTGTGTGCTCCATAACAGTGCAGAACAAACAATGAATGTCAGAGCATTCCCTGCTTTTAAAGTAAATCCGCCAATTGTAAAGAGTCCAGCCTGATTTGTTAATACAGGGAAAAAAGTTGTTAAATAGCTGGCAAAAGTTGTTATAATTGCAATGTTACCCGCGAAATTTCCTATCCAATAACCCCATGATGCCATGAAGCCCGATAGGATAGATGCATTGCTGCCGGGCTTAAATAATTCCTTGGCATAGATTTGAGGGCCCCCGGTCAGCTTCGGCTTTCTTATAGCAAGATTTCCAAATACAAGTGCAATCATAAGGACCCCGAAACCTGTTACCAGCCATGCAGACATTACTCCCGCCGGACTGGCAACCTCAGCTAAAGAACGCGGCAGCATAAAAATCCCAGACCCGACCATATTTCCAACTACCAAGGCAGTTAAAATCCATAAACCGAGTTTACTGCTATTACCCATATTTTCATTTCTCCCTTCCAGTTATCCTCTTGATGCTCAATATAGGAGACTATCTTTATAATTTCCAAAAAAACACATAAAAAAACACACGCAGAAAATCGGCGTGCCCTTAAAAACCGAATCAGAAAATAAGGATAGTTCATCAATGGCAGCTGCCATGATAGTCCAGTACCTATCTGGACAGTCCCAGCTGCCACAGCCAGAGAACTGCGGCGGTTCGGCGATAAATCCTTTCATTTGAAATCATCAAGTTCCCTGACTCTCCTTCAAACTAATCATCATGATCGGGACCACTACCTCACCTGAGCTGATTTTATACAATTACCTGAATAAGAATACGATGATTCAATTAAAAAGTCAAATGGAAGAATTTAATAGGGTAAATGATGAAAACAGTGATCAAAAATCTTTTAAAAAGAGCTTTTATGTGATTTTACATAAAAATGGGATGTTTAAAGAGAAATCAGAAGGGTAAGCAATATATAGCTTGCTAACTGGCTAATTTACAACAAAGGAGGAGGGAAAAATGAATTCAATCAGCATCATGAAAACTTGATTTTTCCCTTAGTTAATATCCTGGCAAAGAATTATGCAATTATATGTATGACACTTTTTGAAATAATTCAGGTTATACAAAAAAAAATGTGTGTTTTCTAAGTATTATTACAAATTGTGAATCTTATCACAATGATTTTTTTATAGGTAAATATTTCACTTGCGGGAATAATAAAACTATATGTTAGTAAGCAAGTACATAGAAACGAGGCGATTTTTTTGATCACATTCCAGCATGTCGGCAAAAAATACCCAGATGGGTTTGTTGCTTTAAAAGACATTGATTTTGAGATAAAAGAAGGTGAGCTGGTCGCATTAATTGGTCCCAGCGGCTGCGGAAAAACCACTACAATGCGAATGATTAACCGGCTGATCGAGCCGAGCAGCGGGAAGATATTAATAAAGGGCGAGGATATCTCCAATATGGACAAGGTCCAGTTACGCAGGAACATCGGCTATGTTATCCAGCAAATTGGCCTTTTGCCGCATTTAACAATAGAGGAGAATATAACGCTTGTTCCAAGACTAAAGGGCTGGGAACCTAAGCGATATGAAAGCAAGGTCGATGAGCTGCTGAATTTAGTAGGCTTAAACCCTGAAGAATATAAATCTCGTTTTCCCTCTGAATTGAGCGGAGGGCAGCAGCAGCGTGTTGGGGTTATCCGTGCATTGGCTGCAGAGCCGCCAATCATTCTTATGGACGAGCCGTTCAGCGCACTTGACCCGATAAGCCGTGAGCAGCTCCAGGATGAACTGGTCAATTTGCAGGAAGGCATAAAGAAGACCATTGTCTTCGTAACCCATGATATGGACGAAGCGATTAAAATTGCGGATCGGATTGCTATTATGAAGGATGGGGAAATCGTCCAGTTTGATACTCCTGAAAGAATTCTGCGCCACCCTAAGAACGAGTTTGTCAAAGGGTTTATTGGCGAAGACAGACTCGAGTCAGGTGAAAATGCTGTCCCGATAGCAGAAGAATTAATGCTGAAGAGAGTTATAACTGCAAGGCCCACAAGAGGACTGGCTCAGTCTTTAAAAACAATGAATAATTATAAAGTCGATAGCTTGTTAGTAACGAACCAGCATAATGAATTGCTTGGAATTGCAACGATTGAGAATGTCGAACGCCATTATGCTGAAGAAGAGAAAACCCTAGCTGACATCATGGCAACCGATTATCCAACAGTGGAAGCGGGAAGTCCGTATACAGATGTTGCAGAAATTTTTGCCCGCGGTGCTTCGGTTATTCCTGTTCTTCAAAATGGAAAATTAGTCGGGCTTATTACCCGTTCAACTATGATGAGGGGCTTGGCAGGCATGAAAATAACTCCGCCAGTTCCTGTGGAAGGAGCTGCTGCAATTGAATGATCAAAATTTTTTCACTATGTTAATTGATATTTTTAGAACCCGCTGGGGCGAAATTCTGGAAGCGCTGCAGCAGCACTTATTTTTATCGATTGTTTCCATTGTACTCGCAACGCTTATCGCTATTCCGTTAGGTATTTTTATTGCGAGAAGAAGGAAATTTGCAGAACCAATCATAGGTGTAGCATCAATTTTTCAAACAATTCCTAGCTTAGCGCTGTTTGGATTTTTGCTCCCGTTATTTGGTATTGGGAATATCACGGCTATTATTGCTCTAACGATATACGCCCTTCTGCCAATTTTGAGAAACACCTATACCGGTATTACAGGTGTGGAACAATCAGCTGTCGAAGCTGGACGCGGTATGGGGATGACTAAAAATCAAATTCTGAGGATGATTGAAATCCCGCTCGCCTTGCCAATTATAATGGCAGGCTTGCGCACTGCTACTGTCCTGACAATCGGGGTAGCAACGCTGGCAGCCTTTATCGGTGCAGGCGGACTGGGTGATATTATTTACAGGGGATTATCGACTGCCAGAAATGAGCTTGTGCTTGCAGGTGCCATCCCGGCAGCTGTTCTGGCTATAGTGATTGATCTTATTTTAAAACGGATTGAAGTGGCAACAGATCCCAGGTCAGGGAAGAAGTTCTCATGGAAAAAAGCTTCTCTTGTATTAGTCCCAGTTGCAGCACTATTGCTGTTTTTTGGACTTAGAGGAGGAGCTGAAGATAACACCGTCGTTGTTGCAGGGAAAAAATTTACCGAGCAGTATATACTGCCTTACATAATCTCTGAATATGTGAAGGAAAAAACAGATTATAATGTCGAGGTTCGGGAAGGGCTTGGAGAGACACCAATCATGACCCAGGCTGCGGAAAACGGTGATGTTGATATTTTTGTAGAATATACTGGAACAGGCTTGATGACGATATTAAAGGAAAAATATAATCCGGATGATACTCCGGATGCGATTTATGAGAAAGTGAAAAAAGGCTACAGCGAGGAGCTAGGCTTAGAATGGATGAAGCCGCTTGGATTTGAAAACACATACGCCCTTGCCTTTAATCCTGAAACATACAAGCAATTGAGGGTTAAGACGATATCTGAAATGGCTCCCATTGCCTCTCAGATCACATTTGGCGGGCCTACAGATTTTTATGAACGGGAAGACGGCTTCCCCGGTTTGTCTAAAACATATAATCTGCAATTTAATGAAAAAAGAAGTCTTGATCCAAATCTAATGTACACTGCAGTAAAAGAAGGCGAAGTTGATGCTATTCCAGCATTTACGACGGATGGCAGGATTGTCCGTTTTAACCTTAAAACCGTAAAGGACGACAAAAAGTTCTTCCCGCCGTATTATGCGGCTCCGGTTGTCCGCAAGGAAGCCTTGGAGGAATTTTCGGAACTGAAGGATGTCGTAAACCAGCTGGGGGATAAAATATCCGAGGAAGAAATGGCAGAAATGAACGCAAAGGTAGACCTTGATAAAGAAGAACCCCGGGATGTAGCGAGGGAGTTTTTAAAGAAAAAAGGTCTAATAAAATAAAGGAAAGAGGATGCTCCCCGGAGGGCATCCTCTTTTTGTGGTCCTGTTTGGACATACATACAGCTAACCTTTGATTTTTTGCTTCTTCATCCGGTCCAGCAAAAAACCGCCCTTAAAGCGTCTTGGTTCGTAGGAAATGATAAACGCTTTCGGCTCAAATTTTTCAACCGTTGCAATCAGTTCATCCTCACGATTTCGTTTTGTTAATATTTCTAAACGATAGCGCTCGCTATCTCTTCCTTCACCAATATAAAGGGTGACACCGAAGCCATTCGTTCGTAAGGTTGAAATTAATTCTTCATTTTTTGTCTGGGTGTTTACCGCTACATTGATATAGCCAATGGCAAGCTTTTGTTCTATTTTCGTTCCAAAAATAATGCCAATCCCAAAACCTACGGCATACACGATCATCGCCAGAAAGCTCTGATCTCCGCTGAATACAAGCGATAGACCAAAAACATAAATCAGCATTTCAAAAATCCCGATAATCGAAGCTAAAACTGTAATATTCTTCACCAAAAATATAGTTCTCAGTGTTAAAAGGGGAACATACAGAAGCTGCAGCAATAAAATAAGAATGATTTCCTTCACCTTTACACCTCACATCATTTACTCAACACTTTCATTAATATAATCCAAAATATTCATTCTTTCAATGAATGTTATTAAGACTATCTGCTGGGAAATTTAGCAAATAAATTTTTTAAATGAATATAGGAGCGATATCGGATAAAAAGGATTAGCAATATTAAGTTATCAGGTAAACATTTCTTCCCTTTTTAGTATTTTTTTCCTAAGATAGTGAGAGAAACTAAAAAGAGATGTGATTGCCAGGATGAAAAGAATTTTATATATTGAAGATGATTATGATATTGGACTTGTAACAAAGGAATACTTGCGGGAAAAAGGATTTAGCATAGAGTGGCTTCAGTCCGGTGAAGGTGCTGTTGAAGTGGTTAAGGATTTTGATTTGGTTATCCTCGACGTAATGCTGCCTGGCCTGGATGGATTTACAGTTGGCCAGCGGCTAAAACAAGAGGCTCCGGAGGTACCGATATTGATGCTTTCGGCAAGGACAGCGGTGGATGATAAGCTGCAGGGATTAAAATTTGCCGACGATTATTTAACAAAACCGTTCCATCCCCGGGAACTGGCTGCCAGGGTGGAGGTTTTGCTGCGAAGGTTTGGACTGCCATCAGTTAGCACCATTACACTAAAGCATATAAAAGTAATTCTGGAAGAAAATCGCATTATAGATGTGCGCACTGGCGGGGAAGTCATCTTAACAGGAAAACAATACCAGATCTTTATGTATTTGCTGCGGCATCCTAACCAGATCCTAACAAAAGAGCAAATATATGAAGCGGTTTGGGGTAACCCTTATTTCGAAGGTGATAAAAACACACTAATGGTCCATATTCGGTATCTGCGTGAAAAGCTTGAACTGGATCCAGGGTCTCCGGAAATCATTGAAACTATCCGCGGCATCGGGTATCGGGTAAAGCAATGAAGCTCAAAAACTCACTATTGTCCAAATACCTGCTGATTATCTTTATTGCCATTATTTTAGTGCCAGCTTCCATGCCGGTATTTTCTATTATTTTCTATATGCCCGCAATTGAAGGTCCAAACATCTACCAGAACGGAACGGATCTTGAAGAGATGTGGCAGAACGAAGCCAAAAAGCTGACGGGAGCCTCAAATGAACAAATAAATAAAAGGTTAATGCAGATAAAGCAAGAGTATCAAAAAGCAACCGTATTTTGGGTGGACCAGTCAGGAAAGTCAATGTTTAAACAGCCGGATGATGTAAGAGTTCCGGACAGCTGGAATCCAGCCTATACGATTGATTTTATGAAAAAAAGCAGGGGGCTTAAGGCTGACCCATTTACAGTTGTCGCCTTAATTGGTGATGAACAGGATCAGGGCTTCATGGTTTTTCAGGTTCCAAGGTCGGAGATGAAGGCTCCAGGTGAAACTGTTGCCGAACGTTATTCGTATTTAATGATCCTCGGTGTACTTTTTATCCTGCTGTTTTTCATTTTCATATCATGGATTTTCTTCTCTAAAATCAGAAAGCGGCTCCTTCGCCTTCAGGAAGCGATGACAGAAACGTCGGCCAACGGTATCCCGCCCGCCATTGAAGTGGATAAGCCGGATGAAATCGGACGGCTTGTGGCTGCATTTAATAGTATGATTATTCAGCTTGAAGAAAGCCGAAGCAGGGAAAAAGAAGAGGAAGAATTAAGGCGTCAGCTTATCGCCAATCTATCCCATGATTTACGGACGCCGCTTACGGCTATCAGGGGCCATGCGTTTGCGCTTAAAAATGAAATAATCAGTAAAAAAGGGCAGCATTCATTGGAGTTGATAGATAATAAGATAGGCTATCTTGATCAGCTGATTGACAACCTGCTTTCGTATACCCTGCTCACTTCAGGGAAATACCCTTACAATCCGGTAAATACGGATATTGTCAGAGTTCTAAGAACATCTTTTGCCGGATGGTATCCTGTTTTTGAAGATCAAGGCTTTCAAATTGAGCTGAATATACCAGAGCATCCCCTTTATTGGGAAGTCGATCTACAGTGGATGGAGCGGGTTCTGGACAACCTTTTTCAAAATATTAACCGCCATGCCAGGGATGGAAAATACATTGCCATTATGGCCGATGTTAACAAACAGGCCATAACCATTGCAGATAAGGGACCGGGCATGACAGGAGAATCAGAGGGAAAGGGAGCGGGAGTCGGCTTATCAATCATTTCTCTTATGCTAAAGGAAATGAAGCTCAATTGGAGCATCGAAAGTGATGAAAAAGGAACACGGAATATTATATATAAATGAAAAGGATGTCCCTTCAGCCTGGGACATCCTTTTCATATGGGTTTATTTCTCGTTAATAAGCTTTTCCAGTTCATTGAGGGTTTCCTCAAACACTGTCATCGCTTCGTCGATAGGCTTGGATGAAGACATATCAACTCCCGCTCCTTTTAAGATGCTAATAGGGTCAGATGAGCCGCCAGCCTCCAGGAATTTTTCTTTAATCCTTTTAACTGCTGGTGCACCCTGCTGCAATAGCTGCTTGGAAAGGGCAGCAGAGGCTGCAAAGCTTGTAGCATACTGATATACATAGAATTTATGGTCATAAAAATGGGGAATGCGTGCCCATTCCATTGCAATCTCTTCATCAGCCGCCATTCTCTTTCCATAATACTTTTTATTAATCTCACCATATACCTTTTTCAGGGTTGCAGCGTTAATCGATTCACCTTTTTGCTCGAGCTCATGGATGGCTTTTTCAAATTCCGCAAATTGAGTTTGGCGGAAAAGAGTGGTCCGAAAGTTTTCCAGCCTCTGATTTAACAGGCGCATTTTTTCCGCTTTTGTTTTTGCTTTTTTATACTCGCTGTTCCAAAGCAGGTTTTCGTTCAGCGTAGAAGCTACCTCTGCTGTAAATGTGGCATAACCGGATGTTAAATAAGGCTGTTCCTTTTTAGATAAGTAAGAATGGGCTGCATGACCCAGCTCATGCGCAATGGTGGCTACATCTCCTTTTGTGCCCTGGTAGTTCAGTAAAAGGTATGGATGAGTATCATAGGCACCCCACTGGTACGCTCCGCTCTTTTTATCATCTGTTGAATAAACATCCACCCATCCGCCACCGAATGCTTCTTTAAGTATTTTTGCATAATCATCGCCAAGAGGCTTTAAGCCTTCCATTACTTGTTTCTGGGCCTCTTCGTATGAAATATACTTTTCTTCTGCATCTACGATAGGTGTATAGATATCATACATATGCAGTTCATCGACACCAAGCATCTTTTTTTTCAAATCCATATAGCGGTGCATTAAAGGAAGGCCTTTTTTTACGGAATGGATAAGCTGATCGTACACCTTAACAGGGATATCATTAGGAATCAGCGCTGCCTCAAGGGCTGACTTATAATTTCTCACATCTGCCCTGATATTATGGGATTGTACATGGGAGCTCAGCGACTGGGCAAAGCTGCCCTTGAACTTTTCTAGTGTTCCATAATAAGCTTCATATGCCTGCTTCCTGACGTTGCGGTCCTTACTCTCCATAAATGAAATAAAATTGGTTTGTGTCAACTGGACTTCCTTGCCGTCAGAATCTGTTATTTTAGGGAACTTTATCTCTGTAGAAAGCCTGGAATAAACGTCAGAACCTGTCGATGAAAGCGGCGATAATTTTGCAAGAAGCTCTTCTTGATCCTGTGATAAAGTATGTGACTTGGTCCGAATGATATCAGACAAAACATATTTATAAGCAGAAAGGGATTTATCCTGCAGATATTTATTCATTTGTTTCGTTGGGATTTCTACTACCTCTGGGCTGAACCAGGCTGTGTTTTCGGAAACAGCTGTGGCCATTTTTTCAGCTCGGTCAAGAGCCGCCTGGAGGTCAGGATTGGTTAAATTAACGTCTGCATTTAAATTGGCATATACGAAGGCTTTATCCTGTATCCGAGATAAAGTGCTGTAATCCTCCAGCGCCTTTTTTAAAATAGCAGCCGATTTCGCTAATTTCCCCTGATAGTTCTTTTTGAATACTCCAGATAAAAGTTCTGCTTTTTTAATATCTGCTTCCCATCTTGCTTTGCTTGAATAAATATGGTCAGTCTTCCATTTATATTGAGCAGGAATTTCTGCCCGTGTCATATAACGTGGCTGTTGCTGAGTCTCCTGTGCCTCTGTGGGAGCCGGATTAGTCACATTCAATGGAATAACGGTTGAGAGTGAGATCACTGTGGCAGCCACTGAAACGATAACCTTTTTTTTCAATTGACTTCCTCCATCCAAATTAGTTAGCGGTAAAAAAAACACTAGCAGGTGCCTGAAATTTTTGAGCAATTAATGATTTTTTTCATTCTCCAAGGCGTTCCTATTAGCTGTGGCTTATTTTTCCTGTTCTGTTTAAAACATATACATCCTTAAAGCTGAACAACAAATTTAAGCTGATTTTAATGTTCCTTAACCTTGAATTTAATTTTCCGAGGATAACATGGTAAACGAGGTGAAGGAAGATGAGCGAATTGATTGTTGAAACAAAACAATTAACTAAAAAATTTGGAAAGAGCATAGTCGTAGATAATGTGGATCTAAAGATTAAAAAAGGAGAGATATATGGTTTTCTAGGTCCAAATGGAGCAGGGAAAACGACAACCATTCGAATGCTTTTGGGGCTTGCCAAACCGACAAAAGGCTCTGTTGAAATTTTCGGCAAGGACCTTAAACAAGAAAAGCTGCCGATCTTAAAAAAGGTAGGTTCCCTGGTAGAGTATCCATCTTATTATGGACATTTGACAGCTATTGAGAATCTCGAGGCGATCCGCCGCTTATTGGATGTGCCAAAATCGAGAATTGAGGAAGTTCTTTCGATTGTTAGGCTATCTAAAGATGCCAGCCGGCCAGTGCAAGGATTTTCGCTGGGAATGAAGCAGCGGCTAGGAATTGCGGCAGCACTGCTTGGCAAACCTGAACTGCTGATTTTGGATGAACCGACTAACGGCCTTGATCCTTCCGGTATATTGGAAATCCGTGAGCTAATTAAAAGCATGCCATCTGAAAACGGAATGACAATTCTCGTATCCAGCCACTTACTGTCTGAAATAGACCAAATGGCTACACAAGTCGGGATCATAACCAAAGGATCGATGATCTTTCAGGATTCCATAGAAACATTAAGAAAAAGGTCACATAGCAAAATCGCCATTAGGGTGAACGAGGCTGAAAAGGCTTGGAGATTTCTTTTATCAAAAGGCGTGCAGGCGGAGATTGAGAAATCCAGCTTACTGCTGAATGGTTCAAGTGACAATGTGGTGGCGGGCGTTATTGAAGATCTTGTAATGAATAAATTCTCTGTTTACCGGGTTGAGGAAAATAAAAAGTCGCTCGAAGAAATCTTCCTGGAACTGACAGGCGGGGGAGGGAGTCTGTAATGGTTCAGATTCTGTCATCTGATTTTTTGAAAATTAAAAGGAAAATGATTTGGTTTCTCGTCTTTTTGGGGCCTATCGGAGTAATTGGCCTGGAAGCTTTAAATTTTGGACTTCGTTATGAGTACTTAACGGACAGATACAAGAATGATTTATGGGGTGGCTTGATTGGCGAGGTTCGTTTCTTAAGTATCCCAGCATTAATGATTGGGTTGACGATTATCATTTCGATGATTGCCAATGTAGAGCATCAAACAAACTCATGGAAACAATTGCTTGCTTTGCCGATAACCAAGTTCAAGGTCTTTACATCCAAATTTCTGCTGGCATCCATCTTGCTCTTCGTTTCCTGTACACTTTTATTTGTCGGAACTATTCTATTCGGTGTGATTATTAAATATGGAACAGATATTCCATTAGTCAATTTGCTAAAAATAATTTATTATCCATTTCTGGCTGCCATGCCATTTATTGCACTGCAAACCTGGATTTCGATTACATTCAAGAATCAGGCGAATGCGCTAACCATCGGTATTTTAGGGACAGTACTATCATTATATTCGATTAGTTTCCCTGATTGGGTGCCGTACAAATGGCCTTTGCTGGAGAATCACTGGGGCGGACCAATTTATTCTGTGATAGCTGGCGTACTTTTAGGGCTGGCAGTTTACCTTGCAGGTCTTACCGATTTTACAAGAAAGGAAGTGAAATAATATGTGGAACCTGTTCCGTGCGGAATGGCTAAAGCTTAGAAAAACATCTATCTGGCAGTTAGTATTTGTCAGCCCCATATTAGCTTCAATGACTGGATTTACGGATATTGGAGCAGAAGGGGTGAACACTTGGGCTGTTGCGCTGTCCTTGATGGGCCTTGTTCACGCATTATTATTTTTGCCTTTGCTGACAGGAGTGTTCTCTGCTTTTGTTTGCCGATATGAACATTTGAATGGCGGCTGGAAGCAGTTATTATCCTTGCCTGTTCCTCGATCAAATATATATTTGGTGAAATTTATGCTTGTAATGGGTTTAATTGCAATATCTCAATTGCTGATTTTGGGGGGTTTGCTTCTTATTGGACAGCTGAAGGGATTTAGTGAGCCAATTCCCTGGGAAATTGTGCTGAAAAGCCTGGCTGGGGGATGGGTTGCGTGCCTGCCGGTAGCGGCTCTCCAAATGATCGTATCTGTAGCATGGTCAAGTTTTGCAGCACCGCTTGCGATTAATGTCATTTTTACATTGCCTAATATCCTCATCTCCAACTCAGAGCGATTTGGACCATACTATCCGTGGAGCCAGCCCTTTCTTACAATGATGCCGCAGACAGATCAAAGCTTCGGCGCATTGAATGTATCCCTGGAAACATTATTAATTGTTATCCTTGGGAGCTTCATTATGTTCTTCGCTGCTGGATTTTTATATTTTCAGAGGAAGGAGATTTAAAAAAGGGGAGAGTAAAAAGGCATAAACGAGAATGGGAGATTAATTCTTTAAGGGCAGAGGAAGTAACAATCAGCGGATTATACTGATGAAATAAAAAGGCCATCCGAAATACGAATGGCTGGCCTTCTCCTTATTCAGCTGCTGATAACCATTCTGCTGGCTGCGATGACGGTTAGCAATCATTTAAACTGAGTCAGGTACCGTCTGTGATTTTTGCTTACTGTTAACAAACAAAATACTAATTACTATTAATATCAAACCAGCTAATAAATTAAGTGTTAAATGCTCTTTTAACAAAATAGAACTGCAAAGGATTGCAACAAGCGGAATGAGGAATGTGAATGAGCCAACTTTGCTTGCTTCTCCTGAGCCGACAAGTGTAAAAAATGCCAGCCATCCGAATGCAATTACAAATGTAGAGATAAATAAAAGGTTTGTTATAAACGGCATCTCCCACTGGATATTAGACCAGCTTTCAACGCTGGAACCTACACTTATTAAAAAAAGACCGCCCATCATAAGCTGCGATGTAACCATCCAAATCGAATCAACACGGTCACCTGTCTTTTTAACATAAACCGTGCCCAATCCCCAGGATAATGCAGAGCCAAGAGCAAGAATAATGCCAAGAGCCGAAATGTCACCAGTAAATCCGCTTGCACTTATAATTGCTACTCCTGCGAAGCCAAGGATTAAACCAATAATTTTCAGCCCATACATCGGTTCTCCCAGCCAAATCCAAGAGAAAATCCCAAGTAAAACTGGCTCCAGGAATACAATCGCAGAAAACAGCCCTGCTGGTGCATAACCAAGACCAACTGTTTGAAGACCGTAAAACAGAATGATATTAAGAAAAGCAGAAATCAGGTAAATATGCCATGTTTCTTTAAAGTGAAGGCTTTTATATTTCGGAAGTGCAAAAATAAGTAAAATAAGACCGCCCAAGAAAGTTCTAATACCGGCAAATAATAACGGTGGAGTATAGCTGAGTGCCATCTTTGATAATGGCCAATTGACCCCCCATACAATCACAAGAAAAGTAAGAAGTAAGGCTGTATTTGTTCGCGAAAGTGGTTTCATTGTGTGCCTCCTTGAGTAAGTAACTAAACAATCATACTCCTATACAAATTAATAAAACAAGATAAATGCTCGCTTTTAGACATTGGTGTAGTAACAAGCTCAGGAATGTTTTAGCTTCCACTATTAATATTTATACAATCGTTTTTTACGTGAAATTCTTAAAACTGGCATAGATAGGAGAGAGAATTTAAGAGGGGACCGTTAGGAACAGCAAGAGTTGGTTTAAAGAGGACTGCCAATAAATTCATACTTTTGACAGCATGAAGAAAAGCCAGTCACTGGTGACCGGCTTTTTTTGTTGGTTCGCTGCCATCCATTTATTAAGACCAAGGCTTCCACCATTTCTTTTCGTTCTTGGCTGCAGCTGCTGCTTCCCTGAAGCTTGTGACCATGCCATGGAATGCTTCTTCTCTTTCCCGGATAACACTGGTTAATTCTTTGAGATTTTGATTCATAGTATCCACAAATGCTTCCTGATCGCGGTTTAAAACCCGAGCAACAGTATTGAGTTCCTTCTGGGCAGACTTAACGTCCTGGGAGACCTTTGCCATTAAATTTTTGTAATCTCTCGTTGTTGTCTTAGAGTTTTCGCTCAGCCGTTTTGTAATTTTATCAGAGGTTGCCTCCGAGGCCTTGACGATGTCGGACGTAAGGGTTTCGAATGTTTCAGAAGTGCGTTCCGAAGCCTTCACAATCTCTGCTGAAAGGGTTTCGAATGTTTCGGAAGTGCGTTCTGAAGCTTTCGCAATGTCTGCTGAAAGGGTTTCGAATGTTTCGGAAGTACGTTCTGAAGCTTTCGCAATGTCTCCAGAAAGGGCTTCGATTGTTTCGAAAGTACGTTCCGAAGAAGTCGCAACCGTGTGCGCCAGTTCCCGGACCTCCGACTTTGTTTTTTCATTTGATCTTTGAATAGATTTAGACAATCCTTGCACCGTTTGCAAGCTGCCTAGCGTAATTTCTTTTTTTACTTGTTCGATAATCTCATTGCGATTGTGCTGCATCACATCTTTTATTTCTGTAAGCATATGCTGCCGATAGGACTCCATAGCCGCAAAGATTTCTTCGACATTTGGCAGGCTGGCGGGTGAAGCAGGCTGTTCAACAGTCACGGCCGTTTTATTTGCAACCGCTGGCATTGAGGTTTTGGAAGATTCCGCAGCAGCTTCGGACAACTCAGAGTTATGCTTTTCTAACAGCTTGCGGATCATATCTTTACTCAGGTTGTTCGCACGCATTTCTTTTACCTTTTCAAGAAGGGCGATTTCAGTCTGGGTATAGAAGCGTGCACCCTGTTTTGAACGGGGAACGTGAATCAAACCCTGTAAATCCTTTTCCCACTGCCGGATAGTTCCGGTGGGAATATTAATTTTTTTGGAAACATCTTTAATTGAATAGGCACGCAGAATTTGATTAGTAGCCATTTTAGCTCTTCCTTTCATTACCTTTATAATAGAATAAATTCAATGTAAGGGTATATTCTGCAAAGCTTTTACCTTTTTCCTGCCAGGTGACAAAAGCTCCTAAAAGATGTTATATATCTTCAAAACTATGTAAAAATCAGCAATTTATTACACTGTAGATGTGAGAGCTATAGATTGTTTTTACTAAAAAAAATTAACAAATGACTCATTAACTTAAATTTAAATGGAAACTTTTGCAATTGTCTGTCGATATATAGATTATTACAATGAAAAGAGGGGAAATTTTGAAGTTTTCAACAGTAAAAGCCAAGACAATTCTTACTATCCTGCCAATCACAATACTCATCTTTGGTGCTCTTATGGCTTTTTCCTATTTTAAGTCAAAGGATGAATTGCAAAAAGAAATTGAAGACAAGGCACACCAGCAATTAGCTTTTGTAGCAACCAGCATTGACCGGGATTTGACTGCCCATAGCAAACTGGCCGAAGCGACAGCGAAAACAGTAGAATCAATGGGTGCTTCTGTGCCGCTTGAACAGTACCAGAATCTGCTTAAGAAAAACGTCACAGCAAATGAAAGCACCTTTGCTCTGGGGCTTTTTTTTGCACCGGGAAAATATAAAAAGGAGCTTCAAAGATTTTCAACGTATGCTTTCAAAAATAATGGCAAGGTGGATATTACCGAAGAGTTCAATAATTTAGACTATCATAACGAGCAGTGGTGGAAAGACGGAGAAAGTACCAAAAATACATTTGTATATACTGCCCCCTACTATGACAAAACTTCCGATGAAACAATGGTCAGTTCGATGGCGCCTTTTTATGACAGCAGTAATCAGTTAGCGGGAATGATAGGCGGGGACATTAGCATAAGTCAGGTGGAAGAGTTAATTAAGAAAGTAAAAGTTGGACAAACAGGTACCGCCTTCCTTGTTGACCAAACAGGGACTTATCTTGCCACGCCTGATTCAAAAAAGATTTTAAAGATAAACATTAAACAGGATTCTAATAAAAGTTTGGCATCATTGGCAGAGCAAATTATACAAAAAGAACAATTCAAAAGCATATTTTCTCTCGGCAAGCAGGGGAAAGCGTACATATATACGAATAAAATCCCCCAAACTGGGTGGACGCTTGGGATCATTCTCCCCGAAAAAGAATTGCTAAGTGCGGTTGACTCGCTGCTTATCAATATGGCAGTTATTGGGGCGGTTGGTTTATTGGTACTGGCCATTGTCATTTATTTATATGGTAATTCTATTTCCAGGAAAGTAAAAAAAGTAAATGATTTATCTATCGTTATGGCGAAAGGTGATTTTACCCACACATTAGATATGAAATCCAATGATGAATTCGGGCAGATGGCTCTAAACTTTAATGAAATGATCACAAATATTAAATCAGTTTTGCAGCAAATCTCCGCTACCTCCCAAACAGTTGCAGTAACGTCTGAACAGCTTACGGTTGGGGCCGCGGAAACAAGCACAGCGGCAGAACAAGTTACCTACTCAATCCAGGATGTAGCACAAGAGGCAGAAAGCCAATTGCAGGCTGCGATTGAAAATGAGGAAACTGTAAATGAATTGGAGAAGGGGATTTCAAAAATCGTTGATTCCTCAAATCATATTTATGACTCTGCAAGCCTCGTTACCAAACAAGCTGAAGAAGGGAATATGACCATCCAAAAAACTGTCCACCAAATTAATTTTATTAATCAATCAACTGTTGAGACAGCAGGAATTGTTGATGAACTTGGGAAAAGCTCACAGGAAATTGGCGCGATTGTTTCTGTAATAACAGATATTGCAGAACAAACAAATTTGCTTGCCCTAAATGCCTCCATTGAAGCTGCAAGGGCTGGGGAACATGGAAAAGGTTTCGCAGTGGTGGCGGAGGAGGTACGAAAGCTGGCAGAGCAGTCCAAAGAATCCGGCCAGCAAATCGCAGGATTAATCAATAGAATTCAAAACGATACAAAAGTTGCGATTACTTCAATGAATAAGGGGAAAACGGAAGTAGAAATGGGAATGAGGGTAGCCCAAGAAGCTGGAGATGCCTTCCAAAAAATCCAGGATGCAATTGAGCAAGTGAATGGAAAAATTCAAGAGTCTGCCGGATATACATCTCAGATTTCTTCTACTACACTAAAGGTAGCAAATACATTTAAAAAAGCTTCAGAGAATGCACAAAAAACCTTATTAAATACCCAGACAGTTGCTGCATCTTCTGAAGAGCAGCTGGCATCGATGCAGGAAGTAACAGCGTCTGCAACATCAATGAGTGAAATGTCTCATGACCTCAAAAATACAATTAACAAGTTTAAAATTTAAAAGTTATTGAGCCAGTCCGCCGGCGCAGCAGTGCATTGGGGACTGGCTATTTTTTTGCTATTCTTCCAATACGTCTATTGCTACTACTCGTCTTTCATCATGGTTGCCTCTGGCACTGACTGTTGCCAAGCTTCCAGTATCATCGATTCCTTCAATCCAGACTGGAACTCCATGGTAATGAACTGCAATATCATCTTTAGATCCGATTATTTCTTTTACACGATTAAGATCCATGTAATCACCTCATTGTTAAGTATCTTCTGTAAAGGGTTTATTTATTATTTATGGTTTTGTTCAAAAAATTAAAATCTATTTATAAATTTATTAAGTATTAATAGAAAGTATAAATTTGAATCACATTGTGTTATGCCTTGTGAGTATGGAGAAGTCCAATCCGATAAATAAATGAATTTCGGTATATATTTAGAGCTATCTGTTTGACTTAAATTCAAATCGTTCTGTAACAATTACCTCCCATCCTCCAAAAAGTTTGGCAAAGAAAAGGTCTGTAATTTTATCAGAATAATCTACCCATTCAGATAGTTATTTGATATACTTTTCTGTAAGTGAATATATGCAGGTAAAGGTGCCTATGCAGGGGAACGAATAGCTTCCTTCTGCACAGGCACCTTTTTGCTTGCAAAAAATTATTGCACTAAGAAGAAACATTATCTTGTTATTAAACCGAAATAAAAGGAAACTCAAGTTTCTTATTTTAGCAAAATAAGAAACTTGCGGATTTGCTCAAACTCTGAGCCTTAATAAGCGGCTAATCATAATTTCGACTACAAATGTTTAAGCAACATCCAATATTTGCAGTTTCGTTTTTTGTTTGCTGGTCTGTAACCGCTTACCTATTTATTCAATTCTTATACTTTTCAGCCATTTATAGAAAGGAGTCATTTAAATGAAATATAGCTGTCAATTAAAAAACCAAAATTACCAGTTTAAATCCGTAACGGAGATACTGGCAAAAGCGAGCGAAGAGAAGTCAGGTGACAAGATGGCCGGGATTAGTGCTCATTCTGCCCTTGAAAGAATGGCAGCCAAGGTGGTATTAAGTGAAATGCCTCTAAAAGAGATATATGAAAATCCTGTTATCCCTTATGAGAAAGACGAAGTTACCCGCCTTATCTATGATGATGTAAACGAATACATATATAAGGAAGTAAGTAATTGGACGGTAGGTGAGTTAAGGAATTATATTTTGTCCCATTCAACAGAATCCTCCCAGCTTTTTCGCCTGAGTAAAGGTTTAACAAGTGAAATGATCGCAGCAGTAGCTAAGCTTATGTCAAGTATAGACTTGGTAATGGCGTCTCAGAAAATCAGGCCGACTGCTCACTGCAATACAACAATTGGTGAGCCTGGCAGGCTTGCTTTTCGGTGTCAGCCGAACCATCCAACCGACAATCCCGTTGGTATTCTTGCTTCTTTAAAAGAGGGCTTATCGTACGGCTCAGGTGATGCCGTCATTGGAGTGAATCCCAATAATGATTCGGTTGAGTCCGTGTCAAGGATACTCCATATGACTAATGACTTCATGACAAAGTGGAATATCCCTACCCAGAATTGCGTACTGGCCCATATCACTACCCAAATGCAGGCTTTGAAAAAAGGTGCCCCGATTGCCTTAATGTTCCAAAGTCTTGCTGGAACTCAGTCTGCCAACAACGATTTTGGAGTTTCGAAAGAAATTATTGACGAGGCATATGAACTAATGGCAAAGTACGGTACCTCCGCAGGTCCAAATCAGTTGTATTTTGAAACAGGACAAGGCTCAGAAGTATCCCTTGACGCACATCATGGAGTGGATATGCAGACATTGGAAGCACGGACATATGGATACGCCCGCCATTGGAAGCCTTATATGGTTAATAATGTTTCTGGTTTTATTGGACCTGAAACGATTTACGATGGTAAACAGGTGATCAGGGCGGATTTAGAAGATTTATTTATGGGTAAGCTCCATGGGCTTCCAATGGGAATCGCTCCTACATATACAAACCACATGCAGGCAGACCAGAATGATCAGGAAATCGCCGGTATGCTCACCGCTCTCGCGGGTGCAAATTTTTATATGGGTGTGCCTGGCGGGGATGACGTAATGCTAAGCTATCAGGACACAAGCTATCATGACGACGCCAGCTTGCGGGAAATGCTGGGATTGCGCCCATTAAGGGAATTTGAAATCTGGCTCGAAAAGATGGGCATTATGGAAAATGGGCGTCTCACAAATTATGCGGGAGACTTATCTATTTTTGATTAGGGAATTTACATTAAGGCATTCTTGTAATTTCACTGCTAATTGATGCAAGATTAAAGGTCACAAAGACCTTGCTGCAGTACGGTACACACTTAGGTTAAGTACACTTGATAAAAAGATAAAAACGAAAGAAAATTTATATAGTTAAATAAAGGAGGCTTCTGCAATTTGGATATCAATTCTATTGTTGAGCAAGTCATAAAGGAGCTTGAGAAAGCAGAAAAGCAGCCACACGAGAGACGGGTTTCTCATGGTTCCAGCCAGCAATTAACTTCAGTAACAAAGAATTCTTCTGAAGGAATCCGTTCAATTACATTTAAAAAGGAAAAAAGAGTCACAGTAGATAACCCACAAAACCTTCAGACGATTGAACAAGTACAGGCAATAACTCCGGCGAGAATTGGTATAGGCAGGGCAGGCACCAGGATGAAAACTAAAAATTATCTCGAGTTCCTAATTGACCACGCTGCTGCGCAGGATGCAGTTTTTAAAGATGTTTCTGAGGAGTTTATCAAAGGATTGAATCTACCTGTCCTTCATTCAAGAGCGGAAACGATGGAAGAGTACTTAATGAATCTGGAATCAGGTCGAAAGTTAAAGAAAGAGTCAGCTGCTTGGGCAGCAGCAAACCTGCCTAAAGATAAGCAAATACAGATCGTTATTTCTGATGGGCTAAGCTCAGCGGGAATTGAAGCTAACATACCCGACATGCTTCCTGCACTTTTACAAGGTTTAAGAGTTAAAAATCTTTCGGTTGGTGACCCTGTTTTTATTAAAAGAAGCCGTGTATGGATCCAAGATGAAATAGCTTCGATAGTAAATTGTGATGTCGTCATTTCATTAATTGGGGAGCGGCCGGGTTTAGCAACTTCAAGAAGTATCAGTGCTTATTTAATCTATCGTCCAAATGAAAATACCGTGGAGGCAGACCGTACAGTTATTTCCAATATTCATGACGGCGGAATACCGCCTGTTGAAGCAGGTGCTTATTTAGCAGACATTATCGCTGATGTATTAAAGTTAAAAGCAAGCGGAGTAAAATTTGCACAACTCAAAGAAGTTTAACTAAGACCCGAGCTTTAAAGTGTGTTTATTATCACTATTATAATAGTAGTGACGGCATTGACAAAAAATGGAGAGAAAAATATAATATTCATTATATTCACTATTTTTCACCCGGGAGTAAGTCAATGATTGAAACTACGAGTTCAATAGATTCGTTATGTAAATTACATACTAATCTAACTGAAATAGACATTGAAAAGATTAAAATTATTGCAGAAAATCTGCCTTTGATTGCAGATTTGAATCAGGCAAATATGTTTATTGATTGTCTTACGAAAGAAGGAAAACATGCTATTGTTGTGGCTGAAGCAAGTCCAACAACCGCAAAATCAGTTTATCAGAAACAAGTGGCAGGGAAGTTTGCATACGAAGCGTTCGAACCTGCTGTTTTTTTTACTTTGAAAACTGCAAAGCCTATTCTTCAGAACAGGGCTCTTACACAGGAAGGAAAGACTGTGGAGCAAAGTGTGGTACCTGTAATAGGTGCTGGAAATCGAATTATCGGTGCATTAATTATGGAAAAGGATATAAGTGAAAAACTGCAGCATCAATTTAAGATTGAAGCTTTATCTGAAGCTACTGAAACATTGAGTGAAATTCTGATTGGGATGACTGAGGACAGGCCGATTATCCCGGAGGTCATGCAGGAGTCATTATTCTTTATTAACTCTGAAAAACTTATTTTATACTTTAACCCGGCGGCCATTAACCTTATATTTGAGTTGTGCTCCGCTGAGTGCAGAGTTGGCGCTTCCATTTACGAATACTTTTCCAGTTTAGATGATATTATTGACCATCAAGATGAACTGCTGATGCGGGAGATAAGCCTGGATAACAAAGTTTTTCAATTGAAAAAGATAAGATTAGATCAGAACGGGAAATCTAATGGAATGTTTTTGATTTTTCGCGATATAACAGAGCTTCGTCAGAAGGAACGTGAATTGATTGTAAAGTCTGTAGCCATTCGCGAGATACACCATAGAGTAAAAAATAACCTCCAAACCGTTGCCAGTCTATTGCGGCTCCAAATGAGAAGAGGCGTTCCCGACGAAAGCAAGGTACATTTTATTGAAAGCCTCAATCGTGTTTTAAGTATTGCTGCAGTGTATGAACTTATCCTATCAAACTCCAGTGTAGATGATGTTGAGATTCGCAGTTTAACAGAAAAGATTGGCAATATGCTTGTTTACAGTGAGGACCATGAAAACACCGAAATTACAATTGAATATTCAGGTCCGCGTCTTGAAATCAAGTCTAATGTTGCCGTTTCTTTAGCACTTGTTATTAATGAATTGATTCAAAATTGTATAAAACATGCTTTTCGTTCTGTTTTGAAAGGAAGGATAGACGTTTCTTTTGTTCACAATGATAGCCACATAGAAGTGCTTGTAAAAGACGATGGAGACGGATATTTACCGGATGCCAAGCCATCATTAGGTCTTGATATTGTAAAAATGATGATCGAACATGATTTATCAGGAGAATTCACTATCCAGCGAGCTGAAATAGGCACGATAGCGTCCGTTAGATTTCCTCACGGAAAGGGGGCGTTACATTGACGAAGAGGCTAATGGTAGTAGAGGATGAGTCAATAGTAAGGTTAGATATTGTAATGATGTTAAAAGATGCCGGGTACGATGTAGTTGCAGAGGCAGGTGACGGCGAGAAAGCAGTTGAACTGGCATATACGCTTAAACCCGATCTTGTCATTATGGATATCAAAATGCCAAAGTTAAACGGGCTTAAAGCAAGTGAAATTATATCAAATAAATTTCATATTCCAATATTGTTAGTAACAGCATACAGCCAGCGCGATTATATTGATAAAGCAAAACAGGCTAATATATTAGGTTATTTAGTAAAGCCGATATCAGAAGCAAGTTTAATTCCTGCTGTGGAAATCGCATTAAAACAAGCGGAAAATGCAAGCGCCTACAAAGAGAAAGTCGATGAGATGCATATGGAGCTGAAAATCCGAAAACTTGTGGAGAAGGCCAAAGGTCTGTTGATGAAAAAGCTGGATCTTTCGGAAGATGCTGCCTATAATCGGATGCGGAAGCTAAGCATGAACAAACAAGTGCCTCTTGAAACGGTCGCAAAACAAATTATCTCAAAATATAGGCAAGATTCTAAAAGTGAATAGAAGGGCAAAGGTGCTTCAGAAAGTTTTATCATCGATAAAACTGCAGGGCACCTTTCTGTTTTTTTAGGGGTAGATAGAAAATCTTGTAGATAATTACCCATTGGAGATTCGG
The DNA here is from genome assembly GCF_002860285.1 of Bacillus sp. M6-12. Taxonomy (GTDB): domain Bacteria; phylum Bacillota; class Bacilli; order Bacillales; family DSM-1321; genus Peribacillus. The sequence continues at coordinate 65,884 of NZ_PGVF01000009.1, forward strand.
ATATCTTCCGTTTTCATATTTTTTATAAAAATATATAGGAGGGGTTGGCATGGTTCTTGTTGGAAAAATAGTTATTTATATTATTATGACTTGCGCAGTTATTGGAGCTATTGCAGCTATCAGAAACAGTGACGAAGGATTAGGAAAACAATTTATGGAAGGTTTACATGCCATTGGGCACATCTTTGTACCTGCAGCAGGTATCATGGCTTCCATACCGTATTTATCATGGTTCATAGACAAGGTTTGCGGACCATTTTTTGCTGCCATTGGGGCAGACCCTGCTATCGCAGCAACTGCTATTCTAGCAACAGATATGGGTGGATATCAATTGGCACAAGTGCTGCAAGAATCCTACGAAGGCTGGATTATGGCTATGATCGTTGGATTTATGGCTGGAGCGACGATTGTATTCTCTATCCCAATGGGGTTGGCCATGCTTGATAAACGTGACCATAAATACATGGCATTGGGATTCATGAGCGGTGTTTTAACAATTCCGATTGGGGCATTCATTTCAAGTGTTTTAATCCTGATGACTAATTCAAAGGTTCGGGACGAGATTTCAACAACAGCTGATTCAACATACGAATTTGTATACAGTTATGGAAAGATATTGTTAAATTTATCGCCATTATTGCTGTTCGTTATTGTCATTGCCCTTGGATTATACTTCATGCCGGATTTAATGATAAAAGGGTTTATGTGGTTCGGCCGAATCATGGATGCCGGTATTAAGCTTGTACTTGTATTCTCAATTGTAGAAATTTTTACTGGCTTATTCTCAACTGTTTTTGGCAGCTGGGGATTCCATCCAATCATGGCGGACAAAGAGGACCAGTTCCGAGCCTTAGAAACTGCTGGATATATAGGGGTAATGCTTGCGGGAGCTTTCCCGATGGTATACTTGCTGCAAAAATATGCCGGAAAGCCGCTTGAAGCTGCGGGTAGTAAGATAGGTTTAAGCAAGGAAGGCAGTGCCGGTATTTTAGCTACTATTGCCAATATCCTTGCAATGTTTAAGCTTGTGCGCACGATGCCGCCTAAAGACAAAGTAATCAATATTTCATTTGCCGTTTGTGCAGCATTCCTGCTTGGGGATCATTTGTCTTTTACCGCTAACTTCCAACCGACATTAATTCTTCCAATCATTGCTGGCAAATTGAGTGCAGGTGCAATTGGAATTGCCCTTGCCTATTGGCTTTCCGTTCCAAAAGCACTTGAGCTTGAAAAGAAAGACCGTGAAGCTGGTATTATCGGCAAAGATGAATACTTAAGCTCATCAGATATTGGTGCAGGAAGAAAATCAAAGGCAATTTAATTCTGGAAGCATCAAATGAGAGGGTTGTTTCTATGACTGAAGAAAAAAAACGTTTTATACAAGAATTTGTTCCGGGCAAACAAGTCACCTTAAGCCATTTAATTGCTAATCCGGACCCCGATATGTTTGAAAAATTGGGTATCCAAGAGACAGGAGCCCTTGGAATCCTTACATTAACACCGAGTGAAACAGTTATCATTGCAGGCGACCTGGCGACTAAAGCGGCTAACGTACGGATTGGTTTTCTCGATCGATTTACAGGAAGCCTAGTTATTATCGGAAGTGTATCAGAAGTGGACATGGCGATGTCTGAAATCAATCGCTTTCTATCGGAAACACTGGGATACACTCCTGCAAAAATTACTAAATCCTAGGCTGGCTGACTGGCAAAGATAAGGAGGTTCTATGTTGGCTAAACATAAGGCAATGCTCATAGGATCAATTGGAGCTGGAAAATCAACCTTGACCAATTCGCTGCTGGGTCGAGAAGTGAAGGCAGTAAAAACCCAATCATTGAATTATTATGACTGGATAGTGGATACGCCTGGGGAATACACGGAAAATCCTTTATTTTATAAAAATATCATGGCGACAGCACTCGAGGTAACACATGTTTTATATTTACAGGATGCTACGAATCAAAAGCTGATTTTCCCACACGGATTTAGTTCTGGATTCAACAAGCTGGCTATTGGAGTTGTTACGAAAAGTGATTCAGAACGTGCCGATGTAAATCTTGCTGTGTCCCAGTTAAAACGGGTTATCGCCAAGGGGCCAATCGTAATCACTTCTTCTTATAAAAATGAGGGGATACAGGAGATTCGAGAGCTTGTCCAGCTAAATTCATTAGAAGAAATGAAAGAGTATGCAAACAATAACTATTCTGCTAACATAATATTTGCGTGAAAACCTTTACAAATAACAGAAAATAACTTATATTCTGTATATACAAAAGAATGTGAAATGGCAATGGCGCCTCATCCAGCTATCTTGGTACAGATAGCTCGCTGAGGTGCCATTTTTTTATGTTAATATATTCCTTTTAAGCTAAGCGTCAATTCTGTTCCAGCCATCCAATATTTTAATTTGGGTATGGTTATTCCCATAACGCAATTCAAACAAATACAGAATTTAACAGGCGCTTGCATATTTACAGGAGTGGTGAGAATGAGTCGTTATGGCCCGCAAAAAGAGGCAATTATCAGTGCAGGCATTGATATCGGAACCAGTACAACGAAGGTCGTTATCAGCCGGTTCTCTTTAATGAATATGGCAGGGGGAACTCATATGCCGCGTATCGAGATCATTGATAAGGAAGTGATATACCGGAGCCCTATTTATCGGACACCACTTTTATCTGATACAGATATAGATATCGTGTCAGTTGAACAGCTAGTAAACAATGAGTATAAAAAGGCTGGGATTGAAAGCAGGGAAATAAAAACGGGTGCAGTCATTATTACAGGGGAAACGGCTACTAAGAAAAATGCGGAAGAAATGATTCATCACCTTTCCGACCAAGCCGGGGAATTTCTTGTCGCAACAGCAGGGCCTGACCTTGAGGGCATTATAGCTGCTAAAGGATCCGGAGCTTTCCAATACTCACAAAAAACAGGCAAAGTCATTGCGAATATCGATATTGGCGGTGGAACTGCTAATGTTGCCGTTTATAAATCTGGCAAGCTGTGCGGTACCTGTACATTACATATCGGTGGAAGACTGATCGAATTTGCAGCGGGAAAAGTGAAAAGCATTTCTCCTCCAGTCAAAAGATTACTTTCTCAAAAAGGCTGGTCACTGGCCGAAGGTGATAATTATAAAGAGGAAACTATTAAGTTAATAACGAATTATATGGCAGATTTGGTGGCTCGTATGTTAGATCATAAGCTCACAAAAGAAGACCATGTCCTGCTGCTAGGCCATGAGCCTAATTGGATAGAGAACATTGATGTGATTATGATTTCCGGCGGAATCAGTGAATGCATCTATAAATACGAAGACCAATCAAACATTGTGGCTCAATACGATGATATTGGCAATACCCTGGCAGCATCCCTAAAATCCAATTTGCAATTATCTCTGTGGCCATGGATCGAGCCAGATGAAACCGTTCGAGCAACCGTGTTGGGAGCCGGTACACAAACAACTGAAATCAGCGGAGCTACCATACAGGTCAATAAAAACGATCTTCCACTGAAGAACCTCCCAGTTTTCCAGGTCAGATTGGAACAAGATTTTTCAAAGGGCATTAAAAAGTTAAACGCGTCAGTAAAGGAAGCGTTGGAAATTTATGATCCACAAGGTGAAGGGCTAAATTTCGCGATGTATATTACGGAACTGCCTTATTTAAGTTTCCGTGAAATTCAGGAGCTGGGAACTTCCATAATTGAAGCGTTCTCTAAAAGGCCAAAAAGTGAACAGCCCATTGTAATCGTTTTAGAAAGTGACTACGCAAAAGTACTGGGCCAGACGATAAATTTGCTTGCACCACAACAAAACTTGATCTGCATCGACCAAATTAAGGTAGAAAATGGCGACTATTTAGATATTGGAAGCGTATTGCAGACCAGCGTAGTTCCTGTGGTTATCAAAACATTGACTTTCCACAGCTAGGAGAGGGGGATCAAATTGAGATTAAGCACAAAATACTTAGGTATTGTTTATCAATTTACTTCATTAAAGGATTTGCTGGCAAAAGCAAATGAAGAGAAATCCGGAGACCGACTGGCCGGGATTGCAGCGGAAACGGTTCAGGAGCGTATAGCGGCAAAACAAGTATTAAGTGAAATTACATTATCTGACATAAGAGAAAATCCTTTGCTATCCCCAGAAGATGATGAGGTTTCAAGAATCATTGAAGGAGAGCTCAATATACCAGTCTATAATTCGATAAAAAACTGGTCCGTCTCTGAGCTTCGTGAATATATTTTATCCGATAGCACGTCAGGCGAAGACCTGCAGCGGCTCGGCAGAGGGTTAAACAGTGAAATGATTGCTGCTGTTGCTAAAATTATGTCAAATCTTGATTTGGTGCATGCGGCAAACAAGATTGAAATATTATCAAAATGCAATATTACGATCGGGCAAAAAGGGGTATTGGCTTCAAGGCTCCAGCCAAATCATCCAACTGATAATGTGGAAGGGATGATAGCTTCCTTAAAAGAAGGTTTATCTTATGGCATTGGAGATGCGGTTATTGGCATAAATCCTGTCGATGATTCCGTTGAAAGTGTAAAACGGCTTTTGCATGCTACCTACGATTTCATTCAAGACTGGCAGATCCCTACGCAAAATTGCGTATTAGCACATGTAACTGCCCAGATGAAGGCCATTAAGCAGGGTGCCCCTGCTGACATGATTTTTCAAAGCATTGCTGGAACGGAAGCGGCTAACCGTTCGTTTGGTATCTCGGCTTCGCTATTAGAAGAGGCGAATGAAATGGCCAAATCTTATGGTACTGGGACGGGTCCGCAGCGGCTGTATTTTGAAACAGGCCAGGGATCAGAGCTTTCAGCAGAAGCCCATTTTGGAATTGACCAAATGACATTAGAGTCAAGAAATTACGGTTTTGCCCGCTATTACGATCCTTATATTGTAAATACAGTTGTTGGCTTTATCGGACCTGAGTATTTATACAATAACAAACAAGTAATCCGTGCAGGGCTGGAAGATCACTTTATGGGCAAGATGCACGGGATTCCGATGGGTGTAGACATTTGCTACACCAACCATATTAAAGCAGATCAAAACGACATTGAAGACCTTGGGGTTTTGCTCACGGCAGCAGGGGTGAACTTTATTATTGCAACCCCGATGGGGGACGATTGCATGCTGAACTATCAATCTATGAGTTACCACGACGTGGCTACACTAAGACAAACTATGAATAGGCGGCCAGCACCTGCGTTTGAGAAATGGTTAGAGAAAATGGGGATATATGAAAATGGGAAATTGAGTAAGATAGCCGGGGATCCAACTATTTTCACCCGATAGGAGGTGTTCGCAATGAATCATGAGTTAGTAGAAAAAGTCACCAAATTGGTAATTGAAAAACTGGCATCTCAGTCCAATGGAGAATCAAAAAATCCCTCTGATGAGATAGTCAGGTTTACAGGTAATTACAGCGGCCTCCAGCCTGCTACTGGGGAAAGAGCAGAAAATAATCCTCCAGATGGGTATGTGGCTTTTCGAAAACATAATGATGAAGTTCAATCTACTGTAACTTACCAAGTGGAACAAACAACGAAGCCTAATAAAAGAGCGTATCAGTTTGAAAAGAAAACGGAAGAAGAAGGTATTAAGGACCCTCTCAACAAAGAAGAACTCGACCGGCTGAAGAGTCAAACGCCGGCACGAATCGGAGTTGGGCGAGCGGGACTAAGGCCAAAGACAAATACATGGCTAAAATTCAGATTTGATCATGCTGCTGCAGTAGATGCTGTTTATGGGGATGTAAGTGAAGAATTATTGAACAGTTTAAAGCTTTTTTCAGTGAATACACAAGTTCTCGATAAAGAAGTCTACATACGCCGTCCGGATTATGGCAGGAGACTTTCCGAAGATGCCATTGCAAAGATACAAGAGAGATGTGAAAAATCTCCAGTGGTGCAGATTATTGTGTCAGATGGTTTAAGTTCAGCGGCAATTGAAGAAAACCTGGAGGATGTGTACCTATCTCTCCAGCAATCTTTGAAAAGCCTTGGCTTGGAAGTAGGAACTCCTTTTTATATAGAAAAAGGCAGAGTAGCCGTGATGGATGATGTAGGAGAGCTGCTTAAGCCCGAAGTTATTGTTTTATTAATCGGTGAGCGACCTGGGTTAGTAAGCGCAGAGTCATTGAGTGCATATTTGTGCTATAAGCCGAGAAAAGGGACGATTGAAGCAGACAGAATGGTAGTCTCCAATATCCATAGAGGCGGTATACCTCCTGTTGAGGCCGGTGCTTACCTTGGGACGTTAATTCAAAAGATACTTGACTATCAAGCTAGTGGAGTATCATTAGTCCAAAAAGAAAAGTAGGAGGTGTTTTAAATGTCATTAGCAAGGATTCATGCAGAGGTCTTAGCTATCCGAATTATTCCTAATGTTGATTCTGCTCTCGCTGCACAATTTAACTTGCAGCCACATCAGCGGAGTTTAGCGATTTTTACATCAAACATTGATGATGTAGGCTATACAGCTCTAGACGAAGCCACAAAACGGTCAGATGTAGACGTAGTGTATGCCCGCTCTTTTTATGCCGGTGCTGCGCATGCCTCCGGGCCGTTATCAGGTGAAATGATTGGCGTCTTGGCTGGACCAAACCCTGATGAAGTTAAAAGCGGAATAGAGGCAGTGCTGCAGACTGTAGCTTCCGATGCCTATTTTGAAGCACTGAACGAGGATAAAAGCCATGCACTCTATGCGCATGTAGTAGCGAGAACAGGCACCTATCTTTCAAAGGAAGCCGGAATCAGGCAGGGTGATCCGCTTGCTTACCTTATCGCTCCGCCGCTTGAGGCCGTATATGGGCTGGATGCCGCTTTAAAGGCAGCTGATGTTGAACTAGTTAAGTTTTTTGGGCCGCCATCTGAAACGAATTTCGGAGGAGGACTCCTGACTGGCTCTCAGTCTGCCTGCCAGGCGGCAGCGGATGCATTCAGGGATGCCATAATGGGTATCTCTCAAAACCCAAAAAAGCTCTAAATATATAGAAGTTGAGGGAAGGAGTGAAAGAATTGCAGTTTGACCAAGATCTCCAATCGATCCAGGAAATGCGGGATGCGGTTCAAAAGGCGAAAGAAGCACAGCAGAAATACCTGGCGTATTCTCAGGAACAAGTGGATGCAATAGTAAAAAGAGCTGCAGATGCTGCATTCAGCAAATCGCTTGAACTGGCAAAATTAGCTGTAGATGAAACAAGAATGGGTATTGTGGAACATAAAAAAATAAAGAATGAAGTAGGTTCCCGTGCTGTTTATGAATCTATTAAAAATGAAAAAACAGTAGGGATTATTAACGAAGACCCTGTTAAAAAGATAGTCGAGGTAGCAGCGCCATTTGGTATAATTGCGGGCATTATCCCGACCACAAATCCTACTTCAACAGCCATTTTTAAAGCTTTGATTGCACTGAAAACAAGGAATGCAATAGTCGTCAGCCCACACCCGCGTGCTGTTAATTGCACTGTGGAAGCCTTAAAGATCTGTCTCGAGGCTGCCATTGAGGCCGGGGCGCCTGAAGGTTTGATTGGGTGGATATCAAAGCCATCGATGGCTGCAACAAATGAATTGATGAAACATAAAGATGTAAACTTAATTTTGGCAACCGGGGGCGGGGGACTTGTTCGTGCTGCATATAGTTCCGGCAAGCCAGCCTACGGGGTAGGTCCGGGAAATGTTCCGGTCTATTTAGAAAAGACGGCAAATGTTTCACGGGCAGTTAAAATGATAGTTGAAAGCAAAACGTTTGATAATGGGACGATTTGTGCAACTGAACAGTCAATCATTGTTGACCGAAATATTCAGCAAATGGCGTTAAGAGAGCTGAAAAACAATGGGGCATACCTTTTGAATGAGGAAGAAAAAAATCGCCTTGAAAAAATTATTTCTCCGTCACCAGGGCATTTAAATCCTGACATTGTAGGCCAGAGTGCTGTAAAAATTGCTGAAATGGCAGGTGTAAATGTTCCTTCTTCTACAAGGCTTCTGGTCGCAGAAGAAACAAGGGTTGGGAAAAATATTCCGTTTTCAATTGAAAAGCTTTCACCGATTTTCGCGCTCTATACAGCAGAAACTTATGAGGAAGCAAAAGAGCTTTGCTGGAAGCTGCTGAATTTGGGTGGAAGAGGGCACAGTTTATCACTGCACACCAGTGATGACAATATCGCCAGAGAGTTTGCCCTAGAAATGCCTGTTTCAAGAATGATGGTTAATACACTGTCGTCCATTGGTGCAGTTGGGGCAACTACAGGTTTGATGCCTTCCCTGACACTGGGCTGCGGGTCCTTTGGCGGTAATATCACCTCAGACAATGTAACAGCGAGACATTTAATCAATATTAAAAGAATGGCATACGGAATCAAGGATGTGTCCATTCCAGCACCTTCTCAAAATGAGTCTGCAGCTGCTTCCATCCAATCAGGCGACTCCGTAAATGAAATCGTTGACAGGGTTGTAAAACAAATTCAGCCCTCGGTCAATATTGATCCAAAAGCAATTGCTGAAATGGTGAATCAAGTAATCAAAAAATATCAAACCAACTAATTAGGAGGAATTTCAAATGGCAAGAGAATTAACAGCATTAGGTATGATTGAAACAAAAGGATTAGTGGCATCTATTGAAGCAGCAGACGCAATGGTAAAGGCAGCAAATGTACATCTGGTAGGCAAGGTCCATGTTGGAGGCGGTATCGTAACTGTATTGGTCCGCGGTGATGTTGGAGCTGTAAAAGCAGCTACTGACGCAGGTGGAGCGGCTGCACAGCGCGTTGGCGAACTGCTTTCCGTGCATGTAATTCCACGCCCTCACAACGAACTGGAGAGCATTTTGCCAAAGTTCGATATCGAAATATAATCGGGGTTTAGCGAATGAATCAGCAAGCCATACAAAAGGTTGTCGAAGAGGTAATCCAGCGATTAACTGGCATTGCCTCTGACAATCAATCTATTCCGATAGCCGTCTCTGCCAGGCATTGCCATCTTAATGAAGAAGATTTAGCAATACTTTTCGGTGAGGGCTTTACACTTACAAAAAAGGCGGACTTATCACAGCCGGGACAATTTGCCGCAAATGAAACCATTACAATTGTCGGACCCAGGGGAAGCATTGAAAAAGTTAGGATTCTTGGTCCTGCACGAAATTTGACACAGGTTGAAATAAGTAAAACAGATTCCATTAAGCTTGGTGCCAGGCCGCCATTGAGGGAATCGGGGAATATAAAAGCTTCTGCTCCCATTACCCTTGTTGGTCCTAACGGAAGTGTATATAAAAGGGAAGGCCTAATCATAGCCCAGGCCCATATCCATATGTCGGAAGAAGACGCAGCCGGATTTGGTGTGGAAAATGGTGAGTACGTCAAAGTAACCACTGAAGGAGAACGCCCAATAACAATGGAAAAAGTCCTGATACGGATTTCTCCGCGGTATAGACTTGAAATGCATATTGATACCGATGAAGCCAATGCAGCCCTGATTGCATCCGGTACCACAGGAATCCTTTCAAAATATGGTGGATTAACATGATTAGCCGGGAATTGATAGAGAAAATTGTTTTTGAAGTTTTAACAAAAATGAATGTGGCTGAATCAGCCGAGAATTTTTTGCACTCCAAACCTAATCTAATGGTTGTAAAAGGTGACAAGGAGATTGATATATCATCTCTGAAGCAGCTTGAATCTAAATGGAATGTACTTTTTACAAGTGCAAGTGATCCAAAGGAAGCTGTCCATGCAGTTCTTTTTTTAAATGCTGATCAAGATCTGTTGGTGAAAGGTGCATTGGGGATTGCCGACACTTCACAAAGCAGTTTACTTGCTAAATATCTTTTGAAGGGGTCCGAGGTTACCTTAATTCCTGACACTTTACTGGAGAATGCCATCTTAGCTGATGATCAGATAACCAAAAATGCTTATGCAGCCCAGCTGTTGGAATATAAGGAAAGACTTCAAACTTACGGGGTGAAAATTGAATCCCTGACAAATTTTTTGGAGTCTGCCGGCCAGAACCTTAAACAGCCTGAGCAAGCTCTTTCTTTTGAAGGCAAGTTGTTATCCCAAAAGGAAGTTCAGGCCAGCACCGAACAAGACATTAAGATCTCTGCCAAAACCATAGTCACACCATTAGCGCGCGACACTGCAAGGGATTTGGGGAAAACCATTTCGGTGATTGATTAGGAAGGACGGTAGTTACATGCAAATTGGTACTGTGATCGGAAATGTCTGGGCAACCCGTAAAGAGGAGAATCTCCGGGGGTTAAAGTTCTTAATTGTTCAGCCTGAACTCCCCGATGAGACTGCAGCAGGAACACCGTTTATTGCGGTGGACCGAATTGGTGCAGGTGTTGGCGATAAAGTTATGGTCACCACAGGAAGTGCAGCTGCAAATATGGAGCCGGAGCAAAACCTGCCCATTGATGCTCTCATTATCGGAATTATAGACTCTATTGACACAGAGAAGAGGTGATTTGGTTGGCAAAAGCGTTAGGAATGATTGAAACACGAGGTCTTATCGGTTCCATTGAGGCAGCAGATGCGATGGTAAAGTCAGCTGATGTCCGATTGGTAAAGCAGGAAAAAATTGACGGAGCTTTAGTTTCCGTACTGGTAGAAGGTGATGTCGGTGCTGTACAGGCAGCGGTAGACGCTGGAAAGGAAGCAGCCAAGAGAGTTGGGGAACTAGTATCATTCCATGTTATTCCAAACCCGGACGAGGGGATTGGAAACATGCTGCTGAAAGATCAAAAGGCATCTCCTGCCCCGCCAGTAAAAAAGCCAGAGGCAAAGTCAAAAAATAAGACAGGTAATGTTAACACCCCAAACACGCTGCAAGAGGAGCCGCCTTCAAAAAATGAGTAAAAAGAGGCTGGAAGCTTTTAATAATGGAGGACAACGCAATGGCATTTAAACGGCGCAAGATAGTTGTAGTTGGAGCTGGCTTTACCGGTGCAACAGCTGCCCTCCTGCTATCGCAGAAAGAACTGGGGGATGTCATATTATTCGATATTCCATCACAGACAAACCCTGCAAAGGGTAAAGCATTGGATATACTTCAGGCAAGCCCTGTCCAGAGATATAATGCAAACATAACTGGCACATCCAGCTATGAGGATATTAAAGATGCTGATTTAGTGCTGATTACTGCCGGACTGCCCCGGAAACCGGGAATGAGCCGCGATGACTTGGTGGCAACCAATGCAAAGATCATGGAAGAAGTATCCGCAAATATTAAACGCTATGCACCAAATAGTTATATTATCGTATTGAGTAACCCTGTTGATGCAATGACATATGTATGCTATAAGATTACGGGATTTCCTAAAAATCGCGTTATCGGCCAATCAGGAGTATTGGATACAGCGCGCTTCAACACTTTTGTCGCACAGGAACTAAACGTTTCCATAGAGGATGTAAGCGGTTTTGTACTAGGGGGACATGGAGATGATATGGTTCCTTTAGTAAGGTATTCATATATAGGCGGAATACCATTGGATAAAATCCTCCCAAAAGAACGAATTGATGCGATTGTAGAACGGACGCGAAAAGGCGGAGGAGAAATCGTTAATTTGCTGGGCCAGGGAAGCGCCTATTACGCACCAGCAGCATCAATGGTACAAATGGCTGAAGCGATCCTTAAAGATAAGAAAAGGGTACTGCCTTCGATAGCATTCCTAGAAGGGGAATATGGATACAATGACCTTTATCTGGGGGTACCAACTATCATAGGTGGGGACGGTATTGAAAGCATAATCGAAATTCCGTTGACAGCCGAGGAAAAAACGGCCTTGGACCGCTCAGCCCAGTCTGTCAGAAATGTAATCTCGATCTTGAATTAAAAATCCTTTTTATACCTGATTCGATAAAACGGCCTGAAATAGCAGGCCGTTTTATTGCGTCCATTCGGAAAGAGTCAACTATAGCGAATTCAATTTTCTTTTTGTCCTAATCCCAGCCCAAATAGCTACAATTAGTCCGCCTGCACTGTCTGCTATTAAATCGGACATCGTGTCCTTATTGCCACCTCCTTGCAATGTCATTCCGAATAATTGGTCAGATCCGAATTCATAGAATTCCCAAATGACTCCGCCCAGTACGGAGAAGGAAAATGTAAAGAGAAAGACGAACCAAGGTGAAATGTGTTCTCCTGCATTTCTGTGGGCCAGGCGTTCATACAATGCTATAGCAGCAAAAGCGAGAAGCACTCCGCTTAGCACATGCAGAAAAGTGTCCCACCAGCCAAGCCCGTACCAGCCTAGAATCGAACCTAGATATTGTGATGCAAAAAGAAATATTAGATAAGAAAAAATCAATGGCTGGTTAAATTGAAGTTTTGTAAATAGCGCCAATAATAAAGGGATAGCACCGCAAACGGCACCCCCTATGGCGACCAGCGATTTAAACGATTCACCTGATGTGTAATAGAAGACAGCGAGACCTGCCATAAACAGTACATACAGCAAGCTCAGTATTAAAACCAGCTTACGATTCACATTTTCACCTCCAGTTTTTATATCTTTGCCTTTTTCACACAGGCATAAATCGCGATTAGCAGGCCGCCCGCCATTCCTGCGAGCAGATCATACATAGTATCCTTATTGCCACCCAGCTGCATCGTATGAGTAAAGAAGAGGTCCCCGACGAATTCATAAATTTCCCAAAGCACACTGGAAACAACGGCAAGTGATAGAACGAACAGAAAAAGGATCATCTTAGAGACATCTTCCCGCTCCCTTCCAGGAATGAAAAGCTTATAAAGTGCGATCGCTATAAATCCAACCAGTCCGCCTTTGTAAAAATGGATTGTCGTGTCCCACCACAAGTGATGAAGGTAAAATTTAGCGATTGAACCTAAAAACGTTGTACAAAAGATCGCAATATAATAACCGATAATGATGGGAATGTTGAAAGGATTTTTTTTGGGAAACAAAAGCAAAATAGGCAGGGCACTAACTAGCACTCCACCAAGCGCAAGCTGCCAGCGCGAAGAATCTCCCTTTGAAAGGAAATAAAAGAATAAAGCAGCCATAAATAATACAAAAACAATAGCAAGCGCAATAATGACTTTACGTTTCACGTAGCCACCTCTTTTTTTGGAATCATTAAAATTATGACCAAAAAACGGTAAAAAAATCACCGAAGAGAAAATTGAATGAAATTGAGGTAAACAGTACAAAGAAACACAGTACTAAAACGAAGCACTGTGTTCCTATGACCGTATATTTACTAATTAACATATTGCTCCACCATTTTGATGTAACAATTTTTCTTGCAGCCTGGGAGAGTGCCTTCATTTTTAGGGTAACTTTATTAATGTTTGCCGTGGAAAATTCTATTATTGCTTAACCAGAGTAGAATAGCTTCCTGAATATATTTCTCCCGCTCTTGGAAGTGCTGGAAACTCTACTACTTACAGATTTTGTTTATGTCATGCTTTGTCATTGCCTTATGTACGCCCATGGCTCCTGACAAGGTAGTTTCTATAAATCTAAACAGGTTTTAGTAAGAAGTAAAGAAAGTAATATAAAGGATTTTTGCCGCAGGGGAGTAATATATATTAGATGGAAAACTGCTTCTGTGTGAGAATAAAAGGAGAAAATAATGAGTGTAAAATAAAAATGCTGATAATGTAGTTCTCAATCGTCTATTTCATTCACGACGTTGAAGAAATTATTACTATTGAAAATTGCGAAATGAAGGTATTTTGACTGCAGGGAAATTTATCTTTTTTTTCATCACAGTGTTTATTTTGCAAGCACCATTAGCGTTTGCTGTTATTTTGCTCGCGAAATTGCTAATTTAATAGTGAATGGAGGAGAAAATATTATAAATGAAAAAAGAAATTGCTATCGTGACAGGATCATCAAGCGGATTTGGTTTGTTGATTTCTTTGGAGCTTGCCAAACGTGGCTTTCAGGTTATAGCCACCATGAGAAGCCGGGAAAGAGCATTTGAATTATTGGAAAAAGCCGAAGTTTTTGGCGTAAGGAAAAATCTTGAAATCCATCAGCTGGATGTCGTGTCCGAAGAATCATTAGATAAATTTAGGGTGTTTCTTGATAATCTGGGCCGTGTTGATGTGGTAGTGAATAATGCAGGCTATGCTGGTGCCGGGTTTGCAGAGGAGATTCCAATCGAAGAATACAGGCGGCAGTTTGATACAAATGTGTTTGGCCTGATGGCAGTAACCCAGGCAGTTCTGCCATATATGAGGACGCAGCGTAAAGGGAAGATCATTAATATCAGCAGCATCAGCGGCAAAATCGGATTTCCGGGTTTATCGCCTTATGTGGCTTCCAAGCATGCTGTTGAGGGCTGGAGCGAGTGCCTCCGACTAGAAGTAAAGCCATTTGGAATTGAGGTTGCCTTAGTTGAACCCGGCTCGTACAGAACGAACATCTGGTCAAGCGGCAAGCAGGTAACCGGGAAATCATTGCAAGCTGACTCGCCGTACTATGATTATATGAAAAAAATTGAAGGCCATCTCCAAAAAAATGAGCCACAGTATGGGGATCCGCAGGATGTAGCCAATAAAGTAGCTGATCTTGCAGAGCAAAAAGGAGTTCCGCTCCGACATCCGATTGGAAAAGGTGTGAAAATGAGAATTTTTTTCAAGAACATCTTGCCTTGGAACATGTGGGAGAAGCTTGTTGAAAAAGGAATGAAAAGTAAAAGCTAAAAGGGGAGGATACATATGTGGAAACCGGGGATCAATCATATTGAATTCTGGGTTTCAGATCTGGAAAAATCATTAGCCTTTTACAGCGGGTTTTTTGAAACTATTGGCTGGAATCGCTTAAATAAAACTGCATTTAGTACAGGCACCATTGAGATTTATTTTAAGGAAGCAAAGGTATCGAGAAAGGATACAGCTGGACCAAGGCATATTTGTTTTCAGGCAGTCGAGCGAAGCATCGTGGACGAGGTATATCTTTATCTGAAAAAGCAGAATGCAGAAATCATAAGAGGTCCAATTGATGCGGATAACTATTCGCAAGGCTATTACACGATTGATTTTCGTGATCCAGACCGTTATGTGCTGGAGGTTGCATACACACCAAATATGGAAATGTAACAGAAAGGGAACCTCCCTTAAGCAGGTGAATGGCTAAGAGAGGCAACGTTACTGTTTCAAAATATATCCCGTTTAAAAAATCAGCCTTTTTTATGTACTCTTTTCTCAGCGGTTAGGATTGTTTCTTGAGTTTAGAAGGATTATTTATTTTATACCGTATATCTTTATTGAGCTTTCTATCGACGATTTTCGCATCGAACACAATAGCATCTCCAGCCGCAAGCTCAAGTTTTTTCAGTGTTTTGCTATAGCCGCACCAGGCTTCTCCAACTTCCAGCGGATTTTCTCCTGTAATTTTAACATTTTCAAAAATCAGGATTTCCTCTTCGGTTTCGTTGAAGTGGTTGTATTTCGTGGAAAACTCTTTGACAACTGCTTCAAATGGAACTTTCTCTTCAGGTAAATCCAGAACAGCTTTTTTGGGTTTTTCCTTTGATGCTTTTTTGCCGCCTTTTTCATTCGCAACTTTAATTTCCGGAGTCTCGCCAGCTACTGGCAGTTCCTCATTTGAAGGGGATTCTGGCAAGTCTAAAACAGACTCCCGACCAAAAGAACTGCTTTGCATTTCCTTTAGGTAAGCAGGGTGGACACAATGCATGGCCTCATTGGAAAATGAGACTACCGCTGTTTCATGCGAGCCGGCAGCTTCATAGCCAGTAATTGTAACAGTATAAGTGGTATTGTCCCGCTTATACAGATATTCATGCTTAGGCGTTTTCGCATTGGCTGACAAAAGGCCCCAATCTTTGAGCTTGGAGATATATTCGCTTTCATCGCTAAAAAGGATGTAATCTCCTTTTGGCGGAATGGTCGTAAACATAAATTGTTCCTCCTTGAAAATGAACGGTTTAGATTTAGCTATCTATGTATTTGCTTTAGCAGTTGAGATAAGTCTGCTTGATATCTTACTTGAGTATACATTGCCAGAGAATTCGCCGCTACTTGTTCATCTCGGGAATATTAGACTAGGGCAGGAACATGGTCTCCAATCCCAGGAAGATGCTGATAAAAGTACTTACATGAATTTGGATCATATTTTGTTTAGTTATTTTCAATATCGGTTATGTAAATATGGAAAGCTTAACGAGAGGGAGGGGAAATTAATGAGCAATAATGGAAAAGGTCTGAACCAATCAAAGCAGGGAAACGGTAAGAATCCTCCTGGTGAGGATTTTGCGCGGGATGCCAAACAAAACGGCAGCCAAGGTTTAAAAAAGGAAGATTTTTATGAACAAATGGGTGATAATCCGGAAGGGAATAAAATCAAAAAGGATAATGAAAAAGAATGATATCAGGCGACAGAGATCAGTTAAGCTTGGCTTTGCAGGTTTTTCTCAAAACAAAAAGCCTGCAATACCAGCCAAGTTGCGACTCAGTATGCAAGCTAGACAGTCTTTACTGCATTTGTCTTTTGCATGAGGTTGTTTATAACGTTGGTTTTAAATTTAGGGAATTGCTTTTCATAAAACTTTTCGAGGACATTATCGACAGAAAAGTCATCCTTGTATTCCATCCATTTTGGATGAGATTTAAACTCCTGCCAGGATATATGGAGGTTGCCGGTTTTGCTAATAACCGTTTTGATAAGTTTGGAAAATTTCTTTTTCCCGGAGTTATTAATTGTTCCATTAAGAAAATAGAGTTCCTGGGCGAACCGTTTAGGTTTCTGGACGCTGTGTATATCCAATAAGCTGTTTAGCCTGCTGAATATTTTCGCAGTGCTTTCTGCATCACTAAGCGCGCGGTGGGAGTGCTCATTTTCTTCAATATCCAGATATTCAAGTGCTGATGAAAGGCTTGGTGTACTGAAGGCTTTTAACACACCGTACATATAAACTTCCTGGATATCCAATAATCTGTCAGGCTGAAATAGATCTTGTCCAAATAGCTGGCAATCTGATTGGAAAAAACGGTAATCCTCTTTACCCCAGGAAACAAATACATAGCTGTCTCCTAAAAATTGAACGAATTTCTTATATGCTTCTTCAAAGGCCGGTGCTTCTGAAATCATTTCTTCTGTTATGTGAGTAAGCTTAATAGTGAACTTTGATAGAGGGCAGGAGGGTTTGACAAGAGTGGAAAATGTATCAATAATATTGCCATCATCATTGATTTTGACGGCACCTATTTCAACTATTTCACTTGGTTTATCTGTTGCATAGTTAAAACTATTTCTCTCCACATCAACGATAATATAATTCATAATCATCACCTTTTCTATATTGCTATTATACCAGAAAAAAGTGATTTTTGTTATATCAAAAAAAATGGATATATTGGAATTAGACTAAAAAGGGCACTTCCAATGGCTAAGTTAGATCAGACTTGCTTATTTGAACATACTTAAAAAGCATCCTCCTGAGAAGATGCCCATAAATAATCTTAGTAGGCAAAATAATGGCTGCCAATTTGTATTGATGTCTCACGTGTGAAAATCCAATCATCAGTAGCCAGCTTTGGGTTATAGTAGTAAAGCGAGCCGTAGGTAGGATCCCATCCACGAAAGGCGTCTTTAACTGCGCGGTAAGCCGAAGTGTTTGGTTTCAAGTAATATTGTCCATCATTTAGGGCGGTAAAAGCATTTTCTTGTTATTACTTTATGTATAGTGTCGGGAAACTTGTTTGAATCGACCCGGTTGAGAATCACGGCCGCAACAGCGACCTGGCCTTTATAGCTTTCTCCGCGGGCTTCTCCATTTACGATGTTGGCCATTTTATTCACATTATTTAACATGCTGAGCGTTTTTGTTCCAGCCAATCCGATTGCATCAATATTAAAATCCCGCTGAAATTGTTTCACTGCATTGGTTGTCAAAGGGCCGAAATATCCGGTTGCTCCCGCTTGCAAATATCCCATTTTCTTCAGAATGGTTTGTAAATGGATTACTTCTGCACCTTTGGAACCTTCAGCAAGCGGGGCAGCCTTTGCATCGGAATTAGTAAAACCAAGACTTAACACAAGCGTAATAACTGCCAACATAGAAAATAGCGTTCTCATAAAATTCATCACTCCTATTTTAAAATTCTAAAATTAAATACCTTTGCATAACCCTTTTACACCTTCCTTTCATCCGTTAAAGTAAAAAAGTGAATGCGATAAAATTTTCCCTTCCTATACCTGTATAAACTTATTTCTAAAAGTTGTTACTAAATTGTTATCTATGTAACATAATTTGATTAAAAAATTTGAGAGGGATCGCAGCAGCGTTTAGTTCCTTAATTTTTTTATAATATTAGCCATTTTGGGATTAGAAGGCAGGGGGCTGGGTTCCAAACGTCTGGAAGAATTCTTACTTCATTTTAAATAGGTTTAAATGGGTAGTTATCCTAATCGCTGATTTTAATAAGAAAAGCACAAATGGGGGTTAGATAAACAAAAGTGAAGCCCGCCTGAATTTTGAGGCGGGCTTTCATTTTTATCTGTTATTATTTATGCAGACAATATATCTCTTAATTGGGTGAAATTATCTGCCTTTTTACGGCTAGCTGCTATAAAGTTTATTGGACCTTCATATGCAAATCACCAGTCTTAGCCCAGCCTGCCATTTTAATAAGCATGTATAATCCAAGGGTGATGGCAATCGGCAAAATTACTCCTACAGCGATATAAATTAAGAATCCTGTAATGCCCTGTGTCGCTAAGATATTAAGTGGAGCAATTAAGGAATTCAGCCCCAGTCCGGCTAGCTCGTATGAAACCTGAAAGTCAAATCCAATCGTAGCAATGGGTGCACAGATAATTGCTGCCACAAAAGTCGGTATTACAAGCCTCGGATTTTTAATAAGATTCGGGAACTGGACCTTTGGTGTAATAAAGCATTGAGCCAAAAATCCGCCCAGGTCATTCTGGCGCAGGCTCATTGCAGTGAAACCTGCAAATTGAACTGTACAGCCAATTAGAGCAGCAGCGCTCGAGACTGGATCCATTTGTAAGGCTATTGCCAAGGCTGCGGATGAAGCGGGAGTCATCAGCAAGATGCTCCAAACCAATGAAATGACCATGGACGCAATGATAGGGGAACCCTGTACCGATGAAGTGATTTGTCCGCTAAGCCATTGCAGCAAAGGCGTTGTAACAGCAGCCAATCCTACACCGGCTACACCACCAACCAGGGTGGCAGCAGCTGGAATCGCAAACATGTCCAGCTTTGTTTTTCCAGTTAGCCTTTTTCCTACATAAGTAGCTATGGCAGCAGCAAGAACGGCACTGACCGGCTGGCCGGGGACAATCGTGAACAAACCTTCAGCAGTTTGATGTATCGCATTCCCGCCTACTGCAGCGGAAGCCATCGCACTATATATAACCAGCGTATTTCCGCCTAATTGATAAGCAATTCCTGCACCTATTGCCGGTGCAAGCAAAACCTTTGCTGCAGAACCGATTCCAATAAAAGCTTCCCAACCGATAAATTTCCCGAACGTTTCAAAAAGTAATCCAATTCCCAAAGTAACCAAAACAGCATTTGCTATCCCGGTGGAAGCTTTATACATTCGGTCTACAACATATTTTTTCATTTCTTCTTCACCCTTCTTTCAAAAACCTATGATCTGGTCTTAGTTGATTTTGTTATCCTAACATAAGTTTTCTGAATATGTAAATAACTTTTTTAATTCTGATAAATTAAAAACGCTTACATTTTTAAAGGGTTATGAATTCAAAGAAATTATTCTTATAAAAGATATTTAAATTTTAGTAATAGTTCCTGTAACAGATGTAATAAAGTTCAGCAAGGCATAGGGGTGAGCGAATAAGTGAAACTTAGGGTATTTATCCGAAGTTCCCCTAAAATTGCTTTTACATAAGCCCTTGTTGTAAATTGAAACTGCACATTGCAGGAAATCTGGGAACTAAAAAGCACCTGGAAATTCAATCCTCCAGTGCTCCATTAACATTATAGTTATTTAAATCTATTTCCAATTGCTCACCGAGTGCCAGCTTTGCGAGCTGTGATCCGATGAAGGGACCCATTGTCAAGCCTGAAGCTCCTAAACCGTTCGCCACTAAAATTCCATTCCAGCCGGGGAGCCCGCCAATGACAGGGAGGAATCCGGGAGTGAAGGGGCGGAACCCGACCCTTGCTTCAACAAAGCTGCCATAAGCCAAACCGGGTGCCACGTCCAGTGCTTTATTAATGACTTCCTGCAAGCCGCCTGCGGTAACCCGGGTATCATATCCTTCAATGTCATTTTCATGGGTTGCTCCGATGACGATTCTTCCATTCTCGAAGGCGAGGAGATATTGGTCGTGGGGAGGCATAACAACCGGCCAGTTATTTGTATCCGTTTCTGGAAGCTCAAGATGGACGATTTGTGCTTTTTGATAGCTTACATTAAATTGAACGCCTAACGGCTTCAACAGTTGATTTGCCCATGCACCGGCACAGACTATCACTGCCTCAGCAGTAAACTGCTGATCACCTGCTTTAACACCCGTTACTTTGCTTCCTTCAAAGAGAAGTGTGGCGTCGGCCTGGATAAGAACGGCACCGTTTTTCTTGGCAGCGCGCAGGAGCGAATCCCGGAGTGCTCTGCCGTCGACACGGGCTGCACCACTGATATGGATAGACGCATAGCCATCTGTGAGCGGAGGAAACAGCGAATTTGTCGCTTCCGCGGAAAGACGGCTTACCATACCAATTTCCGGAGCATCTTCCTTTCGGAGCGAAGCGCGTTCTTTCATTTTGTTTAGTTTTTCGGGATCGTTATGTATGCTAATAGCACCTACCTGGGCATAACCTGTTGACGTTTCTCCAGCCTTTTCCAGTTCTTCAATAAGGTTAGGATAAAATCGTGCTCCAGACTTGGCCAGCTGATACCATGCTTTGTTTCGGCGCTGTGAAAGCCATGGGCAGACAATGCCTGCAGCTGCATCAGTAGCCTGTCCTTTGTCTTTCCGGTCAACAATAACAACCTGGGCATCGTTTTTAGATAGCTGATAAGCAGTAGAAGCCCCAAGAATCCCTGCGCCAACAATAATAAATCTCCTCATTATTAACACCCTTTTTTATTTGCGTCGTAGTCTATTTATTATACTTTTCTATTTTAAAATAAGTAAGCAAGAGCATTATGTTTGCCTAAAACGCATACTTTCTAGCAAAGCCTGAGCAGGGAAATACCAAATATTGGACTTGCCATGTTATAATACCTTGTTCAGATTGAAAAAAAGGGGATACTTAAATGAAAAGCAGAACTTCGGTAATGGTAAGCATTGTGCTTGCAATGCTGGTGGCATCAATCGATTCAACAATTATGAATACAACGATGCCAATTATTGCGGATGAGCTTGGCAGGTTTGACCTGTATGCCTGGTCGTTTGCATCATATATGATTACGACTACGATTCTTTCACCGGTGGCCGGCAGATTGTCTGACATTTTCGGGAGAAAAAAAGTTTTCGCCTCAGGAATTATATTATTTTTAATAGGTTCACTTCTATGCGGGATTTCAGGGAATATGGTTCAACTGGTAATTTTCCGGGCCATTCAAGGGATTGGTGCCGGATTTATGATGCCTTTTCCTGCAATTATTGCCGGAGATCTTTTTCCAATTGAAAAAAGGGGGAAAATACAGGCTTTATTTTCAGCGATGTGGGGGATTTCCGCTATTATTGCCCCAATGCTGGGGGCATTCTTCGTTGAGTATATGACCTGGAGATGGATCTTTTTCATTAACTTGCCTGTTTGCGCAATTGCTTTCATAACACTGATGCCATATAAGGAAGACTATCAGCCAAAAGGGGCAAGTGTTGATTATATAGGAGCAATTCTTTTTGGTGCGGGTATTACTTTCCTTCTCTTAGTGACTATTGTAAAAGAAAATCAGCTTTTATACAGCTTATTGGGAATTGTATTGATAGCTGTTTTCTATTTTTATGAAAGAAAACAAGAGTCCCCAATTGTGCCGCTTTCTATGTTTAAAAACAGGACGATTTCGTGGATCAATATTAATGGCTTTATTGGTACAGCCGCCTTATTCGGCACATCCAGCTTCATTCCGCTGTTTCTTCAGGATATATCAGGACTTTCTGTTTTCTTAAGCGGTGTCGTTCTTCTTGGTATGTCGGCAGGCTGGATGGCAGCTGCCGTTCCTGCCGGCAAATGGATCATACAATACGGCTACCGGAAATTGCTGGTAGTTGGAAATTTTTTACTATTTATTTCAGGACTTTTGCTGTGGATATTAGATGAAAGTTACAGCTTTTGGTATGTATTGCTCATAATGACAATACAGGGACTGGCGTTTGGTTTATTATCTACGGTTGGAGTTATTGGCTGCCAGCAGCTGGTCGGGGAACATGAAAAGGGGATTTCCACTTCGTTCTTCATGTTTTGCCGCAATATGGGAACAGCCATTGGGGTAACGATTATGGGAGCGTTATTAGCTGGCGGAACAGACTTTATGGCAGGAATGCACCATTTATTTTTATTCGGGTTTGTTGGTAGTTTCTTTGCAGTGATCACCTCTTTTTTTATTGAAAATAATGACCCTGCCAATGTTTACAGAGCTAAAGGTTAATAAGCTTATTTCAAATAAACGCCTCAATTTGGGGTGTTTTTATTTTCAAAATAAGAAAGATTAACTTATTGAACGAGTACAGATGTCTAGCTCCAGCCAGGGCGCCTCCGCTCTTCTCAATTGCCAGGCACTTCATCCATATTGCATTCATACATTGATTTTGTTAGCTTAGCAATTCTGGAGGAGGATACACCATGGGATATCAAGAGCTTTACAATCAGTTTTTGTACCATTTAGGATGTTCAGAGGAATTTAAGAGAATGTAAGAGACATGCGCAGAGGATCCGAGGGCATATTTCAGTTATGGTGAAAAAGAAAGCGAGCATAAGGCTAGAGCATATCATTACCGGGCGCTGCTTGCCCAGCAATTCCCTGGGCAGCAAATGCCAATTGGCTTCCCAATGTAGGATAAAAAAAACAATTCCTGAACAATTTGTTCAGGAATTTTTCCAGTCTTTGGAGAAACATTATTTTTTAAAAAAGCTTTTAACTCTCTATCATTATCCGATAATGATTCGCTCTTTTGGGTAGTGATATGCGTTTTTGATTGGTTTTCCTCCCATAAAGAATAAGAAGGTGAACATCCCAATTTTTCCTATAAACATCAACATCATAATCACGACTTTCCCGGCAGTGGTTAGATCCGGAGTGATCCCAAGTGAAAGACCCACGGTGCCAAAAGCGGATGAAACTTCAAATATAATTTCCATTAAGGAAAAGTCGGGCTCAACGTTCATAAGGATGATTACTGCGACACAGCAGAGGAGTATGGCTGTTGTGAAGACGACGAATGACTTGATGATATCCACTTCATCGATTTCCCTTTTGAATACTTTTATCGTCCTGTTCCCATTCGCATAATAATAAATGGTGAGCAGCATCACTGCAAACGTGGTTGTCCTGATTCCACCGCCGGCACTGCTAGGGGATGCCCCGATAAACATCAGGATACTGAGAAACAAAAGTGTGGGTGCCGAAAATTCGCTGACATCGTTTATTGCCATTCCACCAGTTCTCGATGATATAGAATAGAACAAAGAATGGACGAAGGAATGGTGCAAGGCCTTGTCTTGATAGTAATGACTATACTCAAACAGATAGATAAAAATGGTTCCTATTACGATCAGCAGGAAAAAAGTAACGGTTGTGATTTTTGTAAACAAAGTAAACCTGAACGGTATATTTCCCCTATGGCTAAACCGTTCTCGCACCTCCATCAGGACCGGGAATCCAAGTGCCCCGATCATAAACAGTACCATATTAAAGCTCAGGACAAAATAATCCTTTGCAAACGGGATTAGCGATTTTCCCGTAATATCAAAACCAGCATTTGTCGTGGCACACACAGAGGCAAAGAAGCCCTGTAAATAAGCCTCTTGCCAGGTCGGAAAAAATTTCAGGAAATATGTACCCAATACCACAGCTCCAATTAATTCAATCACAACAAAGAAAAAGAGAATCATTCGTATCAGCCTAACGATTCCGGATACAGTCGCCTGGTTTTGTTCTGTTGTCATGAGCATTCGTTCCCTGAGCCCTATTTTCTTTCCGGATAAAAGCCATAGCATTGTTCCGAAAGCCATGATTCCAATTCCTCCGAACTGAAGAATGACAGCAAAAATAAACGTCCCAGGGACACTAAGAAGCTGACTTATGTCCAGTGTAGATAACCCTGTTACAGTTACCGCACTAATAGAAATAAATACTGCATCAATGAATGCTAACTCTGCATTAGCCTTTTGAGTTATAGGCAGCAATAATAAAATGGTTGATAGAGCCACTGCTAATAGATAATAAAAAACAATTATTTGAGCTGCTGAAAATCCTCGTGTTATGTTTGCTATTTTAGTGTTCATATTTCTCCAGTAATATATATTTATTGACAAAATTATACCTAATTACTTACAACAAATAAAGACTTAGCCCTGTACAAACTATCTATATTACTTGTTAAACAAAACTTCCCTTGGTAGCGGAATAACTACACCCCTAAACCGTCAATTGCTTGGCGGTTTAAGGGTGTAGTTAAGAATATTCTTTTCCCATTTATACCCACCCAAACAGTTCTTCGGCAGTTTGGAAATCTAAACAATTTGTTCAGGAATTTCTTTTCAGTGGAAGTGGTTATGTCAACGAAACCGAGTTCTCCTTTTTCTCAAATTTCTTCGTTGCCATTGAGGACAAAATGATGCCGGCAAAAACAAAAAGCATATAAAGAATTGCCATACCGGCTCCTCCTATTACTCCTCCTACGATTATTCCCATTGCCCCTAGCATTTTTCCGATCTGGTAGACAAATCCATTGAATGCCATATAAGCACCCCGGCGGGAATCATCGACGATATCAGCGAGCAATGATTGCCTTGTAGGAACATATAACAGCTCTCCTACCGAAATAATCAGTACAGAAATAAAGAGGACAGTTATATTAGTGCTTAAAGCCATTATCGCATAGCCAAGGCCAAACAAAAGAAATCCTATATACATGATTGGCTTTTCTGCTTTATTTTGGATCCATTTGGATACAATGGCAGTGAATAACACAATCATAATTGTATTTTCAACTGTTAACAGACTCAGCAGCCTTACACCATCAATCTTTAATGGGAAAAACCACAGAAAAGATATAGTTTGCGGAATAATTTCTTCTGCCAATTTTACAGAAATAAAGTGGTTCCGCTGATACTCAATCGTAAGTACCGCAATTCCGCCTAACGTAAACAAGATAAATGGCCAATCGCTCATTACCGTTTTGTAGCTGTCAAAAATCGGTTTGAGTCCAAATGGCTT
Organism: Bacillus sp. M6-12; assembly: GCF_002860285.1. Lineage (GTDB taxonomy): Bacteria > Bacillota > Bacilli > Bacillales > DSM-1321 > Peribacillus. The sequence continues at coordinate 91,276 of NZ_PGVF01000009.1, forward strand.
GGAGGTTTCCTCAAATTTGACCTGGTAGGTTTCCTTAATCAATGAAACAGTCATCCATAGCGTTATGAACGACATTGCAATTAATGATAACAGCAATTCAAAGAAGCGTGTTTGGAAAAGCCAGCCTCCAACGATAAGGCCGAGCATGATTGACATGTTGACAGCCCAGTAATTGATAGAATACATAAATGCACGAGTTTCCTTCGTACTGACATCAATCAGCATCGCATCTGCAGCCGGATTGACAAGTCCTGCGGAAATACTCACAATCAGCAGCATGAAGAATGTTAGCCATGGGGAGACAAACCAAGGTGAATTGGCAGCCAGCATTCCGGTAAGTGCCAGCACCTTCATCCATTCGCCGGCAACCATCATCCGTTTTCGCCCAACCGTGTCAGCTAAATATCCCCCATACAAGCTGGCTATAAATTGTACTGCCAGCTGGATCATTAACAAAATGCCGGCTGCAGTTGCGTTTATTTCTTTTGTAAAATAAATCGCCATAAAAGGAAATATCATGGATCCGATAACTCGGCTTAAGAAAGAAGTATAAATTCTGGTTTTTATATTTGGATGCAATTCTTTAAACATAATAGCATTCCTCCTTATTTATTATTTTCTATTGAAAAAAAGGAGATAAAAAGGGTATAATCCATGGAAAAATGTCCCCTTTTTGGGAGGAAATTATGAGAGATTTTTCTTATTTTCAATTAAGAGCGCTGCTTTATCAGAGGGAGCAGCAGCAAACAGCCGAATTTAAACTGAAGGAACTTGAACCGCTCTGGTTTTGCACTCAAAAAAATATAAAACGAAAACTTAACAAATTTGCAGAAGAGGGGCTGTTACATTATGAGCCAGGCATTGGAAGGGGAAATCCATCCCGGCTCGTTTTTCACGAACCTTTTCAGTCAGAAGTACAGAAAACTGTTCAATTATTTGTAGAAGCACAGGAATTGGATTCAGTTATCCAGCTGATGCATCTGCCTATTCCGAAGAATTGGTTTACTGCTATCTCCAAGGATGTCCAATCTTTGTTCGGCCTGCATACAGATGAAAGTGACCGCGAGACTCTAAGGACGATCATGACCCGAGATATTACCACACTTGATCCTCTCCAAACTTCTGTTACCTTTGAATGTTCATTGATTCAGCAGCTTGGAGACACCCTGCTCGTTTATGACAGGGATCAGGACACCGTCAGACCGCATCTTGCGCACCATTGGACAGTTTCAGCTGACCACAGGGTTTGGACCTTTTATTTAAGAAAAGGTGTTTATTTTCATCATCAGCGGATCATGACAAGTTATGATGTTGTTTATACGATTGCCCGAAACCAGGACAAAACGCTTCCGTATTACTGGCTGGTTGAGGATATTGAAACGATGGAGTGCCCAGGAAAATACATCGTCAGGCTGCACTTAAAAAAGCCGAATCCATTTTTTTCCCGGTATCTTTGCTCAGCTAACCTATCCATATTGCCGGAAGATGTTCCATTCGATGAGTTCCAATGGGTCGGTACTGGACCGTTTATGCTTAAAGCGCGGACTGACAAGAAAATGGTACTCGAAGCATTTGATCGGTATTTCCTTGAGCGTCCATTTATTGATGAAATTGAGTTTTGGCGGGTATCGAAGGATACTGTGTATGATGCCAAATATCAAGTTGCAGCAGGTAATGAACAAATTTCAACAGTAGAGTCTAAGGAAGTGGAACCTGGCTTTCGTTTTCTATCCTTCAACTTTAACAAGGATCATATTGTTCAACAGCCCGGTTTTCGGCAGGCCATATACCATCTGATGGATGTAAAGAAGATGTTGCGCGATCTAGGAAGAAAAAACCTTAGCGAGGCATCCAGCTATTTTCTGTCAAAATCAAGACAGCAAGAAAAGCATCCCGAAAGAGTGGCCGCTCTTTTGGCCGATTCTGGGTATTCAGGAGAAGAACTGACACTCTACACGATTGCAAGCCGGGAAATGATAGCTGAAGGCGACTGGCTTGTTTCGGAAGCTAAAGTTCACGGTATAAATTTGCGTCATGTGGTTTTTGAAATTGATCAAATTTACACCCCAAGACTCGAAGCAGAAGCAGACCTGGTTTTGATGGAGGAAATCGCTTCTGAAGATACACATTTATCATTTATAGGGTTCTTTTACAACCGGGCCCTGGTGCTTCGGAGATTTGTAGACAATGAGCGTTTTGCCATAATAGATTCCCTGCTCGATGAATTTAAGAGGGCATCTGGCCAGCAAGAGCGAGAAGATATTATTGATAAAATAGAAAAATACTTAGGAAATGAAATGATCTATTTTTATACCCATCATCCTATCCGAAATCGAACCTTTAACCCTTTAATACAGGATATCCGCTTTCAATTATTTGGCCATGCCGATTTCAGGAAGCTTTGGATTCAGCCGCTATGACAAATGTTTATATATTAAAAGCTGGTCAGCCGGAGATTTCTGGCTGGCCTTTAGTATGTTCTGAACCTGAAAAGTTTGAAAGTTAAAATTTTCACCGAAATTCCTAGTTAAATCGCCAAACTCTGGGAATTACTCGGCAAAAAAGTATTTACCATCGAAAATTCAGCGATTAATCACCAAAAAGAGTAACTTACTTTGCCAAAATCCAAGGATGAAACTCCAAGAATGGGTAGTTACTCGCTAAAATTCAGCATTTACTCGCCGAAAATGGGCATTTACTCGCCAAAATAAGGAAATACTCGCCAAAATCAAGGAAATACTCGCCAAACTATTTTTTGATGAGCATTAGAGAGAAGTTTAATAATGATAAGCCATTAGCTATTTATTTTTTGGTCAATAATGATAAGGGTAAAAGAAGTGGAATGCAGGTGAACATGATGGAGAGAAATTATGCGATTGATTTGGTTAAATTTTTTGCGATATTTGCGGTCGTTATCATTCATACGTTTCCAGCCAATGGTGAAATCGGTTATTTTATTTTGGATAATTTATCAAGATTTGCGGTTCCGTTTTTCTTTGCTGCTTCCGGTTATTTATTCGGCAGCAAGATAACAATTACCAGCCGCAAAGATCAGTATTTTTCAAAATATATGATTAAAATTCTGAAACTCTATATGTATTGGTTCGCCTTTTATTTCATATACGACGTTATTTTAATGTACTTTCAAGGACATTTCCAAGAGGAATGGAGTAAATATTTAAAAGAATTTACCCTTCTCAATATAGTGTATTACGGACGGGGAACAAGCGGTTATCAGTTATGGTTTTTACCGGCGCTAATTTGGAGCGTATTGGCCATCTTTACTTTTTATAGACTAAAGCTTATTTACTTACTGTTCTTAGTAAGCTTAGGCTTGAATATTATGGGTCTCTTTGGCCAGTCGTATTCAAAGTTTTATCAGCTCGAAGTGGAGACCACAAGGGATGCCATGTTTTTTGGCTTATTTTATACGACCCTCGGCTTCACCTTTGCAATTGGTTTTACGAGGCTAAGGAAGCTATCTTTCATAACTATTGTATCTCTGCTGGCTGTATTTTTTCTTTTACAAGCAGGAGAGAGCTACTTTATCGATAAAATTCGCGGAGGCAGCCATGGGGAATATTTTATCTCGACTATTCCCCTGACAGTGATGCTATTCCTCTTTGTCCTGAAATGTAAAACCCTCGGCAAAGGCATGTTCATTACTAGGGTTGGGGGCAAATCACTGGGCATCTATGTAATTCATGTATTTTTCATTAATTTAGTGACCTTAGCCAGAAACCATTTGGGACTGAATCATCTTATAGATAATCTAGTTTGGAATACATCTATCACGATTTTTATCTTTGTAATTTCGTATCTGGCATACCAGCTTTTGCAAAACGCAGAACGAGGACTTTACCAAAAGTATCTGGAATAGAAAAGTCAGTCCAAAGTTGCAGTAATTATCAATCCAACGATGAATGTGCTTCTGTTTCTTGATGAAGTAATATTTACATTAAGAAACAAGGGAGGCGATTTAAATGGATTTTAATTTCTTTGAAATAGAGCAATTAATAGGATTCGAAAAAGAGGAAATGGATAAAAGCATGAGGTTAATTGAAACGTATAATCTGTATGCAGATAATGGTAAAGTCGAAATTGAAAAGTGATAAGCAGAGGCTGACAGTGAATGGGGCGTTTGTACCCTCCTTTTACTGTCAGCCCCCTAAATTTAGGAAATAGTAATTATATTATTCTTTCGACGAGTTAGGGTCCAAATAAGCTGCTTAGGTTTCATATTACCGTCCATCAAAAGAGGATATGTATAAAATACTGTGTCAGCAATTGATAACCAAACGAACACGAAAAATAATAGCTATACTGACTGTGTCAGTATTCGCAACCGTTTTACATTACTTAAAAGGAAGCGGAAAATATTTGGAACCCTTTTCCTCCAGGCACCTTCGCTCTGACGGGCATCTTGGATGAGATCAAACCAGCTATTTTTTACTTAATTTTGCAGCAAACCGTAAACTGCTTCACTGGATTGGATGTAGAGTTGACTATCCACATTCTCCGTTCTTTCGTCGGTGCCCACGTCCAGATAAAATTTCTCTATATTAGAGAGGTCGCTCTTTTGAATCAAAGACTCTTTCTCTTGCTGATTAAACCAATATGCGGATGAAACAGAAGCCATATTTTAAAGATGTGCGGATAAACAAAGGCAGCATAAGTGGAGATCAGCCCGCCCATTGAGCTTCCTGCTATAGAAGCATCGGTTCGAATGGTTCTGTATTTTTTATCAATCAAAGGCTTTAGTTTATGAACAATATAATTAATATACTCTTTTCCTTCTCCGCCTATATCACCGCTCTTAGCGTTAAACACTTTGGCCATTTCCACGCTCTTTCATGGTGCATATTCATCCAGACGCTTCAGAGCTTGGCGATTACAATCCACCCCAACAATAATGACACCCATATTGTTTTCATTCGAGAAATCCGATATTCCCTAAGAAATTCTATAACCGCAATCCTCATTAACAAATAAATTTTGCCCATCATGCCTGTATAACACTGGATATGATTCCTTCCTTGCTGTTAATCTTTCGGCAAATATACTCTCACGGTTCTTGAAAAATTTATTTCAAAATGTTCGAACAAGAGGAACACTCCTTTTATCTTGTTATTCAGACTTTTTATTATATACTGCTAGATTATTTCTGTCTGTTTTAGCAGGAGCTTGTTGAAACCGAATACAGGAAAATGACTTAGTTGTTTTCAGGAAATTTCCATGAAGCATGGGGATTGCCGCTGCTTTTTTTGGTTTCTCAGGATGATATGCAAACACACTGTTGCCAAAAGGCTAGAGCCCTAAGCCATCTTTCCGTAATTATTTTTATTAAAATTCGATAATGAAAGTGGATTGCTTGTCATAGTTATGTATGTAAATAGATTGAAAACTGCAGACAGGTTTTTACAAATGTTTTTTTGAAAAATATCGAGAGTTTGTTTGAGAAAGGGGGACAATCTGTGCCGAAAGTCACCGTACAAGGGGAACGCTGGTTTCCATCAGAGATAAGCTTTTCAAAAGAGATACAGGATGTGTGGGGTAACTGGTATTGTGATTCAGAAGTAGGGAAATTACGTGCTGTCCTGATGAGAAGGCCCGGAGAGGAAATTGAACAAGTGAAGGATTCTAATTACTCATCGTTTCGCTGGAAATCACCGATGGTTCCCGCTAAAGCACGTGAGCAGCATGATCGATTAGCGGATATTTACCGTGAACATGGTGTGCAGGTGCATTATGTAGAGACACAGCGGGCAGACAGGCCCAATGCATTATTTGTAAGAGACCAGGTAGTAATGACTCCTGAGGGGGCGATTGTGTGCCGGAATGGCATATCAGCCCGCAGAGGAGAGGAACGATATGCGGCGGCTGCTCTAGCGAAGCTGGGTGTCCCTATTATTAAGACCATTAATGGTGATGGATGGTTTGATGGAGCGTGCGCAATGTGGCTTGACCGTGAAACTGTGATTCTTGGAACAGGTGCACGGGCCAATCGGTCAGGCGCTGAACAAGTAGAATCAGAGCTAAGAAATATCGGCGTCAGCCAAATCCTCCATTTTGAGATCCCATATGGGCATGCCCATTTGGATGGACTGATTAATTTTGCTGATCGAAAGACTGCTGCGATTTTCCCATGGCAGGTTCCATTTGAGGTAGTCAAATTCCTGCTGGAACGAGATTTTACAATTATAGAAGCTACCAATGTTGAAGAAATCAAAATCAGGGCCTGTATTAATTTTGTTGCACTTGAGCCGGGTAAAGTTGTCATGCCATCAGGCTGTCAGGAAATGAAAAGTAAGCTGGAGGAAGCCGGTGTTGCTGCTATTGAAGCAGATATGAGTGAAATACTGAACGGATGGGGCGCTATGCATTGCATGACTGCTTTTTTAAAAAGGGATCCAATTTAATAAACCATATATAAAAAAGGGGAATGAAAATGAGAAAAAGGCTGATTTTTGTACTGTTGCTTCTTTTTACTTTGGTCATAACCGGGTGCAGCAATGATTCTGATACAAAGAAAGCAGGAAACGATCCTTCTACAATTGATAACGTGCTGAAGAAGAAAAAACTAATCATCGGTACTGCTCCTGGATATTTTCCATTCGAAATGAAAGACTTGAATGGAGATTTTATTGGTTACGATATCGATACGGCTAAGGCGATCTCAGAATCGCTAAAGGTAGATGTTGAATTTAAGCAATTTGGCTTCGATGGACTAATTCCTGCGCTTCAAACTGGGGAAATTGACATGGTTGTTGCCGGAATGACAATAAGGGGCGACCGAGCACTCTCTGTAAGCTTTGCAAATCCTTACTTTAAAACCGGACAGGTAATGATGCTGCCAAAAAAGGATACCGCAACAAAATCCTGGCAGGACCTTGATAAGCCAGGCAAGAAGATTGCTGTTTCTTTGGGGACCACCGGTGCCTTACTCGCAAAACAGCTATATAAAAATGCTGAAGTTCTTGATTTCGAGGATTTTCCATCTGCTTCAATGGCGATGATTCAGGGCCAGGCTGACGGGATTATATATGATGAGCCAGGGGTGCGCACTTATGAATTGATGAACCCTGATAGTGTCCGGGGATTATACGACCTGATTTCATCAGAGAACTTGGGCATCGCTGTCCGTAAAGACGACCTGAAGTCTATTCAATGGATTAATTCATTCCTGGAATCCTATATTGGCAGTCCGGCTGAACTGGAGTCCCGTAAAAAATGGTTTGAAAATGCTGATTGGCTTGACAAGGTAGAAACGAAAAAATAATCCCATTGGAGGAATATCCATGTATCAAGCCGACTGGAGTGTTATTCCGCAAAATATCGGTCTTCTCCTGGACGGGGTCCTGCTGACACTTCAAATCTCAGCCTTGGCTTTAATCATTAGTATCCCGGTGGGGGTAATCCTGGGACTTTGCAGGATTTCCAAGTACAAAATCATATCTTTTCTGGCAACAGCTTATATAGAGTTTATAAGAGGGGTTCCGCTCCTTGTCCTGCTTTTTTGGATCTTCTTTGTATTAGGAAAATTCCTGCAGCTAGGGCCATATTGGTCAGCAGTGCTTGGTTTAGCAGCGTTTTCAGGAGCCTTTGTAGCTGAAATTATCCGTGCAGGAATTGAATCGGTTCCTAAAGGACAAATGGAATCTGCCCGTTCTTCGGGAATGACCTATTTCCAGGCAATGCGCCTGATTATCCTGCCGCAAGCATTTAGAAAAATGCTGCCGCCGTTAGCATCACAATTCATCATTTTGATTAAGGATTCGTCCCTAGTATCTGTGATATCAGTCACTGATTTGACGCTAGTGGCGAAGAACCTTATCGTAACTTCGTTTCGTTCATTGGAAGTCTGGACGGCAGTAGCGATTTTATACTTTATTATTACCTTTACACTGTCCCAGGTCATCCGGATTTTTGAACGTAAATTTAAGCTTCGCGAATAGTTTCTTCTTATTTAATAGATTCAGAACGTTAACGAGGTGCTAAAAATGATAAGGATAAAAGATGTTGAAAAGAGTTTTGGAGACTTAAAGGTTCTTAACAATATTAACCTGGAAGTCCCCCAATCAAATGTATACGCAATAATCGGACCTAGCGGCGCGGGAAAAAGTACACTTATCCGGGCAGTAAATGCCCTTGAGGAAATTGACAGCGGAGAAATCATTGTTGACGGAATCTCCATTCACGATAAAAAAACAAATATCAATAAAATACGCACTGAAATTGGCTTCGTTTTTCAATCTTTTAATTTGTATCCTTTCCTAACTGCACTTGAGAACGTAACAATTGCGTCCATCAATGTCAAGAAAACCAATAAAGCGGAAGCAATTGAAAAAGGGAAAGAACTGCTTGCATCCTTAGGCTTGGAGGATAAGTTTCACTCTTATCCTTCAAAGCTCTCCGGAGGACAGCAACAGCGTGTTGCGATTGCAAGGGCACTTGCTATGGATCCAAAGGTGATGTTATTCGATGAGCCGACATCCGCACTTGACCCGGAAATGATCAAGGAAGTACTAGATGCGATCCGGAAGCTGGCCAAGTCAGGAATGACAATGATGGTAGTTACTCATGAAATGGGCTTTGCGAGGGAAATGTGTGACCAGATCGTTTTTATGGCTGATGGAAGTATCATTGAAGTCGCCCCGCCGGCAACATTTTTTACTAATCCTGAATCTCCACGTGCACAGGATTTTTTATCGAAAGTACTTAATCATTAAGGAGTAAGATGATGAGCAAAATAACTCAGCAGGTAAAGGTACAGGGCGAGCGCTGGTTTCCGTGTGAGTCGAGTTTTTCGGCAGAAATGCAGCAGCTCTGGGGTGACTGGTATTGTGATTCGGAAATAGGGAAGCTTCAAGCGGTTTTGATGCATCGTCCGGGTAAAGAGATTGAAGGAATTACAAAGGAGAATTTTGCTGAATACCGCTTCCGTGCGCCGATTAACCCAGAAAGGGCAAGGGCCCAGCAGGATAGTCTTGCAGATATATACAGGCAGCACGGTGTTCAGGTGCATTATGTTGAAAATCAGCGGACTGACAGGCCGAATGCGATGTTTATGCGTGATCTAATGTTCATGACCCCGGAAGGAGCTATCGTTTGCCGCCCAGCAATTCCTTCAAGGCGCGGAGAAGAAAAAGCCGTTGCGAAAACACTCGCCTCCCTTGGTGTGCCTATTATCAAAACGATTAATGGGGATGGATATTTCGAAGGTGCAAGTGCCATGTGGATCAATCGGGAAACCGTAATAATTGGTACAGGGAGCAGAACAAATGAGTCCGGAGCAAAGCAGGTTGAAGCTGAACTAAGAAATATTGGCGTCAAAAATATCATCCGAACCCAAATACCATTTGGATCAATCCACTTGGACGGGTATATGAATATGGTTGATAAAAATAAACTGCTGATTTTTCCATGGCATGTAACCTATGATTGCGCCAAACAATTAATGGATCAGGGAATCGAACTGATAGAGCTGGCGGATATCACTGAATTAAAGCAGGGAATGGGCATGAACTTCGTTGCTCTTGAGCCAGGTAAGGTCGTTATGCCATCCAGTAATCCCTACACGAAAACATTACTTGAGTCCCATGGGATTGAAGTAATCGAAGCTGAAATGGATGAAATTATGAACGGCTGGGGAGCGATTCACTGCATGACAGCTTTTTTAAAGCGTGAGCCTGTCTGATTGAAGGAAGGCGGGGATTACTTTCCCGCCTATTTTTAATGTTTTTAAGGAAAAATTCTACAGAAAAGAGGAAACAGCGTGAAGGCGGATTTTATTATTTCTCATGCATTTGTTTTAACGATGGAAGGGCCTGGAGTGGGTATGATTGAGGATGGCGCAGTTGCCATAAAAGGCAATAAGATTGCAGCTGTAGGGACAACCGATGAGGTACTGTCACAATTCTCAGCTGAAGAATATATTGATGCAAATAATAAATTGGTGATGCCCGGCCTTATAGACGCACATATACATACAGGATTGGCCATTGTCAGAGGTGTTGCGCAGGATATGACGAACTGGATGCAGGAAGGATTATGGCCATTTATGAAGTTTGTAACACCAGCTGACAGCCTTGCCGGGTCCATGGTCAATATTATCGAAGGCATCAAAGCTGGTACCACGACTTTTTGTGATTATGACAGAAACATGAACGAAATCGTTACTAATTATAGCAAAATCGGCGCCAGGGCAAGGGTCGCCGAATTGGTTAATGAAATTCCTGATGATATAGGGGATGTGCCGGTTGGTGAGCTTTATCCTTTTTATTCAGAAATTGGTGAAAGAAAGCTGCAGAATAATATCAAGTTACTAAATAGGTGGCACGAAACCGAAAATGGGCGGATTACATGTATGTTCGGTCCGCATGGCCCCGATATGATGAGCCTAGAATTATTGCTTGAGATAAAGGCGCTGGCTGAAAAATACGATACGAAGCTTCATATGCATGTAGCCCAGGGTGACAGGGAAATACTGCAAATGGAAAAGCGTTACGGCAAACGCTCTATCCCTTTTTTAAACGAAAAAGGGTATCTGAATAATAGATTGCTTGCTGTCCACCTTACAGAGGCAACAAAGGAAGAAACGGTATTAGTGGCAAAACAGGGTGCATCCATGATTAACTGTGCTGGCAGCATTGGCATCATTGATGGCATCGTTCCTCCCTTGCTCGAATTTTTGGAAGCGAATGGCACGGCGGCCCTTGGTTCAGACCAGGCACCCGGAAACAATTGCAATAACATGTTTAATGAAATGAAATTTGTTTCAATCCTCAATAAAGTCAAAACAAGAAATCCGGCAACATTTACAGCGACGAAAGCGCTAAGACTGGCAACCATTGAATCGGCAAAGGCAATTGGACTTGAGCATGAAATCGGATCACTCGCTGCAGGGAAGAAGGCCGATCTTTTAATTATAGATTTAGAAGTGCCAAGCATGTCACCGGTCATTACCTTACCTGTCCGGAACATTGTTCCAAACCTGGTTTACTCAGCAAATGGAAGTGAAGTGGAATCAGTTATGATTGACGGGAAATTTATTATGACTAACCGGACCATTACAACAGTTGATGAAAAACAAGCAATAAAAGAAATGCAAAAATCAGCTGACTCGATTAGCGAAAAAGCAAAGGAAGAGCTCAAGCACTCGAAAAGCCCGCTGCTGTCCATGATGAAGAACGGTGATTTATAACAGAAATGGAAAAAAGCATGTTTGTTTTGTAACTCCAGTTTTTGTTCTGGAGTTATTTTTTCTTTTTCAGGCGATCTGCCAGATTAAATGATAAAAAAGATTTGAAATGTCAGAATAATTGCACTAATATAAAATTGAAGGCTGTCGACAGGCGACAGTATAATGGAAAAAAAGAGAATTGAGTGGAAAAAAGTATGGAACAGAATTATTTAAAGAAGGTTGTACCGTATTATGAACAGCTTCAGCAAACGCTCAAAAAGAGAATCTCTTATGGGGATTACAAGCCAGGTGAACGGCTGATTGAAGCTCAAATTGCCAGGGAATTTGCCATTAGCCGGAGCCCGGTAAGAGAAGCCATTAGGGCACTCATTAATGAAGGGCTGCTAATAATGGTTGATAAATCGCAGATTGTTGTGTATGAACCATCATTGAAAGACGTTAAGGAGATTTATGAATGCCGAATAGCGCTGGAATCAACAGCTGTGACATTGGCTGCGCAGAGGGCAACAGATAAGCAGCTTTCGGTCCTTGAACAAATATTAAAGGATACAGCAGAGGCTATTAAGATGGAAGATAAAGAAAGAATCGTAGCCTGCAATGTAGAGTTTCATGAGTGCATTATTGAGTGCAGCGGAAATTCCAGACTGAAAAAGCTGGTTGAGGATCTACAGTCATTAACACAATTTTACAGGGTTTTAAATATTGAGGGTCCTAATCGGGCAGAAACTATATTAAAAGGCCATACCGAAATTTTTCGTGCTATAAAGAACAGGGATCCGGAAGAAGCTTCTTTAAAATTAACCGAACATACCCGGGAGGACCTTGAAAATATTATAAAAATCATCGAACAAAAACGGTAAAGAAAATTCTTAGGCTCCGCCGAAATCTCAATCAGGCATTTCAACAGGCGGGATTATCAGTTAAAACTGGGGCAATCTTAAGTTTTAGTGAAAGATTTCGATTTGTAAGCGGCTGAGTTCGTTTTTGTCTGACTTTGATTGCTCGAGATTTTTAAAATGAATACCTACCAAAATAGTAAGGAGTTGTTACATAATCATGAAACAGTTTGAAGTGGCAGTTTTACCGGGAGACGGAATTGGGAAAGAAGTAGTGCCGGCAGCAACAAAGGTGCTAAACGCTGTAGCTGATGTACACGGCGGGCTGAAGTTTAACTTTAAAGAATTTCCATGGAGCTGCGATTATTATTTAGAACACGGTAAGATGATGCCGGATGACGGAATGCAAATTCTTCAAAACTTTGACTCTATTTTTCTTGGAGCAGTGGGGAACCCGAAGCTGGTAGCAGATCATATTTCCCTGTGGGGCCTATTGATTAAAATAAGAAGAGAATTTGAACAATCTATTAATATACGTCCAGCTAAGTTTTTTAAAGGTTTAAAGTCGCCGCTTGTAAACCCCAATGATTTTGATTTAATTGTTGTGAGAGAGAACAGTGAAGGGGAGTACAGCGAATCCGGCGGACGAATTCATAAAGGCGAGGATCAAATTGCAATCCAGAATGCCATCTTTACGAGAAAAGGTACAGAACGGGCCATGAGATATGCGTTTGAGCTGGCAAAAAAGAGAAAGGGGCATGTTTCTTCGGCAACTAAGTCAAACGGTATCGTTCATTCCATGCCCTTTTGGGATGATGTTTTCAATGAAGTCAAACAGGATTATCCGCAAGTGGAAACTGCATCCTATCATATTGATGCATTAGCTGCATTCTTTGTGTCTAGACCGCAGATTTTCGATGTGATTGTAGCCAGTAATCTATTTGGCGATATTTTAACGGATATCGGCGGAGCGATAATGGGCAGTATTGGGATTGCCCCAGCCGCCAATATTAATATCTATGGTAAATATCCATCGATGTTCGAGCCGGTTCATGGTTCTGCACCGGATATAGTTGGCACAGGCAAAGCCAATCCTATCGGACAAATCTGGACAGCCAAAATGATGCTCGACCATTTTGGCGAATACGAGCTGGGCAATAAGCTTCTGGATGTCGTGGAAGACGTAACAAATGACGGTTTCAAAACACCGGATATTGGGGGTACTTACACTACAGATGAAGTGGCTGACGAAATTTGCAGCAGATTAAAGAAAACCGCGGCGGTGTCTTAAAATAGCAAAGAGGGCCGATCCTGTGAAATGGAGCGGCCCTCTTTGTCAGATAAAAATTAACTATCCGGGGATAAGCGTTGATACGCCTTGGTGTTCGGAATACTATGCACTATTAACAAACGTGCAGCGTGAAAATAGAAAAAGGACAAATGGCGAGGACTGGTGCTATGTGGCCAATTACCTCCGTGGATTTCAGGGATCCTGACCAAACTTGATTGAGGTATCAAAATATTGCAAAATGAAAGTTGGTTAAATAAACCTGACTCCGGATAAATTATCAGTCAAATCGGTCGAATAAATTGAAAAGCGGATAAATTATCAGTCCAATCGGTCGAATAAAAAAGAATTCTATTAAATTACCCTTCTATCTTTAAAATAAATTAGTCATTGGGAAACACTTAGAATCTGAGAAAATTAGTTTTTAATAAATTCATAATACGAGCAACTCATCATATGATCAACAATGGAAGGCAGGTTTTGTTCGGCTTGAATTCTATATTAAAAGAGATTACGGATGCATTGCAAACTCTGTCATCCGCAATAAAGCATCCAGAACGAGGCCTCCACTATAACGGTACGTTCTTGGGAATCAACCTTACAGATGAAAATTAGATAAGCATGAAGCTAGGGATGCAAAACGCTAACTATCAGCGAGTTGTCCAAGGAGGAGCACTCTACACGTTCGCCGATATTGCGATCGGTTATACAATATGGGAGAAATGCCAGAGGATGCTTCGGTTTCGACCATAGAGCTGAAAATGAATTATGTCAGACCTGGTTCAGGTGAAAAGCTTTTTGCAAAGCCGGCAATCCTTCATATGGGAAAGAATACAGTTGTGGCAGAATCCAGGATTTTTAATGATAATGAGCAGCTTGTTGCCGTGGGGCTGGGTACGTTTTTTTTGAAGAGGCAGAAGGTAAATAAAAGCTTTTGATCATTTGATATTGGCGATAAACTTTGACCACAAATGTTAAAATGTTTGTGTTTTTTTCGTGTGTGAGTTGATTTAATCGTTCAATAGTTTTCCAAAGTTCTTATAAGTTCCTATTCCAATGTAATATAAGAATTTCTTTAACTCTCCTTTTCCAGGTTTTTTTATCTTGTATTTCTTTATAGAATTCTTGAGTGAAAAAATCAACTAACAGAGGAATGATGATCATAAGGTCTTTGGCTTGATAGGGTATAATGATAGAGTGGTCAAACATGCAAGTGCCTTTATTATGTTATATTATTTAAAGTTTACAAAACATGAAAAAATTTAGGGTATTCATAACTGACAGTAAATAATGTAGTGTTGCTTTCTTCACATTACAAATACAAGCTAAAACGATAGACAAAATTTATGTTGTAAAGGATGGAGAAAGTTTGGAGATTAATAGCCAAAGACCGGTTTTTATATACACTTTTGCCTGTAGTTCGGATGAACTGTCATTATGTCACATGGAGATGCGCTCGCTATTTGGAAAAGAAACAGAAGAGAATATTTTGAAAACCCCAATTAAAATTGATCCAAGCCGAAGTCCGTTCATAAAGGAGCGGATTGACGTTGTGTATGAAGGAGACACTTTAGAGGATATTTTCGAGCAAGTGAAGCGAATTCATTTAAATGGTTCAACGTTTAAAGTCATCTTCCTCAAAATTAATGATCTGAATAAAACAGATAAGATTGAATATGACCAACGGCGTTTGATTGAGCGTGAAATTGGGATGCATATTGATGGAGAAGCAGATGTACAGCATCCTGAACGAGTGTTTGGTATTGTCACCCTGGGAGGCCGGTGGTATTTCGGAAAATACCGTAAAAGCAAACCAATTTGGCTTCATCATTTGAAAAAACCGCGTGAATATTCCACCGCCCTTAGTACGAGGGTAGCTAGAGCAGTGGCTAATATCGCCGTTCCTGTACCTGAGGGGATTCAGGCGATTGATCCATGCTGCGGGATTGGTACGGTATTGGTGGAAGCCCTTTCTATGGGAATTGACATCGATGGCCGCGATATAAATCCTCTTGTTACAACTGGGTCCAGAGAGAATATTGCTCATTTTGGACTCGAAGGTAATGTAACACTGGGTCCTATATCAGACGTCTCAAAAGAGTATGATGTAGCAATAATTGATATGCCGTACAATTTATATACCCATGCAACACCAGAAGATCAGTTTTCTATTCTCCAGCATGCTCGCCGTTTCGCCAGTAGAGTGGTAGTTGTGACCATTGAAACATTGGATCAAATGATCGAAGAAGCTGGATTTGTGATTAAAGATCGCTGTGTAGCCAAAAAAGGAGTGTTTTCAAGACAAATATTAGTCTGTGAGTAGCTGCGGCTAAATTGAAAGAGACCGATGAAAATCCATCGGTTTTATAACACCCCAATCAACCCTAAATTTTGTATTTAGGGTTTTATTATGCTCCTATCATGATTATAATAGAATGAATAATAATTTTTTGAATAGTCGGAAAAGTTAGGAGAGGTTTCCAAATTGAAGCCAAAGATCTATATATCACGAGAAAACTGCCTGAACAAATAGTAGCTAAACTGTAGGGACAATTTGAAGTACACATGTGGCAGGAAGAGGCTGTTCCGGTGCCAAGAGAGGTTTTGGAAAAAGAAATTTTGGAAGCAGAAGGATTGTTTTGTTTATTGACGGAAACCATTGATGAGAGCTTGCTAGACCGAGCTAAGAAGCTGAGAGTGGTCAGTAATATGGCGGTTGGCTATAACAATATTAATGTGGGGGCAGCCTCCAAGCGGGGAATCGCGGTAACGAATACACCAGGTGTTCTGACTGAAACAACAGCAGATTTGGCATTTGCCCTCATGCTCGCAGCATCAAGGCGGATTGTTGAGTCGTCCAATTATTTAAGGAACGGCAAGTGGGAGACGTGGGCGCCTATGCAGCTGACTGGACAGGATGTGTTCGGAGCTACCGTGAGAATCATCGGTCTTGGCCGTATTGGTGAAGCCGTCGCGAAACGGGCGGAAGGTTTCGATATGGACATTCTCTATTATAACAGGTCAAGAAAACAGGAGGCAGAGGAAGCACTTGGCCTCAAATACTGCAATTTAGAAACACTTTTAAGAGAGTCAGATTTTGTTTGCGTTATGACGCCTTACACACCGGAGACAGTTAATTTGATAGACAGGGAACAGCTTGCACTGATGAAAAAGAATGCTACTTTAATTATTACTGCACGGGGCGGCATTGTAAATGAACAAGCCTAATACGAATCACTTAAAAATGGTGACATTTGGGGCGCTCGACTGGATGTATTTGCGGAATAACCTATTGATCTGAATCATCCGCTGCTTACGTTGCCTAATGTCGTCGCCCTCCCGCATATCGGAAGCGCAAGCATAAAGACCAGACTGCAGATGGCTGAGCTCGCTGCTGAAAATATAATGGAGGCACTGAACAATATGATTACGAAATTCCTGGTGAATAAGGAACTGGTTCAAAGCAAGTAAATAGCAGGGAGCGTCCCTTCTTTTATAAGAATTATAAAAATATTATTAAAATTGTTGATTCTGCTACCCACTCTTCCTAAAAGTATGATATATTTATTTTCAAAAATTCAAAGAACTTAGACATCAGGGAAGGTGACACGATGACAGCAGGTTTGGAGATCAATGACAGCAGTCTTCCGCTTCGCCGGGATGTAAAAATGCTTGGTAACATTCTGGGGGAAATTCTAGTATTTCATGGGGGAACCGAGCTGCTGGATAAGGTAGAGAAAATCCGCGCGATGTGCAAAACGATAAGAAATGAAGAGGATAAACAAACATATCATCTGCTTAAGCAGGAGATTTCAAATCTTAGTTCGCCCATTCGCAAACAAATTATCCGTGCTTTCTCGGTTTATTTCCATTTAATCAATGCGGCAGAACAAAATCACCGCGTTCGCCGCCGCCGGGAATATCAGCTTCAATCTGAAGTAAATGTTCAGCCGGGCTCAATTGAAAGCGCGATTGGGTCACTGAAAGAAAATAATATCACACCAGAAATTATTCAAAGTGTTTTACCTTCGTTATCACTTGAGTTAATCATTACCGCTCATCCAACCGAAGCTACCAAGCGCTCGATTTTGGAGATTCAAAAAAGGATTGCCACAATTTTAAAAAATCAGGACAACCCTTTGCTTTCAAAAAAAGAACGCAAAAAGCTCGAAGAGAGTCTGTTTAATGAAGTGACTGCCCTCTGGCAGACAGATGAGTTAAGGCATCATAAGCCAACCGTTATTGATGAAGTCCGTAATGGTTTGTATTATTTTGATCAAACTTTATTTGATGTTCTGCCTGAAATTCATCAGGAAGTGGAGGATTGTCTGACGGAGCATTATCCTGATCAGGCATGGAATGTGCCGAATTTTCTTCGATTCGGTTCCTGGATCGGTGGAGACCGAGATGGAAATCCGAATGTTACGACTGAGGTAACATGGGAAACTCTTCACAAACAGCAAAGGCTTGTTTTGAAAAAATATAAAGCCGTTTTAATAGAATTAATGAAACGACACAGCCATTCAACCACAAGGGTTTCTGTAAGCGAAGAATTGATCCGTTCCGTTAATGCGGAGGAGATGAAATACCTTCCAATGGACAAAATTTGGACAGTAGAAACAGAAGTGTACCGGCGAAAATTGGCGATAATGCTGGAACGCCTGAAACAAGTCGGAAAAACCGAGGCAGGATATCGCTCCGCAGATGAGCTTCTGGAAGACTTGCTCATGATACAGCGCAGTACCTATCAGCATCATCCTGCAAATCATGAGTTAAAGCTGCTTAAAAAACTAATACGCCAGGTAAAGCTGTTTGGATTCCATCTTGCTGCACTGGACATCCGTAATCACAGCGGAGAGCATGAGGCAGCGATTGCCGAAATTCTGCACAAGGTGGGAATTTCCAATAATTACACGTCGCTTTCGGAAGATGAAAAACTTAATTTGCTGGAAAAATTACTGCAGGATCCGCGCCCGCTTCTGCTAATGCATGAAGATTATTCAGCTGAAACTCAGGAAATCCTTGCAGTGTTTGAATTGATAAAAGAGGCTCATCAAAAATTTGGAAAACGCTCCATCTCGGTTTATCTTGTTTCCATGACCCGATCCGCAAGTGACCTTCTTGAGGTGCTTCTTTTGGCGAAAGAGGCAGGAATTTACCGTCTACACGCAGACGGATCCGTTGAAACGGATTTGAATGTAGCCCCGCTTTTAGAAACAATTGATGATTTGGTGGCAGGGCCTCGGATTATGGAAACACTTTTCCGGATGCCTGTATACAGAAATCATTTGCAAAAACATGGCGAGCAGCAGGAAATCATGCTTGGTTATTCTGATGGAAGCAAAGACGGAGGAACATTAACAGCAAACTGGAAGCTGTACAGTGCACAGCTGGAAATCAGCGAAATGGCAAAGAACTATGGAATTGCCTTGAAGTTTTTCCACGGCCGCGGCGGATCGCTTGGCCGGGGAGGCGGGCCGCTCCATAAGAGCCTGCTGTCCCAGCCGGTAGAAACACTAGGTGATGGTGTGAAAATAACTGAACAGGGAGAAGTGCTCTCATCAAGATATTTGCTGGAAGACATTGCTTATCGAAGTCTGGAACAGGCAACCTCCACATTATTGAAGGCAGCCACCCATATATTAAAAAAATCAGAGCATGGACATCTTCGGGATGAAAGCTGGGCAGAGGCGATGGAGCAGGTTTCGGAAGTGGCTTTGTCAAAGTACCAATCCCTCGTTTTCAATGATCCGGATTTCCTGGTCTATTTCAATCAGGCAACCCCTTTAAAAGAGCTGGCTGATTTAAATATTGGTTCCCGGCCGATGGCCCGAAAAAATAGTGATAAGTTTGAAAACCTGAGGGCGATTCCTTGGGTGTTTGCCTGGACCCAAAGCCGCCAGCTGTTTCCAGCATGGTATGCAGCCGGTTCAGGACTCGAGAGCTTTGTGTCCCAAAGTGCAGGCAACTTAAAAATACTGCAGGAAATGTACAGTGAATGGACTTTTTTCCGTTCAACAATAGACAATCTCCAGATGGCCTTAATGAAAGCTGATATTACTACAGCTAAGGAATATTCCTCCCTTGTTGAAGATCCCGCTATTGCTGAGAGGATATTTGGCAACATTGTTGAAGAGTATAACAAGACGAAAGATATTTTGCTTAAAATCACTGGAGACGAAGAGCTGCTGGATCATACGCCGAATATCCAGGATTCCGTGTACCGCAGAAATCCTTACGTGGATCCGCTGAACTTTTTACAGGTAGAATTAATCAAGGAACTTCGAAATGTGGATGAACCAGATCATGAACTAGTTACCCAGGTACTTCTGACCATTAACGGAATTGCAGCCGGACTGCGGAATACTGGCTGATTAAATAAGTCTGCAAAAATTCCGATAATATTATAATAAATCTTAACTAACGCCAAGAAAGCAGGGGAAATCTTGAAAATTGAACATCAGCTAAGCACTTCTAGAAAACAAAAACCGTCTTATGACAATCTGGAATTCGGGAAGATCTATACAGACCATATGTTTATTATGGATTATACAGCAGGCATTGGCTGGCATGATGCGCGTATCGTGCCATACCAGCCGATTACTCTTGATCCCGCTGCGGCTGTTTTCCATTACGGACAGACAGTTTTTGAAGGGCTAAAAGCTTATTTGACGAAGGATGAAGAGATTCTCTTATTCCGGCCTGAAAAAAATATCCAAAGGCTGAACCGCTCCAATGACCGGCTATGCATTCCGCAGCTCGATGAAGAATTTGCTTTGCAAGCATTGAAGGAGCTAATCACGGTTGACAGAGAGTGGATTCCTTCTGCTGAAGGCACTTCCCTTTATATCAGGCCATTTATCATTGCAACCCAGCCATATTTGGGGGTAGCGCCTTCGAAGAAATTTCAGTTTATCATCATCCTGTCACCAGTAGGAGCCTATTATAAGGAAGGAATCAACCCTGTTAAAATTGCGGTTGAACGGCAGTTTGTCCGGGCTGCGGTTGGCGGAACTGGAAATGCGAAAACAGGCGGTAACTATTCAGGCAGCCTAAAAGCACAGGAAGTTGCAGAAGCCGCGGGCTATTCCCAGGTTCTATGGCTTGATGGAAAAGAAAATAAGAACATTGAAGAAGTAGGCAGCATGAATATCTTCTTTAAGATAAATGGAGAAGTGGTAACGCCTGAATTAAACGGCAGCATTCTAGAAGGCGTTACCAGAAGCTCTATCATTCAGCTGCTGCAGCACTGGGATATACCGGTTGTGGAACGCAAAATCTCCATTGATGAGCTTTATGAGGCTTATAAAGCCGGATTTCTGGAGGAAGCTTTCGGAACCGGGACAGCTGCAGTTATTTCTCCTGTTGGCGAGCTTTTCTGGCAGGGTGAAAAGCTTTTAATTAACAATGGTGAAACGGGTGAGCTGTCCAAAAAATTGTACGACACCTTAACAGGAATCCAGACAGGAAAAGTAGAAGATCCGTTTGGATGGACTGTGAAGGTATATGAAATGGCAAAAACCTTTTGAATAACAGTTGAGAAAGAGTTACACATTTTGTAGACCAAAGATATCTCGGATAATCCATTCGAGATGTCCTTGGTCTATTTATTTATTAATATCTAAACTCTTCGACTTAAATATTAACTAAAACGGCTTAATGAAAATTAAAAATTATCTTGCAATTTAAAAAAAGACTTGTTATGATCTTTTTAGAAATCGGTTTCCAAAAACGATTTCCTAAATCGGTTTCCAATTTGAATATACAATTTTTGAAAATGTTTTGGTTAATGAGGTGTAAAGATGAAAGTGACAATTGATGATGTTGCTGAAAAGGCAGGTGTTTCTAAGACTACCGTTTCCCGGATATTAAATGGAAACTTTGGACATAACAAAGCAGAAACCAGAGAAAAGGTACTTCAAGTAATCAAAGAATTGGATTATCAGCCCAATGCACTGGCTAAAGGGCTGAAACAAATGAAAACGAATACAATAGGAATTGTTCTATCTAATCTAAAAAATCCTTTTTGGATAAGAGTTCTAGAAGGCGTTGAAGACGTTTGCCATCGTAATGGATATAGTCTGATGATCTGCAACTCCAATGAAAATGCAAAGTTAGAAGAAGACCACATCAAAGGATTAAGACAGCGTCAGGTAGATGGAACTATAGTAAACGCGACACTTAAAAACAAAAATCTATATGGGGCATTGTTAGAGAAAGATTATCCAATAGTGTCGATCAATAGGGACATTTTCGACTTGCCGATTGATATGGTATTAATGAACAACATAAGCGGAGCAAAACAGGGCGTAGAACATTTAATTGACCAAGGAAAAAGATCAATTCTATTAATGGTTTATCCAGTAGAAGGTGTTAGCCCGCGATTACATAGGATTGATGGGTACAAACAAGCTCTTGAACGCAAAGGAATACCAGTATATGAAGATGATATTGTAATAGTTAGTGAAGGTAAGGGAAAGGCAAGAGAAAAGGTAAAGGAAATATTATCCGGTACAAAACACTATGATGCTATTTTCTCTACAAACAACCTGATGACATTAGAAATATTAGAAGGAATTAAACAGATAGGACTTCGGGTCCCAAATGATATTGCTTTGCTTGGATATGATGAAACAGTTTGGTCGATGCATATTGAACCGCCATTGACTACAGTTAAACAGCCTGCTTATGAAATGGGGGAAATTGCAGCAAAACGTCTGATCAAGCTTATTGAGTCCAAGCGGAAGTTAAAACCTGAAACAGTCTTGCTGGAACCAGAATTAATTATTAGAAAATCATGTGGTTCAAAGAATGATGGGGGAGAGATGTAAATGTCCAATTTAGGATTTCGTGTGCTGCCAGTAGAAAATCGGCCAGATAAAGTTCTTGTTAAGGAATTTGAAAGCGTTGTCACACCGCATATTAGTGACAACATGGCACGTCTAAGTGCAATTGGGCCAGAACTTCGTCCGTATCATAAGGGTGGAAAACTGACTGGAACTGCTTTGACGGTTAAAACAAGACCAGGCGATAATCTATTAGTACATAAAGCAATCGATATGGCTGAACCTGGAGACGTAATCGTCGTAGATGCAGGAGGAGAAACGACTAATGCCATAGTCGGTGAAATCATGATGAGAATAGCCCAGAAGAAGGGCATTAACGGATTTGTCATTAATGGTGCCATAAGAGATCTGGAAGCAATAAAAGAAGATGTATTCCCGGTATTTGCAGTCGGTGTTACCCATCGCGGACCATACAAAGATGGCCCCGGAGAAATAAATGTTCCAATTTCGATTGGCGGCACCATTGTAAAACCTGGAGATATTGTTGTCGGAGATGATGATGGGGTTGTTGTTGTTCCGGCTGAAGATGCAAACAGAATTCTCCAGCTTGTTAAAGCCCAGCAAATACGTGAATCTGAGATTCTGGAATCTATTGAAAACGGAACTGTTGATAGAAGCTGGGTTGATGCTTCTTTAAGAGAGAAAGGTTGTGAAATAATTGACACTGCCGACCAGATATAGTGCCGAAGGCTTAAGAGAATTTTGTTATGAAGTGTTTCGGCGGGCTGGAGTTCAAGATGAGAATGCAGCCATTGTAGCGGATTCCTTAATTCAGGCAGATTTAAGGGGAGTAGATTCCCACGGTGTTGTTCGTACAGCTATCTACTTAAAAAGAATAGAATCAGATATGATAAATCCTTTCGCTGAAATTGAAATAGAATCGGAGACCGAGGCAACAGTATTAGTGAACGGCAACAATAATTTTGGTTCCGTTGTTGGTACAAAAGCACTGGGAATTGCTCTGGAGAAAGCGAAGAAACAGGGAGCTGCTATAGTTGGTGTAAAAGCTTCAAACCATTTCGGAACTGGTGCTTATTATGCATTAAAGGCAATCGAACAAAATATGATATTGCTCGTTATGTCAAATGCATCCCAAACTATGCCGCCAACTGGAGGTATTCGGCCTTTTATTGGAACCAATCCATTATCCATAGGAGTTCCGGCAGGCAATCAGCTTCCATTTGTTCTCGATATGGCAACAAGTGTAGTTGCAAGAGGAAAACTGATTGTCGCAGCACAAAAGGATGAGCCAATACCGCTAGGTTGGGCAATTGATAAGGATGGAAACCCGACAACAAATGCCCATGCAGGATTGGATGGTTCCGTCTTGCCAGTCGGAGGCCCTAAAGGATATGCCATTTCGATGTTTATCGATATCCTGGCTGGGGTGCTAACAGGTGCGGGTTTTGGGAGATATGTCAATAACATGTATGAAAATTGGGAGGAACCTCAAAATGTCGGGCACTTTTTTATTGCTATCGATATAAACCGTTTTATTCCTCTCCAGATATTTAAAGACCGCATGGATCAATACATAAGTGAAATTAAAGCTGAACCAAAAGCCAAAGGAGTAAAGGAGATTTTTATTCCGGGAGAAATTGAACATCGGCTAGTGTTAGAAAGAAAGGTTAATGGAATAAATCTTCCTGCTAAGGTGGAGGAAGAGTTAAGTGATATAGGTAAACGCTACAAGCTGGACCTGACTTCTTACCGATTAGAAAACAAAATAAAAGAGGAGGCATAAACATGAGCCTAATTAAATACTTTCGTTACGAGATTCCAACAGCTGTGGAGTTCGGCATTGGAAAAATAAAGACTTTACATGAACAAGTGAAAGCTCTTAGAGGCACAAAAGTCTTAATAGTAGGAGATCCTGGAGTGGTACAGGCGGGAGTAGTTGATAGACTCGCAGACCCATTGGATCAAGCTGGCATTCCTTATATTGTTTTTTCCGAAATTGAAGCTGATCCAGCAATTGATTCTATTGATAAAGGTATTGAGATTGCAGCTGCTGAAGGCTGTGACATAGTAGTAGGTGTAGGAGGAGGGAGCTCCCTGGATACAGCTAAGGCTATTGGACTTATGCTGACAAACCCTGGAAACATACGTGACTATGTAGGCATTAATCTTGTACCTAACCCTGCAGCCCCTGTAATTGCAGTACCAACAACTGCAGGAACAGGAAGTGAAATGACCATTTGGTCTGTACTCTCCGATAAAAAAGCAAAAGTAAAACTAAGTGTAGGCAGTGTCTACAATTGCCCGACAGTAGCATTAATTGATCCTGAACTAACTATGTCTCTCCCGCCGCATATTACTGCTGCCACAGGAATGGACGCTCTGACTCATGCCCTTGAATCCTATGTAAATAAGGCAACCCAGCCGATCTCGGAAGGGCTATCCATTCAAGCTATGAAAATGATTTCCAAAAGCCTGAGACTGGCAGTGGTTCAGGGAGAAAATGTGGAAGCCCGTTCTGAAATGATTCTTGCCAGCCTGATAGCTGCTATGGCTTTCAATTCTACTCGGTTAGGCTTGGCACACGCCTTGGCCCTCCCGCTTGGTGCACATTTTAAAATTCCCCATGGAGTTGTAAATGCAATTCTGCTGCCGGAAGTAATGGCTTTTAATGTAATCGGAAATGTTGACAAGTTTGCGGAAATCGCTGAGATTTTTGGAGAAAATGTAGAAGGTTTAAGCAAAAGGGAAGCCGCTGAGCGTTCAGTTGAAGCTATTCGCAAGCTAAATCACGATGTAGGGATTACTCAGACATTATCAGACTTTGGATTAAAAGAAGAGCATC
Source organism: Bacillus sp. M6-12 (assembly GCF_002860285.1). GTDB lineage: Bacteria > Bacillota > Bacilli > Bacillales > DSM-1321 > Peribacillus. The sequence goes on from NZ_PGVF01000009.1 coordinate 116,252, forward strand.
TTGATTTTATTGTAGAAGAAGCAATGTTATCAGGAAACGTTGCAGTAAATCCCCGTAAGCCTACATTGGAAGATTTAAAGAATATATGCAGAGCAGCAATGAACAAAGAGGAAGTAAAAAGCCCTGTCTTAATTAATTGAAAACCTGGAGGGAGAACATTGATCACACATAAAAGTGAAATGGTGGAGTGGCTGGATACAAATGTCGGCAGAGAATATAAAAATTTTATTGGCGGGTCTTGGAAAGAGAGCGTGAGCGGCGAGACATATCCTGTTTACAACCCTGCAATAAAAGAACAGGTTCTTGGATATTTTCCAAATTCAGAAGAAACTGATGTGAATGAAGCAGTTGAGGCAGCTTCAAAAGCTTTTACTTCCTGGTCGAAGGTATCTGCACCGGAAAGAAGCATGATTTTAATCAGATTTGCTGACCTGCTTGAGGAAAATGCGGAGGAATTAGCTTTTATGCTTTCAGCAGAACAGGGAAAAGCCTTGGCTGAATCAAGAGGAGAAGTAAAGCGAGCAGCGACAGAAACTCGCTTTGCCGCCGGAGAAGCTTTACGAATAGAGGGCAAAACTCTTCCAGGGGAAAGAAGCAATGTTATGAGTTCTACTGTCCGTTATCCAATTGGAGTAATAGCAGCTATAGCTCCCTGGAATTTCCCGGTGGTAACCCCGGTGCGTAAAATTGCTCCCGCACTTGCATATGGCTGTACAGTAGTATTTAAGCCAGCATCAGATACTCCTTGGACTTCAGTAAAACTAATGGAACTATTTGCTGAGGCAGGTGTTCCGGATGGTGTGGTAAACCTTGTGATCGGTGGAGGCTCTAAGGTGGGTAATCCACTGGTAAACCATCCTTTAGTAAAAGGTATTAGCTTTACAGGTTCAACTGGGATGGGAACTTCCATAAATGAAACCGCTGCCAAAAGATTGGTCAGAACTCAGCTGGAGCTTGGCGGAAAAAATCCAGCTGTTGTACTCGATTATGACAATGTAACGGAAGTTGCAAAACAAATTACTGGAGCAGCATTTACCTGCAGCGGTCAGAGATGTACGGCAATCAGCCGTATTATTGTCACTAAAGAGAAGGCTGAAGAGCTAACGTTAGCAATTATTGAGGAAATGAAGAAAATAAAGGTTGGCCCTTCATGGGAACCAGGAGTGACAATGGGTCCGCTTGTAAGCGAGGAACATCTTAACACAGTGCGAGAATATGTACAGATTGGAATACAGGAAGGGGCCCGCCTGCGGTATGGAGGAGAAGTTCTTGACTCTGGTGAATATGCAGAAGGCCATTACATGGTTCCTGCATTATTTGACGGAGTCGAAACAAGCATGAGAATTTCTCAGGAAGAAATATTCGGGCCAGTCTTAAGTGTGTTAGCTGTAGAAAGTGAAGAAGAGGCTTTTGCAGCAGCGAATAATTCTGCATATGGTTTGGCAGCTTCCATTTTTACAAATAACCTGTCTTCTGCCTATCGTTTTGCTGAGCAAATCCAAAGCGGAATGGTTCATGTTAATCACGGAACAGCAAGTGCTGCACATATGCCTTTCGGAGGCGTAAAAAATTCAGGTCATGGAGCATTCTCGATCGGAAGCTCAAACTCAGAATTTTACACCGAACAGAAGGTATTATACTTCCAATATTAAAAAAATAGGATCTTACAAGGGGGATATTTCATGAAAAAGTGGCTATCATCTTCAGCAGCAATTATTATGGCAGGTGCATTATTGGTTGGATGTTCTTCTGAAAAGTCAAGCAGTGGCGGAGAAGCAAAGGCGAAGAGTGGAGAGGCAACCGTTCTTAAACTGGGACATGTTTGGCCAGAGTCCGAGATTCACGCTAAAGCAGCGGAAGAATTTGCTAAGGAAGTAGAAGAAAAATCAGCCGGAAAGTTAAAAATTGAAATTTTCGGTGATGGTACTCTCGGGGACGATAAAGATCTTCTTGAAGGGTTAAAGGTTGGTACAGCTGATATCTGGGCAGGGGGAGCAGGGGTGTTATCTTCAGCCTCAGAAACAGCCAACATTTTCACAGTACCATTCATGTTTGAAAACCAGGATCATTTCAATAAAGTTTTCGATGGGGAAGTTGGCAAGGATATATCAGATAAGATTCTAGAAGAGTCACAATATAAAGTTCTCTCCTATTGGACTCGGGGTGCTCGCTGGCTGACAGTTAACAAGGAAGTTAAAACTCCTGAAGATCTTAAAGGCCTGAAAGTACGCGTTCCTGACAGCCCGATGTTTGTAAAATCATTTGAACAGTTAGGTGCTTCCCCTACACCGATGGCATTTGGAGAAGTATTTACTTCCATGCAGCAAGGCGTAATAGATGGGCAGGAAAATCCGCTTTCTTTAATCTATAACTCTAAGTTCAATGAAGTAGTTGATTATTTAGTTAAAACTGAGCATGTGAGGGAGCCTATTGCAGTTGTCATCTCAGGAAGCAAATTTGATTCGTTAAGTCCTGAGCTTCAAAAGGTTTTGGAAGATGCAGCTAATGGTGAAGGGAAAACTTTTGCAGCTGATGAAGTTGAAAAGGGAGATTCTACATACTTAAAAGGGCTTGAAGAAGCAGGAATGAAAGTAGTAGAACCAGATCTTGGGGCATTCCAGAAAAAACTTGACGGTTTCATTGAAAAAGAGTTTCCAGGCATAACAGAATTCTATGAAAAAGTTCGTGCAGCTAAGTAAATATAAAAAAGTCTCCTGCTTTTCTAAGAAGCACTTTCTTTTTGAAAAGCAGGATGCCTTGGTGGCAGTTCTGAATACAAGGATATATTGTACTCAGAACTGCCACTAAAGCTAATAAGGGAGGTATCTCAGTGAAGCAATTTATAGGAATTATGGATAAAGTAAATAATGGAATCTTAACTATATTAGCAATAATTTTCGGGGGTCTGGGATTATTAACTCTTTATCAGGTGTTTGCCCGATATGTTTTAAAATCCCCTCTGGTTTGGTCAGAAGAAGTAATACGCTATTTGATGATTTGGATTGTTATGCTTGGAACGGCTATAGTCCTCCGGAAGGGATTGCTGATTTCAGTGGAAACAATCCTTCATATTGTTCCTCAAAAGGTTAGGAAGGCAATGGAGATAATCATAATTTTGGTTAATATGGTATTCTTGTTTATTTTGGTCCGTTACGGATTCACAATAATGGAAGTCTTAAGTTCCCAGAAAGCAGGTGCACTGGATATACCAGTTGCATGGACATATGCTGCCATACCAGTTGGGGCAACATTAGGGATTATTAATTGTGTGGTTGTATTGATTGAAGTCATTTTCAATATTAAAAAGGAGGAAGAAACAGATGGCAGTGCTCCTATTCTTTAGTTTATTTCTGCTCCTTTTTATAGGTGTTCCTGTTTCCTTTTCGATGGGGCTATCCTCCATGCTGGCAATGATGGATAAAGGCATTTCATTGCAGGTTGCAGTACAAAAAGTCTTCTCATCAATGGATTCCTTTCCATTAATGGCTATTCCTTTTTTTATCCTGGCTGGAAGTTTAATGGAGTTCAGCGGAATTTCCCAGCGGCTGATTAATTTTGCAAATGTTCTGGTAGGGCGAATCACAGGAGGATTGGGAATTGTAACTGTTATGACTGCCATGTTTTTTGCAGCAATATCTGGATCCAGTGCAGCTACAACTGCCGCAATTGGATCGATCCTGATTCCAGCCATGGTAAAGCAGAAATATCCTATTAATTTTGCAACATCAGTACAGGCTGCGTCAGGGGAACTGGGAGTTATTATCCCGCCTTCGATTCCTATGATTATTTTTGCACTAACTGCAGGTGTATCAGTATCAATTGGAGATCTTTTTATTGCGGGAATATTCCCTGGTATCTTAATTGCAGGTTCATTAATGTTAACGATATATGTAATAAGTAAAGTAAAAGGTTATGGTATTAAAAGCAATAGCAAATTGGCAGAAGCTGAAACCGCTGCAACTTCAGAAACATTTACTGTAACGAATGGTTTGAGTGCATTTAAAAGTGCTTTGCTTCCAATGATGATGCCAGTTATTATCCTTGGAGGAATCTATGGAGGGATCTTTACTCCAACAGAGGCAGCAGCCGTTGCGGTTGGATATGCATTGTTATTGGGCGGTGTGATATACCGTACGCTAAACCTGAAAAACATTATGGTTGCGTTGAAGAATTCGGTAATTGGTACTACTGTAATTATGTTCATCATTGGAAATGCCGGACTGTTTGGATGGGTCTTAACAGCAGAGAGAATACCAAAAATCGTAGCTGAATGGTTTGTTTCCATTTCTGATAGTCCGTTTGTTTTCTTATTACTTGTAAACATTTTGCTATTATTTATGGGCATGTTCCTCGAAACAGGGGCTGCAATTGTAATCATAGCACCAATATTGACGCCTGTTGCAGTAATGTTTGGCATTGACCCGGTACACTTTGGCATCATCATTATCATAAACCTGGCTATAGGGATGTTAACACCTCCAGTTGGAGTAAACCTTTTCGTTGCATGTCAAATAGCAGGTATACGGATTGACCATATTATTAAAACTCTGATCCCGTTCTACATTGTACTGCTTGTTGATATGGCTTTAATAACCTATTTGCCGCAGATATCACTTTGGCTTCTAAAATAGGGACAAATTGATAAGGTGGTATTGAAGATGAATATTGTTATTGCACCTGATTCTTTTAAAGGATCAATATCAGCCAAAGACTTGTGCTCTGTACTAAAACGAGGAATAACAAGGATTGTACCTGATGCTAGAGTTGTTGAGCTGCCGTTGGCTGACGGTGGAGAGGGGACAATGGAGAACCTGGTGTATAGCTCCCAAGGGGAAATTGTACAAACGACTGTCTCAGATCCACTTGGAAGGCCTATTGCTGCTTCTTATGGAATAATTAATGGGAAGACCGCTGTTATCGAGATGGCTCAGGCGTCCGGCCTACCTTTGTTAAAGGATGAAGAAAAAAATCCTTTCATTACGTCTAGTTATGGTACAGGGGAACTGATAAAAAACGCTCTAGAGGGCGGATATCGGGACTTTATTATCTGCCTTGGAGGCAGTGCGACGAATGATGGCGGAATGGGGATGCTTAAGGCTCTAGGCATTCAATTTTTTGATAACCAAGGCCGGCACTTATCCGAGGGCGGTATAGCTTTATTAAAACTTGCAAGTTATGATTATTCCGGATTGGACCCGCGGATTGCAGAATCCTCGTTTACAATCGCCAGCGATGTGATAAATCCGCTATGCGGACCACAAGGTGCCTCCGCTGTATTTGGACCTCAAAAAGGTGCCACGGCCGAAATGGTAAAGGAACTCGATAAAGCCTTAGGCCAATTTGCTGTTGTTATATTTAAACAAAAGCGCATTGATATCAGAGATCTGCCGGGAAGTGGGGCAGCTGGGGGCATGGGAGCGGCATTGCTGGCTTTTCTAAATGCGAGAATGCAATCTGGCATTGAAGTTGTTATGGATGCTATAAACTTTCGGGAAAAAGTTAAGTCTGCCGATCTCGTAATAACAGGTGAAGGCAGGCTGGATTCACAAACGCTTTCAGGTAAAGTGATAGCAGGCGTCTGTAAAGAGGCAGGCAAAGTGGCTAAACCAGTCATTGCTCTCTGCGGCAAGCTGGAGTTGAGCAATCAGCAAATGGAGACTCTGGGGCTTAAGGCTGGATTTTCACTTGTGTCAGGACCGTGCACCCTGGAAGACTCAATGAGAAAAGCGGAAGAGTTTGCTGAGGAGCGTATCCAGTCAATTATTAGTTTAATTTTATTGGGTGCCCAAAATAGCTTTATTAAAAAAATTGAGGTGATGGGATGAAAACAAAAATATACATTACCAGAAAACTGCCAAGGCAGATCATTGAAAAGCTGGAAAATAGATTTGAAGTTCGTATGTGGGGGGAAGAAAACATTCCCGTGCCTCGTTCGGTTTTGGAAAAAGAAGTTGCCGAAGCAGAGGGCTTGTTATGTTTACTAACGGAATCTGTAGATGAAAGCTTATTCGAAAAGGCGCCAAACCTGAAAATTGTGAGTAATATGGCGGTTGGATACAATAACATCGATGTGGATGTTGCTTCCAAGCGGGGTATTATGATTACAAATACTCCTGGAGTTTTAACTGAAACGACAGCTGATCTCACATTTGCCCTTCTGCTGGCAACGGCTAGAAGGCTTGTTGAGTCGTCGGACTACCTGCGCAATGGTCAATGGAAGACTTGGTCTCCAATGCAATTGACTGGCCAGGATATCTTTGGGGCTACATTAGGTATTATTGGCCTTGGGAGAATAGGTGAAGCGGTTGCCAAAAGGGCAAAAGGGTTCGATATGAACGTTCTGTACCACAATCGTTCAAGAAAGCCTGAAGCTGAAAAAAGTCTGGGTATTACATATTACGAATTTGACGATCTGTTAAAGGAATCAGACTATATTTGCATTATGACTCCTTATACCCCTGAAACCATAAATCTTATTGACAAAGACCAGTTTGCCCTTATGAAAGAGAATGCGATTTTAATTAACACTGCAAGGGGCGGGATTGTTAATGAGGAGGCTTTATATGAAGCATTGACAAATAGACAGATTTGGGGGGCAGGTCTTGATGTTTTCGAGAAGGAACCAATCTCATTAGATAATCCGCTGCTGACATTGTCTAATGTAGTAGTTCTTCCTCACATTGGGAGTGCAAGTATTGCCACAAGGTTAAAAATGGGTCATCTTGCAGCCAATAATTTAATCGCTGGACTTGAAAATACGATACCTGAACATTTAGTTAATCCTGAAATAAAATTTAATAATATAAAATAATTAGACATTGATATTAATTAAGCAAAGAAAAATATTTGTTAAAATTGTATAATAAGAAAATAATACACTAACCAAGATGGCCTGAATTTGACTCAGGTCATTTTTTTCTTGTTTTGATCATTAAAAGGGGAGATACACTTGAAAAGTAAAAAAAGCGAATATAATTGGAGAAGTTTTGTTTAAATGAACTATTAGTTTTTTGGGTTTTTATGCAAAAAAAGTAAGTTCCCCCTATTAAAGAGCTTAAAAGATAAGGATTTATTTCATGAAGAAGTTATAGACGAAGTAATTATTGGTCAAGCAAAACAAAGCCAGGATCAGTCCAATATTGCCCGCATGGCGCTTCTGAAGGCAGACCTTCCAGAGTCCATTCCAGCATATACTGTGCATCGTCAGTGCGGTTCAGGCATGCAGGCAATCTATAATGCCTTTTTAGCTATCAGAAGTGGAATAGGCGAGGTTTATGTAGCAGGGGGGGGTGAGAGCATTAGCAACTCACCATATTACATACGTAATGCACGATTGGATTCCTGTCAGGGAACCAAGCAATTCTGGCAATGAGTTTCATGTTATAATAAATCCATAAATGTTCATCATACACCTGTAAGTTTACTTTCTTTCCCTGGTATTCTGGCGGTACAGAGTACTGGTTTGATTTGTAGGAAATCATGTTGGATGCATTGACTTTTACAAGTGTATGCTTGATTCGGTAGGAATCTCTTACTTTTTCAGTTGGTAGCTGAAGTAAGGTGTTCCTTTCTTTTTTAAATTACATAATCGGAATTTCCCCCGTCCCGTGATGGATCTGATGATTCACCCGGTTGACTAAATCCTGTATAAACTGATGCAGCTCCTCTAATATGAATTGGACCTGGTAGGCATGTATTTCATCTAACAGCTTCATTGTCATCTCTATTTTCCCTTTTGTTCTTGGACGTCCGGCAATACAGGCTCTTACTTTAAATCCAAAATCTTTGGCAAACTGCTCAAACTTTGCATTCACTTTGCCTGGAAAATGTTCCGTTCTTGCTTCATCCAGCACAGTTTTCATATTATCCGTAAGGAGTTCCTCAGGAACACCTCCAAATGCTTCAAAAGCTTCTGTTAAAAAGGAAAATAGAGTACTTTGAGATTTGGATATGCTCATAAAAAAGGTTCGTATTCTTGAGGCAGAAAAAATGAGTGCCGCCACATTTATCTCGACCTTTTCCCCATCTTTTGTCTCATACAGAATGTTTTCCTTCCAATCTAATTGAGCCTGTTTGCCTGGTGGAGTTTCATAACGGATCGTCCCCTTTGGAGAAGCTATGCGCTTGTCCTCCACAAAGTAGGCATTAAATTCAGGAATACGTGCAATATAGACACGGAAGGTGGAAGCACCGCACTCCAGCTCATGGTTATCCTATAAGTACTGCCAAAGGACTCGGCGATAATAAAACACCTGCTTGGAATCCTTTGATAGAAGGGCTGCGATTACTTCATAGTATTCATCAATCTTTGAGGATTTCTTTCTCGTCCTCTTAGGGACATACCCATTTAAATATTTATCAACTGTTCACCGGTAAACCCCTAATTCCTCTGCCAATTTACTCTTATTAATTTACATTTTCATATGCTCCATTAACTGCTTTAACTTTGGTAGGCCAAAAAGACTCTTAATCTCAAAATCAATATCAATCTTTAATGATAGATACATAGCTAGTCACCCCATGACTAGTAAGTAAAATGAAAGCAAATATGTACATATTTATTCAAGCGTTATTGAAAATATTTAAAATAGCATTTCTCCAGAGAAAAAGTTTTTCAACATGGAGCTTGATTTGGCAATCTTAGCAGAAATAGAAAAAAATTAGTTCTACCAGCCCTCTGGAGGATACTGAATGAACGGTTTAGGCCGTCGTTTGGTGTCCTTTTTATTTGCATTAAGGGGGTCAATTCAGGATTAATAACAACTAGTTATAACCTTATAACAAATGGGTATTATGACCAACTCAAAGTAAGATGTAACATATTTTATAACGTTATCTAAGGGAGTTGATCTGTTTTGAGTCAATTTAATATCACTTTGCAAGATATAAAGGAAGCCAAGGATCGAATAGACGAATTTATTCGACATATACCCTTGGAGTATAACAGGGAATTTAGCCGTTTATCTGGTGCTGATGTTTATTTAAAGCTGGAAAATCTCCAGGTCACCGGAAGTTTTAAGCCAAGGGGGGCTTTAAATAAACTTTTAACTTTAGAAAAAACCAAACGGGAGCTAGGAGTTATTGCACCTTCCGCGGGTAATCATGGAATAGGATTGGCTTATGCTGCCAAACAATTGAATGTTCCTGCCTATGTTTATTTACCTGACGACGCGGATCAGAGTAAAGTAAAGGCATTAGAAGAATATCGTGCCTCCATAACCTTCTTTGATTCAATTGAGGATGCACGGCTATCTGCAATGAAGGATGCAAAAGAAAAAGGCTACACTTTTCTTTCAGCTTATAATGATCCTGCTGTAATAGCTGCAGGGGGTACGGTAGGATTAGAGATTTTAGAAGATTTATCCCAAGTAGACACTGTCATTACCTGTTTGGGTGGCGGAGGACTAACAGCAGGTATCTGTTTAGCACTTAAAGCGGTAAATCCAAATATTGAAGTTTGGGGTGTGACAACGAAAAAAAGCCCTACTTTTGCTGTTTGGCATAAGAATGGGAAAGTGGGCCCGGTAAGTTTACAGACATCGATAGCAGAAGGGCTAAGCGGCCCTATTGAACCTGAGACAATTACTTTTCCAATTATCCAGCAGCATATTAATCGAATCATAACAGTTACAGAAAAAGAGATCATTGATGCAATGAAAGCCATGCTCAATTTTCAATACATTGTAGAACCCTCAGGAGCTGCTGGAATAGCTTCGTTAAACAAGATCGGAGATGAAATGAAGGGAAGAAAAGTAGTAGTTTTGGTTACCGGTCGTAATATTTCATGGTCCAGGTTGAATTCTATCATGGGAGAAAGCACTCAGTAGTTCACAAATTTATGCGTATTTATAAAACTGACACCTTAAGCCAATAGGATTGGTAAAAGTTTGTAAACTTATCAAGATGTAAGGATATAGGCTGCTCTTGTTTAAGTGGGGCCTTTTTATCTTTGTATCATAACAACTTATTTTGCATTCAATAGTCTACAACAAAAGTCTCAGGGAAAACTCAATCTTTCTAACCAATACATTTTCTGTTGCATTTCATATCATAACCATATCAATGATTTTAAAAGGGGGTCTTTTTATTATGAAAATATACCATGTGTGTTTAGAATCATATAACCTAGAAGAAATGCGACATTTCTACACTCAAGAACTAGATATGGAACTTAGAACAAATACATCGAATTCATTCTCTGTAATAGCCGGCTCGACTGAAATAATGTTTAAAAAAGCAGAAACACTTCCTTTTTACCACCTTTGCTTTAGAACTAGTGGTCAATATTTTGAACATATCTTTATGAATTTAGACGAACAAAATAGGTTAGTTAAAAATGAAAGTGGCCGGAAAAGAATGTATTGGGAAGGTAAACAAGCATATTTCACTGACCCTGACGGGAACATATTAGAAATGTTAGAACGAAAGTACCAATGGAAAGATAAAGAACCTATAGGATGGTTTGATGTTTGTGAGATCGGGATGCCGGTCTTTAATATTAAGGAGACACAGCTGTTTCTATCAACACATTTAATTGATGTACAAAATATGGATGACGATACCTTCGCCTTTTATGGCGATTCATCAGGATATCTAGTGTTAGTGAAAGAGGGGAGACACTGGTATCCTACAAAAAAAAGTTCTGTTATACACGCTACAGAAATTAGTGTTTCAGGTAAGGAGAATATTGACTTTAAATTATTTGATTATCCTTATATTTTTAAAGTTAGAAAAGAGAAAATCGATAAATGAACGTTGTTACAGTGCTTTAATATGAAAAAAGACATCTACTATTATAACAAAATGGCAAATCGAATGGACATTAATTAATGCAAATATATAGTAAGGGAAAAACCATACCTGCATCTGAGGAGGCGACAGTAATTGTGAAAGAGTTTGGCAGATACTTTAATGGTGGAAAATTAATTAGGAATGCTAGGCATTAATTGGATTAATAGATGATTCGCTCATAAGAAAATACAAGATGTCAACCTATCTGAAGTGATAGAAAGGTTGGGTTTTTTAAGGAGAGAATTTACTCTCGATATTGAAAAAGGGAAGGAACAAGAGTTTAAAATCTCAACTTACATTGGAAGATTCTTTCATCGATATGATATCCTGATTTTATGGATGGTTTATCCATCAAAAGCACATCATTATGACCAATATAATCTTTGTTTAATTCCAAGAAGGCAAAAGAGAAAATAAAAGTTGTCTGTGCCTTCAATTAAAAATTAACAATAACTCATTTTAACTTTATAATCTTGCTTTATTGAAAGGATGGATATTTTTAGTATAAATATATAGCGGACGCGCTATTTATCGGTGAGGGAATAGGTGAAATATTAAGTGATTTGTCCGAAAAAAGGTTGTAAATTGGCAGAATATTGACACAGAATTTGGCTTAAGACATTATAAATTTATATTATAGGGAAAAAGACTGGCCTTGATGAAACCGGTAAGAAGGATCAGGAATGAAATTAGGTACTAAAGTAAGCCAGGAGGTTGTTATTAATGTTACGAAATATAATTGCTATTTCGGGTGGGGGATTTTCTTATTCAATTCCGTCATATATTGATGAATACATTGTAAATCAAAAGAGACTTTCAACGTCATTAAAAATATGTTTTATCTCGACAGCAAGTAATGACGCACAAGGTTATATCGACCAGTTCTATAAAGCTTTTTCAAATTTTGAAGCGAGTCACCTAATTCAAGATGATTTTCTAAAAGAAAATATTAAAGAATTTGTAATGAAACAGGATGTTTTATATGTAGGTGGAGGAAATACACAATATATGCTTACAAAATGGCGTGAAATAGAGTTTGATAAGATCTTAAGAGAAGCTTACGAAAATGGAATAATTTTAGCGGGCATAAGTGCTGGTGCAATGTGCTGGTTTGATACTTGCTACAGTGAACGAGAGGATGGAATTTTTGAAGAATTTAAAGGGTTAGGGTTCGTACAAGGATCATTTTGTCCTCACTACAATAACGAATTTCGAAGAAAAGCATATGATAAATGGCTTTCTACAAAATCACTTGAACCAAACTACAAATTAGAAGATAATGAAAGCCTTCATTTTAGAAATGAAAATTTGATTGCAAGAATAATCACATAAGGTAAAAAAACTGATTATAAAATTTCCCGCTAAATTCCACATTTAAATTTACAGACTATATAAAGATGCATCCTTTTACTGGATGCTCTTTTTTTTAGAACCGCAATAACGGATGGGTTCAAACGCTCGAAGCGACCCTTCTCACACAGCCATAGCACAAGTTTGACAGTTGTGGGACATTTTTCATCCATATTCTTTTTCAAGAGGGAGGGACGTTATTTTCGCATTATCTTACAATACTTTTAAACCATCCTACCCAACAAAAAGAATAAATCATACAATTATAAGTTATTTAGTTTAAATAAAATAACAGATTTTATGCAATGATTTGTTTAACATTTACACTGAAAAGGGAATCTTGACTTCATTTGTTACTGCGTTACGTCAGCTCAATTCACCTGATAAGTTAATGAAATGAAAACTTTTTAGAGTTTGAGCCAAAGATGTATAAAAAAGCCAGTTTCTCGAAATCAAGACTAGTTCGTCGTAATCGTTTTCCTTTTGCATTTATAAAAAAAGATAATAACCGCTTTTACATGTTCTCTTGGATTGATTCCTCGGCAAAGGCAATTAGTTCCTTTGCTAACTTTTTTTGTAAGGGCTTGTAAAGAAAGTCCACACTTCTTTTCAATTTTTCCTCTTCAAGTATCAAGACATTGGTTGAACTATTGTTGACGTGTCGCGATGCCATACGAGGCAGAATAGATGATCCCACTCCACTTGTGACAAAAGGAATGATGGTTTCATTTGATTCAAGGTCAATGGATACGGTAAAAGAAAGATTACGGTCCCTGCAATAACTTTCGAAATACATTCGGATATCACATGGGTTTTTGTGTAATATCAAATTCTTTTTAAGGAATTCTTTAAGTGTGATGGTTAACGGAGTCCTGTCAGAAACCGGGACTATAGCGTCATAAGGCTCCCAAAATAAATTTTTAACGTAAACATTTCTAGGATTTTTAATTGTGTCTTGTGCAAATGCAAAATCTATAAAATTAGATTCCAATAAGTTTATCAATTCCTGTGTGGTTTCTTTTATTGTTAATTCCACCTTATACGCTGTTCCGATTTTATTGATAACATTTGGAAGGAAGTAACTCCCTATACTTGGAAGTGCTCCGATTCTAATGGTACTTTTCTGAGAATAAGTAGCCATATGTGAAGATAGATTTTCTGCCGCCTGAATAAGCTCTGCTGCGTTTTCATAAAAGAACTTGCCTGCTTCAGTCAATTCCAGGCCTGTTGTTTTCCGTTGAAACAGTTCACAATTTAGGTCCTTCTCTAATAAGGACAATTGCTTAGATAGTGCAGGTTGAGAGATAAAAAGATTTTTTGCAGCATGAGTAATGCTTCCAGTTTCAACGATGGTAATGAAGTATTTTAGTTGAACCAATTTAAACATCCATTATCAGATCCTTATAATTTTTAGTCATAGTTTATATTATTTCTTTCCTAAAATGAATAGAATTTTTATAACTTTTGGTTATGATCTATCCGTTTTATGTATTACCATTCTATGGCGGTAAATAGTATCCTAAGAAAAAGTTTGTTTAGGAGTGGCTGGGAATGAATAAAAATCTGGCATTGTTCGGTAACAAGAATTTTATATACTTTTTTTTTGCTGCATTATTGGGTGTTATGGGCGAGGGGATTTATGGATTGACAGCGATTGTTTTGGTGCTCGAAAACACTGATTCAATAGTTGAAATTGGTAAGATGCTGGTCTTAACTTTATTGCCATCTGTTGTCCTTACGCCCTTTTTGGGTGTTTATATAGATAAATTTAATAAGGTTAAGATAGCGGTTACATGTAACATTTTACGCTTTTTGTCAATCGCAATTATTCCTGGCAGTTTCTATTTAGGTTTTTTTCATGTCTCAATTTTCTATATTTCTATTTTTCTAAGTTATCTCTTCTGGTTCGTATTGGAACCTGTTAAAGAAAGCATACTGAAGGAAGTATTAAATCGTGAGCAATATAAACAAGGAATTTCACTAGTGCAAGGTGCGTGGCAGTTGGGGTTATTTTCCTCAGCACTAATCGCCGGGTTGCTGATTGATGAATTGAGCACAAATGTGGCGATCCTTGTTTCCAGTTCTGTGTATATTGTTGCAGCTTTCTTTTTCATTACCATTAATGAGAGAAGTATTGAAGAAAAAAGGCACACCAAATCCAGTTTCATTCAGTATAGAGCAGATTTAATGGAAGGCTGGATTTATATATATGAAAACAAAAAAGTCATGTACTTTGCGCTAACCACAAGCATGGTATTGCCTTTCTTTTACGCAATCAATACGTTAATCGCCCCATTTAACTACCAGGTACTGAATGGCGATGGAATTTCACTGGGAATAATTGATAGTGGGGCAGGAATCGGAAGCTTAATTTCAGCGGTCATCTGTACTGTAATAACGAAAAGCAAAAATGTTTTACGGTTGATACTCGCTTCTATATTCTTAACAGCTTTTTCTACATTCCTATTCAGTCAAACCGTAAGTACAGTGGTTGCATTTGTCATGTATCTGATGATCGGATTGTTCATAGGTAATGTAAAGGTGCTAACAAGACTTTTGGTGTTTGAAAATGTAGAAGAGCGATTCATTGGCAGAGTAATGACATCCATTACTTTTGTAAGCCTGGCATTATCTATCTTTATGTCAGTCTTCATTGCCTTTATAGCGGAACAAAACTTAAATTATGGATATTTATTTATATCCAGTGCACTTCTAATACCATTAGTATTTTCCTTGATGGGTGCCAAGGCAGAAGCTAATCAATTAGAAAACGATACAATGAGCCCTTTGTCTAGTGTACCTAGTGATTGCCGATAAAAACGATTATTTAGTAGTTTGATAGAGAGAATTGTTGAGTGTGGTTAGACAATGAGGAAGTGACTTAACCCTGACTTTTGATTGAGTACTATGGAGACAATAAGATTTTCAATTTTCACTTATTTCTATGGTTTGCATGTTAGGTAGCTAACGAAATTGCTAAACATACTCTATAACAAAATAAACGACGTTCTCTTTACTCTATTTGACATTTGTATTCATAAACAATTGCAGAGAATTCTAAATAAAAGTACCAGGTTTCAGAGAATATATTTCATGTTATGTTTTCTGCAAAAATCGAACGAATTTTTTCAGGCTCTGAGGGTGCTGTTTTCTATGCTGAATCACAAAATCTATCTTTATTGTTTCATTCTGTTCTTGATATTGAACTGAACTCAAATCTTTTCGATTATAGACGATGTCTGCCGGCAACATACTGATGCCAAGTCCGTCATGAACACCTTGCAGAATAGCTTCAAGTGAATCAAACTCAAGGATAGTTGGATCATGAAAGTTATTTTTGTTGGCAAAATCCAGTAATTTATTTCTATATGCGCAATTTGTATCACTGTTAACAATTAAAGTCGGATTTTGTGCTTTTTTCATTTGACATTGTTTAGGAGATATTAATACGATTTTCTCAAAATAACTATAAACGTTATCAAACTGTGATTGTATAGATGTACCATTTATAAAAAGACCGTCAAGTTCTCCGTAGGCCAACATTTCATGCAGCTTTTGCTTGTCACTCGTTCTTACTTTTACATCAATATTTTTATTTTCCAGCAAAAAAGAAGCAAGCAAATTTGGAATTCTAACTGCAGAAATGGTTTGGGGTGCGCCAATTGTTAAGGATTCCCTCCATTTTTTAGGGTTAATGATAGACTTTGCTTCGTCCATCAACAGTATTATTTGATTTGCATAGTCTAATAAAACATTTCCCTCATTTGTCAGTGTTACGCCTCTGTTATTTCGGATGAACAATCTGGTTCCCAATTCTTCTTCCAAACACTTAATCCTTTGACTGACGTTGGACTGTACATACCCCAATTTTTCCGCAGCTTTAGATACTGATTGTAGTTTCGCAACAGTCTTGAAAATCCACAGATCATGACTCTCCATGAACTCATTCCTCCCTGATATCATTGAAAATGATACCGCCTTCATTATTGAGAATTATACCCTTTAACAGCCTAAAAGTATAATAAAACATAGGAAATAAAACAAAGTAAGGATGATTTAAAATGGAATTAAGAGATAAAGTTATCATTGTAACAGGCGGTGGCACTGGTATTGGAAAAGCGACGGCTTTGAAATTAGCAGGTGCAGGTGCAAAGGTGGTTATTAATTATAGCCGATCGGAAAAAGAAGCTGTGGAAGTAATCAATGAGATTACACAGCTAGGAGGAACAGCAATCGCTTTTAGAGCAAATGTAGCTATTGAAAAAGAAGTGAATGATATGGTATCCCAAACTGTGGCACAATTTGGGAGGGTTGATGGTTTAGTAAACAATGCCAGCATTACTGCCCAAATAGCCATGGTTGACTTGGATTCAGTAACAGATGAGGTGTGGGATTCCCTTTTTAGTGTAAATGTAAAAGGAATGTTTCATTGCGTAAAAGCGGTTGTCCCGCATATGAAGCTGCAACAATCGGGTGTAATAGTTAATTTGGGCAGCGTGGCAGGTATAACAGGAATAGGGTCATCCATCCCGTATGCAGCAACAAAATCAGCAATTCACACAATGACCAGGTCGTTAGCTATTGCTTTAGCACCTTATATCAGGGTGAATAGTGTTTCTCCTGGTGCAGTTGATACAAGATGGTGGTCGGGTAATGAAGAAAAAATGTATCAACTTGCGGGCAACCTGCCACTGGAGAGAATATCAACACCTAACGATATTGCGGAGGCCATTCTTTTTCAATTGTCCCAAGAATCTATCACAGGCCAGGTTTTTACAATTGATAATGGCCAAACACTATGAAGTTTCTAACAACACCCTCTTATTTGAGTTTCCGATAAGAGGGTATTTGATTTAATTTAAAACACAAAATGGTTAGGTTACCATTTGTTGAGAAGTCCAGACTATAATCCTCAAAACAATTAGCAAATAAATTTTAATATGTGACAAATGGGATTCCTTCACATGTAAACAGATATTGTACGAAGCAACTGGTGTGGCTGCAAAGAGCGGAAATGATCCAATCGATGGATCATCTGTCCGACTCAATCAATAGAATCGATATTACTTTCAGACCTTTTGTCATAAATCCATCTAGAATTCGAGAGACACTAAGCTTTGATTACCGGAACATATACATCGAATTGAGGCTGTTGGGCATATGGCTTGAACTGGTCACCGTAGTATTCTAAATGAAATGCATCCAGCTGCCTCCAGCCATTCTTTGAAATCCATCGATAGATGTCTTCGTAAGTGTCAATTACCTGATTCAGATCCAGGTTACTCAAATGTGTTTTTCTAACGTAATACATCTCAGGGATGGATATGGCGGTCATTTCTTGAGGAATATCTTTTATTGTTTTATTAATATCTGCCTCCACCGCAATAAAGTAAGTGAAGTTCTCATTTCGAAAATAGGACAGTGCTGTTTTCTTTAGCGGATGCTGGATTCCTCTCAGTTCTTTGACCTGTGACAGCAATTTTAACCAAAGTCTTGGTGCCAGAATTTCTGTTTCAGCTTTTGCTATGTATGGAGCATCAAAGCTGTATCCAATATAGGTGGACCTGGTTTTATAAACTGCTTCTATTTTATGGATACCTTGGTTACTATCCAAAATTCTATATCCGCCATGTGACCCCGGCTCTGAATATAGGGCTATCCCATATGTACTAAGTTCCTGCAGATAACGCCACATTGTACGATATGAAACTTGAAATTCGTCCGCCAACTCTTTTACCGTAAAGATTCGCTTTTGCTTTACCAATTCCATTAATTCTAATAGACGTTGAGTTTTACTCATAAAAATCTCTCGCTTTTCAAAAGAATATGACAATTATTGTCCACATTAACTTGTATTATAGAAGAGAACAGTATTACTGACAATCAGGAGGAATTGCTATATGCAAATTATTAAAAAACCAGGTTTTTATGTAGTTGGCAAGAAAGTTTCCTGTCCTTGGGAGCAGCTGGGGATCGAAATGCCAAAGGCGTGGGCTGAAGTGACACGCAGAAAGCATGAAATTTCGAATAAAGTATCACCTTACACCCTTGACATTTGTCTTCAACTGAAGGACGGCATTTTCACCCAATTAGTAGGCGTAGAAGTATCAAAGATTACTGAGGTACCTGATGGGTTTGAGGGCATTTCTATTCCAGAACAGAACTATGTTCATACGCGGCATACAGGAACGGAAATGGAGATGATACATACATTTGAAAATATGATTAAGTGGGCTAAGGAAAATAACCATACAATTGATCCAGAGGACTTTAAAATCCAATTTGCACCTGATGACAAGAATGGTGCTCATGAATTATATTACAAAGTCGTTTAGGAAACGAAATGAGTACAACTTTTTTTCAAAATGAAGGGGTCATACAGCCAGCCACTACTACAGTTTAGAGGATTTACAAGTTGTCATAACAGGATAATAAAAGACCAAAACTTTGAGCTAAAAGGGTAGTCCTTCTAGGAAAAAATTTTGACAAGGTGAAAAGTTACTCACCGAAGTGATTCCGCACTTCGGTGTTTTTATGCCCATACTTCTCTCTGAAAATTCCATTTTAACATACGTGGCAAATCTTGTTCCCCAAAAAAGAAGGGTCAGAAACTAATTCTTATTCTCAAAATAGTTCCCTTCATCTTTCTAAGCGGAGAAAAGATTACCCATAAAGGAGCAAGAAATAGTCCAATACCTCCGATAAACATTGTCTCACGCAGACCAATCATTTCTCCTAATAATCCACCCGTTAATGCACCAATTGGAGTGGCACCCCAGGTTATGAGCCTTGATGCGGATAGTGCCCGAGCCAGCATATACTCTGGAATAACAGACTGCCGGATAGATGTTGCGGTGATATTCGACAAGCTTAGGCCAATACCGTTCAGGAAAAACCCTGTAAAAATGAAACCTATCATATTATCGGGAAACTCCTCTGCAATTGGAACAAGAACTAAGACACCGCATGCCAGTATCATCGACCAGATAGTTGCCGGCCCAATGCCAGTGCGCTTTGAAACTTTTTCAGCAAGGAGGGATCCAATGATGGAACCAATTCCTCCCATCGAGAATATCAAACCAATCATACCTGCGCTTAAATGTAATTCATTTGCGCAGTGCAACAAGAACACCGACATTAGGATTTGGGAAAACAAATTATATGTTGCGGATTCACCCATTAACGCATTAATGCAGCGGTTTCCGAATACAAATTTCACTCCTATTGTAATCTCGTTTGCCAAATTTAGTTTTGAGTTTTTTGAAATAGGCGCACCTTCCGGTTTCTTAATGGTGTAAAGGCAAAGTCCTGCTAGAAAATAGGATACGGCATCAATAAAAATGGCTCCGGCAGCTCCAAATAATTAGACAAAAAACCCACCGATGCCGGGTCCAATAATCCAGGCAGTAGATGAACTTGCAGTGATTCGTGCATTCGCTTTGACAAGGTGATCTCTATCCACAAGAAAGGGGATGTACGTCTGAAAGGTCACATCGAAGAACACTGTAAAAAAACCCAAGATAAACACAATAATGTACATCAGTTCAATGCTAAGAAAATCGAAATATATCGCAAAAGGAAACAATAATATCATTGTACTCCTGCCAATATTCGAAACGATAAGGATCGGCCGTTTCTTTGAGCGGTCAACATAAACTCCAGCAAATGTAAAAATTAGGAAGGGTACGTATGCCGATGCGTTTAATATCCCAACTTGTGTGGAGAAAGCTTCCAATAGAGTAATCGCTGCCAAAGGGAAAGCTACACTGGAGATTTGGGTACCAAAAAAGGAAATAGTCTCACCTAACCAAAGTTTTGCAAAATCAGGATTCTGCGGAAAAGATAATGGGATTTCCGCTTTGGACTTTTCAATTACTGACATCAACACAACCTTCCTAAAAAAATTAACCACCTAAAAAGGGTTTAGGTGGTTATATCTTAAAAGAGTTATTTATAACTGTCAATTATTTACTTTAAAGGTTATAATCGATTGGACAAGGGGGATGTCCGTGGCACATTAAAAGAGGAATATGAAGGACATAACCATTATTAATGAAAACATAGCAATGGGAAAATCGCCCACTTCCATATTTAAGCTATTCGCTTTTTGTCGGGCACTGCCCATACCTTTGAGAAACAAGCATGACAATGGCGCTTTCCAAAAGGAGGGTGATTGTTCATTACTTATTTGATCTTCAAATAGAAGTTTATCAAAAGATATTTGACTCATATTTAACTGCATTCTCCTTAGGAGGCTCCCCGACCGCCATTTAAGCGGAAATCAACAGTCAAGTTTATCAGAGTTTTTTATTTAAAGATTTACTAGAGGGGATTACATGAATAGCAAAACAGCGAAAATATTAGAGACTGACTTGTACGAACCAATCCGTAACTATTTTACCGAAAAAGGCTACGATGTTTATGCGGAGGTAAAACATTGTGATATTACCGCAGTGAAGGAAAATGAACTAATCATTGTGGAAATGAAGCTGAATTTAACAGTTGACCTGCTGGTTCAGGCAGCTAAACGGCAGCGTATCACCGACCTCGTCTATATTGCTATCCCCAGGCCAAAATACAGGCTTGGTTCAAAAAAATGGAATGATATTTGCCATCTGATACGGCGCCTGGAGCTTGGTCTGATTCTCGTATCCTTCCAAAAGAGCGGTATTAGTATGGAGATTGCCATTTCTCCGGGACCCTTTGACCGGCTAAAAAGCATGCAATACAACAGAAAAAAAAGGGACTTTATTATTGCTGAAATCGATGGCAGGAATGGTGACTATAATATCGGCGGCAGCAGCAAAACAAAAATCATCACGGCCTATAAGGAAACATGCATTCAAATCGCATGCCTGCTGGAACGATTTGGACCCTTATCACCAAAGGCTTTAAGAGAGATGGGTACAGGCGATAAAACATTATCCATTCTGAATAAAAACTATTACCGCTGGTTTGACAAAATTAAAAGAGGAACGTATACAATAAGCAGTTTAGGCAAAAAAGAACTGGAACACTTCCCTGAACAGGTTCAGTACTTTTACAGATTATATGATGGTTCTTCTGAAACTTTTAAAAAAAAATAGCCGCTGCTCTCCCTGATATGGCAAAAGGTCAGGGGAGCAGCATTATTTATCCTCTTTTTTTAGAACCACCATTAGTCCACGAGAGGTGTTCGGCAATTTTATCAACAAGAGCATACAATGTTAATTCCTATTTCGATGTAATTCTTTTACGAAAAAAATATTTTCGTAAAGGCTTACAACCGTATTGCTCTCAAAAAGAAAACGCTTTAAATTATTTTAGTATAACAAAGCAAGACGTTTAGCAACTTCCACAAAGGGAACTCTAACGGTAAGACAACTTGGGGAAGTGACACATAAATGAGCAAGAAGAGTAGAAATATAGCGGCTTTGATTATCATGGCCTTTACCATGTTTTTATTAGGAGGGATTGGCAGTACAAAAGGGATTGTACTCGATGAAGTCAAAAAGAGTATTGGCCTTGACCTTAATACAATGGGTATGGTTGTTTTTATATTCCAGTGGGGATTTACAATTGCCGGTGTGGTCAGCGGTTATCTTGTTGATAAAAAGGGCCTTAAATATATGACTTTGGCGGGTGCGGCCATTATGGCTGCAGGCTTGTTTGGAACTGGGGCTGCCCAAACTGTACTGTTCTTTCTTGGTTTTTATCTCATAGTAGGATTCGGAATTGGCGCAATGACAGTTGCTTCCAATGCAATTGTTCCAGCTGTCTATCCAAACAGGCAAGGCATGATGTTTAACATTACCATGGGTGTTTACGGGCTTGGGATGTTCGTCACTCCGCTTCTGCTAAGGTGGATGTTCGATGCAAATATCTCCTGGAGAGTCTTTTATATCGGTATCGGAGTATTAATGATTGCTTTTATCATATTGCTTCTATTTACTAAGCTGCCTAAAGGGAAAGCTGAAAGAGCAAGCTTGGCAGCATTTAAGGAAATGCTGAAAAACGCACAGTTCGTGTTCGTCATGATTTTCCTGATCTTCTATGTAGCAACAGAAGTATCATTCCTTAATTTCTTTCCAAGCTTTTTAAAAACACTGGAGCTTGGCGGTGCCAGCCCAGGTGAAAAGAATGCAATGGTAGCCGCGATTCTATCCGTTTTTTCTCTATTATTTACGTTAGGCCGATTAGGCGGGGCATTCATAACTCAAAAATTAGGAGAGAAAAAGACGATTCTCATCTTCTCTTTATTAGCGGTCGCCAATGTGACCTTCAGTAAGTTTTTTGCAGAAGAATGGGTGTATTCATTTGCAGCTGCCGGTTTGTTTTTATCTGTATTATTTCCGACTGCAACAGCGATTGGAACGAAGCTGTCAGAAACGAGCGGCTCTGCACTTGGCCTTGTTTATGTAGCATCCGGGATTGGCGGCGCTTTTGCAGGCTGGCTTGTGGGTGCCGTTTCAGAAAAATTTGGTCCTGAATACGGATTTAATCTCCCGATCATCTTCCTTATAATTCTTCTGATTATTACTTTCTTTATCAAAGAAAAACCTGATACGGGAGTACAGCAACGTAAAGCATAAGATATGTTTAGGGGAACAGAGTACGGATATTATAAAAGTATTGACCCTATAAAAAAATAATAAGGGAAGGGTGAAAAAAATGGAACAGAATGAAAAAGACGAAATTTTAGAGAAAATGAACCAGGTTTCTATTGATCAAAGGGACAATGCACAGAACAGATTAGAGGTTAGCCAGATACTTGAAAAAGACCCTGAAAACAAGGAACTGCTGGACAAACTGGATGTTTTGTCAGAAGAAAACAAAGAGCTATATAATACATCTGTGAAATTAGAATCTAAACTGTTGGGAAAAAAGATGTAAGCAGAAGCTTACATCTTTTTTGGAGGATAGAACACAACCCTCTTTCTGTACTAAGTATTTGTTTTTTCAATCATTTCAAATGCTTCCTCCGTTTAGGTGAACACTTAGCCCATATTTTACATATAATGCCTAGACATCGCAAAAGGGGCGTTTAGAGTGATTCTTAATGAAGTGGAACAGGAAAAATGGGGCCTCATAGGCAGTCTGTTGGGATTGGGATCGGTTATTCTATCTTTAATCGCAGCAATCATTGCCGTTTGTTTATCATACGTTGATTACCTTGAAGCACTATCAGTGAAGGATTAAGAGAATGTCCCGAATACGGTGGATAATTTATGTCCGTTATTCGGGTTTGTTTCTATTTATGTCGGAAAAATGTTCTTCGAATGCCTTAGCTATAGGGGCAGCAGTGCTGACTTTTAATACCCTTGGCGACTTTAGTTAATTATTAATTACAAATGTTAAATATTAAGATTGATTGCCGGATATTTAAAATTGCTATAAAATGTAAAAATATATACATAGGAATGAAAAGAGTTGTTACTGGAACAGCTCTTTTTTTATGGGTTAAATGGCAGTTACATAGTTTATGGGGACAAAAAACATATTCTTAAAAAATATTTAAAAACTTTTACTAAAATTGAAACCAAACAGGACAGTTAAAACGACATACTGTATGAAATACTGAAGAGGAGGTACCTTAGTTGAACCAAGAAAACCAATTAATTAAAAAAATAAGGGACGGTAACGCCGACGCTTTCAGTGCACTGGTTAAACCTTATCTTGCTACCGCCTATAAAACTGCATATATGGTGCTGCGTTCAAGGGAAGGAGCAGAGGATGCAGTCCAAAATGCTTTAGAAGATGCATATCTCAGCATCATTAATCAAATGGATATCCGTAATTTTAGGGCTTGGTTTTTTCGGCTGGTGCATAATCGCTCTGTCGACTTGTACCGCAAAAATGCCCGACAGCCAATAATCGGATTAGGTGAAAACCCGGAAGCAGAGTTGAAGCTAAAATCAGATTCTGCCCAAAACCTAGCAATCGGACGTGAGAATAAGAATGAAGTAATGGCGCTGATCGCACAGCTTGAAAAGGATCAGAGAATACCATTGTTGCTTTACTATTTTGAAGATATGTCGGTAAAAGATATTTCCCTCGCCCTTGATGAAAATGTGAACACTGTGAAAACCAGGCTGAAGCGGGGAAGAGTCAAACTTGGGAGTTTAATGAAACAGAATAAAAATTTTTTGCTGGAGGTTAATACCCATGGGATATAAAAATGAAAAAGTCAATGATTCCATCCAGGATCAAGATGCACTCTTGTCCCTCGAACGTTTTGCTAGGGAGCTTCCACAAAAGATTACAAAAGATCAAATGGACGAAACTAGGAGCGAACGGATAGAACGCGAATGGACGGGCTTTCAAAAGCAATTAAAAAAGCAGAGCTCTTTTGGAAAGAAAGCAGCCATTTATGCCATAGCCTCTGCCGCAAGTATCCTTTTATTCGTCGGCTCAGGCTTTGTTTCACCAACCATGGCAAAAATGGTATCGAAAATCCCGCCTCTTAGCTCGCTGTACGAAAAATACGATGATGAACAATTACACGAAACAATCACAAAAGCGCTAAAGAAAGAAGGGTATCCTGTAGAACAGGTCTTGGAGCATGGTGGCGGAAAAGAAGAGGGCATGTACGTTTTCCTCGACGACACTAAAGAAAATGTTAAGAAGATGGACACAGGTGTGAAAAAGATAGCCTATGGTATTTTGAAAAAACGTACGGGAACAAAATATGAGGATTATTATGTAAGAGTAAGAATGAAAGTCGAACCTTCGAAGAAAATTGAAGCGGAAAATGCAAGACTTGAAAAAGAGACGGAAGAAGTTTTCAATATCATAAATCCGGTTCTGAGCTCTTTTAACTTTCAAAACAGCTATGGTTTTGGACCGGAAGGAGTCGAACTGGATTTCTCCAACCTGGAAAAGAAGGAAAGGGTGGCAGAAATAAAGCTGGCTGTTGAGAACGCACTGAAAACAGCCGGCAAGGATTCCGCTAAAGTTAAAATTCGCATTTTTGACCAAGTAAGGCAAGACCAGTATAATCGCTGGGGTCCAGCTATTTCAGCAATCGCTGAGGAACTGAAGACGTACAAAAAATATCAGGTATCCAGTGTCGGCTATCAAAGCAGGAACGGTGTGTTAAGAGTACTGATCCGAATCAAACTGCCTGCTTCTGACCCAAAAGCAGCTGAGCTGGCAACCGATCTGAACACCATGATTGAAGAATTTATCAAAACGGACGAAATACAGCAAATGGTAAAAGACGACCCGTATGAAATCGTCATCGACAGCAAGGATAAGAAAAAACTAAATTAATGAGAAAAACGATTCCCGTTACTGTCCGGGAATCGTTTTTGTATTGTTTATGAAATTATTTTAAGATTTCAGAGTTGTGGACAACAGAAGTAGGATGGGCACCAACACACAACACAGGAAAATAAAGCCCCGATTCACAGGTCAAGGAAGGCTTCAGCAAGCAGTAAAGGATTAAGACGTATGGGTAAATCCCAGGATTGGCTGATGGCTGAACTTTCAAATAAAAAACTGCAGGTAAAGCAGGTGTTTTATGCAGAATGGTCAGAACAATATGGTTTTTATTTAAAAACCTACGACAATTTAGTGCTTTTCTCTTCACCGCACCAGCCTTTTTTCTTCGGAAAAGGGGCTGTTGAAAAATTGATCGCTTTGTCAGGTGCTGAAACTTAGCTTCTGAAAAAATAATAAACCCTTTACTTAGAAAGGGAAGGGGATAATAAACGTGCAGCCTTTATATGAAAGTTATTATTCTTATGAAATATCAGGCCCTAATATCACACACAAATGCTGTTATCATACATAAGTTTAAGTATTTAAAAAGGAATTTTATGTTAAAATAGGCAGTGGGATAAAATTAAATTCCTATACATGCATTTTTTTCCAGGAGGGAAGGCCCGTGAGAAGCAATACGCAAGTTGCTTTAGCTGTGTCTCTGTTTGTTTTAGCCGGTTTTCCAATATTTTTTTTCATTGTTTCTATGGCTGCAGGGCAATGGAATTACCTGTTATTTAGTATTCCTGCTTCAATGACTGCTGGGTTAACGGGTTTAATGCTAACAATTCAGCAAATCAAAAAGGAGCGTAAGGGTATCAAACACTGAAAATTTAACATGAAGGTAAAGTAAAAATGCTCAGAAAATTATCTGAGCATTTTTTTATATGTGGGAAGGGGAGATCTAGACTGTTGTGCGGAAAAGAAAAACTTAAGATGTTTTTTACTTATGCCCCTGAATAGGAATTAGTGCACCTTTTTTAATCCAGTAATAAAAATTGTCCAGCGGGAAGACGCCTCTGGAATTGGAATTATTCATTTGAATAACAACACTTCCTTTTTTGCTTTCAATGATCCTCAAAGTATCTGAATTAGTAATGTTCGGCATAAAGTTGCTTTTGATTTCAAATACCATATCGTTATTCACATTCATGTTTATTGCTCCCTTGGATTTTTTGAATTAAGATTAAAATCCCCTGAAATTTAACATTTATCCATTTGTTGGCTGTTTATGAGCAGAATGTGGATCAATTAGCAGGTTTATTTAAAAATTAACTGAACGAAAACGATGATGATTTCGTCAAACATTATGAATGTATCGTGTTGCGAGCCTGAATTAATCAGACGCTGGAATCAAGCTGATGGGAGGCATCGGAACTCTTAGGCAAAAAGCAAAGGTAAACAAACCGTTACCGGTGAGAAAAAAAAATAAAGGACCAAACGAATCTTGGTAAGCCTAATCACCACAGTATGAAGCCAATGGTTCATGGAGATGTCCTGAAAATGGGGAAAAGGGGAAAATGAGATGAAAAAAAATGATTTTAAAATCGCACTGCTGCTAGCGCTGATCTGTTTTGTGGCTGGGTTATGCCTGGTCCCATATCAGCTAGAATCATTGAAGAAGACTATGAGTACTGAAAGTTACCAGGCATTTATTGAGGCAACACCGATTCCAATGGAATTTGTGAGTTTAATTGCAAGCTTTCAGATTTTTTTAATGAGTCTGCTCTTAGGATTTATCGGAATTAAATTGGCAAGGAAAACAGGATTTTCACTCGATATTTTGGATTCCATTTTTAGAAAAGGCAAAAAAGTGCTTATTGAGAAAAAGCCGCTGCTATTATCCATACTGTTTGGAGTAATCACTGGCCTCATCATTGTCGGTGCTGACCGTTTTTACTATCAGCAAAGGATCAAAGCAATCGGAGAAGCCATGCCTGAGTTTTCTTTGATGGGATTGGTTACCGGTGTATTATATGGGGGGGTTATGGAGGAAGTTCTATTGAGGCTGTTTTTTATGAGCCTGCTTGTGTGGCTGTTCCTTAAAGCAGCCAGACGGACCAAAGATAATGCCTCACCGGCCTTTTTCTGGGCTGCCATCATAATTGCGGCCCTCGTGTTTGCAGCACTGCATCTCCCGGCCACTAAAGGTCTGTTTGGTGAATTAACGGGAGAAATTATCTTTCGCTCCTTCTTGCTGAACGGTATTGGCGGAATTTTCTTTGGATGGCTGTATTGGAAAAAGGGATTTGAATATAGCATCGTGGCTCATATGTTTACACATATTTCCATGCAGCTGTTGTTTATTCCGCTATTTTATTAACTAGTAATGCAAAAACAGTGTGATTCTATCGACATCACACTGTTTTTTTCTTTGCATATTAAAAAAGATAAAGAGCATTTCCGTTTTGTACACTTTAGGGCGTTTTAGGCGGGTCAATCCTTATTGCATCTTCAGGGGAAACTGCCGATCTTATAAAATAGAAAAATAAGCCGCCAACCAATCCGAGGATTATCACATAACCTATAGTTACCACCCATAAATAAGCCAATAAAAACCCCTCCTTTTTTGATATATATGCATGGTGTTAAACGAATTTTCCATGTGTTTTTGAAGAATAAAAAGGCCGGTTAATTGGCTGAAACAGATTTATCACCATTTATTAAACGTTCTCAGCTATTTTGAATGACAGAATTACAAATTGAAAAACAAAGGTATTCAATTTGTAAATGCGGGGGGACCAGTGAAGGAATTTGATGTGATTGCTGTTTGCGGAGGTCTTGAGGGCCTTACATGCGGCCTCGAACTGACCTAAAAAGGAAGATCTGTCCTATTATTGGAATGAGAAAAGATTGCTGGCGGGAGAACACCTTCTTTTGCTGAAAAAGGGTTATATATCGAATCAGGATTTCATCGATATATCGGCAATTACACGTGCCAAGATCTTTAAAAAAATATTTAAATGGTAAGAGAAAATTCATATTAGAGCAGATGATAAAGGCAGCTGGTGTTAAGGGTGTGACCTCTATTTGGGAGAATTAAAACGGTGAAAGCAGCCATACTTTTCCGCTATGAAGGGGGCAGCTTACTCGGGAATAAAAGCGGCATAACTTGTTAAATAAAGAAATATTGAAAAATAAAATCCCACCGCTCTCTTAGGAACGGTGGGTTTGTTATCACTTTGTCGTTAATCCGCGTTTTTGCATTTCTTGTTTGAAAAATTTGATCAAATCCTTATCCACTTTCGACACTGCATCCCGATAGGAAACCACCAACAGCTCATTACTCATAATTTTCATCTTGCATGCCTCCTCGGTTGGATACTTTTTGATTTTTCCAGCGGATAGGTATGTAAAAATATACTCCACCCACATTTTGCAGAACATAGACCAATTGTGCCAGAATTGCTAAAACCTTTTCAATTTGTTCAACATACTGCTTCAAAAGCTTCCTGTGTTCTGTGGCAACGTTTGTGGACCCGATCTTACAGGTCATGAACACCACCTTTGGGATTCCTAAGAGGTGAGTTCTGTTCCATTTTACAACTAATGAGAGAGTTTGAAAAGATTTAATTTTCAAATAATTATAAAAGGTACAAATGTATTAGCATTAAATCTTTCGCACTAGGCGAAAAGAGGCTAATGTTTTCCATGTATTATTTTTATAGTGAAAAAGATGCAGGAATAAACAATCGAAAATATTAGCAAACTATGCTGAAAAAGGAAATATATAGAGGAAGATTAACTTCTTCCATGCTATAATAATGAATCAGTTACATAAGCAATTTAGGAGGTTTACAATGAAAAAGTTCCCAGGAAAACCAAAGATGCTGCTGACGATATTTACAGCTTTTCTATTCTTATTATCTGGCTGCGGGACAGATTCTGATAGAGGAAGAGAAGAAAATAAGCAGGCAGATAAACAAACAAGCGAGGGAGCAGTATATCCTAAAGATGTAAAAAATAATCCAACAGTAACAATAACAATGGAAAACGGAGGAAAAATTAAGCTTGAGCTATACCCTAAAATTGCCCCTAATACAGTCGCCAACTTTGTTTCACTAATTGAGAAAGACTATTATAACGGGGTAATTTTCCACCGTGTAATTCCCGAGTTCATGATCCAAGGCGGCGACCCAGCCGGGAATGGGACTGGCGGACCGGATTATTCCATTGCGGGTGAATTTAGTGCAAACGGTTATGAAAATACATTAAAACACACAAGAGGTATACTATCCATGGCCAGGACCCAAGAACCTAATTCTGCTGGTTCCCAATTCTTTATTATGGTAGCTGATGCTCCATCACTTGATGGATCATACGCTGCATTTGGAAAAGTGCTCGAGGGAATGGAAGTTGTTGATGCTATCGTAGCGGCTGAACGTGACCCTTCAGATAAACCGCTCAAGGATCAAAAGATGAAAACAGTTGAAGTAGATACAAAAGGATATGACTACCCCGAACCAAAAAAACAATAATTAGCTTAAATTAGCCAAGACGTGTTTATTGCTGCGTTTTGGCTTTTATACTGTCGGAATCAAAAACTATCACAGCCTTTTTTGGAGGTTTAAATTGAAAAGGGACCTAAAACACAAGCAAGACATATAATGTGTTAGTCATAAATGCGTGTTTAAAGGGTGAATAAACATGGCTTTTTTTATAGTCGGTATTGTTTATTGGACGTTGTTAGTTTTTTCAGGTGTCTGCGTGATATGGGGATTTTGGAAAAAATCATGGAAAGCGATAATGATAAGCGGTTATGCTTTGCTGCTTCCAGCCCTATCGCTTTATTTTGGCGGTGCTGAAGGTTGGTTAAAACTGCCGATTCTGCTGCCTATGCTGCTTTTTTGGCTCGCTTATTTGATGAAAAATAGGTAGCGGGCAATATGTGGTAATTTTCGAAAAAGTCGCGCAATTAAAGTTTAACTTCTATATATACGGGTAAAAAAATAATGTAGCGATACAAATGTGAATGCACTGGAGCTTATGGCTGAACAGGCAGAAGAATCTTTGTATTGACTACTGCGGAAGCAAGATTTGCTTTATCGACAAAGAAAATCTTTGTCAATGATGATATTTAACGGTGCTGCAGAAATGGCAGTGATGGCTGTTAAATAGGGCAGATCTTCTCCTAAACATGAGAAAAGCCTATACCAAATTCGGTAAAGGCTTTTTTCATGTTATTGGGGTTTTTTTCATAACGCTAGGAAGGAATGCAGTATTTATTATTGATGATTTTTATCTCCCAGCCTATGAATGGAAATAAGCATATATAGTAACACATATTAAAGAGTAAAGGCGGTGTTAGCGAAGCTAACCATACAACTTCCTAAGAGATTACATTTTAATTAATTAATTTTCATTACTCCGAACAATAGGCGCAGAACCCCATCTTTTCAACAGAAAAATAGGCGAGTACCCATCAATTTTTATTTCATTTCATCATTATATAAAGAGATAGAAATGAATGATAAATGAGGATGGATGGGAATGGCGAAGAGATATCGAGGAAAGACATTAAACAGCCTGCCTTCAAGAGGGCGGGGGAACTGCCCATTGTGCGGTACATCTAGAATTAAGCTATTGTATCCGCATAGATTAGAAGATAATCAGCTAGTCCAAGTCTGCAAAAAATGCCGGAACAAATGAGTGGTTTTTCGAACTTGGAATAAGGCGTATCCGTTTCCATTTTAAAGGAGACGGAGGCGCATTTTAGGAGAAGAACGAGGATGCAGCAAATACATAATTTTATTTGACTGAAACAGCAGATAATATTATACTAATAAAATATTACTCAACTGCATAAAAGCGTCACAGCAAGAGAGCATTTTTTTATAGGATAAAAGGTTTTACTATATTATCCTAATGCCCATTAAACCTGATTATTTGGAAACCAGTGGGATAGGCAGCAGTGCACATAGAAAGGTTGGAGCTATTTTGGGTAAAAGCCATCAGGATCTACAAAAAGGTTTACTGCCAAGACATGTCCAATTCATTGCTCTTGCGGGCATGATTGGAACAGGCATTTTTAAAGGAAGCTCGGATACACTTAATTTTGCAGGGCCAAGTGTTGCATTGGCATATTTAGCAGGCGGGTTATTATTATTGATTGTTATGACGGCCCTGGCTGAGATGGCCATTGCCTATCCTAACTTGAACGTACAGCATCTTGTTCATAAAGCATTTGGCAACAGAGTTTCATTCATTATTGGATGGCTCTATTGGGTTAACTGGGTTATTGTTACGATTGTTGAAATATTGGCAGCGGGTAGCTTTCTGAAATACTGGTTCCCTGCACAGCCGTTATGGCTGCTGGCCTTTTTCTGTGCTGTGTTAATAATAGCCATGAACCTTTTTCAGGTAAAATACTACGGCGAAATTGAGTTTTGGTTTGCCGGGATAAAAATTATCACCTTAATAGCATTTATTGCTTTAGGGATAGCCATTTTATTTGACGTTATTCCGAGCTCGGCAGGCTCCTTTTCAAACTACACGGCGCATGGCGGATTTTTTCCTAACGGAATCAGCGGGATGATGAGTGCTTTGCTGATCGTAATGTTTTCTTATGGAGGAGCAGAGCTGATTGGCGTTGCTGTCACAGAAACAAAAGACTCCCATAAAGTGCTGCCTAAAATCATTAAAAACACGGTTTGGAGAGTCATCATTTTTTATGTGATTCCGATTCTGCTTATCTGCGGAATTATGCCTTGGAATAAGGTATCAGGTGAAGACAGTCCATTTGTGCAGGTATTCGATATCACAGGTTTGCCAGGTGCTGCACATATTATGAATTTTGTTCTATTAACTGCTGTGTTATCAGCCGCTAACTCTGGGATATATGCAACCTCCAGGACTTTATATTCAATGGCGCAAAGCGGTGAAGCGCCTAAAAGGCTATTAAAAATTTCACGGCAGGGTATACCTTTAAACGGGATTATGATTACGGCGGCTTGTATCGTGGTAGGGCTTTTTCTAGCCTATATGGCTCCGGAACAAATTATCAGCTATTTGATGACAATTCCCGGATTCAGCGTTCTTGTTATATGGACAAGCATCTGTCTTGCTCAATTAAAGCTCCGTCCTCAATATAAGCAGAAACCGTTCTTCCAGGTAAAAGGGTTCCCATTCACGACTATTCTGGCAATAGCTTCCTTAACGATTATCTTTATCTCATTTGTCTTCAGAAAAGATAATCTGATTGGAACCGCCGTTTGCCTGGCCATTTTACTGCTGCTTACCCTGCTTTCATTTGCCAGGCGTGTGCAAAAGTGATTTCACGCTATATCCAAGGACAATTGAAGTTAGGGTCCCCGTTTTTAAGCGGGGATTTTTTTTTGTTCAGGGAAGGGGGATCTGTTATTCAAACGATTAGAATTTGCAGGAAAGAAAAAATCACCCTCTGAGGATGATTTAATTACTTAGGCGGTATACAGCATTTCCAGCCTCTTTTTTGTCATATCTGCCAACAGCGTATTTCTTAATGACTCTGACATTTTTAAAAGTAATTCAAGCACTATCGCCAATCCGTTTTTATAGCCATTATTAACTGCATGCAGGTCACAGTTTAATTCAGCTTCAAGATTCTGTTCACCGCTGGCTACCGGGTATGCCAGATGCCCAAGCTCATGAAAAAGGATGGCTTCTCTTATGTCGGGTTCTGAACAGAAAACCTCATAGTCATATACTACGATGATTTTTTCATATTCTGCGTGTGCAGAATGAAAGCAGCCCGTTAGTAAGCGGCAATCAATATCCCAAAAATACAGCCAATCCTCGCTCCTCAGACCAGTGTGCTTCAAAATCGCTTTCTTGTCCTCCACAATCGCTACTTTTCCGGCCAAACCATACTTTGCCTGATCCAATTCCTCGCATATGCACAACATTTCCTTCACCCTTAACATTCTGTCTGTTTTTTAATTTTATGTATCGGCTGGTTTTAAAAAACATTTATCAGAATTTTCATATAAAAAAATAAATTGGCTCATAAAAACAGTAATGGTAAAAAAGAGAAATTTTGAACTTGACAGTTATATATACCGTTTCAAAAAGAAACTCTTGATGGCAGCTTTGCCGATTTATATGAACAAAGTATTGGCTTTGTACTTTTATGCAGTTTTACAGGTTTCACTTTTATAAAAAGAAGAAACACGGCAGCCTTTCAGCAGGGCAAGGAAAAGCACGTTAATTAGACAGCGGTGATATTGCTGTTAACAAAAATTCCCTGATGTATAATATACTATATAACAGCCGGCATTGCTTAGAGGTAGTTTGGTGAATTTTGCAGCCGGTTATTGCAAATAATGGCTGCTGCTGGGCGATGCCAAACTGTTCCAAATTCTGTTTGCTTAAAAATCAATGATTTGGAGGTCTCTTTTTATGTACAAACAAAAAACAAAGGAAACGGACCGCAGCGTAATTGAATTTATCGAAGCCGTTGAAAATCCTAAAAAGCGGGAAGATGCATATAAATTATTGGATATTTTCACCGAAACGACCGGATATGAGGCAAAAATGTGGGGGCCGAGCATTATCGGTTTTGGTTCCTACCATTATAAATATGATTCCGGCCATGAGGGTGATGCACCACTAGTCGGTTTTTCACCGCGCAAAGCAAAGCACAGTTTATATTTTGCGCCTGGTGAAACAAAACGGGAGGAATTACTAAATCAATTTGGCAAGCATACAACCGGCAAAGCCTGTGTTTATATCAATAAAGTTTCTGATATAGATCTTGATGTCTTAAAAAAGCTAATCAGGGAATCGGTTGTATTTTTAAGAGAAAAGTATCCGAGTAAATAAGCTGACCAGCTTTGCGGAATAAATATTATTTTCCAGATTTGAACGGCAGCCAGAATCTCAGAAGGGAGGCAGGATAAATGGGAACAATTGTAGCCATCGGCGGGGGAGAGATAAGCAAATATGGTGCTAGTATGAAAATACTAAATAGATTAATCGAGCAAGCGAAAAACCCGAATTGATTAACAGGATCCGTCATGCTGAACATCATGAACAATGCCCATGCCAGAATGAGCAAATGGGCTTTACAGCTGGTAAAAATAAAAGACAATGAGGTTATTCTGGATATAGGCTGCGGCGGGGGAAAAGCGATACATGTTTTATTCATGCTAAATAGAGATGGGATAATAGTCGGCATTGTTTTTGGATTCTATCAAAGCAAATAAGGCAGCTGTTAAAAAAGGACAAGTACATAACCAGCAGGCAAGTGTTTCAGCTATACCAATTCCTGAAGCATCCTTTGATAAAATAACAGCTTATCAGACCCATTATTTTTGGCTGGACTTAGAAAATTAAAAGATATTGGGTGCTTAGTAATCGTTGCAGAAAATTATAAAATCAACTATCATATGAAGCTGTTTAAAAAGAGGGAAGAGGTGGAGCACCTGCTAAAAACCATCGGATTTGCAACTATGAATTTCTCGAAAACACTAAGAGGGGCTGGCTTTGTATAAAAGCTCGAAAATGATCCTGTTTCCTAAACATTCGATAATAAAAAAAGCAACCTGCTGCGAATCGCAAATTGCTTTTTCTATTTGTTTTGATGCGGCTGAGAGGACTTGAACCTCCACGGGGTTGCCCCCACTAGAACCTGAATCTAGCGCGTCTGCCATTCCGCCACAACCGCGAATATTGTATCAATGACATTAAAAATTATAACACAAAAGATGTAAAAACACAATCCTCTCTTCAAGTTGTCATAAGGGATTATCATCTGCCTTTACATACCAAAGGCCAGTCATGTGAACTGACTGGCCTGGTAAATTTATTACTATTATTCTCTTGGATACAGACCATCCTTTGCCATTTCCATCAGCACACCCTCTACTTCAGGTGCGGAGTGTCCAAGTATAAGGCCGATCACTTTAGATACCTGTTTTTCTTCAGGAAGGTAGGAGGCGTCTAAAAAGCTTAATGGCACAAACTGTTCCTGGTCCATATATTTTTCCACTATAGGAACTAGGCGGTCAAAGCTTTGATTCCATTCGAGAGTACAGAGCCGCACGGTTTCTTTTCCATATGTTTTACGGATGTCATTATAAAGCAAAAGTCCGCATGTCGATCCGTTAAATCTTACGTTTAAATCAATAAAATAATATTGGTCATCGCGGATGAGCACATCGAAGCCTGCAATGCCGACATATCCTGTGGCGGCTATATTTTTCATTACTTCATAGCCGGTGTCAACAATATCTGTGATCGTTTCATCGATATCCACTGTAATCCAGCTGCCGCGGAAACATCCATCTTTATTGACAAGCTGGATGGATTTGCCCAGAAAGTGGATTTCACCCTTTTCGGTTACAGCATAATGAACAGAAATGTTTTGATCATATTGGATAAACTCTTCTACAATAATTTTTGATAAGTCACCAAAGGTTTCATCAATTTCATAAAGCTGCTTATCCTCTTGTACGAGCAAAACGCCACAGCCGCCTGAAGTAGGCCGTCCATCTCCTGTTTTTAAAACGATCGGGAGCGTCGGCTTTTCTTCAAGAATTTGTTCTAAACTCATCATTCTCCTTGGGGGAACGTGCTGGGGAGGAACAAGCTCAGGAATACTGCGCTTATCACATAAATAGGCCAGAACCTCCGGTTTAACCCAGGATGTTTCAGGAGATACCTTATCCGCAGGATGCGGATACTGGAAAATAAGCTTTTTATTTTGAAGAGCAAGATAATTGAGAACATCAATATATTCAGCATCATTTCGATAGGTATAACGAACTGGAGGTACGTGCAGTCCGGCTTTTCGAAGCAGCGCTAACGCCGGTTCTGTGGCTGTTCCTTCATGGCAAACGACAGGAACATCTCCGACAGCACTAATTTCCCTGCCAGTCAAGGCTTCCAGGCTTAGCAGATCACTAGAAAAATGCTGATAATCTTCTGCGTACAGCTTTGGAGTGTAAGCGAAATCCTTTCCATATATATCTGTTATGGAATGTGAAGGACGAATAGTGACATTTTGCTGATCATCTAAAACTTGAATTGGAAATGCTGCTTCCCCCATACTAATACCTCCCTAAAAAAATAATTTAAAAAACGGGTGCCTTGAATAAATAATAGACACCCTGTTTCAGCCAAATTTGTTTTTGTAAAAATCATAGGGATATTTATAGATATAGTATATTTATAGACAAAATTCTGTGGTTTCAAACCCGAAATGGTTAAATAAATACACATTTCAGGAGGAAATATAAGGGAAAGATTGAAATTCAAAAAAGAGATTCATAGAGTGTTGGCTGGGGTCTATTCACCTAAAGGGAAGGTAAGAGGGAGGCAGCAAGTAACGTAAAATAATGGATTTGAGGGTGGAAAAGCATGTATATTATTTATCCAATCCCCCATATTACCTTGAGGGATTGGATATTTGGAATTATTTTTTTTGAATAAGCCCGAAACCAATACCGACGGGGTCTACCAGGTATGCAAGATAAAATTCATCAAACTCCATTTTATCTCTAACAATCATGGCACCATGGTGTTTAGCCTTAGAAATAGCCTCATCGATTGAATCGACTTCCAGTTGAATACGGGTTCCATGCGGATAATCATTTGGTCCTTTTCCGATTCCGCCGTTTATTCCATGTTTTTCGTTTTCTCCGGTTGTAACAGCCCAATAATCCCAATGTGGTTCAGCAATTCCCCAGCCAAAAACTGCAGAATAAAATTCCGCCGCTTTCTCAGGATCTTGGCTGCTTAATTCAAAGCCAATAACTCTGGCCATTGTAATCTCCTCCTTTCATGTAACTATTTTAAAAATTCCACAATGATTGAAAAATACCTCCAACATTTAGTGCTTTCCAGGCTAAGATTTTATAGTATATACAAAGTGTATTATCTTTTTAAATCCATTCCTTCCATTTTTCTGATTAGCCCCTATTCAGATGGGTATAATTTTGATATCCAGAAATATAGTCATCAGATAAAAAAGGAGGATGGCATTACTAAAATGAAAAAAATTAAATTTACTGCCGCAGTATTGATGATTATGCTTGGACTGGCAGCATGCTCACCGGATGAGGAGAAAATCGTAAATGAAGGAGACAAACATAACCCTTCCACGGAGAAAATCAAAGCAAAGTCTGAAGAGGAACCGAAGGATAACAAACAAATTACCGAAAAAGGCGGATTGGGTGATACAAGATCAGCAATAGAAACAGCATATGGAGAAAACAAGGGCGATGCAGAAATAGCCCGATTTCAAGATGACTTTCTGATTGTCACGTTTGAGAATCACCGTGCCGTTAACGTCCAGCTTCAATATGAATCAAAAAGTGATAAACGGCCAAGTGAAGAGGAGGTTCTTTCCTATATTAAGGAACGAATTCCGAAGGATTCGCAGGAAGTGGACAGATATAAGGATGAAAAAAATGCTTCACAGGAAATTATTGAATATGAGAGTGATATTCTGGAAAAGGAAGCAAGTGAGTACAGCTTCAGGCAAGATGAACCTGGTAAGTTTACTGTAACGCTTGAAAGAGATGATGAGGGAATCGTTCTTGCAACAATGGCACTTGGCAGAGGGAATATAGAGTAACTAAGATAAACCGCATACCTTTCATGGTATACGGTTTATCTTAGTTATTTAGCAGAGTTGTTTTATCTGGAAACGAGGAAATCCTCCAGCGCCTGCTGCAGGCTGGCTTTTGTTAAAGCTTTATTTTCAAACGACAATCCCAATCTTGTAATTTTTCGTACCAATTCAGGACGAAGCCCCGTGATGACACACTCACAGCCCATCATATTAGCTCCATCGATAATCTTCATCATATGGTCAATGACTTCTGTTTCCATTTGGGCAATGCCGGAAAGGTCCATAATTAATGATTGTATCCTCAGCCTTCCAATTTCCATTAAAGTTTTTTCTTCAATCGTATGTACCCGTATCATATCAATTTCCCCGATCAGCGGAAGAACGCATATTTTTTGGGTAATCGGTATAACGGGAACAGACAGATTTTCAACCAGCTGCCGCTGCGCTTCGATTAATTGGTCTTTATAATCTGAATAACTCAGGAAAAAGACGTTTAGAAACTGGTCGATCCGGTCGTTTACTTGTCTTTCAAGCTGGTAGAAAAACTCAAAGGGATGTTGAAACTCTTTATTTTCATCATAAATCTTTAAAAATCGCCACAGCGTTCTGCGGATTGCCTGGACCCATTCCAGCTTGAATGCTAACGTTAAGTTATGAGAAGCCCAGGAAATACCCTCCACTCTTGCAAAGTCTTCCAATTGACCCTTTTCTTCGCCAATAGTAAACATGACCAGCTTGTGGGCGTTTTCCAGAAGGTTAATATTTCCGATCACAAGGATATCATTTATCTTTGTCCGTACATTAACAGCTTCCCTTAATAGTTCCTCTTGAAATTTCATTCTTGTTTCTTCGAAATACTCTATATATTCCTTATCCATGACTAATTTCACAATTATTCACTCCTATTTAATATAGATAGAAATAGTTATATATAGCTATTGTAGCAGTTTTGTTTACAACATGACCATAGGGAAAAAGAAGTTTGTAAGTATACTCGTTTTGTGGAGAAGTATAACAAAAAAACTCCCGATTTTAAAACGAGGAGCACTCTTTCTATTTAAATTAATTTCTGTATAGTTTAGAAGTTAGTTTTTCTAAAACAATATTATTGGGGAAATAATGGAGCTTAATGGCTGAAACTTTTGGACAAGCCCTTATTCATACTTTTTCCTTACACGCTATGAGCAGATTTGCCCTTAAAGAGTGTAGAAAAACTTTTTGTCCAATAATTTAATGAATTATCTGATATTTTCATATTTATTCCATTCTTTATGTGTTAAACTGATGATAAAGTACATTATCTGGGGCAATTCGACTTTACTTAGTCAACCCTTTAAAAGGGAGGAATGAACTTGGAGAAGATTAGTGTTTTCCTGGATGATTATCGGGATCCGCCGGAAGGATATGTTCTCGCATTAACAATTGACGATTGTATTCATTTGTTGAATAATTTTCAAATTGAACACCTTTCCCTGGACCACGATTTAGTAGATAAATATAGAAATGGATCCTTGCTTGTTCAAATTATGGTAAGAGAAAAGCTGTTTGCCAATCGCATTACTATTCATTCTGCCAATTCAGTCAGCGGTAAGGCCATGTATACTTATTTGCTGGAAGCTCAAAAAGATTCTTTAATGTCAAATCAAATTATCTTATCCCATAGACCTTTGCCCCTACATTACTTTCCTCCACGGGTTCTGCAACATTATCTGGACATCATGTAAACTCTTCTTATATTATCCTATTTCTTTCCGCTATGGCTCGAACGGTCGATAATCAGATTAATTACCTTCTGATTTCCCAAAAATTTCTTCGGAATTCTTAAACCAGTTATTTCCTTATACAACAGTATGAAGATATAATATAACTGTTTAGGGTAATTTTTTTGAGGAGGAAGACCGCCATTGAATACATCGATTAATACTCCGCTTAGAGCTATATCCAGTAAAGTAATCAGCCAAAAAGAAGAGCTGGCCCACCAAAGATTTCTTGCTGATCATAATAGTTATTCAGGTAAGGCTGATGCTGTCTTGCGTAAATGGAGAGAGAATCTTATTTACATCTTTGCTAATTCAATCTTTGATAATTTGGAAGAAACGTACAGTACATTAAAAGAATGGGGTTCAGAAGGGGTTAATTTATTAGTAAATCTGGATCTGCCTTTAGACGTGGCAATTGAAGAAATTCGTTTTTACCGAAATACTATTGGAGAAATAATAAAAGATGAATCGATAAATTATAAGTTTTCCCTTCAGGAATTTTATGAAATTATTACCCGTTTTGATTCGATTGTTGATCGCGCTGTACATTGGCTTAGTTTATCTTATTCGAAAACATACGCTGCACGAATGTATGCCGCAGAAATAACAGCTTTAGAGCTTTCTATACCAATAGTCAGAGTTACAGAAGAAATAGGTATTATTCCTTTAGTTGGTGACCTTGATACGAAAAGATCCCAGGAGCTGATGGAAAAGGCACTTCAAAATGGAACTGAATTAGGTTTAAGCCATCTCATTATTGACTTATCTGGGGTTCCTATTATTGACACTATGGTAGCTAATTATATTTTTCAAGTAATTGAAGCACTTAAGCTAGTTGGGATACAAGTGATATTAACCGGCATTCGGCCTGAAATTGCTCAAACCATGGTCAATCTGGGAATAAATCTGGGTGATATTTCAACCTTTGGAAGCCTTCATCAAGCGGTTAGAAACATCCAAAATAAAATGTAGCCTCCCAAGGCATCCTTTATTGAGGATGTATTTATGGTCAAAAGTTAATAGGATAAAAATAAGCAGGTGCTTGATCAATAGAGACAGTCTAGTGATGATTTATTTTGCAGTGGCAACGTTTAGGAATAGTCGCCGAAGCAATATTCGTTATTAAGTGCTGGCAAAAATATAGTTACTAAAAGCCGAAAGCAGAGGCTGTATTGGAAGATTAATTGAAGAATGCTAAAGAAAATGGATGGTTCGGGGCATGAGTAAAATAGATATAAACATTATGGAATCAATTGAAAAAGCTATTGAGAATGTAGAGTTTTCGGGTATTGCTTTTGTTAAAGAAGGAACTGAAGTGATATATGAAGGGGCGGCAGGTTTTGCCGACAGGACTGAGGCACGGCTGAATAGGGTGAATACCCGTTTTGGGATCGCTTCGGGGTGCAAGCTGTTCACAGCCATTGCTATTTGCCAGCTTGCAGAAAAGGGCATCATTTCATTTAATATGAGACTCAAGGATTGTCTCGATACCGAGTTTCCATATTTTAATGAAACTGTAACCATTCATCATTTGTTAACCCACACCTCTGGAATTCCAGATTATTTTGATGAAGACGTGATGGATGATTTTGAAGAAATTTGGAAAAATACACCGATGTATTTAGTAAGGAAGACAGCAGACTTTCTTCCATTATTTCAAAATGGAATAATGAAATTCTCACCCGGAGAAAAGTTTCATTATAATAATGCCGCATTCATTGTTTTAGGATTGATCGTGGAAAAGCATTCGGGACTTTCTTTTACTGATTATGTGGGAACGAATATATTCGAACCCTGTAAAATGAACGATTCAGGCTACTTCTCATTAGATCAGCTTCCTAAAAACACAGCAAATGGATATATTGACAATGAGGATGGTGCCTGGAAAACAAATGCCTACTCGATTCCTATTATTGGAGGACCGG
Organism: Bacillus sp. M6-12; assembly: GCF_002860285.1. Lineage (GTDB taxonomy): Bacteria > Bacillota > Bacilli > Bacillales > DSM-1321 > Peribacillus. The sequence continues at coordinate 157,873 of NZ_PGVF01000009.1, forward strand.
ATGGCGGTGCCTATATCACTGCTAATGATATCAATAAGCTTTGGGAAGCATTATTTAGTAATGTGCTATTATCTAAAAAATATACAGATATTCTGCTCAGACCCCATGTTCAGGTAAAAGATGGGGTTTACTACGGATATGGCGTCTGGATGAATAAAAAAGAAAATAATTTTTTAAAATATCATATAATGGGCTATGATCCTGGCGTCAGCTTTCATTCTGCTGTATATCCTGAGCGGGATCTGAAAGTTACAATAGCATCCAATAAATCATCAGGTGCATTTCAAATAATGAAAGCTATTGAAGATACTTTTGAGCAAAAAAAGTTAGGTTGAAAACCGCCTCCCATGGCGGTTTTTTTTATAAGGACAAAAGTATGAAGTTTATTTTTAGAATTTTGGGATTATTCAACTAAAAAAAATAAATAAATAGGGAGATTAGGGTATATACTAGTGCTATGGAGGTGAATTACCATATGGATGGAAAACCAATTCATTATGATGGAAGTACCCAGAACTACGAAGCCTCAGGAAGTGAAACAAATGTAAAAGAATTTGTGTTAACAGATGAAATGAGAAAAAGCATAGGCGGAAATCCTTACACTTTTGAAAAAATTGATTAAACTCTACTGAAAAAGGGTTGTCTTAACTAAGACAAATCCTTTTTTTATTGTAAATGTGTATGAAATTGTCATATTGCATTGCTGAATTTCATCCTTTTCTCATGCTGAAAAAATAATGCACTCTTTCAGATGAATGGGAAAAAATAAAAAAATTAGGAATGTTTATTGAAAAGATGGGTAAACGAGAAGAAAATTATTTATTACATAATGAAATTTTTTTTGTTGCACAAACTAAGATAGGAAACCGAGATGAAAAAGGAAAGGAAAGATAGAAAATGACCAGGTTACTTTACATTACAGCACATCCGCATGATGATACACAGTCCTTTAGTATGGCAGCCGGTAAGGCATTTATTGACACATACAAGGAGAAAAATCAAGATCATGAAATCGTTAATGTTGATTTATACAAAGAAAATATTCCTGCTATAGATGTAGATGTTTTCAGCGGCTGGGGAAAACTTCGTTCCGGTCAGGATTTTGAATCGCTTTCTGGAGAAGAGAAGGCAAAAGTTAGCCGATTGTCTGAGCTGTGTGAGCAATTTATTGCAGCAGATAAATATGTATTTGTTACTCCATTATGGAATTTCTCCTTCCCGCCAGTCATGAAAGCATATATTGATGCGGTTGCGGTTGCAGGTAAAACATTTAAGTACACAGAACAGGGGCCTGTAGGTCTGTTAACCGATAAAAAGGGACTGCATATTCAAGCTCGCGGCGGAATTTACTCAGAAGGTCCAGCAGCTGAAATGGAGATGGGCCACCGTTACCTCAATATCATCATGCAATTTTTTGGAGTTCCTTCATTTGAAGGTTTATTTATCGAAGGACATGCAGCAATGCCTGATAAAGCGCAGGAAATTAAAGAAAACGGAATTGCACGGGCAAAGGATATGGCCCAAACATTTTAATTTGAAAGGGCACGGTGCAGTATCCGTGCCCTTTTTTAATCTGGCTGAAGAAAAGGGAATGCGGCGGAACCAAGCAGGGTGCATCAGCCGCTTTTTCCATTTGGCTTGAATAAAAGAAAAACCGCTAATTTAAGTGCCGATTCCGCTTAATTAAATTAATTTCAGGGAAAAATATTTTGAAACAGCCATATGAATTGTACACTTCGGGAGTTTAAAAGCTGCCATATTCATGGTCTTTTCAGCAATATTAATGCCGATGCCACTTTTTTTAATATTTCTTCAATAGTATTTCTCATTTTATCGCCTGCGTTTTTAAACCTCAACCGGAAATATAAAACTTTTAGGAAGTTAGTTAAGTTTATCTTTTTTCTAAAAAAGGTTAACGAGAATCCTTCCCGGTTTTTCATATTAATAAGTGCATAATTCATGTGTATAATCCACTCTTCTAATAGGTCCTCGTCCATTCCTTTGTCTAAAAGAGCTTCTATGAAATATATTAACCTTTCATCCTCATCATCAATGCGGATGTTTCTTTCGCCAGGCAGAGTTCAATAGTTTAATAAGTAAATGTCCAAAACGATTAAAATCAAAGGAACAGGCGGCCGGGAAAAGGGAATTGAAAAAAATATAGTAATCGAGCAGGTATCCAATTTACTTGTTTGAATAAATACATAATACACTCAGTTTTTAAGAGAGTGCCGCTTTTGTATGTAAATAGCCATTTTACATTTGACGATTCAAAGAAAGAAAAGTTACATCATATCAAAAAATAATTAATAAACTTTTTATTCAGGAATGAAAAGCATTCAACGCAATATATTTAAAATCGTGGTTAATATATTTTCAGGGGGAATAGAAAATGAACATGAGTTTACCAGTTTCAAGATGGAGTTTATCACTCCTGGCAAGTTTAGCTATAGCGGTTGCTTTTATTTTTGGTACAGCTTCGAATGCATCTGCATCCATTAACTATGGAGAAGAAGCGGCGGAGACAGCAAAGCTGTATGTTGGCACTCCTTATAAGTATGGAGGCACTACTCCAAAGGCATTTGATGCAAGCGGCTTTACTCAATATGTATACAAACATGCAGCCACAAAATTGTCTCTCCCGAGGACAAGTGGATCTCAATTCAATCTTGGTAAAGCTGTAAAACAAAGCGAATTGAAGCAAGGTGATTTAGTGTTCTACGCTACTGGCGCAAAAGGGAAAGTTTCGTATGTTGGAATTTATCATTCCAACGGAAAGTTCATCGGCACAACTTCAAAAGGTGTATCAGTAATTAAGATGAGCGACAATTATTGGAAAACTAAATATATGGGCGCTAAGAGAGTGATCAAGTAATAAAAAACTCACTGGATTGCCATGAAAATGAGAACGGCACTTATCATCGGGTGCCGTTTTTTTATTCAAGAAAGAAAACATATTATGGTACGTTTATCAAAAATCGGTGGTGAATCGGATTTCCCTATCATTATAAAATAAACTTCACCATTCATATTTCCTAAGCAGGCAATTATCCTTTCTTAAAAAGCATCCGGAACTCTTTGATGGATATAATAAGGAAAGGAAAGGGGGAATGAAGTTGTTAATAGTGAAAAGCTTGCTGTTTGCTATTGGATTTATATTAATTCATTTATCTTCAAGATATCTTAAGTTTTTACATTATAACCCAAGGAGCAAGCTGCTTTCTGTTGCAGGGGGAATATCTGTTGCTTATGTTTTCATTCATTTGCTGCCAGAATTAAATAAACATCAGGAAAAATTAGGTTCGTCCGAGCTTCCTGCAGATGTTTTTAATTTGTCTGATAATTATATCTATCTTTTTGCAATGATAGGACTTGCTGTCTTTTATGGATTGGATAGAATGGTGAAGACTTCAAAGAGAAAGCATGAACAATCAGGAAAAAATGAGAAGGCAGGCATTTTCTGGATACACATCCTGTCATTTGCGGTGTACAATGCAGTCATTGGATATCTCTTGCTAAGAGGGGAATACAGCAAAGATTTAGTCTCAATGTTCCTTTACTTTTTGGCGATTTCTTTTCATTTTATTTCAAATGATCATAGCCTGCGTCTGCTGCATAAACAGACATATGATAAGGTGGGGCGCTGGCTGCTGGCTTTTTCGATTCTGCTTGGCTGGGGAATAAGTGTGGCCGTTGAAGTTAACGAAAAAGCAATGGCAATGTTATTTGCTTTTCTTGCGGGAGGAATCTTGCTAAATGTAATGAAAGAAGAACTTCCAGAGGAAAGGGAAAGCAACTTTTTGGCTTTCTTCGGAGGCCTGGTTTTTTATACTGTCCTTTTGATGGCTATTTAATGGCTCCCCGCACATAAAAAATGTGCCAAGTGTAAAACTAGGGAAAAGTTGAATGGGGTGAAGATTCTTGAACAAAGAAACGCTTAAAAATCTTACATCAAAAGAGGAAGATGTTTTAGTCATCAGTGATACTGGCTATGGTTTAGAAAGTGTTTCAAAAAAGGAAGCGGAGCGAATGGAGCCAGCTCCAATAAAGTCACAGGATGATGAATAGGAACGAGACAGTGGCATGCAGCATTTCTATATTTTTTAGGAGAGAATTCATTTCTTTTTTGAGGGTCTAATCTTGTTTTCTCAAGAATTTGAGGCTAATTGTTCGGTTAGCTTGTCAAGTTTTGTCGAAAAATCGATACTTTTTGAAATGTGGATGATAAAATTTGAAAGTTATATGATAAATTTCGAAGGTTGCACTATAATATTCAAAAGTTGTTAAATAAAATTGCTAAAATCTGAACAAACAGCATTTTTTAGGTACAGGGGTAGGGTATATTTATGCAAAAATGGATCTATAACTGGATGCACCACTGAAAAAATCTTTAAGTTTTACTGTTTAGCCAGGAATTAAAGCAAAATTGCTCTATTTGCGGGTTAAAAGCAGAAAAAAATCTTCTTTTCAAACTGAACACAGCGATATTTTTCGATAAACTTAGCTAAATCTCCTATATACCCCCCCAGATATATGAAATAGGCTGCCGCGGCAGCCTATTTTTTCGGTAATTTTATGGAAGGGCGCTAATTATTAGATCTTCGGCGACTATTTTGAAGTAACAGCTATTTAACATCAAATCTAATTAGATCAAATGCAACTAAACCGCAATTTATTATGAGGCAATAGCCATTTAACAACTAATTAAATTAGAACAAATGCATCTAAATTGCAATCTAATATAAAGAAAAAGCTGCTAATTAAAAAAACGAAAATAAAAAGCAATTAAATATGAAGCAACAGCTGATGATCCAGATAATTAAATTTAACACAAATGCAACTTCGGCTTAACCATAATAAAACCCGTTTTAAATTTCAATAATAACCGGGAGAATCATCGGCCTTCTTTTTGTTTGGGAGAATAAGTATTGGCCTACTGATTTTCTGATGTTTTGCTTCATGACATTCCACTGATGGATATTAGCCTCCTGCAGTTCATCGACGGTTTTTTTGACAAGCCGGTTGACCTCCCTAAGAAGATCTTCTGAGTTCCTTGCATAGACGAAACCTCGTGAAATGGTGTCGGGGCCGGAAATGATTTTACGTTCCGATTTACTGATTGTTATTACAACGACGAGCATCCCGTCTTCGGAAAGCTGTTTTCGGTCGCGAAGCACGACGTCACCAACATCGCCAACACCCATGCCGTCCACATAGGTAACCCCAGAAGGAACAGTTCGGGTCTGCCGGGCAATCTTGTTTTCAATATCAACAACATCACCATTTTTAATGATAAACGTGTTACCTTTTTCAACGCCGACGGATTCGGCCAGCAAACGGTGATGGTGGAGCATTCGGTATTCCCCGTGGATTGGAATGAAATAGGTAGGTTTCATTAATGTCAGCATCAGCTTTAAGTCTTCCTGATATCCATGCCCGGAAACATGCATTCCTGTTGTGCTTCCCGAACCGTAAATCACTTTGGCACCCTGCTGGAACAGGTTGTCGATGATTTTGGAAACATCCCGTTCATTCCCTGGTATTGGGGAAGCTGCCAGAATAACAGTATCTCCAGGATAAATGGAAACATCCCGATAATTTCCGCTTGCAAGGCGGGCAAGGGCAGCCATTGGTTCTCCCTGGCTACCGGTACATAATATTGCGACCTTTTCAGGTGCCAGCCGATCGGCTGTGCGGGCGTCAATCAGCATGCCCTCCGGTACATTTAAGTAACCGCGCTCGATCGCAACTGAAACTACATTGACCATACTTCGGCCAAGCAATAACAGCTTTCGATTAGTCTTGATCGCTGCTTCCACAACTTGCTGTACACGGTTTACGTTAGAAGCGAAGGTAGAAACGAAGATTTTCCCCTGTGCTTTCATGAAGGCCTCATCCATATGTCCGCCCACCATTTGTTCGGACGGTGTTAGGCCGGTACGTTCTGCATTGGTACTTTCGGATATCAAAACCAAAACTCCCTCGCTGCCGATTTGAGCCATTTTATGAATATCCGAAGCTTGGTCATGTGCAGGAGTTAAGTCAAATTTGAAGTCTCCAGTATGGACTACTTTTCCTTCAGGGGTCTCAAAAACAATGCCAAGGCAATCTGGAATGCTGTGGCTGACTTTGAAAAAAGAAAGCTTCACATCTCCAAAATCCAACTTGGATTCAGAGTCAATGGAATGAAGTTTTGTTTCCGCTCTAAGCCGATGCTCGTCTAATTTTAATTCTATTAGCCCAAGTGTAAAATTAGTTGCATAGATCGGCACATTCATCTCTCTTAACAGGTAAGGAACTCCGCCTATATGGTCCTCGTGACCATGTGTTACAATTAAAGCCCGGATTTTATCCTTATTTTCTTCGAGGTATCTCATATCTGGAATAATCAAATCAATTCCCAGCAAACTTTCATCAGGGAATTTGCCGCCGCAGTCAATGATAAAGATGTCATCTGCATATTGGAGCACATACATATTTTTGCCGATTTCATTTATGCCGCCTAAGGCAAAAATGGATAACGCATTATTAGTACTCATTTTTATATCCTCCATCTCCGAAGTAGTCCTTTCATTATTCCCTGTTTCAAAGTGGATTATTATGGGAGAAGAACAAAAGAGTTTTTTTTATAATTTTCATACCCATAATCCAGCGGATAAATCAGCTTTATGTTATAGCGAATTAAGCTTTATGTTATAGCGAATTAATAATACTGCTGTAATAAAAGATAGTTCTCTGCAGAGAAGGGAGCCGAATAATTCAAGCATCAAACTCAATTTTTATTAGGAATGCAGGCTTTTTTCTTATTGCATGCTATGTCAGCGGTTTGGTATGATGATATTTCGACAATTAATGAGCAACGCGGTATGACTGGATAATTAAGTTTATGCTAGAGAAGGAAAAATAAGTGATTTCCGTAAAACCCTGGCAGATTAATAGATTATGATGGAATTCTCAAACTTACATACCTAATAATTGTTTACTGAATTAAACAACGGAAAGCAGGGAATACGGTTGAATGGTTCAGCACATTTAGCCATCGGAGCAGGATCAGGATATATTGTCGCAAATGCAGTTCAGTCTGATCCTGCTTCGACAGGCTTGTTGATTATAATAGGGGCTGTCACAGGCCTGATGCCTGATATAGATATAGATGGCAAATTAAGCAATAAAATTACATTTTCTCATAAAGTCATTCGTTCCATCGCCCAGGTAATTGGCCTTTTGATGATGGTCTATAGCTATTTTTCAGGCGATGGGGCGGAAAAATGGCTTGGGATTGGTGCAGGTATAGGGATTATCGCAATTTCAATGTATATTACACAAAGACGCATGCTGACCGTAACAGGAATTGGAGTTTTGGCCGGAGGACTGTCACTGGAGGAAAACTGGTTATTGCTATTAGCTATTTTTATTATCATAGCTTCATTTGTTCCTCATCGAAGCTACACACATTCCATAATAGGAATTATCTTTTTCGGCGTCATTTCTGCACAATTTCAGGATGCAGTCGGAGTAAATGGGGTCTTTTCTGCCTGCATGGCAGGTTACATCAGCCATCTTGCAGCTGATTTGCGTATTTTGCCATTCAATAAGCGCGGAGTAAAACTCTTTTTGCCAATATCCTCAAAGGAATTCTGAGCAAGTAAATATAAGACAGATTAACTTGAACAAACATCTTTCAGAACAGCTGATATCGCTGGAACAATACAAGGCTCAACAGCAGATGCAATTAGCAAGATCGAGGAGGCTTTATTTTGAAAAATAATAAGTCATAGCCATCCAAACTCGATCATTGTAATTATTGGTTTTTCCCAAATTTATTAGGTGCAAATGATACTTATGAGAAATGAAAACGTATAAATGATGTAGAAGACTATTGCTCCTACCAAAAAATCAAATCGCTTCCTTTGTTAAGCTGTGTAAATATATGGAAAAATCAACGCCATTCATACTGGACAATTGACCTATCAGCTAATCTGATAGGTTTTTTGCAGCTAAATGGAATTTTTTATTTAACCGGAAACCTCGCTAGAATATATAATTCGCTCTCAGATCATAAACAAATAAAAAATCATAACAGTCTCAATAAGAGCGAATGGAAGAAATGTAAACCTTCGAATTGACCCGACCGAAGGTTTCTTTAGATTATCAAGCCATTATTGTTATAAAAATTGAATAATACCCTTTACTTATTTCCTTATTATGATGCCGAGGAGCTTTCTGGATATCTCATCAAGCAGCTTTAATACAAGAAAAAGAGAAAAGAAAGCAGGGAATCACTAAATTTAACTGTAAAATAAATTCATGATGGTTATCTCAATAACCAATGAAAATATCTGGAATTATTATATTGCAGTTGCCATCGGAATAATTTCTTCATTTCCGCACACACTCTATTAATAAGACATTCTCAAAAAATCAATTTTTTCCTTCTCTAAGTAACCTGACCTGTCCAAATGGAACTATTCTTTAACATTATATGAACATTATAATTTGTTGATTAAAATATAAATGATTTTGGATATTCAGAGGTCTTAAGAGGTTTTTTAAAACTTTATAAACCCTGCCCTTACCAGTCTTTTAAGGTATTCATGAAACTCCTCATTCCCCAAATGGCACTTCATAGAATCTATTCCTTCAAATATGCACAATTCGTTAAATAGTTTTTCGCTTATTCCTTGTAGTGTAAAGCCACTGATATGCTTGAGATTTTCGCTTTCTAAGATTATGTTTATCCTTTGGCCGGTCTGAATACCATTCCACATTTTTTCGAGCTCATTTTGGAAATCATATAGTTCCTCTTTTAGAAGTTGAATCATATTATATAAGTCTATTTTCTCGGTATCTGTAAAAATCCTCTGCAAGACTAAAGGGTTTTCAATAACATAATATTTACGAACAGCAGCTAAGTTCTCAGTTTCTGCATCTGCTCGATTAATATCCTCTTCATATGCCAAATACTTCTCTTTTAAAGTGGAATCTGCTTCGTCCAGAGTGTACCTGTTTGGAATTTTTAATTCACAATATTTTTCAAAGATCTTCTTCATGAAAAGTTCTATTTGATTCTCCATCATTTTCTCCTTGTTATAGATCATGTTAATTGAATTCTACTTTAATTACCGTCCAGCCGACATCATTATTTACAATCCTGCTAAATCGATTTATAGTATGGTAATCATATACGGAAAAAATTATTAATAAAGACTTGATAATGGAAGCGGAATCTCACCAGGAAGGAGGAGGGCAGTTGGATATAGGTTTAAATCATAAAATGATTAAAGAAATGTGCGGCACGGTCTCGTTCAAGAGGGGAGATGCTTTTAATCGTTCCAAAAAAGTAACAATTAAAACATATAATAATGTTTTTTGTGAAGCCGCCGTTGCTGCTTCGGAGGATTTCCATGTAATAATCGAAAAGGATGAAAGCGGTAAATTACGCTCACAATGCAGCTGTCCGAAGCTAGCTTCGGTTCCAAATGATTGCCAGCACATTGCAGCAGTGCTTTTGGCTATTTATGAGCAGCAGCGCCAGGGAAACGTTCCGGTTACATCAAATTTTTCAGCAAATGACGACCTTACTGAAGGTCTTTTGACAATTTTCACTGATCAGCCAAAAAGGTCGAGCGGCCATCAGCTGCATTTTGAGAACAGAAAAGTGTTGGAGGCAGCTTTTATCTGTAAACCGTTCCTCTCAGGCAATATGGATTATATGTTCGGTATCCAGCTGCAGATTGACTCCATCCCAGTCCAAAACATCCGGGAGTTTTTGGAGAATGTGAAGGATAGGAAGACTAGCAGGATTTCCATATCATTTACATATGACCCAAAACTGCATTGTTTTGAAAAAAAAGCTGATCATGTCATTCAGCAGCTGATTCAGGTGATTGAAGATGAAAAACTGTATGCTGATTCGCTGCAGGACAAGCAAAACATCGGCAAAGACATTATACTGATCCCGCCTTCTTCGTGGGAAAAGCTTTTACCTAACCTCACAAGAACGCCTTTAGTTAAGCTGGAGTATAACGGCCGCAGCTTTACTGGTCTTCATTTGTCTGAACAGACTCTTCCTTTGCAATTTGATTTTACAGTGAGGGATGGAAATGGCTATAACCTAAGGATCAAAGGGTTAAGCGGTATGATTGTCATGGAGGGATATGGTTTTGTTCTATCCGATGGAAAAATAGCCCAGCTGAAAAAGGAAGATTTCAAACGCCTTTCCGAATTAAAGCAGATGCTTGATTCTTCAGGGACAGATCAAATTCCGATTCATCATGATCAATTAGATTTTTTCATGGAGAAAGTAATTCCTGGTTTGAAGAAACTTGGCACTGTCCACATTTCCAGGTCTATTACCGAGCAATATTTAAACACACCATTGGTGGCAAAGCTCTACCTGGACCGTGTGAAAGACCGGCTTCTTGCCGGGCTGGAGTTTCACTATGAGCAGATTGTAATTAATCCTCTTGAAGGCAGGGAACCTAAGGCAGGCTTTATGCTTATAAGAGATGCGGCTAAAGAGGATATAATTCTGGAGTTGATGGAGGAAGGTTCGTTTGCCAAGACGGACGGGGGATATGTTCTGCAAAATGAAGAGCTGGAGTATGAATTTTTGGCTTATATAGTTCCGAAACTCCAAAAGCTTGTACAAGTTTATGCTACTACAGCAGTGAGAAACCGGATTTTTAGAGAAAACGCCAAGCCGCAAATAAGAGTGAAGATTAAAAGAGAGCGAACAAACTGGCTTGAATTCAAGTTTGAAATGGACGGGATTCCCGACAAATCAATTCGTGAGATTTTATCGGCACTGGAAGAAAAGCGGAAGTATTTTCGGCTGAGGAATGGTTCCCTGCTATCACTGGAGACAAGGGAGTTTAAAGAAATCCAGCGTTTCCTGAATGCCGTGCCAGATCAAAAGGAAGATCTGGAGAGCGGCTTAAATATGCCAATCGTTCGCGGTCTGCAAGTCCTAGATTCAATTGAAGGCAGCGATGTCCTCACTTTAGAGGAATCGTTCCGTCAGTTTCTTGAAGAAATCCGTAATCCAAGCAGCTTGAAGTTTGAAATACCGTCGAGCCTTGGGACGATTTTGCGAGACTATCAAATACACGGCTTTAATTGGATGAGATCCCTTGCCAGCTATGGCTTTGGAGGTATTCTGGCAGATGATATGGGACTTGGCAAAACACTGCAGAGCATAGCTTATGTCCTTTCAGTACTAACAGACATTCGAAAAAAGAAGCTGCCCGTACTGATTGTTTCCCCATCATCCTTAACCTACAACTGGCTTAGTGAAATGATGAAATTTGCGCCTGATGTACAAGCTGTAGTCGTCGATGGAGTTAAACCAGAGAGAACAAAGCTGCTGCGTGATATCAAGGAAATGGATGTACTGATTACCTCGTATCCGCTGCTGCGGAAAGATATTAAGTGGTATGAAAAGCAGGAATTCCATACGGTATTTTTTGATGAGGCACAGGCGTTTAAAAATCCAGTCACACAAACAGCACGCGCTGTGAAGAAAATCCAGGCAAGTCACCGGTTTGCCCTTACCGGGACACCTGTGGAAAATTCGATAGAGGAACTGTGGTCCATTTTCCACGTAGTTTTTCCTGAACTTTTCCAGGGTTTAAGAGAATATAGCTTCCTTTCCAGGGAATCAATTGCCCGGAGGACCCGGCCATTTTTGTTGCGAAGATTAAAAGAGGATGTCCTGGGTGAGATTCCGGAAAAAGTTGAAGTGATAGAATCCGCGGAGCTTCTGCCTGATCAAAAGAAGCTGTACGCTGCCTATTTGGCCAAACTGCGGCATGATACGCTGAAACATCTTGATAAAGATACCCTGCGAAAAAATAAGATTAAGATTCTTGCGGGTCTAACCCGACTGAGGCAGATATGCTGCCATCCGGCACTGTTTGTGGACGGGTACAAGGGAAGTTCAGCAAAATTTGAACAGCTAAAACAGATTATTGAAGAATCAAGACTTTCTGGAAGGAGAGTACTGATTTTTTCGCAATTTACAAAAATGCTTGCACTGATTGGCAGGGAATTAGCAGTTCAAGGCCTGCCTTTTTTCTACCTTGATGGACAAACGGCATCAGAAGAACGATTAGAGCTCTGCAATCGATTCAACAGCGGTGAACGGGATTTGTTCCTAATTTCCTTAAAAGCAGGAGGTACAGGCCTAAATCTGACCGGCGCTGATACAGTAATTCTTTATGATCTTTGGTGGAATCCGGCGGTGGAGGAGCAGGCAGCTGACCGTGCCCACCGGATGGGTCAAAAGAATGCAGTACAGGTTATCAAGCTTGTGGCACGGGGGACGATTGAGGATAAAATGAACGAACTGCAGGAAAAAAAGAGGCAGCTGATAGATGAAATCATTCACTCAGAAGATAAAGTGCCCACAGCTCTTACTGATGAAGATATTCGGGAAATTTTAATGATATAAGTGTACCAACGATAAATAGAAAAATCCGCCTGCATTATTTCTCTGATAAATGAAGAATAATACAATGACATCATGATTAGCCCTTATCTACGAGACTTAAAAAAACATCTAATACTAATCCATATCCTGCATGTTTTAATGCCATTTAAACGGGGAATAAAGTTAGCAATATACATACTTTAACTCGTACAGGAGGAATATAGGTGATGCTGAAAATGGCTAATATTGGTGAGGAAATAGTGTTTAAGAAAACCGTTAAAGGCACAGTTGAAAAGGTAAATGAAAACTCTGTGATTGTTGTGATTACCAGCAATCCTGATAATGTAGAATTTTTAAGTGACAGAACAGTGGTAAATCATAAAAATTATCAGGTAGTGAAAAGAGTCCCGGAGGCTATTGCATAGGAGCTATCTTTAACATGAATGCATCTTCCTCTGATAAGAAAACTGAAGCTGAGTCATTAGTAAATGAATTTCCGGTGGGATTGAAGGAATAAAAAGAACATTGGTTAAAGGGAGAGTCCATGGATAATCAACTGCGAATACCATAAAACAGGAAGACTCTGGAGATCATCAACAAGGAAATATCATTAAACAGGAAGACTCTAGAGATAACCGGCAAGGAACCAGTAAATCGGACAATACAGCGGAAACTCAACTAGAAAACAAGGAAAGTGCTGAAAACCGGTTTGATTCCAGCATGAACGATAACGCTTTCCGAAAGGCACTAAAATCCTTCCAAACCACGGTAAAAGAACAAGTTATACAAACGAAGAAAAAATGAACGATGATGATTACCGTAAATCCTTGTTTTTCACGTCCGCAAAGAAAGAATAGTCTGAAAAAAAGACTTGCAAGGTCAATAATAAACCCTCTAGGATCAAGTGACTGCAATGATTCTGGAGGTTTTTTTGTGTCTGTGATAGTAACAAGATTTTTATGACATTTATAATAAAAGCCGTTTCATGCGATATATCGAGTATAATGGACAATAGTCAGATTTTGCATAAGATATTTCTTCCAGAGAATCCTATAAAGAAGTCGGATTAATATAGAAAAACGAGGTACTATTTTATGAGTGAAAGAAGATTTGAGGATTATCGAATAAGTGAAGACATCAAAAGAGCGCTTGCTGTGTTAAAGTATGAAACACCCACTGAGGTGCAGAGTGAGGTAATACCAGCAGCATTGGAAAATAAAGATCTTGTAGTTAAATCTCAAACTGGCAGCGGCAAGACAGCAGCCTATGCGATTCCCCTTTGTGAAATGGTGGAATGGGAGGAAAAGAACCCGCAGGCATTAATTCTCACACCAACAAGGGAGCTTGCTGTTCAGGTAAGGGAAGATATAACGAATATTGGCAGGTTCAAACGGATAAAAGCGATGGCCGTTTATGGCAAAGAACCCTTCGCGAAACAAAAGGATGAGTTGAAGCAAAAAACTCATTTTGTTGTCGGAACACCTGGACGAATGATGGATCATATAGAAAGAGGAACGCTGGTACTGGACCAAGTAAAATATCTCATTATAGATGAAGCAGATGAAATGCTTAATATGGGTTTTATCGACACAGTAGAAGCAATTATCAAAGAACTTCCAGCCGACCGGGTGACGATGGTATTTTCTGCAACTCTGCCAACTGATGTTGAAAATCTCTGCCATAAATATATGATGGATCCCGTTAACATTGAAATTGAAGCTGCGGGGATTACGACAGAAACGATTGAACATTTTTTAATAGAAGCAAGCGAGGAAGTAAAGCTACCACTTCTAAAAGATGTCACGGTTGTGGAGAACCCGGACAGCTGTATCATTTTTTGCAGAACGAAGGAAAATGTAGACAAAGTGTTTACTGAACTGGACGAATCCAATTATTCCTGCGAAAAACTCCATGGCGGTTTGGAACAGGAAGATAGGTTTGCGGTTATGGACGGATTTAAAATGGGCAATTTCCGTTATCTAGTGGCAACCGATGTGGCTGCAAGAGGAATAGATGTGGACAATGTTTCCCTTGTCATCAACTATGATGTTCCGATGGAAAAAGAGGGCTATGTCCACCGAACAGGCAGAACCGGGCGTGCTGGGAATAAAGGGAAAGCAATCACGTTTGCAACACAGTATGAAGGTAAATTTATAAAATCGATTGAAAGATATATTGGGTTTGACATTCCCGAAATGGAAGCTCCTTCTCAAGAGGAAGTAACAAGAGAAAAAGCAGCTTTTGATGAAAAAATCAGCGGCCGACGAGTCGTAAGAAATAACAAAACAGCACGGATCAACCAAGATATTATGAAGCTCCATTTCAGCGGCGGCAAAAAGAAGAAGATACGGGCAGTAGATTTTGTCGGAACAATCTCGAATATTCCAGGTGTATCAGCTGATGACATTGGCATCATAACCATTCATGACACTATGTCTTATGTGGATATTTTGAATGGAAAAGGCTCACTGGTACTGCAGGCTATGGAGAATACAACGATTAAAGGCAAAAAGCTGAAGGTAAGCAAGGCGATTAAATAAATAGTAGCTAGGGATTATACAAGGCGAATAAGTGGTATGGATTGATAAAACAGATACAAAGAATAACGGAGTGAATTTATGAGTAAAGCAAAAGGGAAAAGCGGTACAGGCAGAGGAACAGGCAAAAAAGGCTGGAATCGCTGGCAGGCCAGTGCCAACAAGGCGAAAAGCGCCAAACCGTACAAAAGCAAAGGCGTAAAAAGAGCAACCGAGGAATAGAATCACCGATTACCGAGGCAAAAAAATAGTAGAAAGAGGATGTCCCTAAAGCAGCGGTGACATCCTCTTTTTATGCTGAAATAGAAGATTCCGCTTATAACATATGGGTAAACCTCAAAAATTATAAGCTAATTATGACTAGACCTACCCTTTTCATGTTTTTAACTCTTGCCTGGTCTCGATTTTTTTTCCTATTTTGAATTAAAGCGATGGTAAGCAGGAGCAGGGGAATAATATATTGAAAAGGCAAATGCAGCAAAAGTGGAACTAGTTTAAGCCCTTCCTCTTGATGTTCATTGAAATTGCATTCGAAATTTGGTGGAAAAATATGCATTGATATGTTTAGATATTTCTAGAAGAATAGATTTTTTATAGAGTGCGACGATGCGAGAAAAAGGGTACTGTATAGGAAAAACTTCATAAGCAATATCTCTAATGGTTTGTGTTTACATTTCTTGCTCCTGGTGTAAAAATAGATGAACTGAAGAGCATTTTAGAGGAAACCAATGGAGTAAGAAACCAGTGCAGGTGTTTTCTAGTACGGGCAGCAGATCGAATGATAGAGGAAATGGGAGTCTGAGATGAATTTAAAGATTTATATAGGAACTTGACAGGGCATTCTCTCAGTCCGTATAGAGTATAATCCATTGGAAGAAGCAGACATTAGTAAAGACTGCCTGAAGATATTTAAAAAAATAAAAAAGTTAGAGGAAGGAGATATGATGACAAAAGTAACCGGATGGAACTTAGACAATAGTTATGTACGACTGCCGGAATCATTATTTACAAGTCATAACCCTGACCCTGTACGGTCACCGAAGCTGATCATACTTAATGATTCGCTGGCTGAATCCCTGGGGCTGAACGCCGAGGCACTGCATAGTGAGGAAGAGGCAGCAGTGTTTGCCGGAAATCGGATTCCTGAAGGGGCGCATCCTCTTGCCCAAGCTTATGCCGGACATCAGTTCGGGCATTTTACCAAGCTGGGTGATGGCCGGGCGGTGCTGCTTGGCGAGCAGATAACACCTAAAGGTGAACGCTATGATATTCAGCTGAAGGGACCAGGCAGAACCCCTTATTCCCGGGGTGGCGATGGACGAGCGGCACTTGGGCCAATGCTGCGCGAATTTATCATAAGCGAAGCCATGCATGGTTTAGAAATTCCTACTACCCGGAGTCTGGCAGTTGTGTCAACCGGTGAATCTGTTATCAGGGAAACAGTTTTGTCAGGTGCCATTCTGACCCGAGTGGCTGCCAGCCATCTCCGTGTTGGAACTTTTCAATATGCGGCCAACTGGTGCACAGCTGCAGAACTCCGTAACCTGGCTGATTATGCAATAGAACGCCATTATCCAGACATCAAAGATGATGAGAGCAAATATCTCACGCTGCTTAAGGGAGTTATCGAACGACAGACCGCGCTGATTGCCAAATGGCAGCTGGTTGGTTTCATCCACGGAGTAATGAATACCGACAACATGACCATCAGCGGCGAAACCATTGATTATGGTCCTTGCGCCTTTATGAATGAATATGATCCGAAAACGGTATTCAGTTCCATAGACACTCAAGGGCGTTATGCCTATGGCAATCAGCCAATTATTTGCGGCTGGAATCTCGCCCGGTTTGCCGAAGCCCTATTGCCGCTCCTCCATGAAAATCAGGAAGAGGCTGTAGAAATAGCTCAAAATGAAATTTCTGGTGTTATGGAGTTATATAACCAGAAATGGCTGGCGGGAATGAGAGCAAAGCTTGGCTTATTTAATGAGGAGACAGAGGATAAGTCCCTTATTGAAGACCTTCTCAATGTGATGAAGAAATATCGTGCGGATTTTACCAATACCTTCCGGGCATTAACATTTGATAAAATCAGTGAAACTGATTTGCAGGGAACCCCTGAATTTGAAAAATGGAACGAACAATGGCAGGCAAGATTAGGCAGGCAGGAAGAATCAAAAGCTGCCTCAAAACAGCTGATGCAAAACAGCAATCCTGCGGTCATCCCTCGGAACCATCGGGTTGAAGAAGCACTGGAAGCCGCAGAAAATGGAGACTACAGCGTATTGGAGAAGCTCTTGGATGTTCTTTCAAATCCTTACGCGCATTCTCCGGAACAAGAGGAGTACTGCAAGCTGCCCGCGCCATCCAATCGTCCATATCAGACTTTTTGCGGAACGTGAAAGGGAGGGTAAACTGCATAACCTCGCAAAATACTGAGCACAAGCTATACATTTCAAGAACCTAAAGTTATACTTTTAAGGAAATATCAGTAAGAGCCTTTTCCAGTGGAGAAGGCTCTTATATTATTTTAAATTCTAGGTCTATTTCTGTAAGGTATTGTTACTCAATCGTATGGGTGGTCTAATAAGAGTTAAAAGAGAGTTTGTCTCTTCTTCCAAGTAGAGTACTATATTAATCACCATCCAAAGCTGTTGCTGGTAAGTGCCATTTTTTCAATTTAAGCAAAAATTGACGATGAAGAAGATATTGTAGCATTTATCGCAGCTAAAGAAGGTAAAACACCATTTGAACTAGAAATAAAGGAATGAATTAAAGATTGGTATAAAAGGCAATAGGCGAATTATGAACAAAATGCTGTTAAAAATCAAATAGGAGTTTAATTGATAATAAGGAGGATAAAATTGTATAGGACAATCATAGAACCAAGAGTTTCTGAAACAGATGGAGTTGGCCACATTAATAACACTACTGTCCCAATATGGTTTGAGGCCGGAAGAAATAAGCTTTTTAAATTGTTCACACCTGATGACTCATTTAAAAACTGGAAAATGATAATCCTCAATATGAACGTTGACTATATAGACCAAATGTATTTTGGTAGAGATGTTGAAGTTCGGACATGGGTTAAGAGAATTGGAAATTCTAGCTTAGAACTTTACGAGGAGATCCACCAGGACAATCGATTATGTGCAAAAGGTGTCGCTGTGTATGTGAATTTTAATCTTGAAACCCAGAAGTCAGAGTCAATTCCTGAAAGTATTAGACGAGAATTACAACAGCATTTAAATGAAGCTCTGAAATAAAATGAACGGAAAATTCAATTTGCCTTTGCAACTCTACAAAAAGATGCACGAAATACCATCAGCATTTCGCGCATAACATATTCTATATAATGGCGCTTACTTTAAAAAGTACTTTATCATTTTTAGCCCATTTTTAACATTCGGGTATCTTACCGGAATGTCAAATCTGGTTGTTTGTTTAAGGACGCTTTTTTGATGGGAAAAGGTGTCGAAGCTACCTTTGCCATGATAAGCGCCGGTTCCGCTGCTTCCAACTCCGCCGAAGGGCAAGTAGGGGGAGGCGAGATGGTAAACCGTATCATTTATGCAGCCTCCCCCGAAAGAAATGCTGTTCAGCACCTTTTGCTGAACTGCTTCACTTTGGGAGAAGAGGTAGAGGGCAAGCGGGTTAGGATGTTTATGTATTCCCTCAATAACCTCGGATAATTCTTTGTATTCCAGTACAGGCAGGATCGGGCCAAAAATTTCATCCTGCATCACCGGATGCTGCCATGTGATATTAGTAAGAACGGTCGGCTCAATCGTTAAGGTTTCTTCGTTTATGCCCCCGCCAAGCAATGTTTCACCATCATTTAGAAATGATTGCAGCCGGTCAAAGTGTTTTTTGCTGACAATCCGTGTGAAATTCGGGTTGTTTAAGGGATGCTCCCCATACAATTCTTTTGTGGCCTCGACAAAGTGATGAAGAAATGTATCCCGGATATTTCGGTGAAGGTACAAATAATCGGGTGCGACACATGTTTGACCGGCGTTCATAAACTTTCCCCAGACGATTCGTTTGGCAGCCAGCTTAATGTTGGCGTCTTCATGGACAATGCATGGACTTTTTCCGCCTAATTCCAATGTAATTGGGGTCAAATTTTTGGAAGCGGCCTCCATAATAACTTTCCCGACTGGAACACTGCCTGTAAAGAAAATATAGTCAAATTTTTCATCCAGCAGTGCCTGGCTTGTTTCTATGCCGCCTTCTGCGACTGAAATATACTCCTCGGGAAAAATGGCTGAAATAACTTTTGCTAATATTTCAGATGTTTTCGGTGTCAATTCGGATGGCTTTAAGATCGCGCAATTTCCCGCAGCAATTGCTCCGATTAAAGGTGCGACAGCCAGCTGAAATGGATAATTCCATGGAGCTATAATCAGTGCTGTACCATATGGCTCAGGATAAATATAGCCTGTGGAGCCGAAATGGGTCAGAGGTGTTTTTACTTTTTGCGGCTTAGCCCATTTGCGGAAATTCTTGACCATAAATCGTATTTCTTCTAAAACAACACCAATTTCAGTGGAATAAGCTTCAAACTCTGATTTATTTAAATCCGCTTTTAATGCATCAGTGAACTGTTTTTCATTGGTACGGATGGCTTCTCTTAATTTCTCCAGTGCTGCTGCACGAAAATTTATATCCTTTGTTTTACCGGAACGGAAAAACGCCTTTTGTTTTTCTGCGAGTAAATGATAAGTTTCCACATGTCCAACCTCCTAACTTCTATAATATACTCTATTTAATTCTTCATTGCTTTGGCTGCTTACTATTACATTCATTTTTCTATTCCTTTATCATTTGGTAAAGGTTTTGCATATCTTCTTTTGACCATATTTGAGGCACGGGATATAACGGATTGGCTTCCTCTAAAGCCCGCTTTATCATGACTGGAATATCACTGTCCACTATGCCTCTCACTTTTTTAGGTATTTTCATACTTTCGTTTAGTTTCTTGATGGCGTCGATAAACTTTGCAGCTTTTTGCGCATCGGTGTCATTTGCCTGTCCAAGCCCTGCAAGATCAGCGAGCTCAGCAAGCGGTTTATGCGCAGATTCTCCGAAGTACTCCAGCACGTATGGCAGGATAATAGCGTTGGCTAAACCATGAGGGAAGGAGTAAAACCCTCCGAGAGTATGGGCGATTGCATGCGCATAGCCAACATAGGCTCGGGTAAACGCCATCCCCGCAAGATAGGAAGCCCTCTGCATGTTTCGGCGCGCTTTTAGATTTGTACCGTTGGAATAAGCTTCATAGAGATTTTCAAAAATTAAGGAAACTGCTTCTCTGCTGTACTTTCTTGTCTCATCAGTGTTACTTCTGCCAATGTATGCCTCAACCGCATGGGTTAAAGCATCCATCCCGGTTGACGACGTAAATGCGGCGGAAGTTTAACTGTAAGCAGCGGATCCAGTACAGCAAAATGAGGAATCAGCACAGTATCATTAACAGCGTACTTTTCATGAGTTTGACTATTGGAGACAACAGCAGCAAGAGTCGCTTCGCTTCCGGTACCAGAAGTTGTCGGAATTGCAAAGAGTGGGGGGATCTTTTTTAAAACCTTTAACTGGCCTTTCATCTGTGAGATGCTCTTTTTGGGTCTTGCTACGCGGGCCCCTACACCTTTTGCGCAGTCCATAGGAGATCCTCCTCCAAAAGCAATAATCCCCTGGCAATTGTTAGCCTTGTAAATCGTTAAAGCCTCTTCAATATTATCAATCGTAGGATTTGTAACGGTTTTATCATAAACAAAATATTGGATTTCTGCATCGTCTAATCCTTTGAGCAAACCATCCATCAGCCCAAGTGAAATAATCCCTTTATCAGTAACAATTAATACGCTTTCAATTTTGTGGTCTTTTATGAGGGCAGGCAGCCTGGTTAAACTGTTTTCTCCCTCTAACAGCTGGGGTTGCCTCCATGGCAGCATAGGAAGTACGATTCGATAAACGCCTTGATACAATCTGCAATACATTTTGTACAGTATCATGCTTCACGTCCTATTCTTATTCAAATTCTTAAAGGGAAGAAATATCTAAAAATTGCAAAAAAATTATTGAAAAAAATAAAAATTTACCCAAAAAACCCAAAAAGTGTATATACTTTTTATAGCTGATTATTCTGGAAAGTGTCAAGAACAAAGCTTGAGCGAACGGTTAAGCGGGTGGGATTATTATATCCCAGCACCCCTGTAAAAAAAGGAAATATCAGAAAGCAAGGAATGATTCTTAAAGATTAGCTGTTTATATAGCGCTTGGAGGCCGTTAAATGAAGCTTACAAACCGCCGGAAACAATTTTTAGAAGTGATTGTTCATATGTATTCGGAAACAAATGAACCAATTCATTATTCCGAGATAGCGAAGTCTATAGGTGTAAGCAAATGGACAGCTTACGATGTATTAAAAGAATTGGAAAAGCAGGATTTCTTGGAACGGTCATATACAGTAAATCAGCATGAAACTGGAAGATCGATCATCCTTTACACTCCAACAGAAAAATCAAAAATATTATTTGAGAAAAACAGACACTCCCTGTCCAATGAAGAGGAGTGGCAGCAAATTAAAAATGAAGTAATCGGATTTGTGAATAAAGCCGGAGAGGCTGAAAAACCAATTGGGCCTTTATTTAATACACTTGCAAAAGCAGAATTAAAGGTCGAGTTATGTGCGTATTTTATTGGTGTCCTTTTAGTTTACTTAAACAGGGAAGGAAAAAGAATACAAGAGCTGACCATCAATTTAATTAATGTTTCAAATACGCCTGTTATAAAGCTGACTGCATTTGTAGGAGCTGTCATAGGCATGATTATAGAATCAGCCAGTGAAGAAATCAGTCCGGAAATGGTTCAGCTTGTAAAACAATTTACGGCTACATTAGAAGAACTTAATAGACAGGAAATGCTTTATTTGCTTGATTTAATAAAAGAGGCGCCAAACAATAGCGGGATAGGAGAGGGATGAATTTATCACCTGATTACAGTAAAATTGGAGCGAAGCTTAGCAGTTTTATTATTCTGCTTGGGCTTCGCTCCTTGAGTTGGTGTATGATTCAACTGCCGTAAAGCTGAATTCCATGAAACTAAGAACTAATTCCGTGAAAATAAATTTAATTCCGTGAGGATTAAATAATTCCCAGAAAATGACCTGCATTTCAGTGAAAATCAGTTTAATTACGTTAAACTAAGCTTCAGAGGACAATTGTTCACACAGATTCCCAGCACATAACGATTATTTTATAGGGAGTGGTTTGGGCAGGGATGCTTTTCGTAGAAGGTCCATAGATAACAATAAGATTCCGGTTGGCCGGATATCTTGAAAAGGCTTGCCCGTTTGGCAAAATAATTAGAGTATTAGGAGATAAGTTTAATTTCAGCATGCCATCACTGCTTATGAGCTGCTCGTTAAAGTAATCAGCTTTTACATTTTGATACGGGCTTTCTCTTACCATCACTAGTGCTCTATATTGCGGCGGGTAAATAAGAGGGACAGGCGCATTGGCATCATAATATCCAGTTACCCTGTCACCCGCTGCAACCATTGCGTGGTCTACAACATAAGTTGTGGGGGAAACCACGAAATTAACCGTTTCTCCGGTTTCATTTTCTACAGTGAATAATTTGTAGCATCCAGCTTTTTCATCGTTTGGACTTATCATAAAATCACTAATCATTGTGACTGTACCGCGAAATGAATTTAAATTCACCATACATATACCTCCATTGCCATCTTTAATTTTATTAGTCCTTCATCAGTAGCATTAACCACCTTTTTATTAACCTATTTAGATCCTTAAAATATGAAACTAGTCTTAGCAGGAATTATAGATGTTTCTCCGAAATGTTTTTAAAATACAGTTACAGGGATGGGTAAAGGAAAATGAAGTCGTTAGGGGAAAACAGGCAACAATTTTTCCCGTTAAATACAAAGAAGCAGACATCATAATGGATATTACAAACAAAAATGAAGTAACTGTCAGCATGAATTTAAGATAGGGTGTAATGGCAAATGACGCATTGATCGTTCAATAGGAATATAGTTTTTAAAAATTATTTAATTAAAGCCCATTGCCATCTTTGGAAATTCCTTCTATAATACTAACGAACGTTAGTGTTTAATCGTAACTGAAACGCTGCTATATTTCCTGTGTTTTAAATTTGCAGAATCGCCTGATATAGTATTAAATTTTTAGCCCTTTTACGGGGGAATTCTATTTTTTTATAACAGACATTAATTCACAATAAAAAAAGGGGACAAATATGGATAGTTTACCGTGTAATGGATGCAAGGGGTTATGCTGTGGTCCGGTTCCTGTCACCGCATCAGAACTTAAAAAGATTAAAAAGAAGATTAAATTAATGCCCCTTAAGAAACGTTTGGAATTAGAAAATCAAAAAAGATACTATGGTACATGTATCTTCTATGATATTGATAAAGACCAATGCGGAATTCATATAGTAAGACCTGAAATTTGCAGAATGTTTGGGTACTATAAAGAACTTGTTTGTTTTCGTAAACCTGAAATGGCCAAAAAACGAATCCTTCCAGTATCAGATAAGTCTGTAGGTATCTTAACAGTTGATTTTAAATGGGATTACTTTAAGTGAATTCATTTGCATTATTTCAGAAAAACTAAAACAATAATAATCTCTTTAATCTTCTAGGAAGAAGGCTAAAAAAACGGTATTCAATTATAACTTAAAAAGGGAGGACATAAACATTGAAGAGAATGCTGATACTTGGTTCAAGCGGTTTAGCTGGTAAGGCTTTGATTGAGCAATTCGAGCATGATTTTGAAGTATTTGGTTCTTATGTTTCTTCACCCGTTGATCTTCCGGAGAATAATAGATTTTCATTAGGAGTTCATGAGATAAAGTTATTAAGAGAAATCATTTCGAAAGTAGCACCTGCAATAATAGTTTCTTGTTTGCGAGGCGATTTCAATCAACAGCTGGCATTTCATAAGCAATTAGCCATGGAATTACAAAATACAGACACAAAGGTTTATTATCTATCGTCAGTAAATGTATTTGATGGTGATTATAAAAAGCATCATTCTGAAATGGATTTGCCAGTGCATGAGTCATCATACGGCCGGTTTAAAACAGAATGTGAAAATCTGTTAAATGAGATTTTAGGGGAGACCTCAATTATTATTAGAATTCCGCAAGTTTGCGGGAAGTCTTCTCCAAGATTAATGTCGTTAATAAAAAGCATTGAACGTAATGACACTATTTCCTGTTACAGTAATCTGGAGTGTAATAATATTTCGGATACGCTTTTAGCTAAACAATTACATTACATCATACAACATGATAAAAGAGGCATTATTCACCTTGGTACAATCGACATGTCTGCTCACTCAAATTTTATCGAACAGCTTCTAAGCCGGCTCAATATAAGCAATCCGAAAATTGAATACAAACTATACAATAATACTAGATCAACTCAATATTTTGGTTTAGTTTCGTCTCGAGGCATTATTCCAGATTCCTTACAAAGAACAAATGAAGACGTCATTTCAGAATTACTTGATTAATACTTGGGAAGTTATTATTACTAGCAAGAAAGCACTATTGAAATAGTAACAGAAGAAAGTTTTGAGGCTTTATAGAGAGAATGCAGCAAACGAGTTTGGAGGTAGGGATGATATTAAAAATGATTATGAAGAGCAATTGATTCACCCTTCCTTCAATCCTAAATGAATCTTCATTTTAACAAAGTCATTTATGAATAACTACATTAGTACCAATCGGAACTTTAGAGGATAATTCAAGTACATCACGATTAAACATTCTAATACATCCGTGAGAGACATTCTTTCCGATAGAAGCTGGGTTATTTGTACCGTGTATTCCGTAATGAGGTTTTGACAACCCCATCCAAAGTACTCCAAAGGGTCCGCCCGGATTACGCTGTTTATTGATAATCTTATATGTCCCGGAAGGTGTTGGTGACAGCATTTTACCAACTGCAATTGGGTAAGTTTTTATAAGGCGGTTTCCATTAAAAAGCTTTAATTGATGCTTTGATGTTGATATATCAATCCATCTCGCCAAGAAAATCAACTCCATTTTATTTACTACTGTATGAAGTGATTCAGGCATTTGTTAATAAACTGTAGTTGATAAAACAGTCAAAAAGAAAACATTACTGGTTAAAGAACAGGACGAAATATTAGACACATAAAACGAAGTAATTTAACAAGCCCCCTTAGAAGGGGTGTCCTGAAATTGGACATTTATTTGAGTCTGAAAAATAAATCCAGAAAGCTCGTTGCTGGAAAGCAGCTTACTAATTATTCCTATAACTTTTTATGGCTGTTTTTAAAGCAGCATAATTACCAATCGCAGCATAACCATAGAACCAACCCATGAAAGCCCCTGTTACTATGCTGTGCCGGTGACTCATGAATATAGAAATGATCAAGCCAAGTGATAGTGCAATCGAAGGTACAAATTTTTTTGGAACATGGAAAAAAATTTTAATTATTTGAGTTAGAATCATTATGACAGGTATTGCTATCACAGCATCCCAAATGTTTGTATGTATAGTTGGGAAATCTACTAAGTCCATTAAGTACACCACCTTATAAAGCAGTATTTCTTAATTTGGAGATATTAAACCCTTATTGAGAGTTGAACAGATTTTCATAAAAATAAAGTATTGGTGAAATTGCCAAGACATATTAATATTCTAAAATGTATCCGAGGAATGTAATAAATAAGTATGAATGGAGTATTTCATGATAATTGACAATCAAGAATTTTATGTGAATGGGATAAATTATTCGATCAGGTCTGCAATCATTAAAGATGCAAAAGAATTGTCTGATTTAAGATTACAGATTGATGGAGAGACCGAAAATCTGGACAGAGAAAAAGGGGAAGCGTTCATAGATAAAGCGGGATTTGAACAAATCATAAAAACCGACACAGAAAGTCCTAGAAACTTATTTCTAGTTGCCGTAGTTCATGAACGGGTCGTCGGGTTTTCCAGATGCGAAGGTAATCATCTAAAGAGATTCTCCCATAAAGTAGAATTTGGAATAGGCGTACTTAAGGAATTCTGGGGATATGGCATTGGAAAAAACCTTTTAAACGAATGTATTACCTGGGCTGACTCTAATGGTATTAAAAAAATCGCTTTGCATGTGCTTGAGACAAATGACAAAGCTGCTAAACTTTATCAAAAGCTTGGATTTGAAATAGAAGGCATCTTAAAAAAAGACAAAATCCTTTCAGACGGCAAATACTATAACACCATTGTTATGGGAAGATACAATGATTGATAAAACGTTTGTCCTATTAAAATACATAAATATCTCTAATTGATCTCGCTGGATAGGATTGTTTTTCGAAAGCATCTTTGTCACCTCAATCATTTTATGTATCAATTTAAAAAATATTTTAGGTACGTTCCATTATAAGCGTTTAAAAGCCAGTTGATTGGAGTGGAAGGCGCAAGATCCTCAAAAATGCATTCGCATTTCCTTTGTGAGGTGTTTATTCCAGGATATTTGGAGCAGCGGGACAGGTGAGACCCCGCAGGAGCCTGCGGCGAGGAGGCTCACTGCCCGCCCCGCGGAAAGCGAAGCGCCTGGAACGGAAATCAGCCGCCCCCATTAACAGGCCAAATAAAAATAACTGCAGGCAAACTCAATTTCATCGGGTTTGTCCTAATACTCATCGCCTTAGGTGGTTGGTTCTTATCTAAACCACAGTTTTCAGAATCAAAAGAGAGAGGTCAATATCTTCCTTAAACCAAGTTGGTCAAATATAATCGTTTGGTCTAGAGAAAATCACTTCTTTATTGTTTAAGTATTTCCAAGGGGGGTGGTTTTGTCATATGACTATTAATACATTAGCTTCACCCCTTTTTTTCATCAATTAAAAAAGGTAAATGTGTATTTTTCTTGGAAGAGTGAATTTCAAAACTGTTTCTTTTGATAAAATCACAGCATTTTATTCGGTAATTTTAAATAATCTGGTATGTACACAATTACTCCCTCACCTCTATGTTTTTTAATAATTGTCGCAATCTAATTGCCTTTCCACCCTAACTGACCGGATTAAGTATCACCAATTTCAACTTTAGGAAAGGCAATGATGAATGTAGTTCCGGTATCCAGTTGGCTTTTTACTGTTATAGTACCATTCATTGCCCGTATGATTCCGTATACCACCATCATTCCCAAACCGGTGCCTTTGCCTTCTTTAGTAGAGTAATAGGGCTCACCAAGGCGCTGAATTTGTTCTTTGGTCATTCCTATCCCTGTATCTGAAATGGAAAGGACCACTTCTGAAGGCTTATCATACGTTTCAACTGTAAGACTTCCTCCAGCTGGCATGGCTTCAATACAATTTTTAGCAATGTTGAAAAAACATTGATGGAATTTTTGCCGATCCCCCAGTAATACACCACTTGACTTCAGAACGGTTTTCACTTCAATTCCATCTAGGTTTGACAGTGGAATTAAGGACTTTAACATTTTTTCTATTTCTTTGTTGGTTTGTATTTCCTCAACTTTGTCCATTGACGGCTTAGACAATGCTAAATAATCATGTACTACTGTTTCAGCCTGATGTAATTCCTGGAGAGTAATCAAAAGATATTCTTCCCGTTTGTTTTTCTCTAGACTGGAATCCTCCAAGATCAATTGAATAAAACCCTTAGCCGAAGTTAGAGGATTTCGTACTTCGTGGGCAATAGCAGCGCCCATCTGACTCACCACTTCTAACTTTTTAGTTTTTACTAGTTGTTGCTGCATTAATATAGTACGTTTGATTATTTCCATTGCATGTGCCATTATAAGCGTGCCGACTACAGGGATCACGACAAATCCTATCCAGTGTTCCAAATCGAAGGATATTCCAAAGAAAGTGGCAGTTTCCAACATGACCAATATGGAAAGTCCAATAGAGAAAGCGGCACAGACCATATACCGCGTCCGTGAATTCTGATTCAGAAACCAAGGATGAATCCATTGGGACAAGAGTACAAACAGCAAAAAGGTGATAAAAGATATCCAGAAGCCCAAATCGATACCTAACATCGATCTAGCCAAGAGCGCGACACACATAAGTGGAAAACCAGTTCCCAGGTACAGTGTTCCAATCACTAGAGGAACATGCCGAAGGTCAAAAAATAGGGAATTGTTTACTTTGTTCGTTAATAAGATGCACAATACAATCGAAAACATAAAATAATATAAAGTGCTCACGCGCGGAAATGTCGTCAAGTTCCTCTTGTCCATGTAAAATGAAAAGAAGAACAGCAGCACTAGTAGCAGAGAAAGATTTAATAGCAATTGCTTGGTCATTTCCATATTTTAACCACCTAAAAGATGAGATATATGATGCGGGCTCGAAAAATAAAACACAGATCTTGCAAGGTTTGTTGATAAATTTATTCGTAACACATACCGTAAATTCACACCGACTTCAGTTTTAATAGGGCACTTGAAAGAGAGATAGAACTTAAAATGTAAACGAGCCACACTAGTGTATTATGGAGGCAAATTAAAGATAGATTTTCAGCTTTTCCTCCTTTAAATTACTCTAACAACCATAATATAACACTAATTCAGAATATATAATAAACAGAATGGTCCTTCCTGTTAATGTAGTTTTAATAGGAAAGGATAGGAGATACCTTAAAAAATCTATAAATACTTTTAACACTTTTTTCATTTTACCAGGAGGCATTGCAATTGGATTGTGTTTGAACGTGAAGAAACAGTCTTTGCTAGGCATATAGTGAATAAATTAAAAGTTTTTTATTTTTTTGAAAGCGCTTTCAGTTATAATTAAGTTGGGATGGATAGCACCAGTGGTATCGTGGTATCAGGCGTAGGCCTTAATAAATTCAATATTTTTATAATTTATATGTATAAATGAGTAAGAGAATGGAAAAAATTTATGACAGGAAGTGAAATAAGGGGGGAGAAAGTGTCAGAACCAAGCCAATTGATATTACCCAAAAAAATAAAAAGCGATCTAGCCAAATCTGCATCGAACACAAGACCAATGCGCCGAAAAATTACAAATCATTTCAAGAACTAGTAAGACAGTAAAGCACTTAAAAATATAGAAAAACAAATGGAAAAAGTCATGAAATAAAAAATAGCGAGAATAAGTACTAGAAAGCGATCAGAACAACGTCTGATCGCTTTTCTGTATAAGTATTGAGGAAGTTGAGTAGATTTAGTCACTGTATACTCTATAGCAGGAGATTGACGATAATTCTCCCCCTAAAAATGATGTGAAAGATGCTAAAGTCATTGCACAGCTTGGTCAAAGACGGAAGATAAGCTGAACCTACTATACCACAAGGAGTTTATGCCGAGCTCCGTGTGGGAAAGAAAATATGCGATCTTTTAACAGAGGACCTTCAAACGGTCCAAGACCAGATGCATAACTGGATTGATCGGTACTTTCCAGAGTTTCTAACGGTCTTTAAGAAGTGGGAGGGCAAGGCTGCATTACAATTCTTACGGCTATATGCTTTACCGCATGAGATAGTAAATTTCAAAGAACACGCGTTACTTTCTCAACTAAGAAAATCCGTAACCCAGAGTGTGGGAATTAGTAAGATTCGGGAACTAAAGAAAGCAGCGAGTAAGTCCATCGGACTTCGGCAAGGATCTAATATGGCCAAATTGGATGCAAAAATAGATACATTACTTGATGAAATACCAGGTGTTCCACAAATGTTGGCGATAAAGGGTGTTGGGAGAGACAAAGTCGCTGGTTTTTTTGCGGAAGTTGGTGATCTGAAAGAATATACTCATCCCCGGCAGATTATTAAGCTGGCCGGCTTGAGTTTGAAAGAAAATACTTCTGGTAAACACAAGGGGAAAACAACCATCACAAAGAGAGGACGCAAAAAGCTTAGGGCCCTGATGTTTCGGGTTTTTATGACTCTCGTAGCTAAAAACTCAGCGTTTAAGGCATTACATGAACTATACGAAACGCTCAGGTAATCCATTAAAAAAGATGCAGTCTCTTCTTGCTTTGGTAATAAATTGATCCGTATCTTCTTTAGTATAAGTAAAAGCAATTTGAATTTAGTGAAGAAAAAATGTTAAAAGATATCCCTCATAGTTTCAAAGAAGGCAGAAAGGGCCGCTTAAATTCTGTTTTACTTTTGGATGAATAATAGTGTTGTTTTACGATTTTGGACGGATTAGTCGGCAAAGCAACTAATTACGGGCTAAGACCCTGTGGGGCAGCATGGCCGACATCCACCTCATGGAAAGGTTGAACGAAGGAATTTGAGAGCGAAGAATCTGTGAGGTTGGGAGGGTTGACCTCCATGAGAAATGTGGACATCCACCAGTGCGATCATATTTTTACTAATCTGCCAATTTCTGTAATAGGTGGCTTAATGGGTTATATCTCTTTTTCCTTTGAGGATCCAAATATACCCTTTCCAGTGATAATTCCCCAACATAAAACATTTACCGTTAGGTAAACAACTATGAAAATCTAAGAAAAACGAAGAAATCGGCCGTATTAGCTTCTTTTATTGAGGGAGTTTAGTGCAATAGGCAGATGTAGAAATAAAATAATGTTATAAATAGATTAAATAGACATTGATAAAATTAATTTAGGGAGGTAATGAAATGCTGGGATTACCGAAAGGTGAAGTTTTTTTAATCCCTTGGACAGATGATTGGCAAAAGGAATTTTTATCAGAGAAAGGGAAAATTCAAGAGGTAATTGGTCAGCATATATTAGCAATTCATCATATTGGAAGTACAGCAGTAAAATATTTAAGAGCAAAACCCATTATTTATATTGCCGTCGAAATCAAAGCATTCCAGGATGGTGAAAAGTGTGTCAAACCTTTAGAATCATTGGGTTACTCATATAAGGGAACAAATATTTTACCAGACAGATATTATTTCAACAAAGGTGAACCAAGAACACACCAAATTCATTTGTATCAAAGCAGAAATAAATATCTACTTGAACAGTTGAATTTTAGAGATTATTTAAGGAGCAATAAAGCCGCCAGAATTCAATATGAACAACTTAAACTGGAACTTTCAAAAATAAATAAAGATAATAAACATAAGTATGCAAATGATAAAACTAATTTTGTAAAATTAATCTTAGATAAAATTAAAAAGTGATATCAAATAGATACTCAACTAACGGTTGCGTTAGTTCAAGATCCACAGCTGCCGAATTGGTGGCTTTTTGCTTACTGAACTAACAAGGCAGAGTACAAAGGAGTATTAATATTTTTAAAGAATACTTACTTATATAAATGCTTATTTTAAAATTCTTTTGCTACAAAACAGTGAAAATTAAAGGAGCTGATAAAGTTGACACCGGATACTAAAATTAAGGAACAAACTATTTTTCATCACATTGGAAATAAAATCAAAACAGAAGATAGAGAGATTAATATAATTACTAGGTTAGAAGAACCGCTAATAGTAATTTTGGGCAACGTTTTGAGCGACGAAGAATGTGAAGAGCTAATTATGTTGTCAAAAGCCAAAATGCAGCGTTCAAAAATTGGAGCAACACGCGATATTAATCAGATTAGAACAAGCAGTGGTATGTTTTTTCAAGAAAATGAAAACAACACTATTATCAAAATCGAAAAAAGAATATCGTCTATTATGAACATACCGATGGAACATGGCGACGGTATTCAAATACTTAAATATACTCCTGGTCAAGAGTATAAAGCTCATTTTGATTTTTTTTCACCAATAAGTGGAGCAAGTTTCAATAATAGAATTAGCACAATCGTAATCTACTTAAATGATGTGGAGCAAGGCGGAGAAACTTTTTTTCCTAAACTAAATTTTTCAGTATTCCCTCAAAAGGGTATGGCGGTATATTTCGAATACTTCTATAACGATACAGAATTAAACGAGCAAACATTACACGGTGGAGCACCAGTTATTGCTGGGGAAAAATGGGTTGCAACACAGTGGATGAGGAGACAACGAGTAAGATAAATACTAGAATTCTTTTAAATAAAGCTCTGTTAATGATTGCTGTAGATTATTTCTTCAACAACGGGTGCGTTAGTTTAAGATTATCCGGCTGCGTAGGCAGCCTTTTGTTGTTGTAAATACGAGGTTATTTGATGAGAATAAAGGAGTTTTACCAATGGAAATTAATTATAAAATAGCCATTATTTATATCGATAGTTGAAAAGGGATAAAACTTGAAGCCATATTCGAAGTTTTAAGAATCCGCCAGGAAATCAGGGAAGTAAATGGCTGATACAATCGTTGTTATGAATCATGGGCAAATCGAACAGATCGGAAACCCGGAAAAAGTATATAATGATCCCGTAAATGCTTTCGTTTATAGCATTTTAGGAAGAGTAAATGAATTTCGGGGTGAATCCCTGCTTCATGAAAACGGGCTCACTGACGAGGGGGTGGGGTTTATTAGGCCCCATGATATAAGATTAAGCAGAAGATTATCGGCTCACAGCAGTCCTGCCGAGGTTGTTCACATACATGCAGTTGGATGCGCCGTTCGGGTTGAACTAAAACGTCTTGATATAGACGGGTTTTTTGAAGCTGAGCTTAGTGCAGAAAAGTATCAGGAAATCGGTCCATTAGAAAAAGGCGAACTGCTTTATGCAGACTTCAGCAAAATGAATATTTTCACAGAAAATAGGCAATCTGAACCGGAGGATGTCCCCAATGGTATAAGAAGCGCAATATATAATCTATAACAAAAATTTTAAAATACAAGTGGTGGAGACTAATAAGCAGCTTTACTTTTATAGATTATACTCTATTGTAAGATCCGGCGGTTTTTGCCGGATTTTAATTTTTTCAGCTGATTTGGCAGGTTTCCTATGAGGTAATCAATGGAATTTAATTTTTTCAAAAAAAAGGAATAGTTAAAGTAAAAGAGAATTTTAAAAGGTAGATTTTAGTAAAGATATTCGAAAGGAGTATTTCACTGTGAATGAATTTGTTTACATTATCAAACCGGAAGAAGTAATTTTATAGATACCATTACAGATGAAGAGGGAGAAATAATGGACAGGCACTTTCAATATCTTCATCGGAGAAAAAGCTTATCTTGGCTGGTCCATGTCTTGATGTTTCGTTTGCCATTGTTGTTTTTATAGCCGAATGAATTATGACAACAGCGTATATAGAATTTTCAAGAGAATCTGGGTAAATCAATTGTGTGTTTTTTTAAATTTATATTAGAAATAAATGGGAAGGTGGTACAATAGTCTGAGTTGTTATATATAGCAAAATAATGCAAAAAATGAATTCCTATAAGCATCTCACCGAAGGAAAGCTTTTAGGGAGAGAAACTAATTATTTAAAAGAAAAAAGGAGAAATTCTATGTTTAAGAAACTGTTTCTAGTAATCATTGCTTCTATCTTCTTAATGACCGCATGCGATTCAGTAAAAGGTGTTAATTTAAATCAAATGTTCTTGAATAACTCAAAGATCCAGTCAGCTCAGAGCTATACAGTTGTTTCACTGAACCTTGCTTATAATAAATCAGACGTAAAAGATAAAGAATATTTAAAGGTTTTGAATCTATTGAATAACATGAAATTGCATGTTCAGACAAAAATGCAAAAAGCTGACACCTTCTCCATGGGAGGATTTGTCCAGCTTTCACAAGGGAAAATTCCATTCCAGCTGTATTCTGATAATAAGCAGATGGTGTTACTGTTAGATCAAGCTTCTAAGGCCATCCGCATACCTGTACAGGGTGCGGGATCAAATAAAACTTTGGTTCAGAATATACAATCCAAATTGCTTCCTTCTGTGGTCAAGGATCTACCAAATCCAAACCATATTAACGTCCAAACGAATGTGAATTATAAAGTCCATGGTGACAATGTACAAGGTCACAAGATTCATGCAGAAGTATATGCCAATGAAGTACCTGGTCTGTTAATAAAATTCCTCGATAATTTGGGCAAGGATCAAAATGCCCTCAATCAACTTGCAGCTGCTATGAATGAATTAAGCAAAATGACAGGCGATGATACCGTCGTTTCTGCAACGGATCTAAAGCAATTGATAAAGGAATTTAAGGATGAATTTAATAAGTCGCTACCTGAGATGAAAAAATCAGGAATGTTTGATAAAAGAAATTTTTTAAAAACAGATATATTAGTAGATAAAAACTTTAATGAGAGAAAATCTTATACTGAGATTAAATTGAACAAACTTCCAGAGGATAATGGCGGCCTAAAAGGAATAACACTCAAGGTTACCCAAGAAGTATGGAGTATTAACAAAAACGTAAAAGCCCAGAAAATCAACAGAACGAAATTTTTGAGTGAAGATGCCTCCGAAAATGAGTTTCTGGCAACATTGGATAAAAAACATAGTGTTCTTTATCGTGTCATAAAGTCATTTAACTAGCATCTGTCCGTCACTTAATAATGGACATTTAAGGAGAGGGTTATTCCCTAAATTCACTTAAATGCTGTTTGGATCTCCCAAAAAACAGAGATATTTAAGAAACAACACGAAGAGAATATGTAATTGGTTATCTTATTATAATAATAGATGGATTAAGGGGAAATTAGATTTTGAAATGTTAGAAGGTACTTTTGTTAAACCCTGGGATGGGATGGAAAAAAGTATAAGAATTTGTGGAAATTTGAATATGGATTCAAGGAGTATAATGTATAAATTAGAAGAGCCGTCTTTTGTGGGCGACAAACCCGCACTTTGGTGTTTCATTATTGAAATATTTGATTAATTTAAAAGAACTAGTCAAGGCAGATTGTCGACAAAAGGGGTTCGGAATGGTCTCATTCCGGTCCCCTTTTGGTGATTTTTATATTTTTCTCCTATTTGGCAGGAATTGAGCTATTATAGCCTCATATATTAGAAGAAAACAAGCGAATTCCAATGGAATTTAATTCAAGGTGAACATATTATGCAGTGAGACTCAAAAACAAAATTGGAAACAATTAGCTTTATTTTGGACCGAGAATAACCCGTCTTTATAGTAGAAATTTATAAGTTTGCATCACCATCAATGACAGTTAGGAATCTATTATTCCAAATAGACTGATGATGGTTAATAATATCACTTGCATTTAAAATTACACCATTTAATGTACTATGTGTCTCTTTGAAAAGCAGATTTTTTTGATACCCTAAACTATAGGCAGCTCTAATAGTTGTGTCGAGACAAAACTCAGTCTGTGCGCCTGCAAAAATAAGTTGTTCTATTTCATTGGTTTTTAGGTAATCTAAGAGTTCAGTTTGATAGAATGAATCCCATTTTGATTTTTTGATGATTTTATCGGTAGAGGTTACTAATAAATTTTTATGAAGTTTCCAGTCATGGTTCCCTTCAAAAAGTGCGTCTTGTTCGTTTTGACTAGTATGTTGAATGAAAATAATATGTATTTTCTTTTCTTTTGCCTGCTTAATTAGCTCGTTTATATTAATAACTAATTGCTCATTATTAAATAAGTAGTTTTGTGGAAGATTAAAGAAAATTTCTTGCATATCAATGATTATTAGTGCCTGTTTCATATAAAAACACTTCCTGTTAGTTTCTTTTTAAATATAACGGTGGCAATTTGATTTTGCAATAAAATAAAAATCTCCTGGTTTAACTTTTGATTGTGGTTACCATAACGATACGTTTTTATCTTTTGCATCGGCAATGCTTAAAGACTCAGCTGCCAATCTGGAGGCTTCTCAAATTGATCAAACGGGAGGTTAGTATAAGGTTTACCATTTAAAATAGCATATAAGAGTGTTCGTTGGTTGGAGTTTGGATCCAAACTAACATTAAGGGGAAGGTATACAAATACTTAAACTAAAGAGGGAAAAATATTGAGTTTTCAAATGGATACGAACGAATTTTTTGATGGAAAAACTATAATATCCACAACTTTCTAATTTACTAAACAAGGGTCCTAGTTAGAGAAAACAACTACCTTCTTTTTAGTGCTAAATAGACGACGTTCATCTAAATAAAAAAAGAGATTTGAGCATAAAAAAAAAGCCCTTGGTTTGATACTAATGTCCAGCTTGAATGCAAAAAGGACGAATCAAAACCAAAGGGGCTTTTTCAATTGAATTATAACCTAAATGAAATGAATGCTCAAAGTAAGTAAGGAAATATCAGCTTTCGGTTTTATCCTTGTCATTTTCTGCTTCATCTTTATCTTTATCGAACCATAGCAACTCATTATCATCAACATCACCATTATAGTTGATTAGTATCTCTTCTCCTGCTTTTATATCTGTGTATGCATAGAATTCAAATGTATGGTTCTCAAAATTAATATCATAAGTGGCATTTGGCTTATATGAATGGTTAAAAAGCATGCCATATCCTAATACGACTGCCGTGTGGTTTTTACCATACTCAAACACATAATCATCAAGTACCGTATGCTCAATTAAAATATGTTCTCTATTAGGATAAGGTATGACCGGGGCTTCATGTATAAGTTCACCTTTTGCTATATCAACTGTCGCAAATACGCCTCTATTGAATTCCCCATCGCTGAGGGGTGATGGCTTTATTTCTATTATGTTAATCACCTTCGTGTTCTTTTGTCTTAACTTCCTTATAATAATAACGGTTTATTATCAAGAAAGCATCTATTTTAATTATTCAAATAAAAATCCTCTAATATTGAACTAAGGGGGCCAGGTGTGTGCAAGAAAAAGCGGTTAGAAAAAAGGACAATACAGATAAAATGATAAAACCAGGTTGCTCTGTTCTGTTTTCTAACTAAATTATAACACTTTTTATTTCAAATTATCGGTCTTTTTTTTTCCATTCTATTGGCAGATTTTTGTTTAGCCTCGTAATGGCGGCAGACTGATTTTACTGCTGCCATTATCTGCTGCTTTTTCTAATTGTACTAACAGCAGGTTAATACAATAAATTTGACCAATTGATAACCTATAGGGGCAAAAATATAAAATGATACATAGAATGTTAGGGAATTTATTAAAGTGGGTGAATGTATTGAGCTTTTATTATCCCTACAGGCAAGACTGGTCTTCTGTTTTGGAGTATTTAAACTACAGTCTGAACGGCGAACAAATGGTTTGTTCAATGACGACGCAATTATTTCATATACCTGTCACTAGAAATCTGAAAGGAAATTCAGAAATGCATAATCATCTTGTTCCAGCCTCCTATCACCGGGTTACAGCAGTTGGCTGCGCAAAACGATTGCAGAATGGTGAATCCCATGATTCCATTATTAAAGCTATGGTTGCATGTGTTAATAATGGGTCAAAGCAAGACAAGGAAGTAACGAAATGGTTAGCGGTTATGCGAGAAAATGCTCCAAGTGAATATAAAGGGTTTATGGATTCTGTTATAAACTGGCAGCGGCAGGCAGAGCAAAGTTTAGCTTATACCCAGCAGCTGCTAAGGGGAATGGGATTTGATACTGAATCAGAAAACGGAGAGCCAGCTTACTAAATTAAAAATTCTTATTGAGATAACTTTGTTTCAAGATACCGCTGCCATATTGGCAGCTTTTTCTTATTGTAAAAGAAGAGGAATGAAATATTGGAGAAATCATATTTAACAAAATAATGAGGAAGAATAAATGGAAAAAGAATATAAAGCGAGGAATTTTATGAAAAAGGCTGCAATGTTTTTCCTATTTCTTTTTATCTTAATTCTTCCATCACCAGTTTTTGCTCAACGAAAAGTTCCTATTTTAATTTATCATTCTATCGATGAGTTTAAAGGGAAGGGTTCTAAGGAGTTATATGTAACCCCGAAAAACTTCGAGAAGCAAATGATTTATTTACGAGAGCACGGCTATACTTTATTAACATTTGATAGGTGGCAAGACATTAATAAAGTACACAAACCAATTTTCATTACCTTTGATGATGGATACAAAAACAATCTTAATGCATTTGCAATCTTTCAAAAACTGAAAAACGAACGCTTTCAGCCAACTGGTACCTTTTTTGTTATTTCTGACTTTATAGGCCGTCCCAGCCGATTAACACAGTCGGATTTGAAAATGGCGGCTGATTCGGGAATCATCTCAATCCAGTCTCATACAGCCACACATCCTGATTTAACGAAAATAAAAAATTATGAATATGAACTGAAAGAGTCCAAAGATAAAATAGAAAAAATTACGGGCAAACCTGTTATTGCTCTTGCGTATCCTTACGGGAACAGTAATAAAAAGGTTGTAGAAGAAACGAAGAAATACTACTTGTATGGACTTACGACAACTCCTGAATCGTTTTCTGGGAAGGGCATTAAAGATGAACTCTATCTTTTACCGCGAATCTATATTAAGAATTCAACTACTCTTGATGACTTTGCAAAGATAGTTAATGAAGAATAAAGGCTTTATTAAACAATGTAATCGCGGTGCTTTTGGAACCAAGGATAAGATGGAGTGTTTATAGAA
This sequence comes from Bacillus sp. M6-12, assembly GCF_002860285.1. Classification (GTDB taxonomy): domain Bacteria; phylum Bacillota; class Bacilli; order Bacillales; family DSM-1321; genus Peribacillus. Next base: position 196,266 of record NZ_PGVF01000009.1, read on the forward strand.
ATAACATTCTTGTTCACCTGCTATGGAAGGACGTTATTAATTTCCCTGCTCTATGGTGCAGCACTGCTGCTTTTTGACTAAACGGTTACGTTTCCTGAAGAATCGGCTGTTAACGGCCTTTTCTCACCGAACTTTAGGGACAGGTTAGTTCAAGAAAAACTGGCTGTTTTGTCGTTTTAAACACAAAATACGCAATACATTAATTATTGAAGAGCCCTGATTTACATGGAGATGACCCATTTTATATCATTATTTAAAACTCCGATATTTCAATCTGGATAATTCATTTGTTAATTTATCAATTTGCAGTTGTACTTTTTGAAATTTATCATCTAAATCTTTTTGAGCTTGTTTCTCTTTTTCATTAGCAGCTTCTTGTTCATCAATAGCTGCCAGAGCTGATATGGTTCCAATACCATCAGCAATTGTTGTAAGTATGGATGCGATTAGGGCAAGCCTTAGGCTGGAAGGTATTGTTTGTTGGTCATTTTGTTCTGAGTTTGGATCTGTATTATTCATACAAACGCTCCTCTTTTTACCATTTACTTTAAAATTCTTATTAAGTTTATGCTTAAGGTTTTGTGTTAATTTAATTTTTTGATGCTGCACCAATGTCTGCAAAACTAAAGAAATCCTAATTGGAAATGTAAGAGAAGAGTGCCCAATTCGTCTAAAAAAACTGCCCAAAAAAGTCAGCAATATTGCTGACTTTAGGGTGAAGCCTTTTTTCCAACACTTTTCGATTTTTTATAATACATCATGCAATTCAGTGTCTGAATAAATCGAGATTAAAACTACAGCTTTGGAATCTCCAATGTTTTTAACGTAGTGTGGTACACTTGCATTCCAGCTGAAGGAATCACCTTCTTCTACAATAAAGGAATCTTCTCCTTGTTCTGCTAAAACTTTTCCTTCTAAAACTAAATGGCACTCCTCACCCTCATGTGCATGCGGTTCTCCAATCGAGGTTCCGGGAGGGAATTCAACTATCATCATTCTAATTCCTCCCTTTGAACTCAAATGCTCGATCTTTAAATTGTTAAAAGAAGAGTTTGCTCTCGAGTCTTTTCGAACGACACGCATGTGTTGTTTCTTTTCTAGCAGCAAGTAAGGTAAAGGTACTCCCAGAAACCCTGCAATAGTATTTAGTGTGTTAATCGAAGGTGATGTGTTATTGTTCTCGACATTGCTAATAAATCCTTTTGACAAACCTGTCCCTGCGCACATTTGAGCAATGGTGATTTTTTTTCTATTTCGTACTGCACGGATCTTGGAACCAATATCCATTTTACCACCTCAAAGTTTCCTAATAAAAAACATATTTATATATTAGCAAAAAAAACATTGACAATCTATAATTGTTCTTGTTATCTTATGGATAACAATTATTCATATTAAGAAACTTTTTAAAAATATTTTTTTGTCTGGTTGTTTCCTAATACGAATATTATATTCTTATATGAAAATGATTCCTTTCAGATCTTCATATAAGGAAAATTAAAAAGAAGGGATGATTCTGGTTGAATTCACCGATGATTTATGAACTTAAAAAACCATCTCAGATTGTACCAAATAAAACCTATCCAGCCCTTTTTGTAATGCATGGAATGGGCAGCAATGAAAAAAACATGCTTTCGCTTGTCGATGGGCTGGAAGATACATTTTATATTTTTAGTGTTCGCGGTCATTTGTCACAACCTCCAGGCTTCGCTTATTTTACGATTCAAGGCTATGGGAAACCTGACAGACAAGTGTTTGATTATGGAATAAGCCAGCTAACCAGCTTTATTGATTATGCAACTGAGCAATATCCAATAGATGCCAGCCAATTGTATCTGCTAGGGTTTAGCCAAGGTGCGATCGTTTCCATGACACTAGGTTTAACATTGGAAAATCGAATAAAAGGGATTATAGCTTTGAGCGGATATATACCAGGATTCGTTAAGGAAGAATACTCCTTAAAACCAGTTGATAAGCTTTCTTTGTTTATTTCACACGGAGAATTGGACAATATTCTTCCTTATGAATGGGGATTAGATAGCAATGAGTTTTTCCGGCAGTTAGGAGCAAATGTAACCTTTCAATCCTATAAAGAAGGGCATACTGTTTCATTAAAGAATCAGCAGGATTTTACAAAATGGCTGCTTAATGATTTAGAAAAATAATAAAGAGTTTGGGAGGAAAAGTAAGTTATGATGCCATCTTTGTTTGTTGCTCATGGAGCGCCGTTATTAGCGATTGAGAATAACGAATACACACAGTTTTTACAATCATTAGGTACTCTTTTGCCTAAGCCAAAAGCAATAGTGCTGTTTTCAGCACACTGGGAGTCAAATGTTCAAAAAGTAAGCAATGTGGATGAATTTGAAACTATTTATGATTTTGGCGGATTTCCAGAAGCTTTATACCGTATTAAATACCCGGCCAAGGGCAGCGGGACAGTTACAAACAGTATTGCTGAATTGTTTTCTAAACAGGGTATTCCTTTTGAAGAGGATACAACACGGGGATTAGATCATGGGGCTTGGGTAGTTCTAAAGATGCTTTATCCTAATGCTGATATTCCGGTCATTTCAATGTCTGTAAACCCTAACCTTACACCTGAGGAGCAATACACAATTGGAAAATCTTTATCACAATTAAGGGAAAATGAAATTTTGATCATTGCCAGCGGGGGAACTGTTCATAATCTTAGGGCTGTAAGAATGGGCAGTGATCAGGGTACTATCGATCAGTGGGCGCTTGGTTTTGATGAATGGCTGGCACGGCGTATAAATACTTGGGATCTGGAAGACCTGTTTAACTACAGCACACTGGCTCCGGCAGCTGAGTTTGCCGTCCCGCCATACGGGAATGAACACTTTATTCCGCTTTTTTATGCGATGGGTGCAGCCGATCAGGACAGAAGCGCAAAACTTCTGCATCTCAGCTACCGTTATGGAAACCTTAGCCACAGTGTTTGGCAATTTGGTGAGTCTAAATAGAGTTAATCAATCAATTTCAATTACAACAACACTTGGAGGTGCAAAAAATGGAAAAAAAATTTGAAATAAGTAATTTGATATTAAGGGTCGTATTAGGCGTATCATTCTTTATTCACGGATTAGTTAAATTCCAAGGAGGAATTGAAAATACAGCTGGGTGGTTTGGCAGCATCGGACTGCCAGGGTTTCTTGCTTATGTTGTGGCATTATTAGAAGTTGTGGGCGGAATTGCATTAGTAGTTGGTTTTTTTAGCAGAGCTGTTTCAGGCTTGTACGCGTTACTAATGGTTGGAGCTATTGTTAAAGTGAAATTAGCGGCAGGCTTTTTAGGAAATGGCCAGTCGGCCGGCTATGAATTAGATTTAGCTTTCTTGGCGATGGCATTATCGATTGCGGTCACTGGCTCTAAGGCTTATTCACTTGATCAATTTATCTTCAAAGGGAAAGAAACAGTAAACGCAAGATCCGTAAATTAATTTATTAAAAAGAAAAGAACTATTCTTATCTAACGCATTACTTCATTTACAGAGGTAATGCTTTCTTTTTGCAGATTGAATCAGGAGGATAAAAGTATGCCAATTATTCAAATTACGATGCTCGAGGGAAGAGATCAGGAGACGATTGAAAAATGCATCCGTAATGTTGCACGCACCGTTCACGAATCGCTTGGTGCGCCATTAACAAGTATCCGTGTCATTGTAAGTGAAGTACCGAAAAACCGTTTTGCAGTGGGCGACACATTAAAAAGCGAGATGCCGGATTAGGAGGAATATGAATGCTCGACTACAGAGACTTGGCGGAAGTTTTAATACATGCTGAGAAAAAGATACAGGCGGTTTCTTGTATTACAGATAAGAATCCCGAATTTAATCTTTCAATGGGATATAAGGTGCAAAATGAACTAGTTACCATAAAAAGAGAGTTGGGCCACAAGGTTATTGCTTACAAGATGGGTCTTACTAGTCCGGCAAAAATGAAACAAATGAACATTCATGAACCTATTTACGGGTATATCTTTGACTATATGAATGTTCAAAATAATCATATAATAATTGAGGATTTCATACGTCCAAAAGTGGAAGCTGAGATTGCCTTTATCCTCGGAGAAGACATTGAAGGGCCTGGAATAACTGGTGAACAAGTATTAGCAAAAACAAAATGGATCCAGCCTGTTTTAGAAATAATTGATAGCCGATATGAAAATTTCAAGTTTAAACTGCCTGATGTTGTTGCCGATAATACGTCTGCATCAAAGGTGGTTTTTGGTAATAAATATTTCGATCCCTTGGATTTTGAAGTTGATTCAATTAAGGTATCAATGATAATAAATGGAGAATTACGGGCAAGCGGTGTAAGTTCAGCGGTCTTAGGGAGCCCGGCAAACTCTGCAGCAATGCTGGCTAACATGTTATATACCGACGGACAAAGAAAAATCGAAAAAGGGTCGGTCATTTTAACGGGGGGAATCACAGAGGCTGTAATGTTAAAAAAAGGAGACCATGTGATAACACAATATGAAAGCATGGACACTGTTTCTTTAGAAGTAAGGTAATGAGGGGATGCAAAAGTTTCACAACGAGTTGCTGCGGCAGCTCTTTTTTTATTCTATGGAACTGGAGTAAAGATAATTAACTAATTTTCTATTCAACTATTAACATATAGTTGCAGAAATTAGATAATAATTCCATAATCTATAGATATCAACTAATTCAAGTAGAGGTGATTGTCTTGGGCGAAACTTTAAAAATTGAACAAATATTTTCATTGGAAGCAAATCTTGAAGAGCTTTCAGAGCTTTTAATCAAGGTGGTTGAAGAAGGCGCTTCGATTGGTTTTTTACCGCCAATGAGTAAACAGGATGCCGTAAAATACTGGGAAACAGTCCTTAGCCCGGAAGTGATCTTACTTGTGGCTAAATTAAACAAGAAGATAGTTGGAAGTGTTCAGCTTCATTTAACGGAAAAACAGAATGGAAAGCATAGAGCTGAAATTGCAAAATTAATGGCACACCCTAATTATCGACGAAACGGTATTGGCCGTACTCTTATGCAAAGTGCTGAAGAAATGGCAAAAAAGAAGGAGAGGACATTAATCGTTCTTGATACACGAGAAGGAGATACTTCGAATAAACTATATACTTCATTAGATTATATTCAAGCAGGCAGGATTCCCAACTATGCCAAATCAGCGAATGGTGAATTGGCCGCGACTATCTTCTATTATAAAAATAACAATTAAATTACTATGCTCGAACCTAATGATGAATTAGTCATTCCTAAAGGATTTACTTATAGGGCAAAGAAAGAGAATCTTGTTAGATGCCGAGGAAGCTCCCGAACCGTCACTGCGGAATTCAACAGCCAAGTTAAACAGTGTCTTGATTGTTTAAAAAAGTACATTTAATACGGTATAACTGCCCTGGTAAAATACATGCGAATTGAACCGTTTCAGATGGTTCAATTTTTTTATGGCTTATAGCAGTTATTGAGATGAGGACTTAAGATGTCAAAGAAAGCTCATGGTTCAACTTATAAAAAGTGAATTAATTAACCATAAAGTTTCTATCTAAAAGGAAAAAAGATGGTTTTGTCGAATTATAGTAGCCTCTTCCAGAATTTTTTCAGCTAAGATTTGCTTCTTCAACTACTACTTCCACAATAGCTAATTCTCTATTGGGCAGTCTATCCATGCAATTACTTTATCGTCACTAGACATAAGTGAAATTTGATACTCAGCATCGGGATCTCCGTCGCCAAATTCCTGGATTGATGCTTTGCGCAATTCTTTTCCTTGTCTGCTTTCTTGCTCAAAATCAAACAATACATCAATATTTCCAATGATATGCTCATCAGCCTCAACTGTATATTCTAGATCGAGTTCATCAACTATTAGGGGGTTAATAAGTTCCTCAAGATCGTTCTCTATAAAAGCATTAACCTTTTCCAGCTTCTTTGCCTCTTTAGCGTATATGCTATCAAGATTTTCCTCCATTTTTTCCAGCTCTTTCTCTTCTTTCTCACTTTCTCTTTCTTCTATTTCATATAATTTTGCTCTTAGTTCTTCTTCGACGGCTCCAAAATGTGTTGCATATGCTTCCATTTCTTTGCGAAAAATTAGTTTTCAATAACTGCCTAACTTGTTGAATTTCTCATTTTCTCTGTTTTTTTATAACTATGGAGGGTAAAGCAATGAAAAGAATAATTAGCTAAGGAGATGCAGCAGATGAATAGAGAATTATACGATACAATGACAAAGATCCTGGATGAGGTTGGTAGTCTTAAATCATATATAAAAGAAACAAAAGAGGATAACGGAATGAGCTTGGAGGAAACTGAGAGAATAATACAAAGGTTAGATAACATTGTTCAAGAGGCAGATAAGGAACTAATTGATACACTCATTAGGATTGAGGACAACTTTGATTTCCAAAACGCGAAGTCCAGACTGCTGTCCATAAAAAAACGCAAGTAAATCAAGAAGAAGGTAAAACCTGCCAGCAGGGAGTCTTTTGTGATTTCACTAAAGGGACAGGTTAGTTATGAAAATATTAAACCACTTAGCAGGGAGCTGCATGTTTGGATTTTTTATCCAAAAAAACAGCCCCTTTGAGTTATTTTCTAAAGAGGCTTTGATATAGGCAAATTGGATTTCATTTTATCTTATTGTATTTAATGTTTACTAATATACATCAAACAAAAGGCTGTAATAATCTTTTATCTTTTGTTCCGATACATTTTTAACCAGTGACCTTTTCTGATACTTTGAAATAGTAAATGATGATAATAATCAGATTAGAACTATATTAGAAAGGTAAGAGTGAATTCCTATTAGGAAAATCATATTAAAAACCTCTTCCTTATTAATACAGAAAGCTTAAATTATGAAACGCATTTCAGAGCAAGCAGAAAGTTAAAAAAGGTGTGTATATGGCAAATATAAAAGATATATCGAAGATGGCGGGAGTATCTTTAATATGAAAAAAGTGCCAGTGGTCTGAGATAAAATTTTAAAATACCATTAAAACCCGATTAAAAAGGGGCAGGGAGATATTGGGGAGAATATTAGAAGAGAGGTAATTCTTATGAAAGATAAACTGTCAGATATTCGCATTGCCATGGACAAGACAGTATTCCAGGGTGAAAAGTTTCTGCCTCAGCACAAACAAGACATATTGAATAATATTAAGCGTCAGAAAAAGCAAAGTGATTGTTTTCCCGGATGTTAAGCGTGGCTGCAACAATCATTTTAGTGCTTGTTGGTGCTTATTTTGTAAAAGACAATCTGAATGATTCCAAAGAAAATGCGGAACCTTTGCTGGCATCAGAGCAAACCCCTGCAACTCAATCAGAAGAGGGTAAAGGGGAACTATTTGTATTAAGTGCAGCAGAAGAACAGGCCTACAGCAGTTTTAAGAAGGATTTAGATGTAAGGCATTTAAAGGACTTGGGACCGATAAACGTCGCAAAATTATATGTTTATGCAGCTTATGTTCAAGACACTGAAGTAGTATACGCTCTCTATACAGATAGGGAGGATCGCATCCAATGGTCGATGGAAGAGGATAAAAATATCCCTGCAGCAGATAGGGGAACGAGAGAACAGATTGCGGCACAATATAAAAATTTGGAAAAAGGAATCTTTGTAAAAACAAGCGATTTCGAAGGGTATATTGAATTTGAATCAAGTAAAAATTCAGGAGTGAAATCTGGCTTCCAAATGATCCAAAATGAAGGTGGCATATGGCAGGTAGCTTTTATGCCGATTCAATAAGAAAGTTTTTTCGGGGGAATAGACAGTGAATATTCAGCAGTGGCATGTATAAATGAAATGGTGTTTATGGAAAGAATGCATCTTTTCCAAAAACCAGACATGATTCTCTATCACCCAGGTCGCTTTCCAGAGCTTAATGAACAATTAATAGCTTACTATATGATATTTGGAGCCAATTTAATTATGGTTACCCGCAGTTTTAATAGCTTCTTAAATTCCAGAGAATATGAGTATTATGCTCCACTGTTAAAAAAAGAGGGGATCGAGAAAGAAAAGCTCATGCCCATAGGAAGAAAACTGAAATCCCAGAGTTACATTATGTTTTATTTGCGATTTTATTCTACATATATTCACTTTGATGTACCAATGGTTCAAATCAGTTGGGGCAAATTTGTGAAAAATGATCTTATGAGGGTTGAGGGGTCATGGCAAAACGTTATCTTCAATCTATATTATGGTACACTTTAGGTATTATTGGATATAAACAGAGGTGTTCGTACGTGAAAACAGTAGTTGTAATCGGCGGAGGCGTTACAGGGCTGGCCGCAATGTATGAGTTGAATAAATGGAAAAAGGAAAATAAAGCTGATGTAAGGCTGGTTCTTGCAGAGGCGTCACCTGAGCTGGGCGGAAAAATCCGTACAGTTAAAGAGGGCGGCTTTGTGATGGAGGCAGGAGCAGACTCGATGGTGACCCGAAAAGCAATTGGAATGGACTTTATCAAGGTGCTCGGTTTGGAAGAGGAAGTAGCATATAATGCTGCTGGAAAGTCATTCATTTACAGTGATGGAGAGTTAAAGCTAATCCCGCCGGATGCTGTATTCGGTATTCCAGCCAGCGTAGAATCATTGGCAAAAAGTACACTTGTTTCAGCAAAGGGAAAAGTTGAAGCCTTAAAGGACTTATATACTAAAAATAAAAACTTTACAAAGAATAGTTCGATCGGTGAATTTTTGGAATACTTTCTTGGAAAAGAATTAGTGGAAAAGCAAATCGCTCCGGTGCTTTCAGGCGTTTATTCCGGGGACCTCAGTGACTTAACGATTGCAAAAACCCTTCCTCAAGTGTTCGATTACAAAGAAAAGTACGGCAGCATCATAAAAGGCTTTGAAGACAATAAGAATGTATGGCAGAGCTCAGGTGAAGGTAAATTTATTTCATTTAAAGGCGGACTCGGAGCATTAATCAATGCTTATGAAGACCAGTTGGATGCTTCAGAGATTTTTAAGAACACAAGTGCTGAAAAAATCGAAAAGTCTGATGGACGTTATCAAGTTGCTTTATCAACTGGGGAAATCATTGAAGCAGATCATGTCATCCTCAGCATACCACATAATGCGGCTGAACCATTGATCGCAGATCCGGTACTGGCAGAAGAATTTGCGGGACTGAAGAACAGCTCCCTTATCTCGGTATATGTCGGCTTTGATATTCCGGACAGTGAGCTTCCAGCGGACGGAACGGGCTTTATCACTGCCAATTCGGACGATATATTATGTAATGCATGCACATGGACAAGCCGGAAATGGAAACATACATCTGAAAGCGGAAACCTGCTTGTAAGGTTATTTTATAAAAGCAGCCTTCCCGAATTCGCTTCATTAAAAGAAATGAGCCAAGAGGAAATGCTTAAGCAAGCTTTGAAGGATATTGAAAAGAGTCTCGGCATAAAAGCAGAGCAGGTCGTAAGCGAAGTAACCAATTGGACGGAAAGCATGCCCAACTATTTGATTAGCCATCCGGAAACAGTAGCCGCTTTGGAAAACAGGCTTGGTGAGCATTATCCGGGTATTTGGCTGGCCGGCTGCTCGTATTATGGAGTCGGCATACCAGACTGCATTGAAAACGGCGAAAGCACGGCGAAGAAAATTATTGAAAAGTTATAATATTATAATGATGGGATGCACGGATGTAATAATCGGTTTCACTCCAGAAAAATTCAAACTAAAACCGTACCCTATAGGCAGACTTTTTAAAGTATCTGCTTTAGAGGGTACTTTTTATTTAATAAATTTCATTAGGATGCTTCTTTGTAAATAAGAGATTACTGAACTGAACAAAACAAAACACGGACTTTAGTTCTCAATATGGATATCCAAAGAATTTTGACGGTCAAGTATACTGAACACAATAAAAAGGCTCGGTTAGAAACCAAGCCCTTTGACTTTTTATTAACAGAAAGTATCTTTTGATGATGGATTTTTCAATCCGAACAATGGACGAATAAATAGAGCTGCGAAGGTTCCAAGCATCGCCATAACGGCCCAAATCCAGCCATGAAGACTGAAGGATGAGATTCCGCTGAAGTAGGCTCCAATGTTGCAGCCGAATGCAAGGCGTGCTCCGTATCCCATCAAAAGTCCGCCGACAATAGCCGCTCCGGCTACACCAGGCTTAATCTTCTTGGGTTTAAAAGTACCTTGGAAAGAAGAAGCAATAAATGCACCCAGGATAATTCCAAAGTTCATAACACTTGTAGGATCAGCTAGTACCGTATTCTTAAGAGCCGCTCCGTTTGGACCCGCAAAGTAACCCCAGGCAGAAACATCAACACCTGTTGCCATAAGCGCTTTTCCGCCCCAAAGAGCGAAAGCAGAAGTGATTCCCCACGGAGATCCTTTTACCGCTAAGGTTAAAGCGTTCAGTAACGCTAAAACAATGGCAGCTGCAAATAATGGCCAAGAACCGCGCAATACCTTTTTCCAGCCAGTTGTAGTCGGAAGAGGCTTCATCATTGGCGGGTTTTTCTTTTTCGCAATCGCAATCGTAATAAAGTAAATCGCAGTAAAGAGAACCATTTGAACCACCCATGCCCCAAAGTAGCCAAGGCCAGTTGATTCAGCCAAAGAAATCGGCGGAAGGGATGGAGTGTCTTCCATCCAGAATGTAAAGTGGTAAGCACCAACAGTTGAACCTGTAATGAAGGCTGCAAGTGTTAAAATCATGCTTGTAGAACCTCCACCCAGGCTGTACAGTGTTCCTGAAGCACATCCATTTCCAAGCTGCATGCCAATTCCAAATAGAAAGGCACCAACCAAGAGGCTAACTCCAACAGGGGAAACAAGACCCTTTGGTGTTACATCAGTAAAAGAAAAACCTGTGCTAAGGATTATGGCAAATAATGTGGAAGCGATGGCTAACAATACCATGTGAGCCTGGAGCCCCTGAACATTACCGACAGAAACAAGCCGGCGAAAAGCAGATGTAAAACCAAAACGGGCATAAAGCAATGTAGCTCCAAGCAATAATCCAATAATAAAAAGACTCCCCTGAATCCAATTAACGGATTGGACGATAGCAATCAATAGAATAATAGAAGCTAGAATTCCCAGTGAAACTAATCCCTTTTGCATCGGGCTTAGGTTAGTAACAAAAGTAGTAGATTTTTGATTCCATGATTTATGGTCCAATTTTGCTGCTGTATCTAAAGTTGTATGTGACAATTTATTTCACCTCATAACCGATAAGTTTAGTAAGAATTAAGACCTAATTATATTAATATAATAATTACGATAAGTAAAGAGAATTGTTTACCATTAGAAATGAATAACCGCATAAACTTTCAAACCCCTGCAAAAACACGAGTAGTTCTGACTGGTTCTGATACAAAACTGATGAGAGATTCTGACGAAATGGAATTCAAAGTAATGAGCAGGCTCGGGCACAAACTCCTTAATGCTAGAAAATTTGATAAACAGCAATCCGGTGTATTTTTACAATCAGCGGGAGGAACATTGTTCCTATTTTTAATAAGGGTGCAGTAGAGAGTGGCCAAAATGAGTATATTATGATTTTCGATCCTGTTAAGGACCCATCCTCGAAGTTGGCGAGGATATTAAAATACCTTTAATCTAGCAGGAATAGTTTTATTTACAGCTACCATCCCTGGTTTTCAATGGTAAAATGTGTTTATTAAAACATGATCCTTTAAAAACGGGGTGTACATATGATGATTAAAAATATACTTATAGCAGGAAATTATGAAGAGGAATTCAAAAAATATGTTCCGGAATATCTGTCAAAGGAGTTCCGGTTTTTGTCTGCCGAGGATATTACGGAAAATGATCTAAGCTGGGCTGACGCATATGTCGGGTTCAAACCATGTCCATCGTTTCATTTAGCGAATATTAAATGGGTTCATTCCTTTAATGCTGGTGTAAATAACTATCTGGAGATTGAAGGCTTGAAGGATCATAATGTCCTGCTTACTCGTACGGTATGTTCGTTTGGCCAGCGGATCAGTGAATACTGCTTAAGCTATATACTCCGTGAACTGCAATATCATCAGGAATTTCAGCAAAAGCAAAGGGAAAAGGCATGGGAGCAGAGAACACCTAAAATGCTGCGCGACCAGACAATTGTAATTTATGGGACAGGGGCTATTGGCCAAGAGGTGGCGAAAACTTTTGATTTTTTTGGTGCCAATGTTATCGGAGTGTCTCAAAGCGGAAAATCAAAGCATCATTTTAATGAGGTTTCCGATACAGCATCTGCAGCTCATTTACCATCTATAGCGGATTGGGTTATCAGTACGCTGCCGCTGACAAAGGAAACTAGCATGATGTTTAATAAAGAATTTTTCAGCCAGCTGAATGGTTCTTTCATTAATGTTGGCAGGGGGGCAACAGTGGATGAGGATGCTCTTATCGAAGCACTGGACACCGGGAACTTGCAGTCCGCTATCCTTGATGTATTAGCGGAGGAACCACTTCCCAAAAATTCAAGCCTGTGGGCAAGAGAGAATGTTACCATTACCCCTCATATTTCCGCTTTAACAGAACTAAGTGAAGCCATCACATGCTTTCTAGAAACGTTAAGCAAAGTAGAAAATAACGAACCGCTGCCAAATAAGGTTGATTTTTTGAAGGGTTACTGATAGACATAGATCCAGCCCGGGCCAGATAACACATCAACAAAGAATAGTTCATCAATTTTTCTTTTAAGAGTTAGGCTATGTTAAATAATATTGTTGTTTTGTTGATCTTAAAAGGGACCTTCGTGGTAGAAGGGCTTTTGCCTATCTTCTGACATGGCCTTGACTATTGATTAAAAGCAAATAAAAAAATAGTAAATTGCTTGTGTCTTAAACAAAATAGGTCTCTGTTAATTTTCGAACAAAAAAATCGAAAAGAACTTGTTTATGATAACAATGATATATTACGATTAATTAGCAAAATATGTGGATATAAGGACAGTTAAGGGCGGGAATAAGATGGATGAATATGTACGCAAGGAAATGGAAGGACTTTATCAAGAAATAATCAATGCATGGAATAATAGAGACGCGAAGGGAATGGCTGTACTATTCACTGAACAGGGAGTGCAAATTGGATTTGATGGCAGTAAGGTAATCGGATCAAAAGAGATTTTTTCACATCTTAACCCAATTTTTGAAAGCCATCCTACAGCTTCTTTTATAACCAAGGTAAAAGATGTGCGCCACATAGGATCGGATGCCGCAATATTACATGCCATTGCAGGAATGATTCCACCAGGAAAAAACGATATTGAACCTAAGGTAAATGCCCACCAAACTTTGGTTGCTGAAAAGATAAACAATGATTGGAAAATTCAGCTCTTTCAAAATACACCTGCTCAGTTTCACGGGAGACCAGACTTAGTTGAGCTAATGACTGAAGAATTAAGGCAAAGTATAAAACAGAAGTAACAGAAAGTCTTATTTATATCATGGCGTTCCTCAAATAATGAGTAACCTTTCACTTTTCCTGATAAGTTTGTGCTATACTGTGATTAATAAAACCGGAAGGGATGATGGGCGGACGATGAAGTTCTAATCTTATTTTTAAAATTTGAAATCACATATTTCAAATCATAAAAAATAGGATTAGTCTGCCCATTTTCAATAAATTGTCCAGCTATTAATGAAATAGCTTATTTGATATGAAAAGGTACGGCTAATCCTCCCAAATGAACTGGGAGGATTTTTTATTCTCCCTTTAATGAAAGGGATAGATTATATGAAAGAACTTTTAAAATTATCCAATATTAGCTTTGAAGTAAATGATTTAAATGTTTTTGAAGCTATAAATGCGAGAGTACAGCAAGGGGATATTATCGGTGTTATTGGCAAAAATGGTGCTGGCAAATCTACATTGCTGCAATTAATTAACAACGACTTGGTGCCGGCACAAGGACAAATACAGTGGCTGAAGCAAGACTTGATAATTGTTATGGTCGAACAAGAAACCGAGTTTCATTCTTCTGAAGATAAGAATTCTTTTGAAGCCAAATTACTTGAGAAATGGAACGTACCTGCCCGCGATTTTTCCCAATTAAGCGGCGGGGAAAAATTGAAGTTACGACTTGCAGAAGGTCTTTCAAAAGATGCAGAGCTTTTATTATTAGATGAACCAACAAACCATCTCGATGAGCAAAGTGTCGAATTCCTCAAGAATCAAATCAAGAATTACAAAGGTACCATTATTTTTGTTACGCACGATCGTTATTTTTTAGATGCTGTTGCAACAAAAATATGGTCGATTGAAGGGAAAACGCTTATTGTACACAAAGGAAATTATTCCAGCTATATGGAGGCTCGCAAACAGAAAAGACTTACCCAGCAGAGGGAATATGAAAAACAGCAAAAAATGGTTGAACGGATCGAAGGACAAATGAAAGAGCTCACTTCCTGGTCGAATAAAGCTCACGCACAATCAACGAATAAGGAAGGATTTAAAGAATATTATCGCGTAAAAGCAAAGCGTATGGATGCACAAGTAAAATCAAAGCAAAAGCGTCTTGAAAAAGAGCTTGAAAAAGCAAAGGCTGAACCTGTTGAACCAGAATATACTGTAAGCTTTTCAATTAAAGCAAAAAACAAGACAGGGAAACGGTTTCTGGAAGTTAGGAATGTAGCAAAATCCTTTGGTGGTCGAATACTATTTAAGGACGTCAATTTTACGATTCAGCATGGTGAAAAGGTTTCGTTAATGGGTCCAAACGGCAGTGGAAAAACGACTTTATTGAAAATAATGGTTGGGCAGGAAACGGCTGAAGGGGAAGTTTGGATTTCACCATCTGCAAAAATGGGCTACTTAACGCAGGAAGTGTTTGATTTACCGCTAGAACAAACACCCGAGCAGCTATTTTATAAAGAAACATTCGAGGCGAGAGGGAAAGTCCGAAACTTAATGAAGCATTTAGGATTTATGACATCTCACTGGACAGAACCCATCAGGAATATGAGTATGGGTGAGCGTGTGAAGTGTAAGTTAATGGAGTATATACTTAGAAGAAAAAGATGTTCTTATTTTAGATGAGCCGACGAATCATCTTGACCTGCGTTCCCGAGAACAGCTGGAGGACACCCTGGCAAAGTATAACGGAACGCTAATCGTCGTATCGCATGATCGTTATTTTCTCGAAAAAACGACAAGCAGCAAACTTGTTATCTCGAATAACAGCATACAAAAGCAATTGAATGAATTTTCTCCCAGAAGAGATAATCTGGATGAATTACCATTAATGCTTGAAACGGAGAGACAAGAAGTGTTAGGAAAGCTTAGCTTTATGACTCCAAAAGATAAAGAGTACACAGAACTCGACAAAAAATTTAAAGAAATTACGAAAAACATAAATGAATTATTGAAAGAAGAATAGAGATCTATGAATTCTTTGTAATCTTTAATGGTAAATATGGGCATGACCCCGGTACAATACCGAGCTCATGCCCTATGATATACTTGAAAATTATTTCTGCCCATTTCTTTTTCCTGGAATCCATATCTATAAACATAACCGCTATTTTAAGTATTGTAGGTTTTGCAGATTCTGTCTTTTCTATTTCTACGTAATAAAATAATATTAAAAAAGGAATATTTATTCATAGATACTATTAATAATAAGTTTTTTAAATATTTTAAAACTTCATTGACATAGAAATATCATTAACTTAATATTAGTAGAATAATATTTATATTTATTCATCTGCAACAAGAAAGGAAGAATGTTATTGAAGGTATCAACAGGGCCTGGCCAATATGTCAGAAAAGCGGGATTATTAACCGAAGCAGGAATATACATAGAAGAACTCGGTCGTACGGCAGTACTTATCGGAGGTAATACCAGCAGACAAATCGTTGAAGAGACTTTATCAAAGAGTTTATCTGAAAAAGGGATATCACTAATGCAATCTATTTGGTACGGAGGCGAAAGTTCTGCAGCTAATATTAATAGGCTGGCAGAACAATTGAATCCTTCTAACTATGATGTTCTTATTGCAGCTGGCGGAGGAAAGGCGATTGATACAGCAAAAGCAGTTGCCTATCGCGTTAACAAACCGCTGGTGGTGATTCCCACCATTGCTGCTACCTGCGCAGCGGCGACTTCGATTTCTATTATATACAGCGATGAAGGTCAATTTCTTGAGATTAGCCGGGATTCTAAAGCTCCCGAACTAGTGCTTGTAGATTCAAATATTATTTTGCATGCACCTGTCCGCTATTTGATCGCCGGGATTGGCGATACGTTAGCAAAGTGGTTTGAAACGAGAAGCTCTATTAAAAAGGCTGTGCCTACTGTTATTAACCAGACAGCCATTTCAATCGCTGCCAATCTTTATCAGACCTTGCTCGACACTGGGAAAGATGCTGTTACCTCCATTCAAACGAAAAAGTTAACAAAAGAATTAGAAGATATGGTAGATGCTATCATTTTAGTGAGTGGCAGTGTAAGCGGATATGGCGGGGATGATTGCCGGACCGCTGCGGCACATGCTATTTATTCAGGGTTAACCATCTTTCCTGAAGTTCACCAAACCTACCATGGTGAAATTGTGGCCTTTGGTATTCTGGCTCAGCTATGTATGGAAGGTTCAGATGAAGAGGAAGTCAAAACATTAATTAGGTATTATCAGGAAGTTGGTTTGCCATTTACCTTAAACCAAATGGGGATCAAGGGCTTAACTGAGCTCCAATGGAAAGAGCTCGGTGAAATCACCGTTACCATTGAGGATATGGCGAATATGCCATTTGAGGTTACACCGGATATGGTTATATCAGCAGTCAGCCAGGCTGAAAAATATGGAAATGAGATGCTTTAATTTATTACATATATATAGAAAACAGGGGGATTTATCGTGAAAAAGTGGTTAGTTATCATATGTAGCTTTTTATTAGTTTTTGCATTGTCAGCTTGCGGGAAAGAGCAGGCATCCGGTTCTGAAGGTTCAAAAAAGAAATCTTCTGAGCCTTTGAAAGTTACCTTGCCTACCTGGACCGGCTATGGACCTTTATTCTTAGCAAAAGAAAAAGGATTCTTTGAAAAAAATGGTATTGATGTTGATCTTTCAATCGTTGAGGGTTTAGCAGAACGTAAACAAGCTTTAGCTAGCGGGAAAATTGATGGCATGGCTACGGCTCTGGATGTTCAAGTAACATTAGCAGCTTCTGACATACCGGTAAATGTGGTCTGGATTTTAGATGATTCTTACGGTGGGGATGGAATTCTTGTCAAAAAAGGAATCAATGATGTGAAAGACTTAAAAGGGAAAAAGATGGCATTTGAAGTTGGTTCAACCAGCCATATGCTAGCATTAACAGCGTTAAAGCAAGGTGGTTTAACAGAAAAGGATGTAGAAGTAATCCAAATGTCTGCAGGTGATGCCGGTGCTGCATTTGCAGCCGGAAAAGTAGATGCAGCTGTAACATGGGAACCTTGGTTATCAAAGGGGTCTCAAGCAAACGGAAAGATTTTATTAACAACAAAAGATCTGCCTGGAATTATTGTAGATACAGTAAGCTTTAAAGAAGACGTTATCAAAAAACGCCCAGACGATGTAAAAGCATTTGTAAAGGCAATGGGTGAAGCAATGAATTACTGGAAAGAAAATAAAAAAGACGCAGATGAAATTATGGCAAAAGGCCTTAAGATCGATACAGCAGAATTTGTGGGAACGGAAGAGGGCTTGAAGTTTTACTCGAAAGAGGACAATGCAGAATTATTGGGAACAGAAAGCAAAAAGGGATCCATCTATGAAGCAGCAGAAAATGCTATTACCTTCTATAAAGAACAGGGTATCATCACAAAAGAACCAAAAGCGGAAGACATTATTAACCCAAGCTTCCAATAATAATTTCTGATTTTGTAAGATATTTTTGATTAATTTCAGAGCCTAACTTATGAGACTCTCATATGTTGGGCTTTTTTAAAACATTAAGAGAATTGGGTGGGTTGAATGCTAGCAAAATATTTTACACCAAATAAGGAAATACCCAAAAAGCTTTATACTTCGGCAGGATTACTTACGTTTATTATATTTCTAGCCGTTTGGTCTGCCTTAACATATGGCGGAGTTGTAAATGCGTTGTTTTTACCAACACCAACGGCCGTTTTAGCCACAGCTATTGATTTATTTGCCAATGGAAATCTTCTTTCCGATATCGGCATCTCTTTTTCGAGGGTTTTAGTAGGATTTCTTGTGGCTGCTGCCATCGGAATCCCGTTAGGCATTTTAATGGGTTCATTAAGAATTATGGAAGGCGCTTTTGAACCCATTATTGGGTTTATCCGGTATATGCCCGCATCTGCCTTTATTCCGTTGTTAATTTTGTGGATTGGCCTAGGGGAAGCAGAGAAAATGAGCGTCATTTTCCTGGGAACCTTTTTTCAGCTGACCCTTATGATAATGGATGTAACAAAAAATGTTCAAAATGAGCTAATTGAAGTTTCTTATACATTAGGTGCAAAAAAGGTGCAAGTCTTTACGAAAGTAATTTTACCCGCTTCTTTGCCAGGCATTGTAGATACATTAAGGATTACCTTCGGCTGGGCTTGGACGTATTTAGTGGTTGCGGAAATTGTCGGGGCTTCCAGCGGATTAGGCTATATGATAATGCAGGCGTCCCGTTTCTTGCAGCCGGATAAAATTATTGTTGGTATTTTAATCATCGGTCTATTGGGACTTTTAACAGATATGATCTTTAAAGCAATTTATCGGGCTTCATTTTCATGGATGAGAAAGGATGGTTTGTAAGATGCTCTCACCAAAAACAGTATATGCAGATAAGAATATGACTCAGATGGGAAAACCGAAACTGGAAATTAAAGATGTTGGAAAAGTGTTTAAAACAAAAAGCGGGGAGACAACAGCTTTAGAAAAAACGTCCTTTTCAATAAGCGAAGGGGAGTTTGTCACCATCTTAGGACCTTCGGGGTGCGGTAAATCGACTGTTCTTCGAATTGTTGCGGGCTTGGAAGAAGCCACTTCTGGACAAGTGCTGCTTGATGGTGAACTCATCCATGGGCCAGGTCCTGATCGAGGCATGGTTTTCCAATCTTATACGTTATATCCTTGGTTAAATGTCAAAGAAAATATTACCTTCGGATTAAAATTAAATGGTATTTCGCAAAAAGAACGGGACGATGTGGCCAGACACTACCTGCAGCTGATTGGTTTGGAAGGCTTTGAAAAACATTATCCAATCCAATTATCGGGCGGTATGAAACAGCGTGTTGCCATTGCCCGCGCGCTTGCTAACGATCCTAAGATTCTATTGATGGATGAACCTTTTGGCGCATTGGATGCCCAAACAAGAAATATCATGCAAGAAGTCCTGTTAAAAGCATGGGATGAGAGCAAAAAAACAATTTTATTTATCACACATGATGTGGATGAATCTATTTTTCTGGCCGATTCTGTCTATGTGATGACCGCAAGACCTGGGAAATTGAAGAAAAAAGTTCCAATTACCCTAGAGCGGCCACGGGAATTCAGTATAAAAGGTACATCTGAATTTGCCCTTTATAAGGACGAATTGCTGTCGCTCATCAGAGAAGAAAGTTTAAAATCAATATAGGAATTAAATTCGCTTTTAAATGATAAAGCAGTCTTTATCTAGTTATCTGCAAAATTGTACATAATAGAAACTATGTTTGAATAACGGAAAGGTGTATGGTTAATGTGAAGATAGAGTCTTTTTTTCCTGAAAACATAAAATCGGCCCTTAATAATGAACCACCAGGAGAATGGATGCCATTACTTCCGGATGGCTGTATTCGCCTGAGCTCAGGCTATCCGGCATCTGCGCTGGTTCCTGCTGAACAGCTAAAAACTGCAGTCACCAACCTGCTAGAAGAGGAGCAAGATTTGCCGCTCCATTATCTGGGAAGTCCAAGTATATCTAAACTAAAGCAGCAGATACAAGCAAGATTATCAGAACGGAATATTAGTATTTCAAATGAAGAACTCTTGATAACAGCTGGCGCCTGTCAGGCGATCGATCTGATTGCGCGTATTCTCCTGGACAATACAGCAGTTGTGGCTGTAGAATCTCCCACTTATATGGAGGCAATAGAGATTTTTAAGAACTATACGGAGAATTTTATTAGTATTCCAGTAGATAAAAATGGACTACAGACAGATCTGCTGGAAAAGGTGTTGGCCGAAAGGAAACGCAACGGACTAACTCTTCCGCGTTTTCTTTATACTATACCAACGTTTCAGAATCCTACAGGTACGACCATGGCGGCAGAGAGGAAAAAGCATGTTTTGGAGCTTGCCAGCAAATATAACTTCCTCATTCTAGAGGATGATGCTTATGGTGAACTAAGCTTCCATAAAAATCTCAAGCCGCTTAAAGCATACGATAAAGAAGGCCGGGTTCTGCATGTTGGTTCATTATCAAAGGTTGTTGCTCCAGGCATGCGAATTGGCTGGATAGCAGGATCAAGTGAATTAATCACGGCTCTAGCATGGTTTAAAAAAGACCTGGACCATCCTTTTGCTCAGGCTACTATGGCAGTATACCTGGAAAACACTAATTTTGAGGAAAGGCTCCAGCATTTAACAAACACGTATCAGGCTAAATGTGGTGTGTTACTCTCTGCACTGGAACAATTCCTTCCAGAATCAGTTACCTGGTATGTACCAGAAGGGGGTTACTTTGTATGGGTGAAAATCCCTGGTGTCGATACATCGCAAATGTTAACGGAAGCTCTATCGGTAGGAGTTTCATATATTCCGGGCAAATACTTTTTCCTGGATCAAAAAGACGGTATTGAGTTTCTCCGCCTTTCGTTTAGTTATGAGGATGAAGCAAATATTATTAGTGGAATTCAAAAGCTGGGAAAAGTGATAAATTCCATTCTTGTATAAAATATAGATAAAAAACGAAAAAAAGATTCAAGTATGGAAAAAGCAGGTGCGGATATGGATACATGGATATTTTTTGTTATCATTTTAATTGCCTCCATATTGCAAACGAGTACGGGTTTTGGGTTTTCCATACTGGCAACTCCGTTTCTGCTATTGATATTTGATCCAGCGGAATCCATCCAAATTAATCTAATTTTATCTTTAGTGATTTCTTGTGCTTTGCCAAAATTCGAAAGGAAATTGATTTTGCAATCGTGAAACGATTTGTTGCAGGAAGCATTGCAGGCCTTCCAATCGGAATGCTCATTTTTCTGCTAGTTAACATGAACTTTTTAAGTACAGGAATAGGCGTCATTATTTTGGCATTAACAGGTATGCTGATACTTAAGTTTCGGATCAGGCAAAGTAAGAATAAAGAGGAAACAAATAAAACAGTCTGGATTTACAGTGGAATGGCTCTCCCAATTGTATTACTCGGTTTGTTTCTCGGACAAATATTATTTAAGAAGATTAAAAAAGATCTTTTTCGAATAGTTACATATATAATTCTGCTTTTTACTGGAGTTTATATGGTTATAGACGGATTACTTTTTTAATATTCAGTTTTTCATCCCAGGAGAGGAAGGGGATAAGGGATTAGAAATAAATTCGTCCTCTAAACAGAATTGGACTCAGATTTATCAAAATCAGGGAGAGATACAGCCTATATGTGTAAGTTGAGTTCATGCGTTTTTAGAGCCGCTTTTGCCGCACATCACAGCCCGGGTATTGCTGATTTAATCCGAAGAAGATAAAACAATGCCAGTACGCTTTTGAGAAAGAATGAGCAGTTAAATGAGAGATCACTTATAGTAGTTAAAATTGCAGGCCATTTTAGTTATCAGGATGAATCTTAAAAAGTAAAAGCGTATCCTGCTGAATTCTTGGTTGAGTTCGGATCTGGTTTGGAAACAAGGGGAAAAAAGATTGCCGCCGCTTTATAGGCGGTTTGTTTTTGTAATTATGTTATTGATTAGCATGGCGCTATCTTAATGAAAGTAATACATGGAAATGCAGCGGAGTTCAAAAACGAATTGAAGACCTGGGATCTCTTTTTAACTGATTTCTGTAAGCTATCCTGCGGGTTTTACATCATGCGTAAGAGCGTTGAGCCCATTTTTCCTTGACGGTCGCAACAGCAAGAATGGAATCGACTTTAAATATTCTAACATGCTGCTTGCCTAAGCAATAGGCGTGAATGTATTTCTCATTAAGGGCATTTACTAATATTGTCCTTTTTGTGATTTCCTTTTTCCTGCTTTGATAAATAATTTCTACAGCTATATTTTCCTTTAGAGACTTATTCAATAAATAGTTCATTAAATACAATCCCTCCTTTTATTATTATTTTATACGAACATGCATTCTGTTTCAAGTTTAACGTTCGAACATTTGTTCCTGTGTTGAATTTTGGCACTTTGTTGATTGGAGCGGATATCAACAGGAAATTTTAGCAGAACTTTGCGATTAAAAGATAACAGATCTTACCGGAAAAGAAGGCGGGGAATACTAGGGGCTTCAGGAATTATTGCAACTTGGGCTTATATAGGTATGAATATGAAAGTTAAACTTGAATCAGTGTTCATTTTGGAATTAGTGCATCCATTTTTAGGCAAACCCTCAGTTACTCATTCGAATATTCCTCAATATATTGCTTCAATTCTTCTTTAACTTCTTCCACCGTTTCATCCAGTAATTCACCGATAATTTTGCTTCCAGGAAGCATCTTAGAAGTGGGCATACCGAGGAAGAACCGTTCGCATTCCCATATTTTAATGATATGTAAATCAATAAGTTCTCCTTCTTCATTTGCAAATCCTATTGAAAAAGAGGAACTGTATCCAGGAATAAAAGGGTCCTCGCCCTCTATATTGAACTCAGCGTCAAAACGGTACTTCTGAGCAAAGAAAGATTGATATTCATTTAACAATCTCACGGCATGTTCTTTTAACGCCAATTCAGTAATTTTAATCTTATCTTTTAATTCTCCAGTGAAATCCTTTTGTTGATATCTCATATCTCATTAACTCTCTTTTTCCGTTAGTTGTAAGTTATTTTACATGTTGAAAAAGACACAGCCTCATTTAACCATACTAACCTGAGTTTATTTTTTGGTTTTTGCTTCGTAATATAAAGGTTAACTGTTTAAAATTTCCAAAGCAATAGAAAAGAGCTGCATACGCAACCCTTTATTTTCATTTATATTATTTTTATTGATTACCATATGAACAATCCGACTACCATTGCACTTAGAAGTGATACAGCCATTCCACTTACTAGTAACTTCCAAACATTTCTTCCAATAATGTGTGCTTTTTCTTCATCAACGACGGAATTGAACGTTCCGTAAATCATTCCAACTGTACTAAAATTTGCAAATGAAGTTAGGAAGGTCACCGCAACCGCCACTGTATGCGGAGCCAATGTGTTAATCTTATCCTTTAAGTCCAGCATTGCCACAAATTCATTTGTAGCAAGCTTTATTCCCATCAATTGAGCGACATACATGGCATCCTTTCCAGACAGACCGAGCAAGTATGCAAATGGGCTGAAAATAAAGGAGAATATTTTCTGAATGGTCAATCCGTCAGCAAAGAATCCTAAAATTCCATTTAAACTAGCTGTCAGAGCTACATATCCGATAACCATTGCCGCGATGACAATAACCATACGGATACCGACGAGCATACTGTTCGAGATGGTCGAAAAGAAATCCTTACGCTGCCCTTTATCCGGAACATAAACGATATCTTCCTCTTTGCTTACGTCAACTGGGTTTAACATGTTTGCAATCAATAACGCATTCAAACAGTTTAACGGGATCGCTACAAAGACATATGTAGCCGGAACCATTGTTAAATAAGCTCCTATGATGGACCCGCTTATACTGCTCATACCCATGATTCCGAAAGTCAGCAACCGCTGCTGACTTAAGACGCTAAGCTGATGCCGGAGTACTGCAAGTGCTTCCGTGTTTCCCAAGAACATCATTTGAATTGAGAAGAAGCTCTCTAGTTTTGGCAAGCCTGACACTTTTGCGATGATCCAGCCAACTTTGTCAATAATCCAGGTTAGTATACCGAAATACATCAGTATATCAAAGAAGGTGACTATAAAGATGATAGGCATCAAGGCACTAAAAAAGAAATCGACTTGTTCATTTGCCATAGCAGAAGGAAAGACGAAAGAAATCCCTTCATTTGCACATGAGATTAGCCATGTAAAGAAAGATGCGATTTGATTAATTACCCAAGTACCGATTTGGGTCGATAACATAAACCATGTAATCAGAAATTCTACCACTAATAACAGCAAGATGAATTTCCATTTTACGTTTCTTTTATTTGGTGAGCATAAATAAACTAGACCCAGTACAACTAATACTCCAATTGCATTCAAAAGAAAATACAAACTCTCTAACCTCCTTTTTTTCATTATTCCCATAAAAACTTGAATACATAAATAGCCCTTATTTTTCACATTTTCAGCCATAAGACGGAAAGTATGGAAAAATAAGAGCTTAAATGAAAAGATTCAGCAAAGCGCCGAGGAGGCTCCCCAACCGCCACTAGAGCGGAAATCAACAGCAAAGTTTAACAGAACCATTTTTTAAAAGAGAGCAGAACCTGTTCAAGAGGATAAATGTAAATGACTTGGAGGATTGTGGAATCCAATATCCAATAATCTTATTTCTTTAGGTGAAAAGGAACAGTCGTGATTACTACGTTTCTTCGATAAAGCAAAAATGTCCGTATTAGCAAACTCGATTGGTTATGAAGGATATTATGCCAGCCTTTTTTGGGTATAAATTGTGGTATAATAACCGTAACACGGTAATTCGATTCACTGGCTTTATGCTCAACTGTATCCACAAATTTAGTCAATGGCTGAATAATACTTCTATAATGAGAATGAAGAGTCACCAGTCTCACGTCAGGCTGCCACTTCTTCCATTTCTCCTCAAATTTCTTCTCATCATCTCTTTCAAAAGCAACATAAACGGCAATTATCTGATCTGCTGAAAGTGACTTAGCGTATTGTAATGAGTTTTCTACAACATGTGTGATCCCAGCGACAGGAACAATGATAACATTTCCTTTTATCGGCAAGACTGGCTCACAAGTTGATAATCTCAATTGATCTCCCACCGCTTCGTAATGCTTTCTAATGCGATGAAATATAATGATAATGATTGGAAGGAAAACCAAGATTGACCATACCTGTGCAAACTTTGTCAAAAAGAATATCATGGTGACGGTAAAACTAATAAAGGCACCAGTAGTATTGGTAATGAATTTAGCTACCCAGCCTTGAGGCTTTTCTCTAATCCATTTGAGCATCATCCCAGTCTGGGAGAGTGTAAACGGAATAAAAACACCTACTGCATAAAGTGGGATAAGATGTTCTGTTTGCCCTTTAAATGCAATAATGAGCATAATTGAAAAAAGTCCTAGGATCAGGATTCCGTTGGAGTAACCCAGCCTGTCTCCTCTAACTGTAAACATTCTTGGGATAAACTTATCTTTTGCTAAATTAACAGCCAGTAAAGGGAAGGCAGTATAACCTGTATTGGCAGCAAGAATTAATATCAAGGCAGTTGTCCCCTGAATAAAATAGTACATAAAGTTACGCCCGAATATTTCTTCTCCAATTTGCGAAACGACAGTTACTTCTGCCCTGGGTGCAATTCCATAGTAATAAGCCAGGAAAACAATCCCTGAGAACAGTACTGCAAGGAGTGCTCCCATAGCCATTAATGTTTTGGCAGCGTTGTTTGCTGCAGGATCTTTAAAATTGGGAATAGCATTGGAGATAGCTTCTACTCCAGTTAAAGCAGAGCTGCCAGACGCGAACGCTCTCAGTAAAATAAATAAACTAATTCCGGCAATTGGTGTCCCTACGGGTGTATGATGTTCAGCGGGAACCTGGCCTGTTAAGATATTGTAAATCCCTACGCCAATCAGGATAAATAACGCGAGCACGAACAAATACACTGGATAAGCTAATATAGAAGCGGATTCAGTCACACCTCTTAAGTTCAAAATTGTAATAAAAATAACAAAGATGCTGGCAATCAATACATTGTGTTCATGTAAAGCAGGGAATGCAGATGTAATAGCGTCTGTTCCGGCAGAGACACTCACCGCCACTGTCAATATATAGTCAACTAATAAAGAGCCGCCAGCGATTAAGCCTGGAGTTATACCTAGATTATTCTTTGAAACAACATAAGCTCCTCCTCCATGAGGGTAGGCGAAAATAATTTGCCGATAAGATAAAATAAGGGCTGTCAGTAAAATTAAGACGCCAACGGCAATAGGAATAGAATACCAGAATGCTGCTGCGCTAATGGTTACCAGGACAATCAGAATTTGCTCAGGACCGTATGCCACGGATGATAATGCATCAGAAGATAGAATAGCTAATGCTTTTGTTTTGTTAAGTTTTTGCTCCCCTAATTCAGTGGATTTTAAAGGTCGCCCAATTAAAAACCTCTTTATGGAAGAAATCATGCAGTTACACCACCAAATTTTTTAAATTAGTATTTACTAATGAATTAAGAAGTTGTAAGAAAATAAAAAAGTCTTCAGGCCATGGTTAAATAGACCTGAAGACATTAAAATTTTGTCTCACAAGTTCCACCTTCCTTCTCTTATAACGCTTACGAGGTTAGCTGTCGGATTCGGGCCCAGAGTAGCCCTACCTTAAAAGGATTCACCCCATGGATTCTTACAATTCCACTATAATGGTTCCCCCGCATCATATGATTTCAGCGATTTAGAAATATGAAACTGTTGTTTATAATACTCCTGTATAAAGAAAATGTAAATGATAAAAATGTAAAGATAAGCAATTTTATTGTGGAATTTTGTATTCAAGTTTTTGGCTATTTAATAACGAAGGAAAAAGGAGGGTGATAAAATGGATAAAGATAAGGTTCCTTTCTTTTCTAATGAGTTTTTAGATGATCTGGCGAGAGAAATAAATGATCAATTTGGTTTTCCAAATAAATTAGACAAAAAAGTGACTTCTGAAAAAAACGATAAGGACGAAGGTCACGGTTAAAGTCAAAATTAATTATTAACCCAAAGATTTAGAAGATCATTTTTTAAATTAGTATATACCCAATCAGTGCTTACTTTTCCGCAGTATATATTCTAATCTTACTGCTGTTAGCGATCTCCATTAGTGAGATTGCCTTATCAAAATTGGGAATAAAGCTTTACTCTTTGGCGCTTGCAATTAATTGCTATTTCTCTGATTTTTGATGAAAGGAATGGATATAAAAAATATTTATCTAACTGGACAGTGGGGAACTATTCAAGGAGAGCTAAAGCAACAAGCCTCTTTTCGAAAGTTGATGCTCGGGAAGGAATGTGAAAAATATGAAAATCCGCTGCAGCATAATACAGCGGATTTTCGTATGTTAGAAGAACCTTTTCTTCCAGAAGAAGTATTAAACAATTAGTAACAAAACATTTCTCGGTCATTATGATACTAATGGTATTGCGTAAAATATATGAAAGGTGTTTTCATCTATTGATAAAAACTGGATATTAACAATGATTATTGTATAGTCTATTTCCGTTTCAGGATATTTATATTGTTAAGGTGTTGTTTTTTCTCTTGTGATGAAAGAATAAATAAATCCAACTAAGACATAAAATGATCCAAAGTAATTCTTTTAGAAAAATAAGTACCTGCATAAAACTTTTTACTCCATTTCCAAATCATTACAGCACAAACAAATTATTATGGGTTCAATTTAATCTAATAAATACACATCTCACGAACGAAGAAAATGCCACTTTAAAAATAAGGAGGCTTTTTTTTATCCATCTTAAAAAGGCAGGGTTAATAAAAAGGGGACCCGCGATTTTATAGATTTGTATATTACGAAATAAAATTTGACATGAAATAAGATGGGATTCCCGGTCTAATCATTTTTCTTATCCAATTTGTCAGATATAGTTCGTAGAATTTGGTTTTTTTCTTCCTGGATTTTCAGGAATTTTACCAAAAACCAAATGATAAACACTACAGGGGCTAAGTAAAAGAAGATAGATAAGATAGGTAAAATCGCAAAGGCTGCGTCCATATAAATATAAGCTCCTTCCATTTTGGGTAATTATACCATAAGAACAGGTTTGCGTTAGACAATTTAATAGCTTCAGGCCATTACAAAAGATAAAGTTCAAATATGAATAGAAGGAACTAGTCAATTTTGGAAGAGGAAAAGATTCTTTCATATTATTGGTTACGATAAATCCAGGAGATTTTCATTATTTAAAAAGCTCCTATTCAAAAATTGGGAGAAGGGAGATAATGTTGTCCCGATTAGTATTGATCTGCGATTCGGATGAATTAACATGCGTTTTGGATGAAATAATTTGAATTCCGATAAATTAATTTGCGATTCGGAAGAATAAATGAAAATTGGGATAAATTATGCTGCTATTCAGATTTTTCTGCCCGAGTAATGATGGTGCATTTATCCGATCCGGAAGTGTAATATTAACGATGAGCAGTCAAGTTTTTAAGCGGGGTGGAAAGCATTGATGATGGAACGGCGAATCGCAGTGGCTAACGGCAGTGAGCCTGCCGACTGTGTAATCAAAAACGGAAAAATAGTGGATGTTTTTAATGGAGAGATCATTAGCGGAGATATTGCTATTGCAGACGGTTATATAGCAGGCATAGGATATTATGAAGGAAAAAAGGTCATTGATGCGCAAGGTAAATTCGTTGCCCCTTCCTTTATTGATGGCCACGTTCATATCGAATCATCCATGCTGACACCTGCAGAGCTGGCGAAGGTCCTGCTTCCGCATGGGGTAACAGCAATCGTTGCCGATCCACATGAAATTGCGAATGTTGTTGGAGCTGCCGGAATTCAATATATGCTGGATTCCACTGAAAATCTTCTAATTGATTTTTACTTTATGCTGCCCTCATGTGTTCCAGCGACACCATATGAGAATGCTGGAGCAGTTTTGGAGATGGAGGATTTGGAGCCATTTCTTACTCACCCCCGTGTTTTGGGACTTGCTGAGGTAATGAATGCTCCGGCGGTTATGAATTGTGAGCCTTCCATGATGAAAAAAATTTCTGAGACGCAAATGGCCGGAAAAAAAGTTGATGGCCACGCCGCAGGGTTAAAAAGCCATGAGCTTAATGCCTATATGTCAGCAGGAATCAGAACAGATCATGAAGCGACAACATTGGAAGAAGCAAAGGAACGGATTCAAAAAGGCATGTACCTTATGGTCCGGGAAGGAACGGTTGCCAGAGACCTGAAAAATATTATCGGGGCTGTAACCGAGAGCAACTCCCGCCGCTGTGTTTTTGTCACGGATGACAAGCATTTGGACGATCTGCTCCATGAAGGCAGCATAGATTTTAATGTGCGATTAGCTATCGCCCAAGGAATAGCACCGATCACCGCGATCCAAATGGCTTCAATTAATACAGCAGAATGCTTTGGACTAGCAAATTTGGGAGCAGTTGCCCCAGGATATATAGCTGATTTCCTTTTCCTTGATGATCTTGATTCAGTAAATATAACGCAAGTATTTAAAAACGGCAAGTTAGTCGCAGATAAGGGTAAACTGGCCGATATTGCTGCATCCTCACAGGATAAGCCTGCTCTACAATTTTCCGGAACTGTCCATATTCAAGAAATTTCAAAACAACAACTGAAAATCAAGCTGGATTCCAACCTGGCAAATATAATTCAGGTGATCCCCAATAGTTTGTTGACCAAACATGTAATTGAAGAAACGACACAGGATGCAGAAGGTTATTTCCAGACATGCATAAGCAAAGATCATCTTAAACTCGCGGTTGTTGAGCGGCACCGAATGACTGGCAACATCGGTCTTGGAATCGTTAAGGGATTTGGGCTTAAATCAGGAGCGATTGCAAGCACGATAGCACATGACTCCCATAATGTGATAATAGCTGGAACAAATGATGATGATATGATTACGGCTGCTATGGCAATTAACGAGCTGCAAGGCGGTATTGTTGTTATTCAAAATGGACAGGTCATCTCTTCCCTGAAACTTCCGATCGCGGGAATTATGTCGGATCTATCCTATAAAGAAGTGTATAAACAGTTAAACTTATTAACGTCCTCTCTGGAAGTGATTGGAGCCAACACATCCTTCAACCCATTTTTGACACTTTCGTTTCTCGCTTTGCCTGTTATCCCTGAATTGAAATTAACTGATTTGGGACTTTTTGATGTGACAAGGTTTACTCATATTTCAATTGCACAATCGCACTGACTATACAAAAACCTGGATTCAGTTTGGCTGCTGATTTCAGGTTTTTTAAAATGAACGTCGTGTCTCTGTTCCAGGCAATCCTTTAGACTGACTATTCGCTTTCACTTTTTCCTGATATCCGGCTCCAGCGCCCAGCCCTTCGCATGTTGTGACCCAAGAACCGGCACAACCCTATTCTGGGCTGACCAGGTCGCTTCCGCTTTTCTGGCTACCGATATCTTTCTTCTTTAAATGGATTGGCGGTTATGGAGTACCCCAGATCCTCCCAAAAACCCGCTTCATCATGCTTCATAAACCGGATCCCGGAGAACTATTTGGTTCCCTTCCATAAATAAAATGTTTTAGGCGGAATAAAACGAAGCGGATCACCGGGCTTTGGTGAAAGGTCTTCCAACTGGTGCTTGACTATCCTTCCAGCGTTAAGCAAATAAAAAATCATCCCCCAGCAAGTCAGCAAGCGAGAGGTTTGCTGAAAATCCAAAGCGTTCGCCGTCCATATAACCGTATATTTTGACATACGATACGTTTTCCTCAAGCTCTATGAAGTTCAATAGATCCCGAAATGCAATGCCTTATATCCACTTTCGCCTCTCTGGTTCCGCTACTGGTTATATTAGTCGTTAATAAATTAATATTTGACCAATATCGTGGTGCCCTATACATAAAAGCCTCCATTTGCCCGCGTGTTACCAAAGAGTTTGGCTGATAGATTAAACCTGGGTATCCATTCGTGACCTCGGATGCCGCTAGTCTATCTAGTTCATACTAAGCATTAAACTTGTTTTATTTATTTCGATTGTTAAAATAAAATCAATTCTTCACTAAGGGGTAATTCAAATGACTAATATACAAATCCCTGTTTCTGTCTTAAATCTGGCTCCGATACGCGAGGGTAAGGACAGCAAGCAGGCTATACAAGATCTTGTGGACCTGGCACAGGTTACGGAGGAAATGGGGTATAAGCGCTATTGGATAGCTGAGCATCATAATACTCCGACGCTTGTAAGTTCTGCCACGTCGATTTTAATCAAACATGTGCTGGAACATACCAATACAATCCGTGTTGGCTCCGGAGGAATAATGCTGCCTAATCATGCACCATTGGTTGTTGCTGAACAATTTGGCACAATGGCTACGATTTATCCAGATCGAGTTGATCTCGGTCTTGGCAGAGCACCTGGCACGGATATGATGACAGCGAGCGCACTTCGCCGTTCGAAAAATGATTCTGTGTATACTTTTCCAGAGGATGTCCAGGCTTTGCTTACATACTTTGGTCCATTAGAGGATCAAAGCTATGTGAAAGCCCATCCAGGAGTTGAAACCAATATCCCGATTTATATCCTGGGTTCATCAACGGATTCAGCCTATTTAGCGGCTGAATTGGGCCTTCCATATGTATTTGCTTCACATTTTGCACCAAGATATATGGAAGAAGCCATCAGGATTTACCGTGCACGCTTTAAGCCATCCAAGTATTCGGATAAACCTTATATGATGATTTGCTTGAATGTAATTGCAGCTGAAACAGACGAAGAAGCAGAATTTTTATCAACAACCATGAAGCAATTCTTCCTGAATGTTGTAAGAGGG
The DNA here is from genome assembly GCF_002860285.1 of Bacillus sp. M6-12. GTDB lineage: Bacteria > Bacillota > Bacilli > Bacillales > DSM-1321 > Peribacillus. The sequence continues at coordinate 228,056 of NZ_PGVF01000009.1, forward strand.
TCGCAAATGAAGCTAATGCCTCCAGTGGAAGATCTTGATTCCCTTTGGAGCCCAATGGAAAAAGAGGCAGCTGAAGGGATGTCCAGTGTAACGCTTATGGGAAGTAAGGAAACAGTCAAACACCAGCTGACAATGTTCCAGGACATGTATAATGTTGATGAAATCATGGCCGTGTCCTATATTTATGACGAAGAAAAACAAAAGCGTTCGTATGAAATTTTTAAAGACATTGTGGATGGAAAATAAGCAAGACAAAGGAGAATGAAAATAAATTCACTCTCTCAGACTGCAGGCAAACTCGATGAAATGGAGTTTGCCTGCAGTTATTTTTTTGGCCTGTTAATGGGGTCTGTTGATTTCCATTCCAGTCGCTTCGCTTTCCGCGGGCGGGACAGGTGAGCCTCCTCGTCGCATGCTCCTGCGGGGTCTCACCTGTCAAGCTGCTCCCGCAGGACGTTGAATAAGCATCCTAGAATAAACACCGTACGAAGGAAATGCGAATGCATTTTCGAGGATCTCGCGCCCTCCACTCCAATCATCAGGCTTATAAACGTTTGTTTATCGATTTTATTTATTTAAATATTACTGGAGCTAGCAGCATCACAATTAGAAATGGTGTCAAAAGAGGTATATAATGAATCTATCAGCGCCTGATTTATCGAAAAAGATTGCTAGGTTCTAATATTTGGGAATCACGTGCAAGAGCACTGTGATTCTTTTTTATTTGTTCACATTACATAAATAATATAGAAAACTTTGTATGAGCTGCAACTTTTTAGCATTCTTATACGTGGTTTATATGAAAGGGGGGGCAAGGGTGCAGCTTGAGGAGGCATACAAATTATATGTTAACGATTTATATCGTTATCTGTTTTCCCTTTCCAGAGATCATTATATTGCCGAGGATTTGGTGCAGGATGCATTTTACCGGGCTTATGTATCATTGGACGATTATGAAATCAGCAACATTAAAGCTTGGCTATTTAAAGTAGCTTACCATGCGTTTGTTGATTATCAGCGGAAAAATAAAAGAGTAATATTCGAGGATGGCGTGCTGGATCATTTGGATGCCAACCTTGAGACTCCTGAAAGAATGATGGTAGAGAAGGAAGCATTTAAGTTGCTGATTAAGGATGTGAATTCCCTTCAGGAGAATGAAAAGCATGCTATATTGCTCTGTGATTTGCATGATCTTCCCTATCAGGAAGCGGCCGAAATTCTCGAGTTAAAACTCAATACTTTTAAAAGCCATTTATCCAGGGGAAGGAAAAAATTAATGGAAGTCGTGAAAGAAAGGATGAACAAAGATGGCGGATAACTTCGATAATGAAGAAAAAGATTATAAAACTTTCCTGAATGAAACAAAACAGGACTTTAAGGATAATATTGGACTTTCAGAAGGAGAGCAAAGAAGAATTATTCAAACAGGCAGAAATACCGCAAGAACAACCAATATTATGGTTAGCCTGGCAATTCTTCTGCTTATAATCCCAGTGATGACTATATTAACCTATGGATTTTATTCTATTGGAGGGAGAGCCGACAAGCTTATTGATGTGGCTGCCAAAACAATTTATGTAACAGAACCAAATATGAGTCTGGAAGAGATGGAAATTGAGGATGAAATCGGTTTCTTTTCAATGAATATTCTGTTTGACGTTTATAAACGTATTGGCAATGAGGACTATAAGATGGGAGACTATGATATTCGGTTTGCACTTGATGAACCGGACTTTCCTAAAAAAGAGCTTTTGCTTGAACATCCGCTTTCGGAAAATCCTAAACCAGAAACCGAAAGATTGTTTCATCCGAATGCGAGTAACTTCGGTTTTTATTCCTCTGAGTGGACGACCTTAAATAAAATACCGGATGGAACGGTAGCCGAGGTATATCTCTCCTTATCAAAGCTAATGTCACCTAAACAAGTCGAGGATTTAATGCCGTCTAATGTGGAGGTCCGGTGGCTGGCGGTCGATACTGGAATGGAAAAAAAGCAGGTCGATTCAGAGGGAGTGCCGATTACCCCGCTTGGATATCCTGCCCAAATTGACACGACAATATGGTCACCGTTTAATGGACGCGAGCAATCCAATGAAGAAGTGTTCGTGGATATTTTAGAGCTGCTGAAAGAAAATCAGGAGGTTTCAACAACTGTGGCGAGAGCAAAATCTCTTGCTTTAGAAGATCGCCTGGCCTATGTCAAGAAGCATGGCATTTCAATTTATGGAGCAGTTGTAACGGGGCCGACTCCTGAATTAAGGAAGCTTGAAAACATGAAGGAAATTAGCATAATGAGAATGGGAGAGGTGAAATTATGGAACTGGGAGTAAAAAAAACACAAAGAAAAACTGGTAGGGCCCAGACGATTTCTGGCTTTCTCTCATTTTTAACTGCTTTGATTGCGCTGTCAGGAGTTAACGCAGCTTTATTAATCAAAACAAACGTTTTTCCTAATATATTTTTGATACAATTTCCGTTTATTGGCGTGTTCCTGGGCATTGTTGGTTTATTAACAAGAAAAAGGTCCAGAATGTTCGCCTGGTGGGGATTAGGATTGAATACGTTTATTCTCATCTTTACCTTTATGATGTTTATTTTTGCTATGTCTATTAATGCTAAGCCTTAAAAAAGTTGTTTTAATAACATGTGTTTATAGATTCGAGTACCTGAAAAGAGAAGGGCTTCTTTTAACAAACATAACGATACTATATAATAAAGGCATTCTAGCATATAGAGAAATAGGTGAACCAACCATGAATACAACGATTAATGATATTGCAGAGCTAGCGGGTGTTGCAAAAAGTACGGTGTCCAGGTACTTGAATGGCGGCCACGTCAGTGAAAAAACAAAAGCCAAGATACGGAAAGTAATCGAAGAAACCAATTATGAACCCAACTCCTTTGCTCAAAGTCTCAAAGCGAAAAAGACGAACTTTATCGGTGTAATCGCTCCAACGCTTGATTCATTTGTTACTTCTACGGTGCTCATGGCGATTGATGAAGAACTCCGAAAACGAGAATATACAACACTTATTATAAGTACCAGCAAGCATGTGCACAGGGAAATTGAAAGCTTAATCAGCTTGTCGCGCCAGAAAGTGGATGGCATTATCCTTATCGCAACTGGGGTTACAGATAAACATATTGAAACAATTAAAGCGATTCAGATTCCGGTTTTGATTGTTGCTCAGGAAGTAGATCAATGCAATTGTATCATTAATAATGATTATGATGCGGGGTATGAAATGGGGCGGTATATCGCTGGAAAAGGGCATCAATCAGTAGCTTATATAGGAGTAACAGAAAGTGATATCGCGGTTGGGCAAAGGCGGAAACAAGGAATTATGGATGCACTGGCACAGGCAGGTGTCACCGATGTTCACACGTTCTTATCCGGCTTTGATTTTCAAGATGCTGCCAGAGTCACGAAAGATATGCTTGAATCGTATACTCCTACAGCGATCATTTGTGCAACAGATACTATTGCATTTGGTGCCATGAAAACAATTTCGAGGCTGGGGAAAAAGGTTCCGGAGGATATTTCACTGACTGGATTTGGCGGATACAATATCTCTGAAGTCATCCATCCTGCTCTTACGACAATCCGATTTAAAAATCAAGCCACTGGTGTCATGGCCGCTAAGGCGATCATGAAAATGACTGATGGAGAAGAAGTCCCGCTGCTCCAGGTAACCGGTTTTGATTTTCTCGAAGGAGAAAGTGTAAAGAAAATTAAATTGTGATAACGTTTTCAAAAAAGTGTTGCGAATTGCTTTCGACTGTATTAGAATGAATTTGCGGAACCGGTTCCCGTTAAAGAGAAGTTTTTTGGCGGGAGCGAGCGGTTATTTTTTTAAATATTTTTGGAACCGGTTCCAAAAAGTAAAGGGAGGAAATAGAAAATGGCTAATAAAAAAATAAAGTCCAAATACCTGCCTGCAGTTAAAGAAGTTATTAGATTAATAGGCGGAAAAGAAAATCTACAAGGTGCAGCTCACTGTGCGACAAGGCTCCGGCTTGTATTGAAGGATAATTCTCTGGCAGACACAAAGGCAATCGGCGAGCTCGACTTTGTAAAAGGCTCGTTTGTAGCCGGTGACCAGCTTCAAATCATTTTTGGTGCAGGCACTGTAAATGATGTTTATGCAGTATTCGTTGAGGAAGCAGGAATTTCGGGAATGTCTCTTGGCGATGTTAAACAGCAATCGGCCCAGAAACAAAATGCCTTCCAAAGAAGTATCAAGGCGCTATCCGATGTGTTCGTGGAAATTATTCCAGGCCTTTTGGCAGCGGCACTTTTAATGGGTCTTACTGGGCTGCTAAGCCAAAAGGGAATTTTCGGTCCACAGTCAGTTGTAGAAATGTTCCCTGTAATTGCAGGCTTTAACCGCTTTATTTCAATTATGTCTACTGGGATTTTCACGATATTGCCGCTTCTGGTTGTTTATTCTGCCACAAAGCGTTTCGGTGGAAACCCGGTACTCGGCCTTGTATTAGGTGCGATTATGCTTCACCCTGACCTGGCAAATGCTTATCTTGTTGGTAATGGAACAGTTAAACCGGAAGTTATCAATCTGTTTGGATTGAAGGTTTCTCTTGTTGCTTTCCAGGGGGTATTATTATTGCGTTAATGATGGGTCTAGTAGTAGCAAAGCTTGACCAGTTCTTTAGCAGGAAAGTACCGGATATGATTAAACTTTTCCTTTCACCGTTTTTAACCATTGTTGTTTCAGGATTACTATTGTTTTCAGCAATTGGTCCATTCGGCCGTCTGCTTGCAGATGGAATTACGTCTGGATTGATGTGGTCAGTTGATAATCTTGGCATTGTTGGTTTTATGCTGTTTGCTGGTATCCAGCAGATTATCGTTATTACAGGTCTTCACCATGTTATTGGGGCAGTAGAGGCCCAGCTGATTGCCGATACAGGCTTCAACTTTATTATGCCGCTTATGTCAGTAGCCTTAATGGGCCAGGGTGGAGCTGTACTTGGATACACTCTTGCACTTTGGAAAAATAAGAAGGCAAGACAGATTGGTGTATCAGCGTTTGGATCAACTCTTTTTGGAATTTCAGAACCTGCACTTTTTGGTGTAAACGTTAAATATAAGTTTCCTCTTATAATGGGAAGCATTGGCGGTGCGATAGGAGGAGCCTATGTCTACCTGACAGGAATTAAAGCACTAGGATTTGGGGCAACAGCAATCCCTGGATTTGCGATTATGGCAGCAAAGGGAAACGGACATCTTCACTATGTAATCGCGAATGTTTTAGCACTTGCAGTTGGAGCCATTTTAACAGCTGTTTATTTAAAAATTAAAAAACCAATCTTAGATTAAACTTTTGATGAGAGGATACAATATGGCGAATTATACTGAACCAAAATATAGAACGATTTATGAAGCAAAAGAAAATGAATTAGAAAACCTTAAAAAAAAATCGGCTGATTCTATTTGGAAACCGGCCTTTCATATTCACCCCCAGTACGGCTTGATGAACGATCCAAATGGACTTGCTTACTTTAATGGGGAGTTTCATGTGTTTTACCAGTGGTATCCGTTCGATGCCATTCACGGCATGAAGCACTGGGCACATGTAAAATCAAAAGATCTAATTAATTGGGAGCGCCTTCCTGTAGCACTTGTCCCTGTAGAGGATTATGAATCTCATGGTGCCTATTCTGGTGCTTCAATTGAAGTCAACGGGAAGCTTTATATGTACTACACAGGAAATATCAAATATGGCACAGAGGAAAGATCCGCCAACCAGTGTCTGGCAGTCATGAATAGTGATGGTACAATCATAAAATATGAGAAGAATCCCATTATCGAAGGAGTTCCTGAAGGGTATACAGGGCATGTCCGCGATCCAAAGGTATTCGAAAAAGATGGCCGCTATTATATGTTTTTGGGTGCACAAAGAACAGATTTAACCGGAGCGATAATTGTTTATGAATCTGACGATGCAATTGATTGGACCTTTAAAGGGGAGCTAAAACTGGAGCTTGATTTGCCGGAGTCAGTATATATGCTCGAGTGCCCGGACTATTTTGAACTAAACGGCAACGACGTTCTGGTCGTTTCCCCACAAGGCCTAGCGGCAGAGGGACATAATTACCAAAATCTTTATAATGTTATCTATGTAATCGGAATATTGGATATCGACAATCTTTCATTTGAAGTGCATCACTATCAGGAATTAGAAAAGGGCTTTGATTTTTACGCACCACAAACATTTGCCGGAAAAAACAACGAACGCCTTTTATATGCTTGGGCTGGAATGGGAGAAATAGAGTATCCATCAGACAAGGAGTCTTGGGCGCATTGCCTCTCAGTTCCCCGTGAACTGGATATTGTAGACGGCAGGCTGATTCAAAAACCGGCAGAAGAGCTGAAGAAGTTAAGAAAAGACTTGAAAACAGGTGAACTTGTAATTAGCCAAGATTGCCGAGAGATCGAGTGCAGCTCAGAACAGTATGAGTTCGAGCTTGATTTTAATGAAGTGGGAGCAAGCGCATTCGGTCTTGAATTGTTTGCGTCAGAAACGGAAGGACTTATGCTGGAGTTTGACCGCAAAAAGCAAACCGTGAGTTTGAATCGGGAAAAATTCCAATCAGCTTTTGGGGAAGAATACGGTTTTGTAAGAAGTTCTGACCTTGAGTTCGGCAGCTCGATAAAGGTGCACGCGTTTGTCGATCGCAGTATTGCAGAGATTTTTATTAATAACGGCGAAGTTGTTTTCACTGCTAGAGTGTTCCCAAAAGAAGGACCAAAAGTGATAAAGCTATTCAGCGATGGGAAAATAAGCTGCAGCTATAAGAAATACGAACTAGCTCAAGGAATTCTAATGTAAGGGTGAGATAATGACTAAACTATTCTCAATCGGTGAAGTATTAATTGACTTTATCCCTCAGCAAAAGGGGAGCGCGTTAAAGGATGTTGTTTCCTTTGAGCGTGCTCCCGGCGGTGCGCCGGCAAATGTTGCAGCTGCAGTTGCCAAGTATGGGCATGAAGCAGCGATGATCACGAAGCTTGGCCTGGATTCGTTTGGCGACTTCCTGATCGAACAGCTAAGGAATGCGGGTGTGGAGACCGATAAGATCCTGCGTACGAGAGAAGCAAATACGGGACTCGCCTTTGTTTCTTTAAAAGAGAACGGCGAGCGTGATTTCTCGTTTTACCGTAAACCGTCTGCTGACTTGCTTTTTAACAAGGAAGAGATAAATCCTGACTGGTTTGAAGAAGGTGATATGCTTCATTTCTGCTCCGTTGATCTGGTGGAAAGTCCGATGAAGAATGCACATAAAAGAGCGATCATGTTAATGAAAGAAAAGGGCGGGCTCATTAGCTTTGATCCGAATGTTAGACTGCCGCTATGGGATGATCCAGCGGATTGCAGGTCTGCCATTCTTGAATTCCTGCCAAACGCACATATTGTAAAGATATCGGATGAGGAGCTGGAATTCATTACGGGAATCAGCGTGGTAGAGGAGGCCATTCATTCCTTATTTATTGGAGATGTGCAGGCTGTTGTTTATACGAAGGGTGCTGCCGGTGCAGAGCTTTATTTAAAGGGAACAAAGTTTGAATCAACCGGGTATAAGGTTAATGTTATGGATACAACTGGTGCCGGGGATGCTTTCATTGGCGGATTTTTATTTAAACTGCTGGAATCAAAGGCTGCTCCTGACAATTTAGTAAAGATCCTTTCCGAGAAGCATATCGAAATCCTTCAGTTTGCTAATGCCAGTGGTGCTTTAACTACTGTCGGCAAAGGAGCCATTTCCGCACTTCCGAATAAGGAACAAGTAATCCAGCTTATTAAAGAACAGCAAAAGGTCCTCGATTGAGGGCCTTTTGCTTTCCAAGGTTTTATATGGAAGACGTTTTTATTTTGGAAAATCCAGTGACGGCAAAACAAGTAATAGACGCTACTGTTGTAACTATAATGGCAAAAAATAATCCGATAGCGCTCATAAAAGTATCTTCGCCAGGATAAGAAGGTTTTAAGTTGATATACCAATACATGAACATTACTGTCAAGAAAATATAAAAACTGCTTCCGACAGCACTCATCTTTATACGATTTCTTTTTGTACCTTGCCATGCATTATTAATGAACACCCATAAATAAATACTTCCAGCTACAGCAAACAGCATAACCAATAAATGTTCAAATGGAACAAAGAAATAGGTTAATGCATAGAGCGCAAGAATTGTCAGAAAAAATAGGATTGCATACATGATGAATAAGAAACCTCATTCGCTTATCTGAAACTTCCAGTTCTTTTAGGTTTGTTCACTACTGCCATACCATTTTTTCTTGCTTTATATCAGGCAGTGAAGCTTTTAAATGCTATTCAAAGTAAGAATACCTTTTCGGAACTGACTGTTATTTCATTAGGGCATATTAAGAAATGCGCCTTTTCAATCATCATTCTGTATGTAATCGGGATGATGCTGCTTATAACCCAAAGTGCCTTGCATCCCGGAATAGCCTTTATTGGGATAGTCATTTTATTTGCAGCCTTTGTTATTTTCCTTTTTGCGACTGTCCTGCAGGAACTGTTAAAAAGTGCAATAGAAATAAAATCAGAAAATAATTTGACAGTTTGAGGTGAGATGATGGCAATTATAATCCATATAGATGTGATGTTAGCAAAAAGAAAAATGAGCGTTACGGAACTTTCGGAGAGAGTGGGAATAACGATGGCTAATCTTTCTATTTTGAAAAATGGAAAGGCAAAAGCGATAAGATTTTCCACCTTAGAGGCTATTTGCAAGGCATTGGACTGTCAGCCTGGCGATATTCTGGAATACAAAAGGGAAGAATAAAAAGGCTATTTAATTTTAATAGTTGTGTCGAACTAAGAGGGAGGTTTGCTATAAGGGAAGGGGTAAGGCTATGTTTTACTTTTTATCAGTACCAAAAATTTAAATTTCATTGCAAGCGGAAAAATGTAAAATTCCAGCCTGCTTCCATTAACAATTAGAAAGAGATTTATGAAGCATGGCTCTGATGTTAAGTGGAAAATATTGTCTGAATGTATTTGGCGATGCCAAATAAATCTTAGGATTGTCATGATCGTTAAGAATCAAGTCTTTGGTTAAGTTTTTGATAGAGTAAAATAAATCTATCTAATTCTTTGCTGCAAGCTACTGTTTCTGAACTCCCAAGACCTGTATTTTGCACAATCAGTAACAACATTTCCTTCTTTTTTGCAATTCGCTTTAATAGATGCTTCTTAACTGTATCACTTTTCAATTTAAAAATTACTCCTGACTTTAATAAGGTAAAGAAATAAACAATAATTTTTATTATAAGATAATATTCCAGTTTGTTAATAGTTTCGACAAATGTTTTAAAAATAAGACAAAAACAGCTTCGCTAATTTTGTCTCATTATGAATGAAAAAAAATGACTACTATTTAAATAGCAGTCAAAACCAATGCTTGTCGTAGCAAAAGAATATCTTGATAGATGCAGTCGCGTACCTGAATATCGTTACAGTTAGTAAGATCAATGAGCAAGCGTCCAAGCTCCCTGTTAATAAGGAAATGGCCATAGTCCATTTTACTCTCCATTTAGCAGATCCACTCCTTTACATAGGTATAATAACCTATATAAGCCCTAGATTCCATTATTTACTATCATGATCTAAGTGAGTATTCACTTAAATTGAAAGTGCGAAGAAATTTATTGAAAGTTTGCTGATCTGAAAAAGCGGCTGTATTGCTTTGAGCAGGCTTTACTTATTTAAAGCAGACAACTTACTGTTGAATAGAATGAAGTGTTTTTCAAAAATAACATAACGAATACACCCGGCATATTGACAATGCAGAATGTTATCCTGAAAACAAACTTTTTAACCTTAAATCTTTTTACATACCTGTACCCATTTCCCCGCTCGAACTTTGAGCAGGGTTTTTTATTGGGAATTATTCAGAGACACCGCCACTAGAGCGGAAATTAACAGCCAAGTTAATAAAGCCAAACAATAAAAAGTAAAAATAGGAAGGAAATAAAGGCACTGAAAGAGAAATGAGTAAGTTATTGAAAAATGGCTTTGATAAATAAATAGCGTACCAAAATGGAGGAAGAGCAATGCTTGAACAATTAGAAGTATCGTGTATAACGATTGATCTGCCTTTCAGATTAAATCATGTCCATTGTTTTGTGGCGAAAGGAGAAAATGGATGGACCATCATGGATTCAGGATTGAACAATACAGTTACCGAAAAAAGCTGGACACCCATTTTAGCAAATCATGACATTACAAACATCATAATTACTCATTATCATCCTGATCATTACGGTTATGCCGGCAGGCTCCAGGAAGTAACGGGCGCGAATGTTTTTATGACAGAAACCGATAAAAAAGCGGCACGGACAATTTGGGGAAAAGGCTTTAGCCATTTTTTAAGGGAAAAATACTACAAATGCGGCATCCCTAAAGTAATTGCGGATGCTATGGCCGAAACCGATGAAGAATCTGCTTCCCAGGTTTCCCCGCATCCCAGAGTAGACAGTCACCTCAATGAAGGCGATAAGATTTTGTTTGGGAAATATGAATATGAGGTGATAAAGGCACCCGGGCATTCCAGTGGGTTGATTTGTCTTTATAATAGAGAAAAACGAGTGTTATTTTCCACCGATCATATTTTGCCTAAAATCACACCAAATATTTCTTATGATTTTTATGGGGAGGACAACCCGCTAGAAAGATTCCTGCAGTCACTCCATAAATTTAAACGGCTTGAAGCCGAGTACATAATTCCTTCCCATGGGAAGCCTTTTAAAGACGCAAATTCGAGAATTGACCAGATTATTGGCCATCATAACGAAAGACTTTCAAAGTTACACGAAATAATCAGTACTCCCGCTACTGTCTATGATGCTTGTCAAAAGTTATTTGGCAAAGCATTTAATTCTCACGAAATGAGATTTGCAATAGGAGAAACGATCGCCCATCTCGAATATTTAGTAAAAAAAGGGGAGTGCAGTAAGGGAGAAATTGATGGGAATTACATTTATACCACTTAACAAATACTTCTTTGTGTTTCATGTCACCATTAAAAAAATGAAAGAATAAGAAGGCGGCAGGTTCTCTCATTGACATAGCCTTCTGCTGTACAGACTTAGTTCGGCTATGGAACAAACTATGTCCTCAGTCACGCTTTCAGACGAAGAACACGACGAATGTCTATTTTGGTATTATCTGATTCAGTAACATACGTAACAACAGACAAGAAAAAGCTGCCTGAGTGGCAGCTTGATACAGAATTTCCCTAGTCACCTTTATCACCAAGGCAAACCGGTACCAAAATCCTTTGCCAGGTTGCCACTTTCCTTTCTCCTTCTTTTGCGATTTTCTGCTCTCTCTGCTGCCGTATTAAACAAGTCTTTTTCCACATCTGTTTCAGGAACCACTTGGGGCACGGGTGTGGGCTTTCCGTTCTCATCAATGGCAACCATGGTTAAAAAGGAAAGGGCACATACATTTCGTTCTCCTGATAATAAATCCTCAGCGATGACTTTCACGAATACTTCCATGGAGGAACGCCCGGTATAGGTTACAAATGCCTCCAGGCAAACCGCACTTGCCTCATCAATTGGATGGAGGAAATCCACTGAATCAGTCGAAGCTGTTACGGTGTTTCTTCGTGAATGACGCATGGATGAGATGGAGGCTATATCATCTATATATGCCATGAGCTTTCCGCCAAACAAGGTTCCGTTATTATTGGTATCTGAAGGCAAAACCTTACTCGTTTTCACAACAAAAGAATCCCTGCATTTTTTTTCATGTATCATCTTTAAACACAGCCTTTCTATTCTTTCTTTTCGATCTTGCTAAAAGACGTATATTCATCAGCTGTTTCGTATAATCAAGGGTGGATAATGGCATTTCTAAACCACCGTTTACTTTTCATCTTGCTTTTTCATGCTTATTACATGTTCATAGGTTTTTTTTGCTATCATTAATAGCTGCTCATCATTAATTTGTAAACCAAATTCTTTAGATTTCATATTATTTTCATATGGAAAAAGTGACCACTCCTTTCTTCCTGATAAGTATTTACATTAGTTGCCTAATTCAATCAAAATTGTTGTGTTACCACACATCCTTGGAGAAGTTCAATACGGAAAAAAGGCTACCGACCAAGTTTAAGTGAGGGTAGCTTTTTTTTACCATATCTTGTTTAGGGATGGAGTTTTCACAACTTACATCATTAATGTCACCAACAGTGAGACAAAATATTCCTATTACTAGCCTTTTGAATAACTAACATTCTTCAACTATCGGGTGAATAAATGTAACAGGACCCTACTTTTATTTGTTTCCATAACGGGACAGGCTGAAGAAGGAATTTTATAATCTTTACAGGATATAAAAGTGATAATAATGAGTTTCATGTGGGGGAATGCATTCGGCAATGAGGATTAATTAGGGATTATTGCAAAATGATAAAAGCAGCACATCCCCAATCTCTGGTGAAGGCAGATCGAGCGGGATCTCCAGAACCGCATGGGCCTCCTTATAGGTGTTTCCGATTTGCCATGGATAAAGCACTTCCTGATGAAAGACCGTTCCATCCCTTGAAAGATAGGAGATTACAAGCGGATAGCGCATATGAAACATGTGAACTGCTTTGCACGGAACGAGGAGCATTCCTGGAACCGATCCGGGGTTGGTACCCATCAGCCCGCGAAGCCGCGCAATATCCGTGGTGGCAACTTCAGCTGGAAGAGTATAGATTAGATTTTGCCGTTTGAAATGAAGGATGTATATCATTCAGGGTGTCTCCTTTACAAAAAAGTAAGTAAGTGAATCAGCGGAACCCTTATTGCCTTTTAGACCAAAGCATTTCACAGAGATAAAAACCTGCAGAAATCATTTTTTCTTCAACGAAAGCAGTATCTTCTTTTTGTATATGCGTGAAATAGTTGACTTGCCCGTTGACAAACCGTTCCTCATTCTGGACCATCAGGATGACTTTAACTCTTTAGAGCAGAACGCAATACCATTTATCATTAGGTAGATGAGTCATACCAAACGTCTTGAATTTTGATAATAAGGGGTGGTTTTGATGGAGGACGTTTCTAAATAGATGAAGCAGTAATAAAAATAGATGATATTGATTAGTCTGTTTGAGTACTGCAAGAGACGTCTGCGATTGTTGGCAGTTTTTTTTATTATGATAAACAGGGAAATTTAATTGAATAAGACCTCAGTTTAAGTTAGCATACAAACAAGATTAAAGTTAGGGGAAGGAAGTTAGCTGATGAAAGGAAAAACTGCACTTATTGCGGGAGCCAGTGGATTAGTCGGAAATGAACTCCTTCATTTAATCCTGAAGGGACAGGGATACGAAAAGGTTTATTCAATCGTTAGGAGGCCTCTTGGGGTAGAACATCCAAAATTAATCGAAGTGGTTTGTGATTTTGACCAACTTGAAGAAATACAAGAATACTTTGATGCGGAAGAGGTATTTTGCTGTTTAGGTACAACAATAAAAAAGGCAAAGACAAAAGAAGCGATGTATAAGGTAGACGTTGAATATCCGTTAACAATGGCCAAATTGGCACAAAAAAAGGGTTCCAATCATTTTTTGCTTATCAGTTCAATGAATGCAAATTCAAAATCTTCACTATGGTATCCCAGGATGAAAGGAATTCTCGAGGAAAAGTTAGTTGCTATCCCCTTGGATTCGATTTCTATTTTTCGTCCTTCCCTTTTGCTTGGAAACCGCCAGGAATTCAGGTTAGGAGAGTATGCTGCTGCTAAAGTTTTTCAAGGGCTATCATATCTCCTTAAAGACTCATGGAAAAGCCGCCTGGCAGTTGAAGCAAAAACTGTTGCTCAAGCAATGTATTATGCTGCTCAAATGGACAAGAAAGGAGTTAGTATCTACTCGGCAGATATAATAGAAGACCTAGCTGGAAACAATCGAAATATTTAAGTCAGTTTGTCTTTAAAAACCATTAAATAATTGAAATAACGGGGGTCTATTGATCCAAAAGGATTGAATGCACTTTTTGTTATTATTGAACGGGCAGTTGAAGAAGGGATTTGAACTGCGAATAAAGACATTCTGTTTTCAAGAATGTCTCTTATTATGTTAATTTAAGATTCTCTTTTTCAACAATATCTTTAACAATATCTTCAATAGTTACATTTCCTAATACTTTTTCCAATGCGAATTGAGCAGCTGACAATACAGGAGTGATAGAATCCTGAATGTTCCTGCCCACAAGGCAGTCAGGGTGCGGTTTTTCATGCACACTAAACAATTCTTTTTCCTTCACAACTTCGACCGCCTTATAAACGTCAAGTAATGTTATAAAGGATGGTTCCTTGGCTAATTTTGCCCCTGCAATACCAGGCTGTACTTCAATTAACCCTGTTTTTTTTAGCATACCCATAATTTTTCTTATCAAGGTTGGGTTCGTGTTTACGCTTCCTGCCAAAAATTCCGAAGAGTTTATCCCCTCTTTATTTAATTCAATAAGAACTAATATATGAATACCAACGGTAAATCGGCTGCTGATGGACATATCATTCACCTGCCTAATAAAAAAGTAAATATCATGTATTTAATTTGAATACAAAGTATTATACCCTAAAATTCGTAAAAAATAAAAAAAGGTATAATTGACAAAACAACTAGAAGTATCTATTATTGATACAGGTATTTAATTTGAATACAAGATAATTGAAGATATTAAAAAAATTTAATTTGGAGGAATGGAAAAATGAAAATGTTAGTAACAGGAGCAACAGGAAAATTGGGAACGAAAGTTGTAGAAACCTTATTGAAAACTGTACCAGCAGATCAATTGGCTGTAAGTGTTCGTAATCCAGAGAAAGCAGAAGCTTTACGGACTCGTGGAATTGAAGTCCGCCAAGGAGATTTCGACAGGCCGCAAACTTTAGATTCTGCTTTTGCAGGTATTGACAGACTTTTAATTATTTCTGCCGATGGAGACAATGAAACAAGAATTAGGCAGCATACTAATGCGGTAGCTGCAGCAGAACGTGCTGGAGTTAAATTTATTGCTTATACTAGCATAGCGAACGCAAAGGAAAGTAAAAACTTCCTTGCTCCTACGCATAGGGCAACAGAAGAAGCTATCTTAGAAACAGGCATTCCCTATTCTTTCTTACGCAACAATTGGTACTTGGAGAATGAAAGCTCAGGCATTCAAGGTGTCCTAGCAGGGGCCCCTTGGGTAACATCAGCAGGAAATGGCAAGGTAGGCTGGGCACTGCAACAAGATTATGCAGAAGCTGCGGCAGCAGTATTATCTGGTAACGGACACGAAAAAACAATCTATGAACTTTCTGGCAAATTATTGACCCAGGAAGAATTTGCATCTGCTCTTGGCACTGTACTTGGTAAACATGTACCTGTGCAACAGGTTGATGACGCTACTTATGGTGATATTATGAAAGCTGCTGGCGTACCAGATTTTCTCATTCCAATGGTTGTTGACATCCAGAAAGACATTCGAGAAGGCACACTGGAAATCGAGAGCAATGATTTCGAAAAACTACTTGGGCGTCCAGCTACACCAATTAGTGAGGGATTAACACAAATCGTTAAAAGTATCTCTTAAACTGCATAATTTAACTTACCTTCAAACCGACCTTCTTCCATTAGAATGGTCGGTTTTTACATGTAAGGAACATGTAACATGTAAGAGCGGTTTCTTTACATATTCTTCGGTAAAGCTGCCCCTGAATGTTGAGCAAATTTTAATTCATGGTGAGTTAGACCGACATGTTCCAGTTGATTTAAGTATCGAGTATCATCGCAGGGCTAATGAAAAGGGAGATATTGTACAACTGGCAGTGCTCCCGGAGATAGAACACTTTAGGGTTATCAATCCTTTGTCACCGGCATGGAAATCTGTGACGGATTCACTGGAAAACTTATTAAGCAGGCGTGTATGCCGCACCCGTTGTTGAACCTGCTCTAATAGGCTTGTTTGTACCGGGCAATCAATCATTAATGAAAAATGAATCAATAAAGGTAACAAAGAAAGAAAAGAAGAAGGCGAGTAAAATTAATGGTATATAGCATATACAAGACGGTTATTAAACACATTACTTTTCGCCTCCTAAGGAATGCACAGAAGAGCTGCTGGGATTTGTCTATAGTTAAAAAGGAAAGAGCTTAGGCTTTTTCCTTTTTCTTTGAATTATTTATTTTAAGTTATCTGTGTGACAACTGAGTTGTAAACGGACAACGAATTAGATTTATTGCGCCCGTTTTTTGCGCTTGAGTGTCAAAACACCGATAATAGACAAATACACTACATAACCGAGACCTTGTAATACAGTTGGTTTATCGGTATACCCTATCAGTGCGTGCAACATGTGACCCGTAACACTTTCACTGCTCAAGAACGAACTTGTATCCCATAGGGTTGCATGACCGAACGGAAACCAGCCAAGATGCTGGAATTCCCCGATTCCACTTGTTAAAAATCCCGCGGCAAAAATGACCAGCACTCTTTTTTGTTGTTTAATAGCTAGCAATTACCATCCCCTAAAAATCTTTAGCACTCCAAGTATAAAAACATCTTAAAAAATGAAACCTTATCTATTAATCATTTCGTCATATAGTTGCAGCTACACTAAAGGAGGGCCCACTTTTGAAGAAAGAACAAGAATTATTAAACAGGATAAGGAAGGGAGATAACGAGGCTTTTAGTCTTTTAGTAAAAGATTTATTACCATCAGCTTATCGAACTGCATTTTTAGTTTTAAAATCTAAAGAATATGCTGAGGATGCCATGCAAAATGCTCTTGAGGGTGCGTACGTCAGTATTATGAAAAATAAAGATATTACCAATTTTAAAGCTTGGTTTTACCGAGTTGTTTATTCAAGAGCGATTGAACTTTATCGAAAAAATAATCGAGTCATACATATGGAATATGAGGAAAGTCAAGGAAATAACAACACAGCCAAAGTATCGACCCAACAGGTTGTCATTCAAAAAGAAAACAAGCAGGAAATGTTAACGCATATTATGACGCTCAGACGTGAAGAAAGCATCCCTCTTATTCTCCACTTTTATGAAGACTTGACGATCAAGGATGTTTCCCTCGTCTTAAATGAAAATGTCAACACCGTCAAAACGAGAATCAATCGAGGGAAGAAAAAGCTTGCTGAGAATTTATCACAATCAAGAAATTTTATTCAGGAGGTTAAGGCTAATGGCTTATAAAAATGAAGAAAAGCGAGAGTCACTAGACCATTTACAGGTTCCTGCCAGTCTTGAAACGTTTATAGCCGAGCTTCCAGAACGATATGAAAATGGAGACATCAATCCTGAGATTGAAAACCAAATAGATAAAGAGTGGCATACTTTTCGCAGCGGGCAAAAAAAGACAAGGTTTAAGAAAAAAATGATCGCATTTTCATTATCATCGACAGCTGCTATATTTCTTTTAGTTGGTTCTGTCTTTGTATCACCTGCAATGGCTGAGTTTGCTTCATCAATACCTTATTTAAGCTCTTTATTCAAGTCGAAACCTCTTTATGAGGAGGTTCAAGAAGCACTCGATCAAGAGAACTATGAATACGGCTCATTAGGTATGAGTATTTCTGATAAAGAAATCAGCGTACGGTTTGAGGAATCAGAAGACTATTACAAGGAAGTGAAACCAGCTGTCGAAGATCTCATCACGAATATTTTGAAAGCAAGAAACAATGATGCCTACAAAGTACGCGTGTTCTATGATCCAGATGCAGGGAAATTACAGGAACTTCCTAACAAAAGCAATGAAATAGAAGAACAAGAAAAAGATTTTAATAGGGTCACGGAATTAACTGGAGAAGTACTGAAGGAATATGGACATCCAATCGAAGGGATCGGTGTTCGAGAAGGAAAGATCTATATTGATTATATTCCAAGTACAGAAAAGCGAATAGACGAGATGAAGAGTGATATTACAAATAAGTTAAAACAAGAAGGTTTTACAGGTTATAAAATTAAACTCTACCTATATAATCCAGAACATGTTGAGCGAGAAGGCAGAATCCTTCCTTTATTTCATACGATTACAGAAGGCTTAACAGCCAAGGCTGAATATAAAGTGTCGGGAGTGGGCTACACAAATAAACGAGAACGTTTCTACATGGTAGTGCGGACTACGGTTTCATCAAAAGATTCTAATCGGAAAGAGGTTGTTGAAAGGATTGAACAGGCAATCATCGATTTCCTTCAAACAGAAGAAGCTCAAAAAGTAATTCAGGATGATATTTATGAAATTGAGATTGAGAGTAAAGATAAAAAGGTGCTAAAAACAATAAAGAATTAGTAAATCTAGTAGACCATCGTAGCAGATGGTCTATTTTGCAGTGTTAGGATGCTGGAATGCTTTCTACTAGGATAAAGCAACGCTGGAAGGTTATCAAATATGGACCGGACAATCTCTAAGCTTTTGTGAAAGACCTTAAATAAAATCACCCCACAAAATATTCAAAATTGGCTCCTGCATCTACTGAAATAATAGGCCAATAAAAAAAGAGCAACCAGTAAAAACTGGTTATCCCTATAATACGGACGCACCCGTTATCCGTCCATCTGTTTAATTGAGTGCCAGCTGATGTTATAATTAGGAACTTAGGATAAAAATTGAACGGAAGCCCAAAAAGCCTCCGTATAGCAATAAAAAATGGAGGTGTAAGAGAATGAATAAACGATGGACAATTGATAAAATTAAAGAATTTGTTTTGAACAATTCGGAAAGTAAGTTGCTATCAACGGAATATCACGGTTTTTCTCAAAAGTTACTATTTAAATGTGCATGTGGCAGCAACTTTGAAAAAACATTTACGAAATTTAAAAATAATAACCAGCGTAAATGTGACGTATGCCAACCGCCAAAAGCTGCACGATAACGTAAAGGGAATCAAAGAAGTGCCGATTTCTATAAAAGAGAAGTTGGCACTATTTTTATTATGTAGGGGGAATAAAAAGTGGTAGGTTTATAGGAATATTCCCTCTTAACTAACTGGTGTGAAAGTTAAAGGTCAAGCTGCTAAAACTAAAGTGGCGTTTCTTTTTGCACAAAAGGGGCAGGGGAATTGAAGAATAGTATGATTCGGATTGAATTATGTTTTATGGAATGTCATTATGAAATAAAAGTCACCTTACGTATATTCATTATATTATATTAATTAATGAAGGCTTTTATTAAGTAACTAAAGGAGTTGATTGTTAATGGGAAAAGTTACACCATTCTTAATGTTTCAAGATGGTAAAGCAGAAGAAGCGATGAATTATTACATCTCAATCATTGACGATTCAGAAATTACAAGTATTGTCCGGTATGGAGCGAATGAAGCTGGAGACGAAGGAACTGTTATGCAGGCTGCGTTTTCCTTAAAAGGGCAAGAATTTATGTGCATTGACAGTAATGTGAAGCACCAGTTTTCCTTTACTCCTTCATTCTCAATTTTTGTTACTTGTGATACTGAAGAAGAAATTAACAGCCTTTATCAGGCACTTATCGAGGACGGTCAAGCACTTATGCCAATTGGTGATTATGGTTTTAGTCAGAGGTTTGGTTGGCTAAATGATCGGTTTGGAGTATCTTGGCAACTAAATCTTCCTTCGAAAAAGTCTTAAGTGTCTTCATTTATATTCAGTATGGACCCACTCCTTTTGCGTTTGATTTTAAGCACGCTTTTGATGAAAGGGGAGACGTGTTTGGTTAAATAGCAGGGGGCCTTTTTAATAATTTTGACATAATCCATTTTGACTAAAGTGGCGTTGACCCTAGAAGAATTAGGGGTCTTTTTTTGTACCTTATAAGCTAAAGAAGCAGGTTACTTCAATAAATCACTAATTAGTGAATAAAGAGAACCTGACTTCGTTTAATGTCCATATGCATTACAGAATAATTACCTCTCTACGAAATAATAAGTACTTCTTGTTTATTGCCCTGATCATTCATAAGAAAGTTGTGGCGAGTAAGAAGGCTTCCCTTAAGCTCTTCGCTGACCCTATCTGAGTCGTAGGCACAAACAGAGAGAAGTCTTTTTTCACTGACAATTACATCAGCTTCCTTTTCGGAATCTAATAATTGTTTGTGCACTTCCCTTTCATCTCGCCATTCTACGTGAGCCCAGGTCCGGACAGCAAATTCCTGTTCTGCATAACCTTCAATTAATCTCGGGAGAAACTCGAAAATAGAATTACATCGAAAATCCCCCTTGGCAAAATAGAAGTCAAAATTATTGATGTACCGTAGTTTACATAATTGGCTTTCGTTCAACATCGATGCAAGCTTTTTTTTCAGCAATGGACTTATTCGGTCATTTTCTATTATTATGGAATATTGATTCTGATCCAATCCGGAAATAACAAAGTCAACAATATTTTTTATATATTCTTCTTCGTTCTCAAAACAATATAATATATGCCCCTCTGTAAGACTTTTCAGCTGATTTATCACTTTAAAATTCTTTTTTTCCAAAACAGCACCCCATTCAAAATTTAGCACAATATTTTACTTTGAGACCGGTATATTTTGTGCGGATGCCTTGCTACAGTGCATCCGCTGATCACTTATTCATTTTCACTTCAGTAATATTTCCTTTCTTCCTAGAATAACATTGATTTTACGTGATTTATGGAAAAAATAGTCGAAAAATATAAATTTTTGGAAATATTTTGATTTTTTATTTTATGGCTAAAAAAGCTTGAAAATCATTGTACTTAAATTACCGGGTATGTTACTTAATGAACCGGCGACTGGATTAAAAACCAGTATGGACAGTTTTGTTTACATTCTCCCGATTTTTCCGATGTATGGATGGCTAACGGGTACTTTATTTATCTGTCCTGCTTCCATTTTCGGTTGTTTTTGTTGTGCTAAAAGGTTATTTTCAATAAAGGATTAAGAGTATGCCGCAGCAGTCCCATGCAACGCATTATTATCGCAATTTTTTGTTAAGCAGTAGGTTTGGACAACACAAGGGAGTGAGTTAAATGAGCATTGTAAATTATCTTGGCTGCAATTTTACATTACCTCTTAGTAATCAAGAAAGTGGAGAAGAAATATTAATAGGTGGTAATTATTTTTCTGATGAAGAAATGAGGGAGAATGTAAGGAAACAATTTTCAACTAAATATATTTATGAAGTAACTTCAAAAAAATTTGGAAGTATATGGTTTGATAAAGATTACGAAAATGATTACTCGGAACAACATAAAAATTTTCAAGCATTATGTGAACTATTGGAAACTTACCTAACCGAAGGAGATTATTGCGAACTGTACACTTGTTGGCTTGGTGATGAATCAGATGAAAAGGAAATTGAACAAACAATAACATTAAATAACTTTGATATTAATAATATTAATCTTTGTACAAATTCACTAATAACATTAATGAAATGAATATTTAAGAATTCTAAAATTAGGAGGGCGAATGGCTGTGTGCAATAGACAATTCATACGGTACTGACCTAATAAATAAAGGTAAATAAGCTAATTTACCCTAGCCAATGAAATAGTGATTTCAAAGGACTTTTGGTCACAAATCGGATTCCTTAATCGTCATGTGATTAGAATGATGATGAAAGGAAGGATTCTTATGAAAATTGATGAAACAATGATTGTAGTAGGTGGAGGGTACGCCGGGATTCATGTTATAGAAGCGATTAAGAAAGAGTTTCATAGAGAAATGAAGAAAAACCTAAGGGTAATCCTTGTTGATAAAAATGCTTTCCATTTTAAAAAGGTAAAGTTATTTAAGGGGATTGTTAATGAAGATGTGTCGGATTTACATGTGCCTCTAACGCATTATTGCGGCTCAGTAATTGAATTCATTGAGGGAGAACTGACAGCAGTAGATCCTGAAGAACAAAAGATAAAGATCACCTGCAAAAGTGGAGATGCCATTTATTTGGATTATGACAGGCTGATTCTTGCCTTGGGGAGTGTAATGCGTGATATTCAAGCAAAAAGCGGAGGAATACAGCTTAATAGCCTAAAAAGTACCCGATACATTCGGCAGAATTTGCTGGAGCAGATGGATTCACCCAAACCTAAACTTCAAGTAGCAATCGTTGGCAGTGGAATTACAGGTATTGAAACCGCCACAGAAGTGAGTTCATGGATCAAAGCTGATATGTTAAAAAAAGGGTTCACGCCGAAGAACGTAGAAGTAGTCCTTATTAATGATAAACAAAGATTAATATGTGAAGCACCTGCAAAAATCAGTGAGCAGCTTCAAAATCGGCTAATGAAACAGGGGATTCATGTATTACACAATAAAAAGGCAAATAAATTTATAGATGGCAAAGTCCTTTTCAATGATAATTCCAATCTTGAAGCAGATGTATGTGTTTGGACAGTCGGATTAAAGCCTCATCCGTGCCTTGCTGATTTAGGTTTGTCTCTAACTGAAGACGGAAAGGTAAAGGCAGATTCTTTTTACCGGTTAATCGGCTGCAAAAATATTTATAGCATCGGAGACTGTGTGCAAGCCGTTGATCCTATAAGCGGAAAGGCTGCAGGAATGAGCTGCAAAGAGGCCATTTCCCAGGCACAGAGACTCGTAAAAATCATTAAAGCAGATATACAGGGAATAGAAACAAACGCCCATCAAAATTATCCTGATTTTCTTTGTATAGGTCTTGGCCCGCATGATGGTTTTGTATGGACACAAAAATGGGGAATGAATTTCGTGCTTACAGGCAGACTAGCACAAAAAATAAGAGAGTACACGTGGGATCTTGCCAGTTTGATGAACTAACTGAAGGAGATAAGGGTATGGGGTTGCAGGAACACTATTCACAGTTTCATCCATTGCTTTTTTCGATCGCTTATCGAATGCTTGGGACCGTTTCTGATGCAGAAGATATTGTTCAGGATGTGTATGTGCACGCTGAAGAAATTACGATTGACCATGTACAAAATAAGAAGGCTTATCTTTGTAAAATGGTTACAAATAGATGTATTGATCATCTAAAATCGGCTGGACGCAAGCGTGAATTCTATACAGGTCCCTGGCTTCCGGAACCATTGATTTTTACGGAGAACGACCCTGAAACTAAAGTGGTTAACGAAGAAATGATATCGTTTGCCTTTTTGTTGCTGCTGGAAAAACTGAAACCAATGGAAAGGGCTGTTTTCATACTCAGGGAAGTTCTAGACTATGATTATCGAACCATTGCTCAAATCGTAAATAGGAGCGAGTCAAATTGCAGAAAGATATTTAGCCGCTCGAAAAACAAATTCCCGCTAAAAAATGAAGAGGATCAAGCATTTTTAGATCCCAATAAAGATGAGATCATACAAAAATTTGTGTTAGCCTTACATCACGGTCAAACTCAGACGATAGAAAAATTATTATGTGACGATGTTACTTTGTATTCTGATGGTGGCGGAAAAGTATATGCTGCCTTAAAGCCAGTACATTCCAAAGCTCAGGTTGTACGTTTTATCGGTTTCTTGCTGGCACAAAATCATAGTGAAGAGAAGCCAGCCTTTGTTAAAATGGTCAATGTAAATGGTCAAACTGGCCTCCTCGTTAATGGGGAGGACGATGTCAAAACGGTCATTTGCTTCCATGTAGAAAATAATCAAATTGCAAACATCTATATTGTAAGGAATCCGGAAAAACTGCAGCATGTTTTTCTACATGCTGACTAAAATTTGCATTCTTTTCTGGACGAAGAACTCCAATAGCATTATCACAATTAGATCTAAATGGAGCATAAACTATGAAACTCCCAATCTCCTTGCATGGCAATAAGAAGTGCTAACAAAATAAAGGTGGTATGAGCGAAGCTGAATGATACAACTTCTAAGAGATTTTTCATTTTAATTTCATTGGTTTTTTGTTGAGCCGACATTCGGCGCAGCTCCACCCCTTTGCCACAGAAAAAGGCTGTTGAGGAAACATTTCAACAGCCTGCAATATATTGACTTATATTGCTGGTAATCTATTAAAAAAAAGGCATTCCATTTAAAATAAACCGTGGTTATATGAAACCAGAGTGTTATTGTTAATTTTCACGCGGGTTTCA
Source organism: Bacillus sp. M6-12 (assembly GCF_002860285.1). Classification (GTDB taxonomy): domain Bacteria; phylum Bacillota; class Bacilli; order Bacillales; family DSM-1321; genus Peribacillus. The sequence goes on from NZ_PGVF01000009.1 coordinate 252,114, forward strand.
ATAAGCTGCTTCCTGATTAATACTAGTATTGATAGGGTTTTTTATATCGTATGCTGCTAACAGTCCGATCAATGTGAAAGTAAATTTCTTCTGCCGCTTCCTGAGCTATTTTTTTTGCTTCTTCCTTAACATCAGAGATTGCTAATACATAGCCATAACGATGACCCATAGATAATGGCGGTCTTACGTATTTTCCTTTTCGCGCTTTTATAAATACCTCTTTAACACCTTGATACTCGGAAGCCCGTTCTTTTCCGGTTACTTTATTTAGCCGTCCTTCTTGATCTACTGTTATATATTGTACATAAACATATTTTTTATGTTTGGGAGTAAGATCAGGTGTTTCTCCTAAATATAATTTAATTGTCTGTTCTACTAAGCTTATCCCAAATCCTTCCTCAATGATTCGGTTCATAGCACCCCCTGATATTCTAGGGTTGATTTCTATCAGTTTCCATTCATCATCAACAAGCCTCATTTCAAGATGGCAGGTCCCGTTCTTCATTCCAAAGCTATCTATTATGGATGTTACTGCTATATTAATACCATCATAAAAGGATGGTTCTATCTCTGCTGCCAGGCTGTAACCAGTAACGATAAAACGCTTATCAAAGGTAATTTCCTGTTCAATAACAGCAACTATATGAACATTCCCGTCATATACAACGGTTTCTATTAAATATTGCGGTCCCATAAGATACTGTTCTACTAAAATAGATGAAACTCCGCTTTTTTTACGTAGTTTAACTATAGCTTCCATTAACTCTATATCTGTTTTCACCAAAAAAACATCCTTTGATCCAGCAGATATAGGGGACTTTACGATCAGCGGGAGATGGTCCTTTTGTTTCCTGATAAAAGCCTGTAAATCTTGCCCAGGGTTATAAATGGCGAAATAAGGCGAGACCGGCAGATCTTTAATAATGGTGCGGGTCAGGACCTTATCCTCCATATTAAGAATCACTTTGGACGATACAACACTTTCAGCAAAGAATTCAGCTAATGATACGGCAACGTTGACATATGGATCAATAAAGCTTAAAATCGCCTCTATTTTCATTCCCTGTTTTTGCAGTTTTCTTATGCTCTCTTTCAATTTACTGACATTAGTTAATGAGGCATAAATCATTTGATTCACGTCCGGAAATTCGAGCCTTTCCTCTAAAAATTTCTTGTTGTCTGTAAACAGCACCGTTACATAACCCAATTGCTGAGCTGCATTAATTGCTTCTCTGCTTGAGCCTGATTTATTTGTCCCGATAAATACGATTGTTTTCATGACTTCCCACCCAAGGCAATATTTTCTTCTTATTGGACTTACTATAGGATATAACTTCATTGTGAAAATGTGATTAAACATTAAAAAATAGGAATATGGAAAAGCCTGAATGGAATATTGTTTGGGAAGAAATATTTTCAATGAGGTGGGACGGTTCGTTATGACATTAATTGGTATGCTTCACCACAGAGCAGATCCAAATAAAGTACGAAGGGCGTATGCCTATTCCGTTGTTGCAGGGGCTGAGGGTATAAATTTTTTTTACTTTACACCCGGAATGGTTAATATTACAAACGAAACAATTGCCGGCAAGGTTTATGAAAATGGCAGGTGGGTTGATAAGACCTTTCCTTTTCCAGATGCTATCTATAATGCGAGTTATGCTGCAAGCGAAAAAGCTGATGTAATTTTTAATCACCTATTTGAAAGAATCCCTTTTACAAGCCACTCAATTGGCAATAAATTAAGTGTTTATCAAAGAATTGAACAAGGAACCGAATTCAAGGATTTTTTGATTCCCACTTTTGAACTTACAAATGCAGCTGATTTAAGCAAAATTGTAAAAAACTATTCAAAATATCTCATTAAACCAGTATCAGGGCACCAGGGAAGCGGGATACTGTTTATCGAAAAAGAGATAAACAGCCGCTATCGGGTTAAAGAAAAAGGAAAAGTAACAATTCTTGATGAACAAAAATTATTAGATATAGTTTCTCGGAAAATCCAAAAACAGGAATACCTTGTTCAGCCATTTATTACATTCCAGACTAAATCTGGCCAGGTTTATGATTTCAGGCTTCATGTTCAAAAAAATGGAAACGGAAAATGGGTCATTACAGCTGTCTATCCCCGAATAGGAGCATCTGGGCTCCTGACTTCAAACATGAGCAGCGGAGGCTATACCTGCTTTCCGGATGTTTTTTTAAAGCGGGAGTTCGGGGAATTCTGGTATGATATGAAAAGAACATTGGAGGGATTCGCATTAAGTTTCTCCACCCACTTTGATACCTTATATGATGACGTAACATTTGATGAATTAGGTATCGATGTGGGAATAGATAAAAACCAGAAATTGTGGCTAATTGAAGTAAACTGGAGACCAGGCCCGCCGGTCATCTTTAATTGTGAGCTTGATGTTGCCAGGAATACCATTCATTATGCAAAATATTTAGCTGAACAGGCTAAAAAGAAGAAATGATAAAACTATTATTATTATAGATAGAGTGTTAGATAAAATAAAAATATACTAGTGCTATCTGAATAAGGAGCGATTGCCCTGTGCATCCTACCACCATTATTGATCTTTTCTTAATATTCCTGGCTGCTTTAGTCATCGGTTTGATAGCGTTTCTGCTGCCTAAAGAATGCAGGAAAATTGCATGGGGTATATCTTGCTTTATTGTTCTTGCGGGGATCATCTTTTATGGAACAAGACCATTTATTGTAGAATACCAGACAAAGAATGCCACAGAGAAATTGGTAAATCACTTTAGAAAATTATACCCAAATGATTCATGGCGGATAACAGATACAGATGAACATCGAATACAGCCCGTTGTCAATCTTCATGTTATTTTTGAGAGTGAGCCGAAAATCGTTTATGCATATAAAGTTGAAAACGAAGCAATAAAGCAAGTAGGCATGTGGATGCTGTCAGGTGACCCGGCAGAAGGCAGCGGGATGGAGCTGCGGCATAACGAAAGGGGAGGGAACCTTCAATAACGGAATGTCTAAAATAGAGTGTGAAAAACGTTCGAAGTGATTTGAGCGTTTTTTTTGTGCGCTTGTAAGCCGTTTTGATAAAAGAAGAAAAACAGCAAACCAGGATTTGCTGTTTTTAATGTCATTTACATATTTACTTTCCTTTTTTCTCTCAAAATGAGGCAAGATCTTCTGCTGGCTTGTTCTTTACCTCATTTTGTCTTTGTTTCTTAGCTTTTTTAAAGTGAAACAGTTCGTAAAAAGTTGGAATCACGATAAGTGTTAATAAAGTGGATAGAGTTAATCCGGAAATTACAACAACAGCTAACCCTTTTGAGACGAGATTCAAACTCATACCGGATTCGTGCGCGAAAAGAAGCGGCACCATGGCGAAAACGGTCGCGAGCGCGGTCATTAATATTGGACGAAGCCGTACGCTTCCTGCTTCAATAATCGCTTCGCGTATATTCATTTTTTCTTCATTATGACGAATGCGGTCAACCAATACAATCGCATTTGTCACCACAATACCAACGAGCATCAGCATGCCAATTCCTGATGAGATGTCTATGCTTGATTTTGAAATGACAAGCCCTAAAAGTGAACCCATTGCTGCAAGTGGCAAAGAAATTAATATTGCTATACTTGCCCGGAAAGATTTTAACGTTATTAATAGAATCAGGAAAACCAATCCGATAGAGAAAAACGCCATTTTTCCAAGTTCTTTTAAATCATCTGTCGACTGCATGGAAGAGCCGGTAATTTCGGCTGTTGTGCCATCACCAAATGTATTGTCTTTTTTCCATATTGCCAATTCTTTTTGAATCGTCCCTGTGACGTCAACCATTTTTTCCGGATCAATGGTTGCGCTGACTTGAAGATAATTGTGTCCATTTTTTGAGTAAATGGTTCCAGGCTCTTTTACATCTTCTATTTTCGCGATTTTAGATAAAGCTGTCATTCCGCCTGGCAGCATAATTTGTAAGTTTTCTAAGTCTTTCGAAGTGCTTACTTCTTTTACAGCACCAAGTTTAACCGTTGTCGTCCGGCCATCTATCTTCATATTACCGATGATGGCTGGCTGAAGCATCGCACCAAGCGATTGTGCTATTTCCTCTGCATTTGCTATTTTTGAATCAACCATTATTTTTACGGTTGGTTTGGTATTTTTATCATTGTTTTCAATTTTTTGTACACCGTCGATTGATTTTAATTTCTTCTCAACGACGATTGCTGCTTTTTTAATTTTTTCATCATCATTTCCAAGTACATCGATGGATACTGTAGTTGTATTTGCACCCATTAAACCAGCTGTATCTGCAGTAAGTACCGCACCTTTGAATTCTTCCTTATGTTTACGTAAATCTTTTACGATTGCCGCAGAATTCGCATCTTCTTCAAGGAAAACCATAAATTGAATTTGGTTACTGTCTTGAAGTTCGCCAAATTGAGCCGCATCTGCATTATTACCAACCTGTACGATGTGATTTTTGACACCTTTTTCCTCAGAAAGGATATCCTCCATTTTTGCTAATCCATGTTTCACTTCTTCAAATGGTGTACCGTTATTGTAACGAAGCATAACGGTTATGTACGCACTATCCGATTGATCAACTGAACCTTTTGGCATAGCCGCAAATAAACCAATAGAGCCTCCGACAACCAAAATAGATAATACGATCGGCACCCATTTATGATTCAGCGTCCAATGAAGTAAGGAGGGATAGAATGTATTCGGTGCATGCTCTTTTATCTTCACATTTCTCATCATTCTTGCACTTAACGCCGGTACGACAGTTAATGAAACAAGGAGCGATGAAAGCAGAGAACAAGATATCGTGATAGCAAATGGCAATATCATGTCTTTAAGACTTCCTGAAACAAGACCCATTGGAAGGAAAACAGCTACTGTTGTGAGTGTTGAAGATGTAACGGCTGCTGCAACTTCTTTTACTGCATCGATTAAAAATTGAGGTGTTAGTTCATTCCCTGTTTTTCTCCGGTAAATATTTTCAACGACTACAATACTATCATCTACAAGTCGTCCGACAGAAACGGCAATGCCGCCTAGTGTCAAAATGTTTAATGTGATACCGAAAAACGATAGCAGCAACATAGTGATACAAAGAGAAAGCGGAATACTGATGATCGTAATTAGTGTCATTCTTATGCTGCGCAAAAATATTAAAATAATAATTGTTGCAAACAATGCTCCAATTAATACTTCCCGTGTCATAGAATTAATCGATTCTAATACGGTATCTGCCAAATTAATAAAAACTATCGCTTTTAGCGTACCTTTATATTCCTTATTTATGTCCTTTGCTACTTCGTCTACCTGTTTTCCTACTGATACAGCATTGGATGTTGAATCTTTTTGAACGATAATTTGAATAAAGTTTTTGCCATTCATATGCACAATGCTTTGTGTATCCTGCTCCAAAGTAACATCAGCCACATCTTTCAGCTTTGTGCCAGCGTTAATCTGTAAGTTTTGTAAATCCTCTATACTTTCAATTTTCCCAGTTACAATGATACTGGTTGCTTCATTGTTTAGCGTCTGTTCACCCACAGCGACAGATGCATTTCTTCCCTGTAAAAGTGTATACACATTTTGGAGTGGGATTTGGGAAGAAGTTAACTTTTTCATGTCTAATTTGATTAAAACTTGTTGGTTTTTTCCACCATAGGTCATGACATTTCCTACACCTTTAATTTGTTTGAACTTTGGAAGAATGTCATTTTCAACAAGATTTACTTCTTTATTGCCAATCTCTTTGTCAAACGTTAGTCCAGTATATACCACTGGTATTTGTGTAGTGTTCAAGAGGACAACATATGGCTTCATTACACCTTTTGGTAAATTAACGGCGGAAATTGCCTCTTGTACCTGTTGTTTTGCTTCCTTTAAATTTGTGTCCGATTCAAAAGTCAATGTCATTTGGGTAAAATTGTTACCCGTTTCCGACAGCACATCCCGTTTTCCTTTAATTCCTGAGAGTGACTTTTCAATAGGTTTTGTTACTTGTTCATCCATGCTGACAGCGTCAATACCGTTTCCGACTACGGATACCGTTACGTATGGCTGATCTGCTGCAGGCATCAATTCCATTGGGATGTTAAAATAGCTGATAATTCCAAAAACCATTGAGGCAATTACGGAAAAAGCTAAAGCTGCTTTATTCCGTAACGCCCATTTTGTAAACCACGTCATAATTAACCTCCAAATTCATAATTTTGTCAGACTAGGAAAATTGTACCACCACTTATAAGCTATTTCATCACAAATCGGAAAATTCATCGAAATTTACAAAACTTATCCTAATAAACGGTTAATCGAACTAATAATACTCAACAAGTAAATGGGAATCAGTTTTGTGTGAAAAAGCAAAAGCAACGGCAACTTTTGATATATAACCTTCATTTTGGGGACAAGTTAGAAGATTGAGGCAGAAACCTTGAAGAATTTTTTTTAGTAGTTTAAAGGATATTGTTGATAGTTTATAGTATCCGCTGTCACCTAAAAAGGCACATAACAGCACGTATTCCTTCACCTCTATTAAAAATGGTTCTTTCCTTGGCCAAAAACTGCTCCATTGGTAACTGTTTATGCGGTTCCTCTGCTGGTAAACTACTGGTAACAACATGCGTTTGCTTCAAAGTAATTCAAAATGGGGGGATATTAATGGAACACAAAATGCGTTTAATTCCGTACCAGGTTATGAATGAAGTGGATGAAGCAGCAGAAGTCCCAAGGGGTGTTGAACTCATTCAGGCTCCTAAGATTTGGGAAAAGAGTCAGGGAGGGGGGATGACCGTAGCCATTTTGGATACAGGCTGTGATATCAGCCACCCTGACCTTAAGGAACGCATAATCGGGGGACGGAATTTTACTGGCGATGACCAGGGAAATACAGAAATTTATAAGGACTACAACGGGCATGGCACACATGTTGCAGGAACCGTTGCTGCTGTACAAAATAATACGGGAGTCGTAGGTGTTGCCCCGAAAGCAAACCTATTAATTGTTAAAGTTCTTGACAAGAATGGGTCGGGCAAATATGAATGGATCATCAATGGCATTTTATACGCCATTGAACAAAAGGCGGATATTATCTCAATGAGTCTGGGGGGCCCGGTGGATGTGCCTGAATTGCACGATGCCATCAAAAAGGCCATCTCTAATAATATCCTGGTTGTCTGTGCCGCTGGCAATGAAGGTGACGGAAAGGATGCCACAGATGAATTAGGTTATCCTGGCTGCTATAACGAGGTCATCAGCGTCGGAGCCATTGACCTGGAGCGCCGATCCTCAGAATTTACAAATTCGAACAACGAGGTCGATTTAGTTGCTCCCGGTGAGGGCATTCTATCAACCTATTTAGATGGGAAGTTTGCAACTTTAAGAGGTACATCGATGGCGACCCCGCATGTATCCGGGGCCCTTGCTCTAATAAAAGACATTTCCAGCAAAAGTTTTAAGCGAAATCTTACTGTGCCTGAGCTATATGCACAGCTAATTAAACGGACAGTCCCATTAGGGAACTCACCGCAGCTCGAAGGAAATGGTTTGCTGTATTTAACCGCAGTTGACCACTTAACAGAAGTATTCAGCAAGGAATTAACCGCTCAAGTGATGTCTATATCATGAGTAATTTAAACTTCCTTGCACAAGAATTGGAAGAGCTGAAGAATGCTGTAAAAGAAAATATTGAAAAACGTATTTACTACGATGTTAAACAAGACATTAAAAACAGGGATATGTATTATCAAAGTATTTCTTTTGATAATAAGGAACTAACTAGCAGTATGCATAGTTTGCTGGACAAAACCCATACAGAAAAACTAAATTACTCCCCGCATCGTTATGTTTACCCATGGGTTGACCTGCAGGAAAATGGTAAACTGAAGAGCTTATATTCAGGTAAAGGGATGGAACCGGCAGAAGTAATTGAACATGATATCAAACTGCAACAATCCCGGGAAAGAGGCCTTATTGCCTCCTTCTCGGGTACCAATCTATTAAACTGTGAGCATGTTGTGCCACAATCTTGGTTCGACAAAAAAGAGCCTATGAGAGGGGACCTGCATCATCTTTTTGCCTGTGAACCCGGCTGCAACAGCCGCCGGAGCAACAGTCCTTATTTTGACTTCTTTGATTATGCCCCCGAAAATCGGATATTGGGAATAACGGAAGGCTGCGGCAAGGCAGAGGATGGGCAATTCGAACCGGAATACGGTAAAGGAATCGTTGCCAGGGCCACAATGTATTTCTTGATTCGATATATAAACTTAATTGACAGCGGAAACGTGAATATACCGCTATTAATAAAATGGCATAAACAATTTCCTGTTTCAATTTACGAAAAGCACCGGAATCTGGCAATCTATGAACTGCAGGGAAACAGGAACCCCTTTATCGATTTTCCGGAAATGGCCGAAAAGATGTTAGGCTTATAATACTGAGTTATACTCGCTTGAAGTGAAAAATCTATCTAAAGTACTCGTCTGATTACTGCAGTATAAGTGGAAGTAGGTTATTAAAACGGTGAACAAAGGAAAGATTGGTTATTTATTTTTGTTTTAGCTATCTCCCCTATGCCGGAGAGATGATAGGAACCACTCATTGTATTGAACGAATGTATTCTCTGAATACACATTTTTTTGTTCATTAGAATGAGTGTTTTTTTTGTGTAAAAATCTCCCAACCTCTAAACTCTACGGTTTAGAGGTTTCTAAATTTAACCATAGCTCTCTCCATATGTTCAACTAATAAATTCTCTGCCTAACGTTTATTTTTGGAAGCATCCGTATGATTAAGGTCTTGAAGCAGTAAGGATGGAGAGTGGCATAACCGGTTTGCTCCTAATAATTTAATAAATTAATAAGGAAAACATTTTTAACATTAGAAATATTCAGTTATTAGTTATATTCAATAATTTAATTGAATACTTTAATAACAAATTAGGAAAGGAGCAAACCTTTGTAATGGTCAAACAATTTTGGCGTTTTGCTTAGAGAGTGATGAAATATAAATCAACATGTACAGAATAGAGGAAGCCCAACAAACCAAACCTCAAGTTGATCACTTTTAGTGCCTAGAAAGTTCAGTATCGATTCAACACCACAAACAATTCAATTATTACTTACTCACAAATGACCTCTATCACAATTAGTTTCTCACCTACTCATCGGCATTTTTACTTACAACTAAATTTATTAATCAATTAATTAAGTCAGGGTGTTACTTTAAATCATGAAAAGAAGCGTTAACACAGCAAAACATGCTTTAGTGTTGGTACAACAGGAACGGTAGATGTAATAAAAAAAGATAGGCTGCATTGTAGCTATCTTAAATATTCTAGATGCAACGGTTAGATGAAAATCAGTACTTAATTCTTTCAGAAATACTACTCATCTTAATACGGGGAAGGAAAGATCAAAATGATTCAAAACAGCATTAACGAGTCCAAGATTCTATGGCAGCCTAGTGAAGATTGGATTTCCAAGTCGAATTTGATGAAGTTCACACAGCAGGTCAAATATCCACTCCTGCCCTATGAACGCTTTCATCGCTGGTCAATCGTTCGACAAGAGGAGTTCTGGGCAGCTATCTGGGATTTTGCTGATATTATTGGAAAAAAGGGCCAAGTGGTGGTCAGCTATTCAGCAGATAAGGGTATGTTGGGCACCCGCTGGTTTCCTGAATCTAAATTGAACTTTGCAGAAAACCTTTTGCGGGGCGACGATTTACGTACAGCCGTGATAGAGGCAGGAGAGGGTGGAGTTTCCCGTAGCTTGTCTATGGGTGAGCTACGTAGCATGGTTGCTCGTGCGCAAGAAGGTTTACGCAAATTGGGTGTGAGCATAGGAGATCGTGTTGCTGGGGTAGTTACAAACGGTATCGAAGGGTTAGTAGCATTATTAGCAACAACTTCTTTGGGGGCTATTTGGACTTCATGCTCTCCTGACTTTGGAGCTCAAGGTATTGTTGATCGAATTGGCCAGGTTAGCCCCAAAGTGCTGATTGCCTCACTCGATTATAGATATAATGGGAAATTATATGATATCCGTGAAAATATCAGTGCCGTATGTAAAGTGCTCGAAGGTGTTTCTGCAATAGTGACTTTGACAGAAGATGCAGATTTAACGACCGATAAAACGACGAAAATTTTGAGCTGGCAGGAATTGTGTCAAAGCGGTCCATCCTTGCCGGAATATACTCGTGTTCCGTTCGATCATCCCTTGTATATTCTTTTTACTTCGGGGACTACAGGTAAACCGAAAGCTATCGTTCACTCGGTTGGTGGCACTTTAATTCAGCATGTTAAAGAGCACCAGTTACATTGTGACGTAAAACCTGGCGATGTCATGTTTTGGTACACAAATACTGCATGGATGATGTATCACTGGTTGGTGTCAGGGATTGCGAGCGGAGCTACAATACTTCTTTATGATGGTTCACCATTACCAAAAGATGATCCCGGTATACTTTGGCATATCGCCGAAAAAGTTGGAGTTACTCATTTTGGCACAAGCCCAAAATATCTTGACACCATGAAGAAACTGAGCTACGACACTAGTCGAAATCACGACTTATTAAGGTTACGGAGCGTTCTTTCAGCCGGCGCACCCCTATCAGCAGAACATTTTGATTGGGCCTATGATCACATTAAGCAGGACATGATGTTAGCATCCATTTCAGGGGGAGCTGAAATAATAGGATGTTTTGTTATGGGCTCTCCTGTGCATCCTGTCAGGCGTGGAGAGATTACTTGCAAGTCACTTGGTATGGCCGTTGATGTGCTTGACGAACACGGAGTATCGGTCCTCCATCAAAAGGGCGACCTTGTATGCACAAAACCGTTTCCTAGTATGCCGATTACGTTCTGGGGAGACTCCGGGGATGAACGCTATTATTCGTCTTATTTTGAAAAACGGCCTGGAGTCTGGACCCACGGTGACTTTGCAGAACAAACAATCGAGCAGACAATGATTATCTATGGTCGAGCCGACACCACACTTAAACCAGGCGGAGTACGAATCGGTACGTCTGAAATCTATCGTGTAGTCGAGCAAATCCCACAGATAAACGACTCAATCGTTTTTGGCTTTCCAGTTGATCATGATGAAGAAATCGTGTTGTGTGTGGTTATCAATGAGGGGGAACTAGACCAGGCTTTAGTTGACAAAATCCGTAACGAAGTGCGAGCACAGGCTTCGCCACGACATGTACCTCGCCGTATTTACAGCGTTAAAGAGGTACCTTATACACTTAATGGTAAGAAAGTGGAAGGTGCAGTAAGATCAACGGTGCTAGGGGAGCCGATAAAGAATAAGGGCTCTCTGATTAACCCAAATTGTCTTGAGGATTATTATAATTTGTCCGAAAGGCAGTTCTTGTGATGAACAAACGGAAGGTGCCGAAATGTGCAATAGTGGGGATCGGGGAACTTGCTCCGGTCCGTTACACCAATGGTGCCACTACCCTAGGAATGATCGCGGAGGCGGTTAGGATGGCAGTGGTAGATGCCGGCCTCGACAAGGATTCAGTCGATGGACTGTTAGTTGGTCCACAAGTAGGCGAAACTCCACAACATGTGCCAGCCACAGTAGCGGAATACCTTGGCCTTCAGCCCAGAATGGCCAATGTTGTCGATTTGGGCGGTGCTTCCGGTGCAGGAATGTTGTGGCGTGCCGGAGCCGCGATAGAAGCTGGAATGTGTGAAACAGTGGTATGTGTGCTGGCGAACACGCATGAAAAGAATCAAATAACGCCTCGTTCTCCCAATCGTAATCCGATTCGGGAATTTGACGTACCTTTTGGTGCATCGGGGGCAAATACTTCATATGCATTGCTTAAGAAACGACACATGGAGGAATACGGATCAACTCAGGAACAATTCGCACTCATAGCGCACTGGGCCCGTAGGAATGCCCAGCTCAATCCAAATGCAATTTTCTATGGCAAACCAGTTTCGGTTGAAGATGTACTGACATCCCCCTTTGTCGTTGACCCAATGCATTTATATGAAATTGTTATGCCAGTTGCCGGCGGTGCGGCATTCGTCGTAACCTCAGCTGATAGAGTGGTGTCCGGAGGCAGTCGACCAGTATATTTACTTGGAGCAGGGGAAAAAGTCACACATCGTGCAGTCAGTCAAGCACCCTTTCTTACATCTGCACCATTAAAGTATGCGATCGCGGCCGCCTTGGATCAAGCCGGTGTGTGCGTACAGGACATGGATCTACTGTCACTCTACGATTGCTACACCAGTGTGGTGGCTACCACCCTGGAAAACGCTGGCTTGTGTCCCCCGGGGCAGTTTGGTGCTTGGATGAAGGAGCATACATTCGGTCACGATGGGGATTGGCCGCTAAACACTCACGGAGGACAATTGGGATTCGGTCAACCAGACCTTGCCGGGGGAATGAGTCATATAGTCGAAGCGGTGCGGCAGTTACGCAACCAAGCGCATCCTCGTCAAATTCCTAATGCGCAACTAGCACTTGTTACCGGAAATGGAGCTACGCTTAGTGAAGCTACAGCTTTGATCCTGGGGGTGGAATCATGAACCAGATGTTAGCAAACTTGACTGTTCCGGCTCCTACAATCACACCGGTGACAAAACCATTTTGGGATGCTGTCGCAAGGCGTGAATTCGTATTACAAAGATGCGAAGATTGCGGTCAATGGGTGTTTTATCCACGTTCCCTCTGCTCACATTGCTGGAGCGACCGCTTGAAGTGGACACCGGCTTCTGGGAATGGAAAACTAAAAACTTGGTGTGTTGTGCATAAGCCAGGTCATCCTTCATGGGCGGCAGTCACTCCCTACGTGGTAGGAATCGTTGAATTGGAGGAGGGTCCAACAATGCTTAGCCAGCTTTTAATTGAACCTCTTCAGCAATTACAAATAGGGATGCCGTTAAGTGTATGCTATCAAAAATGCTATAATGTTTGGCTTCCCTTTTTCGAAAATCGTCTGTAATCACCATTACTAAAACAACTCTATTTATACCAATTGAATTGAATTTTACTCTACCTGCTTTTGTTCCAAAATTAATTAAATTTTGTTTTCCATACCAGGAGTGCGCTAGATATTTGCTAAAGGGAAAGTTTTTTAATGGGTTTAACTAAATATAGGAGGGATATAGTCAGATGACAAAAATCCAATTAAATCAGCCTGACGTAGTTCCGAGCAAAGTTCATACCAAAGAGCATCGCAAAGTAGCCATTGCAAGTTTTATTGGCACTACGATTGAATGGTACGATTTCTATCTTTATGGAACGGCTGCTGCTTTGGTCTTCCCAGCACTATTTTTCCCGAATTTCGATCCTCTTTATGGTACAATGGCTGCTTTTGGCTCGTATGCAGCAGGATTCATTGCCCGTCCACTCGGTAGTATGGTATTTGGACATTATGGAGACAAAATTGGTCGTAAGAAAATGCTGACGATTTCTCTCATACTTATGGGATTAGCCACATTCTTCATGGGCTTACTCCCTACTTATCATTCGGTTGGTTTATTAGCACCTTTGTTGATTAGTCTCCTCCGCGTGGTACAAGGATTTGCAGTTGGCGGTGAGTGGGGTGCGGCTGTGGTTATGGCAGTGGAACATGCTCCGCCTGGTAAACGAGGACTATACGGTAGCTTCCCTCAAATGGGTGTGCCTGCAGGCTTACTGCTCTCCACATTGGCGTTCACGATAGTGACAAATAGTATGTCGAATGATGCTTTCCTGGCCTGGGGTTGGCGAATTCCATTCTTGTGCAGTGCTGTTTTGATTATGGTGGGTCTCGTTGTACGTTTAAAGGTTAGTGAATCACCGGTGTTCCTGGAAGCAGTGGAGAAAAAACAGCAGGAGGAACAACCTGTTCGTACAGTTCTGCGTGAACAGAAAAAGCCTTTACTCTTGACAATTGGTATGAAATTACTACAAAACGCAGTGTTTTATATTTATACCGTATTCGTGCTTAGCTACATTGTGGGCACTCTTAATATGGATCGCTCGGTTGGACTGAATGCAGTTATGATTTCCTCAGTGATAGGTTTAGGGACCCTGCCGCTTTGGTCTTACCTATCTGACAAAATTGGGCGTAAGCCGGTGTATTTGTTTGGGACAATAGCTTCAACACTTTTTGTGTTCCCCTTTTTCTGGTTGATGAACACTGGTTCGGTCATCTTTATCACAATTGGTATTGTGATAGGATTGAACGTTTTGCACGATGCGGTATACGGACCTCAGGCTGTATATTATTCGGAGCTCTTCGGCACCAAGGTGCGTCTGAGTGGTGCATCAATAGGCTACCAGATAGGTGCCATTCTAGCAGGTGGGTTTTCGCCTATAATCGCCACTTGGTTGTTAGCAGAATTTGATGGTAAAAGCTGGCCCATCTGCCTTTATCTTATCGCGCTTGGAGTGCTGAGCATTATTTCAACTTTATTCGCACGCGAAACATTCCGTGACTCCTTAACATAGTTTCAGCAGCACAACAGATGAAGTAGATGGTTTACGTAGGTCAACAATAATAACCATGTAAGGAATAGACATGTGCTATTTGAAACAAAGTTACTCAACTATTATAGCTGCTAATATCCTTTATTTAGCACATGAATTTTTTGTTGATCTGCGTTTTCAAATATATCATACGGGGAGGATTAAATGAAAAAAGCTGTTTTAATAGACGGGGTGCGTACACCTATAGGCCGGTTTAAAGGAGGTCTATACTCAAAATCAGCTGTCGAACTTGGTGCTAGTGTAGTGACAGAGCTTATCCGCCGTGTTCCTGAATCAGTTACTGCTGAGGGTGTTATCCTCGGTCAAGTAATTCAAGCTGGCCAAGGGCAAAATCCTGCACGTCAGGTGGCTTATAAGGCTGGAATAGACCCAACTACACCGGCGATGACTCTGAATAATGTTTGTCTCGCTAGTTTGGCAGCTGTTTCAGATTCAGTTCGTCGTATTGAAAGAGGGGAAGGGGAGTTGTTCATCGTTGGAGGGTTTGAATCGATGTCAAATGCACCCCATGTTTCTGTATTACGGAAAGAAATAAAAATGGGACACGTAGAGTTTTGTGATACTCTTAACGACGGATTATGGTGTGCAATTTCGGATACATCGATGGGTGGAATATCTGAAAAGGCAAATCGGGATTTGAATATTTCACGGCAAGCTCAAGATGAATATGCCCTGCTATCACAATTAAGGTCAGTTCAAGCTCAAACCGAAGGAAGGTTTGAAAAAGAGATCGTTGGAGTAAAGTTATCTAATCATTTTATCTCCAAAGACGAGTGTATTCGACCTCAATCTACCTTGCAAAAATTAGCACAGCTTAACCCGGCATTTGAAGAAGAGGGTACGATTACAGCAGGGAATGCAAGTCAGATGTCGGATGGAGCAAGTGCTGGTTTGATATCAAGTTTAGAATTTTGTGAAAAAATAGGTAAAGCTCCCCTTGCAACTATTGTCGATTGGGCAAATGTAGCAGGTCCAGATCCTACTTTACATCTAAAACCTGCAAATGCAATCCAATCTGTATTGGAGCGTACAGGATTGCGATTATCCGATATTGATTTATTTGAGATTAACGAAGCCTTTGCTAGTGTGGTTATAGCTAGTCAACGGAAATTAGGATTACCTACAGATGTGATTAATGTGAATGGGGGGGCCATATCTCTCGGTCATCCTCTAGGAGCTAGTGGTTTTCGTTTACTATTAACGCTTGCCCTAGAACTGAAGCGGCGCGGGGGCGGGAGGGGTATAGCGTCCATGTGTGGTGGTGGAGGCCAAGGAGTAGCTGTTTTAATAGAAGTGTAAGTAAAATATTAAACCATTATTAAGGGGAGATAAAATGGCTGACATTAATATGAAGAATGGTTGGACTTATACACGTTTTGGTAAACCGGAACAGGGAGCGACCTCACAAATATCAAAAGATATTACTCTTGCAGACATCGAGTTGTTTAGCGCTTTGACAGGGGACAGAAATCCGCTTCATACAGATAAGAAGGCAGCGGAAGCATCTCGCTTTGGAGGGTTAATTGTTCAGGGGGGCGTTACTACCGGGATACTAAATACTATCGTAGCAGAGCATTTACCTGGGCCAGGATCTGTGTTTTTGTCAGTGGAATGGCGATTTGCCAATCCAGTGTACATTGGTGACACCATTACAGGACAGGTAGAAATAGTGGAAGTGCGAGACGATAAACCGATTTGTAACATTAAGACCACTGTTTATAACCAGAAAGGCGTATTATGTTTAGAAGGAACTGCGGTGACTTATACTGCTGCTTTAAATGGTTAATTCCAAATTAAATAATAAAGTCGAATACAGTAAACCCCATTTACGAATTTTATTAACACTGTCGATTTCAATGGTAGGTACTATGACTACTTGGTTTTCCATGACAGCTGTGTTACCTGACTTAATCAAACTTTGGGAGTTAACTGCGACAGAGGGAAGCTTCTTTACAATAATGGTGCAGGCAGGGTTTGTTATTGGTTGCTTACTTTCAGCTTTTATTAATTTACCTGACCGAATTCAACCACCCGTGTTATTTTTTTGGTCTGCATGCATAGCCGGAGTTTCTACGATCTTAACAGCAATAATTGTCCATACGCTTACAGGAGCATTAATAATGCGCTTTATTACTGGGATCGCTTTAGCAGGCGTGTATGGTCCAGGGATCAAATTACTATCAACATGGTTTCGAGAAAGACGAGGAATGGCATTAGGAGTTTTAGTGGGCGCACTTACACTAGGATCCGCGTTCCCACACCTATTTAGAGGTGTGGGAACTGCTTCCTGGGAAGTTGTCTTAATAATAACTGGAACAACTTCTATAATTGCAGGATTATTGGTTCGATTCTTTGTTTATGTTGGACCATATCCTTTGCCTGCTGGTAAGTTTGAGCCAATGGCACTTCCACGTTTACTTAAACATAGACCTGTTAGACTTGCAAACTATGGATATTTTGGACATATGTGGGAACTGTATGCAATGTGGTCATGGTTTGGAATTTTTGCAGCAAAAAGCTTGGAATCAAGCGGTATGAACAGCGAACCTACTTTATCTTCAATATTAACGTTTCTTGTAATAGCTTCTGGATTTTTTGGTTCATG
Source organism: Bacillus sp. M6-12 (assembly GCF_002860285.1). Classification (GTDB taxonomy): domain Bacteria; phylum Bacillota; class Bacilli; order Bacillales; family DSM-1321; genus Peribacillus. The sequence continues at coordinate 269,222 of NZ_PGVF01000009.1, forward strand.
GATAGGAGGCATTTTATCTGACAGGATTGGACGTGAACGATTAACTTTATGGTCTCTCTCCATTTCGGGATCTATTACTTTACTTATTGGACTAATATACGGTCGTTCACCTTGGTTGCTAGTAATTTTAGGTATTATCTGGGGAATTAGCATTATAGCCGATTCAGCACAGTTTTCAGCCCTTATCACTGAGCATGCTGACCAAAGATATGTAGGGACTGCCTTAACATTTCAATTAGCTATCGGATTTGCCCTAACCATGTTTGTTATATGGATCATCCCGTTTCTTGAATCTGTCATAGGTTGGCGCTTTGTATTTCTTATACTTTTACCTGGACCTATTGGAGGTTTTATTGCGATGCATCGCTTATATAATATGAAACATAGTAAACAGGATATTAAGGAGGGGGAATCGTTGTAAATTCAAATTAGGAATCGAATACAGTCGGGAAAACATCTACAACTAAAAAAAGTAATTTTCTTAAAAAAGCTTCTCAAGGAAGCTTCAATATCAAAGTTAATTGAAAAATAACCCTCCTTACTTTGCCAATACAGGTGGTTCTTTTTAATTATAATTAATTTCAACTTACGTCTCTCCGTCCTCACTGGCACTACCTATTTTCCTTGCTAAGGGGCAAGTCTTTGGTATCAAGAGTTTGTTTGCTCACTGAAATGACAGGTGTATTTTTCCATGTTATCATTTAGGGAGAGCTAGAAAAATCGAAGACTTTATCCTGTTTTAGGAAATAGGAATTAGATTAAGGAGGAAAACATGTGTGCAATCACGAGAGTTTAAAGATTCTATTTATTACCATTTTTCAAGAGTCGGCAAAACACTAAATAGTCCAAAGCGAATTGAATTACTAGACATACTCTCCCAAGGTCCAAAATCGGTTGAGATGTTAGCCAAAGAGACAGAAATGAGTGTAGCAAACACTTCTCAGCATTTACAAACTTTACTGGAAGTGCGATTGGTCAAATTCCGGAAAGAAGGAACATTTGCAGTTTATCAATTGGCGAACAGAAAAGTGTGCGATTTAATACAATCTCTTCAAAAGGTGGCAGAAGATCGTTTTGAGGAAATAAATCAGTTACGTAAAGATTTCATTGAACGACCCAATCAATTAGAAAGTATCGGTTTGGAAGCTTTGTTAAAGCGAATTGACAGCGGGAATATTACATTGGTGGATGTCCGCCCTAAGTCCGAATATGATGCCAGGCATATTCCAGGTGCTATCTCTATACCAATTGAAGACTTAAATAAAAAATTATCAGAACTTTCAAAAGATAAAGAAATAATTGCGTACTGTCGAGGACCCTATTGTGTATCTGCTACTGAAGCCGTAGAGCTGCTGAAATCCTATGGGTTTCAAGCGGTTCGACTGGAAGTTGGAATTCAACATTGGGAGAAGGCAAAACAAAATCAATTCAATCTCAAGTAGATGAGCTAATGGTGAAATTAGGTTGGCAATATTGGGGCCTTTATACGGTAATTAGTATTTTATTTTTTGGAGGACTAGAACTTAATAAATAAATATATCAAATGTAATCATGGGTTTCTTATTGTTTTACCACTGTTACTGACCAAAAACTATTGAAGAGTGCCTAATCATAATCACAATCGAAATGAGTGTTAATAAAGTCAACCTCACAAGAAATGATCAACCTTATGTACACAAAAACGTTTAAGAATATCATTGTGAATGGAAAGGAACGAAATAAAATAGTAGTTTTTATGACAGGAGGAAAAAACAATGAGTAATGATAGTTTATACAAGAAATCATATTTTCCCCGTATTTCTGAATTCGGCAAGTTAGCACCTGATACCTTTAAAGCTTTTTTGGCCTTTGACAAGAAGGCGCTAACCGAAGGTAAATTGACTATAAAGTTAAAAGAGTTGATTGCCGTAGCGGTTGCTCATACAACAGGATGTCCTTATTGCATTGAAGTACACGTTAAACAGGCTAAAGCCCAGGAATCCTCAAAAGAAGAAATGGCAGAAGCGATAATGGTGGCAACGGCCTTAAAAGCTGGTTCTGCACTTGCTCATGGTGTAAACGCCCTTAATGCCTATGATCAAACAGGTGATGAAGATTTATATAAGGCTTCTTATTTTAATCGTCTTCAAGAATTCTCTCAACTGAATGGAGATGTTTTCCAAGCTTTTATCGAGTTTGATAATCAAACTATGAAACCGGGTTTGCTCAGTATTAAAGAAAAAGAGCTTATCGCGGTGGCGGTTGCTCACACAACAGGGTGTCCTTATTGTATAGATATCCATACAAAAGGAGCGAAAAGAGCAAAAGCCACTAAAGAAGAAGTAACTGAAGCAATAATGGTGGCAACAGCATTAAAAGCTGGTTCCGCACTTGCTCATGGAGTTAATGCGTTAAAAGCATTTGATGATTAAGAAACAATGAATAAATGATTTACTCGTACGTAAACAACGTTCCTTTATCAAAAGGAACGTTTTTTTTGCACCCAGCATGTGTGTCCAATGTATAATAGGATGAAGTCCCGAACCGCGGAAGTTGAAGGAGCGTCTAGCTTAACATCAAGAGATCTGTGTCGCTTTAGTGTGTGTAAATCTTTATAACGTTCTTTTAAATTAAAAAAATATACTAACTTTAGAATGTGAGAATGATTTTTGGTAAGGATCAGATTGAGATTTATTGTTGGAACAAGGAAATTGCCATTTAGAGGAATTTAGGCTCTTCGGATTATGTAGTGGAAAATATATTTTAACATTTTATTAAAATACCAAATATTACGCAGTAGACTCATACAGGTAAGCAGCTATAATCCAAACGCAGGTGGCAGTTTTAACAACCAAATAAAAAAGCACGATTTGAAAAGTTGCTCAAATGTTCTCTGCTTAAATAGTATTTCCTCACTGATTATTCGAAATTAGGACAACTTATCATTATGTTGAGATCATCAAGGTTAAAATAAACAATCTTGATTAAAGCATCAAGACAATAAGTTGAAAGCCAAGAAAAACAATTCGAGCTTTTGTAATAAATGCGATTTTGTAGAATCCGAGAGACAGCAAAGCAGCAAATCAAATACTAATAACAATCGTATACAAATCAAAATAATATTTATAAAAATGGATGTATAATGCTGGGTGAATATCCTGCACAGGCTGGGCAAGAAAGGGAAGAATAAGGAGCAGTCCAGCAAATATAAGCAGGGCATTCAACATAAAACTTAAGAAAGTAACTTTAAAGGCAGGTTTATTCAAAAATACTACCCCCAACGTTGTTGTACGACTATTTAAACATATTTCTATTTTCAAACCAATTGATGGTAAATAAAAATAGACAACAAATTAATCAACAGTACGAAAATATAGTGACATAACAAAACGAAACGGTATTCCACCATATAATCCGAATCCCCCAAATTTATATCTCTTTATTAAAGAAGAAATTGAAATGATAAAAAGCGAAAACTTTACAAAATTAAAGGGCAAAAAAACCATATATTATTATTCTACTTAGACCTTTTAGCCATAGAAAGCGAGGTAATAAACATTAACGAAAATAACCCATTGTCAGTAACTCAATCATCGCCTGCCCGGAAAGTCCTTCTCATCGCGGGAATCATTTTGGTTGCTGCCAATTTACGTCCTGCTATAACAGCTGTCGGACCGTTAATAGGATCAATACGGACAGACTTAGGTTTAACAAACGGATTTGCAGGTTTATTAACAACCATACCGTTAATCGGGTTTGCAATTATTTCATTTTTAATACCTAAAATAGGAAAACAATTTGGGAACGAATGGTCGTTATTTGCGGGTTTAATCATTTTGTTCTGTGGCATGTGTATTAGATCCATCTCATCGGTCCCTATGCTATATATAGGATCAGCGTTCATTGGTATAGGAATCGCTGTATGTAATGTGCTCCTGCCAGGTCTTATTAAATCCCGGTTCCCTGCTAAGGTGGGCCTGATGACTAGTGTTTATTCTACAGTTCTGGTTATCTTTGCAGGGCTGGGTGCCGGCTTAAGCGTTCCGCTTGCCCAAGGTTTTGGTTTAGGCTGGGAAAAAGCGTTATTTTGTTGGGCTATTCTAACCGTAATTGCAGTTTTACTATGGCTTCCTCAATTACGGGTACATGATAAAGGACCGATTGTCACCCAACAAACTCAGCCAGGGGAGTTTAGGATTTGGCACTCATCTCTTGCATGGCAGGTTACCTTATTTATGGGATTGCAGTCTTTTGGTTTTTTCGTAACTGTAACGTGGCTTCCTGACATTCTGCTGGTTAAAGGATTAAGTATTGAGTTAGCTGGATGGATGATTTCTCTTCTTCAATTTATCGGCGTACCATTTACTTTTATCACACCGGTAATCGCTGGAAGATTGAAAGACCAGCGCATAATACCAATAGTCCTTGGTCTGTTCTTTGTAGCAGGGTATGGCGGATTACTTGTTGGCAAAAATGTAATCTTCACATTCATCTGGATATTTTGTATAGGTATAGCATTAGGTGGTACCATTAGCTACGCGTTAGTACTTCTAGGAATGCGTGCAATGAATGCACAACAAGCAGCCGATCTATCAGGGATGGCACAATCTGTCGGTTATGTTTTTGCGGCGATAGGGCCATTTTTCATTGGTTTTCTTTATGACTTGACACATTCCTGGACAATTCCTCTCATAATCATCTTAGCCGTTGGTTTGATTATGACGATTGCGGGAGTGGGTTCTAGTCGGAATGAGTATGTGTAGGGTAAGTACTGGGTTGTAGTAAGTAATAACTATTTACAAAGTTGTACTCCAATTAGTTAAATCCGCTTTTAAAAAAAACACATTTTTATGTGTTTTTTTTATGCAATTTAACATATTCTTCTTTACTGAATTTAGATTTATATTTGAAATGTACTTAACTTAATAAAGCAAAAAAGGTTAAAGGGAGGATTTATGGAAAATTATATTTGCTCTGCATGTGGTGTACAGTACGACCAATCTGAAAATCACCCAAAAATATGCATTATTTGTTCTGACGAAAGACAATATATCCCGGAAAGCGGCCAGCAATGGACGACGTTGGCGGATCTTCAAAAAAGCGGCTGCAAAAATCGCATTTCCGAGGTAGAGTCTAATCTATACACCATAAAGACTTTCCCTGAAGTGGGAATTGGCCAGAATGCTTACTTAATTACCACAACTTATGGAAATGTGCTTTGGGACTGTATAACTTTGCTGGATGAAGAAACAAAGCAGGCTATTTGGGATGTTGGAGGATTGCAGGCCATTGTACTTTCCCATCCTCATTATTACAGTACTATCGCAGAATGGGCAGAAGCCTTTGACTGCCCTATTTATATACATGAATCCGATTCAGAGTGGGCCACGAGAAGTTCAAGCCGATATGTATTCTGGCAAGGGGAAGCCATTAGTATAAATCCGGAAATAACAGCGATCAATTTAGGCGGGCATTTTGCCGGAAGCTCGGTCTTACATTGGAGCAAAGGTTCTGAAGGCAGAGGGTCATTATTAGTCGGAGATACAATATATATAGTCGCTGACAACCGCTGGGTAACCTTTATGTACAGCTATCCAAACAGAATCCCGCTTCCTTCCTTTGAAGTTCAACGAATGAGAGATTCATTGGAAAACTATCACTTTGCTGGTATGTATGATGCATTTAACAAAAATATAAAAAACAATGCAAAAGAGGCTGTTATAAATTCTGCCGATAGATACATCTTTCATGTGAGCAGGAAAGAACCACTTGGAAAAAAATAAGGGAGGAAGCAAGAAAATGAACAATATTAGAATTCTCGGAATCTGCGGCAGCCTTAGAAAAGAATCCATCAATAAAAATCTATTGCTGCATATGAGCAAAATGCTGCCTGAAAATTACTCGTTTGAACTGGCCGATCTATCCGCTCTGCCTCTATATAATACTGATTTAGAGTCCAATCTGCCGCAGCCGGTTAGAATACTCGCAGAACAGGTCAGCAGGGCAGATGCGGTCCTGATCAGTTCACCGGAATACAATTCCTCGATCACTGGCGTGCTAAAAAATAGCCTGGATTGGCTTTCGAGGCCGATAGTGAACACGCCTTTAGCAAATAAGCTGGTGGCTATTATGGGAGCAACACCTGGATTGCTCGGAACGATCAAGGGACAGCTGCATCTAAGAGAAATCTTATTTGCACTAAACGCAGATCTAATCAGAAGACCGGAAGTGCTGATCCCGCATGCTGCATTAAAATTCAATGAACTGGGAGAAGTAACTGACAGCAAGGCTATCGCTGTCCTAAATAAATTAGCTGACGCGCTTGATGAAGAAGTAAAGGTTAAGAAGAACCGCTCGAAAGACTATTAATAGAAAGTTGAAAGTATCTAAATAAAGGAGAAAGGAGCTTATAATGTGCTGTAAGCCAGATATAAAACAACAGGAAAGAAATTTTATGAATGCTTATGATGAAAGTTTAAAACTGTGGCCGGTAAGTTATACAGAGCACTTTATTGAAACGTCGTTCGGTTTGACTAATGTTATTGAATGTGGGAATCCTGAGTTACCGCCACTTGTTTTGTTGCATGGAGCAAGTATGAGCTCAACAATGTGGTATCCTAATGTGGAAAATTATAGCTCGGAATACAGGGTGTTTGCAGTCGATATCATGGGAGATAAAAATAAGAGTGTGCCTGCCAAGGAATTTACGAACCGAAGAGGTCATGCAAAATGGCTTGAGGAGGTACTCGATAAATTAAACATTCAAAAGGCAAATTTCGTGGCGCTTTCTTATGGAGGACTTAATCTGATTAACTTCCTGGTGCATGCGCCGAATAGGGCAAACCGGGTGGTCGTGATGAGTCCGGCAGAGACTTTTGTCCACTTTACTCCTGAATTCTACACATATGCATTTGGAATGATCCAAAATAAAGAAGGGGTAGAAAAATTCCTTAATTGGATATTTGAAGACCGATATACTGTAAAAGAACAAATCGCCAATCAATTAATCGCTGGAATGATGTGGCTGGACACAAAAAGGGGAGGGAAGCCCAAAAAAACTGGATTTCCATACGTATTCACCGATCAGGAGTTATCTTCCATAAAGACCCCGCTTTTGTTGCTATTAGGGGAATACGAAGTAATGTATGATCCTATTCAGGTAATGGAAAGATCAAAAATAATGCCTAATATAACCTCTAAAATAGTCGAAGGTGCAGGGCACTTAATGTCCTTGGAGGCACCAGAAATCACAGCAAATCTAGCCCTTGAATTCCTTAAAGAGAGATAGAAGGGCCAGGAGCCTGGAATAAGGTAATATTTAACACTAAAGCTTGATTAGCTCTTTCAAACTAAACCAAAATTAGGACTCAAAAATTATTTCAAATAAGTTATTTAGTATATTACAAGATAACTAAAGGAGCTCTGATTTCAGTCCGCTTTAGCAAAGAGTTCACTGTTTTGGGAGATATTCATTTTAATATTCTATTTATCTCAATGATCCGGGTACAGCCGTAAGATTCTCTTAAACAGCTAGGTCCAATGTGAGGTTCCTTGAAGTACATTGGTCTCAAATAAAATTAAAATTCAAACCGGTACCCTTCAACTATTTGCACCTTTTCCTGATTCAGTTTTTTTTCAAATTCATAAGATTGTTTAAAAACCGATGCAGCCTTTTTATAGGCCTGCTGCTCATAAAAATACACACCGAGTTCAGATGCTAAATACTTGCCCAAATCATAATCATGCTGTTCAGTACAATAGGAGAGCAGTTTTTGCATTTCTTTTTCATATTTATCATTCTGCTGTTTAATCTTATAGGTGAATATTTCTAATAGCTTTATCTCTTTATCAAAGAAAACTTTTTTAAATTCTTTTGCTATGTTTTGGGCCTGCTCAAGATAATTTGCAGAAGATTCCCACTCCTTTTGCTGGATGCTGATTTCTGCAAGCCGTTTATAGCCCCTGCTTGCTTTTTCGGGAAAATGAGGCTCCACTAGACTAATAAATTCTTTGAAATGCTGGATGGATTCGGCAATTTCACCTTTCAATTGATGGATCCTGCCAAAACTATAAATGATAGAAGACTTTAATCTTAGATCACTGTCGTTCAAAGGGACTAATTTTTGCGCTTCCAGTACACAATCCATCGCCTTATCCGGCTGGTTAATGGAAAAAAACTGAATAGAACGAAACAGCAGAAATTTGACAGTCCGATTGGCGTCGCCAGTTTTTTTAATGAACTCATACGCTTTTTCAGAATAATAGAGACAAAGCGTTTTATCTGTATTTATCCTTTCATTTACGAGACTGAGGTTGTAATATACCCTGGCTTTCTCGCGGTTATCATTGGGGAGATATGTTTCCGTCCGCAAAAAATACTCATTCGCTTTTTGAAATTCATATAATTCTATATGCAAAACCCCACAGGCATACAGATAATAAAAAGCTGCTTCCTTCTCATCATCAGTGACTTCTTCATGCTTTACAATCCGTTTGGAAAAATAATAAGCTTCTTTAGCCTCGGCTAATCTTGAATCGCTGTAATAGAATCTGATCAATACAGAAAAAACCATCAGCAAAATTTTATTGTTTGGGAGCTCAGTTGATAATAGTTTAAATAGACTGATATCCCGGTCATGCAGGATCTTCCTTTTCCAGTAATCATGTAAAATCTTTTCAACCTGCACTTCAGTTACCGAAGACAAAGAAGGCTTTAATAATACCTCTGCATCTATAGACAGCTTTTCAGCTATTTGCATTAAGAATAGTTCAGAAGGCTTTGCCTGGCCGTTCTCGACTTTACTTAGATAGGCAATAGAAGCAATCCCGTCAACCAGTTTATCTTGTGTCATATTCTTAAATGTCCGTAAAGCTTTAATGCGATCGCCAATCATTAGATAAATCCTCCCTAACATCGTCCATATAAATAAATTATAATTTACTGTCAAGCCAATGGAAATGTAATAAAGGATTTTGAAAAAATGAAGGGAACCCTTCATAAAATATTCCATCTTTATAGATTTACAATCTTATTTTAATGCTTCTTTTGGAAGCTTCCATAGATAATAATTCTTTGTATACTGCCTGGTTTCAATGGTCACTACTTTTTTATTTTTCACAAATAAAAGTCCAGAACCAATTTGCTCTTTGAATGACCAGCCGTGATCTTTCATGAATTTCTTTGTAAATCTAAATGCATATTTCCCTTTTTTTTCCGATACATATGTAACCATATTATGGCTGTCTGAAATTTTTTCATATCCATTATTAAAAAGTTCAAGTTTCATGATGGATGTCAAGATTGGAGCAGGATTACCCTCCTGAGTTAAAGCACTTCCAAATGTAAAGATAAAAATGCCTATCAATAGAACCACAGTAAACGTTGTCAGCAAAAGGATTTTCTTCAAATAACCACCTCATAAGAAACCTCAAATAAAAAATTGCTTCATTGTTTATTGTATTAGACGAAAGAAATGTAAAAACGTTCCTCGAGTGAAGAGCATTTTGTGAGTAACTTAGAAATAACTAGAAAGTGTATGAATGTTGTACTTTTTATGTAAAGGTTAGTACTTTAATTTTAAGATTGTAAAACATAGTATCATCAACCATTGATTTACCATCCATGCTTCCATTTTAATTGCAAATCAGGATACCAGACATGAAGTAGATATTTGTAAAATCAACCCCTAATAGGAAAAAAATAATTGTTCCAGCGGGATTATTCCTCAATCTGAAAAGGTAAGAGAGGCTATTGCTGTTTCAGGCAGTGGTCCTATTAAATTTTTTAAAAAAATGCCGGTTACTGTCTAAATTTCTATTAAATAAATCTATTTCTGTGAAGGAGCAATTTGAATCGTATGGCTACAAAACGAAGCTTCAGGAATTCGAATTCTATGGCTACACTGCACCAAAAACCGTTGAACTGTCTATAAGCGGACATGCTGGAGAGCTGGAGCCGAAGTCCTTTACATATGGGCTTAATGGCAATGTTACCGGTGATCTGTTTTATGTAGGTTTAGGTACTTCTGAGGAAGTTGCTAATGTAAACTTAACAGGTAAAATTGCTCTCGTAGAGCGCGGATCCATTTCGTTTTCTGAAAAGGTATTAAACGCCGCTGGCAAAGGTGCAGAGGGAGTGATCATTTTTAACAATGCTCCAGGTGTAATTAACGGTACACTAGGTGGGCAAAACGATAAATATGTTCCTGTTGTTTCTGTAACGCAGGAAGTAGGAACAGCTCTCAAAAATTCTTTAAATAATAATACTGTGACCCGTTCTGCTAACATTAATATTGAAGGTGCCGAGGGAGGAATTCGTACCTCGCATAATGTTATTGCCACAAAGAATCCGACCAATAAAAACAAAGCTACAAATGATATCGTAGCACTTGGAGCACACCACGACTCTGTCGAGTATGCACCGGGTGCGAATGATGACGCGTCCGGTACGGCCATGACACTTGAGCTTGCCCGTGTAATGAAGGATCTGCCGACCAATACAGAGCTGAGGTTCATTACATTTGGTGCGGAAGAGCTGGGGCTGATTGGCTCAGACTATTATGCAAGCCAGCTTTCTGAAGATGAAAAGAATCGCTTCGTCGGTTATTTTAACCTCGATATGGTTGGCAGCCGGGATGCGGGTGATCTGGTCATCAATGTAGCTGACGGTAATCCAAATATCGTCTCGGATACCGCCCAAGCATCAAGCGCCCGATTAAACGGTGAACCAACACCTCTGGAGAAAGGCGGAAGCAGCGACCATGTTTCGTTCACTGAAGCAGGAATTGCTTCAGCATCATTTATTCATCGACCACTTGAGCCTTGGTACCACACTCCAGAAGATACAATTGATAAAATCAGCAAAGAAAAGCTGCAGGATGTTGCCGAGATCGTCGGAACAGCCATGTACGATTTGGTCCGCCCTGAAAACCAGGGACCTAAGGCGGAAAAAGGCAAGAAGCAAAAACTGCCTAACCTGCACACCGAGCAGCAAATCAAGTAAATAAATAGAAGAAGTGCCAGGAACTAATCCCGAAAAGGGATGATTCCTGGCATTTTTGTTAGAGACAGCTAACAATATCTTTGATGCTACTTATCAAAAAGTGTCTACTCTATAGGGTACAGTGTACAACACCTGGGACCTTTTTTGTTTAATTAACGGATGCACTAAATGTTTTTGCAATATGTTCAGTAACTGGACCGTATGTTTCCTGCATGCTTTCAGAATATGAAATGATAAACGTGTTAAAGGCCACCTGGCCAAAGTACACTTTCTTATAATAAATCCTTCCGTTTTCTTTATATGAGAGAACATACCAATCCTTTGCTAATCTTTTATAGGCAATTTCCACCGGAATGCTGTTGATGTCATCCTGGTAATAGGATTCAATCGTTTCTCCCTCACTAATAACATTTGAGTGGCCGGCAAAGGCTGTGACTTCAAAATCTTCATTATAAAATCTGGCTCCATCGCCATTGGTTGGTGGAGGATCCATTGCTAAACCCGTCGGATATTGCATGCTAAAGCCAAAACGGCCATTGGTATAAGAGGAGTAAGCCATTTTTTTGTTTTTGTTCTTGTCGTCTGTTTTCTTACCTGCAGTTTTCTTTTCCTTAGTCTCCCTTTCTGCTGCAGGCTGAGTTTCAGGTATTTCAGGCTCCTTCAAAGCCAGCTCCACTTGTTCATTTAGCTCAGTGACTTCAGATTGGTAGCCTGATAGTTTTTCCTCTGATTCTATCTCCTTTTGCAAAAGCTGCATATGCTCTTGTGCTGCATTGTAGCTTTCGTTTTCTATAAGGCTTTCAACCAATTTAATTTTTTCCTCAACCGAAGTAATAAGATCCTTATCGGAGCTAATTTGGCTTTTTAGATTCTTGGCGTCCGTCTGAACAGTTTTCAGCCCGTCTTTATTATCAATGACCATATCAAGTGATTCCAGCGCTGTATCAAATTCTTTGTCTTCAGCAGCTTCCAAGGCCTTTTCCATCTGTTTGGCTTGATTGAAGTAAGCGGAAGCTTTCTGATCACCTTCATTTTCATCCAGTGCCAGTTCAAAATAAATCGCCGCTCCATGATAATCCTTTTCTCCAAGACTCTTAATTCCCTTATCCATTGCATCCTCATATCCGCTATTTGAACACGAAGCCAGGACAAATGTGCTGATGATAACTGCTGTCAGCAGCATGAATTTTGTTTTCATGTTTTCTCCATTCTGTAAGCTTTTTTGATAACAAACCACATTATAACAAAATAAACAGAGGCTCAACTAATAAAAATGTATTAGCTTATATATATGATGATGGAGTAATTTTTTGAAGCTTACGTTCATTTGGTGCTAAAATATGGAAAAGAGAAGGTTTGAGGGGGGCATCATGCTAATTAAAAAGAATTTCATACAGGGGACAGTGAATGGTGTTCAATTTTGCAATGGAACTCTAGCGTTACAAGGAATACAATTAAATGTATATTGCTTCGCCATAGACGGCGTTTTAATTGATACAGGGGCAAAATCACTAGAAAAAAAGTTTCAATCATTTTTTAAAGAAATGGATATTGATCAAGTCGTAGTCACACACTTTCATGAAGATCATACAGGCTGTGCTGCGTTTTTGCAGCAGGAGTTTAATTTACCTGTTTTTATGAATGATTTACATATTGAAAATTGTAAACAGAAGGCAGATTATCCGTTGTACCGTAAATTATTTTGGGGTAAGCGGGAACCGTTTCATGCGAAAACCATCGGGAAAACTTTTACTTCACGCAACGCCACTTGGGATGTCATCCAAACGCCAGGCCATTCTTTGGACCATCTTGCATTCTTCAATCGTGAGACAGGTCAGCTTTTTACCGGAGATTTATTTTGTCAGGAAAGGACAAAGGTTATCTTACGGGATGAAAACATTCCTGATATTATTGAGTCTTTAAAAAAGGTATTAACATTTGATTTTGGAGATGTGTTTTGCTGTCATGCAGGATACCTGAATGAAGGGCGTGCTGCCCTGCAGAGAAAGCTGGATTATTTGGTGGAGCTTCAAGGGAAAGTGGAAAAGCTCCACGAAGATGGATTGCCGCCAAGTAATATTACTAAGATTTTGTTTCCTAAAAAATATCCAATCACCCTTTTTTCATCAGGGGAATGGAGTTCTGATCACATTGTTAATTCCATTATCCAAGAACATGATAAAAGCTCTTTATGGGGGCTAAACAAATAAAATAGCAATTGAATAATAAATCAGAAGCCCTTTTCAATCGAGAAGGGCTTTGCTTTTTGTAAAATAATTCTTTTTTACAGGTTTCTTTTTCGACTTAGCACCTAAGAAGGCATAGTGCAGTACTCCAAGATATGGTAATCTCAGTAAGAGAAATAACTTAAAATTTCAAATGGAGGCAGGTTATGAAAATATTTAAGGATTGGACACTATTTGAAAAGGTATGGATTGTTATTTTCACTTTGATTAATGTGTATTTGTTTTTTGCCTGGGACGACTCCCTTTTAGGGTTTGTTTCTTCACTCACAGGTATGATTTGTGTCGTATTGGTCGCTAAAGGGAAAATAGCTAACTACTATTTCGGGATTATTCAAACTGGGACTTATGCCTATATCTCTTATACATATGGTCTATATGGAGAAGCGATGCTGAATGGCCTATTTTATTTTCCGATTCAATTTATCGGCATTTACACGTGGTCAAAACATAAAACCCCTGACAGCACCATTGGTGAAGATGTCGTTGTAAAGAGATTATCAGCAAAGGGCTGGGTATATTTAGTTTTAATATCAGCAGTATCTTCAGCAGGCTATGCGTATATTCTTCATCTAATTGGCGGTCAGCAGGTTCGTCTGGATTCTGTAGCCGTTGTGCTATCTATAGTAGCTCAATTATTAATGCTACAGCGTTTTGCAGAACAATGGGCTTTATGGATTGTTGTAAACATACTATCTATTATTCTATGGGTCATTACTCTTGTTAAAACTGGAGGAAATGATTGGTCAATGATGGTTATGTGGTCTGCCTTCTTAGTAAATAGCATCTATGGCTATGTTAACTGGATAAGAATGTCAAAGAAGCAGGTGGGGTTTAGTTGACAGCAGGTAAAGTTGGAATGTATGGAGGGAAGTTTCTTCCCTTTCCTCACTTGGGTCATGTATATGCGATGATCAGAGCTTCTACAATGGTAGATGAGCTGCATGTAATCGTTTCTCATGATACTGAATATGAAAAGTTACTTTGTGAAGGCGGGAAAATTGAACATGTTGACTTTACTATGCGTTTACGCTGGTGGACTCAGTTAACAAATGATTTAGACCATGTTCATGTACATCAGGTTTATGAAGAACAAACCGGACAATTCTCTGACTGGGAAAAAGGTGCAGAGGGAATTAAACAGAAGATAGGACGGCCAATCGATGTGGTATTTAGTTCTGAACACACATATAGCTCAATTTTTAATAAATTGTATCCAAATGCACAGCATATCATCATTGATTCGGAAAGAGATGCCTATCCGATTTCAGGCACTAAATTACGCGAAGAAGGTGTAATGAAACACTGGGAGATGATTCCTAAAATAATTCAGCCATACTTTGCAAAAAAGGTTGTAATTGTAGGTACAGAAAGCTGCGGTAAATCAACCTTAGTTAAGAACTTAGCTAATTTATATAATACTTCATATGTTGAAGAATATGGCAGGACTTTCTATGAACGACTGGGTGGATGTGAAGAAATTACTATCCCTGAGGATTATCCAGAAATAGCGTTTGAACATAAGTATCATGAAAAACTACAGCTTCAAAAAGCAAACAAAGTATTATTTGTTGATACAGAGGCTGCAGTTACTCAGTATTTTTCGCAAGCATACCTAAGTAAAAGACAACCCATTTTAGATGAGATTATTAAACTTCAAAAATATGATTTATGGCTTTTCTTAGAGCCAGATGTTAAATGGGTTGATGATGGAACGAGATCATTTGGGCAACAGGAAATACGTGACAATAATAATGGACTTCTTAAATCGATTTTAAAAGAGCATGGAATTGAATTTGTAACGATTAAAGGTAATTATCAAAAAAGATTGGAATCAGCAGTACATCATGTTAATGAATTAATTGAAAAAAAGGGACAATAAAGCACTGTCCTATCAAATGATTACAAAATACTGTATAGCGAATATAGTTGTACCAAAAGTAACATGGGGTTTCTAACATTATTTATGATTGGGTTCATTCTTTTTCTCAATTGGATATTAATAATGTAAGGATAGATGTGATTGAAGGATTATACGCGGCATTTTCTAAAGTATACGATTAGCAGCCGTTGGCGGGGGAAGTTCTGAACTTCTCCTATTTTTTTGAAAAAGCACTTTTAAATAATTATTGCTGTTAATCAAATAAAAATTAAGGACCCTATATTCGGTCTTGATTTTTATTTTTCAATCTCCTTAATAATGTCCGTTAATGCCACTTGAAACCACTCACTTTTGTCCTTATTTATATAACCATTATAGAACAACAGTTCGCTTTATTCAAATATCAACATAATCGTTTAAACAAGCCTTTAAAAAAGGAGGGTCAAAAATGGTATAATCCAGCGGAATATAACAGAAGTGTAACCTAACATACTTATAACATAGTGGATTTTAGGAGGAGTATTTTGAAAAAAGCCAAGATATAAAGCAGCAGTAAACCTTGGAACTCTTACATTCTGTAAGAGAAAACAGCAAGAGAAACATATGTGCAATCAAAACTGGGCACAAAAAATTATTCATTGGTGGCATATCTATAGAGCAGGGAAGGTGACTAAAAACTCTGTACCTTTACCAGGCTTACTATTAATTTTTATATTCCCTTTAAATTCCCGAATAATGCTAAAGGAAACCATTAGGCCGAGACCAGTACCTTTCTTTCCTTTTGTTGAGTAATACGGTTCACCTAAACGATTAATCTGATCGGCTGTCATACCAATACCTGTATCTGAAATACTGATTTTTACTTCGTTATTAATAACTTTAGTAAGAATGGTTAGAACGCCCCCATTTGGCATTGCCTCGATACAATTTTTCATAATATTAAGGAAGCACTGGCGAAAACGGCTTTTATCTCCATAAATATAACAACTATCGCTGTTTGCCTGGATAATTTCTACTGAATTCATGTTAGCCATCGGCTGCAGGGATTTAATAATCTGGTTAAGTTCGCTGCTCGCCTGAAATTTTTCTGCTTTGGACATGGCAGGCTGTGCAAATGTTAAGTAATCCTTAATAACAAGCTCAGCTGCAGTTAACTCGGTTAAAGCGATATCAATATACCCTCTTGTTTTCTCATTCATGTTTTGATCCTCTGCAGCAAGCTGTAAAAAACCTTGGACAGCGGTCAAAGGATTTCTGACTTCATGAGAAATAGCCGCGCTCATATGGCTGGCCAATTCAATTTTTTGTGCTTTTACCATCTGCTCCCGGAAAAATTCATTTTTTCTCATTTCTTCTATAAGATAAAACAGCAAACAAATCCCGATATATTGAATTAGAGTTGTGATAGCCACAGCTTTAAACCCCTCTAATGGAAGCCCGGATATTAATAAGCTGCATAACATGAAAATGTTCATGATAGTCAAAGCTGATAAAGATACAAAAAGACGCTTTTTTGAGTTTTGCATTTGGAACCAAGGGTGAGCAAAATATAAAAAAATGGCCAAAGTGATATAGAGTGGGAGTATTGTCCAAAAACCACTGTCAAAACCATACATTAATCCTCTAAAAAGGAGAGACAAAGCAGATAATAAAGGGCCAAATCCATAATAAAGCCCGCCTATAATAATAGGAATCTGTCTCATATCTATCATTACTCCATACAGCGGTGTAGAAAATAAAAGGCAAACCAAAACCGACAGAACAAGTCCGGTTCCACAGAGGACACGAGGGAGTGGTTCAGTATTGTACTTTTCAGCCCACAGATTAAAGATGAACATTAATAGCGTTATGATTGAAAGATTGAAAAACAAATCTTTTATCAAATCCATGACCAACCACCGTCCACCAATTACAAGTTATCTTTATTTTAAGGCTTTTTAACCTTTACAACAATAAAATCTTATTTATATTCTGTTATTCTTACTATTATTCCTTACCCTATATAACTGTTATTATTACACGAATTATTTATGTTCCTAATAAAAAGGTAAAACCAAGCTGCCAATCCATTCTCTATCCAAAAAGAAGAAGACAAATACCAGCCAACATTCCAGGCATTTCATCATCAATTTGTTGCCAGCAGCATTGCTGTTAAAGCTTGTCACGAAATCATACCATAGGCTCAAATTGGCTGTATGCTCTTATATGCGCCAGTTTACTCTTATGATTCCGATCCGGATGATGTGAAGTATTCCAGCATATTTGCTATAATCCTAAAGTTTATTGTATCTTTAAAGTGTAAACATCATTAAATAAAAAATATACATACCTAAAGATAGGGGAGACCAATGAATTCTGTTTCCAAGGTTTCTGAATATTTAATTGAAAATGCAAATACGATTGCGGTGGAAGTTGTTGAGTATAATATCAATAAATTAGAGTTTGAAGTGCCCGAAGCCGTAAGAAACTATACTATTATGTTTCAGACTGATTTCATTAAGCTGCTGGGTAAGGTTATTACCATTGAGGATAACGAGAAAGTTGCATCAGAATTTAATAAATGGCATAAAAAATACGAACTGCAGAATCGGCCAGCTACAGGTGCGAAAGTATCGAGCATTGTAGCCCCTTATGCAGACGTCCGGTTGTTCTTTAACAAACGCCTGACCATTATCAGCAAAAATCATCATTTATCTATAGATGAAGCAGCCATGATACAAAGCAGGCTAAATTATATGCTCGATCTTGGTCTAACCAAGGCCATTATTGATTTTGAAACCCACACGGAAGAGGAGACTAAAAAAAGGCGTGCGGAGATTCTGAAGCTAGCGTCTCCAGTAGTGCCAATCCACAATGGGATAGCCGTCCTCCCGCTGATCGGTTCAATCGATTTTGAAAGAGCAGAGCATCTGTTCTCCATTACTGTCCCAAGGATTAGTGAACTCCGGGTTAAAACTCTGATTATTGATTTCTCCGGTATCGTAAATATTGATACGGAGGCAGCAAACCATATCTTTAATCTATACAAGGTCCTTAATTTATTAGGAATAAGAGTGGTATTCACTGGAATCCGCCCCGACCTGGCATCAAAAAGTGTTTCGATAGGAAGCAGCTTAACTGCAATAGAATCGTATACAAATGTTGAAAAAGCACTGAACCATATTGGGATTTAATTATTGGTTAATTGCTGGCACAAACACCAATACCAAATGAATACAAAAACCGCAT